>NZ_JBQEPL010000001.1:2500-1354155 GCF_052045505.1 Sphingomonas sp. 22176 | reverse complement strand
AAAAGGGCGGCCGCACCAGCGACCGCCCTTCCCTTGTTCGGTTCGAACGACGTGCCGATCAGGCGGCTTCGTCGAAATCCTCGTCCGACATCACCGGACCCGAATCCTGGCCCTTGGCCGAGACGTCGCGATCGACGAACTCGATGATCGCCATCGGCGACGCGTCCGAGGCGCGGATGCCGGCCTTGATGATGCGGGTATAGCCGCCGTTGCGATCGGCGTAGCGCGCTGCCAGCACGTCGAACAGCTTCACCAGCTGGGCGTCGTCCATCAGGCGCGAATGGGCCAGACGACGATTGGACAGGCCACCCTTCTTGGCGAGGGTGATCAGCTTCTCGACGTACGGGCGCAGTTCCTTCGCCTTGGCGACGGTGGTGGTGATCTGCTCGTGCTTGATGAGCGCGGCGCTCATGTTGCGGAACAGGGCAATACGGTGAGCCGAGGTACGCTGCAGCTTACGACCGCCTACACGATGGCGCATGATTCTTTCCTTCGTTCGTTAAGGGGCCGTTCGACGGAACCCCAGACCAGGCGGTGCGATCAGGGCCACCGCCCAAAACCCTAAGTTTAGGAAGTTTAGGCTCGCGCCAAACTTTCCTGATGGCCGCCGCGGCAAAGCCGCGTCGTCGGTCGGAGCCTGCGGCCCCACCGGCCGGGCCTCGCGATCAGCCCGGGATCAGCAAGGCTAATCCCGGACGCGAGGCTCAGCCCATGATCTCCTGCTCGAGCTTCTTGGCCATTTCCTCGATGTTCTCGGGCGGCCAGCCCGGGATTTCCATGCCCAGGCGCAGGCCCATGCTGGAGAGGACTTCCTTGATCTCATTGAGCGACTTGCGGCCGAAGTTCGGCGTGCGCAGCATCTCGGCTTCGGTCTTCTGAACCAGATCGCCGATATAGATGATGTTGTCGTTCTTGAGGCAGTTGGCCGAGCGGACCGAAAGCTCCAGCTCGTCGACCTTCTTGAGCAGATAGCGGTTGATCTGCGCGGCATCGCCCGCAGCACCTTCCGCCGGAGCAGCTGCCGGCGCCATGCCGACCGGGGCTGCCCGGGTGATCGACGAATCGTCGAAGTGGACGAACAGCGCCAGCTGGTCCTGCAGGATCCGCGCGGCATAGGCCAGCGAGTCCTCCGGGGTCACCGTGCCGTCGGTCTCGACGGTCAGCGTGAGCTTGTCGTAATCGAGCTCCTGGCCGACGCGGGTGTTCTCGACCTTGTAGGAGACCTGACGGACCGGGCTGAACAGCGCATCGACCGGGATCAGCCCGATCGGCGCGTCGGCCGGACGGTTCGCGGTAGCGGGCACATAGCCCTTACCCACGTCCGCGGTCAGTTCCATGTTCAGGGTCGCGCCGTCATCGAGGTGGCAGATCACCAGCTCGGGGTTCATCACTTCGATGTCGCCCGAAACCGCGATGTCGCCTGCCTTGACTTCCGCCGGGCCGGTGGCCGACAGCTGGAGACGCTTCGGGCCTTCGCCCTGCATCTTGAGCGCGATCTGCTTCACGTTGAGGACGATGTCGGTCACGTCCTCGCGCACCCCGGCGAGCGACGAGAATTCGTGCAGCACATTCTCGATCTTGATCGAGGTGACTGCCGCGCCCTGCAGCGACGACAGCAGCACGCGGCGCAGCGCGTTGCCGAGGGTGAGGCCGAAGCCCCGCTCCAGCGGCTCGGCGACGAACGTCGACTTCCGCTTGGGATCGCCACCGGGCTTCTTCTCGAGGCCGTTGGGCTTCTTGAGTTCCTGCCAGTTCTTAGCGTTGACCGACACGGGCTTTCCTCATGTTGGGCGGGAAAGAGGCATTCCCCGCCAGGTATTTACTGCAAGACCGCAGACCCGCCTCAGGGCCCGCGGTGCAAGCAGGACGTATCAGACGCGGCGACGCTTCGACGGCCGCACGCCGTTATGGGGGATCGCCGTCACGTCGCGGATCGAGGTGATCTGGAAGCCGACGGCCTGCAGCGCGCGGAGCGCCGACTCACGGCCCGAACCCGGACCCTTGACTTCGACTTCGAGGGTGCGAACGCCGTGCTCGGCGGCCTTGCGGCCGGCGTCTTCGGCGGCGACCTGGGCTGCGTACGGGGTCGACTTGCGCGAGCCCTTGAAGCCCATCATGCCGGCCGACGACCAGCTGATCGCGTTGCCCTGCGCGTCGGTGATGGTGATCATGGTGTTGTTGAAGCTGGCGTTCACATGCGCGACGCCGGCGGTGATGTTCTTGCGTTCGCGACGGCGAATACGCTGCGGTTCACGTGCCATTTGGAATTTCCTGACCTAGAAGCTTGGTGCCTGGAGGCGCGAGGCCTCGGGGGAAGAAGAGCGCGCTGGAGAGCGCTGCTTACTTCTTCTTGCCGGCGATCGGCTTGGCCTTGCCCTTGCGGGTGCGCGCATTGGTGTGCGTGCGCTGGCCACGGACCGGCAGGCCCTTGCGGTGACGCAGGCCGCGATAGCAGGCCAGGTCCATCAGGCGCTTGATGTTCATCGCCACCTGGCGACGAAGATCACCTTCCACGGTGTAACCGGCGTCGATCGCTTCGCGGATCTGCAGCACTTCCTGATCGCTCAGGTCCTGCACGCGGCGCTCCGGCGCGATGCCGAGCTGCGTGGTCAGTTCCTTGGCCTTGGTCGCGCCAATGCCGTGGATATACTGCAGCGCGATAACGACGCGCTTGTTGGTCGGGATGTTAACACCCGCAATACGTGCCATGAAATATATTCTCCCAGCTCCACGGGGCACTGCATGGCAGCGATGCCCCATCTCGTAGCGTTGCTCTCCGAAATGCAGCCGCACGACGCACGCACGGAGCGCCGCCGTAATCTACTGTTCCGGAAGTTGGGCGAGATACGGGGCCGCAGGCGAACTGTCAAGCGCCGCGGGACCGGAAAAAGCTGAACCCTTTCTATATAGCAAGGTTCCCGGCGCGCCAAGCGCGGCGAGCGTCCCGGCGACGCACGGCCACTGGAATTCTGGGGAGGAAGCGCAGCGCCGGAATCACCGCCGGGCCTCAGCCGAGCAGCAGGCGCGCGGCCAGCGCTGCGGTCAGCGCCGGCACCATCGTCACCACGCCGGTGCGCAGGAAGCGCCAGAAGCCTATCTCCTCCCCCTCGCGGCGAATCGCCTGCAGCCACAATATCGTCGCCAGGCTCCCGGTGATCGACAGGTTGGGACCGAGGTCCACGCCGATCAGCAAGGCATCCACGATCAGCCGGGGCGGATGGGCCTGCGCCACCGCTTCGCTGGCGATCAGGCCGGCGGGGAGGTTGTTCATCAGGTTGGAGGCGAAGGCGAGGATCGTGCCGGCGGAAGCCGCCCCCGCCGCCGGGGATGCCTGCGCGGCGGCGCGCAGCCCCTGCGCGACTAGGCCGATCACGCCGGTCCGGTCCAGCGCCTCGACCAGCACGAACAGCCCGGCGACCAGCGGCAGCACGCTCCACGAAACCGCCCGCGCCGGCACCAGCGGCGAACGCTGCGCCAGCGCGCACACCAGCAGCGTCGTCGCCGCGCCCGCGATGCAGGTGGGCAGGCCCAGCGGCAGGTCCAGCGCCGAGACGACCAGCAGCACGATCGCGGTGGCGGCGATTCCTGCCAGCGCCGCCTTGCCGCCGCTCGACAGTGGCTCGCGCGCGATCTCCGCTTCGCATGCGCCGGCGAGCCGGGCACGCTCGCTCCAGCGCAGCAGGAGGAACGTCACCGCGATCGCGGCGAGCGATGGCAGCGCGAAGGCGCCGAACCATTGGCCGAGCGGCGGCATCTTGCCCCCGTACAGCACCAGATTGGCGGGGTTGGAGATCGGCAGCACGAAGCTCGCGGCATTGGCGACCAGCGCGCAGGCGAGCAGCATCGGCAGCGGATCGGCCTTGGCCTTGCGCGCGGCAGCATAGACGGCCGGGGTCAGCACCACCGCGGTGGCATCGTTCGACAGGAAGGTGGTGGTGATGATTCCGGTCGCATAGACCAGCGCGAACAGCCGCAGGGTCGATCCGCGGGCATGGGCGGCGGCGGCGGCGGCAAGCCAGTCGAACAGCCCCTGCTCGCGCGCCGTCTCGCTCAGCAACATCATGCCGATCAGGAACAGATAGACGTCCAGCCCCTTGCCGACCGCGCCCGCCGCCGCGGCGAACGGCATCAGGCCGAGCAGCAGCAGCAGCGCGGCGCCCAGCACCGCCCAGATCGCCTCGGGCCAGCGGAAGGGGCGAAGGATCACGCCCGCCGTGGCGGCGGCGCAGATCCCCCAGGTGGCGATGGTCGCAGCGCTCATGCGTTCTCAGTGGGGCGCACGCCGGCACAGGCAGGGCGAAGGATCGCGGCGAAGCCGATCCAGAGCGCCAGGCTGATCAGGGCGAAGCTGCCGAGAATGTAGAAGGCCGCGCGGTAGCCGATCGCCTGCGCCAGCCAGCCGCCGATCGCCGGACTGAGCGACGCGCCGATTCCCTGTACCGTCATCACCGCACCCTGCCCCACATTCACCCGTCCGGTGCCGTCCAGCATGCAGGCGACCAGCCCCGGCACCGCCACGCTCTGCAGCCCGGCGCCGATGCCGTCCAGTGCCTGCACCGGCCAGACACCCCAATGTTCGATGAAGCTGCCGGCCAACAGCCCGCGCAGCGGCAGCGACGCGAAGGAGATCAGCAGCACGAGCCAATAGCCCCGCCCCGCCGCCATCCGCATCGCGAGCAGCGACGCGAGGATCATCACCGCCTGCGCCACCACCACCGTGGTCGCGGTGAACAGCGCCGCATCCCCCTTGCCCGCCCCGACGACCGCCAGGCCATAGAGCGGCAGCATCGCCCCGTTGCCGAGGTGGAAGCAGGCGAGCGCCGCCGCAAGGATCAACAGCGGCTTGGTATGCAGCAGCGCGGCGAAGCCTTCGGCCTGCCCGCCTGCCTGCCCCTCTGCCTCCCCGTCTTCCTGATCCGCGTCCTCGCGCGATTCGAGCCCGCGGGCCGCGGCATGGTCGATCGCCCGCTCGGGGATCATCAGCACCGAGGCGATCGCCAACGCGCCGAACACCGCCGCCAGGTAGAAGATCGCCGGCATGCCGAACTTCCAGCCCAGCCATCCGGACAGCCCTGCGCCGACCATGTTGCCGGCATGGTTCCACGCCTGGTTGTGGCCGTTCTGCGCGTTGAATCCCGCCTGCCGCACCACGCCCAGCGTCATGCCGGCCACTGCCGGGCCGATCGCCGCGCCGGCAATGGCGGTCGCCACCTGGCTCACCGTCACCACCCAACCGGCCTGGGACAGCAGGATCAGGAACGAGGCGAGCACCGTGCAGATGCCGGTGACGATCACCACCAGCCGCTTCTTCTCGGTATGATCGATGAAGGCGCCGGCGGGCACCGTCATCGCCATGCCGGCGACGCCGCCCACGGTCATCACCGTGCCGATCGGCCCGGCGGTCCAGCCCCGCTGCTGCAGGAACACGCCGAGAAAGGGCCCGATGCCCGCCTGCATGTCCGCCATGAAGAAGTTGAGCGCCTTGAGCGCGCGGGTGGCGCGCCTGCGATCGTCGTCCCGTGGGGCGTCGGGTGAAGCTGCCATTGCCGTCGCCATCCGCACCACCTCCAAAGATCGTGCGGGCCCAACTGCGCAAAGGTTTGAAATATCCGCGGCTGGTCTGATTTAGGTTAGCGGCTGCCTCTGCGCCGCTGCCAGCTGTCCGAAAGACCGCCCTCCGAAGCCGTACCCATAGTGCAGAACGTGGCCGTCGCGTTGCTAGGTGGCTGGCGGAAACGCTCGCAGATGCCGCACCGCCACCAGCACCATCATTCCCGCCACACCAACGGCGAAAATGGCGGCGTGGACGGAGTGATCGACGCTCACATATCGACTTGCCAAGAACAGGCCGAATGCCGACCCGACGAGCGCCTGTCGGGCCAAGGACGGCAGATGCGGCGCGCGCATCACGATCAAGATCGTAATGATTACGCCGCCAATCACTGCGGCATAGCTGAGCAGGTCACTGAACACCGGGCACACCTCCCAGGAGATGCGGATAGCATATGCGGCACAGGAATGCCCGGTGCAACGGCCGCCTGCGCGCGTGGTGGAGGCGCAGCAACGGCGTCCATCGACACCCGCCCAGAATCAAAGAGGGCGGGGTTTCCCCCGCCCTTCCCGTTATCCTTGCCCGTCGAGCACCGCGGCGATCTGCCGGGTGACTTCGTCGATATCGGCCATGCCGTCGACTCGCCGGACCAGCCCTTTCTCCTCGTAGAAGGGCAGGATCGGCGCCGTCTTGGCGCGGTATTCCGCCATGCGGGTGCGCACCGTCTCGGCATTGTCATCGGGGCGGCGCTTGAACTCGGTCGAGCCGCACACGTCGCACACGCCGTCCGTCTTGGGCAGCTTGTACTTGTCGTGATAGCCCTCACCGCACTTGGCGCAGGTGAAGCGGCCCTCGACGCGGTCGACCAGCGCCTCTTCGTTGACCAGCAGCTCGATCACATAATCGAGCTTGCGGCCCCGCGCGCTGAGCAGTTCGTCGAGCGATTCGGCCTGCGCATAGGTGCGCGGATAGCCGTCGAAGATCGCGCCCTTCTCGGTGTCGGCCATGTCCAGCCGCTCGCCGATGATGCCCGAAACGATTGCGTCGGAGACGAGCTCGCCCGCCTCCATCACTGCCTTGGCCTTCAGGCCCGTAGGCGTCCCCGCCTTCACCGCGGCGCGCAGCATGTCGCCCGTGGACAGCTGCACCATGCCGCGCTCGGTCTCGAGACGCTTCGCCTGGGTGCCCTTACCGGCCCCCGGCGGACCCAACAGGATGATATTCAACAGGTACCTCCCCTAGTGCCGCCGCGCCGATCAGCGCGCGCGGCCGCCCTTCAGCTTCGCCTTCTTGATCAGATCGCCATACTGGTGGGCCAGCAGGTGCGACTGGATCTGCGTCACCGTGTCCATGGTTACGTTGACCACGATGAGAAGGCTAGTGCCGCCCATCAGGAACGGGATGCTCATCGCGGAGAACGCCCATTCCGGGACCAGGCAGATGATGGTCAGATAGGCTGCACCGATCACGGTGATGCGGGTCAGCACATAGTCGAAATACAGCTCGGTGTTCTTGCCCGGGCGGATGCCGGGGACGAAGCCGCCATAGCGCTTCAGATTGTCCGCGGTTTCCTCCGGGTTGAAGACAACCGCGGTGTAGAAGAACGAGAAGAAGATGATGCCCGCCGCATAGAGCGACATGTAGATCGGCGAACCGTGGCGCAGCCAGATGTTGAGGTTGCTGATCAGGTCGCCCCACCAGCCATCGCCCGCGTTCTGGCCGGCGAACTGGGTGATCGTCAGCGGCAGCAGCAGCAGCGACGAGGCGAAGATCGGAGGGATCACGCCGGCAGTGTTGAGCTTGAGCGGCAGATGGCTGCGCTCAGCCTGGACGCCGCGCGCGGTCTGGCGCTTCGGATACTGGATCAGGATGCGGCGCTGGGCGCGCTCCATGAAGCAGATGAACAGCACGAGGATCGCGACGCCGACGATCACGAAGATCAGGCGCAGCGGATCGATCGAGCCCGAACGGCCGCTCTCGAACAGCTGGACCAGCGTGACCGGCAGGCGGGCGACGATGCCGGCCATGATGATCAGCGAGATGCCGTTGCCGATGCCGCGGCTGGTAATCTGCTCACCGATCCACATCAGGAACATGGTGCCGCCGACGAGGCTGACCACCGCGGTGAGGGTGAAGGCCAGGCCGGGCTCGACCACCGGGCTCAGGCCCTTGGCGGCGCCGGCGGCCTCGAGGCCCTGCACCAGGAAATAGCCCTGCACGCAGGTGAGCAGCACGGTCCCGTAGCGGGTGTACTGGTTCAGCCGCTTGCGGCCGCTCTCGCCTTCCTTCTTGATCGCGTTGAGCTGCGGCGACAGCGAGGTCGCCAGCTGCACGACGATCGACGCGGTGATGTAGGGCATCACGCCCATCGCCACGATCGACATGCGCGACAGCGCGCCGCCGGTGAAGTTGTTGAAGAAGTCGAGCACGCCGCCCTGCGTCTGCTGCGCGAGCAGGCCGAGCGCCGTCGGGTCGATACCCGGCAGCGGCACATAGCTCAGCATGCGGAAGACGATCAGCGCGCCGAGGGTGAACCACAGGCGCTTCTTGAGGTCGGTGGCCTTGCTGAACTTCGCCAGATTGATGCTGGAGGCCAGCTGGTCGGCTGCGGATGCCATTTCGTATCTTCGTCCCGGATAAGTGACGGGCGCTCCCCCGCCCTGCGGAGTCGCATATAGGGGTTGTGCGCGGCTTGTCTAATGGCTGCGGGCACGGAAAGAAACCGGGCCGTTGCCCCATCCTTCGCCCGAACCGCCGTCATTCCGGCGAAAGCCGGAATCCATTGGGGTCACCGGTGCGGTGCTTGCCATGACGGAGTGGCGAATGGATCCCGGCTTTCGCCGGGATGACGAGCGTTGGGAAAAGCGTCGCTCGCGACGCGCACACCAAGCCCAGCACGAAGGAAGGCGGAGCCATGGGCCCCGCCTTCGCATTTCGTCAGCCCTGCTTGGCGGCCTTGGCAGCGGCCTGGGCCGTGCGGTGCTTCGCCTTGTGCTTGTCGGCGGCCGGAACGATCTCCGGCACGGTGACCGAGCCACCGGCCTTCTCGACCGCCTCACGCGCACCGGCGGAGACGCCGGCGACGGTGAAGTTCAGCTTGGCGGTCAGTTCGCCCTTGCCGAGCAGACGGACGCCGTCCTTGCCACCACGGGCGAGGCCAGCGGCCTTCAGCGCGGCGTGATCGATGTCGGTCGCGGTCAGCTTGCCGGCGTCAACAGCCTTCTGGATCTCGCCCAGGTTCACCTCGGCATAGTCCTTGGCGAAGATGTTGTTGAAGCCACGCTTCGGCAGACGCATGTGAAGCGGCATCTGGCCGCCTTCGAAGCCCTTGATCGAGACGCCTTCGCGGCTCTTCTGACCCTTGACGCCGCGGCCGCCGGTCTTGCCCTTGCCCGAACCGATACCACGGCCGATGCGCATACGGCGATGACGGGCGCCCTGGTTGTCGTTGAGTTCGTTCAGCTTCATGATGTGTGCACTCGCTTTCGCTTTTGTCGCGCGTTGATGGGAAGCGCGGGCTCATAGCGGCGAGCGGGGGGAATGTCGACTCTTGTTTGAGGGCACGAGACGGCTATCCAGCCCAGCCAAAAGGCGAAGCGCCTCACTGCTACGAGATGAACGGCCGGGGATCACTCCAAAATATCTGCCCCCTATCGTCCCTGACAATCTTGTGCCGCTGAGCCAAACCGAGCCTATTATCGACAAACCTCGCCTGCGCCTCGCTGCTGGCGAGGACAAAATGCTCGGCCTGAATACAGACAGCGTGATTCACGGCTTTGATCACGCTTTCAGGATGCGCGGATTTGAATGTCGAGACTATTCCCTTACTTTTTGCAGCCAGAAAGTAGGAAATCGGCGAAATCGGTAGAATGAGAAAGCTCTCGCCATGACCCAGGCCGTCGCTAGTCATCAGCGGTCGATCGCTAGTCAAGAAACGGAATCTAGCACCCCGATAAACACCCACAGTCCAAGTCATATCCAGAAGCGCATTTCCAATCCGCTCCGAGTCAACGATCATCGGAAGGAACTGCGCGAACATCCCGCTTGCTAGGCGGCCTGACGACTTAACTACGTACTCTTCGAATGTCTCGGGATCTCCCTCCTCCCTAAGATCAGCGTAATTCTGTTGGAATCTCGCCATCACCTCACCTGACCGCAGGTCGACCATCGCCCTGAGAGCGGCAATTCGGGTTGGATGACGGTGCAGGAGCGACATTAGAAACCTCGCCCACCCATTCGCCCTTTCCTGAAGGATGGGCGGCGCCCCGGTTGCGAGCATCTCAAACAGCGCGTCCGCCGCGAGATCGTCAACCTTCTTCATAAACACACGCTCGACCTGCTGTCGCCGTGCGGGGTCAACCTCATTTAAGTCCGCGTATAGATCTTGTTCCCAACCTACTGCTTTCCGCGCTTTCCGCTGCGGATCAAGCTTTCCAGAATAGGCGCGGCGGAAGACCGTAACTTTGTTATCTGGCCCCATCCAAGATTTCTGATAAAATTCCGGCAGATAGTGATGCCGCTTCGGGTCAGGCATTCATTATCTGTAATCCCATCCGCGCAACCGCTCAATCCTACTCGACAGCTCAGTTCGCAAGTCGCACGGTTATGGAGAAGCCCGCAAGCAAACGAAAAAGGGCGGTGGTTGCCCACCGCCCTTTTCCAATGTCGCTGTGTCAGCAAACCGAAAGCTCAGCCCTCGATCACTTCCACCATGTGCGGCAGCTTGCGGATCATGCCGCGGACCTCGGGGCTGTCTTCCAGCTCCGAAACCTTGTGCATCTTGTTGAGGCCAAGGCCGATCAGCGTTGCGCGCTGATCCTTGGTGCGGCGGATCGGCGAGCCGATCTGCTTGATCTTGATCTTCGCCATGATCGATTACTCCGTAACGGCCGCAGCGTCCGCCTCGGCGGTCTGCGAACCACCGCGGCCGAGCAGGTCGGCGATCTTCTTGCCACGGCGCTGCGCAACCGACTTCGGCGAAGTCTGCTCACCCAGTGCCTCGAACGTGGCGCGGATCATGTTGTACGGGTTCGAAGTGCCGACCGACTTGGTCACCACGTCGGCCACGCCCAGCGATTCGAAGATCGCGCGCATCGGGCCGCCGGCGATGATGCCGGTACCCTGGGGCGCCGAACGGACGGTCACGCGGCCTGCGCCGAAGTGGCCGTTGCCGTCGTGGTGCAGCGTGCGGCCTTCCTTCAGCGGAACGCGGATCATCGCCTTCTTCGCCGAAGCGGTCGCCTTCGAGATGGCTTCCGGCACTTCGCGCGCCTTGCCATGACCGAAGCCGACACGGCCCTTGCCGTCGCCGACGACGACGAGCGCTGCGAAGCCGAAGCGCTTACCGCCCTTCACCGTCTTCGAGACGCGGTTGATGTGGACGAGCTTTTCGATCAGCTCCTCACCACCGTCGTCCTGCGGACCACCGCGACGATCGTCACGGCGACCACGGTTGCCGTCGCGACCGCCACGGCCGCGGTTGTCACCGCCGCCGCCCGGAGCGCCACGGCCACGGCCGCCACGCGAACCACGACCCTGCTGCTGCTGGTCGGGTGCCGCCTGGCCGGCGTCCTGCGCCTCGACCGGTGCTTCGGTCGTGTTGATTTCATCGGCCATCGTTAGAACTCCAATCCGCTCTCACGCGCGGCATCCGCCAGCGCCTTGACGCGACCATGGTAGAGGAAGCCACCGCGGTCGAAGACGACCTGGGTGATGCCTGCGGCCTTGGCGGCCTCGGCAACGCGCTTGCCCACTTCCTGTGCCGCGGCGATCGTGGCGCCGGTCTGGCCACGCACGTCCTTCTCGAGCGTGGAAGCCGAGGCGACGGTGCGACCTGCGGCGTCGTCGATCACCTGGGCATAGATGTGCTTGCCCGAGCGATGGATCGACAGACGAGGACGGCCACCGGCCCGCGCACGAAGCGCGGTACGGTTGCGGCGACGACGCTTTTCGAAAAGCGAAAGACCCTTGGTGCTGATCACTTCTTCTTCCCTTCCTTGCGGAAGATGAATTCGCCATCGTACTTGATGCCCTTGCCCTTATAGGGCTCCGGCTTGCGCCAACGGCGGATTTCCGCGGCCACCTGGCCGACCTTCTGCTTGTCGATGCCCGAGATCTCGACCGTGGTCTGATCCGGCGTCTTGATCTCGATCCCTTCCGGGATGTCGAAGTTGACGTCGTGCGAATAGCCGAGCTGCAGCTTCAGGACCTTGCCCTGCGAAGCAGCGCGGTAGCCCACGCCGGTGATCAGCAGCTTCTTGGTGAAGCCGGTGGTCACGCCGGTGACGAGGTTCTGCACCAGGGTACGCTGCATGCCCCAGAAGGCACGTGCGCGCTTGGTCTCGTTCGCCGGCTGCACCGAGATGCCGCCGTCGGTCACTTCGTACTTGATGTCGTCCGCGAGCGGCATGGTGAGGGTCCCCTTGGGACCCTTCACCGAGATCTGCCCGCCTTCGACCTGCGCGGTCACGCCCGCGGGGACGGGAACCGGCTTCTTACCGATGCGGCTCATCAGAACACCTCCGCGAGCACTTCGCCGCCGACATTCTGTTCGCGCGCTTCGGCGTCGGACAGAACGCCGCGAGGCGTCGAGACGATCGTGATGCCGAGACCGTTACGGACGCGCGGAAGCTCCTGCGAACCCGAATAGACACGGCGGCCCGGCTTCGAGATGCGCGCGACGTGCTTGATCGCCGGCTGACCCTCGAAATACTTCAGCTCGATGCGGATGCCGGCCGCGGGGCCCATCTGCTCTTCGCTGTAGCCACGGATATAGCCCTCGCGCTGAAGCACGTCGAGGACACGGACACGCAACTTCGACGCCGGCGTGAGGACAGAGTCCTTGCGCGCGCGCTGACCGTTGCGGATGCGGGTGAGCATGTCACCCAGGGGATCGGTCACTGCCATCTTGCGTGTCCTTTACCAGCTCGACTTCGTGACACCCGGGATCAGGCCCTTGTTGGCCAGATCGCGCAGCATGACACGTGCGAGACGGAACTTGCGGTAATAAGCGCGGGGACGACCCGTCAGCTCACACCGGTTGCGAATGCGGGTCGGGTTCCCGTTGCGGGGAATCTCGGCCATCTTGAGCCGTGCGATGAGACGCTCGGTCTCATCCAGGCTTTCGTCGTTCGCAATCGCCTTGAGCTTCGCGTACTTGCCGGCGTACTTCTTCACCAGCTGCTTGCGACGCTCGTTCTTGTTGATCGAACTCAGTTTCGCCATGACTTAAGTTCTTCCTTCCTTACGCCGCCTGCTTCGTTTCGCCGTCCGCCTGCGGGAACGGGAAACCGAAGAGACGGAGAAGCTCGCGAGCCTCGTCATCCGTCTTGGCGGAAGTGGTAACGATCACGTCCATGCCGCGCACCTTGTCGATGCGGTCATAGTTGATTTCGGGGAACACGAGCTGTTCCTTCAGGCCGCAGGCATAGTTGCCACGACCGTCGAACGACTTCGGGTTCAGGCCGCGAAAATCGCGGACGCGCGGGAGTGCGATCGTGATGAAACGATCGAGGAACTCGTACATGCGCTCACGACGAAGGGTAACCTTCGCACCGATCGGCATGCCCTCACGCAGCTTGAACTGCGCGATCGACTTCTTCGCCTTGGTCACGACCGGCTTCTGGCCGGCGATCAGTTCCATTTCAGAAGCGGCCTGCTCGACCTTCTTCTTGTCCTGGGTGGCTTCGCCAACGCCCATGTTCAGCACGATCTTTTCGATGCGCGGAATTTCCATGACGTTCTTGTAGCCGAACTTCTCGGTCATCGCCTTTACGATCTGCTCGTCATAGAGCTTACGCAGGCGGGGCACGTAGGTATCAGCCATTGATGACCTCCCCGGTCTTGACGGCGACGCGAACCTTCTTGCCGTCGCGGGTTTCGAAGCGGACGCGCGTTGCCTTGCCGTCGGCAGTCACGTGCGCGACCTTCGAGACATGCAGCGGCGCTTCGATGCGCACCAGGCCACCCTGGGGCTCGCCTTGGGTCGGCTTCTTGTGGCGCACGGCGATGTTCACGCCGGAAACGACGACCTTGTCGTCCTTCGGCAGCGACTTGACGACTTCACCGGTCTTGCCCTTGTCCTTGCCGGACAGGATCACGACCTTGTCGCCCTTCTTGATCTTGGCAGCAGCCATCACAGCACCTCGGGGGCGAGCGAAATGATCTTCATGAAGCCCTTCGAGCGGAGCTCGCGGACCACCGGGCCAAAGATACGGGTGCCGATCGGCTCCTCGTTCTTGTTGACCAGCACGGCTGCGTTACCGTCGAAACGGATCACCGAGCCGTCGGTGCGGCGGATGTCCTTCGCCGTGCGGACGATAACCGCGCGGTGGACGTCGCCCTTCTTAACCTTGCCGCGGGGGGCGGCTTCCTTGATGCTGACGACAATGACGTCGCCCACGCCGGCGAAGCGACGCTTCGACCCGCCCAGCACCTTGATGCACTGCACCCGCTTCGCGCCGCTGTTGTCAGCGACGTCGAGATTGGACTGCATCTGGATCATCGATCCGGTTCCTTCTCGTTTGGCCTGCCGGGACGAGCCCGGTGGTTCCGTTTCTAATGCGTCACCCCGGCCTCACGGCCGGGGCACCAAAGCGGCGGCCTATGACCGCAACTTGAGTTCTCCGCAAGAGCGGAGATGACGATTATGCGTCGACCGTGTTCGGCGTCGCGTGGGTATCAACCCGCCCGATCACCTTCCAGGTCTTCAGCTTGGAGATCGGCGCAGTCTCTTCGATGCGCACGGTCTCGCCGGCCTTGTACTCATTCGCCTCGTCATGGGCGTGGTACTTCTTCGAGCGGCGGATGATCTTCCCGTAGAGCGGGTGCTTCACCTTACGCTCCACCAGAACCACCACGGTCTTGTCGCCCTTGTCCGAGACGACATTTCCGGTCAGCACGCGCTTCGGCATGGTCTCGGTCCTCTTACTTGGCAGTCGAGCGCGAGCGCTCGTTCTGCAGCGTCTTGATACGGGCGATGTCGCGACGCACTTCCCGCACGCGGGTCGGCTTCTCGAGCTGGCTGGTGGCAGCCTGGAAGCGCAGGTTGAACTGCTCGCGCTTCAGGTTGCCCAGCTGCTCGGCGAGCTGGTCGTCGGTGTTGGCCCGAAAGTCGGTTGCCTTGGTCATTTCTATCAGCCCTCCAGGTGCGTCGTGTCGCCGAGGCGAGCGACGACCTTGGTCTTGATCGGCAGCTTCATCGCAGCGCGCTCGAACGCTTCCGCTGCGAGCGGGCCGGGAACGCCGTCCAGCTCGAACAGGATGCGGCCCGGCTTGACGCGGGCGACCCAGAACTCCGGCGAACCCTTACCCGAGCCCATGCGGACTTCGGCGGGCTTCGACGAAACCGGAACATCCGGGAAGATGCGGATCCAGAGACGACCCTGACGCTTGATGTGACGCGTGATCGCGCGGCGAGCCGCCTCGATCTGGCGCGCGGTGATCCGCTCGGGCTCCATCGCCTTCAGGCCATAGGAGCCGAAGTTGAGCGCCGTACCACCCTTGGCTTCGCCATGGATACGGCCCTTGAAGGCCTTACGGAACTTGGTGCGCTTCGGTTGCAGCATTGTTCTGTCCTAGTCCTTAGCGGCGATGATCGTCGCGCGACGGGCGCACGCCCGAGGTCTGTGCCTCGAGGTTCAGCCGGTCCTGCGCCATCGGATCATGACCGAGGATTTCGCCCTTGAAGATCCAGACCTTCACGCCGCACACGCCATAGGCGGTGTGGGCTTCGGCCTCGGCATAGTCGACGTTCGCGCGCAGCGTGTGCAGCGGAACGCGGCCTTCGCGATACCATTCGGTGCGGGCGATTTCCGCGCCACCCAGACGGCCGGCGCAGGTGATACGAATGCCTTCGGCGCCGAGACGGAGTGCCGACTGCACCGCGCGCTTCATCGCACGACGGAACGCGATACGGCGCTCCAGCTGGTCCGCCACGCCCTGCGCGACGAGCTTCGCATCGACTTCCGGCTTACGGATCTCGACGATGTTCAGCGACACGTCCGACGAGGTCATCTCGCCCAGCTTCTTGCGAAGCTTCTCGATGTCCGCGCCCTTCTTGCCGATGATCACGCCGGGGCGTGCCGCGAAGATCGAGATGCGGCACAGCTTGGCCGGACGCTCGATGACCACCTTCGAGATCGCGGCCTGGGGCAGCGTCTTGACGATGAACTTGCGGATCTTGAGGTCCTCGAGAAGGAGCCGACCGTAATCGGCGCCTTCCGCGAACCAGCGGCTGTCCCAGGTGCGGTTGATCTGCAGGCGCAGACCGATGGGATTGCTCTTCTGACCCATTATGCTTCTTCCTGCTCGCGCACGACGATGCGCAGACGGCTGAACGGCTTCAGGATGCGGGTGGACTTGCCACGGCCGCGCGTCGCGAAGCGCTTCATCGTGATCGACTTGCCGACCGACGCCTCGGCGACGACGAGCGCGTCGACGTCGAGGTTGTGGTTGTTCTCGGCATTGGCGATGGCCGAGGCCAGAACCTTGCGCGCGTCGACCGCCATCGCCTTCTTGGAGAAGGCGAGGATGTTCATCGCTTCAGCCGCGGTGCGGCCACGGATGAGGCCAGCGACCAGGTTCAGCTTCTGCGCCGAGCCACGGATCTGGGTGGCGACGGCAAGGGCTTCCTTGTCGCCGACCTTGCGGGGGGCTGCCTGCTTGCTCATTAGCGCTTACCCTTCTTGTCCGCGGCGTGGCCGGGGAAGAAACGGGTCGGCGCGAACTCGCCGAGCTTCATGCCGACCATGTCCTCGTTGACCGAGACCGGGACGAACTTGCGGCCGTTGTAGACGTTAAACGTCAGACCAACGAACTGCGGCAGGATCGTCGAACGACGCGACCAGGTCTTGATCGGACCAGCGCGGGTGCCGGCGTCCTGAGCGGTTTCTGCCTTCTTGAGCAGATGCAGGTCCACGAACGGACCCTTCCATACGGAGCGAGCCATCTATCAGCCCTTCTTCTTCGCGTGACGCGAACGGATGATCATCTTGTCCGTCGCCTTGTTGTGGCGGGTGCGCGCACCCTTGGTCGGCTTGCCCCACGGGGTGACCGGGTGACGGCCGCCCGAGGTACGGCCTTCACCACCGCCATGCGGGTGGTCGACCGGGTTCTTCGCGACACCGCGGGTAAGCGGACGCGAACCCTGCCAGCGGCTACGACCGGCCTTACCGAAGTTCTGGTTCTGGTTGTCGGGGTTCGACACCGCACCCACCGTCGCCATGCAGGCGGCGTGGATGTAGCGCTGCTCACCCGAGCTCAGACGCACGATCACCATGCCACGGTCACGACCGACGACCTGGACGTAGGCACCGGCAGAGCGGGCGATCTGACCGCCCTTGCCCGGCTTCATCTCCACATTGTGGACGATGGTGCCGACCGGGATCTGGCCCAGCTCCATGGCGTTGCCCGGCTTCACGTCGGTCTTCTTGCCTGCGATCACCTTGTCGCCGACAGCGAGACGCTGTGGCGCGATGATGTAGGCAACGCGATCCTTGCCGGCTTCGTCGGCGCCGTAGTTGATCAGCGCGATGAAGGCGGTGCGGTTCGGGTCATACTCGATCCGCTCGACGGTGCCTTCGACGTCCCACAGGCGGCGCTTGAAATCGACGATGCGATAGCGCTGCTTGTGACCGCCGCCGATGCCACGCGAAGTGACATGGCCCTTGTTGTTGCGGCCGCCGGTCTTGGTCTTGCCTTCGGTCAGCGCCTTGACGGGGCGACCCTTGAAGAGCTGCGAGCGGTCGATCAGGATCAGCCCGCGGACGCCCGGCGACGTCGGATTATAGTTCTTGAGCGCCATGGTCTCAGATCCCCGTGGTCACGTCGATCTGTTCGCCCTGGGCGAGCGTCACGACCGCTTTCTTAAAGTCCGAACGGCGGTAGGGCGCGCCCTTCCACTTCTTGGTCTTGCCCTTCTGGACGAGGGTGTTCACGCCGGTGACCTTGACGTTGAACAGCGCCTCGACGGCAGCCTTGATCTCCGGCTTGGTCGCGTCGTTGGCGACCTTGAAGACCACGGCGTTCGCCTCGGAGACGAGCGTCGACTTTTCGGTGATGTGCGGGGCGAGCACCACGTCGTAGTGACGGATGTCGACCGGCTTGGACTGCTTAGCCATTGAAGCGCGCCTCCAGCTTCTCGACGGCAGCGCGGGTCAGGACCAGCGTGTCGCTCTTCAGGATGTCGTAGACGTTGGCACCGATCGCCGGCAGCACGTTGACCTGGTGCAGGTTGCCTGCCGCCAGCGCGAACGTGGTCTCGACGGTATCGCCATCGATCACCAGCGCCTTCTTGCCGAAGCCCAGCTTTTCCAGGTTGCCCACGAGCACCTTGGTCTTGCCGTTCTCGACGACCAGGCTGTCCATGACGATCAGCGAACCAGCCTTGGCGTGGCTCGACAGCGCCATCTTCAGGCCCAGCGTGCGGATCTTCTTGTTCAGCGACGGATTGAAGTCGCGAACGCGGGCGCCGTGCGCCTTACCACCGCCGATGAACACCGGCGCGCGGCGATCGCCGTGACGAGCGGTACCACCGCCCTTCTGGCGGCCCCACTTCTTGCCCGTACGCGCAACGTCCGAACGCTCGCGGGTGCCACGGGCGGTGCCGCGACGCTTCTCGAGCTGCCAGGTGACGACGCGGTGCAGGATGTCGGCGCGCGGATCGAGACCGAAGATCTCGTCGTTGAGCTCGATATCGCCCTTCTCGGCGGCGTCGAGGGTTTGAACCTTGACCTTCACTTAGCCCTCCTGGCCTTCGGTGGCTTCCGGAGCCGCCACTGCGGGCGCTTCGGCGGGAGCCTCGTTGCTGTTCGCGACGGTCTTCAGACCGGCGGGGTACGGCGCTTCGGCGTGACGGGCGACCTTGACGGCGTCCTTCACGATCAGCCAGCCACCCTTCGAGCCCGGAACCGAACCCTTGACGAAGATCAGGCCGCGCTCGGCGTCGGTGCCGACCACTTCCAGATTCTGCTGGGTGCGATTGCGGTCGCCCATGTGACCGGCCATCTTCTTGTTCTTGAAGACGCGACCCGGATCCTGGCGGTTACCGGTCGAACCGTGCGAACGGTGCGAGACGGAAACGCCGTGGGTGGCGCGCAGACCGCCGAAGCCCCAACGCTTCATGGCGCCGGCAAAACCCTTACCCTGGGTACGGCCCGACACGTCGACCAGCTGGCCTGCGACGAAATGGTCGGCCGAGATTTCGGCGCCCACGTCCAGCAGACCATCTTCCTCGACGCGGAATTCGCAGAGGATCGCCTTCGGCTCGACTTCGGCCTTGCCGAAGTGGCCGCGCTGCGGCTTGGCGACGTTCTTAGCCTTCGCCGTACCGGCGCCGACCTGAACGGCCACATAGCCATCCTTGTCGGTGGTGCGCTGTGCCACCACCTGGACGCCTTCCAGTGCCAGAACGGTCACCGGCACGTGCCGGCCGTCGTCCTGGAACAGGCGGGTCATCCCCATCTTCTTCGCGATAACGCCAGTGCGCATCGGCCTGTTGCTCCTATTACAGAGGCACCCCCGGGACCATTCCCGCGGGTGCGTGTTCAACCCTGAATTGTTTTACTGCGAAGCCCCCGTCCGGGCTGAACCTCCATCTTGCGATGGAAGAGACGGGGGACGCAGGCCCGGCCACTCGAAAGCCGCCGGCGGTATCCCTTGTCGCTGCGAGCCTGGTCGGCCCGCCACTCCTTGCGTTGGATCGGGGAACGATCCGGTCGAGGAGGATGACGACTCCGCATGCGGAGCCGCGAATCTCGAGGAAGCGGCGCCTTTACGTCAGCTACGCTTCCATGTCCACCGCATTAAAGGGTGAACGCCAAAAGCCCCCGCGAAGCGCGGGGGCTGAAGCCGGCTCAGGCCAGCTTGATTTCGACGTCGACGCCGGCGGCGAGGTCGAGCTTCATGAGCGCGTCCACGGTCTGCGGGGTCGGCTGAACGATGTCGAGCATGCGCTTGTAGGTGCGGGTCTCGAACTGCTCGCGCGACTTCTTATCGATGTGCGGGCCACGGTTGACCGTGAACTTGTCGATGTGAGTCGGGAGCGGGATGGGGCCACGGATGAGCGCGCCGGTACGGCGGGCGGTGTCGGCAATGTCGCCGGCAGCCTGATCGAGCACGCGGTGATCGAACGCCTTGAGGCGAATGCGGATATTCTGCGTTTCCATGGTCCTACCGATGCGAAAGAGCGGGGCAACGCACCCGATGCCACTCCGGAGAAAGCCCCGACCCCTGCCCCGTCCGCTGCGAGAGCGATGTGGGAGGCGCCGGTTGATCCGGAACGGCGGCTGGATGGCCGCCTCTTGCTGTTGAACTCTAAAACCGAAGGGCGCGCCAATAACGACCCTTCCATAAAAAGGCAACCGCCCGGCACTCATTTTTGAGTGCCGGGCGGAACCTTTTTTCATCACCTGCCGGCCAAGGCCGGCAAATGCTTACTTGTCGATCGAGGCAACCACGCCCGCGCCGACGGTACGACCGCCCTCACGGATGGTGAAGCGCTGGCCGACGTCCATAGCGATCGGAGCGATCAGCTTGATGCCCAGGGCGATGTTGTCGCCCGGCATCACCATCTCGGTGCCCTCGGGCAGCTCGACGGTGCCGGTCACGTCCGTGGTACGGAAGTAGAACTGCGGACGATAGTTCGCGAAGAACGGCGTGTGACGGCCACCCTCGTCCTTCGACAGGACGTACACTTCCGACTTGAACTCGGTGTGCGGCTTGATCGAGCCCGGCTTCGCCAGAACCTGACCACGCTCCACTTCGTCGCGAGCGACGCCGCGCAGCAGCGCACCGACGTTGTCGCCGGCCTGGCCCTGGTCGAGCAGCTTGCGGAACATTTCGACGCCCGTGACGGTGGTCTTGCGGGTGTCGTGAATGCCGACGATCTCGACTTCTTCACCAACCTTGATGATGCCGGTTTCGACGCGGCCGGTCACCACGGTGCCGCGACCCGAGATCGAGAACACGTCTTCGATCGGCATCATGAACGGCTTGTCGAGCGGACGCTCCGGCTGCGGGATCGACTCGTCGACTGCTGCCATGAGGGCCAGGATCGCTTCCTTGCCGAGCTTGTCGTCCGAACCCGAGAGCGCGGCGGTAGCCGAACCACGGATGATCGGAATGTTGTCGCCGTCGAACTCACGACGCGACAGCTCTTCGCGGATTTCCATCTCGACGAGCTCGAGGATTTCCTCGTCGTCAACCAGGTCGACCTTGTTGAGGAACACGACCATGGTCGGCACGCCGACCTGACGGGCGAGCAGGATGTGCTCCTTGGTCTGCGGCATCGGACCGTCGGTCGCTGCCACCACCAGGATCGCGCCGTCCATCTGCGCTGCGCCGGTGATCATGTTCTTCACGTAGTCGGCGTGACCCGGGCAATCGACGTGCGCGTAGTGACGGCTGTTCGTCTCATACTCGACGTGCGCGGTCGAGATGGTGATGCCGCGCTCGCGCTCTTCCGGAGCCTTGTCGATATTCGCGAAATCGACCGCTGCGTTGCCCGCAACGTTCTCCGCCAGGATCTTCGTGATCGCAGCCGTCAGCGACGTCTTGCCATGGTCGACGTGACCGATGGTGCCGATGTTGAGGTGCGGTTTGCTCCGATCGAACTTTGCCTTCGCCATTGTCTTCCTACCTTCTGATTCAATTTCCCGTGCCGCCAGGGGACTCGCGAGAACGCGGCCCCATAGCGGCTGTTTTCCGATTACGCCAGCTTTGCCTTCACTTCGTCGGCGACGTTGGCGGGCACTTCGTCATAGTGCGAGAACTGCATCGTGTACTGTGCACGGCCCTGGGTGAACGAGCGGAGCGCGTTCACGTAACCGAACATGTTCGCCAGCGGCACCATGGCAGTGACGGCCTGCGCGTTACCGCGGGTGTCCGTGCCCTGGATCTGGCCACGACGGCTGTTCATATCGCCGATGACGTCGCCCAGATAGTCTTCCGGGGTGACGACTTCGACCTTCATGATCGGCTCGAGCAGCTTGATGCCGGACTTCTGCGCCGCTTCGCGCATCGCTGCACGGGCGGTGATTTCGAACGCCAGCGCCGACGAGTCGACGTCGTGGTACGCACCGTCATACAGCAGCACTTCGAAGTCGATGATCGGGAAGCCGACCAGCGAGCCCGTAGCTGCCGTCTCGCGGAAGCCCTTTTCGATCGCGGGGATATATTCCTTCGGAATGTTACCGCCCTTGATCTCGTCCTTGAAGACGAAGCCCGAACCACGCTCGCCCGGCGTCAGCTTGACCTTGACGCGACCGAACTGGCCGGTGCCGCCCGACTGCTTCTTGTGCGTGTAGTCGATGTCGACCGGCTTCGCGAGATATTCGCGATACGCCACCTGCGGCGCGCCGACATTGGCCTCGACCTTGAACTCGCGCTTCATGCGGTCGACCAGGATCTCGAGATGGAGCTCGCCCATGCCCTTGATGATGGTCTGGCCGCTCTCCGAGTCGGACGAGACGCGGAACGACGGGTCCTCGCGGGCAAGACGATTGAGCGCGACGCCCATCTTTTCCTGGTCCGCCTTGGTCTTCGGCTCCACCGACAGCTCGATCACGGGCTCGGGGAATTCCATCCGCTCAAGGATGATCGGGGCGTTCTGCGCGCAGAGCGTGTCACCGGTCGTGGTATCCTTGAGGCCGGCGAGTGCGACGATGTCGCCTGCATAGGCTTCCTGGATGTCCTCACGGCTGTTCGCATGCATCAGCAGCATGCGACCGACCTTTTCCTTCTTGTCCTTCACCGAGTTCATCACGGTGGTGGCCGCTTCGAGCTTGCCCGAATAGATGCGCGCGAAGGTCAGGGTGCCGACGAACGGGTCGTTCATGATCTTGAACGCCAGCGCCGCGAACGGCTCCGTGTCCGAGGACGGACGCTCGTCCGGCGTCTCGCCGTCGAGCTTCACGCCCTTGATCGCCGGAACGTCGAGCGGGCTCGGCAGATAGTCGATCACCGAGTCGAGCAGGGGCTGCACGCCCTTGTTCTTGAACGCCGAACCGCACACGACCGGAACGAACGCCATCTCGAGCGTGCCCTTGCGGATCAGGCGCTTGAGGTCGGCGACGCTGGGCTCGTTGCCTTCGAGATACGCTTCCATCAGCGTGTCGTCGAGTTCGACGGCCATTTCGATCAGCTCGCTGCGATACTTCGCGGCCTTCTCGGCGAGATCCGCCGGGATTTCCTGATATTCGAACTTCGCACCCAGGCTCTCTTCGAGCCAGATGATCGCGCGATTCTCGACCAGGTCGACGAGACCCTTGAAGCCGCCCTCGATGCCGATCGGAAGATACAGCACTGCCGGACGCGCGCCGAGGCGGTCGATGATCGAGTTCACGCAGAAATAGAAATCTGCACCGGTGCGGTCGAGCTTGTTGACGAAGCACATGCGCGGCACGCCGTACTTGTCGGCCTGACGCCACACGGTTTCCGACTGCGGCTCAACGCCGGCAACGCCGTCGAAGCATGCGACCGCACCGTCGAGCACGCGCAGCGAACGCTCGACTTCAATCGTGAAGTCGACGTGGCCGGGGGTGTCGATGATGTTGATGCGGTGCTCTTCGCCCTTGCCGTCTTCGCCGCGCCAGAAGCACGTGGTAGCAGCAGACGTGATCGTGATCCCGCGCTCCTGCTCCTGCTCCATCCAATCCATCGTCGCGGTGCCTTCGTGCACTTCGCCGATCTTGTAGGACTTGCCGGTGTAATAAAGGATGCGCTCGGTCGTCGTCGTCTTACCGGCGTCGATATGGGCCATGATGCCGATGTTGCGGTAACGCTCGAGCGGATGGCTGCGGGCCATGATCGTGGTTTCCTTGAAAATTTGGGGAGCCGGACCGTCCAGCTCCCCAATATGTAGGTACGAAAGTTACCAGCGGTAGTGGCTGAAGGCGCGGTTCGCTTCCGCCATGCGGTGCGTGTCTTCGCGCTTCTTCACCGCGTTGCCGCGGTTGTTCGCCGCATCCATCAGCTCACCCGAGAGACGGGCGGCCATGGTGTGCTCGCTACGGTTGCGGGCCGAGGTGATCAGCCAACGGATCGCGAGCGCCTGCGCACGCTCCGGACGAACTTCGACCGGAACCTGGTAGGTCGCACCGCCGACGCGGCGGCTGCGGACTTCGATGCCGGGCTTCACGTTGTTCAGCGCGTCATGGAAGACGCCGATCGGCTCGCGCTTGGCGCGCTGCTCGACGGTTTCCAGGGCACCATAGACGATCGCTTCTGCAACGGCCTTCTTGCCGTCCAGCATGACCGAATTCATGAACTTCGACAGAACCTGATCACCGTAGACGGGATCGGGCAGGATTTCCCGCTTTTCGGGACGACGACGACGTGCCATCTCACATAATTCCTTCTGATCTTCAGCCGATCCGGAACACGTCCGGGGCTTACTATGGCCTGATTACTTCGGACGCTTCGCGCCGTACTTCGAACGGCTCTGCTTACGATCCTTGACGCCCTGCGTATCGAGCACGCCGCGAAGGACGTGGTAGCGGACGCCGGGAAGATCGCGCACACGGCCACCGCGGATGAGCACGACCGAGTGCTCCTGCAGGTTGTGGCCTTCGCCCGGGATGTAGCTGATGACTTCGCGGCTGTTGGTCAGACGGACCTTGGCCACCTTACGAAGGGCCGAGTTCGGCTTCTTCGGGGTCGTCGTGTACACGCGGGTGCAGACACCGCGCTTCTGCGGGTTCTGTTCCATCGCAGGGACCTTGGACTTGGCCTTCTGCGGTTCGCGGCCCTTGCGGACCAGCTGGTTAATCGTCGGCATGAAGCCCTTCACCTTTCAGATGGTTACTTTGCTGGAGCCCTGTTGGACAGAATACGAAAAAGCCCCGAAGGCCTCAGCCCCCCGGGCGATTGCGTCTCCAGCAACGTTCAGCTCTTTGTACCCAAGGCAGGAATCGCCCTACCCGGAACCGGGCGGCCTATATCGATGCGGGGCCTTCCGGTCAACAGCGCGCCCCCTCGGGTCGCCACGCCCTGGGCGTTAACCCTTTCCAGGGGCTGCTCGCCGGCGGCGGCTGTGCTAGCCCGCTTGCCGAATAGGTTCAACATGGGGATGTGGCGCATGTTCAACGGCAACCGCAATCGGGAGGATCGCAACACCTCCTCGGCCAGCGCGGCACAGAGCAATGCCCGGCGCGGACAATTTTCGGTGCTTGGCGCCGACATCGTCGTCACCGGCAACCTCGTCGCCACCTCCGACCTGCATATCGACGGCCGAATCGAGGGCGATGTCCGCTGCGGCAGCCTGGTGCAGGGTGCCGAAAGCCAAATTTTCGGCCGAGTCGAAGCCGAGGACGCCCGCCTCGCCGGATCGGTCGAGGGATCGGTGCGCGCCCGCCAGCTCACCATCGAACGCACCGCGCGGATCACCGGCGACGTCGAGTACGAGACGATCATGGTCGAACAGGGCGGCCATATCGACGGCCGGCTCAAGCATATCGGCGGCGCGACCGCCACGGTCGCGCCGCCGGTGCTGATCAAGGCGAGCGAGGAAGCGGCCTGAGGCCCCTTCCCCCGCCGCTCACATGCCCTTGATCATGTCGTAGTGCTTGGAGATCACGGGCGCCGCATCCTTCGCAAAGTCGCGCAGCTGCGCCACGTCGCCGGCGTTGGCATAGGCCTGCACCGCGGCGAGCGCCTTCTGGTGCGCCGCGACCTGCTGGCTCTTGTACGCCGTGTCGAACTGGGAGCCGGTCGCCGATTCGAGCGTCTTCAGATTGGCCTGCTGCTCGTCGGTCATCGCTGGCGCAGGGGTAATCGCCGGGCTGGCCTTGCCTGCCGCCGCCTTCAGCATCGCGGTGGACTTGGTGTGATCCTCCACCATCTGCTTGCCGAAGCTCTTCAGGTCGCTGGCCGTCGCCTTCTGCTGCGCGAGCTTGCCGGCGGCGATCTCATAGGCGTCGCTCGCCGCGACCGTGTTGGCGAAGTCCTGGCCGGTCATCGGCGCCGCGGCCATGGCGTTGCCGTCCATGCCGTTCATTGCGCCCATATTGTCGCCCATCGTCTCGCCGGCGGGAACATTGGTAACGGTGTCGCCGCTGTTCATGGCGTCGGTGCCGCCATTGCTGTTGCCGCCGCAGGCAGCGAGCGCGAAAATCGGAGCGGCGCTAAGGATCAACAGGTGCTTCTTCATCATACAGACCTCCTGGGTTTCCGGGACCGAACGCCCCGCCCCCGGCCGCGTTCCGAAACTAGCGCCTTATGTATTTGAGTTGGCATCATAAGTTAGAAATCTCCGCCCCAGTGGCTCTGCAGCTTCGGCAATTCGTCGATGAATTGGTGCAGCGCAGCGCGATTGGTGCGGTGCGCAAACTTACGTTACCTTTGATCCATTTGCCGGTTAAATTCGCACCTTAGGTGGGGAACCTCACTGCAAGAGGACTTCCACGATGCACCAGGATGAACGAACCCGCCGCATGGAACGCCTGCGAAGCTCGATCGCGCTGCTGCTGTTCGGGCTCGGCACGCTGGCCTTCCTGATCGCGATCGACCGCCCCGAATGGTTCCACCTGCGCCCGGCGAGCGGCACCGCCGCGGCGATGTCGCACGCATCGAGCCCAGCGCCCGACCGGAACGACGGCTGACCGGACCTACAATCGTTTTCGCGCGTAGAGTCCGCCCATGATCGTCACCACCGCCCCGCGCGCCAAGCAGGTCCTTCGCGAAATCTGGGCGCCGCTGGCGCTGCTGTTCCTCTGGGACGTGATCGTCACCATCATCTATTACGTCCTGCCGTTCCGCGCGCCCTCGCTGCCGCTGACGCTGTTCGGATCGGTGCTGGCGCTGTTCCTCGGCTTCCGCTCCAACTCGGCCTATCAGCGCTGGTGGGAAGGCCGCGGGCTATGGGGGCTGATGATCAACGCCAGCCGCAACCTGGCGCGGATGGCGCGCAACTATCTGCCCGAAGGCGAGGCGGTCGACCTCAAGCGCACCATCGTGCTGCGCCAGATCGCCTATGTGAACGCGCTGCGCTGCCAGCTGCGCCGCCAGTCGGCGGACCAGGAAGTGCTGCGTTTCCTCTCCAGGGGCGAAGCGGATTTCGCGCTGGCCCGCACCAATATCCCCAACGGCATCGTCGACGGCACCGGCCGGCGGATCGAGATTGCGCGTTCGAAGGGCTGGATCACGTCGATGCAGCAGCATTCGATGGAAAGCGTGCTGATCGACATCGCCAATGCCCAGGGCGGCATGGAGCGGCTGAAGAACACGCCGCTGCCGATGCAATTCCGCTTCGTGCCGACCGCCTTCACCCACATCTTCTGCGTGCTGCTGCCGATCGGGCTGGTCGAGACGCTGGGGGTGGCGACGCCGCTGGGGTCGACCATCGCCGGGCTGATGTTCCTGGCGGTGCTCGCGATCGGCGACGATCTGGTCGATCCGTTCGCCAACACCGTGCACGATCTGCCGCTGAACGCGATGTGCCGCACGATCGAGATCGACCTGCTGCAATCGATCGGCGACCCTGCCCCCGAACCCGCCACGCCCGACAAGGCGGGCGTATTGTGGTGATTTCGCGACGGGTTGCCGCCCTGCCCCGCTTGCCGCTACAGGCAGCGGCGTAACGGGTGTCCTCCCGCCGATGGGGGGATGAAAAGGGAAGTCGGTGCAAAGTCCGGCGCTGCCCCCGCAACTGTAGCCGGTGAGCCGGCGCGCCAATCTGCCACTGGAGCCGCATTGCTTCCGGGAAGGCGGCGCGCCTGCGACGACCCGGAAGCCAGGAGACCTGCCCGTTACGGTCGATTCCTTCACGCGGGCGGGGTGCACCGGGTGATCGGGGCTGAAATCCCCGTGTGAGCGACACCAAACCATGCGGGAGCAGCCTGCTCCCCCATCCGGGTGTCTGATATGCAGTTCTTCAAGCTTTCCCTGTTCGCCACCGCCGCGCTCGCGCCGCTGGCCGCCCATGCCGATCCCGACGACGACCGCATCGTCGTCGTGGCGAGCGGCGTCGCCCAGCGCGCCGATACGGTCGGGCGCTCGATCACCACCATCGACCGCGAGGAGATCGAGCAGCGCCAGACCGTCGCGCTCTCCGACCTGCTCGCCACCACGCCCGGCGTCACCGTCGTCCGCAATGGCGGGCTCGGCACCGCGACCGCGCTCAGCATCCGCGGCGCGCAGAGCGACCAGACGCTGGTGCTGATCGACGGCATTCGCGTCGGCGATCCCTCCGCGACCGGTGGCGCCTACAATTTCGCCAGCCTGCTCGCCGGATCGGTCGAGCGCGTCGAGGTGCTGCGCGGGCCCAATTCGGTGATCTGGGGCAGCCAGGCGATCGGCGGGGTGGTCGACGTCACCACGCTGCAGGGCGAACAGGGCCTGCATGTCCGCGCCAATGCCGAGGGCGGGTCGTTCGGCACGTTCAACGGCAATGCCGCCATCGCCGGCGGCAACGACCGGGTGACCGCAGGGCTGACCGCGGGCTATCTCGCCACCGACGGCATTTCCGCCGCCGCCAACGGGAAGGAGGCCGACGGCTATCGCCAGCTCGGCGCGACCGGCAATGTCGAGGTGCAGCTGGCCCCCGGCCTCGCGCTCGACCTGCGCGGCTATTATGCCGACAGCAAGGTCGATCTCGACGGCTATGCCCCGCCGACCTACGAATTCGGCGATACGGGCGACTATGCCAAGACCCAGGAGATCTACGGCTATGCCGGGCTGAAGAACGACGCGTTCGGCGGCAGGCTGCACAACCGGCTGGGCTTCACCCTCTCCGACATCCACCGCGACGGCTATAACGAGGATTCCTCGATCGCGTACCGCTATCGCGGCCGCGCCGAGCGCTACACCTATCAGGGCGACGCGACGCTGGCCGAGCAGCTCCGCCTGGTGTTCGGCGCCGAGCATGAGCAGAGCCGCATCCGCTATGACGAGGGCTTCGGCAGCGCCGGACGCTACTCGGTGGGCATCACCAGCGTCTACGGCCAAGCGATCGTCACGCCGATCGAACCGGTGACGCTGACCGGCGGCGTCCGCCACGACAAGCACGACACGTTCGGCGGCCACTGGACGTGGAACGGCGATCTCGCCGTGCGCGCCACCGCGACCACGGTGCTGCACGCCAGCTTCGGCGAGGGCTTCAAGGCACCGACGCTCTACCAGCTCTACAGCGCCTATGGCGATCGCAACCTGCGGCCGGAGACGGCGCGGAGCTACGAGGCCGGGGTGCGCCAGACGCTGGCGGGCGGCAAGGTCGCGCTGGGTGCCACCTGGTTCCACCGCGATTCGGACAACCAGATCGACTACAATTTCGACACCTCGACCTATTACAACCTCAACAAGACGCGGGCGGAGGGCGTGGAGCTCGAGGCGCTGCTCCAGCCGGTGCAGGCGCTGACGGTGCGGGCGAATGTCACCCATGTCTTCTCGGAAAACCGCAGCACCGGGTACATCGGCAACGACCTGCCGCGCCGCCCGCGCGACACCGCCAATGTCTCGGCCGACTATCGCTTCCCCTTCGGGCTGGCGATCGGCGGCACGGTGACGATGGTGGGCGACAGCTTCAACGATGTCGGCAACCTGACCCCGATCGACGGCTATGCGCTGGCGAGCGTGCGCGCCGAGATGCCGGTGACGAAGCTGCTTTCGGTCTATGGCCGCGTCGATAATATCGGCGACGTGCGCTACCAGCAGATCACCGGCTACGGCACCTATGGCCGCGCTGCCTTTGGCGGCGTGCGGGTGCGCTTCCAGTGAGGTTCGGCGCCGCGCTGCTTGCCTGCCTGTGGCTCGCAGGCTGCGCGGCGCCGCCTTCCGTCGGCGGCGGGGGCATCGTCTCGATGAACCCGTGTGCCGACGCGACGCTGCTGGAACTGGTGCCGCCGTCGCGCATCGCTGCGATCAGCCACTACTCGCAGCGCGCGGACTCGACTTCGATCCCGCTCAACGTCGCCCGCCGCTTCCGCGGCAACAACGGCACGGCGGAGGAAGTGATCGGCCTGCGGCCCGATCTGGTGATCGCCAGCAGCTTCACCGCCCCCGCAACCCGCGAGGCCTTTTCCCGTGCGGGACTGAAGGTGCTGTACCTCGGCATCCCGCCTTCGATCGCCGAGAGCAAGGCGCAGGTGAGCGAACTCGCCGCCGCCGTGGGTGCACCCGCCAGGGGCGCCGCGCTCAACGCCCGGATCGACACCGCCGTCGCGGGTGCCCGCTGGACCGGGCCCAAGGCCCCCGCCCTGCTGTGGATCGGCGGCAACCTCGTCACCGGCGGCCAGACGCTGCTCGACGACCTGATGACCACCGCTGGTTTCTCGAACCAGGCCGCGCATTATGGCCTCACCCATACCGGCCATCTGCCGATGGAGCGGGTGATCGCCGATCCGCCGCGGGTGATGCTCGCCCCGGAGGAAGTCGGCCATGACAGCGATTCGCGCGCCGCGATGCTGCGCACGCGCGCCGTTGCCGAGACCGGGCTCAAGGTCACCCAGGCGCAGTTCTCGCGAAGCCTGGTCAATTGCGGTGGCCCGGTGATCCCCGCCGCGCTCGCCCGGCTCGCCGAGATCCGCAAGCAGGTCCGTTGAGCGGGCTCAGCGCCGCGAGATCACCTTCTCGATCGATTCGTGCCGTGCCGGATCAGCCTCGCCGAACTCGCGCTCCAGCCGGTCGCGGATGTCGAGCAATTGCCGTTCGCTGAGATGCTCGATGCCGATGAACTCGTTGCGCGCCTCGGCGATCGCGCGGATCACTTCGTCCAGCTTGGCCTGCAGCGCGGCGGCGTCGCGGTTCTGGGCGTTCTGGATCAGGAACACCATCAGGAAGGTGACGATGGTGGTGCCGGTGTTGATCACCAGCTGCCAGGTGTCCGACCAGTGGAACACCGGCCCGCTAAAGCCCCAGACCACGATGACCAGAAAGGCGAAGGCGAAGGCCGGCGGGCGGCCTGCCCATCCTGCGACGCTCTGCGCGAACCGTTCGAAAATGCGTCCCAAGCCGATGCTCCCATCCGTAGCTGCGTCGCTATGCGCGTGCCCCGGGCACTTGCCAATCGGGGCCATACGGCAGTGGGATAGGGCCAGGCGCTAAAGGGGGGCCGGCGTCGCCGCCAGCCCCCCATGTCGCCGGCCGGTCGGGTGGTGCGCCGAAGCGCATCGCCTGGCCCGTCGGCGGCCTGCGGCGAACGCCCCGGCAGGGGGACGATCACCGGATCGGCACGCGAACCGCCACCGGGAGGGGCGATCGTCGCGCACCTGCCGGGTCGGGCGGTTTCCTTGCGGCACCAGCACCGACACCAGCCTGCAAGATACTGACGTTGCTTCGGTTTCCCTCGGCGCCACCAGCCTTCCTACAGGTCGGAGGGTCTCACCCGCAGCGAGTCGGACCAAGCGGCAACGCCTGTTGATACTGTGGATAACGGGGATAACCCGCGCTCAGGCCCCTGGCAGCGCCCAGCCCGGCGCGGCGAGCTCGAACCCGGCAAAGTCGAAGCCCGGCACCACCACGCAGCTCACCAGACCCCAGCCGTGGGGCGCCTCGGTCGCCTGCCAGCGGCCGGCGGGCACCCGCGCCTGCGGCACTTGGCCCGCCAGCACGTCGCCGCCGAGCAGGACCCGTTCGATCGCCCCGTCCGGTCCCTCGATCCGCAGCTCGAGCGGCGATCCGGCGTGCCACAGCCACAGCTCATCGGCATCGACCCGGTGCCAGTGCGAACGCTGCCCCGCTTCCAGCAGGAACAGGATGCCCGTCCCGGGCGAGCGCGCTTCCCCCTCGCCGGCGGCCCGCCACGTCTCGCGGTACCAGCCGCCCTCGGGGTGCGCCGCCAGCCCCAGCTTCTCGATGATCGCCCGCGCCTCGTCCACCTGCCTGCCTCCTGCCTGAACGCCGCGTAGTATTGAGTTCATGCAACCGGGATTAAACCCGACACGTTCACTTCATCAACAACAACTCGGGGAGTAACCCATGCGTACCCTATTGCTTTCGCTCAGCGCCGCGGCGCTCGCCCTTCCTGCCGCAGTCGTGCTGCCCGCCACCCAAGCCGAGGCCAAGGCGTCGATCGGCCAGGACCGTTACTATCGCGACCATGACGATCGCCGCTATCGCGACGACCGCCGCTACCGCGACGACAACCGCCGCTACGCCTATCGCGAGTGGCGCGGCCGCGACGGCCGCCGCTATTGCCGCAAGCCTGACGGCACCACCGGAACCGTGGTCGGCGCGGTCGGCGGCGCGCTGCTTGGTCGCACCATCGACACCGATGGTGACCGCATGACGGGTACCCTGCTCGGCGGCGTCGCCGGCGCACTGGCCGGCCGCGCGATCGAAAAGGGCGGCAGCAACTGCCGCTGATGCGCTGAAGCATTAACCCCGGGGTGCTAGGCATCCCGGGGCATGCTTCGCGTCCTGATCCTCTCCACCCTCTTCCCGGACGCAGCGCGCCCGAATTTCGGCATCTTCGTGGAGCGCCAGAGCCGGGCGCTCGCGGCGCGCGACGGGGTGGAGATACGGGTCGTCTCCCCGCGCGGGCTGCCGCCCTTCCCGCTTGATCACCACCCGCGCTATGCCGCGCTCGCCGATCAGCCTACGCGCGAGGATTGGAACGGCCTCACCGTCCATCGCCCGCGCTTTCTGAACCTTCCCGGCACCGGCGGTCGCTTCCACGCCGCGATGCTTGCCCGCGCGCTCCGCCCGATGCTGGCCGAGTTGCACCGCGACTTTCCCTTCGACGTGATCAACGCCGAGTTCTTCTTCCCCGACGGCCCCGCTGCCGTCGCGCTGGGGAAGACCTTCGGCGTGCCGGTCTCAATCAAGGCGCGCGGCTCCGACATCCACCAATGGACCCGCCGTCCCGCCATCGCCCGGCAGATCGTGCGCGCGGGGCAGGCGGCGGACGGGCTGCTCTCCGTCTCGCTGGCGCTGCGCGACGACATGATCGCGCTCGGCATGCCGGCCGAGCGCACCGACTGCATCGTCACCGGCGTCGACCTCGCCCGCTTCGCCCCGCGCGACCGGGCCGCTGCCAAGCAGGCGCTCGGGATTACGGGACCGCTGGTCGCCTCGGTCGGCGCGCTGATCCCGCTCAAGGGTCATGATTTGCTGATCGAGGCGGTCGCCCGTTTGCCCGGCGTGCACCTCGCCATTGCCGGACAGGGGCCGGAGGCCGAGCGGCTCCAGGCGCAGATCGCCGCGCTGGGCTGCGCGGATCGCATCCGGCTGTGTGGCCCTCTCCCCCCGGACGAGATCGCCGCGCTGCTCGCCGCCGCCGATGTGATGGCGCTCGCCTCCGCCTCCGAAGGGCTCGCCAATGCCTGGCTGGAGGCGCTGGCGAGCGGCACGCCGATCGTGATCCCCGATGTGGGCGGCGCGCGCCAGGTGGTGACCGGGCCCAGCGCCGGCCGCATCGTCGATCGCACCCCTATCGCGCTTGCCGCCGGGATCGCCGAACTGCTCGCCGCGCCCCCGGCCCCCGAAGACGTTCGCCGCATCGCCGCGCCCTTCACCTGGGAGGCCAATAGCGAACGATTGCACCTGCACCTCGAACGGCTCGTCGCTCGGCATCGCGGAACCTGAACGTATCTGCAGGGGTTCGTAGCTGTCGGGGAAACGCAAGGAGCCCGTGATGCAGAAGCCCAAGCCCTATCGATCGCCGCGCCGCCGCCACTCCCATGCCGCACTGCCGCCGCGCCGCCTGCGTCGCGTCGCCTCCGCGCCGGTCGATACCGATTTCGACATCGTCTTCGAATGGGAAGGCGACGGCCCCACCCACCATTGAGCTCGCCCGCCGCCAAACGTTGACAGCGCGAATCGCTTGGCGGAAGCTGGGGGCTTCACCCAGAGAGGGAGGTGCGGCATGGCCGGCAAGAAAGAGAAGAAGGCAAAGAAGGACGACAAGAAGACCTCGTTCCTGCCCAAGGTGATCGACGGCATCAAGCTGCCCAAGGAAGCCCGCCGCCAGCTTACCGCGCTCGCCAAGCACCCGGTCATCGCCGATCTGCTCGCCTCCGGCCTGGTTGCGCTCGCCCAGCGGATCAAGGGCGACAGCGCCAAGGCCGAAGCCACGCCCGCGCCCGAACCCACGCCTGCACCGGCAGCCACCGAAGCCGCGGCGCCCCCCGCAAAGCCGACCGTAAAGCGGATCCGCAAGCCGGCCGCCACCACCGCCGCGCCCGCCGAGGCCGCGCCCGCCGCCAAGCCCGCGCCGGTACGCCGCGCCCGCAAGCCCGCCACCGCCAAGCCGGTCGCCGCCGCAGACACGACCGCAGCACCCGCCGCCACCGAAACCCCGGCCGCCAAGCCCGCCAAGGCACCGCCGCCGCGCCGCACCCGCAAGAAGGCCGATACCGCGACCAAGCCGCGCACCCGCCGCACGCCGCCCAAGACGGAGAGCTGATCGCCTGCTATCCTGCCCCTCGGGGTAACAGGGGAATAGGGCATGCCGACCACGCACGCGCCCGAGACGCATGGGCCCGGCCATGCGATCGAGCGCCTGATCTTCTTTTCGGACGCGGTGTTCGCCATCGCGATCACGCTGCTGATCATCGAGATCCATGTACCGCACGTGCATCCGCCCTATACGGATGCGGCGTTCCTGCGCGCGCTGGCACCGCTGGGCGTGGAGTTTCTCAGCTTCTTCGTGTCGTTCTTCGTGATCGGCGCCTTCTGGGCCGGGCATCACCGCGCCTTCGATTGCGCGCGCCACTGGTCGCCCAGGTTGATCCTGCCCAATCTCTGCATGCTGAGCACGGTGGCGGCGATGCCGTTCTTCACCGCCTTCTCGTCCGAATATTACGGGTACCGGGTACCTTCGGCGCTCTACGCCTTCTGGATGATGCTGATCGCGCTCGCCAATATCTGGGTGCAGCGGCTGGCGACCTCCCCGCCGGTGGTCGGCGAGCGCGTGTCCAAGGCGCATTGCCGGGTGATCCGCCAGCGCGGGATTGCGACGCTGCTCGGAACGATCTCCGCCTTCGCGATGGCGCTGATCTTTCCGTTCGCCGCGCAGATGACGCTGGCGACCATTCCCTTGTGGCGGCTGCTGCTCCAGCGGATCGCGCCACCCAAGGCATAAACGGCAGATACGGAAACGGGCCCCGCCTTGCGGCGGGGCCCGTGTCGTCCGTTCGTCGCGGCGATCAGCGACGATGGTTGTTGCGGTCGTGCTTCTCGTAGCGGATCTTCGCCGACAGCGCGTCGTAGCGGCGGTCGAGATCGCGGCGTTCCTGCATGGTCAGGCCGGGGCGCGAGGCGCGATAGCGGGCCTCCAGGCGCACCAGGCCGCGATATTCGTTGCGGATCTGGGTCGCCTCGCGGCGGCTGAGCGAACCCGAGCGGATGCCCTGGTTGATGCGCTGTTCGATGCGATCCTGACGCGCATTGATGTTCTGCCAGCCCGGCTGGGCCGATGCGGGAACGGCGGCGGTGGCGACACCAAGGCCGGCGATCAGCAGCATGAACTTCTTCATCGGATACTCCTCAATTCGACTGGACCGCCCCTGCGGTCGACAACCCTTGTGGAACGCCGATGTCACCCCTTTGTCCCATAAGACGCGGTTTTCCGTCACCAAGTGTCGCAAGCCGGAGAGCTTCGTTCAGGTTCAGGCGGCGAGAAGGCGTTCCGCCTGGGCGCGCGCCTCGGGCGTGATCTCCGCACCCGAGAGCATCCGCGCGATTTCCTCGCGCCGCTGCTCGGGGGTGAGCGGGGTCACCCCGGTGCGGGTGACGATGCCGTCGTGACTCTTGGCGATCAGCAGGTGCCGCGCGCCGCGCGCCGCGACCTGCGGGCTGTGGGTCACCACCAGCAGCTGCGAGCCGTGCGCCAGCCGCGCTAGCCGCTCGCCGATCGCATCGGCCACCGCGCCGCCGACGCCGCGATCGATCTCGTCGAAGATCAGCGTGCGGGCGCCGCCCTCTTCGGCCAGCGCCACCTTCATCGCGAGGATGAAGCGCGAAAGCTCGCCGCCGCTGGCGATCTTCATCAGCGGGGCGAAGGGCGCGCCGGGGTTGGTCGAGACCTCGAACTCCACCCGGTCCATGCCGGCGGCGCTCCACTGGTGCTCGTCGAGCGGCTCCACCACGGTGCGGAAGCGCGCAGCATCCAGCTTGAGCGGCTTGAGTTCGCTCGCCACCGCCGCATCCAGCCGCGCCGCCGCCATGGTGCGCATCGCCGAAAGCGTCTGCGCCGCCTCGCGATACGCGGCATGGGCTGTTGTCGCCGCCTTCTCCAGCTTGGCGATGCCCGCGCCGCCGCTGGTCAGCCGCTCCATCCGGCCGGAAAGCTCCGCCAGCAGCCCGGGAAGTTCATCCGGCTGCACGCGGTGCTTGCGGGCGACAGCGCGCAATTCGAACAGCCGCGCCTCGTCGGCCTCCAGCAAGGCGGGATCGAAGGCGAGCGCCTCGGCCGCCGCATCGACCTGCGCCTGCGCCTCGCTGCCTTCGGTGATCGCGCGGTCGATCGCCGCCAGCGCCTCGGCCAGTGCTTCATGATCGTCGGACACGCGCTCCAGGATCCGCGCCGCCTGCCGCAGCCGGGCGAGTCCACCGTCGGATCCTTCGAGCAGATCGGCGATGCCTTGCAGGTCGGTCGCGATCTTCTCGCCCCGCTGCATCGAGGCGCGGCGCTCGGCGAGCCGTTCCTCCTCGCCTTCCTCGGGGGCGAGCGCGGCGAGTTCGGTGACAGCATGTTCCAGCCATTCGCGATCGCGCTCGGCGCTATCCTGCTCGGCGCGCGCCACCGCCAGCGCATCTTCGGCCGCACGCCAGGCGCGGTGCGCGATCGCCACCGCCCCCGTGTCGCAGCGCCCGAAGGAATCGAGCAGCAGCCGGTGCCCGCGCGGATTGAGCAGCCCGCGATCATCATGCTGGCCGTGGATCTCGACGAGGTGCGGCGCCAGTTCGCGCAGGAACCCGGCGGACGCGGGCTGGTCGTTGACGAACGCCCGGCTGCCGCCATCGGCCTTGACCAGCCGGCGGACCAGCAGCGGCTCGCCCGGCTCCAGCTCCATGCCGTTCTGGGCGAAGAGATTGGCGATCTCGCCGTCGGCGGCAGGCGGCACGAAGCTCGCCACCACCACCGCCTGCGCCGCGCCGCTGCGGACCAGCCCGCTATCGGCGCGCGCGCCCAGCGCCAGCCCCAGCGCATCAAGCAGGATCGACTTGCCGGCCCCGGTCTCCCCGGTCAGCACGCCGAGCCCTTCGCCGAACTCCAGGTCCAGCGCCTCGATCAGCACCACGTCGCGAATGGATAGCGCGGTTAGCATCGGGGCCTCCTATCGCAGGAACAGGAGAAGAACGAAAGTGCTTTTAGCTCGCAGGCTTGGGCGGCGGACTGGCCTTGGCGGCAGCGGCCACCTTGTCTTGGTTTTCCTGCATCAGCTCATAGGCGTGCTTGTACCAGTCGGTACCCGGATAGTTGGCACCGAGCACCGCGGCGGCCTTGTTGGCCTCCTCCGGCACGCCCATCGCGAGATAGCTCTCGGTCAGGCGCATCAGCGCCTCGGGCACGTGGGTGGTCATCTGGTAGTTGTCGACCACGTTGCGGAAGCGCAGCGCGGCCGCCAGCCACTGGCCGCGCCCCTCGTAGAAGCGGCCGATTTCCATTTCCTTGCCGCCCAGGTGATCGCGGACGAGATCGAGCTTGAGGCGGGCGTCGGCGGCGTACTTGGAATTGGGGTAGCGGCGAATCAGCTCGCCGAGCGAATCGAGCGCCTGCTGGGTGATCTTCTGGTCGCGGGTGACGTCGCTGATCTGCTCGTAATAGGAAATGCCGACCAGATAATAGGCATAGGGTGCGTCGCGGTTGCCGGGGTGCACCGCCAGGAAGCGCTGCGCCGAGGCGATCGCTTCGGCATAGTCACGGTTCAGATAATAGCTGAACGCACCCATCAACTGCGCACGCCGTGCCCAGACGGAATAGGGATGCTGGCGCTCCACTTCATCGAACAGCGCCGCGGCAAGCTTATATTGGTGCTGGTCCAGCTTCTGCTTGGCCGTGCTGTACAAGGTGCCCACGTCGCGCGCGACATAGGGAAGATCCTTCACTCCGCCGCGCTTGGCGCAGCCGGCGACGGAAAGGGCGAACACCGGGAGAAGCGCGAACGCAAGCGCGCGAGGCAGAGGACTACGCATATGGCGGGGTTCTTAGACCGGGGCCGTGGCTGCAAACAATCCTTTTCGGGGCGGGATTGCGGCGGAACCCGCATCGCGCCACATGCGCTGGCGTTTCCGTGACCGTTACCGAAGGGAATATCCTGTGCCCGCCACGCTGCTCGCCACCCACCGCGTCGAAAAACCCTGGGGTCGCCACACCCTGTATCCGGGCTTCGCCGATCCCGCCAAGGATGGCGATCCGGTGGGCGAGGTCTGGTTCCAGACGCCGGGCGATTCCACCCCGGACCTGCTGATCAAGTATCTGTTCACCAGCGAGAAATTGTCGGTTCAGGTCCATCCGAACGACGAGCAGGCGCACGCCGCCGGGCTGCCGCGCGGCAAGGACGAATGCTGGGTGATCCTCGACGCCCAGCCCGACTCTACGATCGCGCTCGGCACCAAGCAGCCCTATTCCCGCGAGGAACTCCGTGCCGGCGCGCTCGACGGCTCGATCGAAGACATGCTCGACTGGAAGCCGGTCAAGGCCGGCGATTTCTTCTACTCGGCCTCGGGAACTGTCCACGCGATCGGCGCGGGAATCACCCTGATCGAGGTCCAGCAGAACAGCGAGACCACCTATCGCCTCTATGATTATGGCCGCCCGCGCGAGCTGCATCTGGAGGCGGGCATCGCCGTCGCCGATCCCGTGCCCTTCGTGCCGCACCCGATGCCGGGCGCCGTCGCGCCGAATCGCACCATCCTGGTCGAGGGACCGAAGTTCGTGCTCGAGCGGTGGGAAGGCGGCAAGCGCCGCTTCGACCTGCCGGAGGGCACCACCGGCTGGCTGATCCCGATCCAGGGCGAAGGCGTGGTCGACGGCGTCGCCTTCAAGGCCGGCGAGTGCGTGACCGTCCAGGGCCATGCCGAACTCCACGCCGACGTCGGCAGCGACCTGCTGTTCGCCTATCCGGGCGACGCCCGAATCCCGGCGATGGACGCGGCATGAACCCCGCGTAGTTTCATATTCACGCAACTTGCCGCGGCCCCTACACGTTCGGCACGCATCGATAACGATAATGACAAGGATATTCCCGATGCGCATGTTGTTCGTAGCCGCCGCGGCGGCGGCGCTGACCCTGCCGACGGTACCGGCGATGGCGCAGGGCTGGCAGAATCGCGACGCCCATTGGCAGGACCGCGGCCATGGCCGCGATCACGATGGACGCGATCATGACAACCGCTGGAATGATCGCGGGCGCGGCCATGGCGCGGATCGCGGCGATTGGCGCCGTTTCCGCAACTATGACTATAACCGCCCGGGTCCCGGCCAGCGCCGTTATTATGCCGACCAATATTATCGCGACGGCCGCTATTATCAGGAGCGCCGCCTGAGCCGGAACGACCGCATCTATCGCGGCCGCGACAATCGCTATTATTGCCGCCGCAACGACGGCACGACCGGCCTGATCGTCGGCGGCCTGGGCGGCGGCCTGCTGGGCAACGCGCTGTCTTCGGGCGGCAATGCGACGCTCGGCACGCTGCTCGGCGCGGTGGCGGGCGGCGCGCTCGGCCACTCGGTGGACCGCGGCAACGTCCGCTGCCGCTGAGGCCGCACGGCAAAACATGAAGAGGGGCCCGGTTTGCCGGGCCCCTTTTTTGTTGCCTAGATGAACCCGCCGGTGAGCATCAGCCGCACGCCGCTGACGATCAGGATCAGCAGGTTGAGGTTCCGCCCCGCCGTCCCGCGCGAGAGCATCCCCACCGCCGTGCCGGTGAGCGCGATCGGAAAGGCGATCCAGTTGACCAGCGGCACGAAGGGGAACGGGATGATCCCCACCAGCGCAAAGGGCAGCGCCACCAGCCCGATCAGCAGCGAGAGTATGTTGAACATGCGCGGCATGTGGGGCGGCAGAGGTGTGTTATCAAGATAGGGCAGCACGCCTTCCAGGTGTAAAAAGAATTTGACACCCGAGGGCTGCATGTCCAATTTGTTTTACACCTGATGCGATGGCGAGGGGGCCCGATGACAAGACAGCGAAAACTGGCAATGGCAGCCGTCACGATGGTGCTGGCCGCCATCGCCGCCGGGATTTTGATTGGCCTGCTCCCCCGGCATCTGCCCCTGGCAGCGGGCGGCCCGCTTGCCGCGCTGGTGCTCCTCGGCGCGTTCATGGCCATGCTCCCCTATTGGCGGCGCCTCGATCACATGCAGCAGGATAGCCGGTTGCTCAGCTGGTATTGGGGCGGGACCTTCGGCGGCGGCCTGGGATTATTGCTGGCGCTGATGGCGGCCGGTGCCCGCAGCCCGCTCTTCGCCGGGGCCGCCCTGGTCTGGGGTCTTCAGTTCGCCGGCTACACGGCGGTGCGCCTCCGCTGGTGGCTGGCGCACCGCGCGCCCTCCGCATGAAGAACCGCCTGCGCGAAGAACGCCTGGCGCGAGGGCTCAGCCAAGGCGAGTTGGCGGAGCGAATGGACGTTTCCCGCCAGACCATCAACGCCGTGGAAGCGGACAAATACGATCCGTCGCTTCCTCTGGCGTACAAGCTGGCCGCGTTCTTCGACATGCCGGTCGAAACGCTTTTCTCCAACCCGTTCAGATCCTGATCTCGTCGAGGAAGCGCCCGGATGACTCCGAAGCTTGTAATCGCAATCGCGTTGCTGATCGCACTGCTGGTCTACATGACGGCGCCTGCACTCGCCGCCCTTGTCACCCGGCACCCCGAACGACGGCTGATCTATCGGCTGGCCCCGCTTACCCTGTTCTCGTTCCTGCTCTGGGTGGCACTCCTTGCATGGGCCCTTACCGGCCAACGCGACGATGCCCGCGTCGCGCGATACGTGGCGAAGTTGCGCGGGAGCAATCGCCTGCCGATCGCGATCGCGCTGCTGGTTCTCGTCGGGCTGGCGGGCAGCCTCCTGCCCCTGTTGCGCTGACCCCGCGATGGAATGGCTCGTCGCCGCCGGCTTGATCCTGTGCTTCACGATCGCCCTGCCCCCCGCCCTCCGCGCAGCCAAGCGATCGCTCCGGGGCAACAAGCGCATGGCCGGGATCGCGATGTCGCTCGGCATGGCGTTCGCCTTCCTCCACGATCCCCGCGCGAACGAACGCATCGAGCAGGTGCGAAAGTCCGAGAAGGACGCCGAAGATGCGGGCTCTACAGCGGCAGGATCGCGCGAGCGGGGCCGCAAGTCTCCTGGATCAGATGCCCGATAAATCCATCGTGGCCGGGCGTTTGTATCTCGCGCCCTCGATCGCGCTGTACGCAAAATCGAAAAACTCCCCGGTCTGCGTGTAGGCGCGGACGGAAAACTGGCTCTTGTTGATGCGCACGATGGCCACTGGATCGGCTCTCGACCGGAGATAGAGCTGGACGGTCGCACCGCCATGCAGGCACTCGTCCACGCTATCGACGATTTCTCGTCCCGCAGAATGATCTTTCGCACTCATGCCAACGCTCCTTCCGCCAGGTCGGTCGCGGCGCAGGTCGTACGGTCCACGAACTTCCGACCAATGGAATCAATGCTGCTACCGACACCTGTCACCCCCCCGGGCCGGCCAAGGACACGTCTGGGGAAAGCGCGATGGTGGATGACCAGCAACGGATAGCGCGCGTTGCTTAACGATCGTTCGCGCAGACACTACGAATAGTACCGTAGCGTAACGATTGTGCTGCCGGCGGAGAGCGCGCATCCGGAGGCAACGCGCACGCGCCTAGATTTCCGCAACAGCACCTGTCCTGAATCGGCTTGATCCCGCCGTTCCCTCCGAAACTTCCCCTTTGCCGCGATTCACGCTAGGGGCGCGGCATGCCCAATCTTTTTCTCGTGATGCTCGGCGGGGCCTTCGGCTCCGCGGCCCGCTACGGCGTTGGCCGGCTGGGCGTCGCCCTGCTCGGTCCGGCCTTCCCCTGGGGGACCCTTGCCGTCAATATCGTCGGCGGCTTCCTGATGGGGCTGCTCGGTGCCGGCCTGATGCGCTTCGGCGAAGCGGCCGAACAGGCACGCCTGCTGCTCGGCGTCGGCGTGCTCGGCGGCTTCACCACCTTCTCCTCCTTCTCGCTCGAGACCTTTGCGATGCTCGAGCGCGGCGACGTTTTCCTGGCCAGCGGCTATGTCCTCGTCTCGGTCCTTGGCGCGATCGGCGCGGTCGCCATCGGCATGACGCTCGCCCGGGCGGTGACGGCATGAGCGGCAGCGAGGACGGCGTCCGCCAGTTCGTCGTCGGCTATGACGATGACGGCATCCGGCTCGATCGCTGGTTCAAGCGGCATCTGCCCGAGGTGAGCTTCAACCTCGTCTCGCGCTGGGCGCGCACCGGGCAGCTCCGTGTCGACGGGTCGCGCGCCACGCCGGGCGACCGCATCGCCGCCGGCCAGCAGATCCGCGTCCCGCCGGCCGAGCCGGCCAAGGCCGCCGCCGCCGCTGCCCCCCGCGCCAAGCGGGCCCCCAAGCCGCTCAGCGAGGAGCAGACGGCGTTCGCGCAGGCGCTGGTGATCCACCGCGACAACGCGGCACTGGTACTCAACAAGCCGCCGGGCCTGGCGACCCAGGGCGGCACCAAGACGTTCGAGCATGTCGACGAACTGCTCGACGGTCTGTGGTTCGAAGCGGAGGGCCGCCCCAAGCTGGTCCACCGGCTGGACAAGGATACCTCAGGCGCGCTGCTCGTCGCCCGCTCGGCGCGCGCCGCGGCGTTCTTCTCCAAGAGCTTCTCCAGCCGCACCGCGCGGAAAATCTACTGGGCGCTGGTGATGGGCGTGCCGGAGATCGAGGACGGCTTCATCGAGCTGCCGATCGGCAAGCAGCCGGGCACCGGCGGCGAAAAGATGCAGGTCGACATGGAAGAGGGCTCGCCCGCCCGCACCCGCTACCGGGTGATCGAGATGGCCGGCAATCGCTGCGCCTGGGTCGAGCTCCAGCCGTTCACCGGCCGCACCCACCAGCTGCGCGTCCACATGGCGGCGATCGGCCATCCGATCGTCGGCGACGGCAAGTACGGGCTGCAGGAAGCGTTCCTCACCGGGGGCATCAGTCGGAAGATGCACCTCCATGCCCGCCGTATTCGCATCGACCATCCCGATGGTGGCCGGATCGACGTGCGCGCCGAGTTGCCGCACCATTTCGCCGAGTCGATGCATACGCTCGGCTTCGACCTGTCGGTGGGCAACGGGCTGGAGATCGACGACGGGCCGCCGCCGATGAGCAAGGAACTGCTCAAGCAGAAGGCCAAGGCCCACGCCAAGAACTACCGCAAGGAACGCCGCGGCGAACGGCGGGGCCGCGGGGAGAAGAAGTGATGGCGGTCGGCAAACAGCCATGAACCGCCTCGCCTTGTTCGATTGCGACGGCACGCTGGTCAACAGCCAGGCGAGCATCTGCCTCGCCATGGAGCATTGCTTCGCCGGCCAGAAGCTGGAGCCGCCTGCCCGCGATGCGATTCGTCGCATCGTGGGGCTCAGCCTGGTCGAGGCGATCGCCCAGCTGCTGCCGGCGGCGGAGGACGACCTCCACCGCCACCTCGCCGAGGAATATAAGCGCGCCTATTTCGCGCTGCGCACCGCCGGCCATATCGAGGACGAGCCGCTCTATGACGGCATCCTCGAGGCGATCGAGACGCTGGACGCGAATGGCTGGCTGCTCGGCGTCGCCACCGGCAAGTCCGATCGCGGGCTGATCCGGGTGCTGGAGGCGCATGGCCTGCGCCAGCGCTTCGTCACGCTGCAGACCGCCGACCGCCACCCGTCCAAGCCGCACCCCTCGATGATCGAGACCGCAATGGCCGAAGCCGGGGCGGCGCCGGAAACGACGGTGATGATCGGCGACACCAGCTTCGACATGGCGATGGCCGTCGCCGCCGGTGCGCATCCCCTGGGTGTTGCATGGGGCTACCACACCCCCCATGATCTCCACGCGGCCGGCGCGGTGCGGGTCGTGGAGCATGCGTCGGCGATCCCGGCGCATCTGGAGGCCCTGTGACTGGAGGCGCTATGACCGACGCCGATCGCCTTGCGCGCAATCGCTATTTTCTGATGATGGGCGCGAACTGCGTCGGCGTGGCCGGCGCGGTGCTGGCGCTGCTGATCCTGGGCCGCGCCAAGACCAACGAGCTGACGATGCTGGGCATCGCGCTGATGCTCGCCTCGTTCTGGTTCATGGCGGCGGTCCCCCGGATGCTCGCCCGCCGCTGGAGGACCCCCCCCGAAGCATGAAACGTTTCTGGAAGACCGTGACGATCGTCGACGGCGCGATCGAACTCGATGGCCGCCCCGTCCGCACCCCTGCCCGCGCCGCACTGACGCTGCCGACGCCGCAGCTGGCCGAGGCGGTGGCGGAGGAATGGCGCAGCGTCGGCGAGGAACTCGATCCCCGCGCCATGCCGCTGACCGGGCTCGCCAACGCGGCGATCGACCAGATCGCGCCGAACCCCGCGCCGTTCGCGGCAGACCTCGCCCGCTACGGCGAGAGCGACCTGCTCTGCTACCGCGCCGAGCTGCCCGAGCCGCTGGTCGCGCGCCAGGCCGCGCAATGGGACCCGCTGCTCGACTGGGCGCGCACCCGCTACGACGTGCATTTTGAGACGACCGCTGGCATCATGCACCGCCCCCAGCCGTCCGCGACGATCGCGCGCCTGCAGGAAGTGGTGGCGGCGCTCGACCCGTTCCGGCTTGCGGCGCTCAGCCCGCTGGTGACGATCAGCGGCTCGCTGGTCGCGGCGCTGGCGCTGCTCGAAGGCGCGTCGGATTGCGAGACGGTGTGGCGCGCTGCCATGCTCGACGAGGACTGGCAGGCGGAGCAATGGGGCGAAGACGACCTCGCCACCCGCGCCCGCAACGTCCGCCGCGCGGATTTCGACGCGGCGGTGCGGTTCCTCAGCCTGCTCTGAAACGCCTCAGAGGACGTCCGATTCCCCGGTGGGATCGCCGCGCTTCATCAGGCCGCGGATGAAGCCGATCAGGCCGGTCTGGCGCGAGCGCTTGAGCCGCTCGGCCTTGAGGATGGTGTGGACCGCCTGGAAGCAGGCATCGGCATCGTCGTTGACCAGGACATAGTCATAGCCGTCCCAGTGGCTCACCTCGTTCGAGGCGCGGGCCATGCGGTGGGCGATCACTTCGGGCGTATCGGTCTGGCGGCCTTCGAGGCGGCGGTGCAGCTCGGCCATCGAGGGCGGCAGGATGAACACGCGGACCACGTCGCCGCCCATCGTCTGGTGGAGCTGCTGCGCACCCTGCCAGTCGATGTCGAACAGCATGTCCCGGCCGGTGGCGAGCACCGCGTCGACCGGGCCCTTGGGCGTGCCGTAGCGATGCTTGAAGACGTGCGCCCATTCGATGAAATGGTGCTGCGAGACCATCTCGCGGAACCGGTCCACGCTGACGAACGTATAGTCGACCCCGTTCACTTCGCCCGGCCGCGGCTCGCGCGTGGTCACCGAGACGGAGACGGCGAGATCGGGTTCGGCTGCCAGCAGCTTGCGGGCGATGGTCGACTTGCCGGCGCCCGAGGGCGAGGAAAGGACAAACAAAACCCCGCGGCGATGGAATCCATGCGGGTCGTTCTGGTGCGAATGGGCCATGCGGGCCTTTGGCGTAGCGGCACCCGGGCCGTCAAGCCCGGGCACCGTTCGCGGCTTACGCGCCGAGGCCCGTATCGGGACCGTGCTCGGTGGTCAGCTTGCGCTTGAGATAGGCCGCGCCCATCGCGCCCGCGCCAAGCACGAACGCTGCCGGCACCACGCGTTTGGCGACTTCCCAGGTCGCAACGCCGACCGCCGCGCCTACTGCGCCGCCCTCGCCGTCGCGCCGGTCGATCTTGCTGCCGATCCAGCCTGCAATCAACTTGCCGATCATCGTCTTCTCCTTCCCCGCAAGAACGGCGGTGCGGCGGCGGCGTTCCCACCGCTCGCCGCGCCCGATCAACGGCCGATCATCGTCTCCGGCTTCACGAACTTATCGAAGGTCGCGCTGTCGACAAGGCCGAGCGCCAGGCCCGATTCCTTGAGGGTAAGGCCCTTCTCGTGGGCGTTCTTGGCGATCTTTGCCGCCGCGTCATAGCCGATGGCGGGCGCGAGCGCGGTGACCAGCATCAGCGAGCGATCGACCAGCTCCTTGATCCGCGCCTCGTTCGCCACCGCACCGTCCACCGCGCGCTCGGCGAAGTTGGTCATGCCCACCGCCATGAGGGTGATCGAGCGCAGCACATTGGCGCCGATCAGCGGCTTGAACACGTTGAGCTCGAAATGGCCCTGCATGCCGCCCACCGTGACCGCCATGTGGTTGCCGATCACCTGGGCCGCGACCATCGTCAGCGACTCGCTCTGGGTTGGGTTGACCTTGCCCGGCATGATCGAGCTGCCCGGCTCGTTCGCCGGCAATTCCAGCTCGCCGAGGCCCGAGCGCGGGCCGGAGCCCAGCAGGCGGATGTCGTTGGCGATCTTGGTGAGCGAGACGGCCAGCGTGTTGCAGACGCCCGACAGGTTCACCAGCTGGTCCTTGGTCGCCAGCATCTCGAACTTGTTGGGCGCCGAGACGAAGGGGAGGCCCGTGATCTTGGCGATCTCCGCCGCCACGTCCTCGGCATAGCCCGGCGGCGAGTTCAGCCCCGTCCCCACCGCCGTGCCGCCCAGCGCGAGCTTGAAGATGTCGAGCTCCAGCACGCTCTGGAACCGCGCCCGCGCCGAGGCGAGCATCGCGACATAGCCGGAAAATTCCTGCCCCAGCGTCAGCGGCGTCGCGTCCTGCAGATGGGTGCGGCCGATCTTGACGATGTGATCCCAGTCGTGCGCCTTGCGGTCGAGCGACGTGTGCAGCCGCTCCAGCGCCGGGAACAGGTCCAGCGTCACTGCACGCGCCGCGGCGATGTGCAGCGCGGTCGGGAAGCTGTCGTTCGACGACTGCGCCATGTTGACGTGATCATTGGGGTGGATCGGGCTCTTGCCGCCACGCTTGCCGGTGAGGATCTCGTTGGCGCGACCGGCGATCACCTCGTTGACGTTCATATTGGTCTGGGTGCCGCTGCCGGTCTGCCAGATCACCAGCGGGAACTGGTCGTCGAGCTTGCCGTCGATCACTTCCTGCGCGACTTGGTCGATCACCTCGGCAATCTTCGGATCGAGCCCGTGCTTCACGTTCACGCGCGCCGCCGCCTGCTTCACAATCGCCTGGGCATGGACGACGCCGATCGGCATCCGCTCCTCGGGCCCGAAGGGGAAATTCTGGATCGATCGCTGGGTCTGGGCGCCCCAATAGGCGTCGGCGGGAACTTCGATCGCGCCGATCGAATCGGTTTCGGTGCGCGTGCCGGTCATGTGCTTCTCCGCTTTGTTTGTGCGCGATGTAGGCCGCCCGCACCGCCCCACAACCCGTACGACCGTCGGCATTTCAGCCGCGCGGCCCAAGCCCCGAGAAACACTTGGTAACTTGCATTCCGGTGAAGGCAGCGCGCAAAGACGCGATGCCACCGGCGACAACAGCCGGGGCAACCGCAGGAGAAGAGCCATGATCCCGTTGATTCTGGGGCTGCTGCTCGCCGCCCCCTTTTCCGAGATCGCGCACCGCGTGCGCATCGTCCATGACAGCGGCCCGGTCCATGCCGACTATCGCATGCGGGTCGACGTCCGCCACCAGCAGCTCGGCGTCGCCGGCCCCGGCGGGCGCGCCTCGACGCTGCGCTGCCGCTGGCATGCCGATCTGGTAGTCGACCGCCAGGCGCGCCATGCCGCCGGCACGCTCCAGCGTGCGCTGCGCCAGGAGAGCGTCGCGGCCGGCAGTCGTCCCGGCTGGTGCACCGCCAACCGCGCGGTGATCGCCAAGGACGTTGCCAGCGCGACCAAGGACATGCGAGGCGCGGTCGAAGCGCTGGCCGGCCAGGATGCCGAGACGCTGCGCGCCGAACTCGATCACATAGGACGTGTACACACCTGATGCGTATCCCCATTGCCGCTGCCGCCGTTGTCGCGCTCGCCCTTCCGCTCGCCGCACAGGCCCAGGTGCTGCCCAAGGTTTCGGGAGGCGTCGAGCTTTCGACGGACGAGAGCCGCCGCGGCCTCAGCTGGAGCGAGAACCAGCTCAGCGCCTCGGGCGACCTCTCCGCCGGCATCCTCGGCTTCGACGCTTCGGCGCGGGTGGCGATGGTGCGCGAATCGAGCCGGCACGCGGGTGCCGACACGGTGGTCGACTTGGAAGCCGGGCACGGCTTCGACATCGGCGCGTTCAAGCTGCGCGGCTTCGTCACCGGCCATGTCTTCACCGGCGCGGCGCGGGCCATGGACTATGTGGAAGTCGGCGCGGACGGCAAATTCTCGCTCGGCCCGCTGCAGGTGAACGGCGGCGCGGTCTACGCACCGGACCAGGGGCCGATCGGCGGCGACAATCTGTATCTGCACGCGGGCGCGGCAGTGGGCATTCCCTCGACGCCGTTCACCGTGTCCGGTTCGGTCGGCCACACGACGGGCAGCACCGACGACCTCCGCGCCGCGCGGCTGCGCCCTACCGGGGACTATACCGATTGGCGGATCGGCGTGGAGCACGTCACCGGGCCGCTGACGCTCGGCGTCGATTACGTCGGGACCGACATCGACACCAACCGCGCGGTGGCCTCGCCCTATGCGGACCTGCAGCACAGCGGCAACCGCGTGCTGGGGCGCGCGCGGCTTTCGTTCTGAGGTCTCAGATCCTCCCGCACTAAATCCCCCCTCCCGCCTGCGGGAGGGGATGGGGGAGGGTGTGACGTGGAGATTCTTTCTGAACCGGCGTCGCCCGCTACCCTCACACACCTCCCCTGACCCCTCCCGCAAGCGGGAGGGGGATTTAGAAGAAGAAGCGGGCGTCCAAGCCGCTACCGCTGCTCGGCGCCGGGCACCGCCACATCGGCCACCGCCGTCGCCTCGTGCCCGCTGGCGAAGTGGAGCGTCAGCGGCACCTTCTCGCCGGCATGGACATTGGGCACCAGCCCGAACAGCATGACATGCTTGCCGCCCGGCGCGAACTTCACCTCGGAGCCGACCGGCAGGTCGAGGCTGGCGAGCTGGGTCATCTTCGCCATGCCCGTGCCATCCTTGGTGCTCTCGTGAATTTCGGCCTTGTCCGCCGCGCGAGTCGAGACGCTGACCAGCGTCTCCGCCTCGCGGCCGCCATGCAGCGTGAAATACGCCGCCCCTGGCTGGCCCGCCACCGCGGGCAGCCGAATCCAAGCGCCATCGACCTTTACGCCATCCGCCTGGGGCGAACACGCCCCCAGCCCCAGAACCGCTACAAGTCCCGCCAGAGTGCGCATTCGGCATCCTCCCTCTTTGATTTGGGAAATCTTGTAGAAACCCGGGCGTCTTGCGGCAAGGCACGACGCACCTATATCCCCCCTCGGACATCTGGACGGCGGTCGCCTCTTCTGGGGCCGGCATCCGGATAACGCTTATGAACCCTTTTGTTTCGATTGTGGGGGCCAACGAGGACCATGGCTAAAGTTATCGGTATCGACCTGGGCACGACCAACAGCTGCGTTGCTGTGATGGAAGGCGGCAAGCCCAAGGTCATCGAAAATGTCGAAGGCGCACGCACCACGCCGTCGATCGTCGCCTTCGCCAAGGATGGCGAGCGTCTGATCGGCCAGCCGGCCAAGCGCCAGGCGGTGACCAACCCGGACAACACCATCTTCGCAGTGAAGCGCCTGATCGGCCGCCGCTTCGACGACCCCGTGACCAAGAAGGACACCGAGCTGGTGCCCTACACGATCGCGCGCGGCACGAACGGCGATGCGTGGGTCAAGGCCGGCGGCGAGGAATACAGCCCGTCGCAGATCTCGGCCTTCATCCTGCAGAAGATGAAGGAAACCGCCGAGTCGTATCTCGGCGAGAGCGTGACGCAGGCGGTGATCACCGTTCCGGCGTACTTCAACGACGCCCAGCGCCAGGCGACCAAGGACGCCGGCAAGATCGCGGGCCTCGAAGTGCTGCGCATCATCAACGAGCCGACGGCGGCGGCGCTCGCCTATGGCCTCGACAAGGACAACAACAAGACCATCGTGGTCTATGACCTTGGCGGCGGCACCTTCGACATCTCCGTGCTGGAAATCGGCGACGGCGTGTTCGAAGTGAAGGCGACGAACGGCGACACCTTCCTCGGCGGCGAGGATTTCGACAACAAGATCGTCGATTACCTGGCCGACCAGTTCAAGAAGAAGGAAGGCCTCGACCTCCGCACCGACAAGCTGGCGCTGCAGCGGCTGAAGGAATCGGCCGAGAAGGCGAAGATCGAGCTGTCGTCGGCTGCGACGACCGAGATCAACCTGCCCTTCATCACCGCCCGCATGGAAGGTGGCGCGACCACCCCGCTGCACCTGGTGGAGACGATTACCCGCGCCGATCTGGAGCGTCTGGTCGATGATCTGATCAAGCGCACCCTCGAGCCGTGCCGCAAGGCGCTGGCCGATGCGGGCGTCAAGGCCGAGGCGATCGACGAAGTCGTGCTGGTCGGCGGCATGACCCGCATGCCCAAGGTACGTCAGGTCGTGAAGGACTTCTTCGGCAAGGAGCCCCACACCGGCGTGAACCCGGACGAAGTCGTCGCCATTGGTGCTGCGATCCAGGCCGGCGTGCTCCAGGGCGACGTCAAGGACGTGCTGCTGCTCGACGTGACCCCGCTGTCGCTGGGCATTGAGACGCTGGGCGGCGTGTTCACCCGCATGATCGACCGCAACACCACGATCCCGACCAAGAAGTCGCAGGTCTATTCCACCGCTGACGACAATCAGCAGGCGGTGACGATCCGTGTCTTCCAGGGCGAGCGCGAGATGGCGGCCGACAACAAGATGCTCGGCCAGTTCGACCTGGTCGGCATCCCGCCGGCGCCGCGCGGCGTGCCGCAGATCGAAGTCACCTTCGACATCGACGCGAACGGCATCGTCAACGTGTCCGCCAAGGACAAGGGCACCGGCAAGGAGCAGCAGATCCGCATCCAGGCCTCGGGTGGTCTGAACGACTCCGACATCGAGCAGATGGTGCGCGATGCCGAGAAGTTCGCCGAAGAGGACAAGAAGCGTCGTGCCGCGGCCGAAGCCAAGAACAACGCCGAGAGCCTCGTCCACACCACCGAGCGTCAGCTCGCCGAAAATGGCGACAAGGTCGACGCGGCGCTGAAGGGCGAGATCGAGGCGGCGATCGCCGAGACCAAGTCGGCGATCGAGAGCGGCGATGCCGATGCGATGACCGCCAAGGCGCAGGATCTCGCCCAGGTGGCGATGAAGCTCGGCCAGGCGATCTACGAGAAGCAGGCTGCCGAAAGCGCCTCGCCGAACGCAGCCGGCGCCGCCCCGGGCGGCGAAGCCGGGCACGAGGAAGTGGTCGACGCCGAGTTCTCGGAAGTGGACGACAACAAGGCGTAACGGATGCCCCTCCCTCTCCCCACTGGGGAGAGGGCCGGGGAACGGGGGAGCGGGCCCGGTCGATGCTATTCGGCATCGGCAGAGTCTCTCCCCCTGTCCCCTGATGGGGAGAGGGCTTGCTGGATGACCACCGAAGTCGATTATTACGAACTGCTCGAAATCGAGCGCACCGCGGACGACGCGACGATCAAATCGTCCTACCGCAAGCTCGCGATGAAATATCACCCGGACAAGAATGCCGGGTGCAAGGATTCCGAGGCGAAGTTCAAGGCGATCAGCGAAGCCTATGACTGCCTGAAGGATCCCCAGAAGCGCGCAGCCTATGACCGCTTCGGCCATGCCGCGTTCCAGAACGGCGGCGGCGGCGGCCATCATGGCGGCCAGGGCGATTTCGGCGCGTTCAGCGACATTTTCGAAAGCGTGTTCGGCGAATTCATGGGCGGCGGCGCGCGTGGCGGCGGCCGGCCCCAGCGGCGTGGCGCGGACCTGCGCTACGACATGGAAATCTCGCTCGAACAGGCGTTCCACGGCCATTCGACCGACATCACCATCGACGTCTCCGGCCCCTGCGACAGCTGCCATGGCTCGGGCGCCACGCCCGGCACCAAGGCCAAGACCTGCACCACCTGCGCCGGCCACGGCAAGGTGCGCGCGCAGCAGGGCTTCTTCATGGTCGAGCGCACCTGCCCCGCCTGCCATGGCGCCGGCGAGGTGATCGCGGAGCCCTGCCGCACCTGCCGCGGCGAGGGCCGGACGGACAAGACCAAGACGCTCAAGATCGAGATTCCGCCCGGCGTCGACGAAGGCACCCGCATCCGCCTGACCGGCGAAGGCGAGGCCGGTGCGCGCGGGGCGCCCGCGGGCGATCTCTACATCTTCCTCCACGTGACGCGCCATTCGCTTTACGAGCGCCAAGGCACGACGCTGTACGCCAATGCGCCGATCAGCTTCACCACGGCGGCACTGGGCGGCGAGATCCGCATCCCAGGGCTCGACGGCGAGGAACATGTGATCAAGATCCACGCCGGCACCCAGTCCGGCCGCGAGATGCGCCATCGCGGCGCCGGCATGCCGGTGCTCCAGGGTCGCGGCCGCGGCGACCTGGTCGTCCGGCTGGAGGTGGAGACGCCGACCAAGCTCAGCGGCCGCCAGCGCGAACTGCTCGAGGAATTCCGCAAGACCGAAACGGGCGAGGAATGCCCGCAGTCGAGCGGGTTTTTCGCCAAGCTGAAGGCGGCGCTCGGTTGATGCCGGGCGCCACTCTCGCATGACCCCGCGCGAACTGCTCGACACCGCCGACGTCCCCGGCGGCGAACCGCTGCGGCTGTTCCGCCGGGGCGACGATCACATGATCGTGCTCGAACGCAACGAGCTGATGAACAGCCGGATGAGCGGTTCGGAAGAAGCGCTGGCGGTGATGACGCTCGAACGGCTCGGCAAGCGCGAGGCGCGGGTGCTGATCGGCGGCTATGGCATGGGCTTCACGCTGCGCGCCGCGCTGGCGGTGCTGGGCGACAATGCCAAGGTGACGGTGGCCGAACTGGTCCCCAAGATCGTCGACTGGGCGCGCGGGCCGATGGCGGCGCTCACCGATGGCTGCCTCGACGATCCGCGCGTGAAGGTGGTGTTCGACGATGTCGGGCGGGTGATCGCCGACGGCCAGAACGCCTATGACGCGATCCTGCTCGACGTCGACAACGGCCCCGACGGACTGACGCGGGTGGGCAACGACAGCCTCTATTCGATGCGCGGGCTCGATTCCGCGCGCAAGGCGCTGCGCCCCGGCGGCATCCTCGCGGTATGGTCGGCGGCGCCCGATGCACCCTTCGCCCGCCGGATGCGCGACAGCGACTTCCAGGTAGAGGAAGTCGCGGTGCGCGCCCGCCAGAACGGCAAGGGCCCGCGGCACGTCATCTGGTTCGGCAGGCGGCGGTGAGCCGAGCGCCGGCATAAACACTCCAGACTTGGTTTCTCCCGATCCGATAAAGCTCTGGTGCTCCTGCGAAAGCAGGAGCCTAGGGCCAAGTGTACCGGCCAAGCCACCCTGGGCTCCTGCTTTCGCAGGAGCCCAGGTCACCGCGATTCTCCCAGGCTGCTGGTCAGCTTCCGCCCACTAGGGGACATCGGCCTGCCGCTGCATATGGATGCAGTGAAGCAGCTTCTCACCCTGTCGGCCGCACTCGGCTTCGCAAGCTGCGCAGCGGCCCCTTCCACCGAGGGCAGGTCCATTTCAAAAGAGAAGGCGATAAAGCTTGCGATAGAACAGAAATGCGGGATGCTTAGCCGCACTGCTCGTTCTCGGCAGGAAAACTTTGCGTCCGACACCGCAACAGTGGTCCGGGACCGCATCGGTTATGCCGCAAAGGTCAGCTTCAAAGGAAATATGGTCGAGAACTGGCGAGGTCGATCGAAGAAGACTGCTATGTCGGATGGACAATTACAGGACCGCTTCCCACCAACTCTTTGCCATTTCCACTGGTGACCCACCTTCGAATCAAGGCGCTCTATTGGCCATTACCCAGTTATGACCATTCAATCCAGATGCAAGGAGCAAACAACGAAATTTACATGAACCTCCGCATATTAATACGCGGCTTAAGGAATTTGGAATGTTCTTTGAAAAACTAAATGGTTTGCTTATGCTATCATTCCATGAGCGCTGCCCGCGCGAGATCGACGCGGTTTAGCGCTGCGCAATTTTCGCGTGCTAGCTGAATGTAAAACTCGCCGTCTAAAGTGGGTTGAAACCTGATCTCGCCGAGGTCGATAAAGCCTAGCGCACGCAGGTCATAGATCAGTAAACGAAAGCTGTTGGGTGTGAATGCCCATACGTGCGTATCTCGATACTGTTCTGCCGCCGCCAGCGACGCTGCTTTCGCCTCCCCGGCGGAGTGGATGAGTTCTGGCATCCCAACTCGACCACCGACCCAGCAGATGTCGCCGCCAAGTGCTGACGCATTAATAACCATTTCAGCGAGCGCGCCAGGCGTCGGCTGCTTAGATCCCATAGAGTCAATCACGCGAGCGAGCGAACTCTGCGGACGGTAGTAATCGAAGCAATAACGTTTGTCTGGGACCGCAAGCGCCAATACTCCGCCGTGATCTAGAATATTTGAGCAGTCCTGCAGAAATGATATTATGCAAGGCACATGCTCAATTACATGCGACGCTACAACCCAGTCGAACCGATCGTCACCGATGAGTTGCGAGTAACTGGTTCCATCCCATACAAAATCTATCTCTGGCACGCGACTGGTGTCTACGCCATCCGCCGCAAACTTCCTACACAGCGTTTCGCGATCGGTATGGTCTAGATGCTTAACGTTAGCGCCATTCGTCAATGGGTTGTAGCCTCCGCCGATCTCTAATCCGCGGGCAAAGAGGTTCAAACCAAACAATATTTTTTGAGTACGCATAGTGTCGAACTAGCCTCGCGAGCTGAGCGTGCCGATCCCTCCGCGGCATTTGAACCCAGTTGCAACTCCCCATGACCGACTGCGGTTTCATCTCGTGCGGCTTTAGACGGCAGCTTCCCACCAAACGCAGCCGCTCAGGGCCTCGCTGCGTCCAAACTTCCACCCGGTCATCCCGTCTGCGGAACGACATCCCCGCCTCGTGCATTCCGAAGGGCGCATGTATCCAGAAGGAAGTCCGACGATGTCCGATACGCCCGAAACCACCAGCCTGCTCGTCACCGCCCGCGTCGATGGGCTCAAGGTGCGCAGCCGTGACGGCGATTCGCTGGGACAGGTCCAGGCGTTCATGGTCGAGAAGGGCACCGGCCACACGCTCTATGCGGTGCTCAGCCTCGGCGGCTTCCTCGGCATGGGAAAGAGCTATTACCCCCTGCCCTTCGAGCTGATCTCCTATGACGCGACCGGCGACGACTATGTTGTCACGATCGACCGCCGCGTGCTCGAAGGCGGCCCGAGCTGGGCGAGCAACGCGCCGGAGTTCACCCAGGCCTATGCGGACCGCGTGTCCAACTACTACGGCCTCTCCGCCGCGCGCGTGGACCGCGTGCCGCTGGATTGATCGCCTAGCGCCCGCATCTCGGGAGAGCGTTTCCTCCCCCGCCAGGGGGAGGAACCACTGGAAAAGCCGCCGGGGTACGCCCTCACCCTCGCCGGAGGCGCTTGGCGATCCCCTCCGCGCCCAGCCGCCGTACCGCGCGCTTGGCCAGCGCCACGCCGCCGTCGAACCCCGCCAGCGCCGCGATCAGCATCCGGTTGGCCAGCGTCGGCCGCAGCAGCATCAGGTCGACGCACGCCACCCCGCCGCTCGCCATCTGGCGCTTGTGCTGCCCCTCGCCCTCGGTGAAGTCGAACGAGGCGAAGCGGCCCTCGGCAAACAGGTCGCGTAGCGCCGCCAGCTGCAGCACCGCGCCCGGCGACAGTGCCGCGAAATCCGGGTCATGTCCGACATGGGCGTAGACCAGCGTGTCCCCCACTGCCGGGCAGCAGAGATAGGCCACCGGCCGCCCCTCCAGCAGCAGCAGCCACGCGCGCACCGCCTCCGCTTCGGCCAGCCGCTGCAGCGCCGCCAGGTCCTCCGGCAATCCGGCCCCCAGCAGCCGCTCCTGATAGGTTCGCACCGAGAGTGCGCGGGCGAGCGGGTGGAAGTCGGCCATCTCCGCCGGCGTGCGATAGCAGCGCACCTCGCCGCCGAGCCGCTTGGCCTTGCGCTTGAGCCCCTGCCGGGTGTTCGCCGACAGCCCGGCGAACCACGCGTCGAACCCCAGCGACAGGTCGATGTAGAAGCGCGTGTAGCGTTGCCGGACGAACCCCAGCATCCCGCCACCCAGCAGCGCCTTGCACTGCGCCTCGGGCAGCGAAGTCACCAGATAGCCCTGCGCCTCGGACGGCAGCGGCGGCAGCGTGGCACAGCAGCCCGCCCGCGCCTCGGCCAGGGTCAGCGGCACGCGCGCCAGCCGTCGGCGCACCGACGCCAGCGTCCGCGCGCCGACCATGAAGCGCAGCGCCACATTCTGCGCTGCGCTCACCCCGCCCGCTCCTCTATGAGGTTGGACCAGAGCTGCTCGGCCTGGCGCAGCCGGGTGCGCAGCAGGCTGGGGGCGAGCGGCGCGTCGTCCTGGCCGAGCGCCAGCGCGGGCCGGTCGGCGAAATGCGCGGTCGGCAGTTGGTCGCGCCGCGCCGCCAGCATCCGGCACAGCGCCTCGAAGCGGCGAACATGCACGGCGTTGGGCCGGGTGCCCGCGCGGTTGGCCAGCTCGAAGCCATGGCTGACGATCGTCACCGCGGCATGGCGCGCGGCCACCGCATGGTCGAGCGCGGCGCGCATCTCGCGCTGCGACAGCGCGCAGATCTGGAAATGGCGCAGCCGGGTGCCCGCATCGATCAGCGTCACCGGCACTTCGATCAGCCCCTGGTGCAACACCGGCGCGATCCGGCGCGGCGACAGGCCGATGCCGCTCGGCCAGGGATGTTCGGAACCGTTGTGGCTCGAATCATAGGCAAAGCCTTCCGCCGCCAGCGCGGCGAGCGTCGCGTCGTTGGCCGAATAGCTGCCGCCGCGGAAGGCGATCGGCGGCGGGGCTCCCGCCTCGATCAGCAGCGCCCGGGCCTGGCGGATCAGCGCGCGTTGCTCCTCGGCGCCGTAATCGACAAGGTCGAACCGCGCCGGCATCTTCGCGCGATCCGACGCGCTCGCCCCGGTCCAGTTGGGGTGGAGATGCAGCTGCACCTCCTGCCCCGCCGCACGGATCGCCCGCACCACCGCCGCGATCGGCGCGAGGCCATGGACCAGCGCCGGCATCGGATCGACGAAGAAGCAGGCCTTGAGCCCATGCGCCGCCAGCCGTTCGAGCTGCCAGCCCACGCCGACCCCGGCCGGCTCGAACGAGCGCCCCGCCATCTCCGCCAGATCGAGCCCGGCGACGTGGTGGCGCCACATCAGCTCGGTATCGATCGTCAGGAAGACTTGGGTGGGCATGCAGGCGCGTCTCGCAAGCGTCCCGGAGACGGGGACCATCGTCCCCGTCCTACCCCCACCGGCGTGAAGAAATGGCAAAGCCTAGGGCTTGATCCCGTAGCGGCCGAAGCGTTCGTCGATCCGCGGCTCGATCATCCGCGCGGCGGCGAGATAGGCGTCGGCATCCTTGGCCTTGGTCCGCTTGGCGATCACCCCGCGCATGTAGAGGCTGGCGGCTTGTTCGGGACTCGCCTGCAGCGCCACATCGAGATCGGCCTGCGCCGCGTCGAGCTTGCCCATGCGGAAATAGACCATGGCGCGGCTGTCGATGATCGCGGCGGCGCTGCTGCTCAGTTCGACGGCGCTGGTGCAATCCTGCAGCGCCTGGTCGATCGCGACATTGTGCGTCGCGCGGATCCAGCAGCGGCTGTTGAGCAGCGCGGCGTTGCGCGGGGCGGCGGCGATCGACTCGTCGAGCACGGCGACGGCCTGATCGACCTTCCCCGCCTCGGCGAGCATATCCGCGAGCTGCATCTGCCAGCCGATTCTCTTCTCGCCGCCCTGCTCCACGCGCATCACGATAAGCCCGAGCGCCTCTTCGAGCTGCCCCTTGTCGCGCTTGAGCGTGGCGAGGAACGCCGTGGCGCCGTCCGAATCGGGTTCCAGGTCCAGCGCGGCCTGTACATCCGCCAGCGCCTTGTCGTCCTGGCGCAGCGCGTAATAGGCCTGGGCCCGGCGCAAGAGAGTGTCGGCGGTGGGCGCGAGCTCGATCGCCTTGCTGAGATCGGCAATCGCGCCCTCACGCTCATAGAGCGTCTCGTAGAACCAGGCGCGGTTGGTGTAATTGTCGGGATCGTCGGGGGTGGCGGCGATCGCCTTGGCATAGGCCTCGAAGATCGGCTTGAGCCGGATGCCCTGCTTCGCGGCGGTGACCGCTGCCCAGCGCGGCGGAAGGTCGACAGGGGCGACCAGCCGCAGCGGGTTCGCCTTGACCCGCGCCACCTCGGCGCGTGCCGCCGGGATCTGGGCGGCGGGCACTTCCTCCAGCCCGGTGGTGGTGCGGTCCTGCAGCGACAGCACGCCGTCGGCCAGCGTCACCTTGCGCGCCAGCTGCATGCCCGCCACCGCTGCGGGCAGGGTCTGCTGGCCTTCCAGCGTGAAGCCGGTGCCGCCGTTGGGCAGCTGCCAGCGCCGCTCGACCCACACGTCGCCCAGCGCGCCGCTGGTCGCGGGAATCGTCTTCCACGCCGTCCGCGCGCGATTGGGCGCGAAGTTCAGCGACGCCGCCGTGGTATCCAAAGTCTCGCGGAACCGGCCGCGATCGAAGCTCCAGTCCTGATAGGCGACGCCTGCCGCGCTGACCGTCACGGTACCGCTGGCGGCGTCGTCCTCCATCTTCTGGTCGTAGCTGCTGTGATTGCCGATCACCGCGCTGATCTGCGGATCGAGGAAGGCGGTGAGCTTGTCCTTGTCGATCTGCGAGCGGGCGCCGCGCAGCGCCTCTGCCATCGCCCCGCTATAGACGATCTTGATCGTGTAGAGCTGGGGGAATTCGATACCCGCGGTGGCGTCGAGCGTCACCGAAACCTGCTGCGCCGGGCGCGCCGGCGGCCGCATCGGCATCGCCTCCAGCCCGGCCCCGGCGGTGCGGATCGGCAGCGCGGTCTTGAACGGCGGCACGTCGTCGAGATCCTCGGCGCGCGAGCCGCCCTGGGTGCCGTCCAGCCACAGCGTCTTCCCCGCGATCGTCCCGCGCACGATCACATGGTCGAACGCGCCCGGCGAGGGCAGCCGCGACTCCACGAGGTCACCCAGCCCGCTGCTCACCAGCGCCGGCTCGGCCTCGATGTCGAGCGCGCGGAGCAGCGCGACGAGCAGCAGCGTCTTGGCCTTGCAGTCGCCATAGCGCAGCGACCAGGTATCCGCCGGGGTCTGCGGCCGGTAATTGCCATTGTCCATGCCGCGGAACAGGTAGCGGACCTGGTCCTGCACCAGCCGCAGCGCCATCGCGGCGCGAGTGCGCGGGTCCTTGCTCGCGGCGGCAATGCGCGCGACTTCGGCCGCGAGCGGGCTGCCCGCGGCAATCGCGCCCTCGCTGCGATAATAAGGCGCCATGCCGCGCGAGATCGCCGCCCAGTCGGGATAGCTGCTCAGCTCGAGCATCGGCAGCGGCTTGTACCGCGCCGGCGCGTCGTCGGGCAGTTCCGCGGGCTTGGCCGCGGGCAGCGGCAGGACAAGCTCGCGATAGCCGCCGGCAATCAGCTTGGCTTCCGCCTTGCTGCGCTCCGCCGATCCGGCCACGCCGCCCGAATAGTCGCGCCACGCCAGCGGCACGCCGTCCTTCCACAGCACCCGCGCCCGGCCGAAGCCGAGCTTGGTCGGCGACGGCACCATCGGCACCACGCTCATCATCTCCTTGCCGAGCACCGGGTCCTTGCGGGTGATCGAAAAGGCGACGTCGATCACGTCGCCGACGCGCAGCCCCTCCAGCGCTACCGTGGCGGTGAGCATGCCGTCGAGCGACGCCTGTTCCAGCTTCTGCTCGCGCTGGAGCACGTTGAAGCGGGTGCCCTTGGCGAGCAGGTCCACCCGCTCGCCCTTGCGCAGGATCTGCAGCTTATGGATGATCAGGTCGCCCTTGGCGGGATCCCATTGCAGCGGCAGCGTGCCGCTCTGGGTGAGCATCTGCGGCGACGCGATGCGGATCGCGCTCTCCAGATAGATCGCGACCTGGCCGTCCTCCAGCCGCTGCTGCTGGTCGAAGATCTGCAGCACGGGCGCGGCATCGTCGAGCTTGGCGGTATCCACCGCCGGTGCGGCGAGCACCCAGGCCGGTGCTGGCTGATAGAGCGGTTTGTCCCCGGCATGCGCCACCCCGGCCGTGGACAACAACACGGCCACCAACACTCTACGCCCCCGCATGCAACTCCCCCTCAAATCAAGGGCAGACAGTAGCGCATGCGCAACGACGCTCAAGTGCCCGTCCCGCACGACGAAGCGTTCTGCTATCGGCTGTGGTAGAAGTCGTACACCTGCTGCGCGACCCCCGCCGAGACGCCGGGCGCCTTTTGCAGATCCTCCAGGCTGGCGTTGCGCACCGCGCGCCCCGTGCCGAAGTGCATCAGCAGCGCCTTCTTCCGCGCCGGGCCGATGCCGGGCACCTCGTCGAGCGGGCTCGCGCCGATCGCCTTGGCGCGCTTGTCGCGGTGCGCGCCGATGACGAAGCGGTGGACCTCGTCGCGCAGCCGCTGGAGGTAGAAGAGCAACGGCGCGTTGACCGGCAGCATCCGCTCGCTGCCGTCCATCAGGTGGAACACCTCGCGGCCATCGCGGCCATGGTGCGGGCCCTTGGCGACGCCGACCATGCAGACATCCTCGATGCCCATTTCCTCCAGCACCGCGCGGGCGGCGTTGAGCTGGCCGCGGCCGCCGTCGAGCAGCACCAGGTCCGGCCAGTCGCCCTGGCTGCGATCGGGGTCCTCGTCCTGCGCGCGGGCGAAGCGGCGACTGAGCACCTCGCGCATCATCCCGTAATCGTCGCCGGCGATGGTCTCGGGGCGCTTGATGTTGAACTTGCGATACTGGCTCTTGCGGAAGCCCTCCGGCCCCGCGACGATCATCGCGCCCACCGCATTGGTGCCCTGGATATGGCTGTTGTCGTAGACCTCAATCCGGTTCGGCGGCTCGGGCAGGTCGAACAGGTCGGCCATCTCGCGGAGCAGCTTCGCCTGCGTCGTGCTCTCGGCGAGGCGGCGGTCGAGCGCTTCCTCGGCATTGCGCTTGGCCTGGTCGAGCAGCCGGCGGCGGGTGCCGCGCTGGGGGACCGACAGCGCCACCTTGTGCCCGGCGCGCTCGCTCATCGCCTCGGCGAGCAGCTCGGCCTCGGGGAGCTCGCGGTCGACGAACACGTTCCGCGCGGGCGGCACTTCCTCGTAGAACTGCATCAGGAAGGCGGCGAGCACCTCGTCCTCGGGCACCTCCTGGGTGTGGCTCGGGAAGAAGCTGCGATGGCCCCAATTCTGGCCGCCGCGGATGAAGAAGGCCTCGATGCCGATCACGCCGGACTTGCACGCTTGGGCGAAGATGTCGGCATCGCCGACGCCCTCGGCGTTGATCGCCTGGCTGCCCTGGATGAAGGTGAGCGCCTTCAGCCGGTCGCGCAGGATCGCGGCCAGCTCGAAATCGAGATTTTCCGCCGCCACCTGCATCTGCTCGCCCAGCTTGGCCTGGACCTTGGTCGACTTGCCCTGGAGGAAGTCGCGGGCGTCGTTGACCAGATCGGCATAGCCGTCCTGATCGATCCGGCCGACGCACGGCGCCGAGCAGCGGCGGATCTGGTAGAGCAGGCAGGGCCGGTCGCGATTGGCGAAAAAGCTGTCGGTGCAGCTGCGCAGCAGGAACAGCTTCTGCAGCGCGTTGAGCGTCTTGCGCACCTGCCCGGCGCCGGCGAACGGCCCGAAATAATCGCCCTTGGCCCGCCTTGCTCCACGATGCAGCTGGACGCGGGCAAAGTCGTGATCCTGGCGCAGCAGGATGAACGGGAACGACTTATCGTCGCGCAGCAGCACATTGTATGGCGGCCGGTAGCGCTTGATCAGCTGCGCCTCGAGCAGCAGCGCCTCGGCCTCGTTGTTGGTCGTGACGATCGTCATCGAGCGGGTCTGCGCGACCATGCGCTGGAGCCGCTTCGACAGGCGGTTGACCTGGGTGTAGTTGGTCACCCGGTTTTTCAGCGCGCGCGCCTTGCCGACATAGAGCACGTCGCCGCGGGCATCCTGCATGCGATAGACGCCGGGACGAATCGGCAACGTCTGCAACACGTTGCGGATCGCGGCCACGCCCGCTTCCAGATCCGGCGTCTCGGCACCGCGGACCGCGAAGGTGGCCTTTTCCTCGTTGAATCGATCGGGGGAATTGGGGTCGTTCATTGCCGCCGATGTAGGCGCGGCGGCCACGAATTGCCACGCGCACGAACAGGAAAGGAAAAGGGTTCGCAGGAAAGGAAAAGGGCCGGCGCGTCCCCCGCACCGGCCCCTCCCCCTCTAAACGGCCTGGCGCTCAGAAGCGCAGGCTGATCGCCGCATTGCCCGAATGCGCATCCGCATGGCCGAGGCCGGTATAGCGGTAGCGCAGGTCGACCGAGACGCCGCCGGTCAGGTTGGCGCTCAGGCCCGCTTCGGCGCGGAGCTGGGTGTCGCCGACCGAGACCGAGCGGGTATCGATCCGCGCGCCGACCAGCCGTGCCTGCAGCGACGTGCGGTTGTCGCCGAGCTGCTGCACCGCCATCGCCGAGACGAACGGACGGACCATGCTGCCCACCGCACCGTCGACGCGGACGCCGGCGCGGCCGGTCCAGCCAGTGCGGCCTTCGCCGTCGAAGCGCAGCGCGGCGCTGCCACCGGTCTCGCCGAACGCATCGCGCTCGACGCGGTCATAGGCAATGCCCGCCACCGGGGTGACGCCCAGCGCGCCCAGATCGAAGCGGTGGCCCGCCTCGATGTCCGCGCCGAAGGAGAAGCCCTTGCCGTCGCCCTTCAGCGCCTCGACGCCGCCGCCCATCTGCACGTTGCGGCGGACGGTATAGTCGTCGACGTTGAAGTCGATCACGCCCGTCACATAGTCCGGGCCCTTGGTCCAAACGCCGTAGAGCGCGCCGCCATAGCCCTTGACCTTGGCGGTACCGAGCGCGGTGGCGCGGGTATCGACATCCTTGTAGGTGGCGGCGACACCGAGCACGAGATTGTTGGTCGCCTGGTGGTCGACGCCCAGCGTGTAGCCATAGCTGGTGGCGCGATAGCCGTTGCCGGTGGCGTCTCCGTCGACATCGATCCGCTGGGCGTTGAACGCGCCCCACAGGCCGGTCTTGCGGGCACCCTCGCCGGCCACCGTGCCGCGGCTGCGGACGCGCTGGACCATCGTGTCGCGCACCGCCTGGTTCGCCTGGAGCTGCGCTTCGATCGCATCGGCATGCAGGCCGCCGGCAAGCTGCTGGAAGCTGGTGCCGATCGCGCCGCCCGGGAGGGTAGCGAGATTAGCGAACAGCGCCCCCGTGACACCCGCGGTGCGCACGCCGGCCGCCGGACGCGCCGCATCGAGCGCGGTCGCCGCGGCGACGGCGTTCGAGCCTGCGCCGGTGGCGAGGTAGCGGGCGTAGCTGTCCGGCGTCACCGCCAGCAGGATCGCCTTGCTGCCATAGATCACGTCAAAGCGGGTGTTGGCGGCAAGACCTGCGCTCGGCTGGGTCAGCGCGGCGAAGCTGCCGGTCACGCCGCCCTCGGCGGTGACGATCTCGAAGGTCTGGCCCACGTTCGGCGTGAAGCTGTTGGTGGCATCGCCGGTGATCCCGCGCAGCTTCGGCGCCAGCGTGCCGGCGGCGGTGTAGACGCTGGTCGCGCCGGTGAGCACCAGCGTGTCGTAATGCCCCGCGCCGATGCCGGCGGTGATGCCGTCGACGTCGATCGAGAGCGTGCTGCCCGCGCCCTGGGTGACGCTGCCCGCCACGACCAGTCGACCCGGCGAGTTGCCCGGTGCCAGCGTGCCGGCAACCTGCATGTTGCCCTGGACGGTGCCGTTGCCGCGCGCGGTGCCCACCGCATCGACGAACACGTTGCCGGCGAAGGTCGAATCGAAGCTCATCGTGCCCTGCTGGACGCAGGCACCGATCGCGTTGGCCGCGTCGGACGCCAGCACCAGCGTGCCGCTGCCCTGCTTGATCAGGCAGTTGCCGCCCATGCTGCCGCCGGTGAGCCGCACCGTGCTCGCGCCGGTATCGATCACGCCGCCGCCGTCGCCGACCAGCACCGCCTGGGTGATGGTGAGGTTCGAGCCTGCCGTGAGCGTGCCGGCGTTCTGCAGGCGGATTGCGCCGCCGTTGCCGCCGATCGCGGCCTGATTGGCCGCGACGACCGTGCCCTGCGTGACGTCCAGCGTCATCCGCTGCGCGGTACCCGCCAGGGTGAGCGTGCCCGCGCCCGACTTCACCACCGTGCCCGAGCCGGTGAGATTGCCGGCAAAGGTGCCGCCAATCGCCTGGGCGAACTCGACGGTGCCGTTGTTGACGATCGCGCCCTGGAGCGAGCCGGTGTCACCGACCAGCTTGCCCGCTTCCACGGTGGTGCCGCCGGTGTAGCTGTTGGCACCGGTCAGGGTCAGCGTGCCGCTGCCGGACTTGATCAGCACACCCGTGCCGCTGACACGGCCGCCGAAGCTGCCGTCACCGCCCTGCGCGAACTCCACGACCGCATCGTTGACGATGCCGCCGGTCAGCGAGCCAGTGTCACCCACCAGCTTGCCCGCTTCCACGGTGGTGCCGCCGGTGTAGCTGTTGGCGCCGGTCAGGGTCAGCGTGCCGCTGCCGGACTTGATCAGCGCGCCCGTGCCGCTGACGCCCCCGCCGAAGCTGCCGTCACCGCCCTGCGCGAACTCGACGACCGCATCGTTGACGATGCCGCCGGTCAGCGAGCCGGTATCGCCGACCAGCTTGCCCGCCTCCACGGTGGTGCCGCCGGTGTAGCTGTTGGCGCCGGTCAGGGTTAGCGTGCCGCTGCCGCTCTTGATCAGCGCGCCCGTGCCGCTGACGCCCCCGCCGAAGCTGCCGTCACCGCTCTGCGCGAACTCGACGACCGCATCGTTGACGATGCCGCCGGTCAGCGAGCTGGTGTCGCCCACCAGCTTGCCCGCCTCCACGGTGGTGCCGCCGGTATAGCTGTTGGCGCCGGTCAGGGTCAGCGTGCCCGTGCCGGTTTTGGTCAGACGGCCGTCGCCCGAGATGACGCCCGACAGCGTCGCGTTGGCAGCGGTGGTTTCGATCGTCCCGCCCGAGGAATCGACGGTGAGGTCGTTGCCCAGCGCCTGGTCCGCCCCGAAGGTGATCTTGCCGCCAGAGAGCACCGGGTTGAAATTACCCGCCGCGACGTCGGCAGCGCTCACGCCGGTCGCGATGTTGGTGCGGCCGCCCGCCGCATCGGCGATCGCCTTGCTGATGTCGGTCCCGAAGATATAGGCATAGTCGATCACCGCCGAGTTGCCCGCCAGGAGCGACCCCAGGCTGAAGCCCAGGCCGATGGTGTTGTCGCCGTTGCCGACGTTGGTGCCGGCAAGATAGGATGCGGTGTCGCGCGTCCAGCCGGTCACCGCCGCGTTATGGGTGTAGCTCGAGCTGGCATACAGCCCGATCACATATTTGGAGACCAGCGCTTCGGCATAGACGAGGTCGTTGGCCGACACGGTGCTGTTGCCGCGATAATTGTTGGTGGCGCTGCTGTCACCGGCAGCGGCGACTGCGTCCGGATCGAGCGCGCGCGAGAAAGCGAGGTTGGTCAGGTCGCTCAGCGCCGTGATCGTCGTGCGGATGCCGACCTGCTGGCTGGTCCGGTTGAAGAAATAGTCGTTGGTGATCGAGAACAGGCTACCATAGGTGCCGGTCCACACCGCCCGCTGGTCATAGGTGCTGCCGCCATAGGCGATGCCGCTGTAGCTGGCGAGCGAGCCGCTGATCGCGGTACCACCGGCATTGTTGTTGATCGCCGTGGTCATGCCGTTCGCCGTGAGAACGAAGCCTTCGAACGGCGAACCCGGGGTCAGATAGTCATAGGCAGGATTGAAGGTGCCGGTACCCGAGCCGTCATAGAGGATGCCCGGCGTGGTGCCGCCGCCATAGCCCAGCGAACCAACGGTGCCGTTGATGCCGACCTTGATATAGTCGCCGGCCAGGATCGCCGACTGCGCTTGGGCCGCAACCGGCGCCATCAGGCCGAGCGATACGGCCGCGAGCGGCATCCCCAGCATGGTCGAAGCCGCGAGAATCGCGCGAACACGACGAACCTTCTGCGCGACGACACCCTGCGTCCGCGCACCTTCAAGAATATTCTGCATATCGCCCCTAAGCTACCAGCACATCTCGTGCGGCGGCCGGCGGCCCCTTCCACGCCGCTTCAAGGCACGCGCGCGCTCCCACGCCGCATCTGCGGCATGGCGCCTAGCCTATTGAATTGTCGTGGAATTGCCCCGGCAAGCCCCGCACTCTCCTTATAGGAGAGTTGCATGAGCTTCCGTCATTGACACGTAACTTTCGTGCCATCCGGCGTCCTCGGTGGTGCAGCGGAAACAGCAACCCCACCGCCGCCAACGCCGGGGACTCATGGTGCGGCGGCCTCGTTCTCCAGCCGGTCGGCCTCGGCCTCGATCCGCTGCATCGTCTGGTCCGCACGGACCTTCACATCGGTCGCGCGCGTGTGATCGCTCGCCGCGTGGCGCACTGCCACCACCGCCACAAACACAGCGAGCGCCAGTGCCACCAGGGCACCGGCGCTCAGCCAGCGATAGGATTTTTGTTCCGCCATCACCGCCCCATAGCATGGGCGGCGTGGCAGGCCAGCTCAGTTGAGCCGGCCCAGCCCGGCGATGGTCTTGTCGACCAGCGCCTTGTCGGCTTCGGCGCCATGCTTTTCCGCGATCACCGCGGCGGCGGCCATCGTGGCGGCATCGGCTGCCTTGGTGCGGATCGCCTGGATCGCGCTGCGCTCGGCAGCGGCGATCTTGTCCTCGGCCATGCGGGTGCGGCGGGCGATCAGCTCGGCCGCATCGGCCTCGGCCTTCGCCTGCATCGCAGCCGCTTCGACCTGGGCGTTGGCGACGACCGCCTTGGCATCCGCATCGGCGGACGCGGTGCGGGCCTTCGCCTCGGCGAGCATCGCCTCGGCTTCCGCGCGCAGCTTCGACGCTTCGTCGAGCTGGGTGCGGATCTTGGAAATCTGCTTGTCGAGCATGGTGCCGATCATGCTCGGCACCTTGTTCACCAGGATGATGATCACCACGACCAGCATCGAGAGCGCGACAAAGCCCGGGGCAGTGATCACGCCGAACACCGCCGGCTCATGATGGAGTTCCACGGTACCGACCTCGGCGTTTACGGAATGAGCTTGTTCAGCCATGGGCAAGCGCCGCCTTTACCTTCTGTTCGACGCTGACGCGGTCGACCGCGACGCCCGAGACACGGGCGACGATCGCCTCGACGGCCTCGACGGTCGCCGCTTCGATCTCGCCGATCGCTGCCCGCTCGCGCTCGGCGATCGAGCGGGTCGCATCCGCCAGCCGCGCTTCATCCGCCGCAGTGGCCGCCTTGAGCTTGGCTTCGGTGGCGGTCGCCGCCTGCGCCTTGGCGCCGGCGGTTACCCGCAGCGCCTCGGCACGGGCAGCGTCCAGCCCCGCCTGATAGGCCTCGTCCGCGGCCTTGGCGGCGTCGCGCGCCGCTTCGGCTGCCGCGAGGTCGCCGCTGATGCGGGCGGAGCGATCTTCCATCGTCCGCTCGATCTTCGGGACCATCGCCTTGCCGATCCCGAAGTAGATCAGGGCAAATACGATCGCGAGCCAGAAGACCTGCGAGGCGTAGATCTCCGGGATCTGATCTAACTGGGGCATCGGCCGAGGCCTCCGTTCTGCTTACTTGACGACGAAGAGGATCAGGATCGCGACGACGAACGCGATCAGGCCCAGCAGTTCCGACGCGGCGAAACCGATGAACAGGCGGCCCTGCTGGCCGTCAGCCGCCCCCGGGTTGCGCAGCGCGCCTTCGAGGAACGAACCGAACACGTTGCCCACGCCGAGCGCGGCGAGGCCGATACCGATCGCAGCCAGGCCGGCACCGATGTACATTGCACCAAGATCAGTCATGTCTAGCTCCCTAGATAATTCGGTAAAAACGATACTTCGAAACGGATCGACTTAGTGCAGGTGCACCGCGTCGTGGAGATACAGCGAGGTCAGCAGCGCGAACACATAGGCCTGGATCGCGCAGACCAGCAGCTCGAGCGCGCTGACGCCGACGATCATGCCGAAGCTCAGCACGCCGACCAGTCCGCCCAGCGGCGTGCCGCTGGTGAAGCCCTGGACGACGAAGCTGCCGAACACTTCGAGCAGGATGTGCCCCGCGGTCATCGCGACGAACAGTCGCAGGCCCAGCGAGAACGGACGCACCAGGAACGAGACCAGTTCGACCGGAATGATCACCGGCATCAGCCAGGCCGGCGCGCCGTGCGGCACGAACAGCGAGAAGAACTTGAAGCCGTGCTTGATCAGGCCGACCGCGAGGACGATGCCGAACGAGAAGAAGGCGAGCACCGCGGTGACGGTGATATGGCTGGTGACCGCGAAGGTGTGCAGCCCCGGCAGCACCGCCAGCGGCAGCACGCCGACCAGGTTCGCGAACAGGATGAAGAAGAACAGCGAGAAGATGTACGGCGCGAACTTCTTGCCGCCCTTGCCGATGTTCACATTCACCATCGAGTCGATGAACCCGACCGCGCCTTCCACCATCAGCTGCCATTTGCCGGGGATCAGCTTGCGCTGCATGCCGCCCACCATGAAGATGAACAGCAGCGCGGCGACCACCACCATGAACAGCGCCGAGTTGGTGAAGGAGATGTCATAGCCGAACAGATCAATATGGCGGCCCAGAATGGGCTCGACCTTGAACTGCTCCATCGGATCGATTTTGCCGGCGCTCACTCTGCGCGCTCCTTCGAAATCTTGTAGATGTTGCGAAACGCCACGATCACGCTGAGCACCAGCAGGATCAAGAGCCCCCAGGGGCTCGTTCCCAGCCAGCGATCCAGCGCGAAGCCGATCACCCCGCCGCCCAGCGGTGCGCCGATCAGTTCGGCGAGCACCCGCGAGCCCTGCTTATAGCCCTTTTCGGGCTTGCGCACCGGCGTCTGACCCTCGCGCACCGCCGCCTTCGCATCGGCGATGCGACGGTCGAGGTCGGAACGGATAGGGTCGTCAGACAAAGCGAGCACGGCGATCCAGATATGAAAAAGCCGCCACGCATCGGGCGGGCGACATTACAGCATCGCAAGCCGATGGCCGCGACGTGATGGCGCTTTAGGAAGACCAAACGACCGAGTCAACCGTTGCAGCATCCTGCGCTTCATTGCCGATTCATGCGCGGCCCCGGCCTTCGCATCCGCGGAAATCCGCCATTTGCGTCCGTTGCGGTGCAACAGCTTAGCGGATTGGCGGCGGCGATGCGGGCTATTCGTTCCGGCGGATTGCAGTGCCGCCGCCGCACCTGCATAGTCGCGGAGATGTCCGACGAGGCTCCCGACAACAGCGGCCACCGCGCAAGGCTGCGCCAGCGCCTGTTCGAAGGCGGGCCGGAGGCGCTACTCGACCACGAACTGGTCGAATATCTGCTGGCCCTCACCATCCCCCGCAAGGACACCAAGCCGCTCGCCAAGACGCTGCTCAAGGAATTCGGCGGGCTACCCGGCCTGCTCGCCGCCGATGCCGAGGCGATGCTGCGGATCGAGGGCATCAAGGACACCCAGGTCGCCGCCCTCAAGGCGGTGCACGCCGCCGCGCTGCGACTGCTCCAGGCACGGGTCCGCGAACAACCGGTGCTGGCCAACTGGCAGGCACTGCTCGACTATCTGCGCGCCGACATGGCCCCGCACGCGATCGAGCGGGTGCGCGTGCTCCACCTCAACACCCGCAACATGCTGATCCGCGACGAGCTGATGAACGAAGGCTCGATCGACGAGGCGCCGCTCTACGTCCGCCAGGTGATCGCCCGCGCGCTGCACCTGGGCTCGGCGGCGCTGATCCTGGTCCACAACCACCCCTCGGGCGACCCCAGCCCGAGCCGCGCCGATATCGACGTGACCCGCAAGGTCGCCGAGGCGGGCAAGCCGCTCGGCATCGTGGTGCACGATCACATCATCATCGGCAGCGAAGGCCATGTCAGCCTAAGGGCGAAGGGGCTGATCTAGGGGGCCTTGTAGGCAGCCGTGTGAGCGAACGCCCCGCTCCTAATGCCTGTGTGAAATGGTGAGCGGCCCCTGGAGAGCTTATTACCTTCGATCGCAAGGACGCGCACGGCCATCCAGCAAGCCGCTATTCCACCCCAGGGTTTTTGACGCACTGCCGCCCGCAGCGCCCGTCTGGATAGGTCTGGAATAGGTGGAAAAGCTGGAATTCGCAACGTCGTTCCTCCGGCGAGCAGGTTGCATCGGGCACTGCGCGGGAAGAAGCGATTCCGCCCCCGCCAGGGGGAGGTGGCAGGCCGAAGGCCTGGCGGAGGGGGAGGAAGCACGACGGTTCGAGAGGTTCTGGCATCCTCCCCCTCCGTCGCGCTGCGTGCGAAACCTCCCCCTGGCGGGGGAGGATATGGGAGAGTGCCCTTACTTCTTCCGCTTGAAGTCCACCGAAACGACGTTCGATCCGTCCTCGGCGGGCTTGGCCACCGGGCCGTCGCCGTCATTCTCGGCGTCGTCATGCTCGTGCGGCTCGGGGCCGTCGGGACCATCGGCCGCCTGGAAGCGGAGCTCGAAATTCACCGCCGGATCGTGGAAGCCGGTGATCGCCGCGAACGGGATCGTCAGGATCGACGGGATCTGGTTGAAGCTGAGCCCCACCGAGAATTTCCGGTCGTCCACCGTCAGGTCCCAGTAGCGATGCTGGAGGACGATGGTCATCTCGTCCGGGAACCGCTCCATCAGCCGCTGCGGGATGTCGACTCCCGGCGCCTGCGTCTTGAAGGTGATGTAGAAATGATGCGCGCCCGGCAGGCCGCCCGACTGCGCCACCGAGCCGAGCACGCGGCCCACTACGGCGCGCAGGGCTTCCTGCACGATCTCGTCATACGGAATCAAACTATCGGGCACGGTGGCATTCATGCCCCTTGGGTAGCGGATCGAAAATTACGGTCAAGATTGCATGCGTCGCTTGTGGCGTTATGTGCACCTGCATGCGCACCGCGACGATAAGCCGGAAGACCAGCGAAACCTCGATCGACGTCACCGTCAATCTCGACGGCACCGGCGTCTATACCATCCATACGGGCATCGGATTCTTCGATCACATGCTCGAGCAGCTGAGCCGTCACTCGCTGATCGACATGGACATCAAGACCGTGGGCGATCTCCATATCGACCAGCACCACACGGTGGAGGATACCGGGCTCGCGATCGGCGAGGCCATTGCCAAGGCGCTGGGCGACAAGAAGGGCATCCGCCGCTACGCCGACGCGCTGTCGCCGATGGACGAGACGCTGACCCGCGTCGCGATCGACATTTCCGGCCGCCCCTATCTCGTGTGGAAGACCGAATTCTCGCAGAAAAAGCTCGGCGAGATGGACACCGAGATGTTCGAGCACTGGTTCCACAGCTTCGCCCAGACCGCGGGGCTGACGCTGCACGTCGAGACGCTCTACGGCAGCAACAACCACCATATCGCCGAAGCCGCCTTCAAGGGCCTGGCCCGCGCGCTGCGCGAGGCGGTGGAGATCGATCCGCGCAAGGCGGATGCCATCCCGTCGACCAAGGGAGTGTTGTGATGATCCTCGTGCTGCTGACCTACAAGGTAGACATCGCCCAGATCGACGAACTGCGCCCCGCGCATGTCGACTGGCTCAAGCAGGCCGTGGCCGATGGCCGCCTGCTGGTGGCCGGCCGCAAGGTGCCGGTGACCGGCGGCTTCTTCATGGCGCGCGGCTCACTGGAGGAAGTGACGGCCTGGGCCGCGGGCGATCCCTTTGCCACTGCCGGCGCGGCGGAATATGAATTCATCGAAGTCGCCCCCGGCATCTTCGCACCGGGGCTGGAGTCTCTCGGCCAGTGACGGTCGCGCTGATCGATTACGGCGCGGGCAACCTCCATTCGGTGCACAATGCGCTGAAGGCGGCGGGTGCTGCCGACATCGCAGTGACGGCCGACCCGGCAGTGGTACTGCGCGCCGACCGCGTGGTGCTGCCCGGCGTCGGCGCGTTCGGCGCCTGCGCGGCGGGCCTGCGCGCGCTGCCCGGCATGATCGAGGCAATGGAAACCCGCGTGCTGCGCGATGCGGTGCCGTTCCTCGGCGTGTGCGTCGGCATGCAGCTGCTCGCGACCACGGGTGAGGAGCTGGGCAGCCATGCCGGGCTCGGCTGGATCCCCGGCACCGTTCGCCAGCTGCCCGCGAGCCCCGAGCTGCGCGTGCCGCACATGGGCTGGAACGATGTCGTCCCCACCGTCGACCACCCGCTGATCGAGCGCGGCGAGGCCTATTTCCTCCACAGCTTCGCCTTTGACGGCGACGCGGTGCTCGCCACCACCGAACATGGCGGCCCGGTGACCGCCGCGATCGGCCGCGACAATATCGTCGGCCTGCAGTTCCACCCGGAAAAGAGCCAGCGCTACGGCATCGCGCTGCTCGAACGATTCCTCGCCTGGAAGCCCTGAGATCCCCATGACCCTGCAAATCTTCCCCGCCATCGATCTCAAGGCCGGTCAGGTCGTTCGCCTGGCCGAAGGCGATATGGCGCGCGCCACGGTGTACGGCGACGACCCCGCCGCCCAGGCCGCGCTGTTCGCCGAGGCCGGTGCCGAATGGCTGCACGTCGTCGACCTCGACGGCGCCTTTGCAGGCGAATCGGTCAACGGCCTCGCCGTCGCCAACATCCTCGCGAAGACGCCTGCCAAGGTTCAGCTCGGCGGCGGCATCCGGAACCACGAATCGATCGCGCGCTGGCTCGACATGGGCGTTACCCGCGTCGTGATCGGCACCGCCGCGCTCGAGAACCCGGACCTCGTCCGCGAAGCCGCCCGCGCGCATCCCGGCCAGATCGTCGTCGCCGTCGACGCGCGCGACGGCATGGTCGCGACGCATGGCTGGGCCGATGTGTCGGACGTCAGCGTGGTCGATCTCGCCCGCCGCTTCGAGGATGCGGGGGTCGCCGCCCTCCTCTTCACCGATGTCGGCCGCGACGGGCTGCTCAAGGGGTGTAACGTCGAGGCGACCGTGGCGCTCGCCCGCGCCGTGTCGATCCCGGTGATCGCCAGCGGCGGCGTCACCGACATCCACGACATCCATGCGCTGCGCAGCCACGTGGAAGACGGCATCGAAGGCGTGATCTCGGGCCGCGCGCTCTATGACGGCCGGCTCGACCTGGCCGAGGCGATCGAGGCCGGGCGATGACCGTCCGCGCCCGCGTCATCCCCTGCCTCGACGTGGCGAACGGCCGCGTCGTCAAGGGCGTCAACTTCGTCGAGCTGCGCGACGCCGGCGATCCGGTCGAGCAGGCCCGCGCCTATGATGCGGCGGGCGCCGACGAGCTATGCTTCCTCGACATCACCGCCAGCCACGAGGCGCGCGGCACGATCCTCGACGTGGTGCGCCGCACCGCCGAGGTGTGCTTCATGCCGCTCACCGTCGGCGGCGGCGTGCGCAGCGTCGAGGATGCCCGCGCGCTGCTGCTGGCCGGCGCGGACAAGGTCGCGGTGAACAGCGCCGCGGTGTCGCGGCCGGAAGTGGTCGCCGAGATCGCCGACCGCATGGGCAGCCAGTGCGTCGTCGCCTCGGTCGACGCGCGGCGGACCGGCGACGGCCGCTGGGAGGTGTTCACCCATGGCGGCCGCCGCGAAACCGGCATCGACGCGGTGGAGCACGCACTGCGCCTCGCCCAACTGGGCGCGGGCGAGCTGCTCGTCACCTCGATGGACCGCGACGGCACCCGCGACGGCTATGACCTCGAGCTGATCCGGACCATCGCCGATCAGGTGACGGTGCCGGTGGTCGCCTCGGGCGGCGTCGGCGGGCTGGACGATCTCGTCGCGGGTATCCGCGACGGCCATGCCTCGGCGGTGCTGGCGGCGTCGATCTTCCACTTCGGTCAGGCGACGATCGCCGAGGCGCATGCCGCGCTGGCGGCAGCGGGGATATCAGTTCGCGGGTAGGTGTGCTTTACAAGCAGATTACGTTCATCTCTGCTGCCTGCTACAGCACCAGCGCACGATCATTCTACTACCGAGCAAGATCATATGAATGACTTGGAAGTGCCGCCTTCGAGGCCTCGGGCATCAATAAAGAACAATCCAGAGTTTATGTTGATTGAAACGTACTCTGGCTTTCGCTTGGGCTGGGCCGATCCCGAGGGGCAGCAAATATACCTTCCTCCTGACGCTTCCGCAGACTCGATCGGCTGCGCTTTGATCGCGGCATTAAGCGCAAGCAGAATTTTCACGGTGGACAATCGGCCCATCATCACCCGCGAGCAGCATGCTGAACGCTACGAAAGGTGGGTGGAAAACCTCATGCAGCGTTACGGTTACCGGACCCGCCGTGCAGCCTTCAAGTCCATGAAGAGTGTCTCTGCAGATGTTTATCATGGAAAACTGCACATCAGGCCTTCGAGACACGAGAAACTTGAAGCTTGGGGCCAATCCAAGAGCGATGGCTTTGAAGATGTCATACTCCCTTACCCTGATGGTGCGGACGCCATCGGCGAAGCGGTTCGTATCGCCCTAGAACGATGCCGCTGATCACGCATCACTGACCTACACCGCCGTCGGCCGGCTTAGCACATACCAGGCACACCCCAGCATCGCCGCCGCCACCCCGACCGCCAGCCACGGCCCCGGCCGCGCGCCCCAGGCGAACAGGCCGTAGCCGAGCGCCATGCCCGCGCACGCCATCGCCTTGCCCTTGCGGGGGATCGCGCCCTGTTCGCGCCACGCCACCAGCGTCGGCCCGAATCGCGGATGGTCGAGCAGCCAGGCCTCCAGCCGCGGCGAGGAGCGGGCGAAGCAGCCGGCGGCGAGGATCAGGAAGATCGTCGTCGGCATCAGCGGCAGCAGCGCGCCGATGAAGCCGAGGCCCACGAACACGAAGCCCAGCACCAGCCACAAGGGTCGCGACAGCCGCCCCTGCCCTGCCCCCGATTCGCGTTCCTGCACCATCGTCATCCTGCCCTGCTGCCGCGAATCGCTCGCAGTGACCATAAGGGAAGCACCGCAATCCCGCGCCCCAGGATTGACAGCGCCGCACCGCTCCCGCAGCCGGAAACCATGGCCGACCTTCTCGACACGCTCGAACAGACCATCCGCGACCGCCGCACCGGCGACCCTTCGACCAGCTATGTCGCCAAGCTCACCGCCCGCGGCCGCGCCAAGATCGCGCAGAAGCTGGGCGAGGAAGCCACCGAAGCGGTAATCGCCGCGATCCAGGACGATCACGACGAGGTGGTGAAGGAATCGGCGGACCTGATCTTCCATCTGCTCGTGCTGCTGGCGGACATGGGGCTGGGCCTCGACGACGTCCGCGCCGAGCTGGCGCGGCGCGAGGGTGTCTCCGGCATTGCCGAAAAGGCGGCGCGGGGGGCCTAGACACTTCCCTCCCCTCAATCCTCCCCTGTAAGGGGAGGTGGCAGGCCGCAGGCTTGACGGAGGGGTGTTCCCGCTGAGAGCGGGGACTTCGGGCTCGACCGGTTACATCCCTCCGTCGCGCTGCGCGCGCCACCTCCCCTTGCAGGGGAGGATTGAGGGAGCCACCAATGCCGATCGACGCCACCAAACCCTATGACGACCAGAACATCTTCGCCAAGATCCTGCGCGGCGAGATACCGGCGAAGAAGGTCTATGAGGACGACCACGCCCTCGCCTTCCACGACATCGCGCCCCAGGCGCCGCACCATATCCTGGTGATCCCCAAGGGCGCCTATGTGAGCTGGGACGATTTCTCGGCCCGCGCCTCCGACGCCGAGATTGCCGGGTTCATCCGCGCGGTCGGCAAGGTTGCCCGCGACGCCGGGTTCGTCGGGCCCGGTTACCGCCTGCTCGCCAATACCGGCCTCGACGCCGGCCAGGAGGTGCCGCACCTGCACGTCCATCTCTTCGCCGGCCACCCGCTCGGGCCGATGCTCGCGCGGTAATTGCGTGCGCACGCAACATTGTTTCGCGTCCGCACGCGGTAAGGGATTGCGTGGGCCGAGTTTGGGGCTAGGCTCGTACCTTTACCAATTGGGGGCGGCGCAACGCTCGCCGCATATGGGGATCACGCAATGATATTCGGGCGCGTAAAGCCTCTCGATGCCATTCTAGCTACCGCCGAAAAGAAATCGCTCCACCGCTCGCTGGGGGCCTTCCAGCTGACCATGCTGGGCATCGGCGCAGTGATCGGCACCGGCATCTTCGTGCTCACCGCCGAGGCCGCGCAAAAGGCCGGGCCGGGCATGATGATCTCGTTCGTCATCGCCGGTTTCGTCTGCGCGGTGGCGGCGCTTTGCTATGCCGAAATGGCGGCGATGGTGCCGGTCTCCGGCTCCGCCTACACCTACAGCTATGCCGTGATGGGCGAGCTTGTCGCCTGGATGGTCGGCTGGGCGCTGATCCTCGAATATGCGATTGCGGCGGGGGCCGTCTCGGTCGGCTGGTCCGGCTATATGATGGGCTTCATCCAGCATAATTTCGGCATCGTAGTGCCGCTGCAACTGATCCGCGGGCCGTTCGACGGCGGCATGATCAACCTGCCGGCGATGGCGGTTGCCGCGATCGTCACCGCGCTGCTGGTGAAGGGCACCAAGGAGAGCGCCTCGGTCAACGCGGTGCTGGTGGGCATCAAGATCCTCGCACTGGCGATGTTCGTGATCGTCACGCTGCCGGTGCTGAAGACCGGCCAGTTCACGCCGTTCGCGCCGCTCGGCTTCGCCGGCATCTCGGGTGCCGCCGCCTCAATCTTCTTCGCCTATGTCGGCTTCGACGCGGTTTCGACCGCCGCCGAGGAAACCAAGAACCCGCAGCGCAACATGCCGATCGGCCTGATCGGCAGCCTCGCGATCTGCACCATCTTCTACATGCTCGTCGCCTCGGGCGTGATCGGCACCGTCGGCGCGCAGCCGGTCCATGGCCCTGCCGGCGAAGTGCTGTCGCCCGGCACGCCCGCGCTGTCGGAAGCCTGCCGCGCGATGTCCGACCAGGCGGTGGTCTGCTCGAAGGAAGCGCTCGCCTGGACGCTGCGCTCGATCGGCCATCCGTTCCTCGGCTGGCTCGTCGGCGCCGCGGCGATCATCGCGCTGCCCTCGGTCATCCTGATGATGATGTTCGGCCAGACCCGCATCTTCTTCGTGATGAGCCGCGACGGCCTGCTGCCCGAGTTCTTCTCGCGGGTGCACCCGAAGTGGCACACGCCGCACGTCATAACCATTCTGACCGGCATCTTCGTGTCGCTGTTCGCGGCCTTCTTCCCGGTGGGCCTGCTGGCGGACGTGTCGAACTCCGGCACGCTGTTCGCCTTCGCGGCGGTGTCGATCGCGGTGATGGTGCTGCGCAAGACCGATCCGACCCGCCACCGCCCGTTCCGCACCCCGGCGATCATGGTGACGGCGCCGATCGCGATCGCGGGCTGCCTCTATCTGTTCGTCAGCCTCTCGGGCCCGACGATCATGCTGTTCTTCGGCTGGGCCGCGGTCGGTCTGGTGGTCTATTACGCTTATAGCTATCGCCGCAGCTATGTCGGCCGCGGCATCATCGACGTGCACGAGGCGGATGCGGACGCGCCGCCGCAGCCGGTGCCGCCGATCGGCGACGCGCATACGCCGGGCTACAAGGACGCCTGATCCCCGGATCGCAGTCCACAAAAAGAAAGGGCCGGAGGAGCGATCCTCCGGCCCTTCTTCTTTGGGTCGCGTTGGCCGATCAGCCGATCTTGGCGGCGGCGAGCGCCTTCAGATCCTTCTCGGCGCGGGCGCCGTAGTGCTGGATGATCTCCGCCGCGCAGATCGCGCCGAGCTGGAGCGATTCCTTCAGGCCCTTGCCCTGCGCCTGGCCGTGCAGGAAGCCGGCCGCGAACATGTCGCCCGCGCCGGTGGTGTCGACCAGCGCGCTGATCGGTTCGGCGGGAACTTCGATCCGCTCGTCGCCCTGGAGCGCCATCGCCCCCTTCTCGCTGCGGGTGACGACGAGTAGCGGCACCTTGCCATGGATGTGCTGCACCGCCGCTTCGAAATCCTCATGCGCGCACAAAGCGAGCAGCTCGGCCTCGTTGGCGAACAGGATGTCGATCAGGCCGTCCTCGATCAGCTTGCGGAAATCGTCGCCGTGGCGCGAGATGCAGAACACGTCGGAGAGGGTGAAGGCGACCTTGCGGCCGGCGGCGCGGGCGATGTCGATCGCCTTGCGCATCGCGGCGCGCGGCTCTTCCGGGTCCCACAGATAGCCTTCGAGATAGAGGATCGCACCGTTGGCGATCAGCTGCTCGTCCAGCGCGGCGGCGGGGAGGAACTGCGAGGCGCCGAGGAAGGTGTTCATCGTGCGCTGGCCGTCCGGCGTCACGAAGATCAGGCAGCGCGCCGAGGTCGGCTGGCCGGGGCGCATCGCGGTGTCGAAATGCACGCCCGCCGCGCGGATGTCGTGCGCGAAGACCGCGCCGATCTGGTCGTCCGCCACCTGGCCGATGAACGCCGCCTTCCCGCCGAGCGCCGCGATGCCCGCCACGGTGTTCGCCGCCGAACCGCCGGAAACCTCGCGACCCGGGCCCATCTTGGCGTAGAGCGCATCAGCCTCTTCGGGCGAGAACATCAGCTGCATCGAACCCTTGGGGACGCCGATCGATTCGATGAAGGCATCGTCGGCCTGGGCGAGGATGTCGACGATGGCATTGCCGATCGCGACCACGTCGTAGCTGGGGTTGGTCAAGGTTCAGGGCTCCAATTGCAATGGGCGTCGCCCTAGAGAGAGGCAGATACAAGTGCAACCAAGGGAAAACCGTTTGAACGCTGTCCGTCTCGCCAAGTCCTCGGTGCCCTTTTCGGCGCTGCTGCTCGCCGCCTGTTCGGGCACGGTGCCCGCCGCGCGACCGGCGGCGTCGCTGCCGGTGCCGGGACGCGTGCCCGAGCAGCCCGCCAGCCTCGCGCCGATCCGCGGGCTTACCGGCCCGCAGCTGCTCGCGCGCTTCGGCCAGCCCCGGCTCGACGTGACCGAGGGCAAGGGCCGCAAGCTGCAGTTCGTCGGGCCGATCTGCGTGCTCGACGCGTACCTCTACCCGCCCGAGCATGGCGGCGGCGCGGCGACCGTCACCTGGGTCGATGCGCGGCAACGCAACGGCAGCCCGCTCGACCAGGCGAGCTGCGTCGCGGCGCTGGGGAAGCGGAAGTAACTCCCCCCGCTAAGCACCCCTCCCGCTTGCGGGAGGGGCTGGGGGAGGGACCGACGTGGAAGAAGCGCTGCTGGGTTTCAGCCCCTCCCCCGTCCCCTCCCGCAAGCGGAAGGGGAGCGCAGACTGGAGCGGCGCAGCTCCGTTTACGGCAGCAGGATCGTCGACCCGGTCGTCTGCCCACCCTCGATCGCGCGGTGCGCCTCGGCGGCGTCCTGCAGCGCAAACCGCTGGCCGATCTCCGGCTTCACCGCGCCCTTCTCCAGCATTTCGAACAGCCGCGCCGCGCCGGCCTGCCGCTCCTCGGGCGTCACATAGTAATCGAACAGCTTGGGCCGGGTGACGAACAGCGAGCCGTGCTGGTTGAGCGTGGCGAGCTTCACCCCCTCCACCGAACCGCTGGCATTGCCATAGCTGAGGATCAGCCCGCGCCGCGCCGTCGACCCCAGCGAGGCTTCCCAGGTTGCCTTGCCGATCCCGTCGAACACCACCGGCACGCCTGCGCCGTCGGTGATCTCGCGCACCCGCGCCGCGACATCCTCCTGCCCGCGCGACAGCAGCACATGGTCGCAGCCGACCGCCTTCGCCTTGTCGACCTTGGCCTCATGGCCCACCGTACCGATCACCGTCGCGCCGATGCCCTTCAGCCAGCCGACCGCGATCTGCCCGACCCCGCCGGCCGCGCTGTGCACCAGCACCGTCATGCCCGCCTGCACCTTGGCTGCGCGCTCGACCATGAATTCTACCGTACAGCCCTTGAGCAGCACCGCCGCGGCGGTTTCGCTGCTGATGTCCTCGGGCAGCTTGAACAGGGTCTCGGCCTTGAGGTTGCGCGCGGTGGCATAGGAGCCCAGCGCCGGCCCGAAGGTCGCCGCGCGATCACCGACCGCGAAGCCGGTGACGCCCTCGCCCACCGCCTCGATCACGCCCGCGCCTTCCACACCGATGCCCGAGGGCAGCTGCGCCGGATAGACACCGGTGCGGTGGTACACGTCGATGAAGTTGAGCCCCGCCGCTTGCGTGCGCAGCCGCACCTCGCCGGGGCCGGGCGCGGGCAGGTCGACCTCGACCCATTGCAGCACTTCGGGACCGCCGGTCTGCTCGAAGCGAATCATCTGTTCCATCGAAACTCCATCCTCAATGCACCGGCCACACGGCCATGATCAGTCCCGTGCCTATCAGCAGCACCAGCAACGACAAGGGTGCGCCCAGCCGCGCGTAATCGCCGAACCTGTAGCCGCCCGGCCCCATCACCAGCGTGTTGCACTGGTGGCCGATCGGCGTGAGGAAGTCGCAGCCCGCGCCCACAGCGGTCGCCATCAGGAACGCCTCGGGCCGGTAGCCGAGCTCGCCCGCGAAGGTGGCGGCGATCGGCGCCATCACCAGCACGGTCGCGGCATTGTTGAGGAACGGCGTCACCGCCATCGCCGCCGCCAGGATCATCGCGACGGCGCCCCAGGGCGGCAGCGTCGCGGCGATGTGGCCGAGCTGGTCGCCGATGATCTTGCTGGCGCCGGTGGTGCGCAGCGAATCGCTCACCGGGATCAGCGCGCCGAGCATCACCAGGATCGGCCATTCGATATGCTCATAGGCCTCGCGTACCGGCAGCGCGCCGAGCAGGATGGTGAGCCCCGCCGCCGCGAAGAATGCGACCGCCACGGGGACATAGCCGGTCGCCGTCGCCGCCATCGCCACGCCGAGGATTGCGAGCGGCAGCAGCCCTTTGCGCGCGCTGCCCAGCCGCAGCTCGCGCTGCGCGAGCGGCAGGCAGCCGAGCTCGCCCAATCGCTCGAACAGCAGGTCGAGCGGACCCTGCAGCACGATCACGTCGCCCGCGCGCAGCTCAATCTCGCCGAGCCGGGTAGACAGCCGCTCGCCCTGGCGCGACACCGCGATCAGGTTCACCCCGAAGCGCTCGTGCAGGCCCAGCCGCCCGGCGGTGCGGCCGATCAGCGTGGAGTCGGTGCCGATCACCGCCTCGATCACGCCGACTTCGCTGGTGTTGCCTTCAGGCTGGGCGCGATCCTGCCCTTCCAGCACCAGCGCGTCGGTGGCGATCACCCGCTCCAGGTCGTCCGGGGCGCCGGTGAGGATCAGCACGTCCTCGGCGCGCAGCTTGTTGTCCGGGAAGGGCGTGCTGCGGATGCCGCCGCGCAGGATCGTCGTCACTGCGACCGCGTGATCGTGGCGCTCGCGGAACTCGGCGACGGTCTCGCCGACCGCTTCGGATCCTTCGGGCACCGCCGCCTCGGTGACATAGTCCTCGATATCCATCGCCTCGCCCAGCGTCGGCGCGGCGCGGCGGTCGCGCGGGATCAGCCGATAGGCGAAGCGCAGGAACACCAGGCCGACCAGCGTCAGCCCCAGCCCCACAGGCGCATAATCGAACATGCCGAAGGGCTTGCCGGTCATCTCCTCGCGCACCCGGCTGACGATGATGTTGGGCGAGGTGCCGATCAGCGTGATCAGCCCGCCGAGCAGCGAGGCGAACGACATCGGCATCAGGAAGGTGGCGGGCGACGCCTTGGAGCGCTTGGCCATCTGGAAGGCAACCGGCATCATCATCGCCAGCGCACCGATATTCTTGACCAGCGCCGAGGCGAAGCCGACGCTGGCGCAGAGCAGCAGCAATTGCGAACGCACCCGCGTCACCCGCCGCTGGAGCAGCAGCATCGCCCGCTCGATCACGCCCGAGCGCTGCACGGCGGCGGAAAGCACCAGCGCCGAGGCGACGATGATGACGATGTCATCGGAAAAGCCGGTGAAGGCCTCCTTCGGCTTCACCACCCCCACCGCCAGCGCCGCGAGCAGCGCCAGCACCGCCACCATGTCGTAGCGCAGCTTTCCCCAGACGAAGAGCAGCATCATGCCGGCAAGCACGACGAGCGACAGGATCTGGGGTGTGGTCAAGCGTACCTCGCGGAAGGAGTGCGAGGAAGCTAACGCGGTGATGCAGGGTTGGGTCCGGAGCCTAGACGATCCTCCCCTGCAAGGGGAGGTGGCAGGCCGCAGGCCTGACGGAGGGGTGTCCCCGCTGGCGAGGATTCCCGCCATCGCCGACCGGGATACCCCTTCACCGCACTGCGGGCGGTCCCCCTCCGGGGGAGGATCTTAGGGCCTCAATGCACCGTGCCCAGCACCTTGGGGACGGACAGCAGCACCACCAGCCGTTCGATCTGGCGCCAGCGGCAGAAGTGGATGACGTTGCCGAGATCCCGGCTCGCCTCGGCACGCGCCGCGGCCTCCCCGCAGGCCGCATGGCCGAAGCGCCGAATCAGGTCGGCCGCGTCGTGCACTTCGTCGCGATCGCTCAGATAGGGGTAGACGTCCATTGCAACTCCAACACAGGGGCAGCCCCCCGGCCCGTGCCGACCTGATACACCAGTTTCCCTTCCGCTCCGGTGGACGATGCTGGTGAACGATCGGGAAACCATGGCAAAGGCTGGCGCTTCGCGCAGATTCGTGGCAAGGGGCACCATGCAGTCCACCCCTTCGCGCACGCCGATGGCCGGCGGCTTCCTGTTGACGGCGAGTATTCTCGTCGGCGCAGTGGCCGGGGCCCTACGCGGAGAAGCGACGGTGGGATTGCTGGCCGGGCTGGCAGTGGGGTTCACCCTCACGCTCGCCGTCTGGCTTATCGATCGCGCGCGAGGTTAGAGGGGCGCGCCTGCAACACTGTATCGGGCTTGCGGTGCGCCGCGCGTAGCCCCAATTTTAGGGTCTCAATGTCTATTTCGAATCTACCGACGCGCCTCGCCGAGGCGCTGGAACAGCGTGGCTATTCCACGCTGACTCCCGTTCAGTCCGCCGTCCTGGAAGACCAGGCCGCGGGCCGCGACCTCATCGTCTCCGCCCAGACGGGCTCGGGCAAGACGGTCGCCTTCGGCCTCGCCATGGCGCCCGAACTGCTCGCCGGCGAAGAGATGCTGCCGCCCGCCGGCGCGCCGCTCGCCCTCATCATCGCGCCGACGCGTGAACTCGCGCTGCAGGTCAGCCGCGAGCTGATCTGGCTGTACAGCCCGGCCGGCGCGCGCATCGCCACCTGCGTCGGCGGCATGGACGCCTCGAAGGAGCGCCGCACGCTCAACCACGGCGCGCACATCGTCGTAGGCACGCCGGGTCGTCTGCGCGATCACCTCGAGCGCGGCGCGCTCGACCTCTCCAGCCTGCGCGTCGCGGTGCTCGACGAGGCCGACGAGATGCTCGACATGGGCTTCCGCGAAGAGCTGGAAGCCATTCTCGATGCGACCCCCGAAGGCCGCCGCACGCTGCTCTTCTCGGCGACGATGCCGCGCCCGATCGTGGCGCTGGCCAAGCGCTACCAGAACAACGCCTTCCAGATCACCACCAAGAGCGACGATCGCGGCCACGGCGACATCAGCTACCAGGCGGTGACCGTCGCGCCGGCGGATATCGAGCATGTCGTGATCAACCTGCTGCGCCTGCACGAGGCGGAGACGGCGATCCTGTTCTGCGCGACGCGCGACAATGTCCGCCACCTCCATGCCAGCCTGATGGAGCGCGGCTTCGCGGCCGTCGCCCTTTCCGGCGAGCATTCGCAGTCCGAGCGCAACCATGCGCTGCAGGCGCTGCGCGATCGTCGTGCCCGCGTCTGCGTCGCCACCGACGTTGCCGCCCGCGGTATCGATCTGCCGACGCTGACGCTGGTGGTCCATGTCGAACTGCCGCGCGACGCCGAGACGCTCCAGCACCGCTCGGGCCGTACCGGCCGTGCGGGCAAGAAGGGCACTGCGGTCCTCATCGTCCCCTATCCGCGCCGCCGCCGCGTCGAGCAGATGCTGCACGGCGCGCGCATCCCGGCCGTGTGGATCGAAGCCCCGACCGTCGAACAGATCCGCGCCGCGGATCGCGAGCGGCTGATCGCCGCGCTGCTCCAGCCGATCGAGACGGACGAAGAGGACGTGGCACTGGCTGAGCGCCTGCTCGCCGAGAAGACCCCGGCCGAGATCGCTGCGGCGCTAGTGCGTGCGCACCGCTCGCAGCTGCCCGAGCCGGAAGAGCTGATCGAAGCGACGCCGGAGGCCCGCCGCGCCGCCCAGCAGGAGCGTCACCGCCCCGGCTTCGACGATACCGTGTGGTTCCGCATGGACATCGGTCGTCGCCAGAACGCCGATCCGCGCTGGATCCTGCCGCTGATCTGCCGCCGCGGGCACATCACCCGCAACGAAGTCGGCGCGATCCGCATCGCGGCGAACGAAACGCACTTCCAGATCCCGGCACCGCTGGCGGCGAAGTTCGCGGCCGCGGTCGACAAGTTCGCGCGCACCGCGGGCGACGACGATGACGGCATCCGGATCGAGCGGTCGACCGAAGCGCCGGAGCCCGGCGCCCGTGCCGATGGTCCGGCGCGTCGTGGTCCGCCGAACCGCAGCAACGCCAACGGCAAGCCCGGCGGCTTCCGCAAGGGCCCGCCCCGCGCCCGCTGATATCGGCAGCGCCCCCTCCCGATGCGGAGGGGGCGCTGCGTCAGCCGGCATTGCATCGAACCCCGGCCAGGCCGGTTACCAGTTCGCCGCCTCTACCGCGTGATTATAGCTTCCCAGCATCATCTCGGCGTTGAACGGACGGTGGTCCTTCTTGAACGACCGGTAGCTGCCGAGCATCGACGACAGGAAATGCAGTTCGGGCGGCTCCTTCTCGCCGGCCTTGGACGCTTCGGCGCGCGCGGCCGCGATCGCCGGCTCGATGATCGCCAGATCCGCATCGGCGCGCTGGAATAGCGCCGCATCCGGCGCCTTGGCGGTAGTGAACCGCGAGATCAGTGCATTGGCGTGGAACATCGCCAGCCGCCTGTTGTAGTCGAGCACCTTCCCCTCGGCCTTCAGCTTCTCCAGCACCGCCGTATCGCGCTTCACCGACTCGCGATCGATCAGGTCGCTGAACCGCTTGAGATCCGCGTCGGCCGCGTCGATCTCGGCCAGCATCTGGGCATCTTCCTTGCGCCCACGTGCCAGATTGTCGTCCATATAGGCCTTGCTGGTATAATAGGGAGCCAGCTCGGCCAGATGCTTCTGGACCTTGGTCATCGATGCGATCAGCGCATCGGCAGCAGCGTTGAGGTCGGCCGGCGCGCCGGCCAGGGCGCGGGCCTGCTTCAACTCGTCGATGCCCTTGTCGATCCAGCCGGCGTCCACCAGGAACTGGCCGTCGGTCGATGCGTGGGCGACATCGGCTTCGCGATACTTGGCCGCCTTTTCGTAGAAGCCGAACGTGCCGATCAGCCGGTTATGCGCGCTGATATAGGCATCGAGCTGGGTCGAGGCAGCGGCGGTGCCGGCGGCGGCGCTGCTCTGGTTCTTGTCGCTGGATGCAGCGATCTTGTCGCACCCGCTCAGGCAAAGGCTGGCGACGCCGATCAACAGGGCGGCGGTTTTCGAAGATGTCATGGCGTTTCCTGTGGGACAGGGGAAGGTTCGGCCGGGCGGGCGCGATCAGACAGCGCTGTCGGACTCCGCACGGCGTGAAAGCGCGTCTTCAACCGAGGGAGCGTTAGATCCAGCTCCGGCCATCCGGTCCGGCGCATCCGACGGGCGGCAACTGGCTCGGAAAGCGTTCCTGCAACTTGTGACAGCCCCAAGTGCGCATCGGCTTCGGCGCATAGCCGTTCAGCGCGATCCCGACCTCGTCATAGGGGCTGGCTGCACGCGCCACGTACATATACCAGCGCCCGCCGAACATCACCGCGCCGGCGACCAGCACGACGCAAAGAACTTGAAATATTTTACGCACCTACGACCCCTTGTTGTGACAAAGGGGGCCCCGTTGCCGATAATTTCAATCCATTTCAAGCATATGTGTGATGGGTTGAAGATCCCCGCCGGTCCGGACGGGGAATTTCGGGCTCGCCCCGGCCGATGGCCAGACTGCGGCAGCGCCCCCCGGAGGTGGCGCCGTCCCCCTTACTCCGCCCGGTGGCGCTTCTTGCCGCTCAGCGCCGAGAGCACCCCGCGCATCGTGCGCACCTCGGGGCTCGACCAGCGCGGCTTGGTGAGCAGGGTCCGCAGCGTGCGCTTGGCCGTGGGTACGCGGTCGGGCGGGAAATAATAGCCCGCTTCCTCCAACATCGCGTCGAGCTGGCCGATCATCCCGTCCAGTTCCTCCTGCGGGGCCGGCGGCTCGATGTCGACGAGCGGCGGGCTCTCCAGCCCGACATGCTTCGACCATTCATAGGCGACCAGGATCACCGCCTGGGCGAGGTTCAGCGAACCGAATTCCGGGTTGATCGGCACGGTGATGATCGTGCGAGCGAGCGCGACGTCGTCGGTCGCCAGCCCCGAACGCTCGGGGCCGAACAGGATTGCGCAACGCTCCTGCACGCCGTGGATCTCCCGGGCGGCGACTTCCGGCGTCACCACCGGCTTGGTCACGCCGCGCTTGCGCACCGTGGTGGCATAGACATGGGCGCAATCCGCCACCGCATCGGCGACGCTCTCGAAAACCTGCGCCTTCTCCAGCACGATATCGGCGCCGCTCGCCGCCGGCCCGGCCGAAGGGTTCGGCCAGCCGTCGCGGGGGCTCACCAGCCGCATCTCGGCCAGCCCGAAGTTGAGCATTGCGCGCGCGGCCTTGCCGATATTCTCGCCCAGCTGCGGGCGGACGAGTACGATGACGGGGGAATTCAACTTTTGCCGACCTCGCTGACGTTACCGGCGAATTCCTCGAAATCCTTCGCCTCGCGGAAATCCTTATACACGCTGGCGAAGCGGATATAGGCCACCGAATCCAGGCCTTTGAGCGCCTCCATCACCAGCTCGCCGATGCGTTGGGAGGGGATTTCGCTCTCGCCCGTCGTCTCCAATTGTCGTTGGATGCCCGAGACCAGCCGCTCGATCTGGGCGGGCTGGATCGGCCGCTTGCGGCAGGCGGTGGAAACCGAGCGCATCAGCTTCTCGCGCTCGAACGGCTCGCGGCGATCTCCGCTCTTCACGACCGTCAGGTCGCGCAGCTGGATACGCTCGAAGGTGGTGAAGCGCGCACCGCACGCTTCACATTGCCGGCGCCTGCGGATCGCCGCCCCGTCATCAGTGGGGCGGCTATCCTTTACCTGGCTGGCTTCATTGGAACAGAATGGGCAGCGCACTTAGCCGCCGTAGATCGGGAAGCGTTCGCACAGCGCGCGGACGCGGGCCTTCACATCGGCCTCGACCGCGGCGTCGCCCGCCTCGCCCTTGGTCCGCAGCCCGTCGAGCACATCGGCGACCATGTTGCCGATCTCGCGGAACTCGGCCGGGCCGAAGCCGCGGGTGGTGCCCGCCGGCGAGCCGACGCGGATGCCGCTGGTCTTCATCGGCGGCAGCGGGTCGTTGGGGATGCCGTTCTTGTTGCAGGTGATCGCCGCGCGCTCCAGCGCCTCGTCGGCGTCCTTGCCGGTCACGCCCAGCGGGGTGAGGTCGACCAGCGCGAGATGCGTGTCGGTGCCGCCCGAAACGAGGTTCGCACCGCGCTCCTTCAGCGTCGCCGCCAGCACCTTGGCGTTCTCGACCACCGCAGCGGCATAGCTCTTGAACTCTGGGCGCAGCGCCTCGCCGAACGCGACTGCCTTGGCGGCAATCACGTGCATCAGCGGGCCGCCCTGCAGGCCCGGGAACACCGCCGAGTTGATCTTCTTGGCGATCGCCTCGTCGTTGGTCAGGATCATGCCGCCGCGCGGACCGCGCAGCGTCTTGTGCGTGGTGGTGGTGACGACATGGGCATGGCCGAACGGGGTCGGGTGGACGCCGCCGGCGACCAGGCCGGCGAAGTGCGCCATGTCGACCATGAACATCGCGCCGACCTCGTCCGCGATCGCGCGGAAGCGGGCGAAATCGATGTGACGCGGATAGGCCGAGCCGCCGGTGATGATCAGCTTCGGCTTGTGCTCGCGGGCGAGGGCGGCGACCTGGTCATAGTCGATCAGGTGATCGTCCGGGCGCACGCCGTACTGGACCGCGTTGAACCACTTGCCGCTCATCGCCGCGCGGGCGCCGTGGGTCAGGTGGCCGCCGGCATCGAGGCTGAGGCCGAGGATGGTGTCGCCCGGCTTGGTCAGCGCGAGCATCACCGCGCCGTTGGCCTGCGCGCCCGAGTGCGGCTGGACGTTGGCGAAGCCGCAGTCGAACAGCTGCTTGGCGCGATCGATCGCCAGCTGCTCCACCTCGTCGGACGGGTGGCAGCCCTGGTAATAGCGCTTGCCGGGATAACCCTCGGCGTACTTGTTGGTGAACACCGAGCCCTGCGCCTCGAGCACCGCCTTGGAGACGATGTTCTCGCTGGCGATCAGCTCGATCTGGTGCTGCTCGCGGTCCAGTTCATGCTCGACGCCGGCGAACACCGCCGGATCGACTTCGCTGAGGGTTTTGGTGAAGAAGCCATCCGGCTGAAGGCCTGCCGTAACGGGGTTGGTGCTCATGCGGGGCTCCTTTCGGGGTTGCGCAGCTTCTCCACGCGGCGGACGTGCCGGTCGCCGAGGAAAGCCGTTTCGAGAAACTGGGTGATGCACGCCTTAGCCATTTCGATGCCGATCATCCGCGCGCCGAGCGCGATGACATTGGCATCGTTATGCTCGCGCGCAAGGCTGGCGGAGAGCGGCTCGGAGACGAGCGCGCAGCGGGCGGCAGGGTTGCGGTTGACCGCGATCGAGATGCCGATGCCCGATCCGCACAGCGCGATGCCGAAGGCCGCGTCGCCGGTCTCGATCGCCTTGCCGAGCCGGTATCCATAGTCCGGATAGTCCACGCTCTCGGGCCCGTTGGTGCCCAGATCGAGCACGTCATGGCCGAGGCCACGCAACCAATCGGCGAGTTCTGCCTTCATTACGTAGGCGGCGTGATCCGAGGCGAGGGCGATGCGATGTTGCATGGCGCGCCCTCTACGCGCGTGTGCGCCCGCTGGCTAGACACCCAGGAGACCATATGCCGAAGACTCTGTCCGTTCTGCTTCCCGCGCTGGCACTCGGCCTTGCGGCCTGCTCGCCGAGCACCGAGGACCGCGTCGACAATTCGCTCGATCGTACCGGCGACTCGCTGGCCAATGCGGCCGACCGGCTGGGCGATCGGATCGAGAACCGCGCGGACGCCGCCGGCCGCGCGATCCGCGAAGGCGCGGACGACACCGGCGATGCGCTGGCGAACGGCGTAGACCGCACCGGCAACGCGATCGACGACGCGGCGCATTGAGGTCGATCGATTCAACTTCGAAATGAATTGGGATAGCTTGGTTGTCGGCAGCAATCCCGCTGCCTGAACCAAGGAACCGCACATGACACTCGCAGAAGTGTGCGTTCTGCTGATGGCGCTGTTCGCCTTCGCCACCTTGATCCTCAAGGTGATCGAAGTCGCGCGTCAGAAGTAAGCGTACCGGGAGGGGGAGGCGTTGCAGCGTCTCCCCTGAACGAAGAACCCCCACCGTTGCAGCGGCGGGGGTTCCGGTGAACCAGGGAAAACCCTGACAGTCGCATAGACCTATATACACCAGACGGTGCTCGGTTTCAATTTCACCCCTGCAAGGTCGCCTTCTTCCCGCGCTTCGGGCTTCCCGACTTGAGCACCCCGCGCCGGAACAGCCGCGCCGCGATCGTCAGCGTGATCGCCACCCACAGCGCCTGCCAGGCAAAGGCGAGCGCGTGCGGCCAGAGCTCGGGCGCATTCGCCGCCCGCGCCGCCATCGCCATGGGCGAGCTGAACGGCACGATCTCCGCCACGGTCGCCACCCAGCTCTCCGGATTGCCGGCGGCATAGGAGGACATGCCGAACATCGCGAACTGGAAGATGGTGATCGGCAGCGACAGCATCTGGATCTCGCGCTGGCTGGCGGCGAGCGAGCCCACGCCGAGGAACACCGCGCTCTGCAGCAGATAGGCCATCACGAAATAGCCGATCAGCAGCAGCGGGAAGATCGGCCCCACCGCGACGCTCAGGCTGGTCAGCATCCCCGCCGCATCCCCCGGCAACAGCCGCGGCAAGCTGGCGACCAGCGTGCCCCAGAAGGCGACGAACAGCAGCGCCGATCCGAACGCGCCGAGCAGCTTGCCGAAGAACACGCTTTCCAGCGGCACCGCGGCGGCGAGGATCTCGATCACCTTGTTCGAGCGCTCTTCGGCCATCGCCCCCACCGCCTGGCCCGACAGCATCAGCGTGACGAGGAAGATCGCGAAGGTGGAAAAATAGGCCGCCTGCCCGCGCCCGCTGACGGTCGGCGCCTGGACGGCGATGGTCTCGTAGCGCGCGGTGCTGCGGATGCCCGGTGCATGCTCGGCACGAAGTGCCTGCGTGGCGAGCGCGGCGAGATAGCGTCCCTCCGCCTCGGCACCGGCGCGGCGCAGCACCGTGGGATGATCGAGCGGGCCATACAGCACCGCCGCCGCTTCGATCGCATCGGAATCGAACAGCCCCCGCGCCTGCCGCGCCATATCCCCTTGCGGATCTTGCAGCTGCAGCTTCGGCCGGGCGGAGTCCCGCGTGAACACGCTGCGCAGTTCCCGGTCGGCGGCGCGCACCCCCTCCTGCTGGCCGGCAGGCACGATCGCCACGAGCATCTGCCGCGCCTCCCCGGCAGCGCCCGCGGCCTGGCCGCTTAGCCCGCCGATGATGCCGAAGCCTATCATCAGTAGCGGGCTGAGCAGGAACAGCAGGAAGGTCGGCGTCATCACCGTCGCAGTGAGGTCGCGGCGCGCAATGGTCAGCGCCTGGCGGAGGAAACGCGGCATCATGCGATCGTCTCCGGCTGGTCAGCCAGCGCGTCGGTGCCGACGATGCGAACAAAGGCGTCGTGCAGCCCCGGCCGCTCGATCGACAGGCCGGAGATGCCGTGCCCCGCGTCGATCAGCCGGACGAGCAGCGCCTCGATGCCGCCATCGGGCACGGTGAAGCGCCAGCTGCCGTCCTCGCGCCCCGCATCGGCGGGCAGCATTCGCCCGATCGCGTCGGCATCGTGGTGCGGCGTGTAGCGGGCGCGGAGCGGCAGCAGGGCGCGCGCCTCGTCCACACTGCCCTCGAAGCGCACCTTGCCGCCCGCGATCACCGAGATGCGCTCGCACAGCCGTTCGGCATGCGCCATCACATGGGTGGAGAAGAGGATTGTCGCCCCGCGATCGCGCTGGCCACGGATCAGCAGCTCCAGCCGCTCCTGGTTGACCGGATCGAGCCCCGAAAAGGGTTCGTCGAGCACCAGCAGGTCGGGTTCGTGCACCACCGAGCCGAGCAGCTGCACCAGCTGCGCCATGCCTTTCGAGAGCTTGCGGATCTTGTCGTCGGCGGCATGGCCCAGCCCTGCGCTTTCGAGCAACTCCCCTGCCCGCTTGCGCCCGGTGGCCCAGGGCAGCCCGCGCAGCGCGCCCATGAAGGCGATCGCCTCGCGACACTTCATATTGGGGTAGAGCCCGCGCTCCTCGGGCAGATAGCCGACCTGGTCGCTCATGTCGCGCGGGTGGCGGCTGCCGAGCAGGGTCCGCTCGCCCTCGTCGGGCTCGATGATGCCGAGCAGCATCCGCAAGGTCGTGGTCTTGCCCGCGCCATTGGGCCCGAGCACGCCGTAGATAAGGCCCTTGGGCACCGCGATGCCGACACCGTCGACGGCACGTCGATCGCCGAAACGCTTGACCAGCCCGGAGGCACTGACGGCGAGTTGCTGCAACGATGCCTCCCCCTAGCAATCGCAACGTGGTAGCGGGTGCGCGTGCGGCAAGACAAGTCCATCGAAGAACGGCTGAAGGCGAAGGCGGCGGAGATCGGCTTCGCGGCCTGCGGCATCGCGCATGCCGATGCCGCGCCGCGCACCGCCGAACGGCTCCGCAAATGGTTGGACGAGGGCGCGCATGGCGACATGCTGTGGATGGAGGAGCGCGCCGAGCAGCGCGGCAGCCCCAAAGGGCTTTGGCCCGAGGTGCGCTCGGTCATCGCACTGGGCATGAGCTATGCCCCCGCCAAGGATCCGCTGGCGCTGGCGAGCGAAGGCGAGGTCGGCCGCATCTCGGTCTATGCCCAGGGCGCCGACTATCACGACGTGGTCAAGCGCCGCCTGAAGGAACTCGCCCGCTGGCTGGTCGCCGAGGCGCCGGGTGCCGATGTGAAGGTCTTCGTCGATACCGCGCCGGTGATGGAAAAGCCGCTGTCCGAGGCGGCCGGGCTCGGCTGGCAGGGCAAGCACACCAATCTGGTCAGCCGCAGCCATGGCAGCTGGCTGTTCCTCGGCGCGATCTACACGACGCTCGACCTGGCCTCCGACGGCCCGAGCGGCGGCAGCTGCGGCACCTGCAACGCCTGCCAGACGGCCTGCCCGACCGGTGCCTTCCCGGCCCCCTATCGGATCGACGCGCGCCGCTGCGTCTCCTACCTGACGATCGAGAACAAGGGCCCGATCCCCCGCGACCTCCGCGACGGCATCGGCAACCGCATCTATGGTTGCGACGACTGCCTGGCGGTGTGCCCGTGGAACAAGTTCGCCGCCGCCGCGCAGGCGAACCTGGCCTTCCATCCGCGTGCCGAGCTAACCGTCCCGTATCTCGCCGATCTGCTGGCGCTGGACGATGCCGGCTTCCGCGAAGTCTTCGCCGGCTCCCCGATCAAGCGCATCGGCCGCAATCGGATGGTGCGCAACTGCCTGATCGCGGCGGGAAACAGCGGCAGCGATCGGCTGGTGGCGCCGGTGCTGGCCCTGCTCGACGATCCCGCGTCGGTCGTGCGCGGCGCGGCGGCATGGGCGCTGGAACGGCTCGATCCGGCCCGCTGGCAGATAGAAAGCGATGCCCGGGCAGCGCAGGAGCCCGACCCGCAGGTTCGCGCCGAATGGCTCGGGCTTGACTCGCCCGCCCCACCCCGCTAGGCGCGCCCCTTCGCAATTGGCCCCGCACCCCCGGTGAAGCGGTGGCCCTGCGCTTTTCCCGCAAGAGAAGCACAGGCGAAACCGGGATCGCGATCAGGACGGCGTGCCGCCCGGGTCAACGTCACAGCAATTGGTAAAGGATTTTATATGTCGAAGCGCTCCAGCGCCAAGCATAAGCTCGATCGCCGCATGGGCGAAAACATCTGGGGTCGTCCGAAGTCCCCGGTGAACAAGCGCGAGTACGGCCCGGGCCAGCACGGCCAGCGCCGCAAGGGCAAGATGTCGGACTTCGGCATCCAGCTGCGCGCCAAGCAGAAGCTCAAGGGCTATTACGGCGACATCACCGAGAAGCAGTTCAAGCGCTCGTACGAAGACGCCTCGAAGATGAAGGGCGACACCGGTCAGAACCTGATCGGCCTGCTCGAGCAGCGCCTCGACATGATCGTCTATCGCGCCAAGTTCGCTCCGACGATCTTCGCGGCCCGTCAGCTGGTCAACCACGGCCATGTCCGCGTCGACGGCGAGAAGTGCAACATCGGTTCGCGCCGCATCAAGCCCGGCCAGGAAGTCAGCCTGAGCAGCAAGGCGCAGGAAATGGCCCTGGTCATGGAAGCGCAGAGCCTCGCCGAGCGCGACATCCCCGACTATGTCGCTCCGGACGGCGCGGCGAAGATCACCTTCACCCGCGTGCCGACGCTCGACGAAGTGCCGTACCCGGTGAAGATGGAACCGAACCTGGTCGTCGAGTTCTACTCGCGCTAATTCGGCTCCCTTCGGGAACGAGAAACGGGGCGGTCCTTCGGGGCCGCCCTTTTTCGTTGTGCGGACCAAAACGAATCCGCAGAACAGGCGCACCAGGAGGAATTCCATGCGCTTTTCGTTGCTTGCCCTTGCCTTGCTCTCGACCACGGCCGCCGCCCAGGCGCAGACCGCCGCCCCCGCCCTCTCGCTCGACACGCTGAAGACCGTGACGCAAACGCTGTCCTCCGACGCGTTCGAGGGGCGCAAGCCGACCACGGCGGGCGAGGACAAGACGATCGCCTATCTGATTGAGCGCTTCCAGAAGGCGGGGCTCAAGCCCGGCAACAAGGGCCAGTGGGTGCAGGACGTGCCGCTGGTCGAACTCAGCGTGCAGAGCCCCAGCAAGCTCGCCTTCACCGGCGGCAAGACCCCGGTGTCGCTCGCTTATGGCAGCGAGGCGGTATTCTCCACCTATCGCGTCACCCCGAAGATCGACCTCAAGGACAGCGAGGTCGTGTTCGTCGGCTATGGCATCAACGCGCCCGAGCGCGGCTGGAACGACTATGCCGGGCTCGACGTGAAGGGGAAGACGGTCGTCATCCTGATCAACGATCCCGACTGGCAGACCATGACGTTGGACGGGCCGTTCGGCGGCCGGGCGATGACCTATTATGGCCGCTGGACCTACAAGTACGAGGAAGCCGCCCGCCAGGGTGCGGCGGGCGCGATCATCATCCATGACACCGAACCCGCCGCCTATGGCTGGGGTGTGGTGGAGAGCAGCTGGGGTGGCCCCAAGCTCGAACAGGATACGTCCGGCGACCACGCCGACCAGTCGCAGCTGATCGGCTGGATCCAGCAGGATGCGGCGAAGGCGCTCTTCGCCAGCGCCGGCAAGAACTATGCCGCGCTGGTCGAGGCGGCCAGGCACAAGGGCTTTAAGGCGGTGCCGCTGGGCGTGAAGGCCTCGGCCAGCTTCGGCGTCGGCATCAAGCGCCAGGCCTCGAAGAACGTCGTCGGCATCCTGCCCGGCACCGCCAAGCCCGACGAAGTGGTGCTGTTCTCGGCGCATTGGGACCATCTCGGCCATTGCAAGCCGGTGAACGGCGACGACATCTGCAACGGCGCGGTCGACAATGCCACCGGCACCGCCGGGCTGGTGGCGCTTGCCGAGGCCAATGCCAAGGCGGGCCCGGCCAAGCGCAGCATGGTGTTCCTGGCGGTGACCGCCGAGGAACAGGGGCTGATCGGCTCGCAATATTATGCCGAGCATCCGGTCTATCCGCTGGCCAAGACCGTCGGCGGCGTGAACATGGACGGGCTCAACATCCACGGCAAGGCGAACGACTTCGTGCTGGTCGGCGCGGGCAAGTCCGAGCTGGAAGAGCTGGTGAAGCCGCTGGTCGCCGCCGAAGGCCGGGTTATCGGCGTGGAGTCCACGCCCGAGAAGGGCAGCTATTATCGCTCCGACCATTTCAGCTTCGCCAAGCTCGGCGTCCCGATGCTGTACGGCGAGAGCGGCGACGATCTGGTGGTCGGCGGCAAGGCGGCCGGCGCCAAGGCGGCGGAGGACTATACCGACAAGCGCTACCACAAGCCGCAGGACGAATATGATCCCAACTGGAACTGGGACGGCGCACTGTCGGACCTGCGGATCTATTACGGCCTCGGCCGCGAACTGGCCGAGGGCAGCAGCTGGCCGAACTGGTTCAAGGATGCCGAATTCCGCGGCATCCGCGACAAGGCACGGGCGGGGCAGTAACGGCGAACGCCAGCCGCACCTACCCGGAGGAAGCCGGGATCCAAGGGAGGCGCCGTCGCGGCGCCTCCGCCGCCGAAAGGCGAAGGAATCCCGGCGGACCCGCGCGACCGGTCCGCCGCTGGCGAACGGGTCGGGCGGCTGTCCTACAGCCAAGGTTCCTGCTAGGTTCGATCGGCTCTTTGAACCGGTGAGTCCTTCGCTGCTGCGCCTTTGGCGGCACTCGCGGCAACCCGCCTGAACTTCAGGCCGCGCCCCTGCGCGAGCGCCTGAACTTCCTAAACTTCGCCCTCCGCGAAAAATCCGCACGGGCCTAAACTTCGTAAACTTCGACCCCGCGAAAAATCCGCACAAGCCTAAACTTCGTAAACTTCGACCCCGCGACAAATCCGCACGAGCCTAAACTTCGTGCACTTCGCACGCCGTCCAGCGACCCCAAATCGATCGCGATGCCCTCGGATTTCCGATCGCCGCAGCGCGCGGAATGCGCGCCCTCCGCGCTGCCCGACCTTTCCCCTGGTACCGTACGGAGCTAAAGCCCGCGCCATGACTCGTACCCCTCCCCCCGAATGGGCGCCGCACGATGCGGTCTGGATCGGCTTTCCCAGCCATGCTGACCTCTGGGTCGAAGACCTGGAGCCCGCCCGCGAAGAAGTGATCGCCTTTGCCCGCGCGGTCCATGCCGAAGGCCGCGGCGAGCGCGTGATCCTGGTTGCCGCCGATGCGGCCGCCGCCGAGGCCGCCAAGGCGATGGCCGGCGACGCCGCCGAGGTCGTGACCGAGCTGTTCGGCGATATCTGGCTGCGCGACACCGCCGGCATCCTCACCAGCGACAAGGTCGCGCAGGATTTCGGCTTCAACGGCTGGGGCGGCAAATACGACCTGGAAGGCGACGACACGATCGGCGCACGCCTCGCCGCGCATCGCCAGCTCGCCACCGCCAAGCATGGCTGGGTGCTCGAAGGCGGCGCGATCGACGGCGACGGCACCGGGCTGTGCGTCACCACCGAACAGTGCCTGCTCAACCCCAACCGCAACCCGGACCTCGACCGCGCCGCGATCGAAGCCAAGCTGGCGGCGGACCTGGGCTATACCCGCGTGCTGTGGCTGGGCGACGGCCTCGCCAACGACCATACCGACGGCCATGTCGACAATCTCGCCCGCTTCATCGGCCCCAACCGGCTGCTGATCCCGACCCCGGCCGAGGACGATCCCAATGCGGCGATCTACGCCGATGCGGTCGCCCGTGCCGAGGCGTTCGGCGTCGAGGTGGTGCGGATGCCCTCCCCCGGCGCGGTGCTCGACGAGGACGGCGAGGTGATCCCCGCCAGCTACATGAACTTCTACATCGGCAACGCCGCCGTGGTGGTGCCGCTCTACGGCCAGCCCAACGACGGGGCTGCGATTCAGACGCTGCAGGGCATCTTCCCCGGCCGCGCGATCGTCGGCCAGCGGGCGGACCATATCCTCACGGGCGGCGGCAGCTTCCACTGCATCTCGCAGCAGATCCCGACGCTCGGGTGACCGCCTTCGCCGTCCGCGCGCTGCTCTCCGGGCTGATCGTCGCCGCCGTGGCGATGCTGGCCCGGCGCAGTCCCGCGGTCGGCGCCTTGGTCGCGTCGCTACCGCTGATCTCGCTGCTCGGGGTCATTTGGCTGTGGCGCGACACGCAGGATCCGGTGCGGGTGGCGGCCCATCTCTAGGCGACCTTCTGGTATGTGCTGCCGTCGCTCCCCATGTTCCTGCTCGTGCCGGCGCTGATGCGATCCGGGGTCGGCTTCACGCCCGCCCTGCTCGCGGGCATCGCGCTCACGATCCTGTTGTATTTCCTGACCGCCGCGGCGCTCGCCCGGTTCGGCATCACGCTCTGAGGACCGTCATGACCCAGATTACCGTCGGCGCGCTGCAGCTCGCCTTCTCGAACGATATCGACGCCAACATCGCCCGCGTGACCGAGCTGGTCCGCGAGGCGGCCGGCCGCGGCGCGCAGGTGGTGCTGCCGCCCGAACTGTTCGAGGGCGAATATTTCTGCCGCGTCGAAGACGAGGGCCTGTTCGCCAACGCCAAGCCGGCGACCGAGCACAAGGCGGTGCTGGCGATGCAGGCGCTCGCCGCCGAGCTCTCGATCCACATCCCCACCAGCTTCTTCGAAGCCGATGGCCCGCATCACTATAACAGCCTCGCGATGATCGGCCCGGACGGCAAGGTGTCCGGCGTCTACCGCAAGAGCCACATCCCCGATGGGCCTGGCTATGAGGAGAAGTTCTACTTCCGCCCCGGCAACACCGGGTTCAAGGTGTGGGACGGCCCCGGCGCCAAGCTGGGCGTGGGGGTGTGCTGGGACCAATGGTATCCGGAAACCGCGCGCGCGATGATGCTGATGGGCGCCGAGCTGCTCTTCTACCCCACGGCGATCGGCAGCGAGCCGCATGACGACAGCCTCGACACCGCCCGGCTGTGGCGGCGCGCGATGGTGGGGCATGCGGTCTCCAACGTCGTGCCGGTGATCGCCGCAAACCGCGTCGGCACCGAGCATGGCCAGACCTTCTACGGCACCAGCTTCATCACCGACGAGCGCGGCGATATCCTCGCCGAGCTGGACCGGGCGGAAGAAGGCGTGATCACCGCGACGCTCGACATCGATCGGGTCAAGCGCCACCGCGCCGCCTTCGGCTTCTTCCGCGATCGCCGGCCGGAGCTGTACGGCCGACTGGTGCAGGATATCTGATCGAGGCTTTCCCGGCGCGTCAGCCGCGCGCCGGGGCCTTGCGGCGGAAGGGCACGTCGCGCCGCAGATAGGTCAGCGCGCGCCAAACCCACTCGATCGGGCCGTACTGGAAGCGCGCCAGCCACCAGTGTGCGCCGACGATCTGGACCGCGATCGCGAACAGCGCGACCCACAGCCGGGTCGCCGCGTCCCACTCGGCATATTTACCCAGGCCGTAATGGTAGAAGATCGGCACGAAGATCGCCGATTGCAGGATGTAATAGGTCAGCGTCAGCCGCCCCGGTGCGGCGAGCGGCTGCACCAGCCGGCGCGCGGGCCCGTCGTACAGCGCAATCACCAGCAGCGCCCAGAAGGCGGTGCCTGCAAGGTCGAGCCACATATTGAGCAGCGCCCAGAAGGCGCGGTCGGCGCCGAGCCCGAAGCCCAGGCCTGAAAACCATGCGCGCAGCGGCTCGCGGGTGAGGAAGAGCAGCACCGCGGCCACCAAGGCACCCAGCAGCGCAGGACGGCGCCAGGCGCGGCTCTTGGCAAGGTTGCCGAAGAAATCGGTCCGGCCCAGCACCAGCCCGAGCAGATAGAGCCCGAGGATCTGCACCATCCGGCCATATTCGAGGAAGAACCAGTATTTGGATTGCTGCCCGGCCCACAGGTTCACCCGCAGCACCTGCCAAAGGTCGCCGCCCAGATAGACCGGCATGCCCGGATCGACCGAGGATTGCGCCGGGGCATTGGCCCAGCCCGCCCCCAGCGCGCCGGCGACCATCTGCACGATCAGGCTGGGGCCGATCAGGCAGAACACCGCCCCGCCGAGCAGCACCGCATTGCTGCGGATCCGGTTGAAGAACAGCAGCAGGAAGCCGATCGCCGCCAGCGTCTGCATGATGTCGCCGCGATAGATCAGCGAATGCAGGAAGCCGATGCCTTCGAGCAGCAGCAGCCGCCAGGCGAAACGCGCGGTAAAGTCCTGCCCCCGCTGCGCCGCCCGGTCCATCAGGATGAAGAAGCTGAATCCGAAGCACAGCGCCAGCAGCGAGAAGCTCTTTCCCATGAACAGTGCAAAGACGACGTCGGTGATCAGACCGGGTTTTTCGCCCGCCCAGAACAGCTCGTAACTTTCGATGACATGGACGAGGAACAGCGCCATCAGCGCAAAGCCGCGCAGCACGTCGACAACGTCTAGCCGGTTGGCAGGCGCGGCCGCCCGGCCGCCCGGTCCTGGTTCCACGGAATGGTTGCGAGACGCTCCGGCAGTGTCAGCAGTGCCCGGCATCGGCCTCATTTACGTCTTCTTTGTCCGACAGGCGTAGCCACGCCATCATGGTTAGCGCCCTATCCCGCCGGCTGCTCTGCATCGCGCTCGTCGCGGTGCTCACGTGCATCGTGCCCCCGGCACATGCCCAAGCGGGCGTTGCCGGTCAACCGCTTGGCGTGTGCCTGCTGGCGGACACGGGGCAGCGGGAAGACGAACTGATCCGGCACCCGGAACGGTTCGACTGTACGACGCCGCAGCACCGATTCGGTTCCGGCGATTTCTGGGCGATCTCTACGACGATCGACCAGCGCTCGACCTTCGCCGTGCCGCTTGCGCTGCGCTTTGCCAGCCTCTGGCAGGGCCGGCTGGCGATCCGCTTTTACTACGCCGACGGCGCAATTCGCAGCTGGCAGAGCGACGGACGGGGCATCAGCCCGCTGATCCAGCTGGGCGCGGTGGCGGAGTTGCCCGTGCCGGTGCGCGATCCGGCGCTCGTGCGCGTGCTGTTCCACGTCGAAGGCGCCGCCAATCTTCGCGGGATCGCCACCGGACTGCGCATCGCCACCCATCGCGAAAGCGAGCACGCCAATCTGGTACTTGCCGGACTCTATGCCGCCTTTGCCGGCATGGCGGCGGCGCTGATCGTGTACAATTTCGCGCTTTGGTGCGCGATGCGGCATCGCTTCCAGCTCCATTACTGCCTGCTGCTGGGCGCGCTGCTCGGCTATACCTTCACCTCCTCCGGCGCCCTGACCTGGGTCGCGCCGATGGTGGCCAACAACGACCGAATTCGGCTCAACTATCTGTTCATCGGGCTGGCCGGGGGTGCAGCGGCGCTGTTCACCCGCAGCTTCTTCGCAGAGCAGGCGATGCCGCGCTGGCTCGATCGGGCCAGCCGGATCGCGGCGATGGCAGTGCCGCTGTCGGCCGTGGCCGTGGCCGTGTTCGGCGCGGTGCAGCTGCGCATCGCCGACCTGCTCTACTCGCTGGCCTTTGCCGGGCTGCTCGCCATCGTGGTCCCCACCCTTTGGGGCGCCTGGAGACAGCGTTCCAATTTCCTCTGGCTGTTCGCCATCGCCTGGAGCGCGCCGATCCTACTGGCGGCGATACGGATCGGTGCCGCGCTGCACATCGTCCCGTGGAACTTCTGGATCGACAACTCCACCATCCTGTCGATGGGGCTGGAGGCGCTGGTCTCCTCGCTGGCCGTGGCGTATCGGATCAAGTTCCTCCGCGACGAGCGCGACGCGGCGATCACCCGCGAAGTGGTTGCGCGCAAGCTGGCGGACATCGACCCGCTCACCGGCCTGCTCAACCGCCGAGCCTTTCTCCACCGGGCGATCGGCCGCGCCGAGGACCAGCAGCTGCTGCTGGTCGACATTGATCATTTCAAGCGCGTCAACGAGACGCTTGGGCATGATGGCGGCGACGAGGTGCTGCGCCTGTTCGCCGCCGCGCTACGCCACGCCGCGCCCGATCCCGTGCTGATCGCGCGAATGGGCGGCGAGGAGTTCGCCCTGCTTACCCCCGCCGCCCAGCGGATCGAACCCGAGGCGCTGCTCGCCAGCCTGCGCCGCATCCGGATGCCGTTCGACATGTCGATCACCTCCAGCATCGGTACCTGCAACGGCACGCTGGCGACCGATCGCGACTGGAAGGCCCTGTACCGCTGCGCCGACTCGGCGCTGTTCGAGGCCAAGGCCGCTGGCCGAGACCGTGCCCGGGCGCTGCGACTGGACGCGGCCTGATCTTGCCTGCCTGCACCCGCGCATGTACATTGCGCGCAGGGAGAATGGGGAAAATGCAGCGTCACAAGCGCTTGTTGCTGGTTGCCGGAGCCGTCGCGCTGCTCGTCGCGATCACGCGCCCCTCGCCCCCGCATGCCAATTTCGAGCTGCTGATGCACCGCGTCGGCGATACCGCGCCCCAGCAGGTCCACGCCGCGGTCGATCTCGGCGTGCTGGCCGTTTCGGTGCTGGTCACCTGGAGCGGTCGTCTCGCGCATTAAGGCGCGGAACCAACCTCGGAATTTGCCGTAGAGACGGAACGCGCACGCCGCGCGACACGTCCGCCTGTGCATGAAAAACCGCGCTTGCATGGCAAAATCGGGTTGCTTACACTGATGTCAATGACAAAGCCCGAAATGGTCTGGAAGACCGCCTATCGGCATCCAGGAGAGTGGGATCGCAGCTACGCGTTGCGGTCCATGGTAGACCTGTTCGAGGAGAGCGCAGCGGCCCATCCGCACGCCCCGCTCCTCGATTTCATGGGTCGCATCTACAGCTATGGCGAGGTGCTGGACGGCGCCAACCGCGTCGCCTGCGGGCTGCGCGCGCTGGGCTATGGGCCGGGCGACCGGATCGGCCTGTTCCTGCCCAATGTGCCGCACTACGTCGCCGCCTATTACGGCATCCTCAAGCTGGGTGCGACGGTGGTGAACTTCTCGCCGCTCTATTCGGTCGAGGAGCTTGCCGCCCAGGTCGCCGATTCGGGCACGCGGCTGCTCTTCACCCTGTCGGCCACCGCGCTGCTGCCCACCGCGCTCAAGGTGCTGGAAAAGAGCGGGCTGGAGAGGCTGGTGGTCGGATCGGTCGCCGGCGCGCTGCCCACCGCCAAGTCGCTCTTCTACCAGCTGTTCCGCGGCAGCGAAGTCACCGCCAAGCCGCACGACCCGCGCATCCTCGCCTTCTCCAAACTGATCGCCAACAAAGGCGATTGCGCCCGTCCCGACCTGGATCCCGCGCGCGACGTCGCGCTGATCCAGTATACCGGCGGCACCACCGGCACCCCCAAGGGGGCGGTGCTCACCCACCAGAATCTTTCGGCCAATGCCCGGCAGGTCGCCGAGCTCGACCCCGATCTCGGCAAGATCGAGGATTCGGTGCTGGGCGTGCTGCCCTTCTTCCACGTCTTCGCCAATACCTGTGTGCTCAACCGCACGGTGATCACCGGCGGCAAGATCGTGATGCTGCCGCGCTTCAACGCGCAGCAGGTGCTCACCGAACTGCGCCGCACCAAGCCCCGCTCGCTGCCCGGCGTGCCAACCATGTACCAGGCGCTGCTCGACGCGCCGGGGATGAAGCCGTCGGATTTCTCGTCGCTGCGCTTCTGCATATCAGGCGGCGCGCCGCTGCCCGAGCAACTGAAGCTCAACTGGGAATCGGTCACCGGCGCGCACATCATCGAAGGCTATGGCCTGTCGGAGAGTTCGGGCGTGGTCTCGGCGAACCCCTATGTCGGGCTGAACAAGAGCGGCACGATCGGCCAGCCGATCGCCGGCACCCGCGTGCGGCTGGTCGACAAGGAAGATCCCCGCAAGCCTGCGCCCGAGGGCGAGCCGGGCGAGATCGTCGTGCAGGGCCCGCAGATCATGCAGGGCTATTGGAACCGGCTCGAGGCCGATGTCGGCACCTTCGTCGACGATCACTGGCTGCGCACCGGGGACGTCGGCATCATCGACGACGATGGCTATATCCACATCGTCGACCGGCTGAAGGACATGATCGCGGTCGGCGGGTTCAAGGTGTTCCCCAGCCAGATCGAGGCGGTGCTCTACACCCATCCGGCGGTGAAAGAGACGCTCGTGCTCGGGCTGCCGGATCCGTACCACGGCGAGCTGCCGCACGCCTATGTCGCGCTCAACGACGGCATGACCGCGGACGCCAAGGAGATGTGCGACTGGCTCAATGCGCAGCTCGGCAAGCATGAGCGCGTCAAGGAAGTGGTGATCCGCGACAGCCTGCCCAAGACGATGATCGGCAAGCTCAGTCGCAAGGATCTGCTGGCGGAGGTGAAGGCCGGGCGGTGATTCTCGCCCGACTCACCCTCACCCTTACGGCGCTCCGCGCCTCCCTCCCTCTCCCGCCTGCGGGAGAGGGATTCTAGTCTCGCCCTCTCCCGCAGGCGGTGGGGAGGGTGAGGGTGTGTGGAGGTAGCTCAATCCCCCTTCTTGCCCTCGGTGAACATCACCGCCTTCAAGTTCATGAACTCATGCAGGCCCCAGGGCCCAAGCTCGCGGCCATGGCCGGATAGCTTCACCCCGCCAAAGGGTGCCGGCGGCACCGAAGCGAGCAGCGTGTTCACCGCCGTCATCCCGGCTTCGATGTCGCGCGCGAACCGTTCGATCTCGGCCTCATCCTGCGTCCACACCGACGAGCCCAGGCCATAGGGCACGTCGTTCGCAACGGCGATCGCTTCGTCGATATCCGCGACCTTATAGACCGCCGCAACCGGCCCGAAGATCTCTTCCTTGGCGACATCGCTCTCCGGATCGAGATCGACCAGCACCCCCGGCGTCATCCAGGCGCCCGCGCGGTCGATCTTGGTGCCCCCCGTCAGCAGCTTCGCGCCGGCGGCCTGCGCCTTCTCTACCTGCTCCAGCACGGTGTCCCGCTGCTCGATGCTGGAGAGCGGCCCCATCACCGTTTCCTTGTCCATCGGATCGCCGATCTTCACCGCTTCCATGCCCGCGACGAACTTCTCCAGAAATGCGTCGTACACATCGGCATGGACGATCATCCGCTTGGAGCAGATGCAGCTCTGCCCGGCATTCTGCACGCGCGCGGTCACCGCGGTCTTCACCGCCGTGTCGAGATCGGCCGAGGGCATGACGATGAACGGGTCGGAGCCGCCCAGCTCCAGCACCACCTTCTTCAGCGCGCGGCCCGCGGCCTCGGCCACCTTAGCACCCGCGCCTTCCGAGCCGGTGAGCGTCACCGCCACCACCCGCTTGTCGGCGATGATCGCGTCGACCTTGCCCGACTTGATCGCGAGGTTCTGGAACAATCCCTCGGGCGCCCCCGCCTTGCGCGCCATCTCTTCCATCGCCGCCGCGCAGCCCTGCACGCTGGAGGCATGCTTGAGCAGCGCGACATTGCCGGCAAGGATCGTCGGCGCCAGGAAGCGCACCGCCTGCCAATAGGGGAAGTTCCACGGCATCACCGCCAGCACGGGCCCCAGCGGCAGCCAGCGCGCGACGGCATGGCCGGTCGGCGTCTTGACGGTCGTGGGCTCCAGATAGGCGGGACCATGCTCCGCATAATGGCGGAAGCCCGAGATGCACTTCTCCACCTCGGCCAGGCCGGCGGTGATCGTCTTGCCCATCTCGCGCACCGCCAGCTCGGCGAGGTGCTGCTTGTTGGCTTCCCATGCATCAGCGATCTTGGCCAACAGCGCGGTGCGCGTCTCGATCGAGGTCTCGCGCCACTGCTTGTACCCGGCCGCCGCGCGGGACAGCGCCGCCTCGATCCCGGCATCGTCGAGCTCGGCGATGCGATCGACGGTCTCGCCGGTCGCCGGGTTAATGATTTCGAACATCTGCAAGTCTCCTTCGCGCTTCCCAACGCGGACCTAGGCGCAGGGTGCCAAGGGCGGCAATCATACTGCCGTCCATTGCGTGCGGAACGGCTTGCCAAGCGCGCGGCGCCCGAACACGATGCCGCATCTGTCCTGCCGGAGACCTTCATGCGCCTCGCTCCCCTCGCCCTCCTTCTCATCGCCACGATCCCCGCGGCCGCGATCGCGCAGGACGCGCCCAATCGCCTGTTCACCGGCAGCGACCTGTTCGCGCTCGAACAGGCGAGCGATCCGCAGATCAGTCCTGACGGGAGCAAGGTCGCCTATGTCCGCCAGTCGGCCGACATCATGACCGATCGCGGCCGCGCGAGCATCTGGCTGGTCGACGTGAAAACCGGCCAGCAGACTCCGCTGGTCGCCGGCACCGGATCGCACAGCCAGCCGCGCTGGTCGCCCGACGGCACCCGGCTCGCCTATGTCTCCTCCGGCGAGGGCGGTACGCCGCAGCTGTTCGTCCGCTGGATCGCCACCGGCGCCACCGCACGGATCACCGGTATGCCGGACAGCCCGCAGGGCATCGCCTGGTCGCCCGACGGCAAGCAGATCGCCTATACCATGACCGTGCCCGGCGAGGGGCTCTCGCTCGGCAGCCAGCCGCCCAAGCCCGAAGGCGCCAAATGGGCCGAGCCGCTGGAGGTGATCGACCGCGTCACCTACCGCGCCGATGGCGGCGGCTATCTCAAGCCCGGCTCGGACCATATCTTCGTCGTGTCGGCGGACGGCGGCGCGCCGCGCCAGGTGACCTTCGGCAAGTTCGACGATGCCGGACCGCTCGCCTGGTCGAACGACGGACGCACGCTCTTCTTCGGCAGCAACCGCCGCAAGGATTGGGAGCGCGAGCCGAACGACAGCGAGATCTACGCGGTAGACGTGACCTCCGGTACGCTGACCCAGGTCACCAAGCGCTACGGTCCCGATGCCGCGCCGGTGCTCTCCCCCGACGGTACCCGCATCGCCTATCTCGGCTTCGACGATACGCATCGCAGCTTCCAGAACACCCAACTCTACGTGATGAACCGCGACGGCAGCGACAGCCGGTCGCTCACCGCCGCGCTCGACAAGAGCATCGACAGCGCGGTCTGGGCCAAGGACGGCCGCAGCCTGTTCGTCTCCTATGACGATCACGGCCGCAAGCTCGTTGCCCGCATCGGGCTCGACGGCAAGGCGACCACCATCGCTACCGGCCTCACCGGCGGCGGGCTCGATCGACCCTATACCGGCGGCGACTTCACCGTCTCGGCGGGCGGAACCATCGCCTATACCGGCGGCGACGCGCTGCATCCGGCCGACATCTATGTGAACGGCAAGCGCCTCACCCATCTCAACGATACCGTGCTTGCCGCCAAGACGCTCGCGCCGGTGACCCCGCTGGCAGTGACCGCGCCCGACGGCCGCAAGATCGATGCGTGGCTGGTCACCCCGCCGGGCGTGAAGCCCGGCACCCGCGTGCCGACGATCCTCGAAATCCATGGCGGCCCGCACACCGCCTATGGCCCCGGCTTCTCGACCGACTACCAGCTCTACGCCGCGCACGGCTATGCGGTGGTCTATGCCAACCCGCGCGGCAGCACCTCGTATGGCGAAGAATTCGCGGACCTGATCGACAAGAAATATCCCGGTGACGATTACGGGGATCTGATGGCCGCGGTGGATGCAGCGATCGCCTCGGGCGTAGCCGATCCCGACAACCTCTTCGTCACGGGCGGCTCGGGCGGCGGCGTGCTCACCGCCTGGATCGTCGGCAAGAATGATCGCTTCAAGGCCGCCGCCACGCAGAAGCCGGTGATCAACTGGATCAGCGAGGCGCTGACGATGGACGCGACCGGCTTCACCTCGCGCTACTGGTTCGCCAAGCAGCCCTGGGAAGATCCGATGAGCTATTGGAGCCGCTCGCCGCTCAGCCTGGTCGGCAACGTCAAGACGCCGACGCTCGTCGTCGTCGGCAGCGAGGATTACCGCACGCCGGTGAGCGAATCGGAGCAATATTATGCCGCGCTCCAGATCCGCGGGGTGCCCACGGCGCTTGTGAAGGTGCCCGGCGCCAGCCATGGCGGCATCGCCGCGCGGCCCAGCCAGGCGGCGGCCAAGGCCGCGGCGATCCTTGCCTGGTTCGATCGCTACCGCACCGGTGCCACGCCGGCCGGCCAGTAAATACATGGCGGGGCCCGGTTGCCATCGGGCCCCGCCCTGCCGCATAGCGAGCGCATGGCGGAACAAGCAGACATCACGGCGCTCTCCTTCGAAGAGGCGCTGAAGGAACTGGAGAAGATCGTGAGCCGGCTGGAGAGCGGGGAAGCGGCGTTGCAGGAGGCGATCGACCTCTATGAGCGCGGCGACCAGCTGCGCCGGCAATGCGCCGCCCGGCTCGACGCGGCACAGGCCCGGATCGAGGCGATCCGCACCGATGCCGACGGCCGCGCCGCCGGCACCACGCCCTTCGCGGCCGGCTGAGGCGTGGCGAGCGTGACGCACGCCTCGCTCGCGCTCGAGTCCGCGCTGCGCCAGGTCGCGGCCGAGATCGACGCCCAGTTCGACCGCCTGCTCGAAGTGCCGGACGATCCCCGCGCCGACCTGTACCGCGCGATGCGCCACGCCGCGATCGGCGGTGGCAAGCGGCTGCGGCCGCTGCTGGTGTTCGCCACCGCGCAGCTGTTCGCGGTCGACAAGACCTGCGCGGCGCGCGTGGCGACTGCACTCGAATGTATCCACGTCTATTCGCTGATCCATGACGATCTGCCGGCGATGGACGACGACGACCTGCGCCGCGGCAAGCCGACGGTGCACAAGGCGTTCGACGAGGCCACCGCGATCCTGGCGGGGGACTGCCTTCACGCGCTCGCCTTCGAGATTCTCGGCCATGAGGCGACGCACCCGGACCCCTATGTCCGCGTCGAGCTGATCGCCGAACTCGCCCGCGCCTCCGGCCCTTCGGGCATGGCGGGCGGCCAGATGATGGACCTGGAGGCGGAGAAGGCCAGCTTCGACCTCGCCACCGTCACCCGGCTGCAGGCGATGAAGACCGGCGCTCTGATCTCTTGCGCAGTCGAGAGCGCCGCGATCCTCGGCCGCGTGTCGCCCGAGGCCCGCACGGGCCTGCGCGGCTATGCCCGCGATATCGGCCTCGCCTTCCAGATCGTCGACGACATCCTCGATGCCGAGGGCGACGAGGCGCTGGTCGGCAAGAAGCTGGGCAAAGACGGCGCGGCGGGCAAGGAGACCTTCCTGTCGCTGCTCGGTATCGATCGCGCACGCGAACAGGCGCGGATGCTAGTCGACCAGGCGATCGCCCATCTCCACGCCTTCGGCCCCGAGGCCGATCTGCTGCGCGACGTGGCGCGCTTCACGCTCGAACGCGACCGGTAAGGACCGGGGGGAGACACCGCATGCACAGCCGTATCGGGGTCTATCCCGGCACCTTCGATCCGATCACCCGCGGCCATATGGACATCATCCGGCGCGGCGCGAAGCTCGTCGACCGGCTGGTAATCGGCGTGACCACCAATCCGTCCAAGTCGCCGATGTTCACCGTCGACGAACGAATGGCGATGGTCCGCCGCGAGGTGGAGGGGCTGCCCGGCACGATCGAGGTGGTCAGCTTCGATTCGCTGCTGATGGACTTTGCCGAACGCGAGCGCGCCAGCGTGATCATCCGGGGTCTGCGCGCCGTCGCGGACTTCGAATACGAGTATCAGATGGCTGGCATGAACCAGCAGATCAACGACCGGATCGAGACGGTTTTCCTGATGGCGGACGTGTCGCTGCAGCCGATCGCGAGCCGGTTGGTGAAGGAAATCGCCATCTATGGCGGCCCGATCCATCGCTTCGTGACAGAGGCCGTCGAGGCCGATGTCGCGGCCCGGGTAGAGCTGCTCGGACGCAAGGGCAGCAACTAACATCACGCCGACGCGCACCGGGCTTTGCGCTGCCCGGCGATTGCGGTAGAGCCGCGCATTCACCAGAAAACGAGTGGGAAGTTCGATGCGTTTCCTAGCCACGATGGCCGCCATGGCCGCCACGCTGTTCGCCATGCCGGCGCTGGCCCAAGGCGGTGGGGGCAAGCCGAAGCCGATCATCGAACCGTTTAAGGGCGTCGACGCCGATGTGAACACCCGCCCCCCCGTGCTGGTTCCCGCCGACCCGGCGAACACCTGGGTGCTGGACCTCTCGACCGGCGGCCGCGTGCTGATCCGGTTGCGCCCCGATGTGGCGCCGAAGATGGTCGAGCGGATCAAGACGCTCACCCGCAAGCATTTCTATGACGGGCTGACCTTCCACCGCGTGGTCGACGATCCCTACAACATCGCCCAGGGCGGCGATCCCAAGGGCGACGGCACCGGCGATTCGGACATGCCCAACGTGCCGGCCGAGTTCAGCTCCCTGCCGCACGTGCGCGGCACCGTCTCCGCCGCCCGCCGCGGCGCGCCGGACAACGCCACCGCCGAGCAGAAGACCGAGGCGGAGAACAGCGCGAACAGCCAGTTCTTCATCATGATGCAGCCCAAGCTCGCCTTCGACCATGACTACACCGTGTTCGGCCGCGTCACTTCGGGCATGGAGTGGGTCGACAAGATCGAGCGCGGCGAGCCGCCGCAGCACCCGACCGTGATCATCCACGCCTATATCGAATCGGACAATCCCCCGCCCTATCAGCCGCTTGCCCCCGCCGCCCCGGCGGCGACCGGCCCGACGCTGATCCCGGTGGGCCCGAGCGCTCCGGCCGCCAAGCCCACGCCCGCGGCGAAGAAGCCGGCACCGACGAAGAAGTGATCGACCTCCGCCAGTGAACGTCGACCTTTTCGATTTCGAACTGCCGAACGAACGGATCGCGCTGCGCCCCGCGGCCCCGCGCGACTCCGCCCGCCTGCTGGTGCTCGACGGCGCGGAGACGCGCGACGCGATCGTCCGCGACCTCGCCGCTCAGCTGCGCCCCGGCGACTGCCTGGTGTTCAACGACACCCGCGTGATCCCGGCCCAGCTGGAGGGGACGCGCGGCGAGGCGCGGATCAGCGCGACGCTCCACAAGCGCGAGGGGCCGCGCCGCTGGCGCGCCTTCATCCGCAACGCCAAGCGGCTGCGCGACGGCGATGCGATCGACTTTGGCCCCGAGGCGATCGCCATCGCCTCGGATCGTGCCGAGGACGGGAGCTTCGCGCTCGACTTCCAGGGCGACGAGCCGGTCGAGTTGCTGCTGGAGCGCTGCGGCCGCATGCCGCTGCCGCCCTATATCGCCTCGAAGCGCCCGACAGACGAACGCGATGCCGACGACTATCAGACGATGTTCGCGGCCGAGCCCGGCGCGGTCGCCGCGCCCACCGCCGCGCTGCACTTCACGCCCGAACTGATGGCCTCGCTGGACGCCGCCGGCATCGGCCACACCACGCTGACGCTCCACGTCGGCGCGGGCACCTTTCTGCCGGTCAAGGCGGAGGACACGGCCGACCACAAGATGCACGCCGAATGGGGGCGCATCACCCCCGAGGTGGCCGAGCGGCTGAATGCGGTGCGCGCCGCGGGCAACCGCATCATCGCAGTGGGCACCACCAGCCTGCGCCTGCTGGAGAGCGCCGCGGACGAGCACCGCGTGATCCAGCCCTTCGAGGGCGACACCGCGATCTTCATCACGCCGGGCTATCACTTCAAGGGCGTCGACGGGCTGGTCACCAACTTCCACCTGCCGCGCTCGACGCTGTTCATGCTGGTCTCCGCGCTGATGGGGCTGGACCGCATGCAGGCGGCCTATGCCCATGCGATCGAAACCGACTATCGCTTCTACAGCTATGGTGATTCGAGCCTGTTGCTGCCAGCCCGCTAAAGGGAATCCGATGCGCCTGTTCCTGCTGCTCGCCGCCTGTACCGCCGCTCTCCCCGCCGCCGCGCAGCAACGGTCCGGGTCGGACCAGATCACGGTCAATGCGCCCGGGGCGCAGCCCCAGGCCACCGTCATCGCCGAGCCGGTCGCGCTGCTGATCGCCGGGTTCGACAGCGACGGCGACGCGCGTGTCACTCGCACCGAGTTCGACGCCGGCCTCAAGCGCAGCTTCGACAGCGCCGATACGGCGCATACCGGCAGCCTCAGCTATATTGCCTATTCGGACTGGTCGCTGCGCTGGATGGGCGATCGCAACACCCTGCCCAGCCCGTTCGAGATCGACCGCGACGGCGACAACAAGGTGAGCTGGGCCGAATTGCAGGACCGCTTCGCGCTGATCTGGACGCGGTTCGACAAGAACAAGGACGGCGTGATCGAGCGCAGCGAGCTGGTGACGATCCGCCCGCCGGCGTTCAGCCCGATGGACGGCAAGCGCAAGCGGCGCTGATTCCTACACCGCCAAGCCGCTCAAACACTTTCGCCGCAATGCGCTAGCATCACATGGGTGACGCCCGCTAGGATCGCCCGACATGTCGGGAAATCACGCGCACGGCCATCATCATGGCCACTCACACGGGCATAGCCACGGCCATAGTCACGGGCACGGCCATTCGCACGGCCATGGCATAGGGCACGGCCACGCGCCCGCCGATTTCGGCCGCGCCTTCGCGATCGGGACCGCGCTCAACATCGCCTTCGTGGTGATCGAAGGCGGCGCCGGGATCTGGACCAATTCGATGGCGCTGCTGGCCGATGCCGGCCACAATCTCTCCGACGTGCTCGGGCTGCTGATCGCCTGGGCGGGCGCTGAGCTCGGCAAGCGCCCGGCGACCCCGCGGTTCACCTATGGCCTGGGCGCCTCGTCAATCCTCGCCGCGCTTATCAATGCGCTGCTGCTGCTGATCGCGATCGGCGCGATCCTGCTTGAGACGGTCCAGCGCTTCGCCGATCCCCCCGCCGTGGCGCCGATCCCGGTGATGCTGGTGGCGGGCGCGGGCATCGTCGTCAACCTGGGCACCGCGCTGCTCTTCGCCCGGGGGCGCGACCACGACATCAACGTCCGCGGCGCCTACCTCCACATGGCGGCCGATGCCGCGGTATCCGCCGCAGTGGTGGTCGCCGGTGCGCTGATCTGGTGGACCGGGCTGCGCTGGATCGATCCGGCGATCAGCCTCGTGGTCGTGGTGGTGATCCTGGTCGGCACTTGGGGGCTGCTCCGCGAATCGGTCACCATGGCACTGCAGGCAGTGCCCGATCGCATCGATCTGGAGGCGGTGGAGCAGGCGCTGCTCGCCCAGCCGGGCGTCACGCGGGTCCACGATCTCCACGTCTGGCCGATGAGCACCACCGAAACGGCGCTCACCGCGCATCTCATCATGCCCGATGGTCATCCGGGTGACGCATTTCTGCTTCATCTTCAGCACCAGCTCGCGCATGATTTCCGGATCGAGCACAGTACGGTACAGATTGAATTGGGCAACGGGGCGGAGTGCAGGATGCATGGACCTGGCAGCGGACACGGGTAAGACGAGCGCCATGGCGGCCCGGCCGCTGGACCTCGTCATCTTCGATTTCGACGGCACGCTGTCCGACAGCGGCGACTGGTTCGTCTCTGTCGCCAACGACCTCGCCGAACGTTTCCGCTTCCGCAAGATCGCGCCGGACGAGGTGGAGCTGCTCCGCCGCAAGAGTTCGCGCGAGGTGATCGACTTTCTCGGCATCTCCCGCTGGAAGATGCCCTGGATCGCCCGGTACGTCCGCAAGCTGGTGAGCCGCGAGGCGCACCGGATCGAACTGTTCCCCGGCACGCCCCACCTGCTGGAGCGGCTGGTCGACATGGGCGTGAAGCTGGCGCTGGTCACCTCCAACTCGGAGGAAAATGCCCGCAAGATCCTCGGCCCCCGCTACGCCGCTAAGATCCATTGCTATGCCTGCGGCTCGTCGCTGTTCGGCAAGGCGCCCAAGTTTCGCCGCGTGCTGCGCAAGATGGGCGTCGCCCCCCATGCCGCACTGGCGATCGGCGACGAGACTCGCGACGTGGATGCGGCGCGTGAAGTCGGCATGCGGGCAGGTTCGGTGCTGTGGGGCTATGCCGCCGAGGATCTGCTGACCGGCATGTCCCCGGACGCCGTTTTCCGCACGCCCGAAGAGATCGTCCATTACGTCAGCCGGCATCGGGGCTGAGGTACCGCCATGTCCTCCCCCGGGCGGGGGAGGATCAAGCGTGGCCTTCAGATATCCAGCGCCCAGCCGTCGCGACCCTTGGGATCGGGCGGGGTGACGGGCACGTAGCGTTCCGCCCCGGCAGCAAGCCGCAGGATCGTCCAGTCGCCGCGGCGGTCGATGGCCTCCAGCGTGCAGCCGCACGCCTCGAACGCTTCCACCACCTGGGCGCGCTGCGTCTCCAGCAGTCCGGCCAACACGATCGTCGCATTCGGCGCCGCGATGGCGGCAAGCTCGGGTGCCATCGAGACCAGCGGCCCCGCCAGGATGTTGGCGATGACAAGGTCGTAGGGCGCCTTGGCGGTGATCGCATCGCACAGCGCGCCGTCCGCTACCACCAGGTCGACGCCCTCGATCCCGTTCGCCACCGCATTCTCGCGCGTCACGTCGACTGCGGCGGGATCGATGTCGGTCGCCATCACCTTGGCCGCGGGCCAGAGATGCGCGCCGGCGAACGCGAGCAGCCCGGTGCCCGTGCCGACATCGATGATGTTCGCGAACTGGCGATCCGAAAGCCCGTCGAGCATCGCCAGGCAGCCCGAGGTCGTCGCGTGATGCCCGGTGCCGAAGGCCCGGCCCGCGTCGATCAGGAACGCCCGGCCGCCCTGCGGTGCCTCGACCGGATGCGCGCTGGTGTGGACGACGAAGCGCCCCTCGCGGATCGGCTCCAGCCCTTCCTGACTCAGCGTCACCCAGTCCTGCGCGGTCAGCGCCTCGACCTCGGGTTCGATGCCCGCCGCGCTCGGCACCAGCGCCTTCAGCGTCGCCAGCATCGCCGCATCGGGCTCGTGCTCCATATAGGCGTCGAGCAGCCAATGCTCGACGTCATCTTCCACCGTCTCGGTGGTCATCAGCACCGCATCGATCTCGATCGTGCCCGCGTCGATCGCCTCGGCCTCGGCGCGGGTGCAGGGCAGGCTGACCTTCCAGCTATCGATCTCAGCGGACATAGCTGGCTCCATTGGCGTCGAGCACCGCGCCGGTCATCGAAGGCGGCGCATCGAGCGCGCAGAATTTTGCGATGGCGGCAATCTCCTCCGGGCTGGCGACGCGGCCCAGCGGGATGTCCGCCAGCAGCTTGTCGCCGCCGCGGCTCGCCAGATAGTCCTCGGCCATGCCGGTCATGGTGAAGCCGGGGCAGATCGCGAAGGCGAGGATGCCCTCGCCGGCGTAGCCGCGCGCGATCGACTTGGTCATGCCGACCATGCCCGCCTTGGAGGCGGCATAATGCCAGTGCGCCGGGCTGTCGCCGCGATAGGCGGCGCGGCTGGCCACGTTGACGATCCGGCCGCCGCTCTTGCGGTCCTGCCAGTGGCGCACGGCGAGCCGGCACAGTTCGGCCGAGGAGGTGAGGTTCACGCGCATCGTGCGCTCCCAGCCCTCGACCCAGTCGTCATGGGGCGCATCGAGCGGGTTGGCCTCGAAGATGCCGGCATTGTTGATCAGCACGTCGATCCGGCCGTCCAGCGCGTCGAGCGCCTGCTGCCAGAGCGCCTGCGGGGCGGCGGGATCGGTGAAGTCGGCGGGGATGCCGCTGCGCGTGCCCTGGCCGACCAGCGTCACGCGCGCGTCGTCGCCAAGCAGCGCCATCGTCGCCGCGCCTATGCCCCGGCTGCTTCCGGTGAGGAGGATATGGGTCTTCATGGCCCCTGCCCTAGCGCGGGCGGGTGGGCGCGTCACCCCGCCACGCAGGCGTCAGTCGTGCAGCACCGCCACGCCGAGCGCGCCGAGATTGACCGTCAGCTGGACGCTCAGCGCATGGTCCATCTGCGGCCGCGCGCCGTTCCGTCCGACGCGATACTGGTTGAGATAGCCGATATCGGCATTCAGCGCCTTGCCCAGCGGCACCGCGACGCCGAGGATGTTGCGCATCCGCTCATAGCCCGCGCGCTGGCCCCAGCGCGTGTCGTTCACCAGGATGATGCTTTCATGGCTGGCGAACAGCGCAAGCCGGTGGCGCCCGACGGGCAGATTGTAGCGGAGCAACGGCCGGATCCGCACCCCCACGCCGCGCGCGTGCGCCACGAAGCGCTCGTCCACGCGGAACCGCCCGGCGAAACGGCCGCTGGTCACCACCAGATGTTGCCGCAGGCGATCCTCGTCGGGCGCGAGGTTGAGGTTGTGAAAGCCGACGCGGCGATAGCCCATGCCGAGCTCGATGCCCTTGCGCATCTGCCAACCCAGAATGCCGCCATATTCGGTGGTGTAGATGCCCCCAAGTCGGTCCCCTGCCCGCGCGATCTGCTCCACCGTCAGGCGCACGCGCGGGACAACCGGCACCACCACGTTGAGCTGCTCCCAGGCCTGCACATCCTCCTGCTGCGCCCGCGCAGGGACGACACCGGCGAGCAACAGAAGCGCGGCACAGGGAAAGACACGAGACATCGAACCGCGATGCACCGCTGCGCACCGCGGATCAACCCGCGGCGGCGTTGCTTCAGATCATGCGGACACTGCCGTCGAGAAGTCCTCGGCCGCAGCGCGCAGCTGGTTCAGCCGGTCATCCACCTCGGTCACGTCGTGCTGGAGCGTGTCGATCTCGCTGGTGACGCTCTTGGTATCCTCGCGGATCGCCCCGATCGTGGCGGACATCGAGTCGGCCGCAAGCGCGGTTTCGTCCACCGCTGCGGTGATCGCTGTCACCGTCTGGGCCTGCACTTCCATCGCGCTGCGGATGCGGTTGGCGCTTTCCTGCACCTCGGAGACGGTCGCCCGGATCGAGGCGTTGGTCTCCACGGTCGAGCGCGTCGCCGACTGGATCGCGGCGATCTTGGCGGCGATGTCGTCGGTGGCGCGGGCGGTCTGGCTGGCGAGACTCTTCACTTCCTGCGCCACCACCGCGAAGCCGCGCCCGGCATCCCCTGCCCGCGCGGCCTCGATCGTGGCGTTGAGCGCGAGCAAATTGGTCTGCCCGGCAATGTCGCGGATCAGGCCGAGGATCGATTCGATCGACTTGGCGTGATCGGAGAGCATCTCGCTCATCCCCACCGCCTCGCTCGCCTGCCCCGAGGCCCGCGTCGCGATGCCCGCCGCCGCTTCGACTTCGGTGCGGGCATCCTCGATCGCGCGGATCAGCCCCGCCGCGGTCATCGCCGCCTCACGCATCGCAACGGCGGACTGCTCCGCCGCGGCCGCGACTTCGCTGGCCTTGCCGAGCATGCCGCGCGCGGCACTGGAGGCACCCTGCGCCTGCAGCCGGATGCGATTGCCTAGCATCGTCGCGCCTTCGATCGATTCGGCGATGCTGGCGCGGAACTGGTCCGAGCGTGCGCGGCGTTCGTCATGTACCGACTCGGCATCACGCGCGCCGAGATGCGCCGCCATCAGGTCCACCTCGGCCATGGCGATACGCTGCACCGCATCGCTGAGCCGGGCATAGCGATCGACATCCCCATCCACCTTGCCCCGCAGCATGTCGAGCGCCTGGCTATGGGCATAGGCGAAATGCGAGATCAGCACCGGCAGCGGCACGCCCATCAGATAGGTACGCGCGGCATAGTCGCAGACCATCTGCGCCCATTCCTCGCTGAACGGCTGCTCGAACTTCACGCGATCGTAGCGCGCGCCGCCGGCGACATGCGCCTCGGACTCAATCTCTGCGCGCATCTGGCTGCTCAGCCGGCCGCGAAGAAGGTGCTGCTGGCACCGCCGCGAAATCAGCTCGTGCGCGTCCTCGAGCAGGCCGGCGATGTCGGCACAGCTGGCGAGCAGCGTGCCGTCCCAGTCATAATCGTGACGGTGTTCGCTCAACGAGCGCGCGCCGCCGCTCCACTGGCCGGGCTTGCGGCTGGCCGCCAGTGCAGACCCCATCACGCCGCGACCATGGCGACGAACTCGCTGGCGCTGCCCTTCAGCGCGCCAAGCTGTTCGTCGAGCGCCGCAAATCCCTGGCCGACCCGATCGATCTCGGAGGCGACCGCCTCGGTATCGGCGCGGATCGCGCTGATCGTCGCCGACATCGAATCCGCCGCCAGCGCGGTCTCGTCGACTGCCGCGGTGATCGCAGTGACGGTCTGCGCCTGCACTTCCATCGCGCTGCGGATGCGGTTGGCGCTTTCCTGCACTTCGGAGACGGTCGCGCGGATCGAGGCGTTGGTTTCCACCGTAGAGCGCGTCGCCGATTGGATCGCGGCGATTTTGGCAGCGATGTCGTCGGTCGCCCGCGCGGTCTGGCTGGCGAGGCTCTTTACTTCCTGGGCCACCACCGCAAAGCCGCGCCCGGCATCGCCTGCTCGCGCCGCCTCGATCGTCGCGTTGAGCGCGAGCAGGTTCGTCTGCCCCGCGATATCGCGGATCAGGCCGAGGATAGATTCGATCGACTTGGCGTGATCGGATAGCATCTCGCTCATCCCCACCGCGTCGGTCGCCTGGCCGCTCGCGCGCGTCGCGATTGCCGCCGCCGCTTCGACTTCGGTGCGGGCGTCCTCGATCGCGCGGATCAGTCCGGCCGCGGTCATCGCCGCCTCGCGCATCGCCACGGCCGACTGCTCGGCAGCGGCCGCGACTTCGCTTGCCTTGCCGAGCATGCCGCGTGCCGAAGCAGAGGTGTGCACCGCCTGGCCGCGCAGCTCCTCGCCGCCGCGCGACGCCCGCTCCACGGTCGCGCCGATCGACAGCTGGAACTCGTTCGCCAGCCGATCGCGCGCCACCTGCGCGCTGTGCTCGCGGTACATGTTGTAGATCTCAACGGTGATATCCGCCTCGAGCGCAGACAGGCGCATCAGGGTGTCGACCAGCACCGGCAGCCGCGCATCGGCGCCCCCCACCCGGCGGATCAACACTTCCAGCGCCGCGCGGTCGCTCGCGCTGATCATCGAAAGCAGCGCCATCGGCGGCACCCCCTTCTCATAGGCGGCGGCGACCGAGCGCTCCACCGACTCGATCCAGGTCTTGGTCGTCGTCTCCAGGAAGCGGCTGCGCAGGAACACCACGCCCACGTCGATCATCTTGGCGGTGTCCGACGGCGCCCAATCGCGCTCCTCAGGAAAGCAGCGGACCCACTGGTGCCAATAGGCGGCAGAGACCGCTTCGATCTCCGGCTCTAAAATGTCCCAGCATTCGCGACTTGATTTCTGAAGCGAGCCTTCGAAATCGAACACATGCAGCCGCGCCGCCACGTCGATCCGTGCGCTCATCGTGCCGGCAGCCGCCAGCGCCTGGGTGGAAACCGAATCGCTCACCTACGTCACATCCCCGGTCGGCGGCCGGGCTTCGGCCGCATCGGGCCAAGCTATGTCGCTTCAGTGGTTAAGAGCCGGTTAGGAGCGCATCTGGCATTGCGCGCGTGCAACATCTTGCATCCACCGCCCGGCTGAACCTAAGGGCAATCCGTCTTGCATCCTCGTCTGGCGGGCTTAAGGAAGCCCGCGTCGACCGAAAGGATTTATCGTTGGCCAACGTCCGCAACACGGCGCGACCGCTGTCGCCGCATCTGGGCATCTACAAATGGGGACCGCACATGGCGGTCTCGATCATTCACCGCGCCACCGGCTCCGGCATGGCGACCGTGGGCACCGGGCTTTTCGTCTGGTGGCTGGTCGCGCTGGCCTATGGCCCCGATGCCTATGCGACCTTCCTGGACGTGTTCACGTTGCAGAACGGCCAGCTCAACATCCTCGGCTATATCGTCGGGATCGGGATGAGCCTGTCCTTCTTCCAGCACATGGCCTCGGGCGTGCGCCACCTGTTCCTCGACGCCGGCGCGAATTTCGAGCTGCGGGGCAACAAGCGCACCGCGCTGACCACCTTCGCGGTCAGCATCCTCGCCACCGCGATCTTCTGGGTCGTGCTTCTGGAGAAGGCGCATGGGTAACGGCACCCGGCTCGGTCGCGTCCGCGGCCTCGGTTCCGCGCATGAAGGCGCGGGCGAATGGTGGAAGCACAAGGTTTCCGCCGGATCCAACCTGCTGCTGGTACTGTGGCTGATCGTCTCGATCGCCCTGCTGCCCGCCTATGATTACGCGACGATGGTGGCCTGGATCGGCCAGCCGCTGGTCGCGGTGCCGCTGATCCTCCTGGTGCTCAGCGTCACCTTCCACTTCCGTCACGGCCTGCAGGTCGTGATCGAGGACTATCAGCACGACGAAAGCCGCTTCGTGCTGATCGTCCTGCTCGAATATTTCACGATCACCGTCCGCGTGCTCGCGATCTTCGCCATCCTGAAGATCGCCTTCACCACCACCGGAGTGGCTGCCTGATGTCCGCCGCCTACAAGATCATCGATCATATCTACGACACCGTCGTCGTCGGCGCGGGCGGCTCGGGCCTCCGCGCGGTGATGGAAGTGGCGCAGTCGGGTCTCAAGACCGCCTGCATCACCAAGGTGTTCCCGACGCGCAGCCACACCGTGGCGGCGCAGGGCGGCATCGCCGCCAGCCTCGGCAACATGGGTCCGGATCACTGGACCTGGCACATGTACGACACCGTCAAGGGCTCCGACTGGCTCGGCGACCAGGACGCGATCGAGTATCTCACCCGCGAGGCTCCGGCCGCGGTGTACGAGCTCGAACATGCAGGCATGCCGTTCAGCCGCACCGACGAGGGCAAGATCTACCAGCGCCCGTTCGGCGGCATGATGCAGAACATGGGCGAAGGCCCGCCCGCGCAGCGCACCTGCGCCGCGGCGGACCGTACCGGCCATGCGATGCTGCACACGCTGTACCAGCAGAGCCTGAAGTACGACGCGGACTTCTTCATCGAATATTTCGCGCTCGACCTGATCATGGAAAATGGCGAGTGCCGCGGCGTGATCGCGCTGTGCATGGAAGACGGTTCGATCCACCGCTTCCGCAGCCATGCGGTGGTGCTGGCGACGGGCGGCTATGGCCGCGTCTACCAGTCGGCCACCTCGGCGCACACCTGCACCGGCGACGGCAATGCGATGGTGCTCCGCGCCGGCCTGCCGCTGCAGGACATGGAGTTCGTCCAGTTCCACCCGACCGGCATCTACGGCGCGGGCGTGCTGATCACTGAGGGCGCGCGCGGCGAAGGCGGCTATCTCACCAACTCCGAGGGTGAGCGCTTCATGGAGCGCTACGCCCCGTCGGCCAAGGATCTCGCCAGCCGCGACGTCGTGTCGCGCTCGATGGCGATGGAGATCCGCGAGGGCCGCGGCGTGGGCAAGGAGAAGGACCATATCTTCCTTCACCTCAACCATATCGACCCGAAGATCCTGCACGAGCGCCTGCCCGGCATCACCGAGACCGGCAAGGTCTTCGCCGGCGTCGACCTTACCCGCCAGCCGCTGCCGGTGGTCCCGACCGTCCACTACAATATGGGCGGCATCCCGACCAACTATCACGGCGAAGTCGTGCGCCTGCACGACGGCAACCCGGACTCGGTCGTCCCCGGCCTGTTCGCCGTCGGCGAAGCGGCCTGCGTGTCGGTGCACGGCGCCAACCGCCTCGGCTCCAACTCGCTGATCGATCTCGTGGTGTTCGGCCGCGCGACCGGCAAGCGGATCGTCGACATCCTCAAGCCGGGCACCCCGCACCACCCGCTCCCGAAGGATTCGGAAGCGCTGGCGCTGGGCCGCCTCGACCATTTCCGCAATGCGAACGGCGGCACCCGCACCGCGCAGCTGCGCGCCGACATGCAGAAGACAATGCAGCGCCACTGCGCCGTGTTCCGCACCGAGGAGCTGATGGCCGAGGGCGTGGCGCACATGGACCAGGTCTATGCGGGCATGCAGGACGTGCATGTCAGCGATCGCTCGCTGGTGTGGAACACCGATCTCGTCGAGACGCTGGAGCTGGATAACCTGCTCGGCCAGGCGATGGTGACGATCCGCAGCGCGATCAACCGCAAGGAAAGCCGCGGCGCCCACATGCACGAGGACTTCCCCGAGCGCGACGACGCGGGCTGGATGAAGCACACCATCGCGACGTTCGACGGCTGGGGCGGCAAGGGTGGCACCACCGCGATCGATTATCGCCCGGTGCACGACTACACGCTCACCGACGCGATCGAGTATATCAAGCCGAAGAAGCGGGTGTACTGATCCGTTAGCGGATGGGTTTAGAAAAGGCCGGGGCGGCGACGCTCCGGCCTTTTCGTTTGGGGTGGGGTAGTATGAACCCCACTCACCCTCACCCTCCCCACCGCCTCCGGCGGCGGGTCCCCTCCCTCTCCCGCAGGCGGGAGAGGGAGGGAGGCGCGTAGCGCCGGAAGGATGAGGGTGAGTAGGGGCAGCGAAGCTACCGAAGCACCCCGAATCGCGCACTCGCCAGATGATGCGCATGGCAGATCGCCACCGCCAGCGCGTCGGCCGCATCGGCGCCGACGATCTTCACCCCCGGCAGCAGCCGCGAGACCATCGCATGGACCTGCTCCTTGTCGGCATTGCCGACGCCGACGACGGACTTCTTCACCGTGCTCGGCTTATACTCGCCAACATCGATCCCCACCCGCGCGGCAGCGCACAGCACCACCCCGCGCGCCTGGCCGAGCTTGAGCGTCGACTGCGCATTGGAATTGACGAACACTTCCTCGACCGCCGCCGCCTCGGGCGCGTGATCAGCGATCAGCGCGGCGAGCATCGCATCGAGATGGGCGAGCCGGCGCGGCAGCGTGGCCTTGGTGTCGGTCACCAGCTTGCCATGGCCGAGATGGCTGAGGCGGTTGCCCTCGGCACGGATCAGGCCCCAGCCGGTGGTGCCAAGGCCGGGATCGAGGCCAAGGATAATCACAGACCCTCCCCGGCACGGGGAGGGGGACCAGCCGAAGGCTGGTAGAGGGGGCTCTCCACCAGCGAGTACCTTGGGGAAGCCCCCCGCCACCACCGCTTCGCGGCGGTCCCCCTCCCCGTTCCGGGGAGGAGCGAGAAGATCAACCCAGCTTCTCCATCACGTCGTCGGGGATCTCGTAATTCCCCCACACCGTCTGGACGTCGTCGTCATCGTCGAGCGCGTCGAGCAGCTTGAACAGCGTCGCGGCGTCGTCGGCGCCCACCGTCACCATCGTCTGCGGCCGCCAGGCGAGCTTGGCGCCCTCGGACTCGCCGAGCACCGGCTCCAGCGCCTTGGCGACTTCGTGCAGGTCGCCCTGCGCGGTCCAGATCTCGTGGCCGTCCTCGCTGCTGGTGACGTCCTCGGCACCCGCTTCCAGCGCCGCCTCGAACACCTTCTCGGCGTCGCCGGCGCTCGCCGGATAGGAGATCAGGCCCAGGCGGTCGAAGCCGTGGCTCACCGAACCGGCGGTGCCCAGGTTGCCGCCGTTCTTCGACACCGCGGTGCGCACGTTGGTGGCGGTGCGGTTGCGGTTGTCGGTCAGCGCCTCGATGATCAGCGAGACACCCGCCGGGCCGAAGCCCTCGTAGCGAATCTCTTCGTAGTTATCGCCTTCGCCCTTGCTCGCCTTGTCGATCGCGCGCTGGATATTGTCCTTGGGCATCGACTGCGCCTTGGCGGCGTTGATCGCGGCGCGCAGGCGCGGGTTCATGTCCGGGTCCGCCAGACCCATCTTTGCCGCCACGGTGATTTCGCGGCTGAGCTTGGAGAACATCGCCGAGCGCTTCTTATCCTGCGCGCCCTTGCGGTGCATGATGTTCTTGAATTTGGAATGGCCTGCCATGGTGAACCCGAACTGCCTGCGGTCTGGAGGAGGTGGAAAGCGCTCGCCTTAGCGCGGTTGGCCGGCGAGCGCCATCGCAGGGCTCAGATGCCCAGCGCCTGCTTGTAGGTTTCGAGCAGCATCTCGGCCTCTTCGCGGTGATGCTTTTCCATCTTCCGCAGGCGAACGATGGTGCGCATCGTCTTCACGTCGAAGCCGGTCGACTTGGCTTCGGCATAGACGTCCTTGATGTCGTCGGCGATGCCCTTCTTCTCCTCTTCGAGACGCTCGACACGCTCGATCAGGAGGCGGAGCTGCTCGGCGGAAATATTGTCGGACATGGGTGTTCTAGCTCCTGAAGCATGAGATCGGACGAGGCACGCCGCGCGAGAGTCGCGCAGGTCGGATCGTCCGAAGGGAAAGGAATCCGGCGGGCCCTGTACGCCAGCCGGCGCCTTCGCTCAACCTTAGTCCTTCGGGAAGGCCTGCCGCTTGCCGCGCAGCGTGTGCACCACGCCGGCGCGCATCACGGTATCGACATGCTCCAGCACCGTTACGTCCTGCAGCGGATCACCCGAGACTGCGATCAGGTCCGCCGCCTTGCCGGGTTCGAGCGAGCCGAGCTGGTCCTTGCGGCCGAGTGCATCGGCGGCATCCAGGGTCGCCGCGCGAATCGCGCCCGCCGGGGTGAGCCCGGCGCGAACGAGCAGCGCGAACTCCTTCGCATTCTCGCCGTGGCGCGACACCCCGGTGTCGGTGCCGAACGCGACCTTCACCCCGGCCTTGATCGCCTTGGCGTGGCTCGCCGCCGCGGCCGCAGCCGCCGCTTCGGCCTTGGGGATGGTGGCAGGCGGCAGCTTGCCCGCGCGGGCATTGGCGAGCGCGGTCACCGGCGCGATCATCGTCGGGACCAGCCAGGTGCCGTGCGCCTTCATCGCGGCAATGGTGGCATCGTCGAGGAAGCTGCCATGCTCGATCGAGTCGGCCCCCGCTTCCACCGCGCCGCGTACGCCCTCGGCGGCATGGGCGTGGACCGCAACGCGGCGGCCGAACGCGTGCGCCGTCTCGACGATCGCCTTCATCTCCTCGTCGGACATCTGCTTGCCCAGGCCGCCCGCGACGTTGGAGAGCACACCCCCGGTCGCAGCGAACTTGATCACCTGCGCGCCAAGACTGATCTGCTGGCGCACCGCGCGGCGGCAATCGTCGGCGCCGTCACAGGTGTTGATCTGGCGGTGTGCCACCGCTTCGGCAAATTCCTCGGCGAGGCCGTTGGTGCCGTCGCCATGTCCGCCCGAGACCGAGATCATCCGCCCGGCATTGACGACTCGCGGACCCGCGATCGCGCCGCGCTCCACCGCGTCGCGCAGCGCGCGGATCGCGCGGGGATTGCTGCCGAGGTCGCGGACGGTGGTGAAGCCTGCTTCCAGATCGCGCCGCGCATCCTCGATGCCGATGATGAATTCGTCGGCCTCGTCCTCGGTGAGCGCATTCATCCGCTCCTTCACCGGATCGCCCTCGGAGAAGAGATGGACGTGCAGGTCGATCAGGCCCGGCAGGACGAACTTGTCGCGCAGGTCGAGCAGGGTCGCCCCCGCCTCGGGCGCGACGAAGCCTTCCCGAACCTCGGCGACCTTGCCGTCGCGCAGGATCAGCGTGCTGGCGCCGCGCGGCGCCTGGCCAGGTTTGTCGAGCAGCCGCCCGGCCTGGACATAGGTGACCTTGGAAGACGTTTGGGCGAGAGCGGGAACGGCCGTGGAACATGCCAGCGCGGCCAGCAACAACGTCTTCATGCCCATCTCCCCCTGTCACGCCCCCATTTCAGGCCCGGTTCAGGCGTGGGGGTCGGTCATGCTGGGAGGATCACTGGCCGGGAAGCTCTCGTCAAGCGCCTCGTCGAGCTCGGCGTCGTCGCGGCCCTCGTTCTTCTTCAGGCTCGCGTCCATCCGCGCCAGTTGCTCGGGCGTGGCCTCGCTCTGGTACTTCGCCTTCCATTCGGACTGCTCCATCCCGTAGACGATTCGGCGCGCATCGGCCTTGGCGATGCTCGGATCGGCTTCGTGGATCCAGTCGCCCAGGCAGTTCCGGCAAAAGCCCGAAAGCCCCATCAGATCAATGTTCTGGGCATCGTGGCGATGGCGTAGATGGCGCACCAGCCGGCGGAACGCCTTGGCCGCTGTTGCGTCATCCAGGCGATCTAGTTCATCCATGTGGCACCTCCGCAGTTGATGTTAACGCATTTGGGGCTAGAGGCGGGCACGCACAAGCCGAGGAAGACAACGATGACACAGGCGATCTCCCCCCGCTCGCGCAAGGTGCGCGTCCTGGCAACATTGGGACCCGCCAGCGCGTCCCCCGAAATGATCGAGAAGCTGTTCCGCGCCGGCGCCGATGCGTTTCGCATCAACATGAGCCATGGCGACCAAGCCTCGAAGATCCCGCTCTTCGAAGCCATCCGCGCGATGGAAAAGACCACCGGCCGTCCGACCACGATCCTCGCCGACCTGCAGGGGCCAAAGCTGCGCGTCGGCAAGTTCGCCGAGGGCAAGGTGATGCTGGTCACCGGCCACCAGTTCACGCTGGACCGCGATCCCACCCCGGGCGACGCGACCCGCGTCGAGCTGCCGCACCGCGAGATCTTCGAAGCCGCGCATGCCGATGCGCGCCTGCTGCTCGATGACGGCAAGCTGGTGCTGCGCGTCACCGACGCGACGCCCGACCGGCTGACCACGATCGTCGAGGTTGGCGGCGCGCTGTCGAACAACAAGGGCCTCAACGTCCCCGACATGGTGCTGCCGCTCGCCGCGCTGACCGAAAAGGACCGCAGCGACCTCAGCTTCGCGGTCGAACAGGGTGCCGACTGGATCGCGCTCAGCTTCGTCCAGCGTCCCGAGGATCTGATGGAAGCGCGCCGCCTGATCGGTGGCAAGGCCGCGCTGCTCGCCAAGATCGAAAAGCCTTCGGCCATCGCGCGCCTGGAGGAAATCCTGGAGCAGTGCGACGGCGTAATGGTCGCTCGCGGCGATCTCGGCGTCGAGCTGCCGCCGCAGACCGTACCGCCGCTGCAGAAGCGGATCGTCGAGTCGGCGCGTCGCCTGGGCCGCCCGGTGATCGTCGCGACCCAGATGCTCGAATCGATGATCGAGAGCCCCTCGCCCACCCGCGCCGAAGTGTCGGACGTGGCGACGGCGGTCTATGACGGCGCCGACGCGATCATGCTTTCGGCCGAAAGCGCCGCGGGCAAGTGGCCGATCGAATCGGTGTCGATGATGAACTCGATCGCCGATGCGGTGGAGCGCGACCCGGCGCATGGCGACCGCGTCCACTTCACCGTCACTAAGCCCGATCCGACGACCGCCGACGCGCTGGCCGAAGCGGCGAAAAACATCGCGGCGACGGTGTCGGCCTCGGCGATCATCTGCTTCACCAGCTCGGGCTCGACCGCGCGGCGCATCGCGCGCGAGCGGCCGCTGGTGCCGATCCTGGTGCTGACCCCCGAGCGCGACACCGCGCGTCGCCTGGGCCTGCTCTGGGGCACCCACGCCGTGCAGACGCGCGACGTCGACTCGTTCGAGGAAATGGTCGGAAAGGCCAAGCGCATGGCGCTGCGCCACGGCCTCGCCAAGGCGGGCGACCGGGTGATCGTCTGCGCGGGCGTACCCTTCAAGACGCCGGGCTCGACCAACGTGCTCCATGTGGTGACGCTGCTCGGCGACGAGCTGACCAGCTACACGGGGCCGGAAGGCAACTAAGCCCCATCCTCCCCTCCCGCTCCGGCGGGAGGGGATTACCCCCGCCCCATCCGCATCGCCGCACCGGCGACAAAGGGGCAACCCGCGACCAGCACCAGGCTGATCGCCGCGAGCAGCTTGATCGCGCCGGGCTCGCCGCCGGTGGCACCCGCGCCAAAGATCAGCAGCGGCACCGCGAAGGGCAGCATCACCAGCCCCGCCAGCGCGCCCGCGCCGCGCAATCCCGCCACCAGCGCCGCCGTCGCCACGCCCAGCGCCGCCAGTCCCGGCGTGCCGATCGCCAGACCGATCAGGATCGTCCCCAACGCCGTGCCGGGCACATGCAGCAGCGCCGCCGCGACGCAGGTCGCCGCCAGCAACGCCGGACCGAAGCCCAGCCAGTGCCCCAGCATCTTCGCCGTCGCGATGCCGGCGTCCGAGAAGCCGCGCACCACCAGCTGATCGAGCACGCCGTTCTCCGCATCGGGCGTCACCAACCGCTCGACCGGGAGCAGTGCGGCGAGCAATGCCGCCGCCCAGATCACGCCGCCGCCGATCCGCGCGAGCAGCCGCCCGTCGGGCCCCACCGCGAAGGGGAACAGGATCGCGACCAGCAGGAAGAAGGCGATCGGCAGCACCAGCCCGCCGCTGCTCCACGCCCGCCGCAGTTCGCGCCAGACCAACGCGATCACAGCGCGATCTCCTGCGCGTCCGGCAGCGCGATCGGCTGGTGCGTCGCGACCAGCACGATGCCGCCGCCCGCGCGGTGCGCGGCGATCCGCGCCTCCAGCATCGCAACCGAGGCGGTGTCGAGGCCATTCCCCGGCTCGTCGAGCAGCCACACCGGTGCGCCGCTCGCCAGCACCCGGGCAAAAGCCGCGCGCCGTCGCTGGCCGGTCGAGAGCAGCCGCACCGGCACGTCGGCGATATCCGACAGGCCGACCGCTTCCAGCGCATCGGCGACTGCGTCCCCGCGCCCGTCAAGCCCCGCCCAGAAGCCGAGCGCTCCCGCGAGCGTCCGCTCCGCATCCAGCGCCGCGGCTTCGCTGAGCAGCGCTCGCGCGCCCTCGCCCGTCACGCGCCCGCCCAGCGGCGCGAGCAGCCCGGCGGCGATGCGGATCAGGCTCGACTTGCCGACGCCATTGGGCCCGAGCACCAGCCCGGCCTCACCGGGCGCGAGCATGAAGGAAAGCCCCTCGAAGAGGATCCGTCCGCCGCGCAGGCAGGTCACGGCGTCAAAGGCGAGGCCGGGGTTCAATCCGCGGCGTCTTCCAGCGCGTGCATGGCGTCGTCGGACAGGCCGAAATGGTGGCCGACCTCGTGGATCACGACATGATGGACCAGCCGCTCGAGCGGCTCGCCGGTCTCCACCCATTCGTCGAGGATCGCGCGGCGATACAAATGGATGCGATCGGGCAAGCCGCCGGAGTCGAACGCCGATTTCTCGCCGATCGGGCGGCCGTGATAGAGGCCGCTGAGCGCAAAGGGATCGTCGATACCGAGCGCGTCGAGCGTCTCCTCGTCGGCGAACTCCTCGACCAGCAGCACCACGTCGGCGAGGTGCGCCTGGAACGGCGCGGGGATGCGGGCCAGCGCAGCGCGGGCAAGGCGCTCGATCAGGGCGGCATCGGGGGCGAAGGTTGGCGCTTGCTCCGGCATGGCCGAATGCATAGGCGGAGCGGCAGAGAACGAGCAAGGAGGGGATGGATATGGTAGCGCGTTTGACCGACGGCTTGCGCGAGGAATCGCTCGCGGCCCTGCCGGCCTGGAACTACGAGCCGGGGCGCGACGCGATCACCCGCCGCTTCCTGTTCGCCGACTTTACCGAGGCTTTTGCGTTCATGACCCGCGTGGCGCTGATCGCCGAGAAGGCGGACCACCATCCCGAGTGGTCGAACGTGTGGAATCGCGTCGACATCCTGCTGACCACGCATGATGCGGGCGGGCTGTCGACAAGGGACCTGCAGTTGGCGGCTGCAATCGACGCACTGGTGAAGGGCTAGCGTGTAGCTTCCGGCTCCTGCGCACCCCTCCCGCTTGCGGAAGGGGGATTAGAAGAAGCGGGAGGACAAAAGCTCACTCCGCATCCGGCCGCTCGTACAGATCCCAGCGATGCTCGCCGGTCACCATATCGGCATAGGGCCGCCCCGCCGCATCCTTGCTCGGCACGTAGCGAAAGCGCTTCTGGATCAGCTTGCAGGTGGTCTCGTCGAGATCGCGATTGCCGCTGCTCCGCGTGACGGTGCAGCTCGAAACCCGACCGTTCACGCCCACCACGAAGCGCAGCCCCACCGTGCCGCTCGCCCCGGCGTTGAGCGCGCCGCGGGGATAATCGGCATCGGTGATTTGTCCGCCGATCCAGCGGAGCGGCACCCCGCCCCCGCCGCCCGACCCGTTGCCGCGCCCGCCGCTGCCGGTGCCGTTCCCATCGCCGCCCGCGCCAGTCCCCGGCCCAGCCACCGGCGCCGCACCGGAAGACGAGTCGCTGGCGGTGGCGGGCTTCGGCGCCGTTACCATGGGCGGCGGCTGGAGCATCACCGGCGGCGGCGGTGCGACCACCTCGGTCGCCCTGGAGACGCGGTTGGGCGGTGCCGAGGCGCCCTCCGCCTTGGGCGCTGCACGCCGCTTGGCCGGTTCGGGCGCAGGAGGCGGCGGAGGCGGCGGCACGTCGAAGCTCACCAGAGTCGCATCCGGATCAGCGCGGAGCACCGTCTGCGCGCGCAATCCGGCGAACAGCAACGCTGCCAGCAGCGCTTCCACCGCGATCGCCGCGGCCGCGCCGCGCGCTCGGGAGCCTCCGGAAATCACCGGATCTGCGCCGATCGTTGCGGGTTCATGCAACCGAAATGTGGCGTGGCACATTGATACGCTTCGAACACGAACCGAAAGATGGGGTCCGAATATGCGTAAGACAATCGCCGCGCTCACCGCCTTTGCCCTGGTTATGCCGGTTGCGATGCCGATTGGCGTAGCCAGCGCCCAGTCGCGCTACGAAGGCAAGTCCAGTTCCAGCCGCGGCTATCGCTATGTGAAGAAGTGCCGCAAGTCGAAGGGCGAAGCCGGCCTGATCGCGGGCGGCGTGGCCGGCGCGGTCGCCGGTCCGGCGATCATCGGCGGCGGCTTGCTCGGCGCTGCGGCCGGCGGTGTCGCCGGCGCGCTCGGCGGCCGCGCGATTGACCGCTCGATGACCGCGAAGAACCGCTGCTACTATGTGAAGGTTCGCCGCTGAGGCACCCACGGGGGCGGGCCCATGCCCGCCCCTTTCCAAATCTTCCTGCATCGGCCAGAAACCGGCCATTCCGCGGCGATCCGAGCCGCGCTCCCAGATGCAGGAACACCGCATATGTCCAGCTATGCCGACCGTCTGACCGCGCTCCGCGCCCAGCTCGCGGCCGAAGCCCTCGACGGCTTCGTCGTGCCGCTCACCGACGAGCACATGTCCGAATATGTCGGCGCCTATGCCCAGCGGCTCGCCTGGCTCACCGGATTCCAAGGTTCGGCCGGCACCGCGGTGGTGCTGCCGCACGAAGCGGCGATCTTCACCGACGGACGCTACACGTTGCAGGTGCGCCAGCAGGTCTCCGCCGACCATTGGGAATATGTCGGGGTGCCTGCGACCAGCGTCGCCGACTGGCTGGGCGCGCATGCCCCCAATGGCGGCCGCATCGGCTATGATCCCTGGCTGCACACCCGCGCCTGGGTGGAGGAAGCGCGCAAGGCGCTGGCCGAGAAGGGCGCGACGCTCGTCCCCGTCACCCGCAACCCGATCGACGCGGTCTGGACCGAGCAGCCAAACCCCTCCGATGCTCCGCTCGCGGTGCTGGACGAGGCGCTGGCCGGCAAGTCCTCGGCCGCCAAGCGCGCCGAGATCGCCGACTGGCTCCAGGCACGCAATGCCGATGCAGTGGTGATCGCCGCGCTCGATTCGATCGCCTGGGCCTTCAACGTGCGCGGCGACGACGTCACCCACACGCCGGTCGCGCTCGCCTATACGGTGATCCATGCCGACGGCACCGCCGACCTGTTCGTCGCGCCGGAGAAGGTGACGGATGCGGTGCGGCAGCATCTCGGCAACGCGGTGCGCATCCAGGACCGCGCGGCGTTCGCACCGGCGCTGGGCGGCTTCGCGGGCAAGCGCGTCGTCGCCGATCCGGGCACGGCAGTGTCGGCGATCTTCGACGGGCTGGAAGCCGGCGGCGCCACCGTGGTCGCGCTGCGCGATTCGGTGATCCTCGCCAAGGCGATCAAGAATCCGGCCGAAGTGGCCGGGCACAAGGCAGCGCAGGCGCGCGATGGCGCGGCGCTCAGCCGCTTCCTGAAGTGGTTCGAGGAAACTGCGCCGCAGGGCGGCCTCACCGAAATGTCAGTCGCCGACAAGCTCCGCGAATTCCGCGAGGCGACGGGCAGGCTGAAGGACCTGTCCTTCGACACTATTTCCGCCACCGGCCCCAACGGGGCGATCCCGCACTACAAGGTTACCGAAGAATCGAGCCTGCCGATCGAGCGCGGCCAGCTGTTCCTGATCGATTCGGGCGGCCAGTATGGCGACGGCACCACCGACGTCACTCGCGTGATGCCGGTGGGCGAGGCTGCCCATGAGATGAAGGACCGCTTCACCCGTGTGCTCAAGGGGCATATCGCGATCGCAACCGCAACATTCCCCGACGGCACCACCGGCGCGCAGATCGACGGCTTCGCGCGGCGGCCGCTCTGGGAAGCAGGTCTCGATTTCGCCCATGGCACCGGCCACGGCGTCGGCGCCTATCTTTCGGTGCACGAGGGCCCGCAGCGCATCGCGCCGCCCTCCTATCCGGGCGGCCAGGCGCTGGAGCCGCTCCGCGCCGGCATGTTCCTCTCGAACGAGCCGGGCTATTACAAGGCGGGCGAATACGGCATTCGGATCGAGAACCTCGTCCATATCGTCGAGCGGACCATCCCTGGCGGCGACAAGCCGATGCTGGCGTTCGAGACGCTCACGTTCGCGCCGATCGAACGCAGCCTGATCCTGCCCGAGCTGCTCAGCCCCGAGGAGCGCGCCTGGCTCGACGCCTATCATGCCGAGGTGCTGGTGATCGTCGGCCCGCAGCTGGAAGGCGCGGAACGGACTTGGCTGGAAGCCAAGTGCGCGCCGATCGGGTGAACTACGGCTGATCCTGGGACCGCCGCCGGAGGCGGTGGTGGAGGATGTCCCGGCCGCAGCGACGCGAGACACATCGGCGGCGCCCCCCCTCTGTCGCGCTGCGCGCGCCACCTCCCCTTGCAGAGGAGGATCGTGTCAGTCCGCTGATTCGGGGGGCGCTTCCGCGCCCTGCCCGGCCCCTTCCGCCTTAGCCTCGCGCGCCTGGGCTTTCCGCCGCCGCAGGTTTTCGCGCAGTTTTTCGGCCAGTCGGGCCTGCTTATCCACATCCTTCATGCGAAAAGCGATAAACCGGCATGATGCGGGTTGACAATCGCGGGTCCCCAAGCAAATAGGCCCCTCCCGCACGGCGCTGGTCGCCGCGGTTGGAAAACAGTGCTGCCGTAGCTCAGTGGTAGAGCGCATCCTTGGTAAGGCTGAGGTCGCGAGTTCAATCCTCGCCGGCAGCACCATTTTCCCCTTCTGACAGAAGAATTTGCCCGTAAGGGCGCGGCGGCGCGTAGCGGCGCGGCTCCATTTCCGACGTCCTGGCAAATGGATTTCCGCCTGCGCGGGAATGACGATCGCTGGTGTTGAGGCGGCCGCTCCCGACCGCCCCTCCACGCTCAACCCCGGCGCAGCCCGTCGATCCGCACGACCGGCACCGTGCCCAGCCCGTTGGGCAGAGTGACGGTCAGCCCCGCCTGCGATTGCCGGAAGGCAACGTCGCCGCCGCCCAGCAGCCGCGCCCGTGCCACCCGGCCCGCACCGAGCCCCAGCGCCTTCACCGTCACCGGCGCGCTCGGCGCCTTGAGGAAGAACAAGTACAGCGTGTCGCCCTTGGTGGTGAAGCGTACGTCCTGCTCGGTGAAGCCCTTGAAGCCGTCCTCGTTCTGCATGCCTGCGGCGAGTTGGGTCGGCCCCTCGCCGTAGCTGCGCCACGGCCGTGTGCCGAACACCGCCTCGCCGTTCACCGCCATCCAGGCGCCGAGATCGTCGAGGATGCGCTCCTCCTCCGAATCGATCGACCCGTCGCCGCGCTGGGGCACCGAGAGCAGCAGGTTGCCGTTTTTCGAGATCACGTCGGCCAGCCGCTGGAGCACGTCGTTCGCCGACTTGTAGCGCTTTTCGGTGTAGAGGCTGCGCTTGTAGAACCAGTCGCCGAGGCAGGTGTCGGTCTGCCAGGGTTCCTCCCACAATTTGTCGGCAAAGCCGCGCTCGACATCCTGGACCAGTCCGAAGCGAGCATAGGGCTTGAGCTGCTTGGCGTTGAGCACCACGTCGATCTTGCCGCTCTTCGCGATCGAGCGGTTGTAGTAATCGGCCGCCGCGGCCAGCCCGACGGGGCCGAAGGGCAGTTCGTAATCGTCGAAATAGCAGAGATCGGGCTGGTATTTGGTGACGAGGTCGACCTGCCGCTGCAGCCAGCGCGTCGCATAGGCCGCATCGCCGGCGGGGCCATGCTCGACCCACTGGCCGTCATGGTCCTCGTGCCACTTGCCCATCGCCTTCATCGTGTCGATGCCGTCGGGGGCGACGATGTGCTTGCCGGTATAGAGCAGCTGCGGGTCCAGCCCCTCCCACCATTTGCCTGCGCCGTCGGCCTTGGTCAGGCGAAAGGCATCGTAGCGCTCGCCCTTGCGCGGGCCCTCGGGATCATAGCCATAGGCTGTCTGGAACCAGTGCCAGGCATGCGCCGCATGGTTGGAGACGCCGAAGCGCAGCCCGTGCGCCCGAGCGACCTTCTCCCAGGTGCCGACCACATCGCGCTTGGGACCGACACGGAGGCTGTTCCAGCCGTGATGCGCGCTGTCGTAACAATCTAGATTGTCGTGATGGCAGGCGAGCGACACGAAATATTTCGCGCCTGCCTTCACATAGCGCCGCATCAGCGCTTCGGGATCCCAGCGCTCGGCGGTCCAGCGGTTCTGGACCTCCATGAACCCGGCATCAGCGGGGTGGCCATAGGTCTTGCGATGGAAGTCCGAGGCCGGGTGGCCCTGAATGTACATGTGGCGGCCATACCAGTCGCCTTGCTCGGGCACCGATTGCGGGCCCCAGTGCGACCAGATCCCGAACTTCGCATCGCGAAACCAGTCCGGGTAGCGATAGTTCGCCACCAGCGACGGCCAGGTCGCCTGTACCGGCCCCTGCGCCGTCACCTGCGCCCGCGCCACCGCCGGCAGGGCCGCGAGCCCCGCCAATACCCCGCGACGCCGCCACCCTGATCCGATCATTGCTACCTCCGCTGAGCCACCACAGTACCACCTTGATACCGCACTTCAGCGTCAAAGCTATTGTCATCGGTCACCGGCTTGCCGGCGCTGACCCATTTCACCCGGAAGCTGCGCGTGGCGGGCATGCCGGCCCAGCCCTTGCCTTCGCGTGCGCCGATCGTCAGCGTGCCGGCCTTGTCGTCCCAGGTCAGCGGGATGCGGCTGAACGCGCCCGCCTTGTACTGTTCGCTGCGGCCGTCATCCTCGTAGAGCGAGAAGGCTCCGTTGGCGCCGGTATAGACGGTGATCGTCAGCGGTGCGTCCGGCTGCTGGTCGACATATTGGGTCACCGGCCCCATCGGCACGATCGCGCCGGCACGGACGAACAGCGGCATCCGCTCGGCGGGCGCCGCGATGCCGGCGATGGTACCGCCGCGATAGATCTTGGCCGTGGCGAAGTCGTACCAGGTGCCGGTGCCGGGGAAGTAGACCGTGCGGCTGCGCGCCTTGTACGCGGTCACCGGCGCGACCAGGAAGGCGTCGCCAAACAGATACTGGTCGTCGATCCGCCGCGCCCGGGTGTCGGCCGGATAGTCCATCACCATGCCCCGCATGATGCTGCCGTCCTTCCAATAGGCGTCGGCACCCAGCGTGTAGATAAAGGGCATAAGCCGGTAGCGGAGCTGGTCGTACCAGACCATCGACGCGCGCATCGACGAGCCTTCGGGCGAAATCTCGTAGATCTCGCGGAACGGCGCCTCGCCATGGCTGCGGAACAGCGGGCTGAACGCGCCGAACTGGAACCAGCGCAGGTTGAGCTCGCGCCATTCGGCCAGGTCTTCCGGCGTCGGGTTCTTCGCCTCGTAGCGCGGCTCCACCGCGAAGCCGCCGATGTCGTGCGTCCAGTTGGGCAGCCCCGACATCGCCGTGTTCACCCCTGCGGAAATCTGCGCACGCAGATCATACCAGCGGGTCCCGACGTCGCCCGACCAGACCGCGGCGCCATAGCGCTGCAGCCCGCCAAAGCCCGATCGGGTGAGCAGGAACGGCCGCACATCGGGCTTGAAGCCCTGCCAGCCTTCGAAAAATGCGCGCGCGTTCATCAGCGGATAGCTGTTGAAATATTGCGCGGCCGGGCCGATCGCGGTCGGGCCCATGGTGTCGATCCGCTCCTCGATCGAGAGGTTGGAGTGCATGTCCGGCTCGCTGGCATCCGCCCACCAGGCATCGGTGCCGAGTACGCCCAGCTTTTCCTGCACCTGTTTCCAGAAGATCCGCCGTCCTTCCGCCGAATAGGGATCGTAGAAGGTGTTGGCATAGCCAGGGCCGACCCAGTCCTTGTTCCCCTGGCGCAGATTGCCCTGATAGGCCGCGCCCGCTGCGGCGAGTTCCTTGTAATTCTCGGTCGTCGGATAGAATTTCGGCCAGACCGAGATCATGAACTGCGCATGCTGGGCATGCACCTTGTCGATCATCGCCTTGGGATTCGGGAAGCGCGTCGGATCGAAGGCATGGCTGCCCCAATCGTCGTCGCGCCAATAGCGCCAGTCGAGCACGACATTGTCGACCGAGATGTTCAGCGAACGATATTTGTCGATCACCCCGGTCACTTCGTCGGCGGTGTTGTAGCGCTGGCGCGACTGCCAGAAGCCGTAGACCCATTTCGGCATCATCTCGGCCTTGCCGGTGAGCTGGCGATAGCCGGCGATCGCGCCGTCCATCGTATCGGCGGGGACGAACCAGTAATTCTTCGCCTGACCCACTTCGCTGGTGAACCACACCGAATGGCGGTCCTGGGCGGGGAGCGGATCATTGTGGAGCAGCGCCATATAGCCGGCATTGGGCTCCCATTCGATGCGGATGCGGACCGGCTTGCCCTTGGTCATCGGCAGGTCGAAATTGGCGTACCAGGGGTTCCAGTTCTGGCGCCAGCGATCCAGCAACAGCTTTCCGTCGGCATAGACCTTGTAATAGCTCGAACCGTAGAGCTGGAACTTGTGGGTGCCGGTTACCTCGGGCTGGACGTCGCCGGTCCACACCACGGTCTGCTTCTGCACCGCGTTGCCGGCGGTGTTCTGCCCGCCCGTCGCCGCCACCGTCTGCGCCTTGGCCGCCTCGGGCCAGTTCTTCTGGTCCTTGATATACTGGTAGTCGATCGTCGCTTCCTGGCGGGTGACCGCCGGCTTGCCGTCGAGGAAATATTCGGCCTTCCAGCCGGGCTTGCCGTCGCTGGTGACCTTCATCCCCTCGCCGACCAGCGTGTAGGGCGCAGGGTTCCCGAAGCGGGTGATGCTCGCATTGTCCCAGAGCAGCCCATAGCTGCGCGTCGAGACCAGGAACGGCACGCCGATATCCATATTGTGCTGGGCGAGTTCGACGTCCTCGCCATTATAGTTCATCTGCGCATTCTGGTGCTGGCCGAGGCCGTACAGCCCCTCGTCGCTGCTGCGGTTGAACTGCTGGCTGACCGAGACGAAGCGCTTCCCCTCCACCGTCACCGGCCGAAACGCGGTCTGGCCGGATTCGGCGAGCAGCTCGCGGCCCTTGGCATCGGTGAAGCGCACCCGGCCGGTGGCGATCTCAATATCGGCGGTGGCGCGCTTGGCCTTGACCAGCACATGGCCGTTCGCGCTGCTGACCTCGAACGCGCCGGGCGCGGGCGGGTTGGGCGCCATCAGGCTGGGGGCCAGCGTACCGGTGTCGACGCCCAAGGGCAGCGCCACGACATGGAAGATGCCGTCGCCGTGCACCGTGACTTCCATCGTGGCAGCAGCACCGCCGGTGGGGGTGACGACCACGCCGCCATCGCTGCGGGTGTAGCCATTTTCCTGCGCCGCCTGCGCCACGCCGATTGCGCTGCCCGCCAGCAGCGCCGCCATCCACACCCGCTTCATGCCCGTCTCTCCCTTATCGCGTTGGCGCCTGGCCGATGCGCGGGGAGTGCCATCGCCCCCCGGCAGCGTCCACCCGCCCATGGTCGTAGAGTCCGCCGCGCGCCTGCCGAAGGTCCGGTTGCGCGCGGCCGATGATTCTGCAACCACAGGGTAGCGCTACCAGAATCAGAAGCAAATCACCGTGAAGCCTCAAGTTTCGGTCGCGGTGGATGGATGCAGAAGAGAGGATTGCCGTGTTCGAAGACCTGACGCGCCGCACGATGCTAACCGGCATGGCCGCCACCGCAACGTTCGCCGCGCTGCCCGCCCATGCTGCAGGCGAAGACGAGGTGCTGCCGCTCTGGCCCGGTTCGCCCCCGGGCGCGCCCAGCCCGCTGCCCAAGCCGAGCACGGAAGAGCGCTCCAAGAACCCCGACGCGCCCGATCGCTGGCTGCGCGGGATCGACCGCCCTTCGCTCACCGTGCGTCGCGCGGCGAACCCCAACGGCACCGCGGTGATGCTGATGCCCGGCGGCGGCTATGGCTTCCTGGCGCTCGACAATGAGGGCGAGGAGCAGGCGCGCTGGCTCAACGCGCAGGGCATCACCGCCTTTATCCTGCGCTACCGCATCCCCACCGACGGCTGGGCCAACCGCGCGATCGTGCCGCTGGCCGACGCCCAGCGCGGGCTGCGGCTGATCCGCGCCTCGGCCAAGCGCTACGGCGTCGATCCGGCGAAGCTGCTGGTGATCGGCTTCTCCGCCGGTGGCCACCTCGCCGGCAGCCTGGCGACCCGCCATGCCGAACGCGTCTACACCCCCGTCGACGCCGCCGACCAGCTTTCCGCCCGCCCGGACCTCGCCGGGCTGATCTACCCGGTGGTGAGCATGGCCGCGCCCTTCACCCATATCGGCTCGCGTGACCAGCTGTTCGGCACCGGCGCCGATCCCAAGGCGCTCGACGCTGCCTCGGTGGAGAAGCGCGTCACCGCCGACACCCCGCCGATCTTCCTCACCCATGCCAGCGACGACGGGCTGGTGCCGATCGAGAACAGCATCGCGCTCTACCAGGCGATGCTCGCGGCCAAGCGCCCGGGCGAACTGCATGCGTTCGACCAGGGCGGGCACGGCTTCGGCGTGCGCCTGCCCAAGACGGTGCCGGCCTCTGCCTGGCCCACGCTGTTCGCGGCCTATGCGCGGCGGCTCGAATTGCTGGCCGGCTGAGCGCAACAATCCGTGCGCCGAAGCGTCTTTTCGTTACAAATCAACGAGGAGGCGCTGCATGGACCCGAGAACCGAACCCGTAGAGAAGCGCGCCCGCAAGGGGCTCGGCGCCGTCGCGCTGATCATATTGGCGATCATTGCGACGGTGTTTGTCGGCTACAACATCTACTACGCCGTGACGCCGGGCTGACGCTCGCCGCCTCAGACCTCCATCGTACGGGCGCGGCGGCGGCGGACCGGGCTGGCGACCGAGAGGCTGGGCACCATCGGCGCCTCGCCCCGATCGAACCAGCCGAGCGCCGAGGAGATCGCCGTTGCCGTGCTCCGCAGCAGCGCCAGCGCCTCTTCCTGCGAGACATGCGGGGCATCGTCGATCGCGGCGAGGAACGGAATGGTCAGCGCCGCGACGACATGGCCGTCGAAGCCGAAGATCGGGCAGCTCATGTCCGACACCCCCGCCATCCGCGCGCTGGGGATCGATTCATAGCCCTTGGCGCGAACCTCGGCGAGCCGATCCAGCAGCCCCTTGGGCAGCCCCTTCGGATACAGCGCCGCGCGTCGCTCCTCGTCCATCGCCGACAGCAGCACATGGCCCGAACAGCTGGTCAGCAGGTCGATCTCGGTGCCGAGCCGCACCGCGAAGCCGGTCTGGCCCGGGCTCTCCTGCCGGGCGACGATCAGCCCGCGCGTGCCGTTGACCACCACCAGATGGCAGGACTGCACCGTCGCCGCCGCCAGGCTGTGCATCAGCGGCGTGGCGACATGGGTGAGTTCCTGCGCGGGCGTTGCCCGGTGGGCGATTTCCAGCACGCGGTAGGTCACCCGGTAGCGATCGCTGGCGCCGTCCTTGTGCAGCCAGCCGCGCCGATCGAGCACCACGATGATGCGGAACAGCTCGCTGATCGATCGCCCCAGCCGCTGCGCAATCTCGCTGATCGTCAGCCCCTGCGGCTCGCTGCCGAGCAGCTCGATCACGTCGATCGCCTTCTCCAGCGCAGGCGCGGCATAGGCGGGCGATTTGTCGGCCGCAGCGGTTGGTGCATTCTCGGTCATGGCGATCAGGCTAGCCAATGCGACGAGCGGTGTCATGCCACTTGCGAACAATCGCGGCTTGCGCCTAAGAATGTGAAAGTCATTTTGACCTGTGAAAACGTTCTGAAGGAGTTGGGGAGGCGATGCGTTTCGGCAACAAGACCGCGCTGGTGACCGCGGCTGGGCACGGCATCGGCCGCGCGACGGCGCTGCGGCTGCGCGATGAGGGCGCCAAGGTGTTCGCGCTCGACCGCGACGGCGCCGCGCTCGCGACGCTCGACGGTGTCGAGCCGGTGGTGCTCGACCTGCTGGACGCCGACGCGATCGCCGCGCTTCCCGAGACGATCGGCCAGGTCGATGTGCTCGCCAACATCGCCGGCTTCGTGGCGGCAGGCTCGATCCTCGACGGCACCGATGCCGACTGGATGCTGTCCTTCGACCTCAACGTCCATGCGATGCACCGCATGATCCGCGCCTTCCTGCCGGGCATGCTGGCGAAGGGCGGCGGCGCGATCGTCAACATGTCGTCGATCGCCTCCAGCGTGAAGGGCATCCCCAATCGCCACGCCTATGGCGCATCCAAGGCGGCCGTCATTGGTCTGACCAAGTCGGTCGCCGCCGATTTCGTCGCCAAGGGAATCCGCTGCAACGCGGTGTGCCCCGGCACGGTGGACACCCCGAGCCTCCGCCAGCGGGTCGCCGAACAGGCTGCACAGCAGGGCATCAGCGTCGAGGAAGCGCATGCCGCCTTCGTCGCACGCCAGCCGATGGGCCGGCTCGGCCAGGAAGACGAGATTGCCGCGCTGATCTGCTATCTCGCCAGCGACGAGGCCAGCTTCACCACCGGCGCGGTGCATGTGATCGACGGCGGGTGGGTGAACTGATGACGATGAACGCCCGCATCACCGGCCTGCGCACGGTCGACCTGCGCTTCCCGACCAGCGCCTCGCTCGACGGCTCGGACGCGATGAACCCGGACCCCGATTATTCGGCGGCCTATGTCATCCTCGAAACCGACGTGCCCGACCTCGAAGGCCATGGCCTCACCTTCACCATCGGTCGCGGCAACGACATCTGCGTCGCCGCGATCGAGGCGATGCGCCACCTGGTGATCGGCCTCGACCTCGCCTGGATCGCCGAAGAGCCCGCGCGCATGTGGCGGCACCTCACCGGCGACAGCCAGCTGCGCTGGATCGGTCCGGACAAGGGCGCGATGCACCTCGCCACCGGCGCGGTGGTCAACGCGATCTGGGACCTCTGGGCCAAGGCCGAGGGCAAGCCGGTGTGGAAGCTCGTCGCCGACATGACGCCCGAGCAGCTCGTTCGCGCGATCGACTTCCGCTACCTCACCGATGCGATCACGCCCGAGCAGGCGCTCGCCCTGCTCACCGAGCGCGCCGCCGGCAAGGCCGACCGCGTCGCCACGCTCGAGGCGAACGGCTATCCCTGCTACACCACGTCGGCCGGTTGGTTGGGCTATCCCGACGAGAAACTGCGCCGCCTCGCGCAGGAAGCGGTCGATGCCGGCTTCCACCATATCAAGCTCAAGGTGGGCCGCGACCTGGAGGACGATATCCGCCGCGTCCGCATCGCCCGCGAGGTGCTCGGCCCCGATCGCAAGCTGATGATCGACGCCAACCAGGTATGGGAAGTCGGCCAGGCGATCGAATGGGTCAACGCGCTTGCCTTCGCCAAGCCCTGGTTCATCGAGGAGCCGACCAGCCCCGACGACGTGCTCGGCCACAAGGCGATCCGCGACGGGATCGGCCAGGTCCAGGTTGCGACCGGCGAGATGTGCCAGAACCGCATCCTGTTCAAACAGTTCATGGCGGTGGGTGCGGTCGACGTGATCCAGCTCGACGCCTGCCGCATCGGCGGGGTGAACGAGGCCCTCGCGGTGCTGCTGCTCGCCGCGCGCTACAACCTGCCGGTGTGTCCGCACGCCGGCGGCGTGGGGCTGTGCGAATACGTCCAGCACTTGTCGATGATCGACTATCTGTGCTTTGCCGGCACCATGGACGGCAGGGTCATCGAATATGTGGATCATCTCCATGAACATTTCCTGGAGCCCTGCGTGATCAAGGACGCGGCGTACATGCCGCCGCAGCAGCCCGGCTATTCGATCCAGATGAAGCCCGAGACGCTCGTCCATTATCGGTTCGGCGCATGAACCTGGGGCTGGCCGGCAAGGTCGTGATCGTCACCGGCGGTTCGTCGGGGATCGGCGCGGCCATTGCCGCCGGGCTGGCGCGCGAAGGCGCCCGGCCCGCCATCATCTCGCGCGAGCCGCCGCGGCCGGATCTGGTCGCGCAACTGGGCGAGGACTGGCTGTTCCACCCCTGCGAGCTGGCCGAGGACGACGCGGTGGTCGCCGCGGTCGACGCTGTGGCGGCGCGCTTCGGGCGCATCGACGGGCTGGTCAACAATGCCGGGCTCAACGACAATCTCGGCTTCGAGGCGACCCCGGCGCAGTTCCGCGCCTCGCTCGACATCAACCTCGTCCATTATTTCGGCATGGCCCGCGCCGCGCTTCCGCACCTCAAGGCGGCGCAGGGGGCGATCGTCAATATCGGCTCGAAGACCTCGATCACCGGCCAGGGCCATACCAGCGCCTATGCCGCCGCCAAGGGCGCGGTGCTGGCGCTGACCCGCGAATGGGCGGTGGCGCTGCGCGGGGACGGCATCCGCGTGAACGCGATCGTACCGGCCGAGGTCGAGACCCCCGCCTATGCCGAGTGGCTGAAGAGCTTCGACGATCCCGCCGCGCGGCGCGAGGAAATCGAGCGCCGGGTGCCGTTCGGCCACCGCTTCACCACCCCGGAAGAGATCGCCGACACCGCGCTGTTCCTGCTTTCCGAGCGGGCCAGCCACACCACCGGCCAGTGGCTGTTCGTCGACGGCGGCTACACGCATCTGGACCGCGCCATCGAATGACCCCAACAGGGGCGTCGCACCAAGGAGAGGACACATGGCCAGCAAGGCCGGACGCTACACCCCCGCCATCATCCTGACGGTCTCGCTGTTCTTCCTTTGGGGAATGGCGAACAACCTCAACGACATCCTAATCGCGCATTTCCGCCGCGCGTTCACGCTGAGCGATTTCGAGACCAGCTTCGTCCAGCAGGCCTTCTACATGGGCTATTTCCTGCTCGCGACGCCTGCGGCGATGCTCGCGCGGCGGCGGGGTTACAAGGCGGCGATCGTCACCGGCCTGACGCTGTACGCGATCGGCGCGCTGCTCTTCTATCCGGCGACGCATTTCGGCGAGTATCGCTGGTTCCTCGCAGCGCTGTTCGTGATCGCCTGCGGCCTCGCGTTCCTGGAGACCTCGGCCAGCCCGCTGATCGCCGAGCTGGGCAGTCCCGAAGGCGCCGCGCGCCGGCTAAACTTCGCCCAGGCGGCCAACCCGCTGGGGACGATCTTCGGCGTGCTCGTCGGAAAATACTTCATCCTCTCCAGCTTCGCGCAGGACGACAAGGCGCTCGCCGCGATGTCCGCCGCCGAGCGGACCGCGACGCTGCGCGGCGAACTCGCCTCGGTGCAGACGCCCTATCTGGTGATCGGCCTCGTCGTCCTCGCCTTCGCGATCGCCGCCGCGCTGATCGCCTTCCCGGACAACCGCAAGGATGGTGACGCGCCCGCAGTGCCGACGGGCAAGGCGCTCGGCACCGTGCTGCGCGACCGGACGCTGCTGTTCGCGGTGGTGGCGCAGTTCTTCTATGTCGGAGCGCAGGTAGGGCTGTGGAGCTACACGATCCGCTATGCGCAGGTGAACCTGCCCGGCCTCACCGAGCAGGGCGCCGCCGACTATCTGTTCGCCAGCCTGGTGCTGTTCGGCGTGGGCCGCTTCGTGGGTGCGGCGATGCTCGGCAAGGTCTCGGCGCCGCAGCTGCTGGTGGTGTTTTCGGGGCTATCGGCAGTGCTGGCGGCGGTGGCGGTGTTCGTCGGCGGCACGACTGGGCTCTACGCGCTGGTCGCGGCGAGCTTCTTCATGTCGATCCAGTTCCCGACGATCTTCGCGATCGGCATTGGCGGGCTCGGCGCGCTCAAGCAGATCGGCGCCTCGCTGATCGTGATGGCGATCATCGGCGGCGCGGTGCTGACCGCAGCGATGGGGCATGTGTCCGATCTGGCGGGGATCAACCTGGCGCTGCTGGTGCCGGCGGTGGCGTTCCTGGTCGTGCTCGCCTTCGGGGTGCGCGCGACGGGGACGGCGGGGGATGTGGAGATGGCTCCGGCCGGGCATTGATACCCTTAGTAGCCCCTCCCCTTCAGGGGAGGGGTTGGGGTGGGGCTGTGTCTCACCGAGACCAACGGACGTCTGGAATCCCCCCACCCCCAAGCCCCTCCTCCGAGGAGGAGGGGCTTAAGAAGAAGATCAGCCGACCAGCACCACGTGCAAAAACCTCGGCCCATGGGCGCCGCGGACATAGGTGCCTTCGATGTCGGTCGTGCCGCTGACGCCCGTTACCCAGTAGTGCGCGCGCGGCACCGCGCCGCCGGCGGCGGCGTCCTCCAGCCAGCGGACCAGCGCGCCGACTTCCAGCACGACGATGTGCCGCAGCGCCAGGAAGTTGGGCAGCATCGGCGCTTCCGGCGAGGTCTCGAATACCAGCGAGCCCGTCTCCGCCACCCCGGCGCGCGCGAACGCCAGCACCGCGCCGTCGTCGATCGGGCATTCCGCCAGCCGGGTCAGCCCAGCCCAGTCGAGCCCCGCCACCCGCGCATCGGGCGGCAGCCAAAGCGCCGGTTCCGCGCCCTCGACGGCGAGATAGCCCGCGACCGCGCCCGGCAATTCCGCCAGCGACCCGATCTGTGCATGCGTCGCCGCCACGCTCGGCAGGGCGAGCTGCGCCAGGAAGCGCGCGACCAGATCGTCCGGTCCCGCCGGCCGCTCGCGCTCCTCGCCCGCGAGCAGGCAGGCCGCCTCGGCCGCCAACACCGCCGGGTCGCGCGCGGGCCCCAGCCGCGCCAGGATCGCGTCGCGCGCGCTCATCGTTCGCCCCTCCGATAGCGGTCCATGAAGCTCTCCGCCGCCGGTGCGGGGAAGTCGCGCCCGCCGGTCCAGCCGCCGGCCAGCGGCAGCTTCGATATCCAGCCGCGCCCGATCAGCCGCATCGTCCGGATCGCCCAGCGCACCCCCACCCGGTACAGCCAGGCCCGCCGCGCCGCCCAAGCCCAGAGCCCCAGCCCCTGGCGCAGGGTCACCGGCTCCAGCCCCTCGCGCCAGCTCTTCTCGCGCCAGCCGCGCAGCAGCGTCGGCAAGGGGATCGCGACCGGGCACACCTCCTGGCACTTGCCGTTCATCGTACACGCATTGGGCAGGTCTCGGCTCCCCGCGAGCCCGTCGAGCGCCGGGGTCAGCACCGATCCCATTGGCCCCGGATAGGTGCCGCCATAGGCATGGCCGCCGATCTGGCGGAACACCACGCAGTGGTTCATGCACGCACCGCAGCGGATGCAGCGGAGCATCTCCGCCAGCCCCTCGTCGCGCATCGCGCTGCGGCCATTGTCGACCAGCACGATGTGCATCTCCTCGGGCCCGTCACGGTCCCCTGCCCGCTTCGGCCCGGCATAGAAGGTGGTGTACTGCGTCAGCGCCGCGCCGGTCGCCGAGCGGGCGAGCAGCCGCAGCAGATGCACGGCATGGTCCATCGAGGGGACCAGTTTCTCGATCCCCGCGGTCACGATATGGACGCGCGGCGGCACCAGCGAGAGTTCGGCATTGCCCTCGTTGGTGACGGTGCAGATTTGCCCCGAATCCGCGATCAGGAAATTGGCGCCCGAGATGCCGACATCGGCACCCAGCATCTCGCCGCGCAGCTGCCGCCGGGCGCTCGCCGCCATCGCGGCGATGCTTTCCTCGACATGCGGCTGCCGGTGGCGGGCGTGGAAGAGCTCCGAGACCTGCTCGCGCGTCTTGTGCATCGCCGGCCAGATGATGTGCGAGGGGCGCTCCCCGGCAAGCTGGATGATATGCTCGGCGAGATCGGTCTCGACGCGACCGATTCCCGCCGCCTCCAGCGCGTGCGGCAGGCCGATCTCCTCGCCGAGCATCGACTTGGAGCGGGCGACGCTCTTGGCGCCGGCCTTGCGGCAGATCTCGACGACGATCGCGCAGGCCTCGTCGGCGGTCGCGGCCCAGTGGACCGTCGCCCCCGTTGCGGTCGCCGCCGCCTCGAACTGGACGAGATAGGCACCGAGATTGGCGATCACATGGTCCTTGATCGCCGCCGCCCGTTCACGCGCCGCCGCGAAGCTGGGCCAGGCGCCGATCGCCGCGCCGCGCTTGGCTTCGGCGGTGCCGGCGGTGCGCTCGACCGCGATCTTGAGCTGGCGATCGGCGAGTGCAGCGTCGACCCGCGCATCGAACGCCCGGCTCATTGTGCTTCCCCGATCGCCGGGCCGTCGGCCATACCCGCCAGCACCTCGATGGTGTGGAAGGCGCGCACGTCCGATCCGCGCCGGTGAAGCTTGCCCGCCATGTTCATCAGGCAGCCGAGATCGCCCGCCAGCAGCAGCCCCGCGCCGCTCGCCTCCACCGCTGCCGCCTTCTCGTCGGCGATCGCGTTGGAGATGGCTGGGTATTTCACGCAGAAAGTGCCGCCGAAGCCGCAGCAGGTCTCCTCGCCGGCGAGCGGCACCAGCGCCAGCCCCTCGACTGCGCCGAGCAGTCGCCGCGGCTGGGCCTTGATGCCGAGCTCGCGCAGACCCGAACAGCTATCGTGATAGGCCGCGGTCGCGGGCAGCGCGACGCCCGCCGGCCGCCAGCCGCGCGCGTCCAGCCAAGCGAGGATCTCCCAGGTCTTGCTCGCCACCGCCTCGGCTCGCGCGGCCCATTCGGGATCGTCGGCGAGCAGTTCGGGATAGTGGCAGCGGATCGTGCCGGCGCAGCTGCCCGAGGGGACGACGATCGCCTCGTACCCCTCCAGCATCGCCACGTTGCGTCGGGCGAAGTCGGTAGCGGTCTCACGGTCGCCCGAGTTGAGCGCGGGCTGCCCGCAACAGGTCTGCGCTTGCGGCACCACCACCTCGCACCCGGCATCGGCGAGCGCGCGCAGCGCCGCAAAGCCCACACGGGGCCGCATCGCATCGACCAAGCAGGTGACGAACAGCGCGACGCGGGGCGAAGGGGTCATGCTCATGACGCGCCTTCGCATATCGGCGGGCGCGCTGCCACCAGCCTGCGCATCAGCCCGCCGCCGCCTCGGCCTGCATCGCAGCGACCTCGTGCCGGATCATCTTGAGCACCAGCGCCGCCGTGCGATCGGTGTCCTCCGCCGGGCTCAGGAAGCGATGCTGCATCAGCCCCAGCGCGGTCGCGGTGATCAGGTCGGTCAGCGCACAGCGCCGCTCGGCGAAGGCTTCACCCGGGATCAGCGCGGTCAGTGCCGCAAGCATCGTCCCGCGCACGTCTTCGCGCGTCTCCTCGAAGATCGCGGCGATGCGCTCGTTGCGCGCCGACTCGGCGATGATCTCGGCGAACAGCGGGTCCGCTTCATCCGGTTCGGGACGAATGAAATCGCCCAGCCAGGTCCAGACGAACTCGGGATCGCCGCTCCTGATGCCCGCGCACAGCGACTCGGGCGAGAGGAAATCCATGCAGTCAGCCTGCACGATTTTCGCGACGATCGCCTCCTTGGACGAAAAATCTCGATAAATTTGACCTACCGCAATGCCAGATTCCTTGGCGATCTGGGCCACGCCCGTGGCGTGAAAACCGTTCGCAATGAACAACCTGCGTGCTGCCGACACAATTTTTTCGCGCCGCAACATGGCCTTGTCGCGGTGAGGAACTCCGCCTTCTTCCGTGGTTTCTGCCATCGCGTTTCTCTATAAAACCATCTTGACCGAGTCACTCACTTCGCAGTAGCGGCGAATGTGAGCGAACGTTCACTCACATATATCACAACGGCAGGCATCCGCATGACTTTTTTCCGTCACACCGCGCCGGCTCTCGCGCTTGTCCTCGCCGCTTGTGGCGGCCAGTCCCAGCAGCAGGGCGGCGGCGCCCCCGGCGCGGGCGGACAGCAGGCCGCTCCTCCCCCGGTCTCCTACGTCGTCGTCCGGCAACAGGCGGTGCCGCTCAGCAGCGAGCTGCCCGGCCGCCTGAGTCCCTATGAGAGCTCGGACGTGCGGCCGCAGGTCAACGGCCTGATCCTCGAGCGGCTGTTCACCGAAGGCGACATGGTGCGTCAGGGCCAGCCGCTGTATCGGATCGATCCCGCGCCCTACCAGGCTTCGGTCGCCAGCGCCCGCGCCGCACTCGTCCGCGCACAGGCGGCGATCGCCTCAAACGAGGCGCTTGCCCGCCGCTATGCCGAGCTGGTCAAGATCAATGCGATCTCGAAGCAGGACTATGAGAACGCGCTGACCACCGCCGCCCAGGCGCGCGCCGACGTGGCCTCGCAACAGGCGGCCCTGCGCACGGCGGAGATCGACCTTGCCCGCACCACCATCCGGGCGCCGATCAGCGGGCGCATTGGTCGCTCGCTTTCTACCACGGGTGCGCTCGTCTCGGCAGCGCAATCGAGCGCGCTGACGACGATCCAGCGGCTGGATCCGATCTATGTCGACATCCAGCAGTCGAGCGCCGACGTGCTCAAGCTGCGCCAATCGATCATGGCCGGCCAGGTCGCCAAGGACGGCAACGCCAAGGTTGCGCTGAAGCTGGAGGACAGCACCGATTACGGCCCGCAGGGCACGCTGCGCTTCGCCGACGTGACGGTCGACCAGACCACCGGCAGCCAGATCATCCGCGCGCTGTTCCCGAACCCGAACGGCCTGCTGCTGCCGGGCATGTTCGTCCGCGCCCATCTGATTGAAGGCACCCAGAAGAATGCAATGCTGGTGCCCCAGCGCGCGGTGAGCCGCGACGAGCGCGGCAACCCGATCGTGATGGTCGTCGGTGCGCAGAACAAGATCGAGCCGCGGCCGATCCAGACCAGCCGTACCGCAGGCGACAGCTGGATTGTCACCGGCGGCGTGAAGCCGGGTGACAAGGTGATCGTCGAGGGCGCGATGATGCTGCGCCCGGGCATGCCGGTCACACCGCAGCCCTTCGACCCGAACGCCAAGCCCGCGCAGGGCCAGGCGGGCGCCGCTCCCGCCCAAGGGAAGTAAAGCTCCATGTCGCGCTATTTCATCGATCGACCCATCTTCGCGTGGGTCATCGCGATCATCATCATGCTGGCTGGCGTCCTCGCCATCCGCACGCTGCCGATCGCGCAGTTCCCGGCGATCGCGCCGCCCGCCGTCTCGATTACCGCCACCTATCCGGGCGCGGATGCAAAGACGCTGGAAAACACGACGACGCAGATCATCGAGCAGCAGATGAAGGGGATCGACCACCTTCGCTACTTCTCGTCCTCGTCCTCGTCGTCCGGCACGGTGACGATCACGCTCACCTTCGAGCAGGGTACCGATCCGGACATTGCCCAGGTGCAGGTGCAGAACAAGCTGCAGGCGGCCACCCCGCTCCTGCCGCAGGAAGTGCAGCAGCAAGGCATCCAGGTCGCCAAGGCGACCCAGAACTTCCTGGTAGTGATCGGCCTCTATTCGGAAGACGGATCGCATAACGGCACCGATCTCGCCGACTATGCCGTCTCCAAGCTGCAGGATCCGCTGTCGCGGGTGAATGGCGTGGGCGATACCCAGATCTTCGGCTCGCAATATGCGATGCGTGTCTGGGTCGATCCGGTGAAGCTCACCAAATATTCGCTGGCCATGACGGACGTCACCAGCGCGATCCAGGCACAGAATGCCCAGGTTTCGGCGGGCCAGCTCGGCGCCCGCCCGGCACCGAAGGAGCAGATGCTCAACGCCACCGTCTCGGTGCAGTCGCGTCTCGCTACGCCCGACCAGTTCGCGCAGATCCGCCTGAAGAGCGGCACCGACGGCTCGGTGGTGCGCCTCGGCGACGTCGCGCGGGTGGAGATCGGCGCGGAAAATTACGGCTTCGATTCGAAGTGGAACGGCAAGCCCGGCACCGGCATCGGCATCAAGCTCGCCCCGGGCGCGAACGCGCTGACCACGGTCGATCTGGTGAAGGCCCGCGTCAACGAGATCGCCAAGACCTTCCCGTCGGACATCAAGGTCATCTACCCGTACGACACCACGCCGTTTGTCCGCCTGTCGGTCGAGCAGGTGGTCCACACGCTGGTCGAAGCGGTGGTGCTCGTCTTCCTGGTGATGTTCCTGTTCCTGCAGAACTTCCGCGCCACGCTCATCCCGACGATCGCGGTGCCGGTGGTGCTGCTCGGTACCTTCGCGGTGCTGGCGATCGCCGGCTATTCGATCAACACGCTCACCCTGTTCGGCATGGTGCTTGCGATCGGCCTGCTGGTCGACGACGCGATCGTCGTCGTCGAGAATGTCGAACGCCTGATCGTCACCGAGCATCTCAGCCCGATCGACGCCGCCCGCAAGTCTATGGACGAAATCACCAGCGCGCTGGTCGGCGTCGCCCTGGTGCTCTCGGCGGTGTTCCTGCCGATGGCGTTCTTCGGCGGCTCCACCGGCGTCATCTACCGCCAGTTCTCGATCACGATCGTCTCGGCGATGGTGCTATCGGTGTTCGTCGCGCTGGTGCTCACCCCCGCGCTCTGCGCCACCATCCTCAAGCCGCACGATCCGGACAAGGCCGAAGGCAAGGGCCCGCTCGCACGCTTCTTCCGCTGGTTCAACGAGAAGTTCGACAATGGCCAGCGCAAGTATGAAAAGGGCGTGCGGAGCACCGCGCGCAGCTGGAAGCGATCGGGGCTGGTCTATCTGCTGATCATCGGCGGGATGGCTTTCCTGTTCCTTCGCCTGCCCTCCGGCTTCCTGCCGGACGAAGACCAGGGCATCGCCATTGCGCTGGTCCAGGGCCCGGCGGGCGCCACCTCGGCGCGTACCGAAAAGGGGCTGGAACTCGTCCGCGATCACTTCCTCAAGCAGGAAGCGGGCAACGTCCAGGGCGTGTTCACCATCAACGGCTTCAGCTTCGCCGGCTCGGGCCAGAACAGCGGCCTTGCGTTCATTCCGCTGAAGGACTGGTCGGATCGCTCCGGCCAGGCCAATGTCGCGGGGTCGATCGTCGGCCGCGCGATGGGCGCCTTCTCGCAATATCATGACGGCCTGATCTTCGCGATCACGCCGCCCGCGGTGCAGGAGCTCGGCAATGCGACCGGCTTCGACCTGCAACTCGTCGATACCGGCGGCATCGGCCATGAACGCCTGCTCCAGGCACGCAACATGATGCTGGGCATGGCCTCGCAGGACAAGCGCCTGGTCGGCGTGCGCCCGAACTCGCTGGAGGACGCGCCGCAGCTCAAGGTCGACATCGACCAGGACAAGGCCAAGGCGCTCGGCCTAGACCTCTCGTCGGTCAACGGCACCATCGCCACCGCTTGGGGTGGGTCCTACGTCAACGACTTCGTCGATCGCGGCCGCGTCAAGCGCGTCTACGTCCAGGCCGATGCCCCCTATCGCCTGGCGCCGGAGGACATCGCCAACCTCTTCGTGCGTGGTCCCACCGGTACGATGTCGCCGTTCACCGCCTTTTCCACGCTTCGCTGGGAACAGGCGCCGGTGCAGCTCACTCGCTACAACGGCCTGCCCTCGATGGAAGTCCTGGGCGCGCCGGCCCCGGGCGTATCGACCGGCGACGCAATGGCGGCAATGGAGGCGATCCACGCCAAGCTGCCGCCTGGCACCCAGCTCGAATGGACGGGCCTCTCCTACGAGGAACGCCTGTCGGGCGGCCAAGCCCCTGCGCTGTACGCGCTGTCGCTGCTGATCGTGTTCCTCTGCCTCGCCGCGCTGTACGAAAGCTGGTCGGTGCCGATCTCGGTCATCCTGGTGGTGCCGCTCGGCGTGATCGGCGCAGTGCTCGCGGCGACGCTGACCGGCCTCAACAACGACATCTACCTGCAGGTCGGCCTGATCACCACGATCGGCGTGTCGGCGAAGAACGCGATCTTGATCGTGGAGTTCGCCGAAGAACGGATGCGCGAGGGCATGAGCGCCTTCGACGCCGCCGTCGAAGCCGCCAAGCTGCGTCTTCGCCCGATCCTGATGACCAGTCTTGCCTTCGTCTTCGGCGTGCTGCCGCTGGCCATCTCCACCGGCGCGGGTGCCGGCGGCCAGCATGCGATCGGCCGATCAGTGGTGGGCGGCATGCTCTCCGCGACGATCCTCGCCATCTTCCTGGTGCCGATGTTCTTCGTGGTAGTGCGCAACCTGTTCGACCGCCGCCGCAACAAGGGCGAGACGCCCTCCGCAACCACCCATGACGGCGGCGCTTCGGCGCCGCAGGGAGCCTGACGGCCGTGACCAACCGCTTCCCCCTGCTCCTCGCGCTGGCCGCGAGCACCGCACTCTCGGCCTGTAACCTCGCCCCCAAGTATAGCCGGCCGGAGCCGGCGGTACCGGTGGCGCTGCCCCAGGGCGGCGTCTACCCGGCCGCCGCCACCGACGCGCCGGACATCAGCAAGGTCGGCTGGCGCGACTTTTTCGTCGACGATCGCCTGCGCAAGGTGATCCAGCTGGGACTGGACAACAACCAGGACCTGCGCCTCGCCGCCGCCAACGTGCTGCAGGCGCGGGCACAGTACCGTGCGCAGCGCGCGGACCTGTTCCCCGCGATCGGCGTCACCGGCACCGGCACCTACACCAACACCGCGCAATTCGCGGCGAGCTCCGGCGGCGCAGTGGGCGGCGCCGGCGGCGTGCAGGACGTCCAGAACTTCAGCGTGACCGGCGGCGTCACCTCGTTCGAGCTCGACTTGTTCGGCCGGGTTCGGAATCTCAGCCGCGCCGCGCAGGAGCAATATTTCGCGAGCAGCGAGGCGCAGCGCGCCACCCGGGTCTCGCTGATCGGCGAGATCGCCAGCGCCTGGCTCACCCTCGCCTCGGACCGCGAGCAGCTCGCCATTGCGCAGAACACGCTCAAGGCGTTCCAGCAGTCTCTTGATCTGACCCGAGCACAGTTCCGCATCGGCACCGCCTCGGAACTCGAATCGCGCCAGGCCGAGACGAGCTACGAATCGGCGCGCAACGACGTCGCCACGGCACAGACCCAGATCGCGCAGGACATCAACGCGCTCCAGCTGCTCACCGGCGCCACCGTCGCGCCCGAGCTGCTGCCGGAATCGCTCGGCGACGCCAAGGCGACGATCGACGCGCTGCCCGGCAACGTGCCCTCCGAAGTGCTGCTGCGCCGCCCCGACGTGCTCCAGGCCGAGCACCAGCTGATCGCGCAGAATGCCAATATCGGTGCAGCCCGCGCGGCCTTCTTCCCGAGCATCTCGCTTACCGCCACGGTAGGCTCGATCGCGTCGACGATCGGCAAGCTGTTCGGGTCGGGCACCGATACCTACACGGTCTCGCCCACCGCCTCGCTCAACATCTTCAACTTCGGCAAGAACCAGGCGAACCTCAACTATTCGAAGGCCTCGCGCGACGCGGCGGTGGCGACCTACCAGAAGACGATCCAGACCGCCTTCCGCGAAGTCGCCGACGCGCTGGCCCAGCGCGGCACGATCGAGGAGCAGCTGCGGGCGCAGAGCGCGCGGGCCAATGCGGCGGAGGTCGCGGCGCGACTGTCCGACGCGCGCTACCGTGCGGGGGTCGATTCGTTTCTCACCGTGCTCGATTCGCAGCGCAGCGCCTATGCCGCCGAGCAGAGCCTGGTCACCACGCGCCTCACCCGCGCGAGCAACTTGGTGACCCTGTACAGAACCTTAGGCGGCGGACTCGACTAGACGCTTGCCAGTTGCGAAAATCGGCATACTCTCTGGATCCAATAGGAGAAGGAGAGGTGTCGTGTCGCTGAACGAAGTGCACACCGTACAGGACGAGGGGCTACCGCCGCTGCCGGTCCAGGCCGCCGACGAGAGCATGATCATCCTCGAAGGCCTGTTGTGCGTGATGCGGGAGAAGAACCTGCTCTCCCGCCAGGATCTCGAGCTGCTGTGCCAGAAGGTCGAGCGCCGCGCCGCGGGGATCAGCAAGAACCCGCTGCCCTGCTGCCCGGACAAGGCGGCGAACGCGCGCAACTACATCCAGCGCCTCGCCGACTATCTGGGCCAGCGCTATGGCGGCAAGCATCTCCGCCGGGTGAGCTGAGCCGCTGATTGCTTATAGGCCGCCCGACGCCGTATCGGGGCGTCGGGACCAAGCGGAACACGCGACGAGGCGCCCCTGCCACCGGCTGGTGGTAGGGGCGCCGATATCGCCGCCGAAGCGCTTCGGCTTATTTGACGCCCAGGAATGGCATCGGTCCCGCGCCGCCCATATAGGTGGGCAGCTGGCCGTTCCATTTCTCGACCGCGCGGAGATTAACGATCTCCGGGTTGGTGCGGATCGCCTCGGCCTCGACCTGGATCGCCTTGGCGTCGCCGGCCGCCTTGGCGATGCGCGCTTCGGCATCGGCCTTGGCGGTTTCTACATTCGCCTTCGCCGCCAGCGCCTGCTGCTCATTGGCGATCTTGGCGTTGATCTGGTTGAGCACTGCCTCGGGCACGACGATGTTGCCCGCCCAGTAGATCTGCTCGACCTGCAGCCCCACCGGCGCGAAGAAGGCCTGCACCCGCCTGGTCGCGGTGGCGATCAGCTCGGCCTTGTGGGTGCCGTAGATCTCCTCGACGCCCAGCTGCGCCGCGCGCTCCACTATGGCGTTGCGGATCGCATTACGCAGCGGCCCCGCGATGATCTCGTCCATGTCGGTGCGGTAGCGCTGGAACAGGATCGACGCCCGCGCCGGATCGACATGGTACGACACGCCCACATCCGACTTCAGCGACAGGCCGTTCTTGTCCTGAAAGGTGAAGGCCTCGTCGATCGGGCTTTGCTCGGTGTGCGACGCCGTCCATGTATAGGTGCGGGTGAACACCGGATACTGGTAGATGTGCGTGCCCGGCAGCGCCACGTACCAGCCGACCGGCAGCGACTCCGGCCGGACCCCACCGGCGATGTTGTTGACGCGAATACCCACCTGCCCCGGCTCGACCCGCGCGAAGCTGCTAAGGCCGAAGATGGCAGCCGCCACCGCGATCGTGATCCAAACCCAGCCGCGCCCCAGCAGCCGGAACCAGCCAAAGCCACCACCGAAATTCCCCGGTTGATATGCCATGTTTGCAGTCCATGAAGATGGAGGATGAAGCGTCCTCCCGCGCCACGTTCGGGCGGGGGCGACCCCAATGTCGCCCACGCGTGAATGCGCGCGGCCGAACTGATCGGACCGGTCGGTCGATGGTCAGGTGGAGGTCGGGCGGGATGCGCGGCCGAAAGGCTTCGGTTGCGCAGGCAGGACGACACAGCAACAGCCAAATCGCGGAACAGATGCCGGCAAGACCGGCAATCCCACAATCCTACAGCTCAAGCCAAAACGTCGCTAATCCCTGCTCCTTGTGCAGCACCGAATGTAGAGACGAATCTACGCCTTTTGTTGCGGTGCGCAAGCGAATCCGGAAGGTGCACTTCCGATTTTTCGAGGCCTTGAGCTCAGCCCAGCATTGCCTGCAGCCTGGCGGAGATCCGCTCGGAGAACGCCGTGCCCTCGCGTGTCACCATGTGCGCGGCGAGCCCCTGCTGCTCGGCAAGCGCCATGCCCGCAGGCCCGAGCACGGTCAGGGCGGTGGCCCAGGCATCCGCCAGCATCGCCTCGCGGTGCAGCACCGAGACCGAGACGACCCGGTTTTCGATCGGCCAGCCGGTACGCGGATCGATGCTGTGCGCATAGCGGCGACCGCCCTGCTCGAAGAAGCGGCGATAATCGCCCGAGGTCGCGACCGACAGGCCGTGCAGCGCCACGCGTACCGGGGCGAGCGTGCTGTCCGGCACCGGCTCCAGCTCGACCCACCAGGGCTGGCCGTCGGGCTTGATGCCCTCGCCGCGCAGTTCGCCGCCAATCTCGATCAGAAAGTCCTCGATGCCGAGCGAGACCAGCCGCTCGGCCACGGCATCCACCGCGTAGCCCTTGGCGATGCCCGACAGGTCGATCTGCACCGCCTCGCGCCGGCGAATGCGGCGCTGCTCGCGATCGAACTCGAGGTGGCGCGCGCCCGACATGATCCTGGCCTCGCCGATCGCATAGGCGCTGGGTATGTCGTCGCGCGGCCCGGCGGGGCCGAAGCCCCACAGATCGGCGAGGACTCCCGCAGCGGGATCGAACGCACCCCCGCTCGCCGCATGCACCGACAAGGCCGCGTCTAGCACGCGCACCCCCTCGGCAGACAGTGGCTGCCAATAGCCGAGCATGCCGCGGTTGAACCGGCCGACGCGCGAGGTGGGCTCCCAATGGCTGAACTCGGTGATCATCCGCATCAGCACCGCCTGGACAGTGTCGCGGATGTCCTCGGGCGGGTCGACAACGACCAGCCGCCAGGTAGTGCCCATCGTCGCGCCGCCAAAGGTGGCGACGGGCGCAGCCGATCGCCGCCGGTGGAACGCCGCCGGCGATAGGCTTTGGGGAACAGCAATACGTGCGTCGGCGATCAGGGTGCCAGTACCTCCAGCGTGGTCGTGTAGCTGACGCGACGGCCGGAGGGAACGCCCCGCATGCCCTGCGGGCCACCCTCGCCGCGCGGCGCGCCTGCCTGCGCTCCCGCCTGCCCCCCTGCCTGCGGACGCGGCCCCTCGCCTTCGCCTTCCGGCCGCGGCGCATTGGGCGTCACGTTGACCCAGTACATGCCCGCTTCTGGCCACTTGATCGTGACCTTGCCGGCAGCATCGGTGCGCTGCTCCATTTGCTTGGGCGCGCTGCGATAGCGGCCGTTGCCGAGGATGGTGGTGACGTAGAGGCCCGAGGCGGGCTTGCCGTCGAGCAGGAACTGGAAGGTCGCGGGCTCATTGGCGACGAGGTCGTTGGGGTGGGTCACCGGCACCAGCTCGATGCCCTCGCCGGTCGGCTTGAACACGGTGTTGGTCGGCGCGCCCTGCGTCACGAAGATCTCGTTGCGGGCGAGCATCTCGCTGGTCTGCACGTCGGTGGCGCCGGCCGGGATCGCGGTGGCGAGCTGCGCCTTGGTAGTGCCGCGCGGCAGCATCTTGGTTTCGCCGTTCAGCGTGTAGCGGCCGAACACACCCTGGTTCACCACCGCGATCCGGTACGTGCCCTGCTGGGTAAGGTGCACGTCGAAGGTCGCACGGAACTGGCCGACATTGTGATGCTCGGCCTTGCCCTCGGTGCCGTCGGGCTGGGTGATCGTGGGGATCGCGCCCATCGGGCGATGATCGAAATAGAACAGGTCGTTGGACACCGCGGCGTCGACGGTCACCCAGTTGTCGTTACCCGAGACGACCGTCGACGACGGCAACAGCCACATGCGGTGGGCGATCGCGGCCGGCGCGGCGAGCGCGGTGACGGCGGCAAGGGCGAAAAGCGGCTTGCGGAACTTCATGGTACGGATTCCCCCGATTAGCGCTTGAGCGTGAACGAAACGGCGCCGAGCTCGCTGGCGCCCTTGGCGGTGGCGGTGGCGCTGCTGCCGTTCCAGGCGAAGGGCAGCCGCACCACTTCGCGGCCGCCGACTTCGCGCGCGGCTTCCACCACCAGCGTATACTGGCCCGGGGTGAGCGCCGGCATGCCGCCCTTGCCGGCGACAAGGCGCTGCTTCTGCACCCCCGGCGCGCGGGTGGCGCCGCTGACACCGTCGGCGGGGAAGCTCATCGTACGGCCGGAGGCACGCCACCACTGGCGCACCTCGTGCAGCCACTTGGTGCCCTCGCCGCCGCGCTTGTCGACATCGTACCAGACGGAGAGGGTGCGGGCCGGCTGCCCTTCCTTCTCCAGCCACACTGCAACGTACGGCTTGTGATATTCGGCCACGCGGATGCGCGGCAGCTCGATCGACAGATCCATCGTCTGCGCCGCCGCCGCGTTCGGCAGCAATGCGCCGGCGCCAAGCGCGGCCGTGGTGAGTCCGGTCAGGCGAAACTGCATGAAACCCCCTTTAGTGAATCAGGAACAGCGCGATCAGCGCAGGAATGGCGAGGCCGGCCGCGACCAGCGGCCAGGTGCTCTTCCGATGCTTCGAATGCATCCACAGCAGCACCAGCCCGGTCAGCGTGAACACCAGGCAGGCGAAAGCGAAGACATCGATGAACCACTTCCACACAGGCCCGGCATTGCGGCCCTTGTGGAGATCGTTGAGATAGGCGATCCAGCCGCGCGAACTGATCTCGCTGGTCACCTTGCCGGTTGCGCGCTCGATCGCGACCCAGCCGTCGCCGCCTGGACGCGGCTGGGCGAGGTAGATCTCGTCGGCCGACCATTCGGCGACGCCCTGCGCCGGCATCTTCAGCGTGGCGCGCAGCCAGGTCGCGACCGGCGCAGGCAGCGGCTGCTTGGCATCGGGCTTGTCGTCCGGCCGGACCAGCGGCAGCAGTGCGGGCGGCAGCTGCGCGGCGCGGTCCACCGTCTGGGGCGCGCCCTCGATATCCGACGCATGGTTCAGCGTGAAACCGGTGACCGCGAACACAAGCAGCCCGATCAGGCTGATCGCCGAGCTCATCCAGTGCCAGGTATGGAGCTGCTTGAGCCAGAAGCTCTTGCGGCTGCGCTTGCGGGGCGCGACGGAAGGAGACGGGGCGTGCATTGGGCGGTCAGGAATCTCGGTTAGGGTCGGAACGACGCGATAACGCGAACGATTCGCATTTACAACGATCGAGTTGTAACAAGCTGTACCGGGTGCATCGGAAACGCTGTGTTCACGATCCTATCCGCTGGTTTGTCTGGGCGTTACGCCCCCGAGCGGCTATCCCGGCGCCAGCAAACACGGAGACGAACGATGCGCGACGACCTGGTGATCCAGACGATCGAGCCGACCACGCACGATCTGGGCGGCTTCAAGGTGCATCGCACCCTCCCCTCGCGGCCACGCACCATGGTGGGGCCGTTCATCTTCTTCGACCAGATGGGCCCGGCGATCCTCGACGTCGGCACCGGCATCGACGTGCGCCCGCACCCGCACATCAACCTCAGCACCGTCACCTATCTGTTCGCCGGCGCGCTAGACCATCGCGACTCGCTCGGCACGTATGCCACGATCGAGCCCGGCGCGGTGAACCTGATGACCGCGGGCCGCGGCATCGTCCATTCGGAACGCTCGCCCTCGGCCGAGCGCGCGAAGGGCCCCGAACTCTCGGGCATCCAGACCTGGCTGGCACTGCCCGAGGCGCTGGAGGAAATGGACCCCGCCTTCGAACATGTCGCCGCCGCCGATCTTCCCATCATCGAGGCGCACGGCGCCCGCGCCCGGGTGATCATGGGCGAACTGTGGGGTGCCGCGGCCCCCACCACCACCTATGCCCAGACCATCTATGGCGACATCGTCCTCGATGGCGGTGCCAGCATTCCCATCGACGCGGTGGCCGACGAGCGCGCACTCTATGTCGCGATGGGTGACGCCAGCCTGGACGGCATGCCGCTGCTGCCAATGACGCTGTACCTGCTCCGCCCCGGCGTTCGTGCGACATTGCGCTCCGAACGTGGTGCGCGGGTGATGTTCTGCGGCGGCGAGGCGTTCAAGACGCCGCGCCACGTCTGGTGGAATTTCGTCAGTTCGAATCGCGAGCGCATCAATCAGGCGAAGGAAGACTGGAAGGCGGGCGCCTTCCCCAAGGTTCCCAATGACGACAAGGAATTCATCCCCATCCCGGAAGTTCCTAAGACGGTAAGTTACCCCTAATTTTCCTTTACTTGCGGCTTTCGCTGAACCGGCGCATTTAGGCATTGGGCAGAGAGACCGGACGGCACGGAGGCGGTGCTGGACAGGTACAGGGAGAGCCGCGTGACCGGAATTCGACAGACGAGCTTGCCGCTGGCGACGGGCGTTACGCTCAACGTCGCGCTGGCGGGGGACCCCGCCAACCCGCCCATCCTCCTGCTCCATGGCTTCCCGGAATCGCACCGCACCTGGCGGCACCAGATTCCGGCGCTTGCCGAAGATTATTTCGTGATCGCGCCGGACCAGCGCGGCTATGCCCGATCGTCCAAGCCCGACGGCGTCGACTCCTACGCTGCCGACAAGATCGCCGCCGATGTGTTTGCGCTCGCCGACGCGCTGAGCGTCGATCGGTTCACGCTGGTGGGGCATGACTGGGGCGGCGCGATCGCCTGGATGGCGGCCCTGCGCGAACCCAAGCGCGTCGCCCGGCTGGCGATCGTCAACGCGCCGCACCCGCAGGTCTTCCAGCGCAAGCTGTTCGACGATCCCGGCCAGCGCCGCGCCAGCCAGTATATCCGCTTCTTCCGCGAGACCGAACTCGATCGCGCGCCGGACAAGACCGGGCTCGAGCAGTTCCTGCTGTCGCTGTTCGGCGAGCATCTCCAGGTCACCGTGACACCAGAGGAGAAGGCGATCTATCTCGACCAATGGAGCCAGCCCGGCGCGCTGAGCGCCATGCTAAACTGGTATCGGGCGACCCAGATCGTGGTGCCGGCGATGGACGAGAACCCACCGCGACCGAGTTGGATCGACGGCCCCTTCCCGCTCCAGCCCCAGCCGACGCTGGTGATCTGGGGGATGCGCGATCGCGGGCTGCTGCCCTGCCTGCTCGACGGGCTGGAGACGTTGATCCCGGACTATAGCCTCGTCCAGCTCCGCGCCGGCGGCCATTTCGCGCCCTGGGAAAAGCCGGAGGAAGTAACGGCCGCGCTGCTCGAATGGCTCGCCGCTCGCCCGGTATGAAAAAAAGCGCCCGACCGAAGCCGGGCGCAGTGGGAAGGAACCGGCAGCGCAAGATCTCAGAAGCGGAAGCGCACGCCTAGGCTGTAGTAGCGGCCCTCGTAGCGCGTATCGATCGGGTAATATTGCGTCTCGTTGAAGTAACGATAGTTGCTGAACGGCTGCGCGAGGATGTTGTTGACCTCGGCCGTCAGCGTGATGTTCTCGATCGGCGTGTACGAACCCGAGAAATCCAGGCGCGATATCGGCCGCACGCTCTGGCCGGTATATTGCTGGTCGTTCGAGTTGCGGCTGTAAAAGTCGATATAGGAGCTGCGGTAGTTGTACGACAGGCGCAGCGAGATCTTGTCGCGCTCGTAGAAGCCGCTGAGGTTGTACGACCATTTCGACAGGCCGGTGAGCGATACCATCGGCTGCGCGCTGCCCAGCGTCGCCGGCAGCTGGTTCTTGGCGTCGACATAGGTGAGGTTGGCCTGCGCGCCGAACCCGCTCAGCCAGCCCGGCAGGAAGTCGAAGAAGCTTTGCGCTGAAAGCTCGAAGCCCTTGATCTTGCCCGTGCCGGCATTCTCCGGCCGGCTGACCTGGATGAGGCCATAGACCGGATCGTTGACGTCGCGGGTATAGTTGTTGATGAACCCCTTGAGATCGCGGTAGAATACCGCACCGCTCACCGCCCCGTTGCGGCCGAAATAATATTCGATCGTAGCGTCGTAGTTCTTGGAGGTCAGCGGCTTCAGGTCCGGATTGCCGCCCGAGCCGAAAAAGGCATAGCGCGACGCATTGCCGCCCGAGCTGGTATCGGTGTTGCGGTTGAGACTGAACGCCGGGTTGAGCTGGCCGAAGCCCGGCCGGGTACGCGTGATGGTGAAGCCCAGGCGCGCCTGCAGCCCCTGCGTCAGCTTGGCGCGCAGCCCGAAGCTCGGCAGCACGTCGACATAGTTCTGGCGGTTGGTGTCGGTCACCGCCGAGACGGTGCCGTCCACCGCCGTCACCTTCGAGGTGCCGACATAGCGCCCGTCGGTGTTGACGATGCGCACGCCGACGGTGCCGTCGATCGGGATCCCTACGTCGAAGGCATAGCCGGCCGAGGCATAGGCCGCGTAGCTCGATTCCTTGGCGTAGAAGCCGCCATAGGGATCCATCGGGATCGCCTGGGTGCTGAACTGCCGGAGCGCGTCCTTATAGCCCTGGTCGTTCGGATTGGCGGCGACGATCTTCTGCAGCGAGGCATAGGAGAGCTGGCGCAGCGCCTCGGCATTGCTCTGGATCGCGTCGTAGGACGGCATCAGCCAGTTGCGGAACGGCGGGCCGTCGCCGCGGAAGCCGTCCTGCACCTGCTCCAGATTGCCGGTCGGCAGGCTGGCAAGCGGGATGTTCAGCGTCGGCGTATAGGCATAGCGACTGCCCTGGCGGCGCTTGGCGTCGCGGTCGGTCGCACGCAGGCCGAACTTGATCTTCGGCAGCCAGCCGATCTCGGTGTCGAGCGCAACGTCACCGCGCCACTGGAGCCCGGCGCCGCTGACATAATATTCCTTTTGGTAGAAGCCGCGCCACACATAATTGGCGGGGTTGGTCATGTCGTAATTGCCGAGATCGAACCAGGAGGACTTGTTCTTCTCAAAGATCACGTTGACCGGCGGCGCGGCGGCAGTCTGCCCGTCGAGGCTCGCTTCGTTGTTGCCATATTCCGAGAAGGTGTAGGCGAAGTCGCTCGAGATCACCGCGCGGCCGGTGGTCCAGATGAAGCCGGCGGCGGCCTGATAGGTGTTGGTGTAATCGCGCGTGGTGGAACGGAACGTCTCCGCCGGGTAGCCGCCGGTCTTGCTCACGCTGACCAGCTTGTTCGGCTCGCCGGGCACGCGGACGATGTTGAACAGGTTCGGCGGCACTTCGACGCCGTCCGCATTTTTCGGCGCAGCACGGAGCAGTGACACGTCGAAGCTTTCGGTCGAACCCTGGTTGCGGAACGCCTGCCACAGGCCGTCGGCGTAGATTTCGAGATTGTGCGCCGGCTTCCACTGGAGCGAGCCGTTGACCGACGGCCGCTCGCGCAGCCCGCGCGGATAATAGAGGCCGACGCTGTACGGCAGGCGGAAATCGGCCGCCTCGCCCGCGGGCAGCGTCGCCTTGCTGTTCGCCACCGGATCGACGCCGCCATTGGTGTAGCGGATCGCGTTGTTATAGTAGAAGCGATTATAGGCGACGTTGATCAGCGCGCCCATCTCGCCGATTGGCGTGTCCCAGCGATCGCTGATCAGCAGGTTGCCGTTGGGGTTCGTCTTCTTCGACTGGTCGTTGTACGAGGCGCGGATCGCGCCGGCGATCTCCAGCCCCTTGAAGTCGAACGGGCGGCGCGAGCGGACGTTGACCAGCCCGGCCAGGCCCGGTTCGATCAGATCGGCGGTCGCCGACTTGTACACTTCGAGTGCAGCGAGCGCGCCCGCCGGGAAGTCCTGCACCGCAACGGTGCGGTTCTCGGCGGTGAAGATCTCGCGCCCGTTGAACGAGGTACCGACGTCCGGCAGCCCGCGGATCAGGATGCCCGAGGCCTCGTCTGCATAGCGGCCGACCTGCACGCCCGGTAGCCGCGCGAGGCTCTCCGCAGCGTTATTGTCCGGCAACTTACCGATATCCTCGGCGACGATCGCGTCGAGGATCGAGTCCGAGTTGCGCTTGAACTCACGTGCCGAGGCGAGGCTGGCGCGGATGCCGGTGACGAGGATCTCCTCCTCGGTCGCACTGCTCTGCGTGCTAGGCGTTTGCGGCGTTTCACCGCGGTTTGCGGCAGATTGTGCCCAAGCCGGTACGGCGCCCGCAAGCGCAATCACCGCCACGCCCATCAACAGAATCGGTTTGCGAGTCATGTCGTCCTCCCCATTTTGCATCCCCTGGCTCGGGCTTTCCCGATCGCTGCAGCGGACACAGACCACCACGCTGGGCGCGGCTTCGGCCTATTAAGTCTGACAAGACGGAAGGGCTGTCAATGACGCGTAGATGAAATTTCGCTCGCAGTCATGAAAGACGCGCAGGCGCAAGCAGTTGCGGCCGCAGAGGCGGCGCCGTCAGCCAGGACCGATCCGAAAAAGTGCGGGCGCAGCCGTCAGGCGACGCGCATCACATAGGGCGTGGTGTCGTAGGGCGGGGCGAGCCCCTCCACCCAGGCGCCGTGCGCATGGGTCCGCGCGACCAACGCCATCGACGTATCGCCGGGCCAGCCGCGCACGCGCACTTCCTGCGCCGCGATATCGCGGTTGGGCTCCATCATCACCCAGCCGAGCGGACGCTCGGGCGTCGCGGCGGCGCCGGCCGTCTCCATCATCGCGCCGAGGCGCGCCTGCGCCTCGGGTCGCAGATATTGCCAGACTACCGAGTGCAGCAGCACCCGGGTGACACCCGCTGGCTGCGGCTCTGCGAGACGCGCCTCCAGCCAATCGGCGGCGTCGCCGCGCTCCAGTTGCACCGGCGCGGCACGCAGCATGGCGATGGCCATCTCCAGCCGCGCCCGCCGCTCCACCGCATCGACCCAGACATAGGCCTGCAGGCGATCGGCATCGCGATCGTCGGTCAGGTCGAGTGGGGCAATGTCGACTCCGCGGACGGAGACGATCTCCACTGCCGCAACGGGCGGCGGGCTCCCCCGCCATTCCGGTTGGAGCACCAGCGGCGATTCGGGCGGGCCGACTGCCACCCCGCCCAGATCGAAGCGGTACCGCCCGAGCATCAGGTTCAGCCCGGCGCTCGACCCGATTTCGAGGAGCTCGAAGCGTGGGCCATAGCGTGCCGCCAGGTGCAGCAGCCCGGTCATCAGCCCGTTCGAGCGCGCCGCCTCGTTGGTCTGGGGCGGGCCGTAAAGCCAGGGCATCAACGGCAGGTCATAGGCCGAGAGCACCGCATCGAGCGCCGCGCCGATCCGGCCGAGATCGGTCTCCTCGCCAGTGAAGATGCGGCGGAGTTCGGGCACGCCGCGCCGGTGCAGCGCGTGCAGCCCGCCGACCAGCCGCAGCACCAGCGCATCGGCCACCGGCTCGCCCGGCCAGTCGAGCACCCGCCGCCCGGTTTCGCTGGCGCGGGTGATGCCCTGCCCCAGCGCGGTACAGATGCGCGCGGTGATCGGCGCGTCCATCGCCGCGCAATAGCCCGCCTGGACGGCAAAACTCTTGCGGTTCTCGATTTCGCTTGCCATGCGCATCTCCCTTTGGCGCCTGTTGCGCCCATGGCGCCCCCCAAGTAAAGCCCCCGCACCCATGACCGAGCCGTTAATCCTTGCCGTGCCGAAAGGCCGGATTCTTGAAGAGGCGCTGCCGTTGCTGGCGGCGGTCGGCATCGTGCCCGAAGCGGCCTTTTCCGATAAGAACTCACGCGCGCTGCGCTTTGCCACCAACAATCCCGCGATCGACCTGATCCGGGTGCGTGCGTTCGACGTGGCGACCTTCGTCGCGCATGGCGCCGCACATCTGGGCATTGTGGGTTCGGACGTGCTGGCCGAGTTCGACTATTCGGAGCTCTACGCGCCGGTGGACCTAGGCATCGGCCATTGCCGCATCTCGGTCGCCGAGCCCGTGGCGCTGGCCGAGCAGGACGATCCGCGCGGCTGGAGCCATGTCCGCGTCGCGACCAAATACCCGCACATCACCCGCGCCCATTTCGAGGCGCGCGGCGTGCAGGCCGAATGCGTCAAGCTCAACGGCGCGATGGAGCTGGCGCCGGTGCTGGGCCTCGCCCCGCGCATCGTCGACCTCGTCTCCTCGGGCCGCACGCTGAAGGAGAACGGGCTGGTAGAGGTGGAAGTGATCGCGCAAGTGACCAGCCGCCTGATCGTCAACCGCGCCGCGTTCAAGACGCGCGCCAGCGAAGTCGTGCCCCTGGTCGACGGCTTCCGAAAGGCCGTGGCATGATCCGCCTGAATTCCACCGACGCCGGTTTCGCCGATGCGTTCACCGCGCTGGTGAATGCACGGCGCGAGGCGGACGACGATGTCGCGCGCAACGTCACCCACATCATCAAGCGCGTCCGCGACGAGGGCGATGTCGCGCTGCGCGACCTGACGCGTCTGTTCGACAAGCATGATCTCGACCGCTCGGGCTGGACGATCGATCGCGCCGACTGCCTCGCCGCCTATGAGGGGCTGAGCCCCGAACTGCGCGACGCACTCGAGCTCGCCGCCGAGCGGATCGCGGTCTATCATTCCAAGCAGCGGCCCGAGGATCGCGACGAGACCGACGCGCAGGGCATCCGCCTCGGTGCGCGCTGGACGCCGGTAGATGCGGCAGGCGTCTACGTCCCCGGCGGCCGTGCGGCCTATCCCAGTTCGGTGCTGATGAACGCCATTCCGGCCAAGGCTGCTGGGGTGCGTCGCCTCGTGATGGTCACGCCCACGCCCAATGGCGAAGTGAACCCGCTGGTCCTCGCCGCCGCGCATGTCGCCGGCGTGGACGAGCTGTACCGTGTCGGCGGGGCACAAGCGGTGGCCGCGCTCGCCTATGGCACCGAGACGATCGCCCCGGTCGACGTCGTCACCGGCCCCGGCAATGCTTGGGTGGCCGAGGCCAAGCGCCAGCTCTACGGCGTGGTCGGCATCGACATGGTCGCGGGTCCGTCCGAGATCGTGGTGGTGGCGGACGGCAAGAACGATCCCGAGTGGATCGCCGCCGACCTGCTCAGCCAGGCCGAGCACGACCCCACCAGCCAGTCGATCCTGTTCACCGACGACGCCGCTTTCGCCGACAAGGTCGCGGCCGCGGTCGACGCGCAGATCGCCACGCTGGCGACGGGTGCCACCGCGCGCACCAGCTGGGACGCGAACGGCGCGATCATCCTGGTGCCGGACCTGCCCACCGCGATGCCGCTGGTCGATCGCCTCGCGCCCGAGCATCTCGAGCTCGCCTGCGACGATGCGGAGCCGCTGTTCGACATGGTCCGCCATGCGGGCTCGGTGTTCCTCGGCCGCTACACGCCGGAAGCCGTCGGCGATTATGTCGCCGGCCCCAACCATGTGCTGCCCACCGGGCGGCGCGCGCGCTTCGCATCGGGCCTTTCGGTGCTCGATTTCATGAAGCGTACCTCGTTCCTGAGCCTGGATCCGTCCGGGCTCGCCGCGATCGGCCCCGCCGCGGTCGCGCTCGCAGAAGCCGAAGGCCTGCCCGCGCACGCAAAGTCGGTCGCGATCCGTTTAAAGTGATAGAGTAAGAATATGGCCAGTCCGCAAGCACGCTCCCGTTCCAAGGCCCGCGCCGCCGCGCGCCTCGGTGCCGTCCAGGCGCTCTACCAGCGCGAGATGGAGGGCACCTCCATCCCTGCGCTGCTGCACGAGTTCCACCAGCACCGGCTCGGCGCGATCATCGAGGACGTCGAATATGCCGACGCCGACATCGCCTTTTTCGACGACATCGTCAGCGGCGCCGATGCCCGCCGCGAGGAGATCGACGGCATCATCGCCGCCAAGCTGAGCACCGGCTGGACGCTGGAGCGGCTGGACAAGCCGATGCGCCAGATCCTGCGTGCCGGCACCTATGAGCTGCTCGCCCGGGCCGACGTGCCGACCGCAGCGGTGATCAGCGAATATCTGGATGTGACCGACGCGTTCTACGATCGTCGTGAAAAGGGCTTCGTGAACGGCATTCTGGACGCGATCGCCAAGGACGCACGCGGTTGATGCGCGCGCCTGCCCCGTGCCGGGCGGCATGAACGAAGCGGCGTTCCTCGCCTATCTGCGCCACCTGCCGCTCCACCCTGGCGCGCGCGGGCTGCGCGATGATGCGGCCGTGCTCGGCGATCTCGTCCTCACGCATGACGTGCTGGTCGAGGGCGTCCATTATCTGCCGAACGATCCGGCGGAGGACGTCGCCTGGAAGCTGGTGGCGGTGAACCTGTCCGATCTCGCCGCCAAGGGTGCGGTGCCGGAAGGTGTGCTGCTCGGCTATCCGCTCGCAGGCGATGACGCGTGGGATTCTTCCTTTCTGGCGGGGCTGGACGCCGCGTTGGCGGCCTTCACCTGCCCGCTGATCGGCGGCGATACGGTGAAGGCGGCTGCGGGCGTGCCCCGCACGCTCTCGCTGACGGCGCTCGGGCGCTCGGCGCATGCCCCCGCCCGCAGCGGCGCGCAGGCCGGTGACCTGCTCTATGTGACCGGCACGATCGGCGACGGTGGCGCAGGGCTGGCGGTGGCGCTGTCCGGCGAAGGACCGGCGACGCTGCTCGACTGCTATCGTCGCCCGACCCCGCGGCTTGCCGAGGGCCAGGCGCTCGCCTCGGGCGTCCACGCGATGATGGACGTGTCCGACGGGCTGCTGATCGACGCGGCACGCATGGCCGAAGCCAGTGGGCTCGCGGTGACGATCGACCTCGCCGCCGTGCCGCTTTCGGCGGACTATCAGGCAGTGTGCGGAGGAGACCGCGAAGCACGGCTCGCCGCGGCGACGGCGGGCGACGATTACGAGCTGCTGTTCGCAGCCCCGCCGGGACCGCTCCCGCTGGCGGCGACCTGCCTGGGCGTGTTCAGCGAAGGCGAAGGCCTGACGCTACACGACGCCGGCACGCCGCTGCCGCTGCCCGGCCGACTAGGCTTTGAACACGGGGCCTAGTCGAACAGCCCGTCCTGCGATCCAGCCGGTGGGTTGAGCCCGAGATGCTTCCAGCCCGGGCCGTTCAGGCACCGCCCGCGCGCCGTCCGCGCGATCAGGCCGAGCTGGATCAGATAGGGCTCGATCACTTCCTCGACGGTGTCGCGCGGTTCGCTGAGGCCGGCGGCGAGCGTCTCCACGCCGACCGGGCCGCCGCGATAGACGTCGGCGATCATCATCAGATAGCGCCGGTCCATCGCATCGAGCCCGAGCCCGTCGACCTCCAGCCGGTTGAGCGCGGCATCGGCCACCTTGGCGTGCACCACCGCCTCGCCGAACACATTGGCGAAGTCGCGCACCCGGCGCAGCAGCCGCCCGGCAATCCGCGGCGTGCCCCGCGAGCGGCGCGCCACTTCGCGCGCGCCATCGGCGGCGATATCCAGGCCGAGCAGACCGGCGGCGCGCGTCACCACCCGCTCCAGCTCGTCCACGGTATAGAATTGCAGCCGCACCGGGATGCCGAAGCGATCGCGCAGCGGCGTCGTCAGCAGCCCCTGGCGGGTGGTCGCGCCGACAAGCGTGAAGCGCGGCAGATCGATCCGCACGCTGCGCGCCGACGGTCCCTCGCCGATCATCAGGTCGAGCGCGCGGTCTTCCATTGCCGGGTAGAGCACCTCTTCCACGGCAGGATTGAGCCGGTGGATCTCGTCGATGAACAGCACGTCGCCGTCCTCGAGATTGGTGAGCAGCGCCGCCAGATCGCCCGACTTGACGATCACCGGCCCCGAGGTCGAGCGGAACCCCACCCCCATCTCGCGCGCGATGATCTGGGCGAGCGTGGTCTTGCCCAGCCCCGGCGGGCCGAAGAACAGCACATGGTCCAGCGCGTCCCCGCGCGCCTTGGCGGCATCGATGAACACGCGCAGATTTTCGCGCGCCGCCTTCTGCCCGACGAACTCGTCGAGCGATTTGGGGCGCAGCGCGGCGTCGACGTCTTCGGCGCGGCGGCCGGCGGTGAGGAGGCGATCGGTGTCGGTCATGCAGTCCAGATGGTTTGATAGCCGCTAGGGCCGAGTTGGTCGATCACGTCGAACCGCGCACGAAGATAGGCGAGCATCGCGTCCGGCACCGGGCCGGGGCGCATCACCGAGACCTTTCCGGACGTATCGAAATAGGCGCGGGCGATCATGTCGTCGCCGAAGTCATAGACGAGATAGCTATAGTCCTGCTCGATCTGCCCGTCCGCATCGGTGATCCTGTCGCGCAGATGGATGATGACGGGTTCGGTCATCACGCGTCGTCCCACCGGCGCAGCCAGGCGAGAAAAGGGTCGGCGCTGGCGTGATCCCCCATATCGGCGACCAAATCCAGCAACTCCGACGCCCGGGGCGGCACGACCACGTCGAACGTCGCCGCGACCCACGCCCGCAAGGCCAGGCTGCGATCCCATGGCGGGCCATCCAGATACTCGTTCTCGGCATCGATCTCGGCCGGCGTCCGGTCAAACTGTTCCGGCCAGCACAGCTCCTCATAGCCGATGGCGAGCAGCCGAAGGAAATCGACAGGATCGGAGGCGAGAATGCCCAGCATCGTCGAGCCGGATCCCGACCCCAGATGAACGATATGCTGGTCCCCGGCATCGTCCCGCCACAGCGCGGCATAGGAGCCGTCGCCGCCGGTCCGGAAGAAGGCCGCCAGCCGATCGCGCTCGGCCTGGGGGGCACCAGGTAGCCATGCCTCGGCAAAGCCCGAATCGACGGGCGCGCTGTACATGCACCCTGCCGCGCTGCGCGTATCGATCTGCGCATAGTCGCCACCCGAGCGGAACTGCCGCACCAGGCCGGTCGTGCTCTGCCAGGCGAAGAACTGCGCCAGCGGCGCCGGCACCGTCACGCCGGGGGGGAAGGATTCGAGCATGCGATCGGCAAAGCCGGTATCGGGTGTGTTGTTCATCTGCGCCTCAACCCCTCTCGCGCAGGCGCGGGGGCTGGCCACCGGCGCTCGCAAGGCGCATCACGGCGCCATGGCCGATCTGTATCTTGCTACCGCAACATCCGACTCGCTGCGCGCCGAGCTCGCGCGCCGCTTCACCTTGCATCAGGGCGACCCGCCCGCGACCACCCGCGCGATCGTCGGCGGCGGGCAGTTGCAGCTGGATGCGGCGATGCTCGATCGGCTGCCGGCGCTGGAGATCGTCGCGATCAACGGCGTTGGCTATGACGGGCTCGATCTCGATGCGCTGCGCGCCCGCGGCGTACGGGTATCGACGACCCCCGATGTGCTGACCGATGATGTCGCGGATCTCGCCATTGGGCTGATGCTGGCGGTGCAACGCCGGATCGCCGCCAACGATGCGCTGGTGCGAAGCGGCGGCTGGAAGGCCCCGCTCGGCCGGCATGCCAGCGGCCGCCGGATCGGCATCTTCGGGATGGGCAAGATCGGCGCGGCGATCGCTGCCCGCGCGGCACCCTTCGCGCGCGAGCTTCTCTACACCGCCCGCAGCGCCAAATCGCTGCCGTGGCGCTACCTGCCCGACATCGCCAGCCTGGCGGAGGAGAGCGACGTGCTGATCCTCGCCGCCCCCGGCACCGACGCGACGACGCACATCGTCGACGCCGCGGTGCTGGACAAGCTCGGGCCCGCCGGGGTGCTGGTCAATGTCGCGCGCGGCAGCCTGGTGGACGAGGCAGCCCTGATCAACGCCCTGTGGGCAGGCACCATCGCCGGCGCCGGCCTCGACGTGTTCGCCGACGAGCCGCATGTGCCCGAGGCACTGCGCGCGATGGAGCAGGTGGTGCTCGCGCCGCATCAGGGCAGCGCGACGGAAGAAACGCGCGCAGCGATGGCCGCGCTGGTGCTCGCCAATCTCGACGCGCATTTCGCCGGCGAGCCGCTGCCGACGCCGCTGATCTAAAAGATCCTCCCCGTTCCGGGGAGGATTGAGAGGGATCGCGCCCCTCATCCCAGCAGGGTGCTCAGCACATCGGGATGGAAGCCCCAGCCGGCAAAGCCGCACAGCCCCATGAACAGCCCGAACGCGCCGAACACCCAGGCGACCATCAGCAACCAGCTGCTCTCCGCCAGTGCCGACACCGCCGCGACCGAAATCGCCGTGGCGATTGCCGCGTCGCTGGCGTCGAACTGGTCGTCATGCACGTTCAGCGCGTCGTACAGCGCCGCCTGCGCCTTGGCCTGCTCGGCGAGCTTGGGGCCCTCCGCCTTGTACTTGGCGATGTCGGCGTCGAGCCCCTTCAGCAGCGGTGCTACCTTGGCCGCATCGCTCGCCACCGCGGCGATCTGCGCGCGGCTGGTTTCGGCCAGATGCTGCTTGGTCTTGGTGGCCTGATATTCGTTCCACAGGTCGACCGAGCTCGACTGCGCCTGCTGCATCGCCTGGACGATATTGCCGTCCTTGATCCCGCCCACGCCGGTGAAGACCGAGAGAATCACCACGGTGACGGCGACGCGGCGGTTGAGGCGCTTGTCCTTGGCCTCGGCGGAGACTTCGATATCCATGACAGTCCCTTACTTCGCCGCCTTGCGCAGCGCGAGACGCACCAGCGCGTCGAGCGTCGCCGCTGGCCCGAGTTCGTCGCTGGCGGCGTTGACCGCAGCACTTGCCTCCGCGGGCTTGAAGCCAAGGTTGAGCATTGCCGACACCGCATCCGCCCCAGCCCCGCCGCTGGGTGCCGCCGCCGCGCCCACGCCGCCGAGCGCGAGCCCGCCGGCCTTGTCCTTCAGCTCGTTGACGATGCGCTGGGCGAGCTTCGGCCCCACGCCGTTCGAGCGCGCGATCGTCGCGGAATCGGCGCGGACGACGGCGGTGCGCAATTCCTCCGGCGCGAGGATCGAGAGGATGGCCAGCGCCACCTTCGCGCCCACGCCCTGCACGCTGGTCAGCAGCTTGAACCAGTCGCGCTCGTCGGCGGTGGCGAAGCCCATCAGCCGGATCGAATCCTCGCTGACCAGCATCTCGGTATGGATGGTGACCTGCTCGCCCACCGCGCCCAGCTTGTCGAGCGTCTTGGCCGAGGCGCCGACCAGATAGCCGACGCCGTTCACGTCGATCACCGCATGATCGGCGCCGCTGGACGCCAGTGCGCCGCGAAGATGGGCGATCATCGGCAGCGCTCCCGACGAAGGGAAACGGGCGGCAGCGGGGAAGCAGGCAGCAGCATGGCGGGTACATAAGCGGAACAGCGAAGCGGAGGAAGCAATTTTCGGCGCGACCGTCTGGCAATCCCGCCGCCGATCCCCAACTCACCGCAAACGGAGGGGGACTTCACGATGATCCAGGTGACGCTGCTGCTGTTCTGGTTTGCCCTGCTGGTGGCGGACGGAACGCCGATCGGCCGGACGCTGCGGCGGCTATTGGTCGAGACCCCTGCCCGCTGGTGCAACCGATGGTCGCGCGGCGAGGTGCTGCTCGTCCTGATGCTGCTTGCCGGTGCTGCCCTGATCCTGTGGCTGATGGAGGCCGAAGGGCGGCTGTTCCTGGGAATGATGGGACCAGACATCGTCGCGGGCGCCAGCATGCTCGAACTCGGCACGTTGCTCGACGTCGCGGTGACCGCGGTGACCGTGTTCGCCACGCTCCGCGTGCAGGGACTGCGGCATTGGGTGGCGGCGCGTTTCAGCCGTCACCTGCCCCGCGCGCGGCGGACCCGCCGGCCCGCACGGCCGGCTGCGAACGACGATGGCGACGGACCGGCCTTCGCCCTCGCCGCCTGAGGCTCAGGACCGCCAGCGCCAGTCGCCGTCAGTCTTCGCCCAGCTGATCCACACCAGTCCGAGCGTCAGCGGCGCCAGCAATGCCAGGAACAGCGGGTGCCGTGGCACCGCGAGGCGCAGGACCAGCCCCGTCAGCACGATGAACAGCGCCACGACAAGCCATCCCTGCCACGTCACCGGCGTGGCGCCATAGCCGAATGCCTTGGGCTTGAACCAGAAGCCCGGGCGCGCGCGATTCTCGGTCATTCCTCGTCTCCTTCCACCTGCTTGGGCGGGCGGCCGCGCTTGGGCCGCACCGGATCCGCCAGCTTCACGCCCCGCCGCGCCAGCGCCTCGCGCAGCAGGCATTCCACCTGCGCATTGACGCTGCGCAGGTCGGTCGCCGCGCTCCGCTCGATCGCGGCGTAGAGCGCCGGATCGAGGCGGAGCGGGAAAGCCTTTTTCTGCGGGGGAACGCTCACGCCACGGCCTCACTGATAGAGCGAACCGGCATTCACCACCGGCTGGGTGTCGCGCTCGCCGCACAGCACCACCATCAGGTTGGAAACCATGGCCGCACGCCGCTCGTCGTCGAGCTCCACCACGTTCTTGGCCGAGAGCTGGTCGAGCGCCAGTTCCACCATGCCCACCGCGCCTTCGACCAGCGCCTTCCGCGCGGCGACCACCGCTTGGGCCTGCTGGCGCCGCAGCATCGCCCCGGCGATCTCCTGCGCATAGGCGAGATGGGTGAAGCCGCATTCGTCGACGGTGATGCCCGCCACCGCCAGCCGCGCGATCAGCTCGGCGCGCAGCTCGCCGCCGACCTGGTCGTGGTTGCCGCGCAGCGTCACTTCCTGATGCTCGAAATCGTCATAGGGGTAGCGCGATCCGATCGTGCGCACCGCCGCCTCGATCTGGACGTTCACGAACGCCTTATAGTCGTCGACGTCGAACAGCGCCTGTGCGGTGTCGGTCACCCGCCACACCACCTGCGCCGCCATCTCGATCGGGTTGCCGCGCAGATCGTTCACCTTGATCTTGTCCGAAATCATGTTGTTGGCGCGCACCGAGACCTTGGTCTTGATCAGCCACGGCCAGGACCAGCGCAGGCCGGTGGTGCGATCGGTGCCGCGATAGTCGCCGAACAGCAGGATCGCCGCCGCCTGGTTGGGTTGGAGCAGGTAGAAGCCGCACAGCACGAAGAGGAAGACGAGCGAGGCGAGCACGATCCAGGTGGCCACCATCCCGTCCGGCAGTCGATCGATCTGCGTGAAGGCCAGCCCGCCCACGGCCAGCGCCGCCACCGCGAACAACAACATGCCGTAGCCGCTCGCCGTGCGCGCCACCGACTCGGTGCTCTGGCGCAATGCGGGTGCGGTGCTCCGTACGTCCGTCATCTTTCCCTCCTGAATTATGATATCATATTTATATCGAATCAGGAGGACGAACAAGCGGATTCGGCGGGCACGAAAAAGGCCGCCGGAGCATGTCCCCCGGCGGCCTCGATCTCCGTGCCAGGCCCGAACTCAGTTCAGCACGAGCGTCACCGCACGGCGATTCTGCGCCCAGGCGGCTTCGTCCGAACCCATCGCGACAGGGCGTTCCTTGCCGTAGCTGATCGTCGTGATGCGATCGGCCGAGACGCCCTGCGCGGCGAGATAGTTCTTCGCGGCGTTGGCGCGGCGATCGCCCAGCGCGAGGTTGTATTCGCGGGTGCCGCGCTCGTCGCAGTGCCCTTCCAGCGTGATGCGCACGTTCGGGTGCGCGACCAGCCACTTCGCCTGGCTGTCGAGGATCGTGCGCGACTGCTGGTCGACGTCATACTGGTCGAGGCCGAAGTGGATCGTGTCGCTCGTCACCTCGCGGCGGAACTGCTCGGAGAGCGGCGTCGCCTGCGTCGTCTCGCCATTGCCATAGGGCTGGCTCGGCGCCGGGGTCTCGGTCGGCGCGGGCGGCAGCTCCTTCGGCGGCTTCTTCGAGCAGGCCGCGGTGGCGATGAGCGCTACGCCGAGCATCAGACTGGGAACGAGCTTGGTCATGAAATCCTCCTTGTCACTGGTCGCGCATGCCGCGCATTCGTTACGCTAGAGTTTCTACTTGGTATCAGGGACGCACGGCACCCCAATTTGGATCCGAGCCGTCGAGCGGCGTCGGCACTTTTCGCGTTGCGCGGCCGGTGAGGTCGACCGTCCACAGGTCGGGGCGCCCCGATCCCTGCGCGGAGCGGAAGAAGATGATGACGCGGCCATTGGGCGCCCAGCTCGGGCCTTCGTCGCCCCAGCTGTTGGTGAGCAGCTGCTCGCCGCCGCCCGAGGGGTTCATCACGCCGATGCGGAACGCGCCGCCGCCCATGCGGGTGAATGCGATCTGGTCCCCGCGCGGGCTCCACGCCGGCGCCGCATAGCGCCCGCCGCCGAAGCTGATCCGGTGCTGGTTGGAGCCGTCCGCATTCATCACATAGAGCTGCTGGGTGCCGCCGCGATCGCTTTCGAACACGATCTTGGAGCCGTCGGGCGAGTAGGACCCGCCCGTATCGATGCCCGGCGAGGTGGTCAGCCGCTGCGGGGTGCCGCCGCTAGCCGGCACGCGATAGATGTCGGTATTGCCGCCCACCGCCATCGAGAACACCACCCAGCGCGCATCCGGCGACCAGTGCGGCGCGAAGTTGAGCGCCACGTTGGCGACCAGGGTGCGGTCCTGGCGCGAGGCCAGATCGTAGATGTGGATCGACGGGCGGTCGCGCTCGAAGCTCATGTAGAGGATCGCATTGAGCTTGGGGCTGAGGCGCGGGGTCAGCACGATCGACTGGCCGTTGGTGAGGAAGCGGTGGTTCGCGCCGTCCTGATCCATGATCGCCAGCTGCTTGCGGCGGTGGTTCTTGGGGCCGCTCTCGGCGATATAGACGACCTGCGTATCGAAATAGGGGCCTTCGCCGGTCAGCCGCGAATAGATCGCATCGGCGCACTTGTGGCCCGCACGGCGCCATTCGCCCGGCGAGACGACGAAGCCCTGCCGAATCAGCTCCACCTTGGAAGAGACGTCGTACAGATAGCAGCCGACCGTCAGCGTGCCGTTGGAATTGGCGCGGACATAGCCCTGCACCAGCGACTGCGCGCCGGTGCCGCCCCAATAGTCATAGGCGGGCGCGGTCACCTCGGGGAAGGAAACGGTGCGCAGCTGCGCCGGCGGCACCGGCGTGAACAGCCCCGAGCCGCGCAGATCGTTGGTGATGATGTCGGCGAGCTTCTGGCCGAGCACGTCGGTCGAGCCGGCGGGCGTGTCCATCACCGCCGAAGTCGGCATCGCAGGGATGGCGATCGGCATCGGCGCGGAGATGCCGCCGACGATGTCGATCACCGGCTGCGCGCCGCCCTGCTGCGCCGGCTGCGCTGCCTGGGCCTGCGCCTCGGGGCTGTTGGCGATCGGCGGCGGCGGAGTCGTCTGGGCGTGCGCGGTGGCCGCGAGGCAGACCGTCGCAAGGGCCGCAATCTTCAGTTTCATCGCTTCATCCTCATCCAGGCAGCTTGTAGCTGAACGCCAGGCTCTTCCAGCCGCTCGGCACGGCGTAGAGATTGGCGGGCAGCCCGTGGATCGGCGTGCAGCCCTTGAAGGTGGCGATCGCCAGGTCCTTCACTCGCTCCACATACCGACCATTGGTCGCATCGTTCCCCTGTATGCCGGTAATGTCCGGATCGCCCGCCAGCGAGCCATCCGGATTGAAGTTTACCCGCAGCAGCACGCGGATGCGCTCGGCGCCGGGCCCGGGGGTGACCTGGCGGTTGGCGCAGGGCTGGATCTGCCGTGCGATCACGCCGCGGAAGCTGGCCACGTCCTGGGCCGAAGCCTTGCTGCCGGGGTTCTGCAGCGCGGTGCTGTTGGTCTTGTTGTTCGAGCGGCCGAGATCGAGCCCGGCCAGGTTGCCGGTCGGCTTCACCGGGCGACGCTCGCTGCCCGTCGCCGCGCTGTGCGACGGCGCGTTGCTAGGCTTGGCAGGCGCAGCCTTGGACGGCGGCGCCGGCTTCGCCGGCTTGGCGGGCTTGGCCGGTTGCGGCTTTTCGGCAGGCGCCGGCTTGGGCTTGGGCTGCGGCTTCTCCGCCGGCGCGGGCTTTGGCTTGGGCTCAGGCTTGGGCGGCTGCGGCTTGGGCTGCGGGGCCGGCTGGGGCTGTGGCGGCGCGGGCTGCGGCTTGGGTTGCGGCTGCGGTTCCGGGGAGGGCGGCGGCGCGGCCTCGGGCTCGACCGGCGCCTCGACCGGCGACTTCTTGGCCGCCAGTTCCTCCTGGCTCGGCACCGGCGCGCTGCTTTCCAGCCCCACCTTGTCGGCGAGCGAGATGTCGATCGGAATCGCCTTGGGCGGCTCCTGCGGCGGCGTCTTCGCGAAGCTGAGCGCCAGCGCGGCGAACACCGCGGCATGCGCCACGATGGAAACGCCGAGCCCGATCCGCTCGCTACGGTCCATGGTCTCGCTCACTTCAGCGCTGGTCGCTCGGTTCGGTGAGCAGCGACACCTTGTTGAGGCCGGCCTGGTTGAGCTCGCCCATCACCCGCATCACCTTGCCGTAACCCAGCGCCGTATCGCCGCGCAGATAGATGGCGGCGGGCTTGCCGTCGGGGCCCTTCTTGGCCGCGATCGCTTCCAGCTTGGCCGGCAGCTCGGCATCGCTCACCGCATCATTGTCGATGAACACCTGGCCCTTGTCGTCGATCGAGATCTGGACGGGCTTCTGCTCCTGGTCGAGCGCCTTGGCGCGGCTCTCGGGCAGGTTCACCTGCACGCCGGCGGTGAGCAGCGGCGCGGTGACCATGAAGATGATCAGCAGCACGAGCATCACGTCGACGAGCGGCGTGACGTTGATCTCGGCCATTGGCGTGCGGCGGCCGCGGCCTTTGCCGGAAGGGAGGTGCATGCCCATCGGCTTAGCCCTCCATCTCCAGGCGACGGCTGAGCGTCGCGTGGAAGCCGTCGGCGAAGCGATTGAGCCGCGCCTCGACGCGGTTCACGGCATGGCTGTAGCGGTTGTACGCGATCACCGCCGGGATGGCGGCGAACAGACCGATCGCGGTGGCGAACAGCGCCTCGGCAATGCCCGGCGCGACGACGGCGAGCGACGAGCTCTGCGCCGCGGCGATGCCGGTGAAGCTGCGCATGATGCCCCACACGGTGCCGAACAGGCCCACGAACGGCGCGACTGAACCCACGGTGGCGAGGAAGTTCAGACGATCCGAGAGGCGGTCGATCTCCATCGCGACGGTGGCGCCCATCGCGGTGGCGAGGCGCTCGCGCGTGCCTTCGCGGTCGATCGTCTTGCCCGCGGTCGAGCGGCGCCATTCGCTGACGCCTGCCGCGAACACGCGCGCGATCGGCTGGTCGCGGCCGGCAGCGCGGCGGTGGAACTCGTCGAAGTCATCGGCCTCGCGATATTCGGTCTCGAAGCGCTGCATCTCCTTGCGCAGGCCGCTGACCTTCAGCGCGAAGCCGACGATGATCGTCCAGGTCCACAGGCTGGCGAGCAGCAGGCCGATCATGACCAGCTTCACGACGATGTCGGCTTCCAGGAACAGATGGATCGGCGACAGGACGGCACCGGTTGAGACGGACGGCATGGGCGCTTAACTTTCCTTCCACACGAGCGGTTCAAACGCGGCCAGCCACTCGGCCGGCTGCCGCCGCGGGCGACCGCCGGGAGCGACGAACGCCACCTCCACGGTTGCGTCGGCGACTATGGTTTCGTCCCGCATGACTCGTTGCTGAATAGTGACGACGGCGGCGCGCAATCGGATCAGTCTGCTCACAACCACCAGCGTGTCGCCGAGTTTCGCCGGCGCGCGGTAGCGGATGTCGAGCCCGGCGACCGCATAGGCCCCGCCGCCCGCCTCGAACACCGCGCGCTGGTCGATGCCCGCGCGATCGAGCATGTCCGACCGGGCACGTTCCATGTAGCGCAGGTAATTGGCATGATAGACGACGCCGGTGAGATCGGTGTCCTCAAAATAGACGCGCAGCGCAAAGCGGTGCTCACGGCCGTCGAGCCGGCCGGCAGGGGCTTGGTCGCTGCGGGTCATCGCCTGGCCTCCTAGCGGAGGGGATGCCCTAGCGGAACCCCAAAGGGGCCAACCTTTCGCAGGTGGGAGCCTCTTTCAATCCTCCCCTGCAAGGGGAGGTGGCGCGCGTAGCGCGACGGAGGGGTGTAACCGGCGGTGGAGTGTATTGCCCTACAGCGGGGACACCCCTCCACCACCGCCTTCGGCGGCGGTCCCCCTCCCCCTCCGGGGGAGGATCTTAGAACAGCAGCCGCTGCGTCGAACTCCCCCGCCCCACGGGCGCGCCGCCGCGCCTGCGCGACAGCTCGGTCTCGGCGGTAAACCGAACATCCTCGTCGCGATCGGTGAGGAAGCCTTCGAGCGAATCGTCGGAGATCTCGCTCCATTCCTTGCCGCGATCGGGGCCGTAGCGGACGCGCGGCAGCAGCCCCGGCTGGCTGGACCATTCGATCAGCTGCGCCACGCTCGCCTCGTTGAGCATGTCGCGCAGGTGAAACGCGGTGACATAGGCGTCCGGAAAGGCGCGGTGCGCGGGCAGGCCGCGCTCATGCTCCATACCCTCGGGGCGACGCCAGTAGCGCAGCATCTGGTTGGAGAAGCCGGGGCTGTCCGGCCACAGCCGCAGCGCGCATTTCCAGGTGCAGATCCAGTCGGCGCCGCGGGTGAGCGCGGGCGTGCAGAACTGCTCCTCGAAGGTGGCACGGTGCGCTGCAAGCGCGACGCGGCGCGGCCAGGGATCGAGGATCGGACGGGCGACGTCGTGCCAATAGGGCGCGTCGGCCACATCCTCGTCGCGGATATGGTGGATCGCCATGGTCAGCGGCGGGATGCCGCGGCCGGGATTGACGAGGCGGTTGCCGCCCTCGCCCTGCAGTTCCCAACGGCCGTCGGCGCCCAGCGCTACATCCTGCCAGCCGATCTCGCAGACGGCGTGCAGGGGCGGTTTGTCGCCGGTGGTCTCAAGGTCGATGACGCGGATGATCGAAGGAGGTGGCAGAGCCATGCTCGCGATGTGGGGGCTTTTCGGGCGAAATGCCAGCCGAAAGCGTGTCAGCTTCTCAAGCCCCGAGCCTCATCGCCTTCGCTCCCCTCCCGCTTGCGGGAGGGGTCGGGGGAGGGTGTGAGAGGCTAGCGGGCGCCGCCGGTGAAGAAAGAACCTCCACGTCGCACCCTCCCCTAGCCCCTCCCGCAAGCGGGAGGGGAATTTTGCGGCAGGGCTTAAGGTACGAAGCCTTACTCCGCCGCCTTCTTCTTCGCCGGCGCCTTCTTGGCGGCAGGCTTCTTGGCCGCAGTGGCCTTCTCGCCCGCCGCAGCCTTGGCCGCCGGCTTCTTCGCCGCAGCCTTCTTCGCCGGCGCCTTCTTCTTCGCCTTGCCCTTGGCCGGACCCTGCGCCGCCTTGGCGTCGATCAGCTGGGCGGCTTCCTCCAGGGTCAGCGCGTCCTTGTCGATCGTCTTGGGCAGCGTAGCGTTGGTTTCGCCGTCGGTGAGGTAGGCGCCGTAGCGGCCTTCCATCAGCTTGATCTCGGCGTCGGTGCGCGGATGCTTGCCGAAGACCTTCAGCGGCTCCCGCGCCGCGCCGCGCGCCGGGCGACCGCCACCCGCCGCCGCTTCGGCCAGCTTGACCACTGCCGCGTTCATGCCGGTCTCGAACACCTCGGCGGTCGACTGCAGCCGGGCGTACTTGCCGTCATGCGCCAGATACGGGCCATAGCGGCCGATCGAAGCGGTGATCGGATTGCCCGTCTCGGGATGGTTGCCGATCGTGCGCGGCAGCTTCAGCAGCTTGAGCGCCCATTCGAGATCGAGATCGACGTCCTTGGGAATCGACGCGCGCGCGGCATCCTTGCCCTCGCCGAGCTGGATATACGGCCCGAACCGGCCCGACTTGCGCTCGACATTGAGCCCCGTCTCGGGGTCCTGCCCCAGCACTTCCGGCCCGGTGTCCTCAGACCCTTCGCCGCCCGGCTGGCCGAAGCGCCGCGTGTACTTGCACTCGGGATAGTTGGAGCACGCCACGAACGCACCGAATCGGCCACCGCGCAGCGCCAGCTTGCCGACGCCGCAATTCGGGCAGAGCCGCGGGTCGCTGCCGTCCGCCTTGGCGGGGAACAGATACGGCTCGAGAAACTGGTCGAGCGCCGCGGTGATGTCGGAGGGCTTCTGCTCCATCACCTCGGTGGTGCGCGGCTTGAAGTCGCGCCAGAAGGCTTCCAGCACCGCCTGCCAGGCGGCACGACCGCCGGAGACGTCGTCCAGCTCCTCCTCCAGCTCCGCGGTGAAGTCGAACGACACGTACTTCTCGAAGAAGCGCTCGAGGAACGCGGTCAGCAGGCGGCCGCTCTCCTCGGCGAAGAAGCGGTTCTTCTCCACCCGCACATAGGCGCGGTCCTTGAGCACCTGGATGATCGAGGCATAGGTCGACGGGCGACCGATGCCGAGCTCTTCCAGCCGCTTGACCAGCGAGGCTTCGGAGAAGCGCGGCGGCGGCTGGGTGAAGTGCTGCTCGGCGCTGACCGCCTTCTTGGCGGGCGACGCGCCTTCGGACATGCGCGGCAGGCGGCGGCTGTCCTCGTCGCCCTCGTCGTCCTTGCCCTCTTCGTAGAGCGCGAGATAGCCGGGGAACAGCACCACCTGGCCGGTAGCGCGCAGGCCGTGCTGGCCGGTGCCGTCCGCCAGATCGACCGTCGTGCGCTCCATCCGCGCCGAGGCCATCTGGCCGGCGAGCGCGCGCTTCCAGATCAGGTCATAGAGCTTGGCATGGTCGCCCGAGCCGGCCCGGTCCTTGCCGAAATCGGTCGGGCGGATTGCCTCGTGGGCTTCCTGGGCGTTCTTCGCCTTGGTCTGGTACTGGCGCGGCTTGTCCGGCACGTAGCTGCCGTCATAGCGATCGGCCACCGCCTTGCGCGCCGCCTGGATCGCCGAGGGGTCCATCTGGACACCGTCGGTACGCATATAGGTGATCGCGCCGTCCTCGTAGAGCGCCTGCGCGATCCGCATGGTGTGGCTGGCCGAGAAGCCGAGCTTGCGCGCCGCTTCCTGCTGCAGGGTCGAGGTGGTGAAGGGCGGCGGCGGGTTGCGCGACGCCGGCTTGGTCTCGACCGCGACCACGGTGAAGCGGCCTTCCTCGACCGCCTGCTTGGCGGCCTCGGCGCTGCCCTGGTCGCCGATCGAGAGCCGGTCGATCTTCTCGCCCTTCCACTTGACGAGGCGGGCCTGGAACGGCGTGCCGTCCGATTCCATATCGGCGATGACCGACCAATATTCCTGCGCGACGAAGCTTTCGATCTCGCGCTCGCGTCCGACGATCAGCCGCAGCGCCACCGACTGGACGCGACCGGCCGACTTGGCGCCGGGCAGCTTGCGCCACAGCACCGGCGAGAGCGTGAAGCCCACCAGATAGTCCAGCGCGCGCCGGGCTCGATAGGCGTCGATCAGGTCGGTATCCAGCTCGCGCGGATGCTGCATCGCGTGGAGGATCGCCGGCTTGGTGATCGCGTTGAAGGTGACGCGCTCGACCTCCTTGGGGAGCGCCTTCTTCAGCCGCAGCACTTCCTGGACGTGCCAGCTGATCGCCTCGCCTTCGCGATCAGGGTCGGTCGCGAGGATCAGGCGATCGGCCTTCTTGGCCTCGTCGGTGATCGCCTTCAGCTGCTTCGACTTGTCCGCATAGGTCTCCCATTCCATCGCGAACGATTCTTCGGGGTTCACCGACCCGTCGCGGGCTGGCAGATCGCGGACATGGCCATAGCTGGCCAGGACGCGGTAATCCTTGCCGAGATACTTCTCGATGGTTTTCGCCTTGGCGGGCGACTCGACGATGACAAGCTGCATGAGGTGTTCGATCGATCCCTACGTGTACGCGTGTAAGGTGGGGGGGGCCGCTGCGGCGCGTCAAGCCGCTCGTTCGCGCCGCTAACACCCCTCCCGCGACCGGGAGGGGCAAGCGCGCGGTCAGGCGGTGGCCCGCATCCGCTCGAGCACCACATCAATGTCCTTCGCATCGTGCCGCTCGGGAACCCGCTGGTCCTCAGGCCCAACACCGCGATTGACCAGCCGCCCGCGCCGCACCGGCTCGCGCTCGGCGATCTCGGCGGCCCAGCGCAGCACATTCGGATATTCCTGGGCGTTAAGGAACACGTCCGCTCCGGCATAGGTCTCGCCGCGCACCACCGCGCCGTACCAGGGGAAGATCGCCATGTCGGCGATGGTGTAGGTGTCGCCCACCATGTAGCGGTTGTTCGCCAGATGCGTGTCGAGCACGTGGAGCTGGCGCTTGGCCTCCATGGCGTAGCGATCGATCGCATATTGGATCTTGATCGGCGCATAGGCGAAGAAATGGCCGAAGCCGCCGCCGAGGAACGGCGCCGAACCCATCTGCCACATCAGCCAGCTGAGCGTCTGCGCGCGCTCGGCCGTCTCGGTCGGCAGGAAGGCGCCGAACTTCTCGGCGAGATGGATCATCATCGCGCCGCTCTCGAAGATCGGCAGCGCAGGCGTGATCGAATGGTCGACCATCGCCGGGATCTTCGAGTTCGGATTGATCGCGACGAAGCCGCTGCCGAACTGATCGCCCTCGCCGATATTGATCTTCCAGGCGTCATACTCGGCGCCCGCATGGCCCGCGGCGAGCAGTTCCTCGAGCAGGATCGTCACCTTCTGCCCATTGGGCGTTCCGAGCGAATAAAGCTGGATCGGGTGGCGGCCGACCGGCAGTTCCTTCTCGTGGGTCGCGCCCGAGACCGGCCGGTTGATGTTGGCAAACTGTCCGCCATTGCCCGGCGCCCATTCCCAAACCTGGGGCGGCACATAGCCGGCGGGAAGGTTGTTGGCGGGATCGGGGGCGTCGGCCATGCTCATGTCTCCTCGGGAGGGTCTTGCCGGCGGCATGTAGGGCGCAGGCGGCGACTTGCCAGCCCCATCCACGACAAAGGGTCGGGCACCACCATCGCGGTGCCCGACCCCCATCCATCGATTGGCGTGCGCTTACTTGAAGCGGATGCCCACGCCGGCCATCACGCGCTGACGCGCGGTGTGGTCGTTATACGCCGAATAGACATACTGGACGTTCGCATAGACCGGCATGCGGGTCTGCTCGCCGGTGAACGAATATTCGACGCCGCCGCCGACCTGATAGCCGTCGGTGCGGAAGTGGTCGTAGTACGACGTCTGGCCAGCGGGCGCATCGAAGCGCTTGCGCTGTTCGTTGCTCACATAGCCGCCCTTGGCGAACACCAGCAGCTGCGGGGTGGCGAGCACACCGGCGCGCACGGCAGCACCATATTCGTCGAACGACTTGTGGCAGACCGAACCGCCCTGCGTGCCTGCCGAGCAATTCTCGGTCCAGTCGCTGGCGCGCCAGTAGCTGCCTTCGGCGCCGATCACGATACGATCGCCGATCTGGCCGTCGAAGCCGACGGTGCCGCCATAGCCGAACTTGTCGTTATGGATGCCCTGCGACTGAAAGCGATCGCCACCGGCATTGGCTTCGATGCGGATGCCACGGAAGCTGGTGCCGTTGCTGCTGGTGGTGGCATCCTGGGCCTGAGCGGCCGTGGCGGTGAAACCGAGTGCCGCGATGGCGACGAGAAACGCTGAACGCATACGAATACTTCCCTTGGATTGGAGGGTTTTTGCCTTGGCCGAAAACCCGCCATTGGCAAAAGGTTTCCGCACCGCGGCACAAAACCTGCACGACCGTGGCAAAGTTGCAACACCTTGCAACTGTCGGCTGCGGGCCGGGCGCCGTAGCGTCGGGCCGCCTCGGGAGCGCGTTCGCTTGCAGCCTGCGGCCGCGCGGGGCAAAGGCGCGGCATGCCCGTCCGCCCTTTCCCGGCTCGCCGCATCGTCCGCCCGCTGCTGATCGCCCTGCTGATCATCCTGGGCTGCTACGCGCTGGCACTGGTGCCGCGCGAAGTGCACCCGCTCGACCTCACCTTCAATTCGATGCTCGATCATCTGCTGCGGGGTCGATTCGATGTCGACCCCGCGATCGTCGAGCGCGAGGGATTCACCGTCCACGGCCAGGTCATGGCCTATTGGGGAATAATGCCGGCCCTGTTGCGGCTGCCGATGACGATCTTCCCCCATTGGCGCACGCTCGACTTCACCCTCGGCTTCTGCCTCGTCGCACTCGCAGGCATGGTGGCGACCAAGCTCTGGACACTGCGGCTGATCCGCGACGCGGTGCCCGACCTGCCCGCATGGCTCGGCAAGGCCATGGGCGTGGTGCTGGTGCTGTCCGGCGCGCAGACCTGCTTCCTGCGGTTCAGCCTCTACCAGGAAGTGTGCCTTTGGGCGGCATTATGGGGCGCCGTGTTCGTCGCGGCGGCGATTCATGCCCAGCTGCACGGGCTTGGCCGCAAGGCATTGCTGGTGATGGCGCTGACCGCGGGCCTGGCGATGCTGACCCGCGTGTCGCTCGGCATCGGGCTGGTCGCAGCGTTCGGTGGCGTGCTGCTCGTCGAGACGGTGCGGTGCCGCGCGGATCTGCGCAGTTGGCTTGGCGCCGCAGCCCTGCCGGTGCTGCTGCTGGCACTGTTGGGCCTGGTCACCGCCGGGGTGAATATCGGGCGCTGGGGCAATCCATTCACCTTCGCCGACTATCATCACTATAATTACAACGCCTGGTATCCGGACCGGATGGTGCGGATGGCCGAACAGGGGCTGTTCAACCTCCACCGGGTGCCGTTCGGGCTCGTCTATTATTTCGCGCCGGTCTGGGTGCTGCACGGTGCCGACGGCCAGCTGCTGCTGGAAGCCACCCGTTCGAAGTGGATCGACGCCGCCGAGCTGCCGCCGAGCAGCTTCCTGCTGACCGATCCGCTGCTGCTGCTGCTCGGCGCGCTGGCGCTCCTTGGCTGGGCACGCTGTGCGAGCGCCGACCGGGCGCGCGGCATCGCGGTTGCGCTGGGGCTGGCGATCCCCGCCGGGCTGATGCTGTGCGCGGTGAGCATGAACTTCCGCTACCGGCTCGATTTCTACCCGTTCTTCGAGTTCCTCGCCTTTTCCGGCCTGATCCTTGCCGGCCGCGGCGGCCTGGCCCCCGGTCCGCGCTGGACGGCCGCGCTGGCCACCCTGTCGGTCGTGGCGTCGTTGCTGGTCGGCGCCGCCTATCTGGTCGGGCGACTGGGCCCCGGGCAGCTGCTGATCGGCGATGGCGTCGGCGCCTATTATCTGCAGGCCTTCGGGCTGCGCTGAACGCCTAACGCAGCGACACCCGCGCGCCGGCGTGCCGATCGAGGCGCCCCGCCAGTTCGAGTTCCAGCAGCACCGTCTGCACCACCGCGGGCGCGCAGCCGGACTGGCGGATCAGTTCGTCGACGCCGACTGGTACCGGGCCGAGCAGCTCCGTCACGCGCCGACGCTCGGCATCGCTGGCATCCTCCGGCGGCGGCGGGTCGAAGCGCGCGCCCGGCGACCGCACCACTCGCGAGTCGATCGGTCGCACCTGCTCCCAGATATCGTCCGCCGATTGGACGAGGGTCGCGCCCTCGCGGATCAGCAGATTGCACCCCTGCGCGCGCGGGTCGAGCGGCGAGCCGGGCACCGCCATCACCTCGCGCCCTGCCTCCGCCGCGATCCGCGCGGTGATCAGGCTGCCCGAACGCGGCGCCGCTTCGACCACCACCGTGCCGAGCGACAGCCCGGCGATGATGCGGTTGCGCGCCGGGAAGAAGCGCGCCAGCGGCTCGGTACCCGGCGGCTGTTCGGTGACGAGCAGGCCCTGGCGCGCGACCCGCGCCTGCAGTTCGGCATTTTCGGGCGGGAAAACGATATCGATGCCGCTGGCGATCACGCCGACCGTACCGCCCGCGAGCGATCCCTGATGCGCGGCGGTATCGATGCCCCGGGCGAGGCCGGAGACTACGGTGGCGCCCTGCTCGACCAGCCCGATGGCGAGCTGGCGCGCGAAACGGCACGCCGCCGCCGAGGCGTTGCGCGCGCCGACCATGGCGACGCAGGGCCGCTCCAGCAGCGCCGTGTCGCCGCGCAGGATCAGCGCCGGCGGCGCATTGTCCAGCTCGGCAAGGAGCGGCGGATAGGCAGGATCGTCGAGAAACAGATAGCGCGCACCGAGCCGCTCGACCGCGGCGATCTCGCGCCGCACCGCGCCGGCATCAGCGATCTGCGGCGCCCGCCCGCCTCCACGCGCGGCGAGCATCGGCAGCGCCTCCAACGCCGCCTCGGCGGTGCCGAAGCGGGCGATCAGCTGGGCATAGGTGACGGGACCGACATTGGCGGAGCGCAGCAGCCTCAGCCGCGGCTCCCGCCCGTCAGCCACGCTTGCTGCCGACCCTGGGTTCGGCGCCGCTGAGAAGCCGGTCGATATTCTCGCGGTGCTTCCACAGCACGATCAGCGCCAGCGCGAGCAGCATCAGCACCAGATCGAGCCGGCCGAAGAACGCCGCGCTCACCGGCGCGCTCACCGCCGCCGCCATGCCGGAGACCGAGGAAATGCGCACCGTCGCCAGCAACCCCAGCCACACTGCGGCATAGACAAGCCCGGAGGGCCAGTAGAGCGCCAGCACCACGCCCATCAGCGTCGCCACGCCCTTGCCGCCGCGGAACTTGAGCCACACCGGATAGCAATGGCCGATGAACGCTGCCGTTGCCGCCAGCGCTTCGGTGCCGGGCAGGAAGGCAGCGGCAAGCAACACCGCCACCGCGCCCTTGGCCATGTCGAGCAGCAGCGTCGCCGCCGCCAGGCCCTTGCGGCCGGTACGCAGCACGTTGGTCGCGCCGATATTCCCCGATCCGATCTGGCGCAGGTCCCCCGCCCCCGCGGCGCGCGTAAGCAGCACCCCGAATGGGATCGAACCGAGCAGATAACCGAGCAACAAGGCCCCGGCAGGGGCCATCCATGGAACTTCCGTGGGCAATGCGGCCCCCTTTCGTTCCTCCGTTTAGCCGCATCCCTTACCCGAACGCAATGATCTGCATCAGCGTGCAGGCGGGTCCTGTTGTTGACGCTGGCGGCGCGCCTCGGCCATGGCGGCGGCATGGCCGATCGTCGTCCCGTGCTGTTCTTCGATTCCGGTGTCGGCGGATTGTCGGTGCTCGGGCCCACCACCGCGCTGCTGCCCCAGGCGCCGCTGGTCTATGTCGCCGATTCGGCGGGCTTTCCCTATGGCACCAAGAGCGAGGCGGAGATCGCCGCGCGGGTGCCGGCGCTGCTCGGACGGCTGGCGGAGCGCTATGATCCCCGGCTGATCGTGATCGCCTGCAACACTGCCTCGACGATCGCGCTCCAGCACGTCCGCGCCGCACTCGACCTGCCGATCGTCGGCACCGTGCCGGCGATCAAGCCCGCGGCGGAGACCAGCCGCACCCGCACCATCGGCGTGCTCGGCACCGCGGCGACCGTCCGCCAGCCCTATGTCGATGATCTGGCGGCACGCTTCGCCGGAGACTGCACTGTGCTGCGCCACGGCTCGGCGGCGCTGGTCGAGCTCGCCGAAGCGAAGCTGGCAGGCGAGGCGATCGCGCCCGAGGTGATCGCCAACGAACTCGACGGCTTGTTCCACCAGCCCGGCGGCGACCGCATCGACGTGATCGTCAATGCATGTACCCATTTCCCGCTGCTGGAGCCCGAGATGCGCGCAGTGGCGCCGGAAGGCATGAAGTTCGTCGATGGCGGCCCGGGCATCGCCCGGCGAGTCGCCTATCTCACCCGCGAACAGAGCTGGCCCGCCGATCTGCCCCCCGGTCGCGCCGTGTTCACCGCGCGCGACCATCGCGCCGATGCGCTTGCGCCTACGCTCGCCCGCTACGGGCTCAGCCGAATCGAAACGCTGTAAGCCTCAGGCGAAGTCGCCGAGCACCGTCTGCGGATCGCGCACCGCAATCTTGGCGGTGTAGCGGTCGGCCATTTCCTCGTGCACGCGCCGCGCGCTGCTGTCGTCGCACTTGCCCGCACGCTCGCGCTCCTGCCGCGCGCGTCGTTCGAAATATTCGATGTCGTTCTTCGCCATGGGCCGCTCTCCGATGCCTAGCGGGAGATCGATCGTCTCCCAGCCGCGGACATGCTGGCGCCCCGAGTCGTCCGCGATACGATTTCTTTACCACAAGCGACGCTTCCGATCTCTGATCTTGCGCAAGTGTCGATCACCGACAGGGAGAATCTTCATCAGGCCGACATGCTGCTTCTGCGGCGTACATCGCCTATCTTCCAGGCAGAGACCGCCCGGCCTCTGCCCCAGACGCAATCCCGATCCTATACGGTGGTTCACGTGCTAGAATTGCTGAAAATTAAGGCGTAGAGACGGTTTCCATGCAGCGCCAAGACGCCCCAGCGCCCGCGATCGACTATACGCGGGTCTTCACCCAGGCCATCGACCGCCTCCATGCCGAGGGGCGTTACCGGGTCTTCATCGACATCCTGCGCAACAAGGGGATGTTCCCCAATGCGCGCTGCTTCGCCGGACATAACGGGCCGAAGCCGATCACGGTGTGGTGCTCGAACGACTATCTCGCGATGGGCCAGCACCCCAAGGTGATCGCGGCGATGGAAGAGGCGCTCCACGATGTCGGCGCCGGCTCCGGCGGCACCCGCAACATCGGCGGCAACACCCATTACCACATCGATCTCGAGCGCGAGCTGGCCGATCTGCACGGCAAGGAAAACGCGCTGCTGTTCACCTCGGGCTATGTCTCGAACGAAGCGACGTTGGCGACGCTGGCCAAGGTGATGCCGGGCTGCATCATCTATTCGGACGAGCTCAACCACGCCTCGATGATCGCCGGCATCCGCAATTCGGGCTGCGAGAAGCGCGTGTGGCGCCACAACGATCTCGCCCATCTCGAAGAGCTGCTCGCCGCCGACGATCCTCCGGTCCCGAAGTTGATCGCCTTCGAAAGCGTCTATTCGATGGACGCCGACATCGCGCCGATCGCCGAGATTTGCGACCTGGCGGACAAGTACAACGCTCTCACCTATCTCGACGAGGTCCATGCCGTCGGCATGTACGGCCCGCGCGGCGGCGGCATCTCGGATCGCGAGGGGCTCGCGGACCGGCTGACGATCATCGAGGGAACGCTGGGCAAGGCGTTCGGCGTGATGGGCGGCTATATCGCGGCCGACCAGGTGATCATCGACGTGATCCGCAGCTATGCGCCAGGCTTCATCTTCACCACCTCGCTCTCGCCGGTGCTGGTCGCCGGCGCACTGGCGAGCGTGCGTCACCTGAAGAGCTCCAGCGTCGAGCGCGAAGGCCAGCAGGCCGCCGCGGCGATGCTCAAGCAGCTGATGAACGACGCCGGGCTGCCGGTGCTGCCCTCCACCACCCACATCGTGCCGCTGATGGTGGGCGATCCGGTGAAGGCGAAGAAGATCAGCGACGTGCTGCTCGCCGAATACGGCGTGTACGTCCAGCCGATCAACTACCCCACCGTGCCGCGCGGCACCGAGCGGCTGCGCTTCACGCCGGGCCCTTCGCACGACGAGACGATGATGCGCGAGCTGGTGGACGCGCTGGTCGAGATCTGGGGCCGGCTGGAACTGCGACTGGCGGCGTAAGCGCGCTCAGTCGAGGGTGATACCGCTCAGCCCGGCCGCCTGAGCACCGCGCTCCAGGTATAGCCGCGCAGCGACGAGCGGAACTCGGCCGTCATTCCCTGCTCCGCCGCGATGGCCTCCACCACCGCGCGCAGATCGGCGCGGGGATAGACGTGGAAGGCGTTGAGTTCCTTGAAGTGGAACCGCTTGGCGAAGCCGGGCAGGCGCTCATATTGCCCGAAGTCGACGATGTGCAGGCTGCCGCCCGGCGCGAGCGCCTTGGCGCCCAGGGCGATCGCTTCCTTCCAGGGCGGGATCATCGACAGCGTGTAGCTCATGAACACGCGGTCGACTTGGGCGAGCCCGAACAGCGCGCCGACATCGAACGCGCCGGCATCGCCCTGCGCCAGCGTGATCTTGTCTGAGAGGCCGTGCTTGGCCACCGACTTGCGCGCGGTATCCAGCATCGCCTCGCTGATATCGAAGCCGTGGAAGCGCGCATTGGGCCAGCGCTTCGCGGCGACGATCAGGTTGCGCGCGGTGCCGCAGCCGACCTCCAGCACCGTGCCGCCCGCGGGCGGCGCGAACTCGTGGATCAGCCGGTCGCGGCCGAGCAGATAGAATTTGCGCGTGAGATCGTAGAAGTGGCGATGGAGCGCATAGGTCGCATCCATCAGCCCCTTCTGGTCGCCCGCCCCCGCCTGCCCGCTCATGCGTGCGGCTTCAGCGTCCAGACATGGATCGCGCCGTACACCGACGAACGGTCGCGGCGGGTCCAGTCGTCGAGCTTGGCCTGGTCCTCATACTGCCACTGATTCATCAGCTCGTCGGGGATATGGCCACGCACCACGTCCGGCACCGCAGCGGTGCGGTACAGCACGCGCGCGCCGGGCTTCGCCGTGCGGGTGATCTCGGTCCAGATGCGGGTGAGCTGCTCGTCGGTCATCCAGTCCTGCGCGTCGAGCAGGATGTAGCGATCGAGCGACTGGGCCGGCATCGACTCGAGATAATCGGCATAGTTGGTGTGGCGGATCTCGACGCGGTTAGCGCGGTCACGAACCAGCTCGTAATTCTTGCGCTCGAGATAGGGCGGCAGCGGCGCGCCCTCATGCTCGCCATAGCCGCGGCCGAAGGCCTGCCAGGCGTAGAAATTGTCCTTGAGGTCGAAGTCGCAGGCGAGCTTGCGCAGGCGGCTGCGCAGCGCGCCGGTGATGCCTTCCTGGTCGTCCACCTTGAGCAGGTCGTACTGCGCCGGCGGGATGCCGAAGCCGAACAGCGCCGCGGGCTGGTCAACCATCCAGCGCAGCAGCTTCTTGTCGAAGAACGGCGCGAAGCGCGTCTCGAAGATGTGGCGCTGCTCCTCGATGGTCTTCGCCGCGAGGATTTCCTTGGGATCGATCCCGTAGCGATGCGCCAGCCAGTGGACGAAGCCGATCAGCCGGCCGAGCAGGCCCTGGCGGTAAAAGCCGGTCTTGAAGCCGTTGATCCGGCGCACGCCGTTGGGGGCGCGGCCTTCCCAATAGGCGCGCGACGTCTCGTCCAGGTTACCGCGCAGATAGGTCTTGTACGCGCCGATATTCTCCGGCCGGTTGGCGAGGCCGAAGAAACGATGGAAGGACTCATAGTCCGGCAGCCGCAGCGCCGCCTGCTGCTTGAGCCGGTTGAGCGCGATATGCGCCGGGTTGAGGTCCACCGCGGTGATCTTCGCAGGGTTCGCCGTCAGATAGGAGAAGACGTTGCACCCGCCCGAAGCGATCGTGACGATATGGCTGTCGGGCGTGATCTGCAGCGCTTCCATGTCGATCACGGGGTCTTCCCAGATCTGGGCATAGACCAGGCCCCGGAACGCGAAGGTGAAGGCACGTTCGAGAATGCCTTCCTTGGAAAGATGCTCGTGGCGGTGCACCGCACCCCGAACCGCATCGTTCTTCGGCGACTTGGCGATAGATGGCATTCGAAACGACTCCCGGCGAACCAGCCCGCCCGGCGCCCCGCCGAACAAGCTCCCCACACCCCCTGTGACACAAGCTTTGCAGCCTTGTGACAGCGGCCCCCGGAAATCAATCCTTCACCATGCGAGTTGCCGCAGCGAGGCGGCGGAAAGAAAGTGCCGAAGGGGCTGCAACCTTTCGGCCGCGCGGACCGAACCTATATCGACACCATCATTCCAAGAGGTTCGCCATGCCGATCGATCGCCGCCAGTTGCTCGCCGCCGCCGGGGCGGGCGCCATTGCCCTGCCGCTGTTCGCGTGCAGCAGCGCCCCCGCCGCGCCGCTCCCGAACTTCCCGTTCAAGCTGAGCGATGCCGAATGGAAGAAGAAGCTGAGCCCGGCGGCCTATAATGTGCTGCGGAACGGCGGGACCGAATACCCCTTCACCAGCCCGCTCAACAAGGAGCATCGCAAGGGCGTGTTCGGCTGCGCCGGCTGCGCGCTGCCCTTGTTCGATTCCGCGACCAAGTTCGACAGCGGCACTGGCTGGCCGAGCTTCTATCAGCCGCTCGCCAATGCGGTGGTGACGCGGGGCGATCGCAGCCTGGGGATGGAGCGCACCGAAGTGCTGTGCCGCCGCTGCGGCAGCCATCTCGGCCATGTCTTCGACGACGGGCCGAAGCCGACCGGCAAGCGCTATTGCATGAACGGGGTGGCGCTGCGCTTCACGCCGCGCGCCTGATCAGTTGATCGAGGCGATCTGGGTCAGGGTCGGCAGGCTGAGCGCGGCGACCTGGACATTCGCCCAGTCGCTCGCCGGTGCCGCGTCCGGATAGATGAAGCCGTTGACCGGATAGGCCGAGAGGCCGAGGCTGCCGGTGCGGCCATACCACACGCGCACTTCGCTCCAGTCGCCGGCGGCCGAGACGTCCACCGCCCGGACGTCGTGCTCGACGGCGCCGGGGGTCGACCAGTTGGCGTGGGTGAGCAGCACTTCGCGCGGGCTGACGACCTGCGACACCATCGCGACATGGCCCATCGGCATGCGGGCGGTGCGCTGGAATGACATGACCGCGCCGACCTTGGGGGTCTCGCCGCGCTGGTAATGGCCGGCGGCCTGGTCCCACCAGGTCCAGGCGTTGCCGCGGAGCTCGACGCCCGAAGCCTGGCGGGCGAACGTGACGCACTGCCAGAAGGTGCCCTTCGCCTGAGCGGGAACGACAGTCATCAGGGCGCACGCCGCCATCAGCGCAAAACGCGCTGCGAAACGAGTGAACATCTTTGGACCCCCCGGTCAGGAAAGGAAGTGGTTGAGGGTTGGTACCCAAACTATAGGACGGCAGTACACCCCTGCGGTTCGCCGATCCGACGAACCGTTGGAATGCGCCGACGAGGTGCGCTGAACCGTTTCTGAACGGCGGAACCTGCCCCGAAACCCGCATTGCCGCGCGGCGCGCAACCGATTGCCCAAAATGGCATACGGGCAAGGCCATAAGGGAAATTACGGCACGAATTCAGATGCCTAAGGAAGTTCCCTGGGTGTCATCGCTTCGTCGCAAACCAATGTTGCGTCGCAGCACATTTTAGGGTCCAATGCTCGTGGGGATACGGAGGGGGTCATTAAGCTCTGCGTTAACCAGTGCGGAGCATGATCCTCTCTACCGGGCAGAAGGAACCCGAGCGGGAGACGTTACGATGGCTGCACGAGCAAAACCGGCCGAAGGTGCGATGACGCTGGCAGAGATGAAGGAATTCGCGGGCTTCGCCGCCGGCACCCAGCGCTATGTGCGCCGGTCGCTCGACGTGGGCCTGGAGCGCGACGACGCCCTTTCGCGCTGGTCGCGCGACGTGGTCGAAGCCGCCAGCATCCGGGCGCAGGCACGAGTGTATGAGCGCCTCAAGGACATCCGCACGATGATGCCGAACGACAGCGATCTCAATGGGATCGAGCCGTTCATGGCGCCGCTCGTGACGCTCTCGGCGTTCGATCTCGGCCAGGGCCGGCTGACCAGCTTCTCGTCCTATCGCTTCCTCTACGAGCGACTGCTCGGTGCGGAAGTGCGGCCGTGGCTGCCGGCGGCGTTCTGCTCGGCCTCGGCGCTGCCGCACCTCCACCCGGACCTGCGCCGCAAGCTGCTCCAGTCGATCAGCGAAGCCGCGGCGACCGCCTCGGGCTGGTCGAACCGCCAGCCGAGCTTCTTCCCGCAATGGGTCGAGAAGATCGACACCAACGCCCTGCCGAACTGAGTTCGCTCAGCGGCAGGCCCGCCACCCCATCTCGCCGCGTGCAGCCTGGTCGAGATGGAGGTGGTCGCGGTGGGCGGCATTGTAGTCGGGCGACAGCACCGTCGCGAACAGCCGGCAGGCGCCGTCGCGGACCGCGCGCAGGAAGGCTGGCTTGCCCCCTTCCCCCTTCCAGTCATTCAGCACGCTCACCCGCCGCCCGTCGGCGAGGATGAAGGCGGCGATGTCGACGGCATTGGCCTTGGCGTGCTCGCTCCAGTCGCCGGTGGTGCGCCCGTACATGCGGCGGCACGAATAGCTGCCGAAATGTTCGATCCGCACGACGCGCGTGCCGAAATGCTTCTGCGCCTCGGGCTGGACGATATCCCATTCCCAAACCGCCAGCCCCGCCGCAACCGGGCAGGCAGTACCGAGCGACGCCGGGCTGAACGCGATCAACCGCGATCCGCCCTGCGTGAACCGCACGCCATTGGCATAGCCGCATTCGCCCTGCCGCTGGACCGGCGCCAATTTCTCGTAGCGGACGCCCGCCTGGGTGAGCAGCGCGCGGCACTGCCCATCATCGCTTCCCAGACCCGCCAGCTTGCGGCCGGTGAAGGCGCCGATCGGCTGCGACAGGTCGAGCGGGGTCCAGGGAACGTCCTGCGGCCGACTGCGAGTCCACATCAGCAGGAGCAGCGCACCCCCGGCGATCAGCGCGAAGACCAGCAGCACCCAGATCGTCTGCTTGAGCGCCTTCACGCCCGCACCGCGCGGTCCATCCGTTCGGCGGTGACGGGATAGCCGAGCCCTTCCGGAATGCAGAGCCAGTCGACGCCGGCACGCGACTCAACGAAGGGGGTGATCGGGTCGATCGGAAAGCGGCGGGCATGGACCATCGCCGAGTCGAAACCGTCCAACTGCGCCAGCCGTTCCAGGTTGCGCCGGGTGGGATAGATCACCATCGCCTCGCCGCGATCGGCAAGGTCCAGCGCGGCTTGCGCGGTGATCCAGCACAACCGGACATTCTCGCTGCCGTCGACCTGCGGCGCAGCCCCCTCGGGCGCACGGGCGAGGTAGAAGCGGGTGTCGAACACCCGGTGCGGCAGGCCGTAGGGCAGCCAGCGGGCGAAGGGCACCAGCGAGTCAAGATCCAGCGTCAGACCCGCCTCGGACAGCAGCTGCGCGAACGGCTCGCCCCGATGCAGCGCCGCGCGCATCGTCGCGAGCGTGCCCGGATCGCAGGGGACGCCCAACGCAAGCCCGGCTTCCTCAATCGTCTCGCGAATCGCCGCGACTCGGGCCGCGGCATCGGGGTGGCTGTCGGTCAGGAGATGATCGCCGGGGTCGATCCGGCCGCCGGGAAACACCAGCGCCCCGCCCGCAAACGCCATCGCGCGCGAGCGCTCGACCATCAGCAGCTCGGGCGGCCCACCCGCCACCTCGCGCATCACGATCACGGTGGCGGCGGGTATGGCTTCGGCTTGCGACATCGCCCCGGCTCTACGCCGGGCGTCCGCGGCTTACCAGCCGGAGGCGCGCAGGCGCAGGCGGAACACCTGGTCGCTGGAGGTGATGAACAGCGTCTTCCCATCCTCGCCGAAGCAGCAGTTGGCCGCCTTCTTGCCGGTCGAAATCAGCCCCAGCCGCCGGCCGTCCGGCGCCACGACGTAAATGCCGCCGGGGCCGCTCGCGTAGAGATGCCCGCTTGCCGCAACCTTCATCCCGTCCGGATGCCCCTGCAGACCCTGGGCAGCGGCGGCGCGATGGTCGAGGAACAGCTTGCGCCCAGTCGCCAGACCGTCATCGCCAAGGCTGTACGCCCAGGTGAACAGCGCCGCGTCGTCGGAGACCGAGACATACAGCGTCCGCTGGTCGGGCGAGAGACCGATGCCGTTGGGCCGGGTCAGCTTCGATTCGATCAGGTGCACCGTGCCGTTGGTATCCAGCCGGTACACGCCGTTGAACGGCAGTTCCTTGAGCGGGGACTGGTCGCCCTCGGTGAAGCCATAAGGAGGATCCGTGAAATAGATTGCGCCGTTCTTCGCCTGCACCAGATCGTTGCAACTGTTGAAGCGCTTGCCCTGGTACTTGCCGGCAAGGATCGTCTTTTCCTTGGTCTCCAGATCGACCGCCGCGATGGCGCGGGTGCCGCTGTCGGCCATCAGCAGCTCGCCCCTGCGGCCCTGGATCATGCCGTTGGATCCCGCCTCGCGCACGCCCTTGGGGATCGGCCCGGCGAGGCCCGAGGGTACGAGGAACGGCTTGGTTTCCTTGCCGTCCCAGCGATAGGCGATGTTTGCGGGCGGATCGGAGAAGAGCAGATAGCTGCGGTCGAACGCGCTCGCGCCGCCCGCCGCGCCGCCAGTCACCGCCCCGTCACGGATCCACACCGGACCTTCCGCCCATTGGATGCCGCTGGAAATCACCTCGAGCGGCGACTCGATATCGAGCAGCGTGTCGAGCTCGGGATCGAGCCGGGTGATCGTCCCCGCCCCCGCCGCGCGGGCGATGCCCGGCAGCAGCGGCAGCGCGGCGAGGCCGCCCAGCAGGGTGCGGCGGGTGGTGGCGAGCATCGAAATCCCCCTCAGACGAACGGCCATAGCAGCAGCGCCATGCCGAAACTGGTCAGCCCAGCGATGGTGGCACCGATGGTCCAGCTGCGAAAGGTCTGCGCTTCGGTGAGGCCGAGATATTGCTTCACCAGCCAGAAGCCGGTGTCGTTGACATGGCTCGCCACGGTCGCGCCCGCGCCGATCGCGACGGTGACCAGCGCGATGCGGTCCGGCCCCAGCCCGGCCGCAGTGATCAGCGGCGCGGCGAGCCCCGCCGCGGTGACCATCGACACCGTAGCCGACCCCTGCGCCACGCGGACGAAGGCGGAGAGCAGGAAGGCGAAGACGGGAATCGAGACCTGCGCCGCCTGCACGGCCATGGTGATCTGCTTGCCCGCGCCCGAATCGATCAGCACTTCCTTGTACGCCGCGCCAGCGCCGATGATCAGCACCATCAGCCCCGCCGGCTCCAGCGCGCGGGTGCTGATCCTGGAGAGCGTCTCGAACCCCGCCCCCGCCACGAAGCGCAGCCACGCCATCGCGGCCAGCACCGCGAGGATCAGCGCGGTGAAGGGGTGGCCGAGGAAGACGAGCGTCGAACGCGCCAGCCCCGGCGCCATCGCCTCGCTCGCAACCGTGCCGATCAGGATCAGCGCCAGCGGCAGCAGCATCGCCGCGAGCGCCGGGCCGAAGCCAACCGCATTGGTCTGCGGCGCGCCTTCGTCGAGCATCGGCGGCGCCCCGATCGCGCCATAGCCGGGCGCGCCATGCGCCAGCTTGGCGAAGACGGGACCGGCAAGGATCGCCGAGGGGATGCCGCAGATCAGGCCATAGAGCGCCATGCGGCCATAATCGGTGTGGAGCAGCTCGGCGACCGCGACAGGTCCCGGATGCGGCGGCAGCAGCGCGTGCATCGTCATGAGGCCGGCGAGCAGCGGCAGCGCGAAATAGGTGACGCGCCGCTCCGCCCGCACCGCAAGCGTGGTGAGCAAGGGCGCGAGGATGATGAAGGCGACGTCGAAGAACAACGGCACGCCGATGATGATGCCGATCGCGGTCAGCGCCCAGGGGACGCGCTTCTGCCCGAACAGATCGAGCAGCCGCCGTGCGATCGCCTGCACGCCGCCCGAGGCCTCCAGCATACCGCCCAGCACCGCGCCGAGCCCGATCACCACCGCGACCGAGCCGAGCGCCTCGCCCGTGCCCTTCTTGATCGCGGCGATCACCGCCTGCGGATCGTTGCCGAAGACGAGGCCGGTTGCCAGCGCCACCAGCAGCAGCGCGACGAAGGGCTGGAGCTTGAGGCGAAGCACCAGCAGGATGACCGTCGCGATGCTGCCCGCGACGATGAGCAAAGTATGCCAGGGCTCGCCCATCACGCGATCTCCACCCTGGTGGAAAGCGACGCGGCGGGCACCTGCCCTTCTGACGCCGCGGTGATGCGGAACTTGGCTTCGCTCTTGAGGTCGGCCGAAGAGGCGCCGGCCATCAGCCGGATGTCGCCGGCCTCGACGATCCACTTGCCGTCCCGCCAGAAGGCAAATTGCTCGGGGGTGAGGGTGAAGCGCACGGTGCGGCTCTGGCCGGGCTTGAGGGGCACACGCGCAAAGCCGCGTAGCTCCGCCACCGGCCGCGAAACCGAGGCGACGGGATCGTTGGCGTAGAGCTGCACGACCTCTTCCACCGCAATCGTGCCGCGATTGGTGACCTGCACCGAGGCGGTGATCCGGCCGCCGGGGGCCAGCGTCTCGCCGCTCAGCGTCAGCGCACCATAGCCGATCTCGCCATAGGTCAGGCCGTGGCCGAAGGCGAAGAGCGGGCCGATATCGGTGTCGTGATAGCGCGCACTGTCCACCGCCAGGTCCGGATTAGCCGGGCGGCCGGTGGGCAGATGCGCATAGCTCTGGGGCGACTGGCCGGTCCGGCGCGGCATGCCGATCGGCAGGCGACCGCCGGGGACGGCCTTGCCGGTGAGGATCTCGGCAATCGCCGGACCGCTTTCGATGCCGAGCAGCCAGGTCTGCAGCACGGCAGGCACCCCGGCTAGTTCGCGTTCGAGCGCCAGCGGGCGGCCGCCCATCAGGATTGCGACGATCGGCTTGCCGGTCGCCTTCAGCGCCTCCAGCAAAGCTCCCTGTCCGTCGGGGAGGCCGATCTCGGCATAGCTGCGTGCCTCGCCGGTGCGATTGAAATCCTCGCCGAGCGCGACCAGCACGATGTCCGCCCGCTTGGCCGCTTCGACCGCCGCCGCGACATCGGTGCCCGGCTGATAGTCGGCACCCGCCAGCGCCGCCTTGAGCGTCACCGCGTCGGTAGCCTGCCCCCGCGCGCGCCACGAACCGATCGCCGAGGAGGCATCGTCCGCCAGCGCGCCGATCAGCGCGAGCTTAGCACCCGGCTTGAGCGGCAGCACCGCACCTTCGTTGCGCAGTAGAACCACCGAACGTTTCGCGAGATCGCGCGCCTCGGTCCGCCGCAGCGGCGCCTTGTCGCGCGCCGGATCGCCGAAGCCATAGGGATCGTCGAACAGTCCCAGTCGCGCCTTGGTGGCAAGAATGCGCCCCACCGCCTCGTCGATCAGCGGCACCAGCGTCGCATCGGCCGTGGCCGCTTCCGCGAGGTAGGTGGCGTAGCTGCCGCTCGCCATGTCCATGTCGACGCCCGCCTTGAGCGCCAGCACCGCGGCTTCGCGGGCATCGGCGGCGATGCCGTGGTTGACCAGCTCGCGGATCGCGTTCCAGTCGCTCACCACCAGCCCCTGATAGTGCCACTGGGCGCGCAGGAAGCCGCGCACCAGATCAGCGTTCGCGGTCATCGGCACGCCGTCGAGTGCGTTGAATGCTGTCATGAAGCTGCCGGCCCCTGCCCGCGCGGCGGCATGGAAGGGCGGCAGATAGACTTCGTTGAGCGTCCGGGGGCCGACCTCGGCGCTGTCGTAATCGCGGCCGCCCTCGGCGGCGCCGTAGCCGACGAAATGCTTGGCGCAGGCCATCATCCGCATGCCCTTGGCCAAGTCCGCCCCCTGGAAGCCGGCGACCTGCGCCTCGGCGATGCGGCTGCCCAGATAGGCATCCTCGCCCGCGCCTTCGACCACGCGGCCCCAGCGCGGATCGCGCGCGACGTCGACCATCGGCGTGAAGGTCCAGTGCAGCCCCGCCGCCCAGGCCTCTTCCGCCGCGATCCGCGCGGCCTGTTCGGCGACCTTCGGGTCCCAGCTCGCCGCCAGCGCCAGCGGCACCGGCAGGATCGTGCGATAGCCATGGATCACGTCCATCGCGAAGAGCAGCGGAATCTTGAGCCGCGATTCCTCCACCGCGACGCGCTGGAGGTCCCGCAGGGGCTCGGCGCCCCCGACGTGCAGGAAGGAACCCATCTCGCCCTTGCGCACCCGGTCGAGCATCGCCGCGTCGAGCTTGGAGTTGAGCGACTTCTGCCGCCCGCCCGCGATCTGGTTCATCTGCCCGACCTTTTCGGCGAGCGTCATCTGCCCGATCAGCGCCTGGATGCGGGCACGATGGTCAGCACCCAGCGGTCGCGCGGCACGCGCGAGCGGCGTCCAGGCGGAAGCGGCGAGCATCGCGCCGGCCGCCAACACGTTCCGTCGATTCATGGGTAGGTGCTTCATGCCAGCGTGATCGCCCGATGCTCGCGCGCTGAGCGATAGATGGCTTCGATCAGCCGCATGTCGCGCAGCCCTTCCTCACCCGAGACGATCGGCTCCCGCCCGGCCATGATGCATTCGGGCAGGTGGTCGAGCTGGCGGACGAACTGGTTCTTGGCCGGCTTGGGAAGCACCACCTGCTCGCGCTTGCCGTCGAGCCGGGTCCACATCTCCTGCCCCTCGTAATTGGTGGCGGGCTCCAGCTCGACCCAACCCTTCCGGCCAGTGACGCGGTAATGGTTGTGGTTCGAGCTGTAGCTCGACACGCAATCGGCGATCAGCCCGCTGGGGAAGCGGAACTGCCAGTCGATCCGATCCTCTACCGTCTTGAACCGCGGGTCGCTGCGATCGGTATATTCCATCGCGGTCACCTCGACCGGTTCCTCGCCCGAGAGATAGCGCGCGGCGTTGAGGCTGTAGATGCCGATGTCCATCATCGACCCGCCGCCCGACAGCGCCTTGTCGAGCCGCCACTGGTTGGGGCCCGCGTAGAAGCCGTGCTCGGCGAAGATCAGCGTCGGCTTGCCGAGTGCGCCGGACTTCACCGTCTCGATGGCTTTGAGATTGTACGGCTCGAAATGGCAGCGATAGCCGATCATCAGCTTCTTGCCGGCCTTCTTCGCCGCCGCGATCATCGCCTGGCATTCGGCGACTGAGACCGCCATCGGCTTTTCGCACATCACATGCTTGCCCGCCTGGTGCGCGCGGATCGTGTATTCGGCGTGCATCGAATTGGGCAGCACGACATAGACGATGTCGATGTCCGGATTGTCGCGGATCCGGTCGTACGTCTCGTAGCTGTACTGATGGGTCTTGGGGATGCCGTATTCGGCGCCGTATTTCTCCAGCTTGGCCGGGGTGCCGCTCACCAGCGCCTTGAGTTCGGCGAACTCGCAATCCTTGAGGTTGGGCATGATCTGCTTGGTGGCGTAATAGCCAAGGCCGACCACCGCATAGCCGAGCTTGCGCTTGGGCGCGGCCTGCGCCGATCCGCCGAGTGCACTGGCCAAGACCCCGGCGCCGATCCCGCCGAGTACGTCGCGTCGCGTTCCCATGATCCTCCTCCTCGTCCCCGTCGGCATTGCGTGCCGCACGGCCGACAGCGGTATCAACAATGGGAGAGGCGGGCCAGCGTCTCGGGGTCGTAGATGGAAACGATTGAAATCAAAGCGGAAGCGTGACGGTGGCGCACAGTCCGCCGCCGCTGCGCCGGTGGAGCGTGATGTCGCCGCCATGCGCGCGCGCCGCCGCCCGGGCGCTGGCCAGGCCCAGCCCCATGCCGCCGGTATCGCGGTTGCGCGAACGCTCACCGCGGAAGAAGGGATCGAACACGCGCTCCATGTCTCCGTCGGGGATTCCCGGGCCCCGATCGCGCACCGCGATCACCGCTTCACGGTCGCGCGCCGACAGCACCAGCTCGGCCCCGCCGGCATATTTGACCGCATTGCCGACGAGATTGGCGAGCATCGCCTTCAGCGCCACCGGGTCCGCCTCGATCACCACCGGGTCGCCCAGTTCAAGGCTGACGTCCGCGCCGCGATCGGCGGCATCGTCGACCACCGTCTCGGCCAGCGAGCGCAGGTCGAGCGGGCGGCGCACGCCGATGCGGCTGCTGTCGCGGACATAAGCCATCACCGCCGAGATCATTGCCTGCATCTCGCGGATATCGCCTTCGCACGCCGCGCGCATCCCCGGATCGGCATCCTCGACGCGCAGGCCCAGCCGCATCAGCGGCGTGCGCAGATCGTGCGCCACCGCCGCGATCATCGTCGCGCGATCGTCGACATAGCGATTGAGCCGCGCCTGCATGTCGTTGAACGCGCGGGCCGCCTCGGCGATCTCGGCAGGGCCGTCCAGCTCGATCGGCGGCGCGCGGGGATCGCGGCCCAGCCGCTCGGCAGCGCGGGCAAAGGCACCGATCGGCCGGGCGAAGCGCTGCGCCATCGCCCAGGCGAACACCGCCGCCGCCAGTGCGGAGAGCACCAGCCAGGCAATGACGAACAGCCGCCAGGGCTCCAGCCCCTCGCCGGGCGTCACCGTCCGCCAGCTGCCATCGGCCTGCTTGAACGAGGCTTCGAATCCCCCGGTGACCACCACGTCCTGCGCCGCGGCGGCGTTGGCGGGGGCCGGTGCCGGGGGCAGACCTGCGCGGTTATAGACCTGCGGCCGCTGCAAGAAGCCGACGGGGAAGCGCAGGATCACCTGATCGGGGGGCACGCCGAGCGCGGTTGCCAGCGCGACTTCGGTCCGCTCGGCGCGCGGGTTCCAGGGCTGGCGCTCGACCTTGGGCGACCGCAGCACTTCAAAGCCCTCCGGCGCCGCGGCGGGATTGCGCATCGCCTGGGCGATCTGGCCGACCGTGTGCAGCTTCGGGTTGGGGGTCTGGATCGCGAACAGCAGCCCGAAATTGAGCAGTTGCACCACCGCCACGCAGGCGAGCATCCGCACGAAGATGCGCAGGAACAGCGGCGAGCGAGATGCCGCCGTTCCGTTGCTCATGCGCGCGTCACACGGGGAACGAACAGATAGCCTTCATTGCGCACCGTGCGGATGATCTCGTCCGCGCCCGAGCGCAGCTTGCGGCGCAAGCGGCTGACCTGCACGTCGATCGCACGGTCATAGGCGTCCGAGTCCGGGCCGCGCGCCGCGGCGAGCAGCGCCTCGCGGGTCAGCACCCGGCGCGGGCGTTCGATGAACACGCGCAGCACCGCGAACTCGCCGTCGGTGAGGCCGACCAGCACGCCGTCGGGATCGAACAGCTCGTGGCTGCCCAGGTCGATCCGCCAGCCCTCGAAAGTGTAGACATCGCCCGCCGGCGGCGCGGCGGTGGTGCCGCGCTTACGCAGCGCCGCGCGCACGGTCGCCAGGATCTCGCGCGGGCTGCACGGCTTGGGCAGATAATGGCCGGCACCAACCTCGAGCCCGAGGATCCGGTCCTGCTCCTCGCCCAGCGCGCTCAGCAGGATGACGTCGGGGCCGTCGGCGGTGGCGATGCGACGGCAGGCGGAAAGCCCGTCCTCGCCCGGCATCATCACGTCGAGGATCACGACATCGACCGGCATCTTCTCGAGGATCACGTCCATGTCGCGCGCGCTCGACGCGGTCTCGACCCGGTAGCCGCGCGCGCCGAGGCTGTTGGCGAGGAGAAGGCGGATGTCGCGGTCGTCATCCACCACGAGCAGCGTGGCGGGATCGTCGGACAAGGGATGGGTTGCCATACTCAAACTCGACTCTTCAACAAATTGGCCCCCGCTGGCGGCCCCTATGAACCCTTGCGCCCGAAGGTTCAACGTTCGCGCACCGGGCGCGCGCCGAAGCTGACCAGGCTTTCCGCTCCGTCCGCTGCGACCGCCGCTACACCCACAAAGCTGTCGTCGACGATGATGCCCTTCAGCACCGTCTCGGTCTTGTCGCCGGCGACGTCGACATGGTTGGTCCAGGCGTCACTGTCGGCGGAGCGCCAGTAGACGCGGTACTTCGCCGCCCCGGCCACCGCCGGCCATTTCACCGTCGTGTCGGTGGCGAGCGCGCCGCTGAGGATCACCGGCTCGGGCGCGGCGGGGGCGCTGGCGAGGCGACGCAGCGTCGCGACGTTGAGCGCGGTGACCTTGGCGAGGTAGGGGAAGTCCATCCTGTCGACGGTGTCGCCATAGACCTTGCCACCCTCGGTGCGCAGGTCCTGATGCTGCGCGTCGTAATTCTCCACGCCGACCGAGAACCGCACCGCCGGATAGCCGAGCGCCAGGAAGGGCGAATGGTCGCCGCCGCGCCCGAAGCGATCGGGACGGCGCACCATCAGCACCTTGAGGCCGGCTGAATCCGCCGCCGCGACGCCGCGGATCGCCTTGGCGAGCGCGCGGCTGGGGCCGTCATCCTCGCCGCCATCGGCACGCCTTGCCTTGCCCTCCGCCACGGTTTCGGAGTCGCGCGCGCCCTCGGAGAAGACGCGGACGCGGTCCGCCACGCGGCGGCCGTCCTGGCCGATCGTGTTGCCGACGATGTCGTTGTTGAGCACCGCCGAGACGGTCCAGCCGCGTTCCTTGGCCGTGTCCGCCAGCAGCTGCCCGCCGTAGAGCCCCTGCTCCTCGCCCGAGAGCGCGGCATAGATGATGGTCGCCTTGAACTTGTGCTTGGAGAGCAGCCGCGCCGATTCCAGCACCAGCGCGACGCCCGAGGCATCGTCATTGGCGCCGGGGGCATCGGCGGTGGCGTTCATCACGTCGGTCACGCGGCTGTCGATATGGCCCATCACGATCACGACGCGATTGGGATCGCTGCCGCGCTGGATGCCGAGCACGTCGACGATCCGCACGCCATTGGGTGCGCGCGGCCCCTTGAACTCCCGCGCGACCTCGCTCGTCTCGATACAGCCGCCGCAGGCCGCGCCGATCTTCGTGAGTTCGCCGCCGAACCAGCGCCGCGCCGCGCCGATGCCGCGCGTCGGGTTGTCGGGATCGGACAGCGTGTGGCGCGTCCCGAAGCTGACCAGCTTTTCGACGGTGGCCTTCAGCCGCTGCGGATCGGGGCGATCCTGCGCGATAGCGGGGGTAGCGAGCAGGGCGAGCGGCAAAAGATCTAGGATGCGCATGGGCTTATGCTGACGTGCCCGGCCGCGCCGGTCAATCGACTCAGCTCAGCCTGTCGATCGCATCCATGTCGAGCGAGCCCGGAATGATCATCACCGGCACGGTGAGCTTGCCGGCATCCGCGCCGGTGAAGTGGGTGACCAGCTTGCCCGGCGCACCGCTCGGCGCCGCGCCCAGCACCAAGGCGGCGATGTCGCCATTGGCCGTCAGCATCTCGCGCACCACCTTCGGCCCGTCGCCTTCGCGCACCGTGATCGACGGGGTCAGGCCGGATTCGCTGAACAGCGTGCCCGCCGCGCGCATCACCAGCGCCTCGGCGCGCTCGCGCGCTTCTTCCTCGATCGTCGCCATCACGCCGCCCCATTGGACGAATTCGGGAAGCGGAATCAGCGCGAGAATTTCGACATTGCCCCCCGTCTTGGTCGCCCGCCGTGCGGCGAAGCGCAGCGCGATTTCGGCCTCGGGCGAATCGTCGATCACCACCAGATAGGTGCGCATGGGGGCCTTCCTTGCAATCCTGCGTTCAGTGGACCGGCGCGGGCCGCAGCGCAAGAGCGGGGCTTGACCCTAGGGACTGCGGCGGCAAAGGAGGGGCCAGCCACCCCCAGGACCAACGACGGGAACCTTCATGGGAATCGAAATCAAGATGCCGGCACTTTCTCCCACCATGGAGGAGGGCACGCTTGCCAAGTGGCTCGTCAAGGAAGGCGACACGGTGAAATCCGGCGACCTGCTTGCCGAGATCGAAACCGACAAGGCGACGATGGAATTCGAAGCGGTCGACGAAGGCGTGATCGGGAAGATCATGATCGCCGAAGGGACCGATAACGTAAAGGTCGGCACCGTGATCGCGGTGATGGCCGGCGAAGGCGAGGACGCATCGTCCGCCACTGCCGCCCCCGCGCCGAGCCCGACCCCTGCGCCGGCGCCTGCCGCGAGCGCGCCCGCTCCCACGCCGACTCCGGCCCCTGCCCCCGCGCAGGCCGCTGCTGCGTCGGGTTCGCGCGTCAAGGCGAGCCCGCTCGCCCGCCGCATTGCCGCCGACAAGGGCGTCGACCTGGCCGGCGTGAGCGGCTCGGGCCCGAACGGCCGCATCGTCAAGGCCGACGTCGAGGGTGCCAAGCCCGGCGCCGCGCCTGCTGCCGCACCGGCCGCCGCCGCTGCTGCCCCCGCCCCGACGGCTGCTCCGGCCGCCGCACCCGCGGAAACCAAGGCGGTCTGGTTCGACGATTCGATCCCGCACGAGGAAGAGAAGCTCTCGAACATCCGCAAGACGATCGCGCGTCGCCTCACCGAGTCGAAGCAGACCGTCCCGCACATCTACCTCACGGTCGACATCCGCCTCGACGCGCTGCTCAAGCTGCGCGGTGAGCTCAACAAGGCGCTCGAAGCGCGCGGCGTGAAGCTGTCGGTCAACGATCTGCTGATCAAGGCACTGGGTGTCGCGCTGGCGCGTACCCCGAAGTGCAACGTCACCTTCACCGGCGACAAGCTGATCAAGTACAGCCGCGCCGACGTGTCGGTCGCGGTGTCGACCCCGACCGGCCTGATCACCCCGATCGTCAAGGACGCGGCGAACAAGAGCGTCTCGGCAATCGCGACCGAGATGAAGGACCTCGCCGCCCGCGCCCGCGAGGGCAAGCTGCAGCCGCAGGAATATCAGGGCGGCACCGCCAGCCTGTCCAACATGGGCATGTACGGCATCAAGCAGTTCGAAGCGGTGATCAATCCGCCGCAGGGCATGATCATGGCGATCGGCGCGGGCGAGAAGCGCCCGTACATCATCGACGACGCGCTCGGCGTGGCGACGGTGATGAGCGCCACCGGCAGCTTCGACCATCGCGCCATCGACGGTGCCGACGGGGCCGAGATGATGAAGGTCTTCAAGGAACTCGTCGAAGCCCCGATGGGCATGATCGCCTGATCGGAGCCGGGCGGTGCGCGTATTGATCGAAGTCATCCATATCGTGGTCGGGCTGATCGCGGCGTGGATCATCGCGTCGCTCGCCGCCTGGTCCTACCGCCGCGCCACCCACGACATCTGGCTGGTCGCCTATGTCGCGATGGTCGCGGTGGTGGCGATGGGCATCGGCCCGCTGCGGCGGGCTTATGCAGAAGACCGCGCCCGCTTGAACGGAAGCAAGGAGGCTGCTCGCGATGATTGATCAACAGGGCGGCCCGCCCGACCGCCAGCCGGCGATCCGGGTGACGACGATGCCGGCGGATACCAATCCCTATGGCGACATCTTCGGCGGCTGGCTTATGAGCCATATGGACATGGCGGCGGGGCTGTTCGCCTCGCGCTATTCCCGGGGCCGCGCGGTCACGGTGGCGGTGGAGGGAATGAAGTTCCACTCCCCCGTTTCGGTCGGCGACGAGGTTTCGGTCTATGCCGAGCTGGTCAAGGTCGGCCGCACTTCGATGACCATCGAGGTCCAGGCCTGGCGGCGTGGCCGGCATGTCGAGGAAAGCTGCCTCGTCACCCAGGCGCATTTCGTGTTCGTCGCGGTCGACGCCGAAAAGCGCCCGCGGCCGGTGGAACAGATCGCGTAACGCACCCGCGGACGCCGGGCGACGCATGCAATTCGCCGGCGCCGCATTATGTACTCCCCAGCCCTCCCCTGCCGATGGGAAGGGAGCAGAAGGAAGCAAGTCTTGGCTGAATCCTACGACGTCATCGTTCTCGGCTCGGGCCCCGGCGGCTATGTCGCGGCGATCCGGGCGGCCCAGCTGGGCCTGAAGACCGCCATTGTCGAGCGCGAGCTGCTCGGCGGCATCTGCCTCAACTGGGGCTGCATCCCCACCAAGGCGCTGCTGCGCTCGGCGGAAATCTTCCACTATATGCAGCACGCCAAGGATTACGGCCTGATCGCCAACCAGATCAGTGCCGATCTCGACGCGGTGGTGAAGCGCTCGCGCGGCGTTGCCAAGCAGCTGAATCAGGGCGTCACGCACCTGATGAAGAAGAACAAGATCGCGGTGCACATGGGCACCGGCGTGCTCACCGCGAAGGGCAAGCTGACCGTCACCGCCGCGGACGGCAAGAAGACCGACCTCGAAGCGAAGAACATCATCGTCGCCACCGGCGCCCGCGCCCGCGACCTGCCCTTCGCCAAGGCCGACGGCAAGCGCATCTGGACCTATCGCCACGCGATGACGCCGACCGAGATGCCGACCAAGCTGCTGGTCATCGGCTCGGGCGCGATCGGCGTGGAGTTCGCCAGCTTCTACAACGACATGGGCTCGCAGGTGACGATCGTCGAGATGCTCGACCGGATCGTGCCGGTGGAGGACAAGGACGTCTCCGCGCACCTTGAAAAGGCGTTCAAGAAGCAGGGGATGACCATCCTCACCCAGACGGGCGTCGACAAGCTCGACGTGACGGCGACGGGCGTGAAGGCGTCGATCAAGGACAAGGACGGCAAGGTCACCGTCGAGGAATTCAGCCACGTCATCGTCGCGATCGGCATCGTGCCGAACACCGAGAATATCGGCCTCGAGACGCTGGGCGTGAAGACCGAGCGCGGCCACATCGTCACCGACGGCGCCTGCCGCACCAATGTCGACGGCCTGTGGGCGATCGGCGACGTCACCGCGCCGCCGTGGCTCGCGCACAAGGCCAGCCATGAGGGCGTGATTGCAGTGGAGGCGATCAACGGCGGCCACCCGCACGCGATGGACCCGCGCAACATCCCGGGCTGCACCTATTGCCACCCGCAGATCGCCAGCGTCGGCCTCACCGAAGCCAAGGCGAAGGAAGCGGGCTACGAGGTCAAGGTCGGCAACTTCCCGTTCATCGGCAATGGCAAGGCGATCGCGCTGGGCGAGCCGGAAGGCTTCGTGAAGACGGTGTTCGACGCCAAGACCGGCGAGCTGCTCGGCGCCCACATGATCGGCGCGGAAGTGACCGAGATGATCCAGGGTTACACGATCGGCAAGACCGGCGAGCTCACCGAGGCCGAGCTGATGGAAACGGTGTTCCCGCACCCGACGATCAGCGAAACGATGCACGAGGCCGTGCTCGGCGCCTACGGCAAGGCACTCCACATCTGATCCGGTTGCGGCGCAACCAGCGCCGCCCGCAAGGAAAAAGCTCCGGCCCGGGGAAACCCGGGCCGGAGCCGTTTCAGGCCGCGCCGTCGCGCCGCCTTGCCGGCCTCGATGCGGGGGATCACATCGAGGCAAGCCCGACTTGGGGGCCGGGCGCGGCCCTCAGGCCTCGGCGAGCGCCTGCTGCGACGCGCGCTCGAGTTCCAGCCCGATGGGGCCCTCGCCCTGATAGGTCATCGTGCCGTCGATCTCGACGCCGTTGCCCTTGGCGTTGATCGCCACCACCCCCTGATTGGTGCGGCAGCCCAGCACCCAAGTGCCGCCCGGATGCCAGGGCTGGTCGTTCCCGCCCCACTGGTTCACCACACTATAGGTGTTGGCCATGATCAGCGTGCCACGGAAGCCGATCGGCCCCTCGCCCTTGTAGGTGATCGAGCCCGCCAGCGTCTTGCCGCCATCGCCGCTCGACACGTCGATCGCGACGACCGCCTGCTCCGGCCGGCATCCGAGCACCCATTGGCCGCCCGCATGCCAGGGGGCCTGATCGCCGTCCCACTGGTTCTGCGCGTCATAGGCGACGCCGTCGGACACGGCCGCCTTCACGCCGATGTCCCCCTCGCCTTGATAGCGCATGGTGCCGGTGAGCGTCTGCCCCTGGTCGTTCGAGTGGAGATCGAAGGCGACGGCGTTCTGGCCGTTGCGCGCGCCGAGCAGGAACAGACCGGCATCGTGCCAGGGCGCGCTGGAGCCGCCCCACTGGTTCTCGACACGATAGGTGTTGGTGGTCACCAGCGTCGCGCGCACGCCGATCGGGCCCTCGCCCTGATAGGTCATGGTGCCGGTGAAGCTGTGGCCGCCATCGCCCGACTGGATCTTCAGCGCGATCGGGCGCTGGTCGGTACGGTTGCCGATGTTGAAGATGCCGCCTTCATGCCAGGGCGCGCCGCTGCCGCCCCATTGATTCTGGATAGCAAAGACCGTCATTGTCCCTCTCCTGCCAGATTGAGCATTCGGCTATCGTTTGCCACGCATTGGCGGCACCGAATGCAAACGAGTGCAAACAGAATTGGCGACGATAGCCAACTCCGCTCCTAGCGATTGTTATATTTTTGTTATGCCACCCCGCGGCAGCGACGACTCGCGTCCGCATCTTCATTTTACGCTACTTTGATTACTTCGCAATAAGCACATCGCGCACTTCGCGGAGTACTGAAACATCTACAGCCATACTCTGCGCACTCTATTTCCGCCGACCCCGACGAACCGCCCTCCTTGCGCGAGGGCGTGCGCTGGCGTCGTGCGGCGTTCGCTTCTAGAGTTGCGCGCCACTCTGCCTTGTCCGCGAGGAAAGCCGCTCGATGTCCATGTACCGCACGCGTTCCCAGGCCCTTGGCGCATCGTCGCGCGGCCGGGGCGGGCGTGCCTTGCAGCGCCGCCCGGTCGGCACCCGGCGCAAGGCCCTGTCGGCGGTGATCGTCGCGGCATTGCTCGCCGGCATCACTCTTGCTTTCTTCTGGCCGGGCGTCGCCAGCTACGACAGCGTCGTCCAGTACCAGCAGGTGCTGCGCGGCGAATATGACGACTGGCACCCGCCGGCGATGGCGCGGCTCTGGGCGGTGTTCCATGGCCTGGGCTGGCGCGGGCAGGCGCCGATGTTCGTGCTGCAGCTGCTGCTCTACTGGAGCGGCCTGGCGCTGTTCGCCGGCGCACTCGCCCGCCGGGGGCAGGCGATCGCGGCGCTGGTCGTGCTGCTGCTCGGCATCTGGCCGCCGATGCTCGGCTGGCAGATCGCGGTACTCAAGGACGGCCAGATGGCGGGCGCGATCCTCGCCGCCGTGGGCCTGGCGAGCTGGTGGCGGCTCGACGACCGACGGCTGCCGCTCTGGGCAGCAGTGCTGGTGCTGGTGCTGCTTTGCTATGCCACGCTGGTCCGCTTCAACGCCGCCTTCGCCACCGTGCCGCTGGCGTTCGGCCTGCTCGGCGGCTGGCGCTGGGAACGGCCGCGCTTCCAGCTGGTGCTGGTCATTGCCGCGATCGGCGCGGTGATCGCCGTGCTCACCCCGATCAACCAGCGGCTGCTGCACGCCGCACCGAGCGGGGTGGAGCGCTCGCTGCCGCTGTTCGATCTCGCCGGCATTGCGCATCATGCCGGCCCGGAGGCGGTGCCGCAGGTGCCCGCCCGGCTGTGGCGCCGCGCCGAGGCTAGGGGCTGCCTCACGCCGATCCTGTGGGATCCGATCGGCGATGAGAAGGCATGCGGCTATATCGTCGATACGCTCCAGCGCGCCGCACCGGGCAGCAAGCTGCGCAGCGCCTGGATCGAGGCCATCGCCACCCACCCGCTCGCCTATGCCCAGCACCGGATCGCGCATTGGAACAGCGAGATGCGGCTGTGGATGCCCGCCACCATGCCTGGCACCGGGCCGCTGGCGCGCTCCGAGCCCAATACGATCGGCCTGGGCTCCCCGGACAAGCGGATCACCGGCTTCCAGAAACTCGGTTACACGCTGGCGAGCAGCGCGGCGGGGGCGCCGATCCTGTGGTTCGCCGTCGCGCTAGGCGTGCTGATCTGCAGCTGGCCCGCACGCGACGGCGCGGGCGGCGTTGCTGTGACGCTGGCGGTCTCGGCTGTCCTCACCGAACTGGCGTTCGGCGTCGTCGGGGTCGCTTCGGATTATCGCTACCATGTGTGGGGCATGCTCGCCGCCGGCCTGGCGCTGCTCGCCGCCAGCGGAACCCGGCCGCCGCCGCAGCGCGTGCTGATCGCGGTGCTCGGCGTCGCGGCCGTGGTAGCGGTGGTGATCGTCGCCCGCTGGATCCTGCCGCCGGCATTGCCGCCGCTCTGAACCTTGCCTCTTTAGTCGGAGTAGAATTCATGGCATGGCGCACCTGAGAAAAGATCAGGGAGGATCCATGCTTCGGAAGACACTGCTTTGCGGCGCGGCGCTGCTGCTCGCGCCCGCCCCCGTCCTTGCGCAGGATGTTACCGTCACCGTCGATGCCGCGGCCAAGCCGGGGCCGGTGATCGATCGCCACATCTTCGGACAGTTCGCCGAGCATCTCGGCAGCGGCATCTATGGCGGCATCTGGGTCGGCAAGGATTCAGCCATTCCCAACACCCGCGGCATCCGCAAGGACGTGGTCGCGGCCCTGCGCGCCATCAAGGTGCCGGTGGTGCGCTGGCCGGGCGGCTGCTTTGCCGACGAATATCACTGGCGCGACGGCATCGGCCCGCAGGACAAGCGCCGCAGCAGCGTCAACACCAACTGGGGCGGATCGGGCGAGCCCAACAGCTTCGGCACCGACGAGTTCATGGACTTTGCCGACCAGGTGGGCGCCGAGGCCTATGTTTCCGTGAATGTCGGCTCGGGCACGATCCAGGAAGCGGCCGACTGGCTCGCCTATATGACCGCCGATCCCACCACCACCGCCGGCAAGGAACGCGCCGCCAACGGCCATGCCGCGCCCTACAAGGTCAAGTGGCTCGGCCTCGGCAACGAGAGCTGGGGCTGCGGCGGATCGATGCGGCCCGACGCCTATATCGACCTGATGAAGCGCTTCGCCCGCTTCACCCATAATCTCGATCCCGTGCAGGGCGAGAAGGGCAAGGAGCCGATGCAGCGCATCGCGGTGGGCCCCAACGACAACGACACGACGTACACCGAAGCGGTGATGGCGGCGTGGAAGGGCCATGACTGGGCGTGGAACATCGAAGGCCTGTCGATGCACGCTTACACCACCGGCGGCTGGCCGCCCTCCTACCCCAGCGTGGGCTTCGACGAGACGGGCTATGCCAAGCTGGTCAAGGCGGCGCTGGCGATGGACGGGATGATCGCCAGGCATTCGGCGATCATGGACAAGTACGATCCCGACAAGAAGGTGCCGCTGGTCGTCGACGAATGGGGCGTATGGCTGGCGCCGCTGCCGGGCACCAACCCGGGCTTCCTGTACCAGCAGAACTCGCTGCGCGACGCGATCATCGCCGCGCTGCATCTCAACATCTTCGCCCGCCATGCGGACCGCGTGCGGATGACCAACATCGCCCAGATGATCAACGTGCTTCAGGCGATGATCCTCACCGACAAGGAGAAGATGGTCCTCACGCCGACCTATCACGTGTTCCGCATGTACGTGCCCTTCCAGGACGCGCAGGCGGTGCCGGTGTCGTTCGACGCAGGGACCTACACCCATGACGGCGTGACCATGCCGCGCGTCGACGCGATCGCGGCGCGGGGCAAGGACGGCAAATTGTGGCTGGCGGTGACCAACCTCGATGCCGGCAAGCCGGCGCGGGTGGCGGTGAAGTTCGCCGGCGTGACGGCGAAGAGCGCCACGGGCGAGGTGCTGACGGCGGCGAAGGTCGATGCGGTCAACAGCTTCGAGGCGCCGAATACCGTGGTCCCCAAGCCGATCCGCGGCAGCGTTGCCAAGGGCGCGGTGACGCTGGAGCTGCCGGCAAAGTCCGTCGCGGTCGTCGAAATCGAGGGGTAACGCCCCGGTTCTTTCGCACCTCTCCCGCTTGCGGGAGGGGGCGGGGGAGGGCCTAACGTGGCCGAAGCGCCGCGACAGTCCAGCCCCTCCCCTAACCCCTCCCGCAGGCGGGAGGGGAACTTCGGTTACAGCGTCTTCACCGCCGCGATCCCCGCATCTTCCACCTGCGCGAGCGGATTCCGCAGCGGCAGGGTGAACGGCGCCGCCTCGATCTCGAACGTGTCGCCCACTTCCGTCTTCACCCCATCGCTGAACGACAGCGTCGCAGTGCCGAAGAAATGGACATGCACGTCGCCCGGCTGGCGGAACAGACCGTATTTGAAGTGGTGATGCTCGAGATTGGCGAGGCTGTGCGACATGTTCGTCTCGCCCGAGAGGAACGGCTTCTCCCACAGCGTTGCGCCGCCCCGCACGATCCGGCTGGTGCCGCGCACGTCGCTCGGCGCATCGCCGACCAGCAGCTCGGGCCCGAGGGCCGCCTGGCGCAGCTTGGAATGCGCCAGCCACAGATAATTGTGCCGCTCGGTCACATGGTCGCTGAACTCGTTGGCGAGGCACAGCCCGAGGCGGAACGGCGTGCCGTCGGGGCCGATCAGATAGATGCCGGCGAGCTCGGGCTCCTCGCCGCCGTCCTGGGCGAAGCCGGGCATTTCCAGCGTCTCGCCGGGGCCGACCAGATGGTGGCCATTGCCCTTGTAGAACCATTCCGGCTGCTGCCCGATCGCGCCCGCACCCGGCTTGCCGCCCTCGACGCCTTCGAGGAACATCCGCATGGAATCGGTCTTGTGCTCGGCGGCCGCTGCGTCGCGGTGCATCTTGTCGCGGCCCTCGGCCGAGCCGAGATGGGTGAGGCCGGTGCCGGTCAGCACGAGGTGCGCGGCATCGGGATGGTCGATCGGCGCGAGCAGCTGGCCCGCCGCCAGCGCCGCCGCCGGATCGGCGTCGCCGTCGCTGCCCGCCGCCGCCACCGCCTCGGCGAGCGACTGGCCCGCTTGAATCGCATGCAGCGCCAGACTGCGGACATCGGCGAAACCGCGGACGAAGCGCGCGCCGCTCTCGTCGGCGGCGATCACCCGCCGCTGTCCGTCCGCCCCTCGATACTGCATCAGCCGCAACGCCATCGAACCACTCCTTAGTCTCGGTTTAGTCCGACTTATTCGCCTCTGTCCCGCTTGGCAATCGCGCATCGTTTGCGAGACGGCACGGCTTCGCGCTACATGGGAAGATATGCAGGAGAGCGAGCGGATGGCATTGGACGATCAGGCGGACGGCGTGGACGAGGCAGGCGTACAGCCGATCACCCGCACGCCCAAGGGCTCGGGCCGCCGCCTGCGCGGGGCGATCGCCCATTATCTCGGCACCCAGATCGTCTCCGGCGCGATCGCGCCCGGCGAGAAGCTGACCGGCGAAGTCGCCAATGCCGAGGCGCTCGACGTGTCGCGCAGCGCCTATCGCGAAGCGGTGCAGGTGCTCACCGCCAAGGGCCTGGTTGAGAGCCGCCCCAAGGCCGGTACCCGCGTGCTGCCGCGCGCGCGGTGGAACATGCTCGATCCGCAGGTGCTCGCCTGGGCGTTCTCGGGCGAGCCCGACACCGATTTCGTCCGCGACCTGTTCGAGCTGCGCGCGGTGGTCGAGCCCGCCGCCGCCCGCCTCGCCGCCGAGCGCCGCGACCGCGACGACGTGAAGGCGATGCGCGACGCGCTCACCAAGATGCGCCGCCACACGCTGGCGACCGATGCCGGCCGCGCGGCGGACCGCGACTTCCACGATGCGTTGCTGGAAGCCACCCACAACAACGCGCTCGTCGCGCTGAGCGCCAGCATCGGCGCGGCGGTGAGCTGGACGACCAAGTACAAGCAGCGCGCCCGCGCCCTGCCGCGCGACCCGGTGCCCGATCACATCAAGGTGTTCGACGCGATTGCCGCGGGGGATGGCGATGCCGCCGCCGCGGCGATGCGCACGCTGGTCGACCTCGCGCTGGAAGACACCCGCCTGTCGATGTGAGGGACTGCCACAGACGCGGGCGGCGGGCGTACGACGCTGCACGGGAAGTTCCTTTCCTACACACCTTGTTTATGCTTTGTTCTTCGTCGGTCGGTCGCGAATCCGCACGGAGGACGGGCTTTGTGTCGCTTTCCCGGAACTTTCGGAACTTTCGGGGCGCCGCACCGGCGCAACGGTGATGCGCACGCTGGTCAAGCGCCTGCTGGAGAATACCCGCCGCTCGACGGGAAGTCGCCTCCCGCACAAACGAAAAGAGCGCCGCCCGTGGCGACGCCCCTTCCACCACCGCCTGCGGCGGCGGTCCCCCTCCCCCGCTTCCGCGAGGAAGGAGACGCTATTCGATCAGTCCTCGATCGCGTTGGTCGGCTTGCTGCCCCACAGCGCGTAGAACAGGATGTACAGCTCGCAGATCGCGGTCAGCAGGAACGAGTGCTGCAGGCCGTAGGTGTCCGCCAGCCAGCCCTGCACCGCCACCAGCGCGCCGCCGGCGATCGCCATGATCAGCAGGCCCGAGCCTTCCTCGGTCAGCGGGCCGAGGCCCTTGATGCCGAGCGTGAAGATCGTCGGGAACATGATCGAGTGGAACAGGCCCACCAGGATCAGCGACCACATCGCCACTTCGCCGTGGGTGAACACGGTGACCATCATCACCACGAACGCGCCGATCGAGAAGACGGCGAGGACGATACCCGCATCCACCTTCTGCATGATCGCCGAACCGACGAAGCGGCCGACCATCATCCCGCCCCACAACAGCGTGAGATAGCGGCCCGCCTGCTCGGTCGTCATGTTGCCGATTTCGGGGCGGCTGACGAAGTTCACGAACAGGTTGCCGACGCCGATCTCGGCAATCAGGTAGATGAAGATCGCACCGATGCCGAACACCAGGTTGCGGTGGTTCCACAAGCTATGATGCTTGCGATCCTCCTTGGCGACGCGGCTGGTGGCCGAGCCCATCGCGGGCAGCGGGAAGCGCGCGATCACGATCGCCAGCACCAGCAGCACGACCGCGACCAGCACATAGGGCAGGATCACGGCGTGCGCATCGGCCAGGCGCTCGGCCTGGGTCAGCGCGGCCGCGCCGGCGTGTGCGGTGCCGCCCTTCGAGCGGCCGAGGATCAGATAGGCACCGAACAGCGGGGCGAGCATCGTGCCGGCCGAGTTCATCGCCTGCACCAGGTTGAGCCGCGACGAGGCGGTCTCGGACGGGCCGATCACCGCGACATAGGGGTTGGCCGCGACTTGGAGCAGCGTGATGCCGCTGGCGATGACGAACAGCATGAACAGCGTCACGCCGTAAGACGGCAGGCTCGCCGCCAGCGTCATGCCCAGCGCGCCCGCCGCCATGATCAGCAGCCCGACGACCAGCGACTTCTGGTACCCGATGCGCTCGATCAGCTTGGCCGAGGGGATCGAGGCGAAGAAATAGGCGATGAACCAGACGCTCTCGATCAGCGCCGCCTGGAAATAGCTGAGCTCGAACACGCTGCGCAGATGCGGCAGCAGCGTGCCGTTGATCACGGTGATGAAGCCCCACATGAAGAACAGCGTGGCCAGCAGGGCCAATGCGCGTCCATATTGCGTTGGGGGAGAGGCTTGCCCGGCCCCCGCCGGAGCAGCCTTTGACGTTGGCACGACCGCCATGCTGGTATGATCCTCTCGTTTTTTGCCACGGGCAGACGCGGCGGGGTTGCTCTTCGCTTTCTAGTCGGAGTATTCACCTGAGCGTCCAGCGTCAACGGCCGCGTCGCCGCTTGCAGCAGCGATAACCGATAGGGAGAGGTATTGCATGAATTATCTTATCAAGGGAGCGCTGCTCGCCACCGCGATGATTCCGCTGTCTGCACATGCCGGCGAAGCGACCCGCGCCGCCTTCGGCACCACTGCCGACGGGCAGAAGGTCGAGGCGATCACCCTCATCAACGGCCATGGCATGCGCGCCACCATCCTCAGCTACGGCGCCATCCTCCAGTCGCTGTCGGCGCCCGATCGCAACGGCAAGTCCGAGGACGTGACGCTCGGCTATAACGACATGAAGGGCTATCTGGTCGCGCCCAACTATTTCGGCGCCACCGTCGGTCGCTATGCCAATCGCATCAAGGGCGGCACCTTCAGCATCGACGGCAAGACCTACACCCTCGCCAAGAACAACGGCCCCAACGCGCTGCACGGGGGCCTGAAGGGCTTCGACAAGCGCCTGTGGACGGTGGAGAAAGTGGCGAGCGGCGATAGCGCCAGCGTCACCCTGCGCTATGTCGCGGCGGACGGCGAGGAGGGCTATCCCGGCCAGCTCACCGTAACCGCCACCTATGCGCTGAACGAGAAGAACGAGCTGTCGGTCGAGTACACCGCGACCACGACCAAGCCGACCATCGTCAACATCACCAACCACAGCTTCTTCAACCTGGCCGGCGAGGCCTCGCAGCGCTCGATCTACGACAACGTCGTGACGATCCCGGCCGAGACCACGACGCCGGTCGATAAGACGCTGATCCCCACCGGCCAGCTCCGCCCGGTCGAGGGCACGCCGTTCGACTTCCGCAAGCCGACCGTGATCGGCACCCGCATCCGCGACGGCCGCGACCCGCAGATCGTCTTCGGCCAGGGCTATGACGAGAATTTCGTGATCGCCAAGACCGCGTCGGCGCAGCCGGTGCTGCATGCGCGGGTGGAAGACCCGTCGAGCGGCCGGGTGATGGAGATCCTCTCCAACCAGCCGGGCGTGCAATTCTATACCGGCAACTTCCTGGACGGCACCGCGATCGGCAAGTCCAACCACGCCTATCGCCAGGGCGACGCGCTCGCCCTAGAACCCCAGGTGTTCCCGGACACGCCCAACCAGCCGGCACTTGGCTCGGCGCGGCTCAATCCGGGGCAGACGTACCGCAACGTGATCGTCTATCGCTTCTCCACCACCAACTGACCTTCTCCTCCCGCAAGGCTTTTCCGATGACCGACACTGCCCCCAAGCTGCGCAGCCGCGCCTGGTTCGATAACCCCGATAACGTTGACATGACGGCGCTCTATCTCGAGCGCTATCTCAACTACGGGTTGAGCCTGGAGGAACTGCGCTCGGGCAAGCCGATCATCGGGATCGCCCAGACGGGCTCGGACCTGAGCCCGTGCAACCGCCACCACCTCGTGCTTGCGGAACGCATCCGCGAAGGCATCCGCGAGGCGGGCGGCATTGCGATCGAGTTCCCGGTCCACCCGATCCAGGAAACCGGCAAGCGCCCGACTGCCGGTCTCGATCGCAACCTCGCCTATCTCGGCCTGGTCGAATTGCTCTACGGCTATCCGATTGACGGCGTGGTGCTCACCACCGGCTGCGACAAGACCACTCCGGCCTGCCTGATGGCGGCGGCGACGGTGAACATCCCCGCCATCGCGCTGTCGGTCGGCCCGATGCTCAACGGCTGGCACCGCGGCGAGCGCACCGGCTCGGGCACGATCGTGTGGAAGGCGCGCGAACTGCTCGCGGCGGGCGAGATCGACGACGAGGGCTTCATCCGTCTGGTCAGCTCCTCGGCGCCGTCGACCGGCTATTGCAACACGATGGGCACGGCGACGACGATGAACAGCCTCGCCGAAGCGCTGGGCATGATGCTGCCGGGCTCGGCAGCGATCCCCGCGCCGTACCGCGACCGGCAGGAAGCCGCCTATCGCACCGGCAAGCGCATCGTCGACATGGTGGCGGAGGACCTCAAGCCCTCCGACATCCTGACCCGCGAGGCCTTCCTCAACGCGATCGTCGTCAACTCGGCGATCGGCGGCTCGACCAACGCCCCGATCCACCTGGCGGCGATCGCCCGCCATGTCGGTGCCGAGCTCGCGCTCGACGACTGGCAGACGCACGGCCACAAGGTGCCGCTGCTGGTCAACCTGCAGCCGGCCGGCGAGTATCTCGGCGAGGATTATTACCGTGCCGGCGGCGTGCCCGCGGTGGTTGCCCAGCTGATGCAGCAGGGCCTGATCCACGAGAATGCGATCACCGCCAATGGCAAGACGATCGGCGAGAATTGCCGCGACGCCACGATCGAGGACGAGAAGGTCATCCGCCGCTTTGAGAAGCCGCTGGTGAACGAGGCCGGCTTCATCGTGCTGCGCGGCAATCTGTTCGACGCGGCGATCATGAAGACCAGCGTGATCGGCCCCGAATTCCGCGACCGCTACCTCTCCAACCCGAACGATCCCGAGGCGTTCGAAGGCCCGGTCGTGGTGTTCGACGGCCCCGAGGATTACCACCACCGGATCGACGATCCCGCCACCGGCATCACGCCGGACACACTGCTGGTGATGCGCGGCGCGGGCCCGATCGGCTATCCGGGTGCGGCGGAAGTGGTGAACATGCGCGCGCCAGCCTATCTGATCCGCGAAGGCGTGCACGCGCTGCCGTGCATCGGCGACGGCCGTCAGTCGGGCACCTCGGCCTCGCCGTCGATCCTCAACGCCTCGCCCGAGGCGGCGGCGATGGGCGGGCTGGCGCTGCTCAAGACCGGCGACCGGGTGCGGATCGATCTCAACCACGGCACCGCCGATGTGCTGATCCCCGCCGACGAGCTCGCCGAGCGCCGCCGCGTGCTGGCCGAGGCGGGAGGCTTCGCCTATCCGGCCTCGCAGACGCCGTGGCAGGCAATCCAGCGCGCCGTGGTCGGCCAGATGAACACCGGCGCGATCCTGGAGGGCGCCGAGCAGTTCCAGCGCATCGCCCAGACCCACGGCATCCCGCGCGACAACCACTGATCCTTGCGGGCGGTGCGGCGGCTGGCTAGCCCCGCCGCACCGCCCATCGAGGAACGCCCATGTCCGCCTTCACCCACCGCCTTGCCCAGCCGGACGACCTGGAGGCGCTGCGGGCGGTAATGTCCCGCGCGATCGCGCAGCTCCAGCACGGCTTCCTCACGCCCGAGCAGGTCGCGGCCAGCAACCAGGTGATGGGCCTCGACACCCAGCTGATCGCCGACCAGACCTATTTCCTCGTCGAGGACGCGGCCGGCACGATCGCCGGCTGCGGCGGCTGGTCCTACCGCGCGACGCTCTACGGCGGAGACACCAGCATCGTCGCGCGTGAACCCCAGCGGCTCGACCCGGCCCACGACGCCGCCAAGGTCCGTGCGATGTATACCAATCCCGATTTCACCCGCCGCGGCATCGGCCGCCACGTGCTCGACCTGTGCGAGGATGCCGCCCGCATCGCCGGCTTCACCCGCGCAGAGATGATGGCGACGATGGCCGGGGTGCCGCTCTACGAAGCCTGCGGCTATGTGCAGGTCGAGCCGGTCCTGTCCGCCCCGATCGACGGCGTGCGCGTGCCGCTGGTGCGGATGGAAAAGCCGCTCTGACGCAGGGTCACCGGGGCCGGGAAGCCCCTAGGCGAGTCCATACGAAGCAGTAACCATTTCGAACCTAGACACCGGCCCGCCCTTGAGCAATTCAACCCAAGACATCAACATACAATAGAAATATGCTCATTGTGCGACATACACTTTAAACAATCGCCTCTACCTGTAAAAATACGTATGTGTTGCACAGTTTCCACGCAGTACCGATAATCCTGTTCACCACGACGCACTGCGAGGCTCCTCCGTTCTATACTGATACTCGGTTGCCACTGGCGACACAGTATAAACGAACGGGGCTGTCACCATGAAGAATACATTCCTTACCGGCGCAGCATTGTCTGCGTTGCTGTTCGCCACGCCGGCGCTCGCCCAAACCACGCCGGGTGATCAGGCTGAACTGGTGAAGCTGCTCAAGGCACAGGCCGAAGAGATCGCCGCGCTGCGCGCCCGTCTCGACCGCATCGAAGGCGCCCAGGCCGCCGCCCCGGCTGCGCACCCCGCGGCCCCGATCGCCGTCGCCGGGCAGCAGGCGGGCCAGGGCAAGCCGACCGCCGTGGCCAGCGACGACGCGGTCGCCAGCTCCTTCGCGCCGCAGATCATCCCACCCAACCTCGCCGACCAGAGCGTCGCCCAGGCCCGCGCCGCGCAGGCCGCCAACGTCACGACCGAGTGGCGCGGCGGCCTGCCCATCTTCCGCTCGCCAGACGGCAAATTCCTGTTCAAGATGCGCGGCCGCATGATCAACCATGTGAGCTCGACCTTCGGCTCGAACTACGACGCGCGCAACATCACGACGACCGGCGCCCGCGCGCTGCGCATCGGCATCGAAGGCGCGGTTGGCCCGCATTTCTTCTACCAGTTCGAGAACGACTTCGCCGACAACACCTCGGACGTCGGCACGATGTTCGTCGGCTGGCGTGATGACGTGGGCAAGGTTTCCTACGACGTGCGCTTCGGCAACATGTTCAACGATCGCAGCTTTGAAGGTTCGAGCGGGTCGGACGCGCCGCCGTTCCTCGAGCGCAACGTCGTCGCCACCTCGATCATCCCGCAGCGCGGCTTCTACGGCATCGCGCTGATGCCCCGCCTGTTCTGGAGCACCGGCCACGCCTCGGTCACCATCAGCGGCGATAGCGTCGATGCGAGCCAGGCGATGAACGACAGCCGCACCGTTCTGGGTCGGGTGCACTGGAACCCGTACAAGACCGACCGCGCGCTGGTGCATGTCGGCCTGTGGGGCTTCGACGAGGCGCTGTCCTCGCGCAGCCCGGGCACGCTGACCCGCAACACCGTGATCGGCGGCCGCTTCAACGGCAACCTCCGCGTGCAGACCGGCGCGCTGGTCGGCGGCACCGGTACCACCGGCTATGGTGCCGAACTGGGCGGCTATGCCGGTTCGCTCTGGGTGATGGGCGAGGCCGGCAAGCGCGTCGCGCATCTCAACGCCGGTCGTCCGGACTTCGAGAGCAAGGCGTGGAGCCTGTCGACCGGCTTCTTCGTCACCGGCGACCTGCCGCCGTACAACCCGCGCCTCGGCACCTTCGCCCAGCCGCGCGTGCTGCGGCCGGTGTTCGACGGCGGCCCCGGCGCGATCGAAGTGCTCGCCCGCTACGAGAACATCGAGTATTCGGGCATCCCGAACGCGACCAAGGGCAATGCCGCCACGATCGGCACCAACTGGTATCTGGACAGCATCATCCGCCTCCAGCTGAACCTGATCCACTGGAACACCAACAACAAGGCCGGCGCGTTCACCGGCAAGGACAAGGGCGAGACGATCAGCGCCGGGTTCGGCGTCACCTTCTGATCCCTTCGAACCAGGCTGCGCGGCCGTCGCTTCTCCATCGGGAGCGGCGGCCGCTTGCCCTTCCCCGCGCCCGCGCCTAGGATCGCCAGGTCTCCGGGAGTTCTCGACATGGTCCACCGTCACCGCTGAGGCGGCAATCGACAGCCCGCGGCACCGCCGCGCACATGGACTCTGTCCCGAGAACAACATGCAACGATTGAAGAACAAGACCTGCGTCGTCACCGGCGCAGCGCGCGGCATCGGCCGCGCCATCGCCGCGCGCTTCCTTTCGGAAGGCGCCACGGTGATCCTGACCGACCTGGACGCCGAGCGGGGCCGAAGCGCAGCCGATGAGCTTGGCTGCAGCTTCGAGCCACTCGATGTGCGGGAAGAAGCCGACTGGGCCCGCCTTGCAGCGTCGGTCCCCGCCGCCGATGTGGTAGTGAACAATGCCGGGATCACCGGTTTCGAAGCCGGCATGGTGCCGCACGATCCCGAGCACGCGACGCTGGAGGACTGGCGCGCGGTCCACCGCACCAACCTCGACGGCACCTTTCTCGGCTGCCGCTACGCAATCGCCGCCATGAAGCAGGCGGGAACGGGATCGATCATCAACATCGCCTCGCGCTCTGGAATGGTCGGGATCCCCGGCGCGGCCGCCTATGCATCCTCCAAGGCCGCGATCCGCAACCACAGCAAGACCGTCGCACTCTACTGTGCGCAGCAGGGGTGGAAGATCCGCTGCAACAGCATCCACCCTGCCGCGATCCTCACCCCGATGTGGGAACCGATGCTCGGCGACGGGCCGGACCGGGAAGCGCGGATGCAGGCGCTGGTGGCCGACACCCCGCTCCGGCGTTTCGGGCTGCCCGAGGAAGTGGCCGCTATCGCCGCGATGCTCGCCTCGGACGAGGCTGCCTATATCACCGGCGCGGAGCTGCAGGTCGACGGCGGCTTGCTCGCGGGCTCGGCGGCCGCGCCCGGCTGAGGCTTGCCTCGCGCGCCGCGATCGGCGATCCCCGCCGCGTGCCGCACGCGCGGCGGGGGAGATGCAACAGATGACGACGCCTTTTTCGCTGGTCGACGTGTTCCATGACGGCCCGTTCACTGGCAATCCGCTGGCGGTGGTGCAGGGCGGCCGCGATCTCGACACGGCGACGATGCAGGCGATCACCCGCTGGTTCAACCTGAGCGAGACCGTATTCCTGCTGCCACCGAGCGTGGCGGGCGCCGACTATCATGCGCGCATCTTCACGCTCGACCGCGAGCTCCCCTTTGCCGGCCATCCGACGCTCGGCGCCTGCCATGCCTGGCTGGCGGCGGGCGGCGTGCCGGCCGCGTCGGACCGGATCGTCCAGCAATGCGGCGCCGGGCTGATCCCGATCCGGCCCGAGGGCGACCGGCTCGCCTTCGCGGCACCCCCACTGCTGCGGAGCGGCCCGGTGGATGCGGAAACCCGCGCGCAGCTCGCGGCGGCGCTGCGGATCGATCCCGGCGCGATCGTCGATGCCGCCTGGGCGGACAACGGCCCCGGATGGATCGCGGTGCTGCTGGAGTCGGCAGAGGCGGTGCTCGCGGTAGAGCCGGTGCGGCACGCCGACGAACGGATCGAGATCGGTCTGATCGGCGCGCACCCGGCGGGGGGACCGGTCGACTGGGAGATCCGCACCATCTTCAGCGGCGCGTTCGGCGCGGTGATCGAGGATCCGGTGACTGGCAGCTTCAACGCCTCGGCGGCGCAGTGGCTCTACGACAGCGGCCGCGTGACCGGCAGCTATGTCGCAGCCCAAGGCACAAGGCTGGATCGGCGCGGGCGCATCTTCGTCGATTATGACGCGGGCGGTCAGGCCTGGATCGGCGGGCGCAGCATGACGATCGCCGAGGGCACCCTGCCCGGCCTCAGCGCCCTCGCCCGACCAGCCTTGCGACCAGCGTCGTCGCGGTCACCTGGCCGGTGACGCTGGCGGTGGTGATGAACATGTCCGGGATCGCCGACACCGCGATGTAGAGCGGAATCATCGCCAGCGGCGCGCCGAGGATCTGCATGCCCGGCGCATCGCAGGCATAGAGGATCGCCGCCCCCGGCAGCCCCGGCGTGGCGATGCCCGCGATCACCGCCGACAGGCCTGCCAGCACCCATTGCACCGGCGAGGCCTGCACGCCCGCGGCATGCGCTGCCAGAAACACCTCGATCACGGTCACGCCGGTGGTGGCCAGCCGGAAGGTGGAAATGGCGAGCGGTAGCGTGGTGCCCGCGACTTCCTGCGGCAGTTGCAGCCCGTTGAGCGCGACGTCCATTGAGACCGGCGCGGTCGCCATCGACGAGCAGGTGCCCGCCGCGGTCGCCTGGGCGGGCACGATACCGCGTGCGAACCGGCCGAGCGGCATCGCGCGCAGCCCGAAGACCAGCAGGTAGCACATGCCGATCGCGAGCAGGCAGAACAGGATCTCCGCCGCCACGTCGCGCGCGAGCACGCCGGCGACGCTCGCGCCCGCCGCCTTGCCCGCGCCCATCGCCAGCACGAAGATGCCGATCGGCGCGGCGAGCAGGATCCAGTCGACGATCCGAGTCATCGCCTTGGCCAGTTCCTCGATCACCCCCGCCAGGCCGTTACCCTCGGTGCGCGCGATCGCCACGCCGAGCAGCACCGCGAACACCACAAGCGGCAGCATCGCGCCGCTGGCCGCCGCCGCAATCGGATTCTCGGGCAGGATGGCGAGGATCTGTTCGGAGGCGCTAGGCACATGCGACACCGCCGGCGGGCCCGCGGTCAGTATCCCGGCAAGCGGGTCCGGCCCCAGCGGGAACAGCCACAGCACGATCTCCAGCGCGCCCCAGGCGAGCAGCGCCGCCAGGACCAGCATCGGCAGGAACACCGCGAAGCTGGTGGCGAGCAGGCGCCCGCCCTGGCCGTGGCGCACCGCGTTGACCACGCCGGTCACCACCAGCGCGAACACCAGCGGCACCAGCGTCATGGTCAGCGCGCGAATCCAGAAGGCGCCGATCGGCGCGACTAGGTCGATCCATGGCACCAGGAACGCACCCGCAGGCCAGCGCGCGGCAAAACCGAGCAGCACCCCCGCCAGCAGCGCGCCGATCACCAGCGCCGTCTTCGCCATATTCCGTCCTCGTCCGCTATCTCGAAGCGGCGGCTGATGGCGGCTGCGGCGCGCGAGCGCCAGCCTCTTTTCGTGCGCGGCTCAGGCCAGGCGCGGCTTGCTCCGGGCAAGGAAGTCCGCCAGCGACGAGACAGCCCCCACCACCACATGCGCCGCCAGCATCAGCGTGGCGACGAACAGCACCGCGCCCGCAAGCCCCGCCGCATCGCCGAGCAACGCGACGATCAGCGGCGCGAGCAATGCCTCGCGGGCGGGGATGAAGGGCAGGCGCGAGATCATCATCCGCAGCGTGCCGACCAGGAACAGCGCCGCCATCGAAATCGACGGCAGCAACAGCTTCCACAACAGCGCGGTCAGCAGCAGGCTCAGCAGGATGCGCGCGGTATGGATGCCGATCGTGGCCGCCAACTGCCGCGGCGGCAGCGCGAACACCATGCGCCGGAAGAAGAAGATCGCCAGCGACGAGAGCACGATCGTCGCCGTGGAGATCAGCAGCGTGGTGAACAGCGTTCCCCTTGCCAGCCCCTGGACGATCGGTGCGTTGAGCACCAGCATCGCCAGCGTCACGAGATTGCCGGCCAGTGCCGAGGTGACGGCGACGTCGCGCAACGTCTCGAACGGTCGGCCTTCGGGGCCCAGCGTCCGCCGCGCCCAGACATAGAGTTGCGCGTCCCCCGAATAGCCGAGCACGACTTCGTTGGCCGCCTGCTTGCGCAGCAGCGCGGGGAAGGCGGCGGCGCCCAGGCCCCAGATGCGGCGCAGGATCAGCCAGTCCATGAACGGCGACAGCGCATAGGTCGCGACGAAGACCAGCCAGAACAGCGGGTCGGTCGGCGTCTGGGTGAGCACGGTGAAGTCGAGCCCGTCGAGCTGCCAGAACACGGCGATAAGGATCACCGCCGAAAAGGCGAGGCCGACGATCGCGAGCAGGCGCTCCCTTGTCGTCGCGGACAGCGATGCATAGGCGGTCCGTACCGCCCGCACGGGAGACTTCATGCAGGAACCTCTTGCTCCAGCGGCATCGGGCGGCTGGTGGCGCGCGCTTCCGCCGCTGCGACGAACAGCGCCAGATAGTCCTGCGCCGATCGCTCGATGGTGAAGCGCCGCAGCGAAGCGAGCAGCGCGGGCCGATCGGGGGCGGCACAGGGTGCGGTGCGGATCGCCTCGGCGAGCAGTCCCTCGTTTTGTGGGACGATGGTGCCGAAGCGCCCTTGGCCGAGCAGGCTGCGCAAGCCGGCGCCGCAATCGGTGGAGACGACGGCGAGGCCCGCGGCCAGCGCCTCGATCACCACCGCCGGCACGCCCTCGTAGCGCGACGACATCAGCAGCACGTCATAGTCGTGCAAATGGGCGGGCGCGTCGGCGACATGGCCGGCGAACCGCACGCAATCGGCGATGCCGAGCGACGCCGCCAGCGTTTCGAGCGCGCTGCGTTCCGCCCCGTCGCCGAAGATCGTCAGCGTCTCGCCCGGCTGGACGGCGCGGGCAAAGGCGCGCAGCATCAGCGCGAAATGCTTCTGGCCGGCCAGCCGCCCGATCGCGACGAATCGGCGCGGGCCGGCGACGCGTGCGCGCCTGTCGGGGAGCAGCTGCGTCGCGGAGATTGCGGGATCGTGGACGACATGGCCGCGCTGCGCCATCACCGGCGGCAGTTCGGGGAGCATCGCCTCGTCCATCACCACCCAGTTGCGCGCGCACCGCGCCTGGAGGTGCAGCCATGCGCGCCAGAAGAACCGCCCGACCGGGTTGAGATCGCGCCGCGCCAGATCGTTGCTGACCTTGACGACGATCGGCGGGCAGCGCCGCCCGAGCAGCAGCGTCATCGCCACCGCCACGATGGTGTAGGTGGAACCGGAAACGAACAGCACGTCAGGCCGCAGCCGGCGGATCGCGGCGGGCAGCGTGAGGATCATCCAAAGGGTTTCCCAGCTGCCCTGGTGGACGCGCGGCTGGCGCGGCATCGTATAGCCGATGTCGGCGAACTCGTCGCGCATTGCGCCGTCCTCGCGGCCGAGGAACAGCGGCGCATCCACCCCCATCGCGCGCCAATGCCGCACCAGCCGCAGCGCCACCCGCTCCACGCCGCCGGGGGCGAAACTGTGCAGGAAAGTCAGGATGCGGATTCCTCCGCTGCTATATTGTGGCGACAATCGCAGATCCCTTCGTCCATTGCGACCGTAGCGCCAACTTGCCGGCTTTTTCCGAACCCGCCACCCCGGCGCACCCCATATGCGCCGAAATCATCGTGTCAGCCGGCAGAATGTTGAGCGACAACAATCCACACACGCTGGACGACGCCGACGGGCGGGATCCGCACACACGCGTGAAAATTTTTTCTACGCGCCTGCGGACGGCAATCGGTGGGGCTAGCATATGCTGCAAACGCCCACGCGCCAAGACATCGCGTCGGTCGCGGTCCGCTGCGCCGAGCAGAAGCGGAAGTCCATCAGGAACAAAAAACCCCGCCAAGCCATGGGCTTAGCGGGGTCTTTGATGGTGGGCGCGGCAAGGATTGAACTTGCGACCCCTGCGATGTCAACACAGTGCTCTACCACTGAGCTACGCGCCCGAAACTCGGGAAGCGCGCCTCTAGCGGGGGTCTGCCCCCCGCGCAAGCGCTAATTTCAATTCAGCCCCACATTCTCCGATTCGAACATCCGATCCACTTCCAGCACCAGATCGCGCAGGTGGAACGGCTTGGAGAGCACGCGCGCCTGCGGCACCTGCTTGCCTGCGCGCAGCGTTACCGCGGCGAAGCCGGTGATGAACATCACCCGCATCTCCGGCGCGATCTCGGCCGCGCGCTGGGCGAGTTCGATCCCGTCCATCTCGGGCATCACGATGTCGGTGAGCAGCAGGTCGAATCGCTCGGTCTCGAGCAGCGGCACCGCCGCGGTGCCGCGATCGACTGCGCTGACCGCATAGCCCGACCGTTCGAGCGCGCGGGTGAGGTATTCGCGCATCACGCGGTCGTCCTCGGCCAGCAGAATCCGGATCATCTTCACCCCATAGGTACCAACCGCGTGCTCCTTATGCGGCAAGGCCTTAAGATTTTCCAGTCGCTGCCACCCTATCATTTGCCCCCGGGGTTGCGGGGGCCTAGGCTGCCAGGGTGACTAGCGCCGCCAGCTTCGATCGCCATGGGCCGGCCCTGCCGGAAAGCCCCGTGGTGCTCTCCGCACCCCATGGCGGGCGCGACTATCCGGAGTCGCTGCTTGCGGCTCTGCGCGTCTCGCCGACCGTGCTGCGCGCGCTGGAGGATCGGCATGTCGATTCGCTCGCGATAGGCGCACGGCGCGCCGAGACGCTGCTCGTCGCCACCCGCGCCCGTGCCTGGATCGACCTCAACCGCGCCGAGCATGAGCGCGACCCCCAGATCGATGAAGGCGCGCATCTGCTCGGGCGGCCGCTCTCGGCCAAGGTGCGCAGCGGGCTGGGGCTGGTGCCGCGGCGCGTCGGCACCCTCGGCCAGCTCTGGAAGGGGCGCTTCGCCGCCGAGGACGTGACGGGGCGCATCCATGCCGATCACCGCCCCTATCACCTGGCACTCGCCGAGGCGCTGGCGGCAGCGCGGGCGCGGTTCGGCATCGCGCTGCTGCTCGACATCCATTCGATGCCGCCGCTGGGAGCACCCGAAAGCGCGCCGCGGCTGGTGATCGGCGACCGCTTCGGCCGCTCCGCCGCCGCGAGATTCGGGGCGCGGGTGGAGGCGGTGGCCCGCCAGCACGGCATCGCAGTCGCCGCCAACACCCCCTATGCCGGCGGGCATATTCTCGAGCGGCACGGCGATCCCCGCCGCGGCGTGCATGCGCTGCAGCTCGAAATCGATCGGTCGCTCTATCTGGATCCGGCGTTGGACGCACTCGGCCCGGGTGCCGAGGCGGTGACGGCACTGCTGCGCGCGATCATCGACGCGCTGGCCGACGAGACTCTGCCCGGCGCGCTCGCCGCCGAGTGAAACGCCCATAAAAAAACCACCCCGTGGTTACCCACGAGGTGGCCAAGGTTCAGGGAGGAGACACGCCCGGAGGCGCGTCGCACGGCATCGCGAAAGGGGGGACACGAGCCGTACCTACAAGATATAGAGAGCAGGCGACCGAGTTCAAGGCAACTCATCGCAGAAGTTCTTCGATTGAACGGCGGGGCGATTTTTGGGGCCGCGCGGGCCGGAGATGCCGGTGGATTGGGCATCTAAGCCCCTCCTCCTTGGAGGAGGGGTTGGGGGGTGGAGCAATTCCAGACCAGATGTTGGTCTCTGCGAGACACAGCCCCACCCCAACCCCTCCCCTGAAGGGGAGGGGCTTAAGTAGACTTCAGCGTTGGATCAGCCGACCAGCTGGACCTCGGGCTGCCAGCCCGAGCGCATCTGGCGGGCGAACAGCTCGCGCATCTGCGCCAGCGAGAAGAGGTGGGCGTAGATCAGCGGCAGCATGCCGTTCTGAACGATCTTGCGCAGCTGGTCGCCGCGCATCTCGTTCAGCTTGTTCTCGTCGACCATCATGAAGCCGCGGTAGATGAAGGGCTGCGCCGCGCCGTCCGGCTGGATCGAGACTTCGCCGTCGATCAGCAGGTTCATTTCCTTCAGCTCACGCATGAACTGGCTGGTGCGGGCACCGGCGGTCTCAAACTGCTCGTTGAACTGCAGGATGTTCTTGGTGACTTCGCTCGGCTCGCCATTCTCGAACAGGGCCTCGCCCTCCTCGAACTTGCCGATCACGTCCGAGGTCGGATCGAAGCACAGCGACAGCTCGTCGCTTTCCGGACGCAGGCGCGCGAGCAGGAACGGGTAGCGGCGGATATAGGCCGGCACGTAGAAGTTCGGGTCGACCAGCTTGCCTTCGCTGTCGAAGAAGGTGTTCACGCCTTCGTTCAGCCCCATCAGCGCCAGCGGCACGGGGTCTTCACCGACCGAGAAGACGATCGGCATGAAGCGCTGCACCAGCGGGAATTCCTCGACGGTCACCGGCACCGCATGCTGGTTGGCGAGGAAGGCCGCGCGGTCGGTCGAACGCGTACGGAAATCGGCATGGACCTGGCTCGAAAGCGGTTCGAGCTGATTGTAGAACAAGGGAAGCGACTGCTGCGGCGCGCTGGCCATGAGGATCTCCTGAGAACTTTTTTCGTCGAAATGCGTTTCAACCGCGCCGGGGTCTATTTGTTGGCGGTTGCCGGCGCAAGCGCGACCAGCTTTCCTGGATTGAGAATCAGCTTCGGATCGAGCGCCGTCTTGATCGCCCGCAACGCCGCTATCCGTGCCGGCGGGGACAGGCGGGCGAGTTCGTCCCGCTTCATCTGGCCGATGCCGTGCTCGGCGGAGATCGATCCGCCGGCGGCGACCACCATGTCGTGCACCAGCCGCGTGATGTGCGCAGCCTCTTCGGCATACCAGCGGTCGCGATCCACACCCTTGGGCGCGCGGACGTGGAAATGGACGTTGCCGTCGCCGAGGTGGCCATAGGCGATCGCATGCGTGCCGGGGAAGCGCGCCTCCGCCTCCGCCCCGCCCTCGACCATGAAGCGCGGCATGTCTTCCACCGGCACGGAAATGTCGTGCTGCACGGCGGGCCCGGCGGAACGCTCGGCCTCGGAGATCGAGTGGCGAATGCGCCAGAAGCCCTCGGCCTGCGCTTCGCTCGCCGCGATCACGGCATCCTGGGCGAGTTCTGCCTCGAAAGCCTGGGCAAGCATCCGCTCGAGTACCGTCGCCGGTGCCTCGGCGGCGGGGTCGCTGGTCACCGCCTCGATCAGCACGTGCCAGCGATGCGTGCCGGCCAGCGGCAGGCGCGTGCCCGGCACATGTTCCAGCACCAGCGCGACGGTATCGTCGGGCATGATCTCGAAGCTCTCGACCATGTCGGTCGCCGCCTGCAGCCGGCGCAGCAGGCTGAGCGCCTTGGCCGGGCTCTCCAGGCCGACCCAGGCTACCGCCCGCGCCGCCGCCGCCGGGACCAGCCGCAACGTCGCGGCGGTGACGATGCCCAGCGTACCCTCGGCGCCGACCAGCAGCTGGTTGAGGTCGTAGCCGCGATTGTCCTTCTTCAGCGCCGACAGCCCGTCATGCACCGATCCGTCGGGCAGCACCGCCTCGACGCCGGCGACCAGCGCGCGCATCGTCCCGAAGCGCAGCACCTGCACGCCGCCAGCATTGGTGGAAACGAGGCCGCCGATCGTGGCACTCCCGCGCGCGCCGAGATCGAGCGGGAAGCGCCGCCCGGCAGCTTCGGCCGCATCGCGGAAGGTGCCGAGGATCACGCCCGCCTCGGCCACCGCCAGATTGGCATCGGCATCCATGCGGCGAATCCGGTTCATCCGGCGCGTCGAGAGCAGCAGCGCCGATCCGTCCGCGGGCGGGATCGCCCCGCCGACCATGCCGGTATTTCCGCCCTGCGGCACCAGCGCCACGCCCAGCTCGTTAGCGAGCGCCACCAGCGCGCTGACTTCCTCGGTCGAGCCCGGCGAGAGAATCGCGGGCGCCGCGCCCTGGTAGCGGCAGCGCCAGTCGATGAGCCAGGGCTCGATATCCTGCGGATCGGTGGTGACCGCCTTGGGGCCGAAGCGCTCGGCGGCGAAGGCAGTGATGCGCTGCTGCTCGGGTGTCATCATGATGGTTGCGCCCTAGCATGGCGTGCGGCAGTTCATCCACCGTTCAAGCCGATGCATCTACCGCCCCATCCCACCATGGTGAAACTGCCGATCGTCGCTGCGGGACTTGCGCTGTTGCTCGCCGCCCCCGCGGCGCGGCCGGCCATGGCCGTCGATGCCGCCTTGGCGCCCTCCTTTCAGCAGCATGTCTCGATCCACGTGCCCCGCATGACGGTGACGACCACGACGATCGTCGTGCGCGAATCGCCGGCGGTGGTCGAACGCCGCGCCAAGAGCTGCGTCGATGTCGGCCGCATCCAGGGCTTCACGGTGAACGCCGCCGACAGCGTCGACCTGATCCTCGAGGACGGTTCGCTGCTGCGCGCCAAGCTGGGTGCCGAATGCCCGGCGCTCGGCTTCTATTCCGGGGCCTATCTGAAACCAACCAAGGACGCCAAGTTCTGCGCGGGACGCGACGCACTGCGTTCCAGATCGGGTAGAACCTGCCCCGTTCAGGCGTTCAAGAACCTCGTTCGCGCACGGTGAAGCTTGACTTTTGCGGCTGAATCCGCAAGCGCCATGGCTTCTGTAAAGGTGCATAGCAACGCGCCCTATTTCCGGACATTTGCATGAGCTTTGCCGACCTCGGCCTTTCTGACGACCTTCTCCGCGCGGTGACCGACGCCGGCTATACCGAGCCGACTCCGATCCAGCGCCAGGCGATCCCGTCGGTGCTGATGGGCAAGGACCTGATCGGTATCGCCCAGACGGGCACCGGCAAGACCGCCGCCTTCGTGCTCCCGATGATCGACGTGCTCGGCGAAGGGCGCACCCGCGCGCTGATGCCGCGCTCGCTGATTCTCGAGCCGACGCGCGAACTGGCGGCGCAGGTCGCCGAGAATTTCGAGAAGTACGGCGTCAACCACAAGCTCTCGATGGCGCTGCTGATCGGCGGCGTGCAGATGGGCGACCAGGTCAAGGCGCTGGAAAAGGGCGTCGACGTCCTCATCGCCACCCCGGGCCGGCTGATGGACCTCTACGGCCGCGGCAAGATCCTGCTCACCGGCTGCAGCCTGCTGGTGATCGACGAGGCGGACCGGATGCTCGACATGGGGTTCATCCCCGACATCGAGGAAATCTGCACCAAGCTGCCCAAGGTGCGCCAGACGCTGCTGTTCTCGGCAACGATGCCGCCGCCGATCAAGAAGCTGGCCGACCGGTTCCTTACCGATCCCAAGACGATCGAAGTGGCGCGCCCCGCCACCGCGAACATCAACATCACCCAGCGCATCGTCCAGGTGCCGGCCACGGCGCATGTGAAGCGCGACGTGCTGCGTCGCCTGCTGCAGCAGGATGAAGTGTCCAACGCGATCATCTTCTGCAATCGCAAGACGACCGTGCGCGACCTGAACAAGAGCCTGAAGAAGCACGGCTTCCGCTCGGCCGAGATCCATGGCGACATGGACCAGTCGGCCCGCATTGCCGAGCTCGAGCGGTTCAAGAACGGCGATGTGACGATCCTCGTCGCTTCGGACGTCGCGGCGCGCGGCATCGACGTGAAGGGCGTGAGCCACGTCTTCAACTTCGACGCGCCCTGGCACCCGGACGACTATGTCCACCGCATCGGCCGCACCGGCCGCGGCGGCGCGACCGGCATTGCCTATACGCTGGTGACGCCGGAGGATGCCGAGAACATCGTCGAGATCGAGAAGCTGACCGGCCACAAGATCGAGCGCGTGCCGAGCCCGGTCGTGGTCGACGGTGCCGACGACGCGCCCGCACCGAAGCGCACCCGCGGCGGCAAGCGCGACACCAAGAAGGCCGAGCCGCGCCGCGAGGAAGCCGCAGCAGAAGCACCGGCCAAGCCCAAGTCGCGCCGCGCTGCCTCGACCCGTGAGGAGGCGCCGGCATCGCCCGCACCGCGCGAGGAAAGCCGCGCCCGTCCGCAGCGCGACGAGCGCCCTGCGCGCGAAGAGCGTCCCGTTCGCGATGAACGCCCGGTCCGCGATGAACGCCCTGTCCGTGACGAGCGTCCGGCCCGCGACGACCGCCGCCGCCGCCGCGACCAGGATGATGGCCCGGACGACGGCTGGAACGGCCCGATCCCGGACTTCCTCAACTACACGATCGACGCCTGAACGCGCGCGGCCGGCGCTTTAGCGCTGGCCGCGTCGCAGCCGCATCGTCATGCCTGGATAGGCGTCGCCGACGCCAAGGATCGCGATGGTCCCCGCGCGCAAGGTCGTGTTCGTCAGCACCCGTGCACCCGCATCTTCCAGCGCCTGCCGGATCGCCGCAGGGGCCGTCCAGTGGTCGTGATTGCCCAGTACTGCCGCACCCCCCATGGGCGCCCTGAGCCCGGCCAGCGGCGCCCTTAGGCCAGCCGCCCGCCTGGTTGCGCCGGTCGCATGGGGTCTGCCGCCTAGAACTTCGCCCCCGCGCGCAGCCCGATCGTCCGCGGCGTGATCGGCACGACATAGGTGCGCTGCCCGCACGAACCGCACTCCTGGAATCTCGAAAGCTGTCCGCGCTCGTCTGCCAGGTTGGTCACGAACAGCTCGATGTTGAAGCGCTGGAGCTCCATGCCCGCGGCCAGCCCGACGGTGGTGAACGCCTCCAGCCGGCCTAGCTGCTGCGCCGGATTGACGATGGCGCCGGTACCGGTCTGGAAGATTGCGGTACGGATATCCGACGCGGCCGAACTCTGGTGCGATACCGTCGCCTGGCCATAGGCCTTGGCCGATCCCACCGGCACCGTATAGCGCGCCGTGCCGGTCAGCTTCACCTGCGGGGTGATCGGCAGCCGCGTGCCCGAGGGCGCGGAAACGATGTTGCCATTGCCCGTGCAGGCATAGGTGGGATCATCGAACAGGCAGAGATTCTTGGTCGTCTTGGCGTCAGTATAGCTGCCCGCCGCCGTCAGCGAGAGGCCGCCGCGGGTAAAGGCCGCATCCGCCTCCACGCCGCGAATCCGTGCATTTGGGCCGTTGTGGATCTCGGTAAAGCTGTTCGCGCCGAGGAAGGAGAATTGGAACTTGTCCCAATCCTGCTGATAGGCGGCCGCGTTCAGCCGCAGTGCGCCGTCGAACAGCGTGGTCTTGGCGCCGACTTCATAGTTGGTGAGGTAGTCGGCCTGATAATTCTTCACGTCGGCGCGGCGGTTTATGCCGCCGGGGCGGAAGCCGCGCGAGACCGTGCCGTAGAGCAGCACTCCCTTGGTCGGCTTCCAGCTAAGGTTGAAGCGATAGGTACCGCCCTGCCCCTGCGCACGCACCGGCAGCAGGCCGGCGCCCACCGCATAGGTGGCAAGGTTGGTGCACGGCCCGCCCGCCACTGCCGCCGGCAGCAGCGTCGTCGCCCCCCCCGCCGCCACCGCGTCGCGCAGGCGCGTGCCGTCGGTGGTGAAGCATTGCGCCACGCCGGTACGCGAGCTGCCCGCGCCGTTATAGGGCGTGGCGCTGAAACCATCCGCCGGATTGCGACCGAAGCCGAAGAAGCCGATCAGCGTGTTGTCGTAGATGAAGGCGCGGCCGCCCGCGGTGGCCGTCAGCTTGTCGGTCAGATCGTAGCTGACTTCGCCGAACGCCGCATAGTCGCGGTCGACGCGGTGCTGCTGGGTGAGCCACAGCGTGCCCGGATGGCCGTTGACCGACAGGTCGTCGGCGAGGCCGGTGACCCGATAATCCTGGTGGATGTCGTTCGACTGGCGCTGGTAGAACAGCCCCGCCACCAGCCGCAGCCGATCGCTCGAGGGCGAGGCGATGCGCAGTTCCTGGCTCAGCTTCTTGAAGTGATCGGTGGCGACGATCCGCTGGCGCGGGTCGATCGGGTTGCCGGCATTGCCCGAAAAGTAGAAATAGCCCGCCAGGCCGCCGACCGAGGAATAGAGCGAGTCATAGGCCTCGGCATAGTCGGTATAGTCGCTCGACTGGGTGTCGCGCCGGTCGAGATAGGCGCCGGCATAGGTCAGGTCCCAATTGCCCAGCTTGCCCTCGATCGTCAGCGCCGCCTGGATGAAGCGGTCACGGCGATATTCGGGGAAGAAATGCTGCACCTCCAGGTCGCCGACCTTGGGGTCATAGCCATAGGCGCCGTGGCTCCGCGTTTCCTGGTAGATCGCGGCGGGCGTGACCGTCCAGTTCTCGTCCAGATCCACCTTCAGCGCGGCGCGGCCGCCCCACAGGTCGGTATCGTTATAGTCCTTCTTCGCGAAGGCCTTGTTGTCGACGACCACCCCGCCCTTGGTGGCGGTGCAGGCGGTACCGGTCGGCTCGGGCAGGAAGCTGCGGCAGCCCGCGACATTGTCGATATAGCCCGCGTCATGCTGGTAGAAGCCGACCAGCCGCAGCGCCGCTATCTCGTTGATCGGCAGGTTGAGCATGCCTTCCAGCTTGCCGCCGACACCGCCCTTGTTGACCGTGTTCACCTCGCCGTCGATGCGGCCATAGGTGCCCTTGTGGTCCGGCTGGTTGGTGATGATGCGGATCGTGCCCGCTTCGGACGAAGCGCCGTACAGCGTGCCCTGCGGCCCCGACAGGCTCTCGATCCTGGCGATGTCGTAGACATGCACGTCGAGATTGCCGCCGATCGTGGTGACCGGCTGCTCGTCGAGATAGACGCCCACCGATGGCAGCGAGCCCGAATGGTTGCCGTCGCCGCCCGAGGCCACGCCGCGCATATAGACGACGTTGGTGCCCGGCGTGCCGCCCAGCGCCTGGAAGGAGACCGACGGCAGCTGCTGGACATAATCGGTGAAGTTGCTGACGTTGAGCTCGTCGAGCTTCTGCGTGCTCAGCGCCTGGATGCTGAGCGGAACGTTCTGCAGGCTCTCGCTGCGCTTCTGCGCGGTGACGACGATGTCGTTCGAGTCGGTGGCCGGCGGCGGGGTATCCGCCTGTTGCTGGGCCAGCGCCGACGTGGCGGCGAGCATGGTGGACGCGAGCAGCAGCGAACGAACAACGCACCGATTGAGCGGCATGGCAGACCCCCCGATTGTTGCGTTGCAGCGTCATTCGCAACGATCCTTGGGTCAAGCGATGCAGCTGTCAGCATGCCGTTCGGCGCAAGGATTGTTCAAGCTGTGTGACAATTCAGCAACGAAGCAGAAGCATCGATACGCGTCGGAGAACGCCGGTACGTCGGGGTACGCCGTCAGCACATCGCCCAGCGCGGCGCTGAGCGGATCGAGCCAAGGTTCGAACGGCTTCCAGCCTTCGACGCCGTCGCGGAAAATCGGGCGGCGCACCTGTTCGGAGCTGGCGGTGCGCACCGCGCGCTCGGTTTCATAAAAGGCGAGGCAGGCCGGTTCGAAGTCCAGCCCGCAGGCGGCGAGCAGCGCGCGGACCTGCACCTCGGTATTCTCGACCATGGCCTCGTAGAAGACCCGGTGGACGCGGCCGGGCGCGACCGCATCGACATGCGCCATCAGCCGCACATAATCGGCATAATAGCGGCCCATGTCGTCCAGCGCGTAGCTGAAGCCCTGGCCGCGGGCGAAATGCTGCTTGAAGTTGGAGAAGCAGCAGCCGAGCGGGTGGCGCCGCGCGTCGATGATCCGTGCGTTGGGCAGCGCGAGCAGGATCAGCGGCACATGCGCCCAGTTGTTGGGCAGCTTGTCGATGAAGAAGGGTCGATCGGTGCGGCGCTGGATCCGCGTGCGGCGGAGATAGGCCTCGCCGAGCGCGTGGAGCTGTTCGCCCGACAGGTCCGCCAGGCCGGCGGGATAGCCGGTGATCTCGCGCGCGAGCACCGGCAGGTCGGCGAGTTCGGCAGTGCCTTCGACCAGGCTGTGGCTCGACAGGATCTGCTCGACCAGCGTCGATCCGGCGCGCGGCATGCCGAGGATGAAGATCGGATCGGGCGCCCCGCAGCCCTGCCCCGCACGGGCCGCCAGCAGGCGGGGAGTGCAGTGCGTGATGTGCGCGTCGACCAGCCGGGTCGTGTCCTCCGCCGCATAGCGGAGCGACTGGCGGCGCAGCGCATTGCCGTCGGCATAATGCGCGAAGGCAGCGGCGGCCCGCCCGCGCTCCTCCAGCGCCTTGCCCAGCGCGAAATCGAGGTGGAAGCGATCCTCATCGGCGAGGTCGCCGCCCGCCAGCGCGGCTTCCATCGCGGCGAGATCGGCATCGTCGAAGCGGACGGTCTTGAGGTTGGCGAGGCTCCACCACGCCTCACCCAGCGCCGGCAGCAGCGCAATCGACTGGCGATAGGCGGCCACCGCATCGGCTTGGCGCCCGACGGTCTTGAGCATGTGCCCGTAGCTCATCCACACCCGCGGCTGGTTCGGGGCTTGCTCGAGCACGCGCTCGTACAGGCCGATCGCCGCGTCGAAGTCGCCAAGGCGCGCGTTCGCCGCTGCCTGGAGGTTGGTGTGGGTGGGGTTGTCCGGCTCGTCGGCGAGGACGCGGTCGAGCTCGGCCAGCGCCTCGACCGGGCGATTAAGCCGGTACAGCACCAGCGCCAGATTGGCGCGCGCCGGGGTGAAGCCGGGCGCCAGTTCGACCGCGCGACGCAGCAGCGACTCGGCATCGCGGTAGCGGCCGATTCGCCCGGCGAGTTCGGCGAACATCCGGATCGCGGCGACGTCGAACGGGTCGTCCTTCAGATGCGCGCGCAGCAGCGGCTCGGCGCGGTGCAGCTGGTTGTCGTGCAATGCCAGCGCTGCCTCGATCAGCCGCGGCGGATACCGCCCTGCCGTCGCGATCCAGCTGTCCGCCCGCGTTGCCGCCCCTTGTTCGGTGCGCCCGTGCTGCATTCCGTCCCCGCTCACCGCGCAAGCATCGGCGAGCGGGGCGCGCGGATCAAGCGGGTTCGGCCGTCTTTTCCAGCGCGGCCGCGGCTGCATCGTCGAGCGCCCAGGCGCGCTTGTAGGCCTCGCGGCTCTGCACGCGCTCGATATAGGCGAGGAACGAGTCGCGCTTGGGCAGCATGCCGAACATCACCGTCCAGCCGATCTGCGAACCGAGATAGACGTCCGCCGCGGTGAAGCGGTCGCCGGTCGCATAGGGGCGCGACGAGAGCAGCCCGTCAAGCACGTCGACCACCAGGTCATAGTTGCCATAGCCGAACATGCGCGACTGCTCGCCCGAATCGAACTTGGCGAAATTGTTGGTCGTCGCCTGCTCGACCGGGCCCGCCGCGTAGAACAGCCAGCGATAATAATCGGCGCGCTCTTCCGGCAGCGGCGCCAGGCCCGCCTCGGGGAAGGTTTCCGCCAGATAGGCGCAGATCGCCGCGCATTCGGTGACGACCTTGCCGTCATGGACGATCGCCGGCACTTTCCCCATCGGGTTGATCGCCAGATAGGTCTCGCCCTTCATCGTCGAGGCATAGTCGAGCACCTCGACCCGGTAGGTCGCGCCGACTTCCTCGAGCATCCAGCGCGCGATGCGGCCGCGCGATTGCGGGTTGGTGTAGAGAATCAGTTCGTCCGTCATGGCCCCGTACCCCTGTTGCTCCCGACTCGATCGGCCGGGAACAAGAAGGGAACACGAAACCGCCAGCGGGTCAATTGCTCACAGGCTGGCGAAGGTCGCGAGCAGGCGGTCCCAGGCTCGGTCGGCCTGCGCGGCGTTGTAGACGCGGCTGTCGGGCGGGCACCAGCCATGCATCGTGCCGGCATAGACCTCGATCTCCGCCGGCACCTTGGCCGCGGCGAAGGCGGACCGCAGCGCGTCCTTGTCGCCGGGGGCGCGCGCATCGTCATTCTCGGCGATGGCGAACAGGTAGCGCCCCTGCAGCTGCGGCGCGAGCTTGTGCGGGCTGTCGGCCGCCTCGGTGACCAGCGGCGCGCCGTGGAAGCTCCCCCCGGCCTTCACTCGGCCGGGCAGCGCGGCGGCGGTGCGCACGACGAACGGTCCGCCCATGCAATAGCCGGTGCTGCCCATGCCGCGCTTGGTGTCCACCTCCCGCTGCGCGTCGAGGAAGGCGGCGAAGGTCTTGGCGTCGGCGGTGATCGCTGCCGGCGTGAGCGGATCGCGCCAGGGCATGATCATCGCGCGTACCTCCGCCTGGTCGAAGGACTGGCCTGCTTTCAGGAACGGCGCCTTGGTCGAGCGGTAGAACTGGTTGACGGTCAGCACCGCATAGCCCGATTGCGCCAGCCGGTCGGCCATCTGCCGGAAGGCGGGGCGCAGGCCCATGATGTCGGGCCAGACCAGTACGGCGGGATGCTTGCCGCTGGTCGGCGCGACGAAATAGGCGTCGGCGGTGCCGTCGGCCGTCGGAATCGTGACGTCGCGGCCCTTCACCGCCGCGGCGTTGGCGGGACTGGGCAGGATCGCGAGCATGCCGGTCGCGGCGGCGGCGGCGGCGAAGCCGCGGCGGGTGAGGCCGCCCAGGGCGCGGTCGTTGTCGGCTGCGGTATGCTCGTCACACATGGCGATCCTCCTCCTTTTGCGGGCACTCTGACCCTCGTCACCCTCACCCTCCCCACCGCCTTCGGCGGCGGGTCCCCTCCCTCTCCCGCAGGCGGGAGAGGGCAAAGGGTGCGGAAGCGTGCAACCCAACCCCTTGATACCGCACCCGCTCGCCCCCGCAAAGCTGCCCCAAGAAGCAGAACGGGCCCCGGCGCTGGATGCGCCGAGGCCCGTTCCTTTGCGCCCGGGAAGGCGAAATCAGTGCTTGAACAGGCTTTCCGCGGTGTGCTCGACCGGCGCGGCTTCCTTTTCCTCGGGCACATGGCTCGCGGCATAGCGCTCGGCGCGAAGCTGCTCGATCAGCGCCTCGCGGTCGCCCTCGAGGCGGGTGTCGGTCGGCGCTTCGATGCCGGCGGCCTTGGCGGCCTTGGCGACCAGCGCATCGAGCTCGCGCTGCGAGCACAGGCCCAGCGTCACCGGATCCTTCGGCACGATGTTGCCGATGTTCCAGTGGGTACGGTCGCGGATCGCGGCGATCGTGGTGCGGGTGGTGCCGATCAGCTTGCCGATCGCGCCGTCCGAAACCTCGGGGTGATGGCGCAGGATCCAGGCAATGCCGTCCGGCTTGTCCTGGCGCTTCGAGACCGGCGTGTAGCGCGGGCCCTTGGTGCGGCGGACCTGCTCGGGGCCCTTCTGCATCTTGAGCGCGTAATTGGGGTTTGCCTGCCCCTTTTCGATCTCGTCCATCGTCAGTTCGTGCGCGCGCACCGGGTCACGGCCGGTGAGCTTGGTCGCTGCGGTATCGTCGGCGATCGCCTGCACTTCGAGGATGTGGAGACCGCAGAACTCGGCGATCTGCTCGAACGACAGCGACGTGTTGTCGACCAGCCAGGAAGCGGTCGCGTGCGGCATCAGCGGCTGGGCCACGGTGGATCTCCGGAACTTGAAACAATAAGGGCCGCCCATCACGGGCGGCCACACATGGTCTTGATGTAGGGGAGCTTGTCCGCAGGAGCAAGCGTTTCCGCGATTCAGGCGGCGGCCTTGTCGCAGCCGATCGGCACCAGCGCCGTGAGGAACTGCCGTGCACTCGCTTCCCAGGTGAAGCTGCGGCCATAGGCGGCACAGGCGGCGCGGTCGAGCATGCGCGCCCGATCGATCGCCACGCCCAGATCCTCGTCCATCGCGCCGGTCTCCGGCGTCAGCACGTCGACCGGCCCGGTGACCGGATAGGCGGCGACCGGAGTCCCGCAGGCCAGCGCCTCGATCATCACCAGCCCGAAGGTATCGGTGCGGCTGGGGAAGACGAACACGTCGGCGGCGACATAGGCGCTGGCCAGATCGCTGCCGAACTGCGCGCCGAGGAACACCGCGTCCGGATATTTCGCCTCCAGCATCGCCCGCGCCGGACCGTCGCCCACCACCACCTTGGTGCCGGGCCGATCGACGCGGAGGAATGCCTCGAGATTCTTCTCCACCGCCACGCGGCCGACATAGAGCATCACCGGTCCGGCCAGCTCCGCCATCCGCGGGTGCGGCGCAATGCCGGGGTGGAAATTGGCGAGATCGACGCCCCGCCCCCAATGGCGCACCTGCGGCAGGCCGTGATCGACCAGCGACTGGCGGATCGACGCGGTCGAGGCGAGGATCGTAGCACTCGGCGTGTGGAACCAGCGGATATAGCGCCAGATCCACTCCGCCGGCACGCCCGATCGCGCCGAGACATAGTCGGGGAACTGGGTGTGATAGGCGGTGGTGAACGGCCGCTTCTGGCGCAGGCACCAGCGCCGCGCGGCGACGCACAGCGGCCCCTCGGTCGCCAGGTGGATCGCGTTGGGGGCGAATTCCTCCAGCATCGCGCCCACCGCCGCCACGCTGGTGATCGCCAGCCGGATCTCCGGATAGGTCGGGCAGGGCAGCGAGTAAAATTTGTCGGGCGAGACCACCAGCACCTGGTGCCCCTGGCTCTCCAGCACCCGCCGCACCGATTGGAGCGTACGGACAACCCCGTTCACCTGGGGCTCCCAGGCGTCGGTCACGATTGCGATACGCACGGCCTCGTCCCCCGCCGCTGCCGTCACGCCGCCGCCAGTCTGGCCTCGGACTCCGGCTGCGACTCGCGCGCCGCCATCTCGTCGGCCCAGTGGAGAATTTCCATGGAACCGTCGTACTGCTCCACCAGCGCCGTGCAACCCTCTACCCAATCGCCGTCGTTATAATATTCGATGCCGTCGATGCCGCGGATCTCGGCCTTGTGGATGTGCCCGGCGATGACGCCATCGACACCGCGCGCACCGGCTTCACGCGCGACGATTTCCTCGAACTTGGAGATGAACGACACCGCGTTCTTCACCTTCTGCTTGGCGTATTTGGACAGCGACCAATAGGGCAGCCCCATCCAGCGCCGCACCGCGTTCAGCCAGCGGTTGAGCGTCATCATCATCTCGTAGGCCGCATCGCCCAGATGGGCGAGCCAGCGGTGCGACATGGTGATCGCGTCGAACTCGTCGCCGTGCAGCACCAGCAGGCGGCGGCCATCGGCGGTGGTGTGGATCGCCTGGCGCTTGATCTTGACGCCGCCGAAGTCGAGCCCGGTGAACTGGCGGAACATCTCGTCATGGTTGCCGGGAATATAGACGATCTCGGTGCCGCGCTTCGCCCGCTTGAGCACGCGCCAGACGATGTCGTTGTGCGTCGCCGGCCAGTAGAGCCGCTTCTTCATCGCCCAGCCGTCGATGATGTCGCCCACCAGGTACATGACGTCGCTGTCGACATGGTCGAGAAAGTCGATCAGCATTTCGGCATTGCAGCCGCGCGTGCCGAGATGGACATCGGAAATCCAGATCGCGCGATACTTACGCCGCACGCCGATCGGTCGTTCCGGAATCGTGGGGGTCGTCGCGTGGAAGTCCGCGAGACCCGCGACATCAAACGAAAGCCTGGTGATCGTGGCCATGCCCAAGTTCCCGTGCAGCTGCCTGTACCGGGACTCGCCTATGCCGCGGCATTGTTACAAATCGAATCCTTGGGATTTCACCATAGTGTCACAGTCCTGCACTCGGGGTACGCGGATGGTACAAATAGGCACAGCCGCCGCCCCGCAGCGCCGGCCCTCTACAATGCGCCGAGAGGGACGAACGCATGCCGGTGCAACAGCTGCGCGCAATAACCTGCGATATCTTGGCGATGACCGAGGCGATCCTGCACGCCGCCGAGCCGCCGATCGACCAGCGGCGCCTCGCCGAGCTGCGCAAGAAGGTAGCACTGGCGCACAACCTGTTCTTTGCCGAGGAGGAGCGCGCACTGCTCCGGCCGCTGCGCGCAAGCGGCGACCCCGCCTTGCTGGCGATCGCGCGGAGCTGTGTCGACCGCGATCTGGAAGGGCGACAGATGGGGCTGGCGCATTATCAGCGCTGGACGCTCGCCCGCATTCTCGAAGATCCCAAGGGCTATCGTGCCGACGTGCGGCATGTCCTCGACTGGATGGGCGCCCGCACGCTTTACGCTGAGCAGATCGCCTATCCTGCACTCGCCAGACTCATTTCGTCGCTAAAACGACCAACTGTCTGAAACGTCGCTAAAATGGCGTCATGCCATTCCCATCGCTCTTCGCCGCCACGCAGAATCTCACCGCCGCCGCCAAGGCACTTTCCCAGCTAGACCCCCGACCGACCGCCGCCGCGCTCAACGCAGCCCGCGAGCGCCTTCTCGACGCGATGCGCGTCCACACCCTCACCAAGGACCGCCTGTTGCTCGCAACGCTGCGCGAGAGCGACGATTGCGCGCACCAGGCGATGGCGCGCCGCACCACCGAACAGGATCTGGAATGGCGCCAGCGCACGCTCGACCATTGCGCCGCCTGGACGCTGCGCAAGATCCTTCAGGATCCGCACGGCCACCACGCCGCCGCGCAGCGCCTGCTGCGGCTGTGCGAGCGCCGCGCCGCGCACCAGGAGCAGCTGCTGCTGCCGATGGCCGAGGAAGCGCTGGAGCAGCGCCCCCTCGCCGCTTGATCAGGCGGGCTGGTCGCCGATCGTCAGCACGATCTTGCCGACATGCTCGCCCGCTTCCATCCGCCGGTGTGCCGCGGGCGCCTCGGCGAGCGGGAAGGTCCGGTCGATGATCGGCTTGAGCTTGCCCTCGGCGACGAGCGGCCAGACATGGCGGCGCAGCTCGTCCGCGAGCAGCGACTTGAACTCCACCGAACGCGGCCGCAGCGTCGAACCGGTGAGCGTCAGCCGGCGGCGCATCACGTCCCAGACGGGAATCGTCGCCGTTGCCCCGCCCTGCACCGCGATCGACACATGGCGGCCATCCTCGGCGAGGCACTGGAGGTTGCGGGCGACATAGTCGCCGCCGACCATGTCGATCACGATCTGCACGCCCTTGCCGCCGGTGAAGGCCTTCACTTCCTCGACGAAGTCCTGGGTCTTGTAGTTGATCGCGAGGTCCGCACCCAGTCCGCGGGCTGCCGCACACTTCTCGTCCGATCCGGCGGTGACCAGGATGGTCATCCCGAATAGCTTGGCGAGCGCGATCGCCATGGTGCCGATGCCGCTGGTGCCGCCATGGACGAGCACGCTCTCGCCCGGCTGGGCCCAGCCGCGATCGAACAGGTTCGACCAGACGGTGAACAGCGTCTCGGGCAGCGCCGCCGCCTCGACCAGGCTGAGGCCTTCGGGCACTTCCAGGCACTGGCCGGCCGGGGCCACCGCATATTCGGCATAGGCCCCGCCCGCGATCAGCGCGCAGACCTGCTTGCCCAGCAGCGAGTCGTCGACGCCCTCGCCCAGCGCGACCACCGTGCCGGCGATCTCCATGCCGAGGATCGAGGGCGCACCCGGCGGGGGCGGATATTTCCCCTGCCGCTGCAGCACTTCCGGCCGGTTCACGCCCGCCGCCGCGACTCGCACCAGCACCTCGCCAGCGCCCGGCTTGGGGATCGGTCGTGCCACGGGGACAAGGACTTCGGGGCCGCCCGGCGCATCGGGATCGATGGCCAGCATCATTTCGGCTGCGATCATTCGGTTCGTCGCTTTTTGGACTAAGGGGAACTCCGGCGCCTTATTGACATCGACCTCCCCAGGGTCAACGTTTCGTCGCATGGACGCCGACGAAAATCTTCCGCGTCGATCCGACGATCTCGCGGTGCAGCTGGCCAGCCAGGACCTCGACCCCTTTTCGGTGGCCGAATTAGAGGCTCGAATCCTGGTGCTGGAAGCCGAGATCATCCGATGTCGCGAAAAGATTCAACGCGCCGTTCACCATCGTGCAAGCGCTGACGCTCTATTTAAGAGATGAGCGTCAAGGCACCGGAACTCGGGCGATACGCCACGAACCTCCGGTGCGGGGCCGCAGCGCTTGATGCGGGGCCCGCCACTCCCGACATAGGGGAAGACGGGCTCAGCACCCTTTCGGCCCGACTGGAGTTGTATCCGAATGCCTAGTTTCGCCTCCGCTCTCGAAGCCACCCTCCACAAGGCGCTCGAGGCTGCGTCCTCGCGCCGGCACGAATATGCGACGCTCGAGCATCTCCTGCTCGCACTGATCGACGATGAACATGCGTCGAAGGTGATGGGCGCGTGCGGGGTAGACGTGGGCGAACTGAAAACCACTGTGGCGCATTATCTCGATACCGAGCTGGAAGCCCTGAAGGTAGACAACGCCACCGATCCCTCACCCACCAGCGGGTTCCAGCGCGTGGTGCAGCGCGCGATCCTGCACGTCCAGTCCTCCGGCCGCGACGAAGTGACCGGCGCCAACGTGCTGGTCGCGCTGTTCAGCGAGCGCGAGAGCTACGCAGTCTATTTCCTGCAGCAGCAGGACATGAGCCGGCTCGATGCCGTGAGCTTCATCAGCCACGGCGTCGGCAAGGGCAGTACCACGCCCACCGAGGCGAGCACCCCCAAGGGCGCCGAGGAAGACAAGTCGAACAAGCAGGAGGCGAAGACGGGCAAGGGTGAGAGCGCGCTCAAGCAATTCACCGTCGACCTCAACGAGAAGGCGAAGATCGGCAAGGTCGATCCGCTGATCGGCCGCGCGGCCGAAGTCGACCGCACCGTCCAGATCCTCTGCCGGCGCAGCAAGAACAACCCGCTCTATGTGGGCGATCCCGGCGTCGGCAAGACCGCCATCGCCGAGGGCCTGGCGCGCAAGATCGTCGAGGGCGAAGTGCCCGACGTGCTGAAGGAAGCGGTGATCTACTCGCTCGACATGGGCGCGCTGCTCGCCGGCACCCGCTATCGCGGCGACTTCGAGGAGCGATTGAAGCAGGTCGTCTCGGAGCTTGAGAAGCTGCCGCACGCGGTGCTGTTCATCGACGAGATCCACACCGTGATCGGCGCGGGCGCCACCAGCGGCGGCGCGATGGACGCATCGAACCTGCTCAAGCCGGCGCTGTCGGGCGGCTCGATCCGCTGCATCGGCTCGACCACCTACAAGGAATTCCGCAACCACTTCGAGAAGGACCGCGCGCTGCTCCGCCGCTTCCAGAAGATCGACGTCAACGAGCCGTCGGTCGAGGACACGGTGAAGATCCTGGCGGGCCTGCGCTCGGCGTTCGAGCAGCACCATTCGGTGAAGTACACGCCGGACGCGATCAAGTCCGCGGTGGAGCTGTCGGCGCGCTATATCAACGACCGCAAGCTGCCGGACAAGGCGATCGACGTGATCGACGAAGTCGGCGCGATGCAGATGCTGGTGGCGCCGTCCAAGCGCAAGAAGGTGATCACGCCCAAGGAGATCGAGCAGGTCATCGCGACCATGGCGCGGATCCCGGCCAAGACCGTCTCGTCGGACGACACCCGCGTGCTCGCCAATATCGAGCAGGATCTGAAGCGCGTCGTGTTCGGCCAGGACAAGGCGATCGAGGTTCTCTCCTCGGCGATCAAGTTGAGCCGTGCGGGCCTGCGCGATCCGGACAAGCCGATCGGCAACTATCTGTTCTCGGGCCCCACCGGCGTCGGCAAGACCGAAGTGGCGAAGCAGCTCGCGACGCTGCTCGGCATTCCGCTCCAGCGCTTCGACATGTCCGAGTACATGGAGCGCCACTCGGTCAGCCGGCTGATCGGTGCCCCTCCGGGCTATGTCGGCTATGACCAGGGCGGTCTGCTGACCGATGCGGTTGACCAGAATCCGCATTCGGTGCTGCTGCTCGACGAGATCGAGAAGGCGCATCCGGACCTGTTCAACATCCTCTTGCAGGTGATGGACAACGGCAAGCTGACCGATCACCACGGCAAGACGGTCGACTTCCGCAACACCATCCTCATCATGACCACCAATGCCGGTGCGTCGGACATGGCGAAGGAAAGCGTGGGCTTCGGCGATCTCAGCCGCGAGGATGTGCAGGAAGAGGCGGTGAAGAACCTCTTCACCCCGGAATTCCGCAACCGCCTCGATGCGATCGTGCCGTTCGGCTATCTGCCGCCGGAAGTCGTCGCTCGTGTGGTCGACAAGTTCGTGCTCCAGCTGGAGTTGCAGCTCACCGATCGCGGCGTCCACATCCATCTGGACGAGGAAGCCAAGGCGTGGCTCACCAAGCGCGGCTATGACAAGCTGTACGGCGCCCGCCCGATGGGCCGCCTGATGCAGGAGAAGATCAAGCAGCCGCTCGCCGAGGAGCTGCTGTTCGGTAAGCTCGTCCATGGCGGCGAAGTGAGCGTGAAGCTGAAGGACAATGCGCTGGCCTTCGAGATCGTGCCGGCCGCACCGAAGAAGCCCAAGAAGGGCAAGAAGGAAGCGCCGGCGGACGTCTGAGCCTTCCGCGCTTCGGGAAACAGCATCGGCCCGGGGGAGCGATCCCCCGGGCCAATTGCATTGTGGGGCAAGTGGCCCCCTTTAGCCTGCGTTCCCCTCCCGCAAGCGGGAGGGGAACGATTGACCTCAGCGCGTGCGGCTGGCCAGCTGCGTGCCCTGATTCGCGGCAAGGATCGCCCGCTCGGCGGCGGTGCGGGCATTGGCGAGCGCGGTGCGGCGGCATTCCACCTCGCCGGCGGTCAGCAGAATGGCGCCCGTCGTGCCGTCCATGCGGCAGACGCGGTAACTCGCCGCGACGACGCGACGCTGCAGGCGCGCGCGGCCTTCGGGAGTCTGCAATTCGGACGGCTGATAGGAAATCCGGACGATCTTGTCCTGACGGATCTGGGCCGGGGCCGGAACGGTGGCGATCGTGCCAAGCATTGCGGCCATCACGATGAAACGCTTCATGATGAGTCCTCCTGGGTTGCGGGGTGTTCGCGACCATGTCGCGACCGGTCTCCGCCGGCTGACCACGCCTCTACGCTCCGTTCGGGTCACCCGAGTGGAGCAAGCGTGACACTCCGCCACAGAAGAAATGACACCATTATTTTCGCGCGCCGCAATGCTGCAGCGCAGCGATCTGGCGCGACATTAAATTTCAATATCTCGGTTTCGCGACGATTCGGGACGCCGTCAGCGCTGCTTTTCATCGACGCGAGTCGCGACGATCACCGGCCGATCGCAATCGACATGGCGCACCACCGGCAAATAGGCATTAGCCAGCGGCTCCTCGCCCAGCGATCGCAGGCTGGGGGTCGCTTCGGCGGGCGCGCGCACCGATTGGGTGCGGGCATTCTCGCAGCGCATGGCCGGGGGTTGGGTCACCGCCTCGGCCGCCGCGGCGGCGGGGACGTCGTCTCCGGTGATCGACAGCAGCAACAGGACCAGCAACATGGCTGTCTCCCACGCGGCTCGCCTCCCCAGGCGAGCGATGCATCGGCATAGCAGCCTGGAAGGCGGCTGCCTATCGGTCCCGCTCGGCGAGCTTGCGCTCCCAGGCGAGCGCATCGCGGACGATACCGTTTAGGTCGGCATGCTGCGGCCGCCAGGGCAGCGCCGCCAGGATCGCACTGTTGTCCGCCACCAGCGCATCGGGATCGCCGGCACGGCGGCCTTCCAGTTTGCGCGCGATGGTCATGTTGGTTACCCGGTCCACCGCGTCGAGCACTTCCAGCACCGAGAAGCCGCGGCCATAGCCGCAATTCATCGTGTGGCTCTCCTCAGGCCGTGCGATCAGCAAGTCGAGCGCGTCGACATGCGCAGCGGCGAGATCGCTGACATGGATGTAATCGCGCACGCCGGTGCCGTCCGCGGTCGCGAAATCGGTGCCGAATACCGAGACATGGTCCCGCTTGCCGGTCGCCGCCTCCACCGCAACCTTGATCAGGTGCGTGGCGCCCGCGGTCGACTGGCCGCTGCGGCCCTTGGGATCGGCACCGGCGACATTGAAATAGCGCAGCGCGCAGTAATTGAGCGGATGCGCCGCCGCGACGTCCTTCAGCATGATCTCGGTCATCAGCTTGGACATGCCGTACGGGTTGATCGGCTGCTTGGGCGCGTCCTCGCGGATCGGCACCTGATCGGGGATGCCATAGGTCGCGGCGGTGGAGGAAAAGATGAAGTGGCGCACGCCGTCGGCCACCACGCTTTCGAGCAGCGCACGGCTGGCGACGGTGTTGTTGCGGTAATATTTGAGCGGGTCGGTCACCGATTCCGGCACCACCACCGATCCGGCGAAGTGCATCACCGCGACCACGCCGTGCTGCCGGATCGCGCCGCGCACCGCTTCGGCATCGTCGATGTTCGCCACCACCAGCGTCGCGCGCGGATCCACCGCCCAGTCGAACCCGGTCACCAGATTGTCGACCACCACCACGCGCCAGCCCGCGTCGAGCAAGGCCAGCACCGCATGGCTGCCGATATAGCCCGCGCCGCCCGTCACCAGCACCGCACCGTCACGCATCACGTCATCCTCTTTGTTCCGCCCCGGCTCCACCCTATCTTGGGGCCACAAGCAAGGAGTTCCTGAGACATGACCATTGAAACGGCGACGCTCGCCGGCGGTTGCTTCTGGTGCACGGAAGCCGTGTTCAACGACGTGATCGGCGTGCAGGGCGTCGAAAGCGGCTATATCGGCGGCACCAAGGCAAACCCGACCTACAAGGAAGTCTGCTCGGGTGACACCGGCCATGCCGAGGCGATCCGCGTCAGCTTCGATACCGATGTGGTGAGCTATGGCGAGATCCTCGACATCTTCCTCGCCACGCACGACCCGACCCAGCTCAACCGCCAGGGCAACGACGTCGGCACCCAGTATCGCTCGGCGATCTTTCCGCATTCGGCCGAGCAGGAGCGCGAGGCGCTGGATGCGATCGAGCGCGCCCGTCCCGATTGGCCGCAACCGATCGTCACGTCGATCGAGCCGCTGGGCGAATGGTGGCCGGCCGAGGAATATCACCAGGAATATTGGCAGGGCGAGGGGCAGCGGAACCCCTATTGCCTGGCGGTGATCCCGCCCAAGCTCCGCAAGCTGCGCAAGAGCTTCGCCAACCGCACGAAAGAGGGCGCAGCCGCATAAGGCCGCGCCCTCCCACGGGGGTGTTCGAGACCGCGGCCGGCTTGCGAAGGCCGGCCGCGGAACGAAGGCGCGGTGCTGCGGGGGCAGTTCGTCGCCATTCGGGTTCCGCTCTCGTCTGCTGGCCCGGCTATCGCGCGCGGCTCGGCGTGCGAGCGACGGCGGCGCAGACAATCGCCCAGCAGTTGCCGCGTCGCTTGTCTTTGATACGCAAGCTATACGACAAGGCGGACCCTAGAAGCTTCGGTTCGCCTGTAAAGGCAAGATCGTATACAGCTTACCCAGAATGGGATTTCCAGCCTATTCGTCCAGTCTGGATCGATACCGCCAAAGACAAACGTTTGGGGGCTGGACTCTATCGATATGGTCAGTCCATTTTCGCTTCATCTAGTTTGCCGTTACGATATGGCACCGATGCTTTAGATGATCGTATACCCCGAAGGTGGACAGCGATGCTTGTGCTTGGCTGATCGCCACAGCGGCACCGTACCCAATTACGTCCGGGGATGGGCCGCCCGCGCAAGTCGATCCTGAATCGCAAGCCCAAGCCCGTGCGGCGGGACTGGCGCAACGGCGATCCGCAGTCGATCGGACGCATCGGCGCGGTGCAATGCATCGAACAACCGCGCCGCCGCTTCGCGCAGGTCGCCCGTGGCGGACAGCGTGTCGTCACCGGCGATCGCGCCGAAGCCGATCAGCCATTCCCCCCCCTCGGCGCGCTCGGCGCCCAGCCGCACCGGCTTGGACGGTGCGTAATGGCTGGCCAGCTGCCCCGGCGCGGTGATCGCGCCTGGCGTCGTACCGCTGCCATAGCCGGGGAGTTGCTCGGCAGTGACCGGCCCGGGCCGCAGGATGCGCTGCGTCGCCGGCTCTACGATGGTCGACTCGATGCCGTCGCTGGTTGCGCCGTCGTCGATCACCAGCGGGATGCGGCCGGCGAGGCTCGCCGCGACATGAGCGGCGCGCGTCGGGCTGATGCCACCGCTCGCATTGGCCGAGGGTGCAGCGAGCGGCCGCCCGCTCGCGCGGATCAGCCCCTGCATCGCGCGGTGATCGGGCATGCGCAGCGCTACCGTCGGCAATCCCGCCGTGACGAGGCTCGCAACCGGCGAGCCCTCCGCCAGCGGCAGCACCATGGTCAGGGGGCCCGGCCAGAAGCGCGCCGCCAGCGCTCGCGCCTCCGCATCGAACTGCGCGATCGTCTCGGCCTGGCCCATGTCCGCGACATGGACGATCAGCGGGTTGAACGAGGGGCGCCCCTTGGCCGCGTAAATCCCCGCCACCGCATCCGAATCGGTTGCGTCGGCGGCGAGTCCGTAGACGGTTTCGGTGGGCACAGCGACGCATTGACGTGCGCGAATCAGCGCCGCCGCCTCGCCGAGCGCGGCCTCGCCGTAGGGTAAGATGCGCGGATTTGCTGGGGTCACGACGACGGCGCTATAGTGCTCACAACAAGATCACAAGAGAGAGGCCTGATGTTCACCCCCGCCACCGCCGAGCAGCGTTTCGTGCTCGACCATATCGTCCGCCTGTCCGAGATCAGCGAAGAGGCCACGCCCGACCTGCTCGATGCCGTGCTTGACGGCGCTGGCCAGTTCGCCGCGGGCGAATGGGCACCGCTCGAACGGCTGGGCGATACCGAAGGCGCGCGCTGGACCGACCAGGGCGTGACGATGCCGGAGGGCTTCGCCGCCGCGTACCGCGCCTATGTCGAAGGCGGCTGGGGCACGATCGGCTCGCCCGCCGAGCATGGCGGCCAGGGCCTGCCGGTGAGCCTGTCGATCGCCGTGCTGGAGACGCTGGGTACTGCGAATATGGGCTTCTGCCTGTGCCCGGTGCTGACCGTCGGCGCGGTCGAGGCGCTGCACCATCACGGCTCGCCCGAGCAGCAGGCCCAGTATCTGCCCAGGCTCGCTACCGGCGAATGGACCGGCACGATGAATCTCACCGAGCCGCAGGCGGGCTCGGACGTCGGCGCAGTGAAGACCAAGGCCGAGCCGACCGGCGACGGCAAGTGGAAGATCAAGGGCACCAAGATCTACATCTCGTTCGGCGACCACGACATGGCCGATAATATCGTCCATCTGGTGCTGGCCCGCACGCCGGGCGCACCGGCAGGCACCAAGGGGCTGTCGCTGTTTCTCGTGCCCAAGTACCGGCTGAACGCAGACGGTACGCCGGGCGATTTCAACGACATCAAGGTCGTCTCGATCGAGCACAAGATGGGCCTCCACGCCTCGCCCACCTGCGTGCTGAGCTTCGGCGACCATGACGATTGCATCGGCGAGCTGATCGGCCCCGAGCTGGGCGGCATCCGCGCGATGTTCACGATGATGAACAATGCCCGGCTCAATGTCGGTCTGCAGGGCGTGCAGGTCGCCGAGCGCGCCACCCAGCGCGCGGTCGCCTATGCCCGCGATCGGGTACAGGGCTATCGGGGTGGTGCGCCCACCGCGATCATCGAGCATCCCGACGTCCGCCGCATGCTGCTCCGCATGAAGGCGCAGACCCAAGCCGCGCGCGCGCTGGTCTATTACGCCTTCGGCCAGCTCGATCGCGGCCGCGCCGGCGATCCCGAGGCGGACAAGCGCGTCGAGCTGCTCACCCCGCTGGCCAAGGCGCATGCGACCGATCTCGGCAACGAGGTCGCCAGCCTGGGCGTGCAGGTCCATGGAGGCATGGGCTATATCGAGGAGACCGGCGCCGCCCAGCATTTCCGCGACGCGCGTATCACCCCGATCTACGAAGGCACCAACGGCATCCAGGCCGCCGACCTGGTCGGCCGCAAGCTGAGCATGGACAATGGCGCGACGCTGCTCGGCCTGCTGGCCGACATGCGCGCCGAAGCGGAGGATGCCGGGCTGCAGTCGCTGATCGACGCCTGCGAGGACGTCGGCCGCAACCTGCTGGGCTCCGACGCCGACGATCGGCTGGCGGCGAGCTATCCGTTCCTGACGATGCTGTCGGTGGCCGTGTGCGGCTGGCTGATGGAGAAGAGTGGGCGGCTGGCGGCGCAGGGTGATGGCGAGCCGGGTTTCCTGAAGATGAAGCAGGCCGCGGCACGCTTCTATGTCGAGCAGATCGTCTCGGAAGCCCTCGGCCTGCGCGCAGCGGCGATGGCGAAGGCGGCGGTGCTGTACGCGGTGGAGGCAGAGGCGTTCGCGGCGTGAGCCCGGATGGGGACCGCGCCTCCTGGCGAGGCGCGGTCCGCCGTGTTCAGAACTTGCGCTGCTGGTGCCCGATCGTGTCGCAGGTGCCGCGGAAGCCATGGTCGGACAGGCCCTGCACGGTCACCCGCCCGGAACGCCGATCGATCGTCACCTTGGGCTTGTTGAGGCCGTTCAGCCGATAGGTCGCGCGGATCGCGTCCGGGCTGACGAACAGGTCGTAGAGATCCCACCACCCGTCCTGTCCACCCGAATGGATCGGCGGCACGAGCGCGCGCGGCAACCGGATGCGGCCGCCGCCGGCCCAGGTCTGGATCATTAGCGAGGCATCGAAGACTTGGGTCTTCGACGCGGTGTAGGTACCATATTCGTAGCGCTTGCGGTCGCGGTTCCATGTCCAGGTCGTACCGCTGGCAATGCCGTCCTTGGAGCCGTCGCCGAAGCACACCAGCCCGAGCTCGACGTTGCGACCGTCGACCACCGCGCCTTCGTCAGCGCCAGGTCGGCCATAGCCGGGATCGACGGGATAGCCGGGCCCCGGCCTTGTCGCTGAACGCTGGGCATAGTTCGGGTCGGGACGAAGATTGCCCGGCTTGCGGCAATCGGGCGGCGGCGTCGGCTGGATCGAGGCATAGCGGCCGTCCATCGTGGCGATGGTCACGCACTGGCGGCGCTCGTCGCTCCACCAATAGGTGTAGGAACGGTCGTCGCTCTTCTCGACCCGGACGAATCCATAGCCGCGGCGCTGCAGCTCGCCTTCGGCCTGGCCGCCCCGCGCGCCCACCAGATCTTCCAGCCCGGTGGTCTGCGCCTGCGCCGCAGTCGACACGCACGACGTGCAAAGCCAGACAGCGAAAAGCGCTTTCGCCCGTACACAACCCATGACAGCCTCCCTGTTTACCGAATTCCATCGGTTCTGAAGATGTTATGCGCGCCGCGGCCAACTGTCCACAAGTGCCGCCGCCATTGCACACCCGTTACCCTTCGCCCATGCTGCGCCCATGGACTTCATGAAGTGGCTCAACTCGCTCGATGAACTTCTCTACGAGGTGATGAGCTGGCTGCTGTTCTTCCCGCTCACGTTAATTCGATCGATATTTCGTCCGATCGGTATCATGGCCGAGATCGAGCAGGAAGTCGCGCTGCCCGACGACCAGCGCTACAAGGCGGTGCTCAGCCCGCCGCTGTTCCTCGCGCTGGCGCTGCTGCTGGCGCATGCGGTGGCGAGCGCGCTGGGCCAGGTCGACACGATCATCCTCAACCATCGCGGGCTCGCCAATCTGGTCAACGACAATGCGAGCGCGCTGATCCTGCGGGTGATCGTGTTCGCGGCCTTCCCGCTGTTCCTCGCCGCGCGGCTGGTGCGACGGAGCGGCAGGAAGCTCGATCGGGATACGCTGCAGCAGCCCTTTTACGAGCAATGCTATCCTGCCGCCGTCTTCGCGCTCGGCCTCGGCATCGGCACCAGCCTCTCGCTCGATCGGCATGGCATCGCCAACACCATCGGACACGGCATCGTGGCGGCCAGCATCGGCTATTACTGGCTCGTCGAGACCCGCTGGTTCGCGCGGGTGCTCGGCATCGGGCACGTCCGCGCGGCAGGCAACGTCCTGATCGGGCTGTTCGAAGGAACCGTCTTCCTGGTGGTCGTGGCGATCCTCTTCTCCGGGTAAGGAACGCGTCCTACAGGTTGCCGAGGTCCCCCACCGCATCCTTGTCCAGCCACGTCCCCGCCTCGGGCATCGGGTATTTGAGCCCCGTTGCGCAGTTGAACAGCACGGTGCGCTCCTCGGGATCGACCAGCCCGTCTCGCATCGCCTGCCGGTATGCCGCCAGCGTCGCGCCGCCCTCGGGGCAGAGCAGCAGCCCGTCCTTGCGCGCGCAGTCGTCCACTGCCTGGAGGATCGCCGGATCGCCCACGGCCAGCGCCCGCCCGCCGGACTCGCGCACCGCGCGCAGGATCAGGAAGTCGCCCACCGCGCGCGGCACGCGGATGCCCGCCGCGACCGTCGCGGCATTTTCCCAGCGCTCGGCATGCTCCTCGCCCGCCTCGAACGCGCGGACGATCGGCGCGCAGCCCGAGGCCTGCACCGCGTACATGCGCGGCCGCTTCGAGCCGATCCAGCCGAGCCGCTCCAGCTCGTCGAACGCCTTCCACATGCCGATCAGCCCGGTGCCCCCGCCGGTGGGGTAGAAGATCGCGTCGGGCAGTTCCCAGCCGCACTGGGCGGCGAGCTCCAGCCCCATCGTCTTCTTGCCCTCGATCCGATAAGGCTCCTTGAGCGTCGAGAAGTCGAACCAGCGCCCCTCCGCCGCCCCGCGCCCGACGATCGCACCGCATTCGTCGATCTGGCCGTTGACCCGGTAGACCCGTGCGCCCTGCGCGGCGATCTCGCGGACATTCACTTCCGGCGTCTCCTCGGGGCAGAGGATCACCGTCTCGATGCCGCAGCGCGCGGCATAGGCGGCGAGTGCTGCGCCGGCATTGCCGTTGGTCGGCATCGCGATGCGGGTGACGCCCAGCTCGCGCGCCATGCTCACCGCCATCACCAGCCCGCGCGCCTTGAACGATCCGGTCGGCAGCCGGCCTTCGTCCTTGACGATCGCGCCCGGACCGCCGGACTTGGGGACGGCGATCAGCGGCGTCTCGATCTCGCCCAGCGAGACGATATTCTCCGCCCGCCGCACCGGCAGCAGCTCGCGCCAGCGCCACAGGTCGGTCTGCCGCGCCGCCAGCGCCTCGCGGGTCAGCGCCGCGCCGACGCCCGCCAGATCGTAGCGCACCAGCAGCGGACGCCCGACGCGCGAGAGCCCATGCAACTGGTCCGCAGCATAGGTCTCGCCTGTCATCGAGCATTCGAGATGGGTAACGAAGCTCGGCCGCTCGGCCCGGATATTGTCCTGCATGGGCGGCAGCTTAGGAACCGCCGCCGCCCCTGTCGATGGCATGCGCCCGGGCGTGCGCTAGAGCAGCGCGCCGATGCGTTGACCGTGCACGCGGCGGCGCCAGTAGATGCGCTGCGGCAGCGTCTTGGTCATCGCCGCGCTCGGCACATATTGCAGGGTGTAGGGTGCAGTCCGATCCGGATATCCGAGCACATAGCCCGAACCCCGGCCATTGACGATGTTGGCCGCCGGCAAAGGCAAGCTGCTATTGTTCGCCCGCTCGGTCCAGCAATTGTCGAGCAGGAAGCCGCTGGCATCCGGCCAGGCGTTGGTCTGCGTCACCGAATGGAACAGCGAGTCGACCATCCGCAGATCCCACATCCCGCACCCATCGGTTCCGGAGACCCGAATCCACACCGTCTGTTCGTTGATCGTCCAGCCGGCGATGGTGGTATTCACGATTGCCGAATCCACCAAGCAGGCCGCCAGCTGGGCCAGATGATAGGATGCGCCCGAAGTGTTGTAGATGCAGTTCACCACATAGAGCCCGACAATGCCCTTGAGGCACTGCACCGGCGACTGCGCACGCGCGGTGGTAAAGGCCTGGTGCACCGTCACTTGCCCGGCCGCGGCGTTGATCGCTGTCACGCAGCGCAGCACCGGCCCCGGGCTCCCGTCGGTGGGCGTGTAGCCGATCCAGTCGTTCAGCTTGAGCCAGGCCGGGATCGCGCCGCCGTCGAACTTCACGACAGACGAGCCCGCGGCCACGGTGAAGCTGACGCCGGCGATGTCCACCAGTTGCCCTTTGCCGGCGCCCCCGGTTTCGCTGACCGTCCCACCCTGCGGCAGTAGCGGCTGCCAGGTGTGGCCCTCGAACACGCAATCGACGAAGGTGAAGTTCTCGCGCGTCTTGTTCACGGTCGGCCGGCTGTTCTGGATGAACTGCCCGGCGTCGCCATGCGCGATCGTATAGGCGAAAACCTTGTCGCCCGGCGCGAGCGGGATCTGCCCGGCGATGCGCGCGATCCGAGCAGCGGAGTCCCAGCCCCAGCCGGGCGGGAAGCTGTCGGTATCGTTCGGCTTGATGCGGTGGCCCAGATAGGGAAAATCGCGCGTACCGTCGCAGTTGATCATGAACGGGTTCTGGCTGGTGACCGCAGCGGGATTGGTCGCCTGCAGCACGCGCAGGAAGGTGTTTCCGTCCTCCACCGAATCCTCGCTGGACGCCGCCCAGACCGGACCGCCCACGAACGTCAGCTCGGTATAGCCGCCATAGCTGCTGAACGACTGCGCCGAGGCGACGACCAGATAATCGCCCGAGTGCAGCGCCGCTTCAAGATTGCCGAACTGGCGCGCGCGGTTCCCCTGATGCGCCCAATTGCCCGAATCGCTCACCGCAACGACGTCGAACGAGACGGTGAGGGTGCAGTTCAGGCGCTGGTGGATGGTGCCGCACTCGCCGAGCACGGCATCGCAATTGGACATCATCCAGCGCGGATAGTTGAGCGCGGTGTCCGGAATGTCGCGAAAGCGCAGCGTGGCGCTCGGGCTGAAGCCCTGGGGGAACCGGCCGCTGAGCGCGTCGTCCCCCTTCGGATAGCCCAGCACCCGCGGGCGATTGCGCCCCCAGTCGTCGGTTAGCGCGCAATCATCGAACCACGCGCCCAGCCCGCGCTTCTGCAGCACTTCCTTCAGGTCCAGCGTCAGCGACTGAATCTTCGGCGCACGCCCGGTGCCGCCCGTGACCGTCCAGTCATAGTTGTACGAGAGGGGATCGACGGTAAGCACCGTCGCGCTGCGCCCCTGCCCGCGCACGATCCACTGATAGGCAAAGCCGCGCCCCACGCCGGGCGTGGGCTGCCCCACATCATTGCCATTCGCCTTGGCCCAGAGATGCTGGTCGCGCGCGCCGGGGCCGATATCGAACACCCAGATCGCGTTCTTAGTGTTGATCGTGCCGGAGAGCGGCGCGCTATCTACGGCCGCCTTCAAGGTGCGCTTCGCCGTCGCTGGCGTCGTGCCGTCATTGGCATCGCTGCCCTCGACGCGGACATAGCGGACGACCGTCGGCACGAAGCCGGCGCCGCTCGCCTCGCTGTTGAGCAGCAGTTGGATCGCGATGGTCTCCGCCATGCCGCCATAGGCCGGAGTCAGCACCGCAGACAGGGTCGCCCAGCCATTCTGGCCCGGACGCGCGGCAATTCGCACCAGATGGCCATAGCTGCCGTCCGCCGGATTGCGGCCGAACGGCGCCATCACGCTGTTACCCTCGCACGAAACGGGAATTGCGGCGGTCGTGCCGATCGCCTGGATGGTGAGGATCGTCGTCTGGGCGATGGTGGCGCCGGGATAGATGTTCAGCCAGTATCCGCGGGTGCGGCGGCAAGCCGGCACCGGATAGGTTTGGGCATCGTACACCTGATCCGCGCGCAAGGGCGCGGGACCCGCCGCCCCCTGGCCATTGAGGATCGTCCAGCCGGTCCCTGGCGTAAGCAAGGGAATGTCCGCTTCCGAAAGGAGTGTCGCTGCCGCCATGCTCGCGTCCGGCAGGGAAGCATCGGCAACCATGACTTCCATGACTTCCGGATCGGCGATTTCGGTATTGCGCATCGAACGGCTCCTTATCGTGACCTCAAGATGCGATGCTGCCCATATCCGAAACGGAAATGTGCATGGCTTCGCATCTATAGGGCTCAGAAGCCTGTTTCAGATCTACCCAGGAACGGACGCAGGCGGTCCACCGCCCCCGAAAAACTCGGAGGACGATCCCGGTCCTGTACTATGGAAACAATCGCGCGAGCAGCCACCCCGACTATGGGGATGCAGATCCCAGGACCGAAAACGCTGGTCCCGAATACGATCCCACATGCGAACATATGAAGAACATTTGCGAAAAAGTCAAGGAAATTCGCCGCTGATGCCGCAGCGCGGGGGATCACCCTGCAAGGACATGCACTAAACCGCTGCGCCGTATGCCAATAACCGCAGCGGTCGCGCGGGCAGGTTTCGGGCGTGCTGGCGGCGTTGCGCGATCTGCCCGGCGACTTGTGGCTGGGCCGCCGGCGGGCACATCCGCGGCCTAAACCGAGTCGGAAATGGACCAACCGCCTTGCAGCCGCATCAATCCTGTTTCGGCCGCAGGCTGGTGAAGCTGCGGTCCCAGCGCACTGCCGTCAGATAGGCGAGCGGGTTGAACCACGAACCCTCGCCATCGAAGCTGTGCGTCACCAGCTCGGCACGCCCGGCAATCGTCTCCAGCGGCACGGGACCGCCCAGCCCGAGTTCGTCCGAGCCGAAGCGGCTGTCGGCCGACTGGTCGCGGTTGTCGCCCATCAGGAAGACGTGGCCGGCCGGCACCGTGATCGGGCCGTAATTGTCGCCAGGGCTGAGGAAGCCGTTGGGCAGCACGGTGTCGCCCAGGTCGAGCACCTCGTAGCTGGCGCCGTTCGGCAGCGTCTCGCGATAGAGCGGCGGTTCGCAATAGAGCTTGCCATCGGCTTCCTGCGTCCGGAAGGCCGCGAGCGGGCCCTCGTCGCACGGCAACGCCGCGTCGACCGGAATCCTGGCGCTCCCCTCGGCGACGCGCGGCACGGGCTTGCCGTTGAGGATCACTACGCCGTGGCGCACCGCCACCGTGTCGCCTGGCAGGCCGATCACCCGCTTGATCAGGTCCTCCCCGTCGCCGCGCCGGACGACGATGACAATGTCGCCCCGCGCCGGGGTGCCGCCGAACAGCCGCACGGGCGCGATGTCCTTGCCATGGAGCATCAGCGAGGCCTGCGAGAAGCCATAGGGGAATTTGGTGGCGACCAGCCGGTCGCCGGTGCGCAGCGTCGGCATCATCGATCCCGAGGGGATGTAATAGGGCCGCGCCACCGCGCTCTGAAACAGGAAGAAGATGCCGATCGTCGCCGCCCAGCCGGCCAGCGTACGCTTCCAGCTCGGCTTCGGATCGGCCATGGCGTCAGGCGATCTCGTGGCTGCCATCGAGCAGCTCGCGCGCATCGAGGCCGAGCAGCGCGATATGATCCTTCACCCGCGGCCAGAAGCCGGTGAGGAAGCGTTCGCGCTCCGCCGTCCGCAGCCGCTCGACCGCACCGGGCACGACGAACATGCCGACGCCGCGGCGGACCTCGACATAGCCGTCATCCTGGAAGCTCTGATAGGCCTTGGCCACCGTCAGCGGGTTCGCGCCATGCTCGGCGGCGAGCGCGCGGACCGAGGGAAGCTGGTCCCCGGCGCGGTACTGGCCACGCAGAATCGCCGCGGCGATGATCGCGCGCAGCTTGAGGTAGACCGGGCTGTCTTCGTGCTCCAGGGCTGTCATGCTGCCATAATACAGCACATGCCCTCTGAGTCCATACTCAGGGATTCCACCGATGGACGATCTGGGACAGTTCGCCGCGCGGGCGCTCCTCCAGCGGACGGCCGGGCGTACCGATAAAGACGAAGCCGGCGATGCGCTGCCCTTCGCTGCCGAACAGATCGCGCACCGCGTCCGAATAGGCCGGCCAGCCGGTCAGCCAGCCGCCGGCAAAGCCCATCGCATGCGCGGCATGGAGCAGGTTCATGCACGCAGCCCCGGCGGACAGCTCCTGCTCCCACCGCGGCACCTTGTGCGGCTGGACGGGGGCGGAGAGCACCACCACCAGCGCCGGCGCCTGGGTGGCGAACTGGGCCGCGGCTTCCTCGTCGCGCGCGGTGGCGTCGGGCTTCTCGGCGCGCAGGATCTCGACCAGCTTCAGCGCCAGCGTGGGGCGCGCTTCGTCCGGCACGATCACAAAGCGCCAGGGGGCGAGCTTGCCGTGATCGGGCGTGCGCGCGGCGATCGCCACCATCTGATCGAGTTGCTGGGGGCTGGGCCCCGGCGCCACCAGATCGCGCGGCTTGCCCGATCGGCGGGTCTGGAGAAGGCTGAGCGGCGTGGTGCGATCGTTGAAGGTCATGCGCGCCATCTAGGGTGCTGTCCCGCCCTCGCCAAGCCGCGCGACTTTACAGCGGCGATGCAGGCTCTAGTCTGCGCGCCCATGCACCGGGCCCATGCGCCCGGATCCCACCTTTAGGACGTAAACCTGCATGGTCGACACACCCACTGCCGATTCCCCGGCAGAACCGGATATCTCCCACGTAAACCCCGCTTCCGAAAAGACCTGGTTCGGCCATCCTCGCCAGCTGGCGCGGCTGTTCTCCACCGAGATGTGGGAGCGCTTCGGCTTCTACGGCATGCGGGCGCTGCTGACGCTCTACCTCACCCAGCACTTCCTGTTCGGCGACCGCGAGGCGACCGGCCTGTACGGCGGCTATACCGCGCTGGTCTATCTCACCCCGCTGATCGGCGGCTATCTGGCGGACCAGTTCCTCGGCTCCAAGCGCGCGGTAAAGTTCGGCGCGATCCTGATGTCCATCGGCTATTTCGTGCTGTGCTTCGGCGGCCAGACCGCCACGCCCTATGCCAAGATCGACGGCCAGCGCTACGAAGTGGCGGTGGAGAAAACCGCCGCTGGCGAGCAGCGCTATGTGCTCGATTCCGGCCACAGGCAGCTGATCAAGGGCAATGACGACGGCTCGATTACGCTCAGCGAGAACGGCCAGACCGTACGGACGATCGCCAAGGGCGGGTTCGTATCTGAGGCCGATCGTAGCCCCTTCTACGTGATGGTGATGCTGATCGCGCTGTCGATGGTGTCGGTCGGCAACGGCTTCTTCAAGCCGAACATCTCGACCATGGTGGGCGAGCTCTATCCCAATGGCGACACAAGACGCGACGCCGGGTTCACCATCTTCTACATGGGCATCAATCTCGGCTCCACCCTGTCCCAGGCGCTCTGCCCGTGGCTGGCGGTGGCGGTCGGCTGGTGGGCAGGCTTCGGCCTCGCCGCGATCGGCATGCTCTTCTCCTGGGCGCTGATTCAGCTCGACGGCGGCAAGCTCAACGGCATCGGCGAGCCCCCCGCCAAGGCCGCCAACCGCAGCCAGCAGCTGATGATCTATGTCGGCGCGATCTGCGTCGTGCCGCTCTTCTACCTGCTCTACACCAATCTGATGGCGGCCGAGCCGGCCCCGCCGGGATCGGGCATCCTCGGCTACATCGCCTCGCTGTCGCTGATGGGCAAGCTGCTGTTCGGTACCTTCCTGATCGGCGTGCCGGCAATCCTGATCTGGTCCTTCTTCGCGGGCGATCGCCGCGAGTTCCAAATGATGCTCGCTGCCATGGTGCTGATCGTGTTCAACGTCGTCTTCTGGACGCTGTTCGAACAGGCAGGCTCGTCGCTCACCCTGTTCGCCGATCGCAACACCAACCTGTCGATCTTCGGCTGGTTCACCATGACCGCCGGGCAGACGCAGAGCTTCAACGCGCTGTTCATCGTGCTGCTCGCGCCGCTGATGTCGCTGCTATGGGCGGGCCTCGCCAAGCGCGGGCTCGAGCCGAGCATCCCGGTGAAGTTCGGCATCGCGCTGGTCGCGGTCGGCGGCGGCTTCCTGTTCCTGGTGTGGGGCGCGCAATGGGCCGACACCAGCTTCAAGGTCTCGGTGTGGTGGATCGCCGGGCTCTACTTCATCCACAGCTTCGCCGAGCTGTGCATCTCGCCGGTGGGCCTCAGCATGATCACCAAGCTGTCGATCGCGCGGATCGTCGGCATGATGATGGGCGTGTGGTTCCTGTCGATCTCGGTCGCGCAATATGTGGCGGGGGTGATCGCGCAGTTCGCCAGCGTCGAGACGGTGGGCGGCCAGGTGACCAACCTGAAAGTCAGCCTGGATACCTATCTCAGCGTGTTCACGCTGATCTCGGAATGGGCGATTGGGCTCGGCGTGCTCCTGCTGCTGCTCAGCTGGCCGCTCAAGCGCTGGATGCACGGCGTCAAATAACGCCGGCTCCGAAAGAGGGACGGGGCGCCGCGGAAATGGGGGGACAGCGGCGCCCCTGTCGTTCGCCCGAGGGGGAGTGGGCGAACGAGTCTCGAAAATCAGGCCGCGAGCGGCAGGAACGCCAAGGCTTCCTGCTCATTGGCTGCCGCGAGCGCACGGACGTTCGCAGTGCTCGTCTGGCCGGTGGCGGCCATACGGCGGTGGGCGAAATAAAGCGCGATCAGCGAAAACATGACAACCTCGAAACAGCTTTGCTGCAATGCAGCGCGGGCGCCGCATCTGGTTCTCGCCAGCTGAGTCCGCAACTGCAAAGCCCCTCCGCCGCAGTTGCAGTTGCCGCAAGTGCGAACGTTTCCCCTCCCAGAATCAAAAAAGGCCCGGCGTCGCCGCCGGGCCTTTTCCGTAATAATACGAATGGTGCTTACCAGATGTGCACGCGCTGATCCGGCGGGAGGTACAGCTTGTCGCCCGGCTTGACGTCGAACGCCTTGTACCAGGCATCGACATTGCGGACGATGCCGTTGACCCGGGCGGTCGCCGGCGAATGCGGATCGGTGAGCAGCGCCTGACGCTGCGCATCCTCGCGCACCTTGACCCGCCAGGCCTGCGCATAAGCGAGGAAGAAGCGCTGGTCGCCGGTGAGGCCGCCGATCGGCTGCGCCTTGCCATGCTTCGCCTGGTACTTCTGATAGGCGCCATAGGACGCCTCGACCCCGCCGAGATCGCCGATATTCTCGCCCAGCGTCAGCCGGCCGTTGATCTTGGTACCCGGCACCGGCTCATAGCTATCATACTGGTCCGCCAGCGCCTTGGTGCGCCCGGCAAAGTCTTCCTTGGCCTTGGGCGTCCACCAGTTCTCGAACTTGCCGGTCGGGCCGAACATGCTGCCCTGATCGTCGAAGCCATGGCCCATCTCATGGCCGATCACCGCGCCGATCGCGCCGTAATTGACCGCCGGATCGGCATAAGGATCGAAGAAGGGCGGCTGCAGGATCGCTGCCGGGAAGGTGATCTGGTTCGACAGCGGGTTGTAATAGGCGTTCACCGTCTGCGGCGTCATTGCCCACAGGCTGCGATCGACCGGCTTGGGGAAACGCGACAGTTCCAGCTGGTGCTCGAACTCGCCCGAGCGCATCACGTTGCCGAGCAGATCGCCCCGCACCACCTTCAGCGCCGAATAGTCGATATACTTTTCCGGATGGCCGATGCGCGGCTCGAATGCGGCGAGCTTGGCGAGCGCGGCCTTGCGGGTCGAATCGTCCATCCAGGTCGACGCTTCGATCCGCTCGCGATAGGAATCGCGCAGATTTTCGATCAGCTCGGCCATCTGCTTTTCGGCTTCGGGCGGGTAATATTTGGCGACATAGGCCTTGCCCACCGCCTCACCGAGGGCACCGTTGACGATCTGCACGCCGCGTTTCCAGCGCTCGCGCTGCACCTGCACGCCCGACAGCGTCTTCGAATAGAAGTCGAACCGCGCCTGGTCGAACGCCTTGGGCAGATAGGTCGCGTGGTCGCTGACGAAGCGATAGGCGAGATAGTCCTTCCACGTCTGCAAGGGCGTCGCCGCGAAGATCTTGCCCAGCGCGATCAGCGCGGTGTTCTGGGTCATCAGGATCTGCGGCGAGCTGTCGAGCCCCGCGGTCTTCAGCATCAGCGCCCAGTCGAACTCGGGCGCCTTGGCAGTCAGCCCGGCGATGGTCTGCGGATCGTTGAGCTTGGCGATGTCGCGGCTCTGCTCGGGCGACCACTGGACCTTGGCCATCGCGGTCTCGAGCGCGACGATCGCATCGGCCTTGGCGCTGGCATCGGGGATGCCCGCCAGTTCCTGGATCTTCTGCACATAGGCCCGATAGGCGGTGCGCGCCGCATCGAACTTCGGGCCCTGGTTCAGGAAATAGTCCCGCGGCATGCCCAGGCCGCCCTGGCCCACCGCCGCGGTATACTTGGTCGGATCGGCGAGGCTGGGGCTCATCTCCACTTCGACCGGAGTGGCATAGCCCACGCTGGCGAACAGCACCTGCAGCGCGCCCTTGTCCTGCACGGCGGCGATGCGGCCGAGATAGGGCTTGAGCGGCGCGGTGCCGCGCGCCTCGATGCCCGCCTCGTCCATCCAGCTGGCGTAGTAATCGCCGATCTGCTTGCCGCTCGCGCCATAAGCGGCGGGGTTCTTGGCCATGTCGTCGAGCAGAGCGCGGACGTTGTTCTCGGCGGCGAGCGCCAGATCGACGAACGGGCCGGCCGAGGTGCGGTCGGCGGCGATCTCGGTGCGCGTTGCCCAGCCGCCATTGGCGAAGGTCCAGAAATCGTCGCCCGGCTTCACGCCGGCCTGCTCGGCAGTCAGGTCGACGCCGAAGCTGCCATATTTGGGTTTGCCCGTCTGGGCGAGCGCAGGCGCGGCGACGAGCAGGGCAACGGCGCTGGTCAGCAACAAAGAACGACGCAATTTCATGATGTTAGACTTCCCCACCACGGTGTGTGTTAGCAAAGTGTAACGGCGGGTGCCGGGCGCCGCAATGGTATTTTGTTACAACCGATACTGTCCATGGGGACATCCCTCCTCCCGGCAGGTGCGGGAGGAGGGACGGGATCACCCCACCCGGTTGGCGACCAGATCGTCGACCACTGCGGGATCGGCCAGCGTCGAGGTGTCGCCGAGGCTGCTCACATCGCCCTCGGCGATCTTGCGCAGGATGCGGCGCATGATCTTGCCCGAGCGGGTCTTGGGCAGGCCCGGCGCGAACTGGATCGCATCGGGCGTGGCGATCGGGCCGATCTCGCCGCGCACCCAGTCGCGCAGTTCCTTGCGCAGTGCCTCGCTCGATTCCTCGCCGGCGTTGAGCGTCACATAGGCGTAGATGCCCTGCCCCTTGATGTCGTGCGGCATGCCGACGACCGCTGCTTCGGCCACCTTGTCGTGGAGCACCAGCGCGCTTTCCACTTCGGCGGTGCCCATGCGGTGGCCCGAGACGTTGATCACGTCGTCGACCCGGCCGGTGATCCAGTAATATCCGTCGGCATCGCGGCGGCAGCCGTCACCGGTGAAATACTTGCCGCGATAGGTGGTGAAATAGGTCTGGAAGAAGCGCTCGTGATCGCCCCAGACGGTGCGCATCTGCCCCGGCCAGCTGCGCGCGATGACAAGGTTGCCCTCGGTCGCGCCTTCGAGCAGCGCGCCGTCGCCGTCGACCAATTGCGGCTCGATCCCGAAGAAGGGCATGGAGGCCGAACCCGGCTTGAGCGCGGTGGCGCCCGGCAGCGGAGTGATCATGTGGCCGCCCGTCTCGGTCTGCCACCAGGTGTCGACGATCGGGCAGCGCCCCTCGCCCACCACGTCATGATACCAGCGCCACGCCTCCGGGTTAATCGGCTCGCCGACCGAGCCGAGCAGCTTGAGCGACTTGCGGCTGGTCGACGTGACGTAGCTGTCGCCTTCCTTCATCAGCGCGCGGAGCGCGGTGGGGGCGGTGTAGAGGATCTCGACCTGGTGGCGGTCGACGATCTGCCACATCCGGCCGGCATCGGGCCAGGTCGGTACGCCCTCGAACATCAGCGTGGCGCCGCCGTTCGCCAGCGGGCCGTAGACGATATAGCTGTGCCCGGTGACCCAGCCGATATCGGCCGCGCACCAATAGACCTGGCCCGGCCGGTAATCGAACACCACCTCATGGCTGTACGCCGCCCAGAGCAGATAGCCGCCGCTCGAATGGAGCACGCCCTTGGGCTTGCCGGTCGAGCCGGAGGTGTAGAGGATGAACAGCGGGTCCTCGGCGTCCATCGGCTCGGCCGGGCAGTCGGCGGACACCTTGGCGGCGGCCTCATGATACCAGAGGTCGCGGCCGGGCTGCATCGCCACCTCGCCGCCGGTCGCCTGGACGACGATGACCTTCTCGAGCACCGGCGCGTGGCGTTGCGCGGCATCGACATTGGCCTTGAGCGGCACGCGCTTGCCGCCGCGCCGGCCCTCGTCGGCGGTGATGACGATGCGGCTGTCGCAGTCGACGATGCGGCCCGCCAGTGCCTCGGGCGAAAAGCCGCCGAACACCACCGAATGGATCGCGCCGATCCGCGCGCAGGCGAGCAGCGCCACCGCCGCCTCGGGGATCATCGGCATGTAGACGGTGACGCGGTCGCCCTTCCGCACGCCTTCCGCCTTCAACACATTGGCGAAGCGGCAGACCTGTTCGTGGAGCTCGCGATAGCTGATCCGGCGCGCCTCTTCCTTGGGATCGTCGGGTTCCCACAGGATCGCGGTCTGGTCGCCGCGCGTCGCCAGATGGCGGTCGAGGCAGTTGGCGGCGACGTTGAGCTTGCCGTCGGCGAACCAGCGGATGCGGAAATCGGCCTCGTCGAAGGACCAGTCGCCGGCGGTGGCCGGCGGCACGATCCAGTCGAGACGCTTGGCTTGCTCAAGCCAGAACCCGTCCGGATCGGACAGCGACTGGGCGTGGAGACGTTCATACGCTGCGGCATCGACGCGGGCGGTCTTCGCCCAGCTTTCCGGCACCGGATACAGATTCTCGCTCATCAAGACCCCTCCTGGTCGGCGGGCATCTAGGAGCGCAAGGGCTGGCTAGGCAAGGTACCCGTCCACGCAAGATCGTTTCGGAGGCACATGTTTTTTTGGTGGAACCGCGAAAGCGTATCAGCCATATAAGACGCTATGGCACGACCTGCGCTTGCTCTGTTGCTCTGTGCGGCGCTGCCGCTTGCAGCCTGCTCCACCGGTTCCGGCCACCCGCAACAGACCGCCGCGAACGTCACGGTGCCCGACCATTTCTCGGTCGATCCCGCCCAAAAAGCGCGTGAGGATCTGTCTCGCTGGTGGGACAGGTTCGACGATCCGATGCTCGGCCAGCTGATCGGGCAGGCGCAGACCGCCAATCTGGACATCGCCCAGGCAATCGTTCGGCTGCGTCAGGCACGCGAGTCGCTGATCCAGTCGCGGTCCGCGCTGTTCCCCGGGGTCACCGGCTCCGCCGGTTATTCGCGCAACGAGCCGCTGCGGGGCGGCAGCGTCACCACGCAATTGCCCGACGGCACCATCGCGTCCTTCTCGCAGGGCGGCAGCAGCAACTTCTCGCTGGGCTTGGACGCGAGCTATCAGGTCGACCTGTTCGGCGGCGTGCGCAGCGGCGTGCGCGGCGCGCGTGCGAGCCTGGAAGCGGCCGGGTTCAACCAGGCGGCCGTGCTGCTTTCGGTCGAATCCGAAACGGCGCGCAACTATGTGCAGGCGCGGCTTTCGCAGGCGCAGCTCGCCAACGCCCGCGAGAGCCTCGCCATCCAGGACGAAAATCTCAGCATCGCGCAGTGGCGGGTGCAGGCGGGCCTCGTCTCCTCGCTCGATGCCGAGCAGGCGCGTGCCCAGCGATCGCAGACCGCCGCCTCGATCCCGCAACTCGAAAGCAGCTATGCCGCCAACGTCGCGCGGCTCGGCGTGCTGACCGGCCAAACACCCGGTGCGCTGCGCGAGGCAATGGCTGCGCCCAAGCCGATCCCCCGCGGCCCCGCCAGCGTCGCCGCGGGCTTCCCCGCCGATGCGCTGCGCCAGCGGCCCGACGTGCGCGCGGCGGAGCGCAACCTGGTTTCCGCAACCGAGCAGATCGGCGTCTCGCGCGCCCAGCTCTACCCGAGCCTGTCGCTCGGCGGCAGCGTCAGCGCGGGCAGCGGCTCGGTGCGGTCGCTGCTCGACATCATCACCGGCCGCGCCTTCGCCAATGTCGCGCAGACCATCTTCGATGCCGGCCGGCTGCGCAGCCAAGTGCGTTCGGCCCGCGCCGGCGCGGACGGCGCCTTCTACAGCTACAAGGCCAGCGTGCTCCAGGCGATGGAGGAGATCGAGAATGCGATCGTCGCCCTCCAGGCCGCACGCGAGCGCGAGGCGGCGTTCCGCACCGCGCTGGAAGCCTCGACCAACCAGGCGCTGCTCGCCCGCTTCCAGTATCGCTCGGGGCTGACCGACTTCACCACGCTCAACCAGTCCGAAAGCGCGCTGCTTTCGGCCAAGAACGGCCTGTCGCAGGCCGAATCCGAACAGGCGACCGCGCTGATCCAGCTCTATGTCGCCTTGGGCGGCGGCTGGGACGAAGCCGCGCCGATCCCGCCCCTCCCTCCAAGAACAGGCAGCGCCACCGATGGCCAGTGAACCGCAGGACCTCAACGCCTTTCTGGGCACCAAGCGGCGCCCCTGGTGGCGGCGCAACCTGCGCTGGATCCTCATCGCGCTGGTCGTGGTGGTGCTGGGGCTGCTCGTCTCGCGCTGCTTCGCGCCCAAGCCCCCGCCCAACTACATCACCGTGCCGGCCGAGAAGGGCGCGCTGTCGGTGACCGTCTCCGCCACGGGGCGGCTCGCGCCGATCCGCCAGGTGACGGTGGGCTCCGAAATCTCGGGCCTCGTCCTCAAGGTGCTGGTCGACGTCAACGACCGCGTCACCGAAGGCCAGCCGATCGCGATCATCGATCCCTCGCGCCTCGACGACACGATCACCCAGAGCCGCGCGACGCTCTCGGCCAACCAGGCCGCGGTCGCCCAGACCCAGGCGACGCTGGACGAATCGACCGCGCAGCTCCGCCGCATGGAGGAGGTCAGCCGGCTTTCGGGCGGCAAGGTGCCCGCCAAGACCGAACTCGACACTGCCCGCGCCGCCGTCGCCCGCGCCCGCGCCAACCTCCGCTCGGCCCAGGCCAATGTCGTCTCCGCCGAGGCATCGCTGTCGTCGAACCAGACCCAGCGGTTCAAGTCGATCATCCGCTCGCCGGTGAACGGCGTGGTGCTCGCCCGCCAGGTCGATGCCGGCCAGACGGTCGCGGCGCAGTTCAGCACCCCGAACATGTTCGTGATCGCGCAAGATCTGACCCATATGAAGCTGGAGGTGGCGATCGACGAGGCCGATGTCGGCTCGGTCAAGGTCGGGCTGCCGGCGAGCTTCACCGTGGATGCCTTCCCCGGCCGGACCTTCCCGGCGCAGATCACCCGCGTCGACCTCGGCTCGAACCTTACCGCCTCGACGGCGACGACCAGTGCCTCGACCACCACCACCACAGCCAACCAGGTGGTCTCCTATGCTGCGATCCTCTCGGTCGCGAATCCGGACCTGACGCTGCGCCCCGGCATGACCGCGACCGCGACGATCGGGGTGGAGAAGCTGGACAATGCGCTGCTGATCCCCAATGGCGCGCTGCGTTTCACGCCGGACGACGGCGGCGCCAAATCGGGCGGCGGAATCCAGTTCGGCCCGCCCCGCCAGGCCGAGCAGAAGGCGATCGGCCGCGGCAGCAAGCAGACGATCTATGTCGTCGGGCAGGACGGCAAACCGGAGAAGGTGGAAGTCGTCACCGGCTCCAGCGACGGCAGCCGCACCGCCGTCACCAGCGCCAAGCTCAAGCCCGGCATGAAGGTGATCGTGGGCATTCAGGCAAACGCCGCCGCCAAGCCCGCCAAGGGCGACCAGAACTGACATGGCCGAGCCGCTGATCCAGCTTCAGGGCATCACCAAGACGTTCGGCGATGGGCCGACCGCGTTTCAGGCGCTCAAGGGCGTCGATCTCACGATCGATGCCGGCGCGTTCCTGGCGGTGATGGGGGCGTCGGGATCGGGCAAGTCGACGACGATGAACATCCTCGGCTGCCTCGATGTGCCGACCGGCGGCAACTACAAGTTCCGCGGCGTGCATGTCGAGCAGCTCGACCGCGACCAGCGTGCCTATTTGCGGCGCCGCTATCTCGGCTTCGTCTTCCAGGGGTTCAACCTGCTCGCCCGCACCACCGCGCTGGAGAATGTCGAGCTGCCGCTGCTCTATCGCGGCGAGCACCGCAAGGCGCGGCGCGAGGCGGCGATGTCGGCGCTGGAGCAGGTCGGGCTCGATCGCTGGGCCGATCACACCCCCGCCGAGCTCTCCGGCGGCCAGCAGCAGCGCGTCGCCATCGCGCGCGCGATCGTGACCCAGCCCGACGTGCTGCTCGCCGACGAGCCGACGGGCAATCTCGACAGCGAGCGCTCGGTCGAGATCATGAAGCTGCTCCAGCGGCTCAACGTCGAGCTGGGCATCACCGTGCTGATGGTGACCCACGAGCTCGAGATGGCGAGCTTCGCGCGGACGATCGTGCACTTCAAGGACGGGCTGGTCGAGCGGACCGAAGTCCCCGCCGGCATGGGGGCCTGAGGCGATGCTGTTCACCACCCTGCTGCTCTCGCTGCGCGAAATCCGTCGGCATATCCTGCGCTCGTTCCTGACGACGCTCGGCATCATCATCGGCGTGGCGGCGGTGATCACCATGGTGACGCTGGGCAACGGCGTCTCCGCCTCGGTGCAGGCGTCGATCAGCTCGCTCGGCAACAACACGCTGACCGTGTTCCCCGGCGGCGGCCAGCGCGGCGGCAGTTATCCGCCGCAGTTCGACAATGGCGCCATCCAGGCGATCCGCCAGCAGGTGAGCGGCGTCAGCGCGGTCGCCCCGCAGGCCGCGTCCTCGGCGCTGGCGGTACGCAACGCGCAGAACTGGAACGCGTCGGTCACCGGCACCAGCAACGATTATTTCGACGCGCAGAACCTCGAATTCGCCGGCGGCCGTCGCTTCACCGATGCCGAACTGTCCGCGGGCAAGTCGGTCTGCGTGATCGGCGACACGATCCGCGCCAATCTGTTCGCCAATGACGATCCGGTCGGCGAGCGCTTCCGCCTCGGCACGGTCAGCTGCGAAGTGGTCGGCGTGCTCAAGAAGCGCGACAATGCCGGCTTCACCGATCCCAACTCCACCGTGGTGCTGCCGCTCAAGACGGTACAGCGCCGCTTCGTCGGCAACCAGAATGTGCTGGCGATCCAGATCGCGGTGGCGCCGGGCTACGATACCGCCGGGGTGAAAAAGTCGATCGTCGGCCTGCTGCGCGAGCGCCGCCACCTCACCCCGGACCAGCCCGACAATTTCGACATCTTCGACAGCGCCGAATTCGCTTCGACCATCCAGAACCAGATGTCGCAGATGACGCTGTTCGTCGCCGCCATCGCCGCGGTGAGCCTGCTGGTCGGCGGGATCGGCATCATGAACATCATGCTGGTGTCGGTCACCGAACGCACCCGCGAGATCGGCATCCGCCTCGCGATCGGCGCGCTCGGCAAGGAAGTGCTGCTGCAGTTCCTGGTCGAGGCGGTGGCGCTGTCGTGCCTGGGCGGGCTGATCGGCGTCGGCCTCGCCTTCTTCGCCTCCTGGGGGCTGGCCAAGCTGGCCGACCTGCCCTTCACCTTCGACCTGTCGATCAACCTGCTCAGCTTCGCGATCTCGGCGCTGATCGGCATCGTCTTCGGCTTCTTCCCGGCGCGGCGCGCCGCGGCGCTCAATCCGATCGACGCCTTGCGGCACGAATAGCCGCGGCCGCCTCGCGCTCGCGCAGGGCCTCCAGGTCCTCGCGGGTGTCGATGTCGACCAGTTCCTCGGGCCGGGTGATGACATGATGGCCGCGCAGGATCAGCGTCCGCGCGCCGGCATCGCCCTCCAGGCTGCACAGTTCGGCGAAATGGTCGCGGCCGATCAGCGCCGGCGGCATCGGCTGGACGCCGTCGCTGGAGGCGACCAGCGTCGCGCCGTTGTCCGAAGCTTCGAACAGCCGGTAGCAATGCGTGACGGTGACACGCGGCATGTCCGCCAGCGCGATCAGCACCGCCTCCGCGCCCGCCTGCTCCGCCGCCTGCACCCCGTAACGCACCGAGCGCGCCTGCCCCAGCGAAGGATCGGGGTTCTCCACCACCTGGAAGCCGCGCGGGCCGAAATCGAGCGTCGTGTCGGAAACCACCGCGATCCGGGCAAGGAACGGGATGTTCTCCAGCGCGGTCACGACGTGGAACGCCAGCGGATGACCGAGATATTCCTCGGTCAGCTTGTCGCCGTCGGCGAACCGTTCGGACTTGCCCGCGGCGAGCAGGACGAGGGCGGTCTTTTCAGGTGTCAGCATGGAAGGTTTTCACCATGGCGGCGGCGATGGAAAGGGCAATCTCGGACGGACCGATCGCCCCGATCGAAAGCCCCGCCGGCCCTTCGATTCGCGCGAGATCCTGCGCTGAGACGCCCGTGGCGCCAAGTCGTTCCAGCCGCGCCGCATGGCTGCGCCGCGACCCCAGCGCCGCGACATAGCCGGTCGGATGGGCGAGCGCCGCCGCCAGCGCGGCATCGTCGATCTTGGGATCGTGGCTCAGCGTCACCACCGCGGTCGCCGGATCGGGTTTGAGCGCGGTCACCGCCTCGTCGGGCCAGCGATCGTCGAGCGTCACGCCGGGGAAGCGCTCCTCGGTAAGAAAGCGCCCGCGGGGATCGATCACGGTGGTTGCGATGCCCAGCTCGCGCGCAAGGCCCGCCAGCGCCTGCGCGATCTGCACCGCGCCGACGATCAGCAGCCGCCGCGGCGGATCATAGCGGTTGACGAAGCCCGCGACCCCGATCGCGCTCTGCCCGGTGGCGAGATCGGTGCCGACTTCGATCGGGCGGCCCTCGGCGCGGGCTGCGCGGATCGAGTCGAACAGTTCGGGCGGAAATCCGTTGGCCGCAACCGGCTGGACCAGCACCGCGATCTGCCCGCCGCAGGGCAGCCCCACTTCCCACGCCGCCGCATCGGCGACGCCATAGTCCTTCACCACCGCGGGCGCGCCGGCGATCACCTCGGCGGCGGTCTGCAGGATGTCGGTCTCGACGCAACCGCCCGAGACCGAGCCTTCGAACCGGCCGTCCTCGTGGACCAGCAAATGGCTGCCGCGCGGGCGCGGCGCCGAGCCCCAGGTGGTGACCACCGTCGCCAGCGCCATGCGGGCGCCGCGCCAGGTCTCTGCGGCTGCCAGCACGCTGTCGTTGTCGGCCACTTGTCTCGCTCCCGTCACATCCGCTGCCTAACCGCCTAGCGGAAGGAGAGTTTCGTGACGAGATGGATGTTATTGGCCGCGGCGCTGCTGGCGCCCGCCCTCGCTTTCGGACAAGATCATCCCATGCAGAAGCCCATGCCCCGCATCGTCGTGATCGGCCATCGCGGCGCCAGCGGCGAGCGGCCCGAACACACGCTGCTCTCCTACCAGCGCGCGATCGACACCGGCGCCGACTTCATCGAGCCCGATCTCGTCCCCACCAAGGACGGCGAGCTGGTCGCCCGGCACGAGAACGCCATCACCGACACCACCGATGTCGCGGCGCACCCCGAATTCGCGGCCCGCAAGACCACCAAGACGATCGACGGCCAGACGATCACCGGCTGGTTCACCGAGGACTTCACCCTCGCCGAACTCAAGACGCTGCGTGCGAAGGAGCGCCTCCCCAAGCTCCGTTCCGGCAACACCGCCTATGACGGCCAGGCGACGATCCCGACGCTCGACGAGATCATCGCGCTCGCCAAGAAGGAATCGGCGCGGCTCCACCGGGTGATCGGCATCTATCCCGAGACCAAGCACCCGAGCTATTTCGCCTCGATCGGCCTCCCGCTGGAGGCGCGCCTTGTCGCCAAGCTCAAGGCGGCAGGCTGGGACCGCGCCGATGCGCCGGTGTTCATCCAGTCGTTCGAAGTGAACAACCTCAAGCAGCTCCACACCATGACCAAGGTGCCGCTGATCCAGCTGATGGCCGGCAGCGAAGGCCCGGCCGATCACGCTTTCGCCAGCTACAAGGAAATGGCGACACCCGAGGGACTGAAGGCCATCGCGACCTACGCCGCCGGCATCGGCCCCGAGCTGACCCAGATCATCGCCCGCGACGGCACACCCTCCACGCTGGTCGCCGACGCCCATGCCGCGGGCCTGAAGCTCCACCCCTGGACCTTCCGCGCCGAGAATTTCTTCCTGATGCCCGCCTATCAGGTCGGCACCGATCCGGCCGCGCATGGCCGGCTGGAAGCGGAGATCACCGCCTTTCTCAAGGCCGGGATCGACGGCTTCTTCACCGATTTCCCTTCCATCGGCGCGCCGGCTCGGGATAGCTTCCTGAAGACCAACGACAAGTAAGGCTTTCCCGATGCGTATCCTCCCCGTTCTGCTCGTGCTGCCGCTGCTGGCGGGGGGATGCGTGGTCAAGACCGCCGCAAATGTCGTGACCCTGCCGGTCAAGGCCGGCGCCAAGGCGGTCGACTGGACCACCACCAGCCAGGACGAGGCCGACCGCAACCGCGGCCGGAAGATGCGCAAGCACGAAAAGGAATGCCGCAAGCATCCCGAGCGCTGCCAGAACGAGCAGCGCTGAACGAGGGGGCATGTCGCCCCCTCACGTGACTCAGCCGAGAAACGTCATCAGCGCCCGCTCGAACCCGTCGGGCTGGTCGAGCATGATGAAGTGCCCGCTGTCGCCCACGCCGCGGATGGTCACGTTCGGCGCGCCGGCATATTCGGCGCGGTAGATGCCGAGCACGCGCGCCTCGCCGCCCATCGCCTCGGTCCATGGAACCAGCACGGTGATCGGTGCGGCGATCTTCGGCAGCTCGGGGCGCAGATCGGTGATCATGTCCTCGTAGATCGCCTGGCCGCTCACTCGCATGTCCGCCTTCGCCGACCAGGCCGCGACCTTCTCCCGCGCGGCGGGCTTCAACGCATTCTGCCGCGCGACCATCTCGGCGAGCTGCGCCGGATAGGGCTTGCCGTACAGGCCCGCCATCTGGGCACGCATCATCTCGGCCTGGGGCTTGATCGACGCCGCCGTGGCGGCGGGGGCGAAGATGGTGCTGATAAACGGCAGCGCGTCGACGATCAGCGCCTTCTTCACGTCTTCGGGGTGCGCCCGCGCCAGCATCAGCGAGACCAGCCCACCCATCGAGTGGCCGACGACCGGCACCGCCCCCAGCTTCTGCCCGGTAATCAACGTGTGGAGATCGGCCACGATGCCGTCGAGGATGCCCGGCTGCAGGTTGCCGCGCGGGTCGTCACCGCCGAAACCGTTGACCTGGACCAGATACACGCGGTGATTCTTGATCAGCTCGGGCACCACCCCGTCCCAGGTGGCGCGCGGGCTCGACAGGCCGGGGATCAGCACCACCGGGCTGCCGCGCCCCAGCAACCGGACCGAGATATGGTCCATCTGCAGCACCGGATCGACGGTGGCAGCAGCCAGGACCGCCGGGGCGGCATGTGCTTGCTTGAAGAAGCCATTGGCCGCCAGCAGCGCGATCAGGATGGCGAACCAGGGAAGCCGGTTGTCCCGGCGGCACAGGCAGCGAACGAAGCGGTTCATTGGTCCGTCTCCTTGGCGGGGTTGAGGAAGATCTCTTCGATGGCAAGGCCGAACAGGTCGGCGATCTTGAAGGCGAGCGGCAGCGACGGATCGTAGCGCCCGGTCTCGATAGCGTTGACGCTCTGGCGCGAGACTTCGAGCAGCTCAGCGAGATGCTGCTGGCTCCACGCCCGCTCGGCGCGGAGCACGCGGAGGCGGTTGTTCATGCGTCGGCTCCCGCCCGGTCGCGCCACGCCATCGCGCACTGGGCGAGGCCCCAGCTCGCGCACCAGACCGGAAAGGCCCAGAACACGTCGATCTGGCCGATCGCATGGTAGATCTGGAGGAAGCCGAGCACCGTCGCCGCTGCCAGCACGACACCGATGCCGAACAGCATCGCGACGACCAGCCGCTGGCGGACATACTCGTCGCTCTCCTCGCGAACATAGAGGCCGATCACGACCAGAATGCCGAGGATCGGCAGCGCCGGCAGGATCGAGAGCGCGACCAGGGCAGCGCCGGTAGGATGGAGTTTCGCGACGATAAGGCTCGTCGCCATCACCAGCACGACATAGGCAAGCATCGTCGGCACGAAGCGCTTCAAATAGCGCCGGGCGGCGGGCGTCTTCGAGTGCATGTAAAGCCTCCTTGCGGATTAGACAAGTAAGCTTTACGTCAACCACGCTTTACATGTCAAGCGTGGTTGACAGCGGAGCGGGCGGTGCAAACTCCCCTCCCGCCTGCGGGAGGGTTAGGGGAGGGTGCTTAGGGCGAGCGGGCGCGGTCGGTGCGGGGCGTGACTACGCCGCAGCACTTCTCCCAGCGAAGGACTCGCTTCCATCACACGCCCTCCCCCGTCCCCTCCCGCAAGCGGGAGGGGGGCGATAGAGCCTATGCGTTTGGTTGTCAGAGCAGCGCGTCAGCCGCGCAGCCGCGCCACCATCTCTTCGGCGAGCTGGCTGAGCGTATCGTCGCGCGCGCCCATCACCACGATGCGGTCGCCCGGCTGCGCCCGCGCGACCAGATGCGCCGCCGCCGCCTCGCGGCCGGGGATGTGCAGCGCCTGCGCGCCGGTCGCCGCGACATCGGTGACGATGTCCGCGCTGGTCACCTCGCGCGTGACGGTGCCGCCCTGATAGACCGGGTCCGGCAGCACCAGCAGGTCTTCCTTCTCCAGCTTGGTGGCGAACATCGCGACCAGCTCGCGCCGCATCACCTTGAGCGGGCCATAGCCGTGCGGCTGGAACAGCAGCAGCAACCGCCCCGGAAAGGCGTGGAGGGTATCGAGCGTCGCGGCGATCTTGTCCGGGTTGTGCCCGAAATCGTCGATCACCGACACGCCGCCCGCCTCGCCGACCAGCTCGAACCGCCGCCGCAAGCCGGTGAAGCCCTCCACCGCCGCGCTCGCCTCCTCCAGCGAGATCCCCGCCGCCGTCGCCGCGCCGATCGCCGCTAGCGCGTTGGCGACATTGTGCCGCCCCGGCACCTGCAGCCGCACGCGGCGCACCGTCTCGCCCATTTCCAGGTCGAAGCCGATCGCGAACGCCTCGGGCGCGAGGTTCCGCGCCATCAGGTCCGCATCGCCCTCCACAGCGAAGGTCAGCGTCCGCGCGCGATCGAGCCCCGCCGCCAGCGCCGCGCTCTCGGCATCGCCGACATTGACCACCGTGGTCGCCGCCTTGCCCGCGAATGCACCGAACAGCAGCCGCAATTCCTCCAGCGACTTGTGGTCGAGACTGACATTGTTGAGCACCGCGATCCGCGGCCAGTAGTTGGCGATCGAGCCGTCGCTCTCGTCGACCTCGCTGACGAACGCGTCCCCCGCCCCCACCAAGGCACTCGCGAACGGCGCATCCGGCCCCGCGAAATTCTTCATCACCGCGCCGTTCATCACCGTGGGATCGCGCCCGCAGGCGTGGAGGATCCAGCCGATCATGCCCGTCACGGTCGACTTGCCGCTGGTCCCCGCCACGCCGATCGGCAGCGGCGAGGCGTTGAACAGGCTCGCCAGCAGCTCGGCCCGCGACATCCGCGCGCAGCCGAGCTCGGCCGCACGCACCATGTCCGGCACGGTCGGCTCGATCGCGGCGGAGGCGACCACCACCTGCTCGGCCGACTGCACGCCGCTGCCGTCCTGCGGGAACAGCCCGACGCCGCGTGAGCGCAGCCAGTCGAACTTGGCCGCCAGCCGGCCGCCGTCGAGGCTGCGGTCCGAACCCGAGACCCGGGCACCCTGGCCGGCGAGGATCATCGCCAGCGGCATCATCCCCGAACCGCCGATTCCTACGAAGAAGGTTGCTTTGCCATGCTGCATGGGCACGCTATCGGCAATTCGAGGAGACCATACAAGCATATGCGGATCGGAGTCGTCGCGCCGGCGCGACCAGTCACCCGGGAATCGTCTGCCCGCATGGCGGCGTTCATGGCGCTCACCTACCCGGAGCACGAGGTGGTGTTCCACCCGCAATGCTACCTGTCGGCCGGCCATTTCGCCGGCTCCGACACCGAGCGCGCGGCGGCGTTCCTCGAAGTCGCCAACGATCCGACGATCGACGCCATGTGGTTCGCCCGCGGCGGCTATGGATCGAACCGCATCCTCGACGCGGTGATGCCGCACCTAGGCGACGCCGCGCGGCGCAAGACATACATGGGCTTTTCCGACATGGGCTTCCTGCTCGGCGCGCTCTACGCCCGCGGCATCGGCCATCCGGTCCATGCCTCGATGGCGAGCAGCATCGGCAAGAACGATGCCGGCGTGGATACCGGCTGGGCACTCGGCTGGCTGATCGACCGCGACCGCCGGGGGCTCGATCCCGCGCTGGCCGACGGCCGCCCCGCCGCCGCGTTCAACCTAGCGATCCTGACGTCGCTGATCGGCAGCAAGTACCTGCCCGACCTTACCGACCATGTGCTGATGATCGAGGAAGTGGACGAGCCGCTCTACCGGATCGACCGGATGCTGTTCAACATGGCGCATGCCGAGCAATTGAAGGGCATCGCCGGCATCCGCCTCGGCGCAGTGACCGCGATCGCCGAGAACGATCCGCCTTTCGGCGAGACGGTGGACGAGATGATCCTGCGCTGGTGCAAGGAGATGGACGTCCCCTATCTCGGCCGCTGCGCGATCGGGCATATCTCGACCAACCATGTCGTGCCGTTCGGCGTCGCCTGAGCCGCGGCGCTCACCCGCCGGTATCGAGCATCAGTTCGGCGAGCTGCCGGTCGACGCCCGGCACGACATGGTCGATGAACGCCCGCAGCATCGGCGTCATGCTCTTCTTGGACGGGTAGCAGAGCGCGATGCCGAACTCCTCAATCCGCCAGTCGGGCCAGAGCTGCACCAGTTCGCCCCCGGCGAGCGCCTCGCGACAGATCACCAGCGGAATCAGCGCGATGCCGAGGCCGGCCCGCGCCGCCTCCACGATCACCGTGCCATCGTCGCTCGCCAGCCGGGGAAGCAGTGCGAGTTCGTGGCGCCTGCCATCGGGCTGAAACAGGCCCCAGTGTGTTTCACGCCCCGGCGGGCCGAAGGTGAGCGTGGGCAGGGTCGGCAGGTCCAGCGGCGTCTTGCCGGCATGGGCTTCGGCCACCGTCGGCGTCGCCGCCAGCACCCGGTGCAGGCGCGAGAACTGACGGACCACCAGGCTGCCGCTGGCGGGCAGGTCGCTGGCACCGCGCCGCATCACGTCGAACGAATCGCGCACCATGTCGACGTCTTCGCTGGTGACGTGCAGTTCCAGCCGCACGCCCGGATGGCGCGCGAGAAAGCCGGGCAGCAGATCCTGCTCCAGCGCCCGCGCAAAACCCGGCGGGCAGCACACGCGCAGCAGCCCTACGATCTCGGTGCGGGTACGCTGGGCGATCAGGCGGGTGGCCTCGACCCGGTCGGCGATCACGTCGCAATGTTCGAAGATCTCGCGGCCCGCCTCGGTCAGGCGCAAGCTTCGCGTCGAGCGTTCAAGCAGGCGCATCTGCAGGTCGTTCTCCAGCCGCGCCACCTGGCGGCTGAGCTTGGCCTTTTGCGATCCGATCGCGCCGGCGGCGGCCGTGAAGCCGCCATGGCGCACCACCTGCGCGAAGGCCGCGAGATCATCGAGATGCATGGACGCCGAATACTATCGATCGCACGGCACGTAACCCTGGATATCGCCCCCTGCCGGCGCCCGGGCGCTGGGCGTGTCGTGCCCGGCAGGGCACGCCGCAGCGCGATGGGCGCGCGCGGGGGGCAGTCGGGTGAGCTGGAGTGGGGGGGGGAATCCAGCCGCCCGACCGCCGGACCTCAGAAGCGATAGGCGATGCCCGCCAGCACCTGGTGCCGATCGAACTTGCCGTCGCCGTTGCTCAGATCGGTGTAGCGATATTCGAGCCGTGCCGAGACCTTGTCGGTGATCATCCGCTCGACGCCGCCGCCGACCAGCCAGCCGTCGCGGCTCTCCGATCCGGACAGCGTCACGCCATTCGCCGCAATCCGGGTGCCGACGCGCTCATTGGCATAGCCGCCGCGCACATAGAGCAACGTCGCGGGGGTAACGAGATAACCGGCGCGTGCGCTCAGATCGATCGAGCGCTTGGGATCGATCTGCACCCCGTTCCTGCTGAACGAACTGTCGATCGGCAGATTCACCTCCGCCTGCGCGCCGAGGACGACGCCCGGCACGACCTGCTTGTCATAGCCGACAAAGCCGCCGACGACGCCGGTATCGTGGTGGCGCTTGATCGGCGCGATGCCGAGATCGGTGGTGGGATTGCGGACGTTGGTCTGCTCCCAGCCGCCCTGCACGCCGACCGAGGGACCGTCGAACGGCGTCGACGACGACTGCGCATGGGCGGCACCCGCGACCGACAGGGCTGCGATTGCGGCAAGGCCATGGACGAATTTCTGCATGGATACGCTCCTCTGAACAACATTCGGAGCGAGCACCGGATGCCGTCTCCGGCACCGAAACAGTCTCGCTTCGAGGCGCCATGTGGAACCGGAACGGGGGCCGGATTAGAGGCCAAAAGCGGGAAGCACTGTTGCGGAAATCGATCCAATCGCGGGCTTGTTTGGCGGGCGGGGCGCCCTAGGGGTGACGGCAAGGGCACGGCATGCACATCGGCGCCGGACCTCTGGCATGCCGATGGTCGGACGCGCGAAGCGGTGGAACTGCTCGCCCGCACCAACGGCATGCTGCTTGACCTCGTCTACAGCGGCAAGGTGTCTGCGGGGTTGCTCGCAGCGTGGCGGGCAGTTCGCGTAGAGGAAGCTTTCGACGCGTTTACGACTGCGGAGACCTTACACCACCGCGGAAAGGATGCGCACGCATGGCCGACGAACGAGCATTCAAGGCAGTGCAGCGCTGCGTGGCGATCGGCATGGCCAGCGCGCTGCTCCTCACCATCGTCGTGCTCGGGCTGGTGGCGTTCGCCGCACATGGCGGCAGCCCACCGCCGTTTCCGCAGCGCCTCCAGGACGCGCTGCGCCTCGACCTGCTCGTCATCCTGTGGGTCGCTGCGGGAATCGCGAATGTGGCCCGGCTGCGCTTCTCCTCCGCAAAAGACATTGGCGGCAGCGGTGGGCAACAGGCCTCCGACCAGGTCAGGATTGCCAACGCCATTCTGGAGAACAGCTTCGAACAGGCCGCGCTGGCGATCGTCACGCATCTGATCGTCGCTGCGACCTTTGCAGGCTCAACGCCGCTGATCGCCGCGCTGGCCTGCCTGTTTGCCGTCGGACGGCTGTTGTTCTGGACAGGCTATAAACGCGGCGCCAGCGGCCGCGCCTTCGGCTTCGCACTTACCTTCTATCCCAGTGTGGTTGCGCTTCTCGCATGTGCGCTTGCCGCGTTGGCCGCGCTGTTAAAATAGCGCGAAGGCCTCAGCGACTGGTTGGCTTGCTGCCCTTCCGCCGCAGCATCGAAGCAAGCACCAGGCCCGCACCGATCTGCAGCACGCCATATGCGCGACGGCGACCCGGATGCCCAGCGAAGGGGCGCACCAGTCCGTCGACCGCAGCGACGTTGGATCGCCATAGCTCCACATGCCGGGTCGGCTGGAGCACGCCCAGAAGGCCATCCCCGATCATGAACGCCGCGGCCATTTCCGCGGAACGCCTGAGGCCAAGCTGCAGTCCGGTCTGTTCGCGCATGATCATCCTCCGCTCGAACCGTCAACGCATGGGCGTCCCACTTGGTCCGATGCCTGGCGGCTACCCCTCCAACACCCGCCCCACCCGCACCAGCGCGCCATCGGGATCCGACACCGCGAACTCGTACGTCCCCCACGGCATCGCGTGTGGCGTGCCCGGCTGGATGATCGCCTCGCGCACCCGCGCCGCGACCGCGTCGACATCCTCGACATAGAGGTACAGCCCGAAGGGATTGTCCGGCGCCTGGGGCACATTGGCCTCCTGCCGCAGGTGCAGGTGCCAGCCGCGGCCGTCTGCGAGGATGCGGTAGTGGCCGTAGTCGCCGGTCACCTCCAGCCCCAGGCGGCGGTAGAAAGCGGTGCTCGCGTCGAGGTCGCGGCAGGGCAGGATGGCGACGATGTGGTGGCTGGCGTCCATGGCCGCAGGCTATGCCCGCGAAGCTCCCCACACCACCCCGAAATCCGCCGCCCCTGCCCTTTCGCCAAAGCCTTGCCTATATCGCACCCGCGCGGGCATAAGCCGCGCTCCATTCCACACCCATGAAAGGGGTTCTTCCCGTGTCCGAGATGTTCCGCATTACGCTGCCCGACGGTTCCGTCCGCGAGGTAGCCCCGGGGACTACCCCGGCGGACATCGCTGCGGCGATCGGTCCGGGTCTGGCCAAGGCGGCGCTCGCCGCGCGCGTCGATGGCGAGCTGCGCGACATCGGCCGTCCGTTCGAGGGCGATGCCCAGCTCGCGCTCGTCACCGCCAAGGACGAGGCCGACGCGCTCGAACTCGCGCGCCACGATTATGCGCATATCCTGGCCGAAGCGGTGCAGCACCTGTTCCCGGGCACGCAAATCACCTTCGGCCCGTCGACCGACGACGGCTTCTATTACGACTTCGCTCCCAAGGATCGCCCCTTCACCGAGGAGGACCTGCCGGCGATCGAGGAGGAGATGCGCCGCATCATCGCGCGCGACGAGCCGCTGATCCGCGAAGTCTGGTCGCGCGCCGACCTGATCGCGCGCTGGACCGCGCAGGGCGAGACCTTCAAGGCCGAATGGGCCAAGGAACTCCCCGAGGGCGAGGAGCTGACCGTCTACCGCGCCGGCAAGGGCGAGGACGCCTGGCTCGACATGTGCCGCGGCCCCCACCTCGCCTCCACCGGCAAGGTCGCGGCGGATGCGTTCAAGCTGACCCGCGTGTCGGGCGCCTATTGGCGTGGCGACCAGAAGAACGCGATGCTCAGCCGCATCTACGGCACCGGCTGGCTCAACAAGAAGCAGCTCCAGGAGCATCTGACGCGCCTGGAAGAGGCCGCCAAGCGCGACCACCGCAAGCTCGGCGCGGAGATGGACCTGTTCCACCTCCAGCAGGAGGCGCATGGCTCGGTGTTCTGGCACCCGAACGGCTATGTCATCTACCGCGTGCTCGAGGATTATATGCGTCGCGCGGTGAACGGCGCGGGCAGCAAGGAAGTGAAGACTCCGCAGGTGATGGATGCGCGCCAGTGGGAGCAGTCCGGCCACTGGGGCAAGTATCGCCAGAACATGTTCGTCATCCCCGACGAGACCCCGAACATCGAGGACGAGGGTCCCATGGTGTCCGAGGACGCGCAGTGGATGGCGCTCAAGCCGATGAACTGCCCCGCGCACATCCTGATCTTCAAGCAGGGCATCAAGTCGTATCGCGACCTGCCGATGCGGCTGGTCGAGAATGGCTGCTGCCACCGCAACGAGCCGCACGGCGCGCTGCACGGGCTGATGCGCGTCCGCCAGTTCACCCAGGACGACGGCCACATCTTCTGCCGTGAGGACCAGATCGTCGACGAGGTGAAGGCGTTCTGCGCGCTGGCCGACCGGGTCTACAAGCATTTCGGCTTCACCTATGCGATCAAGCTCGCGCTGCGTCCTGAGAAGCGCTTCGGCACCGAAGAAATGTGGGACATGGCTGAGAACGAGCTGCGCGACGCGGTGGTCGCCGCCGGCCTCGCCACGCCCGAATATGGCTGGGAGGAACTGCCCGGCGAAGGCGCCTTCTACGCGCCGAAGCTGGAATGGCACCTCACCGATGCGATCGGCCGTACCTGGCAGGTCGGCACCATCCAGTCGGACCGGGTGCTGCCCGAGCGTCTCGATGCGAGCTATGTCGGCGAGGATGGCGAGCGCCACCGGCCGGTGATGCTCCACCGCGCGATCTTCGGTTCGTACGAACGGTTCATCGGCATCCTGATCGAGCATTTCGCCGGCAAGCTGCCGACCTGGCTCGCGCCGGTGCAGGCGGTGGTCGCGACCATCGTGTCCGACGCGGACGACTATGCCCGCGAAGTGGTGGCGAAGCTCCAGGCGGCGGGCATCCGCGTCGAGAGCGACCTGCGCAACGAGAAGATCAACTACAAGGTGCGCGAACACTCGCTGGCCAAGGTGCCCAACCTGCTGGTCGTCGGCAAGCGCGAGGCCGAGGAGAGCACCGTCGCGCTCCGCGTGCTCGGCAGTCAGGGCCAGACCATGCTGACGCTGGACGAGGCGATCGAGCGGCTCAAGGCCGAAGCGCTGGCGCCCGACCTGCGATAAGGCGTTTTGACAGACAGCGGGCGGCACCCGATGGTGCCGCCCGCCGCGTTCAGAACCGGTACTTCAGCCCGACCTGCAGGATCGGGTAGACCTGATAGTCGTTCGCCGAATCCTGCAGCTTCTGGCGCTGCTTGGCGAGCTCATTGCGGTACGTCGCGCCCGCGATCGTCGGATCGGTCGCCAGCGTGCCGTTGGAGGTGAAGTCGCGGATGCGCACCGCGCCCTGGAACAGCGCACCGGCCTCCACGGTGAAGGCCAGGCCCTTGCGCAGCTTGCCGCCATAGCCGAGCGTCAGCTGGGGGGCGAATTCGCGCAGGTCGGCGCGGCCGGTGATGGTGCCGATCTGCTCGGGCGTGAACACCAGGCTGCCGATCTTGGTCGGGCCGTTCGGCACCGCGCGGACGCGGCCGTCGGTGCCGTTGTAGCGCGCGCCGCCCGAGATGCGGAAACCGCCGCCGAGCGGGTAGACGTCGACAATCACGCCCGCCGACGCGAGCTTGGCATGCCCGTCATAGTCGATGCCGCCCGAGGTGAAGCTGTGGTCCACGCTCAGGAAGCCGCCATTGGCGCGCACGCCGACATGCTGGTTGAAGCGGTAGCCGATTTCCGGCCCCACGCCCAGCGAACCGGCGGTCACGCCCACGCTGGCCTTGCCCTGCTGTGTGCCTTGATCGGTCTGCGCCAAGGCCTGGCCAGCAAACGTCACCGCGGCGAAACCCGCCGCCAAACGAAACAGTCGCTGCATGATATTCCCCGCATCGCCGGCACCCGGAATTGTCCGCCGACTCCGGGACATTATAGAAGCCGGAACAGCCACATGACGGGATTTGCGGGCTTTTCCCGCGCCATTGCTGCACTTGCCGCGCACTTTCGCTGCGAAATGGCAGCGGGGGGATCTTCTCTCGGGCGCGGTTATTGTCTATATAGGGCGCTGATCCACTACAGGAGCCAGTCTTATACGTTCTCCCATGCCCCGGCGCCCGATGGCGCCCGCGATGCCGCTGAACGGGCCGCGGTTTAACGAATTCATCCAGTCGCCCAAGGTTCGCGTGATCGACCAGGACGGCGAAAACCTTGGCGTGATGTACACGCGCGAGGCGATGGCGCAGGCTGCCGAGGTCGGGCTCGACCTCGTCGAAGTGTCGCCCAACGCCGATCCGCCCGTCGCCAAGTTCCTCGATGTGGGCAAGTTCAAGTACGAGGCGCAGAAGAAGGCGAACCTCGCACGCAAGACCCAGAAGACGCAGGAGATCAAAGAGATCAAGATGCGTCCCAACATCGACGACCATGATTACGACGTGAAGATGCGCAACGTGCTGAAGTTCATCGGCGAAGGCGACAAGGTGAAGATCACCCTGCGCTTCCGCGGTCGTGAGCTTTCGCATGGCCAGCTCGGCATGCAACTGCTTCAGCGCGTCCAGCAGGACGCCGCCGAAGTGGCCAAGGTGGAGAGCTATCCGCGCATGGAAGGCCGTCAGATGCTGATGGTGCTTTCGCCCAAGTGATGCCCGCGCGGCGGTTCGCGATCGCGGCCGCCGCCGCAGCCTGGTTCCTGCCGGCAGCGGCGGTCGCGCAGACCGCCGCCTTACCGCCCGTCCCCGCCACGACCAGCGAATCGATCGCAGTTCCCAAGGACGCGCGAGTCGTCTGGGCGGACGAGTTCGACTCGGGGTCCCTGCCAGATCCGAAGCGCTGGACCTATGATACCGCCCGCAACCGCGAAGGCTGGTACAACCAGGAACTGCAATATTACGCCGCCACCCGGCCCGAAAATGCGCGGGTCGAGAACGGCCGCCTGATCATCGGGGCGCGCCGCGAGCGGCTTTCGAGCCAGCCCGATTATGGCGGCCAGGACTATAGTTCCGCCCGCCTGCTCACCCGCGGTCTCGCCAGTTGGACCTATGGCTTCATCGAGGTCCGCGCCAAGCTCGCCTGCGGCAATGGGCTATGGCCGGCGATCTGGCTGCTCGGCGCCGATAGCAGCGGCGGCTGGCCGCGGCTCGGCGAAATCGACGTGATGGAGCTGGTCGGCTGGGATCCGCAGACGGTGCACGGCACCATCCACACCGGCGCCTATAACCACGCCCAGCATACCCAGAAGGGCGCGACCACCCAGGTGGCAGACGCCTGCACCGCCTTCCATACCTACCAGCTCGACTGGACGAAGGACCGCATCCTGATCGGCGTCGACGACCATGCCTATATGCGCTTCGACAACGACCATAAGGGCGACCCCGCCACCTGGCCGTTCGACAAGCCGCAATATCTGCTGCTCAACGTCGCGGTGGGCGGCTGGGGCGGCACCCACGGCATCGACCCCGCCGCCTTCCCGTCGCGGATGGAGGTGGAGTATGTCCGCGTCTGGCAGATTGCGGACCAGGCCAAGGGGCGGTGACCCGCGCTCGCCCTTCCGTCATTCCCGCGAAGGCGGGAATCCATTGGCGCTGAAGCCGCGGCTCCTGCCCCCAGCGCACAGGCGAATGGATCCCCGCCCTCGCGGGGATGACCGAGGGCGTGGCAGTACCCGCCACACCCCCGCCCGTCCTCAATCCTCGGCGGCGATCCGCACGCGCAGGCCGTCCAGCGCATCGGTGAACGGCAGCTGGCACGAAAGCCGCGAGGTCGCATCGCGGTCGCTCGTGCTGTCGAGCAGGTCGTCCTCGTCCATGCTCATCTTGGGCAGTTTGTCCGCAAATTCCGGGTCGACATGCACATGGCAGGTGGCGCAGCTGCAGCAACCGCCGCACAGCGCCAGCAGTTCGTCGAAGCCATTGTCGCGAATCACTTCCATCACGCTGAGACCGGCCTCGCCGGTTACCGTGCGTTCGGTTCCGTCACGCGTCACGACCGTAAGCTGGGGCATCTGCATCTCCTTGGTTCGCCGCGTCCATGCCGGTGAACCGGGCCCGTTTCAAGGAAGCAATCCATGGGCTTGACCGCCGACCAGCTGAAGAGGTCGATCGACGCATTGGCAGCGCTCGAACCCGCTTTCGCTGCCGCCCTCGAACGCGCCGGCTATCCCGCGCCGCGCATCCGCGAACCCGGCTATGCCACGCTGCTCCGCACGATCGTGGGCCAGCAGGTGAGCGTCGCCGCCGCCACCGCGGTGTGGAACAAGCTCGACGCGGTGCTGGGCGATGCCGAGGACCCCGTGCTGCTCGCCGCGGCCAGCGACGAGCTGCTGCGCAGCGCCGGGCTGTCGCGCCAGAAGATGGGCTATGCCCGCAGCCTCTCCGAGCAGGTGACCAGCGGCGCGCTCGATCTCGCCGCGCTGCCGCAGGACGACGAGGAAGCGATCGCAGCACTCACCCGCATCAAGGGGATCGGCCGCTGGTCGGCGGAGATCTACCTGCTGTTCGCCGAAGGCCGGCCCGACATCTGGCCGGCCGGCGACCTGGCGGTGCAGATCGAGATCGGCCGCATCCTCGGCCACCCCGAGCGCCCGAGCGAGAAGCTGACGCGCGAATGGTCGGAGGCATGGCGCCCGCACCGGGGCGCGGCGGCGATCTTTGCCTGGCACCATTACGGCATGGCAAAGAGCGCGATCTGAGGCGCACTGCCCACATCACGAGGGGACGGACAGCCGACCAGCCCGTCGCCTCACGGCGCGGGCACGGCGTCCCCTGTCGCCACCGGCACGCGATGGGCCGCGAACAGCGCGACGCTCTCGGCCGCGCCGGGGTCGCGGTTGGCGAGCACGGCGATGGTGATGCCGCTGTCCAGGAAGTGGATCAGCGAACCGCTCATGCCCGGTGCACCCCCGCCATGGCCGATATAGCGGCCGCTGCCGGGCATGGTGCCGCCGAAGTCGAAGGGCACGAAGCTGCCGTCCTTGATGCGCACGCCGCCCTCGATCAGCTGCCGCAACGTCTCTGCGCGCAGCAGCCGATGCTCGGTGAGCCCGAGGATGAAGCGCTGGAAGTCGCCCACCGTTGCATAGCCGCCGCCCGCGGACGTGCCGCTCAGCGGCAGCGTCGCATCCGCGCGCCGCAGCCGCGGCTCCATCCCCATATAGCTCACCGCGCGGCGCGGCAGCAGCGCGCTTTCGGGCTGGTTGCCCGTGGAGGCCATGCCCACGGGATCGAAGATATGCCGCTGAATATAAGTGTCGTACGCCTGCCCGGAGACGGTTTCGACGATCCGGCCCAGCAGGATGAAGCCGTAATTGCTGTACGCCTGCTGGTCGCCGGGCGCGAATGCGGCGGGTCGCTTGCCGTAGAGCGCCACATAGTCCTGCAGCGTGCGGAGCGACGCTTTGTTGGCATCGAAGTCGGGCCCGAAGATGTCGCCGGTGCCGCCGGTATGGGTCAGCAGATTGGCGACCGTCACCTTGGTAGCGATGCCGCGATCCGGATAGCCGGGCAGATAGCGGCCGATCGGCGCATCGAGCGCGATCTTCCCCGCCTCCACCAATTGCAGGATGGCGACGGCGGTGAACATTTTGCCCATCGATCCGAAGCGGAACTGGGTGTCGAGCGCGTTCGGCTGGTGCTTCTCGCGATCGGCCAGGCCATAGGCCTTCTCGAAAAGCACGCGACTGCCCTGCGCCACCAGCACCGCGCCGTCGAACCGGTCCATCGCATGGCGCTCCTCGGCGCGGGCCGCCACGGCGCCGATCAGCGCGGGGAGCGCGAGCCGGGCTGGGCGGGAGACACCGGGCGGCACGTCGTCGCGCGCCGCGATGAAGAGGAGGCGGGGTTTCTCCTCAGGCGTAGCACCAAGTGCGAACTGCGCGACGGCGTAGCCATCGAAACTCGGATCCTGGACCCACAGATTGACCTGCTTCGCATCTGCCGACTCCACACCGCAGACCTGCATGCCGCGAAGGTTTTGGCGCAGCTCAAGCCAGTCGGACGGGGTATATAGCAGCGCCGGGCCGCGTTCCTTCACGAACTGCAGGAAGGCGGCTTCATCCCGCGTGTTCATGACCTCGAACCAGTCCGTCGCGAGCTTCAGCACCGCCCCCGCCGCGGGCGTCGGCGGCGGTGCGCTTGTGGCGGCACAGGCCGGCGCGGCAGACGATTGCGCCGCGGCAGGGATGCCGATGGTCAAGGCAAGAAAAAGGGTCGGGAACGCCAAGAGCTTGTGCATGTGCAGGCCTCCTCCGCTCCGGGCATAGCAAGCGCGAACAAGCGGCACCATCATTCCTATATATGTAGAGTTAACAGTTAAGTGCCTTGCGGGCACCTTCCAAGCCTGCGTTACTCGAACTGTGCCGATGCGGGGGCCCAATGCACGAAGGCGAAAAGGCCACCCAGCTCCGCCAGGATGGCGCAGGCCTGCCACACCCATTGCAGGTCCTGAATCGACAAGATGCTGGTGTAGGTCGCCAGGGTGACGGTAGCCGCCAGCATCACCGCGCCCATCGCTGCGATCGTCCGGACGTTGCGCTCGACCATCGCCCAAGCAAGTCCGAGATGCGCACCGCCCAGCACCAGCCACAGCAGCAACAGTCCGGGCACCGCCGCACGCTGGGCACTGCGAAGATAGGGGTTGGGAACCGCTTCCGGCCCGATCATGACGTGGATTGCCGCAAGCGAGAGGTCGCCCGCATGGCAGAACAGCAACGCCGCCATGGGCAGGATCAGGCCCAACGCGAGCAGATGGGTGGCGATGCCGCGGCGACCTTCCGCCTGCATCGGCAGCAGGCGGCACGCCACGCCCAAGCATCCCGCCGCGAAGTCCAGCCCGCGGCCCTCGGCTGCGGCGATGTCGAACTCCGCGAGCATCGCCTGCGCCCATGGCCGGCGGGCGTCGCCCAACAGGTGCACGGCGAGCCGCATCATCGCGCGGGCCGCCGTCGCCGTCACGCCAGCGACACTCCGAGGGGTGCAGCCCCACGCTGCGGCCCGGCCAGCGCATCGCGCGCAAAGGCGATTCCTGCCGAGGTCAAGCGATAGGCATGGCGCGCCGGCCGCCCCGGCTGCGCGGGCTCCCGCCATTCGGCTTCGACCAGACCCTGCTCGGTCATCCGCATCAGCAGGGGGTACAGGGTTCCGGACTTGAGCCCGGTTTCCTTCATCAGCTCATAGCCGTGGCGCCACTGCTGCGGCGCCACTGCCAGAGCGTCGAGAAGGGAGAGCATCTGCTTGGAAGGACGCCTATTGCGGGACATCCTTGCAAGCTATCTATGTAGACTTTCCCGTCAAGACGGAACGCGATTCAGGCCTCAGCCTTCGGCGCCGTCCTCGCTCTTCGCTTCTTCCGCAGCCGCTTCACCGCCGCTCTGGAACCAGGCCTCGACCGGGCCGACCAGCTTGATCGTCAGCGGGTTGCCCTTGCGATCGGTCTTCTTGCCGAGGGCTACGCGCACCCAGCCTTCGGAGATGCAGTATTCTTCGACATCGCGGCGCTCGACGCCCTTGAACTTGATGCCGACGCCGCGCTCCAGCAGTTCGCGGGTGAAATAGGGGCTGCTCGGGTTGACCGACAGACGATCGGGAGGGGTATCGCTCATGCCCGGCTCATGCCGTCATTCGGCCGCGGGTTCAAGATAGCGGTGGATGGCGGAGACCACCACGGACCCCTCGCCCACCCCCGAGGCGACGCGCTTGACCGATCCCGCCCGCACATCGCCCACCGCGAACACCCCGGGCGCGGTCGAGCAGAAGAAGGTCTCGCCGCTGCCGGTCTGCACGAAGCCGCGCGCATCGAGATCGACACAGCCTTCCAGCCAGCTTGTGTTCGGCACCGCGCCGATCATCACGAACAGCGCGCCAACCTGGCGGTGCTCCACGGCCCCTGTCTTTCGGTCGGTCCACTCCAGCCCGGTCAGCGACCGCTCGCCCTCCAGCGCGGTGACTTCGGTGAAGGGGTGAAGCGTGATCCGGTCCGAGGCCTCGATCCGATCGATCAGGTAGCGCGACATCGTCGCCGCCAGCCCCGGCCCGCGCACCAGCACATGAACATGCGCGGCGTGGCGGGCGAGGAACACCGCCGCCTGCCCTGCCGAATTGCCGCCGCCGACCACCACCACTTCGGAGCCGGCGCACAGCCCGGCCTCCATCGCCGTGGCCGCGTAATAGATGCCGTTGCCCTCCAGCTCGGCATAGCGCGGCAGGTCGAGCTTGCGGTAGCGCGCGCCGGTGGCGACCACCACCGCGCGGGCCTGCAGCGTCGCGCCGTCGTCAAGGTGGAGCCGCAGCGGCCGCTCCTCGCATTCGATCCGCACCACCGAGCGCGAGACAAGCAGCCGCGCACCGAACTTCTGCGCCTGCACCTGCGCGCGGCCGGCCAGCGCCTGGCCGGAAATGCCGGTGGGGAAGCCGAGGTAATTTTCGATCTTGGAGCTGGTCCCAGCCTGGCCGCCCGGCGCGACCGCTTCGATCACGATCGCATTCAGGCCTTCGGACGCGGCATAGACCGCCGCCGCCAGTCCCGCAGGCCCGGCACCCACCACCGCGACGTCGTGCACATGGCCGGAGTCGAGCGACGTCGCCAGCCCCAGTGCATCGGCCAGCGCGGCATTGCTCGGGTTGCGCAGCACGCGGCCCTCCAGCACCACCACCGGCAGGTCCGCCTCGGTCAGCGCCAGGCATTCGAGGAAGCCGGCCGCATCGGGATCGGTGTCGGTATCGATCCGCCGGTGCGGCATCGCGTTGCGGGTGAGGAAGGTTTCGATCCGCCCCATGTCGGCGCCGTGTCCCGGCCCGGCCAGCGCCACGCCCGCATCGCTGTGGCGGAGCAGCCCGACGCGGCGCAGGATGAAGGCGCGCATCACGATCTCGCCGATATCGGGCTCGGCCGCCATCATCCGGCGGAAGGCCGCGCGCTCGATCCGCACCACCCGCGTGCCGGGCAGCGCGCGGGCGCTCACCAGGATCTTGCGGTCGTTGAACAGGTCGAGCTCGCCGGTGAACTGGCCGGCCTCGTGGACGTGGAAGACATGGTCCTCGCCCTCGCTGTCGGTATCGACGATCGCGATGCCGCCGGCGAGGCAGAGGAAGAAATCGACGCTATGATCGCCGCGGCGATACAGCATGCTGCCCTCGGGCACCGCTTCCTCGGTGCCGAAGGCCGCGACCCGCGCGATCATCTCGGCGGTCAGGACCGGGAAGGTCTGGGCGGATCGCGCATAGGGATCGGCCGGATCGAGCGAGTCGGTAGTTGCCATGCCGCCACTCTAGCCGGCGCGCAGCGGCGCGCGACCCATCTCTAGAGATGGTCGCGCGTCGATCCGGTCAATCGCAGTACCGGACCAGGACCGGTCGGCCGAGATAGGGATCCCAGGTCCGCCGCACGTTGCAATATTCATAGTAGCGATAGCGGGGATAATTGTCCCGATACCAATAGCCGTCGGTCGGGTAATAGCCGCGCTCGCGGTAGAAACGCCGGTCGTAATCATAGCGATGGTCGTTGGAGATCGCCGCGCCGATCGCGATGCCCGCGATACCCGCCACCAGCGCCGCACCGGCAACGTCGCCGCCGCGATCATGGTAGTAATGCCGCCGCCAGCGCCAATCCTGCGCCTGCGCGGGCGCCGCTGCGGCCAGCAGGCTCGCGCCCGTCGCGATGCCGAGCACCAGCTTCTTCGCCAGATGGTTCATGTCACTCGCTCCTCACCTCAGGGCGCCCGCGAGTCGCTCGGCGCCGATGACCCTGGATAGGCAATCGCGGCTTAATCGGTGCGGAACCGGCTGTTCAGCCGCGGTTTAGCTGGGTAACGGGCGGCATGGCCTACTGGATCCTTCGCTCCGAACCCGATGTCTATGGCTGGGATGACCTGGTGCGCGACGGCAGCACCGAATGGAACGGCGTGCGCAACTATACCGCCCGCAATTTCCTGAAAGACATGGTCCCCGGCGACCAGGCGATCTTCTACCATTCCAACCTCCAGAAGGCCGCGGTCGGCATCATGGAGATCACCCGCGCCTGGCAGCCCGACGGCGACGACGGCAAATGGGCGAGCGTGGAAGTGAAGGCGCTGCGCCCGCTGGCCAAGCCGGTGCCGCTGCCCGAGATCAAGGCGGAGCCGCGGCTCAAGGACCTCGAGATGGTGCGCCAGTCGCGCCTGTCGGTGACTCCGGTGCGGCCGGAGGAGTGGGCGGTGCTGCTGGAGATGAGCGGAACGGCACCGGGTCGCTGAGGTCGATCGGCACGCGGTTGGACTTGTCGGGCTTCTTCTTGAAGGCGCGTCCGACGCCCTTGCCGGCATCGCCGACCAGCTTGAAGAAATTGGTCGATTCGCCCGGCTCTTCGCAGCAGCTGCCCGGGCTGATCACCTTGCCGACGCCGCGGACGAGGGTGGTTGCCGCGCCGAAGATGTCGACGCCGACCTGGCAGCCGCCGACCCGCGCCGCGCAGGGTGTCGATACCGCGTTGAGCGCGCCGATGCCGGTGCGATCCGGATTGCTCGGCATCGGCCGATCGGGCGGCCCGCGCTCCTCGGGCAGCGGCAGGCGCGGCGCATCGACGCCCTTGCCGCACACAACGATCTGATCGCCCCCGGTCTGGGCGGAGGCGCAGGGGTCTGCCAGCACCGACCAGCGCTGCGATCCGTCCGCCGCCTTCTGGGGCGCGTCCAGCGTCGCGGTGGCAGCAGGCGCGGCCACCTGGGTCTGGGGCGAAAGGCCCATCAACAACGCGGCCAGCAACATGATACACCCTCCGGCAGGACGCGCCCCTTAGACCATGCCGCGCCGACGAGCGGAAGCGTCTCCGGCGGGCGCGGCCATTCTCGCCGCGTTACGGGCGGCCGGCTGCTTGTGGTGGGAAGCGGACATTCCGATGATAGGTTTACCGTATGAATGAGATCATGCGTGCCCACGCGGCTGAGCTAAGAAGGATGCAGTCGGAAACGGCAGCAGATTGGCTGCTACAGCACTATCCGTCTGGCGGAGAGGGCATCATCCTACTCGAACATATATCGTTGAGGAGGGGCGACTATCGCCGCTTGGCTAAACACTATCTCGCTGGGCCTTCTCATGCCCACGATCGAGCATACCGGCTCTTCGCGCATCGCCTCGGCCTCGGGAGTTTGATCGGGATCCTCGACGAAACGAAGGATCGAAATGGCCGCGACGCCGATCTGTTAGCCTATCATCTTAGACCTATGCTTAGAGACGCCAATGATACCGAGGAGTTGCGCGAGGCTACGGCGTTCGTTGACCGACTGGCGGCTCGGTGAACGTCCGCAACTGGGCGAGAACGGACAGGCTGCTTTTCCTCAGACGGCCCCAGTAATACGCTTATGTCGAGCGTTCGACACACACCTGGCGTGTGATCGCGTTCGCCGCAGCCGTCATCTGCTGGCTGTGGCCGAAGCCTTCAGCACCCTAGCCCGTTTGTGCGAGCGGCAGCTATCCAGAACGCCTCGATCCATGCCCGCGCTGCGCCGAACGGGTGCAGGTAGGCGAGCGCCAGCCGGAGCGCGGCCGATGGCGGCAGCGCCCCGGCTTTGGCACGCTCCTGTGCTTCATCCACCACGCACCATGCATGGAAGTTCGCTCGCCCCTCGCGCCTCGCATGTTCGAAGCAAAAAGAGAACAACACCCGAGTCCAGGCCGCCCCTCGGCGTACGGCATCACTTCGCAGCGGCACTGCCAATGTCATTCCCCGCCGGTCGGGAGGGCTTGTCGCTGTTGATGTAATAGCTCGGCGCGATGTTGCCCTGGATCACGATGGTGGGATCGTTCACGCGAATCCAGGGCGTCACGCCGGCACATGCTGAGATGCGGTTGTTCCGGATGATCGTGCCGCGCGCGCTGCCGATGGTGATCGCGTGCCAATTGGGGCAGACCAACAGATTGCCGGTGATCTCGATGTTCTCATATCCGCCGACCTTGGTCTCGTCCCCGAAGAAGATGCCCTGCGGATAGTGATATGCGGTGCTGGTAGTGTTGAAGTCCCCCAATATCTGATTGTCGACGATCTTTATGTTCTTGCAGCCGCTGGTCTCACCAGTCGTCCAGCACTGCACCGCGTCGGGATGATAAGGGTCGGTGGTGCGGAACTTGGAAATCTTGTTGCGCGCGATCAACACCCCATTGGTGCCGGGGATCTCCACGGCATCGATACCGATCATGCTGATGTCGTTGTCGTTGATAACGACGTTCTTGCTCTGGCGCACCCGGATGCCGGCCGCGATCTCGAATAGCCTGGAATTCGATAAGGTGAAGCTGTTGCTCCGCGCGACGCTGATCGCACTACCGTCTTTCTTGACCGCGCCGTCGATAAGGCCATGGATGTAGACGGTATCGAACGTGATCTTCGACCCGTCGGCGACGCGGACCATGAAGTCGTCCGCAGCCACGACCGATGAAATTTCTACTTTGGAGAAGGTGACGTTGACCGAGCGGTTGAGGTTCACCCGGCTAAACAGCGCCTGCCTGCTGGGATTTTCGCTGGTGATCGTCACCGGCGCGGTGAACACCCGATCGTTGAGGGTAAGCTCCCCATAGTTGCCTGGCGCCAGCTTGATGATGGTGCCACTTGTCGCCTGGACGAGCGCGTTGGCCAGTTGGGCCGGCGTGGCGACGGTAAGGACCTGGGCCTGCTGCGCGGCCGCGGGGGCGGCTACGGCGGCAGCGGAATAGGCGAGGAACGCAAACATGGGTCTTCCTTTTGTTCGAAGGCGGATGGGCATATGCTTCGAATCCTAGACAGCTCAGCTCGACACGGTTTCGCACCTGCGCGTGACCGAAGCCGATCCGCGCCGCCAGCGGCGTGCTGGCGAACGACAGGGGCATCTCAATGGCGAAGGACGCGGTGTTGATCCGGGAGCCAATCGTTTCGAGACGCAGCGACATGGGCTGCAGCTTAAAATAAACGCCGTCGGCATCGCGGAAGCCGTTGGACATAAACTGCCTGGCAGAGCCGGACTGCCGCCGCGCATCGTGAAGCTTGTTTAGGCCTGGGTCGGCTTTACAATAGTCTGGACCGTTGAGCTACGCACGATGCGATCGGCGACGCCGCCCGACCGCATCTGCAGCACGTCCTGGCCACGCCAGGTTCGATCCACGTGCCCGATGCTGCGTGCCGCTTGGGATCGAGGCTGGGCCGCCACCTTCGCCACCGAGATTACTTGGGTGCAGCGCCGCGACCTGAGGGGCAGCATGCATCCTTCAGCCCCAACCTGGAAGCGCTGACGGAAATTTGAAACTACCACGTTGAAGCCTCGCCACATTGCATCCGGATGTTGGACAGCTACTCCGGCCAAGCCCCACGGCCCATGCTCGGTGCTGGGGACCGTTTCGCACCATAAGCGACAGGCTTTTGGCGCGAGTTGCCGCCCCACTACCCCCTCCTCGCTACCCTGCTCCCGTAGCCGCCCCAGCCCTCCGCGTCCTCCGACTGCCCAGGAAACTCGATGACACCGCTATAGGGCAGCGCATCCTCGCCCAGCCGAATGAAATGCTCCTCCGGATCCGCCTCCAGCGCATCGATCGCGTCGTCGCCGCCCAGCGCGATCTGTGCGTCGGCCTGCGCGCTCGCCGCGCGCCGCCTGGGCGACCGGGTGCGCAACCTTCAAGGCGGGATCGAGGCCTGGGCCGCCGCCGGGCTGCCGGTGGCGGGCATTGGTGCGCCGCGGGTCTCGATCTTCGGCCAGGTGCAGATGATCGTCGGACTGCTGGTGCTGGCCGGCACGCTGGCCGGACTGGCGAGGTTCGTGCCGGGTTTCTACGCGGCCGGGTTCTTCGGGTTCATGCTGGCCTTTGCGGGCGTCAACGGCTGGTGCGGGCTGGGGATGGCGCCGCAGGCGGTGGCGGAGGGGGCGCCGGGCATGCCCCCTCCACCACGCCGCTGGCGCGGCGCGGTCCCGCTCTCCCGCTTCGCGGGAGAGGAAATGCTCTGGTAAGGAATGCCGCCCAACGAAAAAGCCCCCGCCGTTACCGGCAGGGGCCCTTTCTTCACGATCGCGCGAAGGATCAGTCCGCGGCCTTCGCACGGCTGGCGCGCTTGCGCTCGTTCGGGTCGAGGTAGCGCTTACGCAGACGGATCGTCTTGGGCGTCACTTCCACCATCTCGTCGTCGTCGATGTACGCAATGGCCTGTTCCAGCGTCATCTTCTTCGGCGGGGTCAGGCGGATCGCGTCGTCCTTGCCGCCCGAAGCGCGGAAGTTGGTCAGCTGCTTCGCCTTCATCGGATTGACCTCGAGGTCTTCCGTCTTGGCGTTCTCGCCGATGATCATGCCTTCGTACAGGGCCTCACCATGGCCGACGAACAGCACGCCGCGCTCTTCGAGCGGACCCAGCGCATAGCCCTGGGCTTCGCCTGCACCGTTCGAGATCAGCACGCCGTTCTTGCGGCCTTCGATCTTGCCCTTGTGGGGGCCGTACTTCTCGAACAGCCGGTTCATGATGCCGGTACCGCGCGTGTCCGACAGGAACTCGCCGTGATAGCCGATCATGCCGCGCGACGGCGCGGAGAAGGTGATGCGGGTCTTGCCGCCGCCCGAGGGACGCATGTCCGTCATCTCGGCCTTGCGCAGGTTCATCTTCTCGACGACCGTGCCCGAATATTCCTCGTCCACGTCGATGATGACGGTTTCGTACGGCTCGGTCTTGTTGCCGTTCTCGTCCTCGCCGAACAGCACGCGCGGGCGGCTGATGCCCAGCTCGAAGCCTTCGCGGCGCATCGTCTCGATCAGCACGCCCAGCTGAAGCTCGCCGCGGCCGGCGACTTCGTAGCTGTCGCGGTCGGCGGCTTCGGTCACCTTTACGGCGACGTTCGACTCGGCTTCGCGGAACAGGCGGTCGCGGATCATGCGCGACGTCACCTTGGTGCCCTCGCGGCCCGCCATCGGCGAGTCGTTGACGGCGAAGCGCATCGACAGCGTCGGCGGATCGATCGGCTGCGCGTGCAGCGGCTCGGTGACCGTCGGGTCGCAGATCGTGTTCGACACGGTGGCGACGGCCAGACCGGCGAGGCTGATGATGTCGCCTGCCTTGGCCTCTTCCACGGGCACGCGCTCCAGGCCACGGAACGACAGGATCTTCGAGGCGCGGCCGGTCTCGATGATGTTGCCGTCGTTATCCAGCGCGTGGATCGGCTGGTTGAGCTTCACCGTGCCCGAATTGACGCGGCCGGTGAGGATACGGCCGAGGAAGTTGTCGCGGTCGAGCAGCGTCACCAGGAAGGTGAAGGGCACGTCCTCGACTTCGACCTTCGGCGCCGGCACGTGGCTGACGATCGTCTCGAACATCGGGATCAGCGTGCCTTCGCGCGCGTCCATGTCGGTCGAGGCATAGCCGTTGCGGCCCGAGGCATAGAGCACCGGGAAATCGAGCTGCTCGTCATTCGCGTCGAGCGACACGAACAGGTCGAACACTTCGTCCAGCACTTCCTGGATGCGCGCGTCGCTGCGGTCGACCTTGTTGACCACGACGATCGGCTTCAGGCCCAGCGCCAGTGCCTTGCCGGTCACGAACTTCGTCTGCGGCATCGCGCCTTCCGACGAATCGACCAGCAGGACGACGCCGTCGACCATGCTCAGAATACGCTCCACCTCGCCGCCGAAATCGGCGTGACCAGGCGTATCGACGATGTTGATGCGAATCGCCTCGTCGGCACCCGGCGGAGTCCAGTCGACCGAGGTCGGCTTGGCGAGAATCGTGATTCCGCGCTCCTTCTCGAGGTCGTTCGAGTCCATCGCCCGCTCTTCGACGCGCTGGTTGTCGCGGAAGGTGCCGGACTGACGGAAAAGCTGGTCGACGAGGGTGGTCTTGCCGTGGTCGACGTGGGCGATAATCGCCACGTTGCGGAGGTTCATGCGATTTCCTGATTAGCGCGGGCGCGCGGGTACCGGCGGCCCCATAGCCGAAATGGTGCGCCGCGGGAAGGCCCCCGTATTTCCCGCTATAGGATCCGGTAGACCGTAATCCGCACCGCCGGGCCTTTCCCCTCCGGCGGCGCGCCGATCGTGCCGGTGAACACGGACTGGTTGAGCCAGGCATGCGGCCCCTCGGGCACCTCGAACCACGGCACCGTCCGCACATAACGGCGCGCAGGATCATGGCTGATCAACCCCTTGTTGATCACATGGATCAGCGTGCCGTCCTCGGCCTGCATCATGTAATCGGCATGGATGTCGAGCATCCGGTCCGGTCGCTCCAGCTGCCAGTCCATACCGCCGGCGAGCACCGTCCCACGGATGCGCGGGCCTTCGAAGGTCCCGCCGGTGATCGGAATGCGGTTGCGCACGCCGTATGGCGTCTTGCCGACCGGCGTACCGGCACCAAGCGTGACGATGGCTTCATAGGCGAATTCCAGCGGCAGGTTCATCTCCGGCGCCGCGCTCGCGGGACTCGCCACGCCGCCCGCCACGAACCGCGTCGCACCCAATGCGCCCAGCATCTCGCGCCGCTGCATCCACCCGCTCCAATTGCTATGTGCAAATACAATCCGCACGACTGCTCCCCGTCAAGTTGCATTCCCAACTGTGCTATCTACATGACACACTTGCGGGATACGTGCTTCGCCTGCATGGTTATACCCACGGAGTTGGAGAGAGAGTGACGATGGCGACTGTGACGGATACCGCAGAACAGGGTCTGGTGCTCACGCCCCCGGATCCCGTCCCCGTCGTAGCACCCGAAAAGGCTGCCGGGCTGGTGCCGGTCGAAGACACCAAGAAGTCCGAACTCGACAAGCGCGTCGACGGCTTCATCGACGATCTGATCGCGCAGGACGTGAACTCGCCCGAATTCGGCAAGCGCGTCGATGCGATCGCAGCGATGGGGCAGAAGGAAATCCGCGACGCCGCGGGCCAGTCCAACCGCTTCCTCGACCGCCCGGTGCGCGCAATGGGCAGCGAGGGCGGCGTCGGCGCCGACCTGCTGGCCCTGCGCAAGACGGTGGAAGAGCTCGATCCCTCGCGCAACGGCAAGCTGATCGGCGGCAAGGACGGCTTCCTTTCGAAGATTTTCGGCGGCGGCGGCGGACTGACCAACTATTTCCGCAAATACCAGTCTTCGCAGAGCCACATCAACGCGGTGCTCAAGAGCCTGTCGAACGGCAAGGACGAGCTGCTGCAGGACAATGCCGCGATCGCCACCGAGCGCGCCAACCTGTGGGCCGCGATGGGCCGGCTGGAGCAGATGATCTATCTGTCCAAGGCGATGGACGAGAAGCTGGAGGACAAGGCCAATGAGCTGGATCACACCGATCCCGCCAAGGCCAAGGCGATCCGCGAGACCGCGCTCTTCTATGTCCGCCAGCGCACCCAGGACCTGCTCACCCAGATGGCGGTGACGGTGCAGGGCTATCTGGCGCTCGATCTGGTCAAGAAGAACAATGTCGAGCTGATCAAGGGCGTCGACCGCGCCTCGACCACCACCGTCTCGGCGCTGCGCACTGCCGTCACCGTCGCGCAGGCGCTCAACAACCAGAAGCTGGTGCTCGACCAGATCACCGCGCTGAACACCACCACTGCCAACCTGATCGACTCGACCGGCCAGCTGCTCAAGAGCCAGACCGCGGCGATCCACGAACAGGCGGCGAGCGCGACGATCCCCGTCGAGACGCTGCAGCGCGCCTTCCAGAACATCTATGACACGATGGACGCGATCGACACGTTCAAGCTCAAGGCACTCGACAGCATGAAGGCGACGGTCAACACGCTGTCGAACGAAGTCGAGAAGTCGAAGGGCTATATCGCCCGTGCCGAGGGTGCCGAGCAGAACCGGCTGGGCGGGCCCAGCGACGGCTTCAAGCTGGAGGCGATGTAAGCCGCGATGCCGAGTGACGTGGACCGCCTGCTCGCCCGCGGCGAGGAACTGATCGAGCGCTCGCGCGCCCGCACCGAAGGCGCGCTCGCCACGCGTACCCGCAAGCGGCGCGAGGCGGAGATCCTTTCGCGGTTGGGGCGGATCGCGGCGGCGGATGCGGTCATCATCATCGCCGCGATCACGATCGGCATGTTCGTGCCGCTCGGCATGTTCGGGGCGCTGGCGGTGATGATGCTGCTGATCCTTGCGACGCTCGTCTTCGCCTCGCTGCCGGTCACCAGCGCGCCCCGCGTCGAGCAGCTGGTGCAGGTGCCGCTCAAGGCGCTGCCGTCCACCACCGAACGCTGGCTGGAGACGCAGCGGCTGGCCCTGCCCGCGCCTGCCCGCACGCTGGTCGATTCGATCGGGGTGAAGCTGGAGACGCTGGCGCCCCAGCTCGCGCGGCTGGACGAATCCTCCCCCGCCGCCAACGAGGTGCGCAAGCTGATCGGCGAGCAGCTGCCCGAACTGGTCAAGGGCTATGGCCTGGTGCCCGAACCGCTGCGCACCGTACCGCGCAACGGCATGACGCCGGACCAGCAGCTGGCCCAGGGCCTACAGGTGATCGACGAGGAAATCGCCGAGATGACCGCGCAGCTCGCCCAGGGCGACCTCGACGCGCTCGCCACCCGCGGCAACTTCCTGCAGATCAAGTACAAGGACGACGAGCTGGGCTGAGAGCCCCCCCTTCCCCCGCCCTCTCCCGCTAGCGGGAGGGGAACCTGCGCCTCAGAGCAGCGCGAGCAGGTAGCGGATCAGGTCGGCGATCCCGCTTGCGCTGACCGGCAGCAGCAGCAGGATCAGCGCATAGACGAGCAGCATGCGGGTCAGAAATCGCTCGCGGCGGCCTGGCGGCAGGGGCACGGGCCGCGGCGGTTCCGGCCGAGGCCAGACGCGATTCTCGTCAAAGAACATCGCCTGGCAAGGTGCCGCATCGCCATGCCCTCCGCAACCGCCCCTTGGGCCAGCGGAGCGTTGCATCGGACCGCCCGAACCCTAGGACATTTGCGTAGAGACCCCGCCCACGCGGCGTGGCAGGCGAGGCGATCAGGCTCGCTTCATGACACCCCCGCTCCCCGCCGAACGCCCTAGCGTGTTGCTCGTCGAAGACGATGACGGCGTGCGTCGGTCGACCCAGCTGCTGCTCCACGGCCAGGGATATCAGGTGCGGGCGCACAGCGTGGCCGGGGCCTCGCTCGCCGATCCTGCGTCGCTCACCGCCGACTATCTGGTCGCAGATTATTGCCTGCCTGATGGCGACGGGATCGCCCTGCTGCGGGCGCTCCAGGCGCGCGGCTGGACCGGCCGTGCAGTGCTGATGACCGGCTATCCCAGCCCGGCGCTGGCTGCGGAGGCGCAAGCGACCGGCTATGTCGCGCTCCTCGAAAAGCCGCTGCGCACCCACGAGTTGCTGGGCGCGCTGGGCGACTAGCCCGCAGTCACCACTTCGGCATCCTCGCGCTTCTCGGGCCGGATGTAGATCGAGCTGAGCTGGGGCAGCGCCGCCTTGAGCTTGGCTTCAATCCGCTCGATCAGCGTTTCGGCCTCGCCCATCGCCAGGCTGTCGTCGAAATCGGCGCTGATCGCCACGAAGACGCGGTCGGGGGCGGTGTGGATGGTGCGGACATGGTTGACCCCGGTGATGCGCGGTTCGGCCTCCAGCATCGCGCGGACCTGGGCGATCAGGTCCGGGTTGGCCCGCTCGCCGATCAGCAGGCCCTTGGCCTCGCGCGCCAGCAGCGTCGCCACCGCCGCGAGGATCAGCCCGATCACGATCGAGGCCATGCCGTCGATCCGCGGATCGCTCCAGGCATGGCTCGCCCAGACGCCCACGCCCGCGACGATCAGCCCGGCCAGCGCCGCCGAATCCTCGAACAGCACAATGAAGCCGGCGGGATCCTTCGATTCCCGGATCGCCTTCCACCAGCCGCAATCGCCCTTGCTTGCGCGGAACTCCCGGATCGCGATCACCCAGCTGGTGCCCTCCATTACGGTGGCGATGCCGAGCACGATGTAGTTGACCAGCGGATCGCGCAGCGGCTCCGGATCGAGGATGTGGAGATAGCCTTCATAGACCGACACGCCCGCGCCCAGCCCGAAGATCAGGATCGCGACGACGAAGGCCCAGAAATAGAGCTCGCGGCCATAGCCGAAGGGGTGTTCGGCATCGGGCGGTCGCTTGGCGCGGCGCTGGCCGTAGAGCAGCAGGATCTGGTTGAGGCTGTCGACCAGGCTGTGCACGCCCTCGGTGAGCATCGAGGACGACGCGGTGATCGCCGCCGCGACGAACTTCGCGACGGCGATCCCAATATTGGCGCCGAGCGCCGCATAGAGAACCAGATTGGCGCGCCAGCCCGACGCGGGAGACGCGGCCATCCGTTATTGCCTCAGTCGAGGCCGAGCTTGTGCAGGGCCTTGTCGATCAGACCCCGATCCTCCTTAGGCGCGCCTTCCTTGCCGTCGGCGCGATTTGCTTCGGCCTTGGGATCGTACCCCGAGCTTTCCGGGATCTCGTTATTGTGCACCGGCTGGGTCGAGGCGGGCGGGTCCGACGCATCCATCGACTCGTCGAGCGCGCGGTCGAGCCGGGCTTCCTTGCTCGCCGGATCGCGGGCGAGCCGCTCCTCAATCGAGGAATCGGTGCCGGCGTCGGCGGAATGCACCGGGCCCTTGGCCGCATCGTCATCGGCGCGGGGGTCGGGAGCGACCGACATCCGGTCCATCGCGGGGTCGAGGGGATTGTTGGTCATGCTGCACTCTCCTGAGCGTTACCCGGATTAAACGGACATGCCGGGAGTCCCGTTCCGTCGGATGGTGCGCGCGCAAAACAAAAGGCCCGGCGGATCGCTCCACCGGGCCCCTTTGTCTTCACGTTCCGCGCGGGATCAGTCGCGCGAGCTGCCGAACAGGCGCAGCAGGAACAGGAACATGTTGATGAAGTCGAGATAGAGGTTCAGCGCCCCCATGATCGCGACCTTGCCCTGCTCGCGGGTGCCCGCGACATAGGCGTAGATGCTCTTGATCTTCTGCGTGTCATAGGCGGTCAGGCCGGCGAAGATCAGCACGCCGATGGCGCTGATCACCAGGCTCATCATGCCCGACTGCAGGAAGAGATTGACGATCGACGCGACGATCAGACCCACAAGACCGATGATCAGGAAGGTGCCGAAGCCCGACAGATCCTTCTTGGTGGTGTAGCCATAAAGGCTCAGCGCGCCGAAACCGGCGGCGGTGCCGAAGAACACCTGGGCGATCGACATGTCGGTATAGGTGACAAAGATCGTCGAGATCGACGCGCCCAGCAGGCCGGCATAGGCGAAGAACAGCGCCTTGAGCGTGCCTTCGGACATGCGGTTCTGACCGAAGCTCATCGCGAAGACGATGGCCAGCGGCGAGATCATCACCACCCAGCCGAGCAGCGTCGGCTGCAGCGACAGGCCGCGGGCGGTTTCCACCACCTGGAACAGCAGCGCCTGCAGCGAGGCGACCTTGCCGAACGCCAGCGCGACGATGCCGGTCAGCAGCACGCCGGACAGCATGTAGTTGTAGACCGACAGCATGTACGACCGGAGCCCCGCGTCATGCGCCGCGGCGCGTGCACTCGCGGTCGCGAAGGGCGACTCGCTCGTGCGGGGATCGGACCAGTTAGCCATTCGAAAAACTCCTTTGACCGGCGCAATGCCGGATGGCTCGAATATCGGCTTCGCCACAGGGGTTTTCAAGCAAAACCGGGCGCAGCAACGTTTCGATACACAAGCGGCGACGACTTTGCGTGCGCTTTGAACAAACTAGCCGGTCCGCTAGAACGCACGGGATGCATCGTCTGTTCGTCGGTTTCCGCCCGCCCTCCGCGATTCGCGCACAGTTGCTCGGCCTTGCCGGCGGCGTGCCGGGCGCGCGCTGGCAGAGCGACGAACAGCTCCACTGCACCCTGCGCTATATCGGCGAAGTCGAGCGGCCGATGGCGGAAGACGTCGCGCTCGCGCTGGGTACCGTCCGCTTCGCGCCGTTCGAGTTGGCGATCGACGGCGTCGGCGAGTTCGACTCGCGCGGGCGGCCCAATGCGCTCTGGTCAGGGCTGCGGCCGCACGAGGCGGTGACCCAGCTCCATCACAAGATCGACCAGGCGCTGGTGCGCGCCGGCCTGGCGCCCGAGCGCCGCGCCTATCTGCCGCACATCACCCTCGCCCGGATGAACGCACAGGCAGGCGCCAACGAACGTTTCTTGGAGGCGCATGCCGGGCTCGCCAGTGCGCCGTTCCTGGTCGACAGCTTCCTCCTCTACGAAAGCCATCTCGGACGCGAGGGCGCGAGCTACGAAGCGATCGAGCGCTATCCGCTGCGCGCCTGAGCGCCCGCGACGCCGTCCGCCACCAGCGCCATCGCCGCGGCGACCACCCCGTCCTCGGCCGGCACCTTGCCGTCGAGCGCCAGCGTCGACAGGCCGTGCACCACGCCCCAGGCGGCGAGCGTCGCCGGGCCAGGATCGCCGCCCGCAAGGCTGGCGACCCGCCGCGACAGGATCGCGAAGGCCTCGCCATAGTCTTTGGGGGCGACGGTGCAGCCGGGATTGCCGCCGAACATCAGCCGGAACATCGCCGGATGCGCCTGGGCGAAGCGGAAATAGGCGATGCCTTGCGCGATCAGCGCCGCCTTGGCCGGTTCCGCCCGATCCGCTTCCGCCAGCACCGCTGCAAGTGCGGCGAACCCCGCCTCCGCCACCGCGCCGAGCAGCGCCGCCTTGTCGGCAAAATGCCGATAGGGCGCCATCGCCGATACGCCGGTCGCCTTGGCCAGCGCACGCAGCGTCACCCCGGCCTCGCCTTGTTCGTCCAACAGCGCCGTTGCGGCGTCGATCAGCCGCGCGCGCAGTCCGTCTGCAATTTCCATCTTGTTTACACCGTAAACCGAGCTTATCGTGTACATTGTAAACAAGGAGACTCGCCATGCAAGCCAACACGCTCCGCGAGACCGTGGATCTCGCTGCCTATCCGGAACTGATTGTCGTAATCCTGGGGTTCAAGCTGCGCCGCTGGCGTGCGCTCCCCGCGATGATGCGGATCGGCCGCGGACTCGCCGAGATCAAGAAGAACCCGCCCGACGGCCTGCTCGCCGAGGACGGGATGCTGTTCGGCTGGAATCATGTCGGCTTCCGCCAATATTGGCGCGACCTGCCGAGCCTGGAGGCCTTCACCCGCAGCGCGCCGCACAGCGTGTGGTGGCGCGATTTCCTAAAGGACCCGCAAGGGGCCGGCTTCTGGCACGAAGCCTATAGCGCCCGCGGCATCGAGGCGGTGTACGTCAACCTGCCCGGCCAGCGGCTCGGCCTCGGCATGTTCGCGCCGATCGCCAAGCCCGTGGGTACGCTGCTGTCGACCCGCCAGCGCCTCCACGCCCATGCGGGCATGGAGGGCTGAGCCGGGCGGGCGTCGTCAGAACGACGCCCAGTCGCCGTTCGCCATGGCGGGGGCAGGCGCCGGTGCGGCACGGCCGCCCGTGCCGCCGCGCTTCGACAGGTTCGGGCGCTGCAGCGGCAGGCTCATCCGCGGATTGTGCCCTTCGCCGACATTGAAAGTCTGGGCCGAACGCTTCAGCGCCTCCACCTCGCGGCTCAGGCTGCGGGCGGCGGCGGAGGTTTCCTCGACCATCGCCGCATTCTGCTGGGTCGCCTGATCCATTACCGTGATCGCGGTGCTGATCTCGCCGATCGACGAGGCCTGGGCCTGGTTGGCGGTCGCCATGCTGCCGAGCAGGCCATGGACTTCGCGGACATCGGTGGCGATCGCGGCAAAGGCATCGTCGACGCGCTGGACCATGCCCACCGCGGCGGTGACGTCGGCCTGGGTGGTGGTCAACTGGTCGCGGGCGCGGCCGGCTTCCTCTTCGGCGCGCATCGCGAGGGCCGAGACGAGATCGGCGACGACCGCGAAGCCGCGCCCGGCTTCACCGGCGCGCCCCGCTTCCACAGCGGCGTTCATTGCCAGAACCCGCGTCTGGAAGGCGATCTTGTCGAGACCCTCGATCACGTCGTCGATGCCCTTGGCGCTTTCCGACACCCGGCTCATTGCCGACACGGCCTCGTCGGCGACGTCGCGGCCCGCCTGGACCGAGGCAATCGCGCCGTCCGCGCGTGCCACGGTCTGGGTGGCGCTGCCGGCGGTGCTGCGCAGCCGCTGGTCCATCTCGCCGATCGACTGGACGGTTTCCTGCAGGCTCGATGCCGCGCTCTCGGTGCGGCGCGACAGGTCCTCGGACGCGACCGCGATCTGGGCAGAGCCGGTGCTGATCGTCTCGGCCGACGTCGCAACCGAGCGCACCAGTTCGCGCAGCGCGGCGAGCGCCTCGTTGAAATTGGTCTTGAGCACCGCGTTGGTGCCGGGGAAATCGGCCGTCACATCGGCGGTCAGGTCGCCCTTGGCGAGCCGCTCGAGCGACTGGCCCAGCACCCGCACCACTTCGGCCTGCTGCTCGGCAGCTTCACGCTGCGCAACGGCAGCATCGCGGAAGATGAGCATGCCGCGCGAGATGCGGCCGACGCAATCCTCATAGTCGGTGTAGGCGATCGGCGCGGCGAGGTTGCCGGCGGCCAGACCCTCCATCCGCACCACCGTCGCGACATAGGGATCGGCGATCACGCGGGCGAACATGCGGGTGAGCATGAAGCCGGTGGCGATCACCACCACGTTGAGCCCGAGCATCACCCAGTGCGGCAGCACCAGGTTGAGCACAGCAAGAACTACCATGATCCCGATCATCGAACCGAAGGCGACCTTCAGCTTCTCCCGAATGGGCGCCTTAACTTCCAACCAATGCAGCATTTCCGTCCCTCACGATCGGGTGGCGGCTGTTCTCCGCCGGTCCCGCGTTGAGCCCACCCAGGTGCATTGTAGAGGACAGGAGGTTGGGGAAGTTCATTCCGACATGCGTTGGACACAATTTGTCGGAAATGCCCAACTCAAAATGGGACGGGGCGCCCCACTCACCCCCGTCCAGGATCGATCAGGAACTTCTCGCCCGTCGCCTTGCGCTCATAGGCGCGCAGCACGTCCGGATGCAGCGCTTCGGCCAGCCCGATGGTGCGGGTGTAGCGGCTGGCGAAGGTGGTGGTCAGCTCAGCGAGGATGCGCTGCCGCATCGCGCCCAGCGTCTCCATGCCTGCCCGGCGCAGGAACGGCGTCAGCAGCCAGCCCGAGACGCTCCACTGGAAGCCGAAGGCCAGCCGGTTGAGCGTGGTCGGCGCCATGTCGAGCGCGCCGTAGATATAGAGCTGCTTGAACTGTTCAGATCCATAACGGCTATATTCGGTCATCTTGCGCACCGCCGCGGCTTCCATCGCCTGGAGGATGTCGCTGCCCAGCGTGCCGCCGCCGATCGCGTCGAACGCCACCGTCGCGCCGGTCTCCGCAACCGCATCGGTCAGCTTGGCGCGGAAATCCTCGTCGCGGCTGTTCACCACATGGGTCGCGCCGATGTCGCGCAGGATCGCCGCCTGCTCCTCGGAGCGGACGATGTTGACCAGCGGCACCCCGTCGGCGAGGCAGATCTTCTGCAGCATCTGCCCCAGGTTGGAGGCGGCGGCGGTGTGGACGATCGCGCTATGCCCGTCGCGCCGCATTGTCTCGACGAAGCCGAGCGCGGTGAGCGGATTGACGAAGATCGCCGCACCATCCGCCGCAGCGGTGCCCTCGGGCAGTTCGACGACGTCGCGGGCCTTGAGCACGCGGTAATCGGCGAACATCGCGCCGCCCACCGCCGATACCCGCTTGCCCATCAGCTGGGCGGCGGCCTCCGCCCCCGCGGCGACCACCGTACCGGCGCCTTCATTGCCCACCGGCAGCGACTGGCCGAGCCGCGCCTTCATGCTGCCCAATCGACCCTTCGGCACCTCGAACACCAGCGCCTCGCCGTCCTGCTGCAGCGTATCGACCTGCGCCGGTCCGAGCAGCAGCCCCAGGTCGCTGGGATTGATCGGCGCCGCCTCGATGCGGACGATCACTTCGTCCGCGGCAGGCGCGTCATAGGTCACCTGCTCCAGCGACAGGCGCAGCGTGCCGTCTTCGCTCAGCGTCGAGCGAAGTTCGCGTCCGGTGAATGCCATGGGTTCCATCTCCTTCGGATTGTTCAACGCGTTTGTACGAGCTCTTCTACCAGCCGGTCGGCCGCGGCGCGCACCTCGTCCCAGGTGCGGTCGAAGCCTTCCGGCCCGCCATAATAGGGATCGTCGACGGCGCGCCCTTCCCAGCCGGGCACCGCATCGAGCAGCAGCCGCAGCCGGGCACGACCGCCCTTCGGCGCGATCCGGCGCAGGTCCGCAAGATTCTGCGGATCGAGCGCGAGGATATGGTCGAACCGGTCGAAATCCTCTCGCGTCACCTGGCGCGCGCGCTGGCCGGTAATGTCGATGCCATGCTTGGCCGCGACTGCAATCGAGCGGCGATCCGGCTGCTCGCCGGCATGCCAGCCGCCGGTCCCCGCCGAATCGGCGACGACCGCCACGCCGGCCTCTTCCGCCGCCGCGCGGAACGCCGCCTCGGCCAGCGGCGAGCGGCAGATATTGCCCAAGCAGACGAACAGGAATGCCGGTTCGGCCATCGCGAAAATCATCCTTTCGTAAAACGGGTACGCTCTGCTAGCCTGACTGGCAACGGCACGCACAACGCCGAAGGAGAGGATATGGCCAGCATGCCCCCAACGCCCGACGGGGCGAAGGCGACCCCCTATGCGTGGTATGTGCTGTCGCTGCTGCTGCTCGTCTATATCCTCAACTTCGTCGATCGCCAGATCGTCGCCATCCTCGCCGACGATATCAAGCGCGACCTCGGACTGCGCGACCAGGATATCGGCTTTCTGTACGGCACCGCCTTCGGGGTGTTCTACGCACTGTTCGGCATCCCGCTGGGCCGGCTGGCGGACAATTGGCACCGCGTGCGGCTGATGACCCTCGGGCTCGCGCTCTGGTCGAGCATGACCGCGCTTTCGGGCTTTGCGCGTACCGGGCTGGTGCTGGGGATGGCGCGGATGGGCGTGGGCATCGGCGAGGCGACCGCGGGGCCCGCCGCCTATTCGCTGATCTCCGACTGGTTTCCCAAAAGGCTGCGCGCCACCGCGCTCGCGCTCTATTCCTCGGGCGTCTATCTCGGCGGCGGGCTGTCGCTGTTCCTCGGCGCGCTGATCGTCCAGCGCTGGAACCAGGCCTATCCGGGCGGCGGTCCGCTGGGGCTGGCCGGGTGGCAGGCGGCGTTCCTCGCGGTCGGGGTGCCCGGACTGCTCGTCGCCGCCTGGATAGTCACCCTGCGCGAGCCGCCGCGCGGACTCTCCGAGGGCATGGCGACCCCGCCCCACCCTGCCCCGTTCCGCGCCTTTTTCGAAGAACTGCTGACGATCCTGCCGCCCTTCACGCTGATCGGCGCGGCGCGGCAGGGACTAGCGGCACTGGCGCGCAACCTGGCCGTCCTCGCGCTGGTCGCCGGGCTGGTCGCGCTGCTCGTGCATCTTGGCGAGCCGCCCGCACAGTGGATCGCAGTTGGGATCGGCGTCTATGCCGTGGTCAGTTGGGCGACCGCGATCAAGCGGCGCGACCCGCCCACCTATGCGCTGATCGTCGGCACCCCGGCCTTTCTGTGCGTGGTGCTGGCTTATGGTCTCAACACCTTCCTCGCCTATGCGATGGCCGGGTTCGCGCCGAGCTTCATCCGCCGCGCTTTCGACATCCCGCCCGAGCAGCTGGGGTCGCTCGGCTTCTGGGTCGGTGCGCCGGTCGCGCTGGCGGGATTCCTCGGCGTGACGATCGCGGGGCGGATCTCCGACGCCCTGCGCGCCCGCAGCCCGGTGGGGCGCATGCATGTGCTGCTCTTCGCCTGCCTCGCACCGATCGCGCCGCTCGTCCTGCTGTTCACCGCGCGCGACCTCACCACCGCCTATGTGATGCTGCCGCTCGCGCAGTTCCTGATCTGCGGCGGCCTGGGCGCGGCTGCGGCGACCACGCAGGATCTGGTGCTGCCCCGGATGCGCGGCACCGCGACCGCCGCCTTCTTCATCGGCACGACGCTGATCGGCCTCGCGCTCGGGCCCTATTGCGCCGGGCGGATCGCGACGCTGACCGGCGACCTCGCGACCGGCGTGCTGGCGCTGCTCGCCAGCGTGCCCCTCGCCCTCGCGGCGATCGGGGCAAGCTACCGGCTGCTGCCGGCGGCGGAGGCGAGCAAGCTTGCCCGCGCCCGCGCCGCCGGCGAGGCGGTGTAACGGCTTATACCGTCTGGAACACGCCGCAGGCGATACGGCCGCCGCTGTTGCCGGCAGGGTCGGTCTTGTAATCGTCCTCGCCGGCATGGACGACCAGCGCCGCGCCGTCTTGGTCCATCAGCTGGTCGAAGCTGCCACCCGCCAGCGTGAAGCTGAGATGGCCATGGCCCTTCTCGTCCACCTTCATGTTGGGCATGTCGCCGGCATGGGGGCCCATCGGGTTCTCCTTGCCATGCTTGGTGGCGCCCGGGTTCCAGTGCCCGCCGGCGCTGGCGAAATCGGGGGGCGTGCAGACGCCGGTAGTGTGGACGTGCACGCCGTGCGGCCCGGGCGAGATGCCGTTCACGTCGACCAGCACGCGAATCGATCCCTCCACCTGCTCGGCCACTGCGGTGCCCACCACCTTGCCGCTGGCGTCGTGCAGTTCCGCCTGCGCGCGGAAATGGCCGGCCATATAGCGTTCATTCTGCTGCGTGGTCGCGCAGCCGCCCAGCAGCATGCCGATCGCCGCGGCACTCGCGCCGATTCCCCAAGCCTTCATGTTCAATCTCCCGGCCATGTCCTTGGTCCAGCTAATGGCCCTTCTTGCCCGCAGTTCCAAGAGCCGCGGCGGCCAGTCCGGGCCATCCGCCGGCAGGATACGGCGGATGGCTTCGGTTCACCGCACCAGACCGCACGCCCACCGCAGCTTTTACTTTTCGTTAACCTTCGTTTACGACTTTGCTTTGTGGGACTGTCGCGGCAATGCGCCTCCCAATGGTTCACGGAGCCATGAAGATTCACAGGGGACGTATCATGCACCGGCTCGCCTTTGCGATGCTCGCTCTGCCCATGCTCGCCGGCTGTCAGGCAAGCACGGCCAAAACGGACCTTCGCCCGATCACGGTCGTCGAGATGCCGCCGCCCCCGCCGCTGTGGCGTACCCGCATCGCCCAGGCCGATATGCCGCGGCTCGAAAGCCTGCCGGCAAGCTGGCGCCAGCTGTACGAGAATGTCCGCCCGCCGGTGCGCAAGCTGCAGGGCGCGGTGCTCGATCCCAATGCCGGCCAGCCGCACCCGGCGCTGCCGCCCGGCTCCTATCGCTGCCGCACGCTGCACCTGAAGCCCGGGCCCGCCGGCCGCGCCCTGGTGCAGCCGAGCCCAGCCGGCTTCTGCTACATCTCCGCCTCGAACGAGACGAAGGACGATGCCCCGCTCGGCCTCGCCAAGCAGACCGGCACGGATATCGTCGCCGGCTATGTGTTCCCGGACGGCAAGCGCTACGTGTTCCTCGGCGCGCGCCAGGCCAAGCCCGGCGCAAACGATATCGGCTATGGCAATCCCGGCGCCCGCGACGTGGTGGGCATGGTCGAGCGGTTCGGCACCTTCCGCTGGCGGCTGGCGGTGCCCGGCGCGTTGCCAGGCAGCGTCGACGTCTATGAGCTGACCCCGGTGCCGGCGGACGTTCAGCCCAAGGGCTGAGCGCGCTCAAAATCGAAACGTTTGTTCATCGGAGCGACAGAAACCGTTGCCGCAGTGCAACACTTTCGCGCCAATGCTTTGCGGCGATGCAACCTTGCCGCTGGCCCGGGCATTGTGCGCCCATCTCCGGCCGTACCGCCTGTTGCAGCGGATCAGCGCCGGGAGATGTGTGTTTCACCAGCGTAGAGGTTATCCCCCCATGCGTAAGATCATCGCCGTCGCGGCAGCTGCTGCCGCGCTTCCCTTCGCCGTCCCCGCCTTCGCGCAGGACACCACCACCGGTTCCGGCACGATGGCGACGACCACCGCCGACACCAGCGGCACCATGACCACCACGGCCGCGCAGGAAGAGACGCCGCGCTCGCCGGATGGCTCCAAGGCTTTCGGCATCGAGCCCTATTTCGGCGTGCTCGGCGGCTGGGAGCGTTTCGATCGCCAGCCCAACGCCGGCATCCCGATCCCGCCGAACAAGTATCGCCTCGACGGCGCGCTGGTGCAGGGCGTCGCCGGTGTGAACGTGCCGCTCGGCCCGGTGTTCGTCGGCGTCGAAGGTAACGTCGCCAAGGGTGTCAGCGGCGACATCGATTGGGAATATGGCGCCGCCGGCCGCTTCGGTCTGCGCGCTGGCGACAGCGGCCTGATCTACGGCAAGGTTGGCTATCAGTGGGTCAATTTCGACAAGATCGCCAACACCAACCGTGACTATCACGCGATGACCTATGGCGTCGGCGTCGAAGTCGGCCCGAAGGACATCGGCCTGGGCGGCATCACCGGCCGCAGCGGCCTGCGTCTGCGCCTCGAGATGAACACGTTCAGCGATGCGAAGAGCTTCCGCCCGATGGCGGGTGTGATCGCGCACTTCTGATGCCGTATGCCGCCCTCCCCTCCGCGGGGAGGGCGGCCCATCGTTGATTCCCGTCAAGCCGCGTCCGCCCTTTTCGGCTAAGGCGCGTCTCATGTCCGAATCGTCCCTGCCCTTCGACCGCGTCGGCGGCGAAGAGACCGTCCGCGCCATCGTCGACCGCTTCTACGATCTGGTCGAGCAGGACCCCGCCTATGCGGCGCTCCACGCGATGCACCAGCCGGACCTCACCGCACTCCGCCATTCGCTCACCCGTTTCCTGGCCGCCTGGCTCGGCGGCCCGCGCGACTGGTTCGAGGCGCGCCCGGGCATGTGCATCATGGGCTTCCACCGCCAGCTCGCCGTCACCGCGCAGACCGCGGCGCAATGGGCGCACGCGATGGACCGTGCGATCGCCGCCGATCCCGGGATCGAGCCCGAAACCGCCCGCCAGATGAGCGAAGCGCTCCACCGCATGTGCCGCGCCATGGCAGTGCAGGCGCGCACCGCCGCCGAGGCCGCAGCAGCCGCGCCCGCGGGTTGATCCGGTTCGGAGCAGGTCTCCGCCGCAATCCCACATCGATGCGATACAAGGGGCCGCGTGATGAACGCGCGGATCACCCCCGTCGATACGCCGCTGGAAGTCGCCTGTGAACTTTGCGGCTGCCTGGGGGTGACGCGTGAGGCGTGGGCGGAATGGAGCGTGGCGGAGCAGGCTTGGGTGCTCAGCCATCTGTTCGATTTCGCCTTCTGCCACCACTGCCATCGGCCGACGCGGCCGGTCGAACGACCGGCGGGCGAGAAGGGCCCGGCGGCAGCAGGAGCGGTTTGAAACGGGCGGCGCGGGTTAACCCCCTCTCGTGCTACCCGCAGCGCGCAAGCGCGGGGGACGGGTCTGCCGGGGGTTGTGCCCCGGCAGGCCCGCAACTCTGTGGGTGGGGGCAATCGGCGTAGGAGGAGGTCTCGGCGAGCGCGACGCCAAGGCCACCGCTTCCGCCGAAACAGGGCGCTTATGCCAGAGATGGGCGCCGGGTCGCGCAGAATACGCCCTGCGGCGAACTTCGGGGCCGATCAGATCGCGGTGCACATGGAGCGGCTATTTGGCTTCCTGAGCATGCAGTGTTCGCCAGCGCTGTCGCTCACAAGCGGCACGGCTTTCCTATCTCGAGATCGCCTTTGGTCTCTTCCAGCGTTTGCGCCCAGCCGATCAGCGCGCGTTCGTGGTTCGCCGCCGCTTCGTTCACCATGGGGAGGATCACCGTGCGGCCCTCCGAACATGCGGCCTGACTGCCATAGAGTTGCGGCAAGCCCTTGTGCACCCGGACGCGATCGACGGCCAGGGCATAATCCTTGGCATGACATCCCCCGACTTCACCAGGACCGCCATCTTGCCAAGGGCATATTCGCGGAAGGCATCTTGCGGGGAGTGCTGGGCAATCAACCACGCGCCGTGGGTGACCTGCCGTACGTGAACGCTGTTCGAAAACCAACCAGAAGCCGGAAGCAGGCGTTTCAATGCTTCCGTATTCTGCTGATCGATGCGGAGCAGATCGCGACCGATGACGTCCTCGACGATGCGCCTCTGCTCGGTATCGAGTGCGGGTCCGTCCATCGGCCAGAGGTTCTGCCGGGTCACTTCGTCCATGCGGATGAGGTGAAGCATCTTCTCTCTCAAGGGCGCGGCGGGCCCCGGCGCCAGGCTTTCAACCTCCTTCACGGCGCTGCACCACCGCTCGAGCACGCCCGCCACTTTTGCATCCGGCGACATGCAGGAGGCAGCCAAAAACAGTGCCGATGCAATCATCTTTACCTTCTGAAACCAGTCGCCCGGGCGGAGGCTATTTCAGCTTTGCGGCTCCAAATCGGACGGGCGGCAATCCGCTCGATTTCGGCGCCCCGAGAGCGGACATCTGCGTCCAATACCAAGTTTGCGATTGCATTGTTCGTGCTCGCCAGAACATGGTCGGCGGCGCTCGGGTCGCCCGGCGAGGTTGAACGGGAGCGGAATGCGAAAGCGCTGGGTCTGGGCCGCCGCGGCGGTCTTGCTGTTGTTCGTTGGGGCCTATGTCGCTTCGCCCTTTTGGGCGGCGAGGCAACTGCGCGTCGCGGCCGCCACCGGCGATACCGACAGTTTGGAAAAGCTGGTCGACTTCCCTGCGGTGAGAGACAGTCTCCGGTCGCAGCTGGCGGTCATTCTCACGAAGAGGATGCGCGACGATCCCGACCTGAAGGGCAATCCGTTTGCGGGAATCGGCATGATGCTGATGCCGGTCGTGATCAACAAAATGGTCGATGGCTTCGTTACGCCAGATGCTATCGCGACCATGGTGTCCCAAGGCCACGTCGCGAAGGCAGGCGGGCCGGCAGAGGGCACCCCCCGGGTCACCTACGACTATGGCTATAGAGCGCTGAACCGGTTCGATGTGAGAATGAAGAGCGGTGAAGCGGCAGATGGGCGCACCGTCACCTTTGCGTTCGACAGGCGCGGTCTATTTACGTGGCGCCTGGTCCGCATCCAGATGCCGCCTGAATTACTGAGACCGGCGCGGTAGGCCCGTCACCCTATCGCCGGCGCAGCAAAGGTGGCGCGGACACGACTTTTTGTCGCGCACAAGCCTGCAAACCGCGCGAGCCCCTTGGTAGGGCGCGAAGTACCGCTTGCCATCCGGAAGCGAGCGGTTCGCCGCGCCCAATCTCCAGCAGCAACCCTTAGAAGCGGATCATCCGCTCCAGTTCGTTGGCGCGAGTCGCCGTCTTGGTGACCAGGCAGGTGTTGTCGATCGTCTCCTGGTCGACCTTGCACGCATAGTCGCGGGCCTTCAGCCAGGAGCGCTGCTCGGTGCGGAGGGCGAGGCGCTTGTCGGGCGTCTTGGCCAGCTGGCGCATGACCTCCTGATAGGCCTTGTTCAGGCGCGCGTCCTGCGCCCCCATTTCGGTCTGCGCGCAGATGCCCTGCTGCACGGTGTTGCGCCCCGCGCGCGCCTGACACGCCGTATAGCGCTCGGACAGACCGGCAGGCCCGACCTGCGCATGCGCCGAGGCACCCGCCAGAACCAGAACGCACGTCGTCACGATGATCTTCAGCTTCATTGCCGGTGCCCCTCTGTCAAATCGCCGCGATATGTAGCGGGGATCCTTGGATCTTGTCCACGGACCTGTGCGCTCCCGAAGCCGGTGGGATCGCTGCGAAAGCGCGAACGCCAGCGCCCCACCCCGCGCAACGCCCCTCCCCCTCGCCCCGCGCATCGTGTAGGCCCGCCGGCGATGTTTCGCCGTCCGCTGCTCGCTTCGCTCCTTCTCGGCATCGCCTCCGCCACCGGCTTCGCGCCGCTGGAGTGGTGGCCCCTCGCCCTGCTCTGCTTCGCCGGGCTGTTCGCGCTGGTCTACGCCGCACGCACGCTGCGCTCGGCGCTGCTCCGCGGCTGGCTGTTCGGACTCGGCCATTTCACGCTGGGCGACAACTGGATCCAGCACGCTTTCGACTTCCAGGACAAGATGCCGCCCGCGCTCGGCTATGCCGCGGTGGTGCTGCTGGCGCTGTATCTCGCCGTCTATCCGGCGCTGGCGATGGGCGCCGCCTGGGCCTTTGCGCGCAAGGTGCAGCCCCGCTCGGGCTGGATTGAGCCGGACCTGGGCTATGTCTTGGCCGGCGCCACCGCCTGGATCGTCACCGAATGGCTGCGCGGCACGCTGTTCACCGGCTATCCGTGGAACCCGCTGGGCGTGCTCTGGGTGCCGGTGCCCGGCGTGCGCAACCTCGCGACGCTGATCGGCACCTATGCGCTCTCCGGCGTGACAATCGCGGTCGCCGGCAGCCTCTATCTCGCCTTCCAACGCCAATATCGCCCACTGATCGTCGCGGCGGTGGCACTGCTCGCGCTCAATCTCGCCTGGTCGGATCGCTGCGACCGGATCCGCTGCATCAGCACCGCGAGCGGCAAGGAAGTGGTGATCGTCCAGCCGAATATCGGCCAGGACGCGGTCAGCCGCCCCGATTACGCCGAGTTCCTCCTCAACCGGATGATTGCGCTCAGCGGCAAGCCCGGCGCGCTGCCGCGGCTGGTCGTCTGGCCCGAGGGCATGGTCGATTACTTCGTCGAGGACGGCTATCCGGTGCAATGGTATCGGCAGGACCCGCGCATGGTCCGCGCCCGCATCGGCGCGGTGCTGGGCCCCTGGGACCAGGCGCTGATCGGCGGCAACGCGCTGGAATTCGGGCGCGACAACCAGCTGCAGGGCGCCGGCAATTCGGTCTGGGCGCTGGGCCCCGACGGCATGCTCGGCGGCCGCTACGACAAGGCGCATCTGGTGCCGTACGGCGAATATCTGCCGATGCGCCCGCTGCTCGCGCCGCTCGGCCTTGCCCGGCTGGTGATGGGCGATGTCGACTTCCTGCCCGGCCCCGGCCCGCGCGCGATTGCCGTGCCCGGCTTCGGCAATGCCGGCATCCAGATCTGCTACGAGATCATCTTCTCCGGCCACGTGGTCGACCGGGCGCACCGGCCCGACTTCCTGTTCAATCCCTCGAACGACGCCTGGTTCGGCAGCTGGGGCCCGCCGCAGCATCTCGCCCAGGCCAGGCTGCGCGCGATCGAGGAAGGCCTGCCGATCCTCCGCTCCACCCCCACCGGCATCTCCGCGCTGATCGACGGCCATGGCCGGCTGCTCGGCACGATCCCGCCGAACCAGGCCGGCGCGATCCGCCTGCCGCTGCCGCGCCCGCTGCCGCCGACGCTGTTCTCACAGCTCGGCAACTGGATGGTGCTGATCATCGCGGCACTTACGGGGTTGTTCGCGATTGCCAATCGGCGCTTCGCCCGCTAGGGAGCACATATAAGGAAAGCTTTATATGGGCATGGCAACGGCCCGGCGATCCTTCCCAACCTGAGGAATTTACATGCGTTCCAATTATCTCTTCACGTCCGAGTCCGTGTCCGAGGGCCATCCCGACAAGGTCGCCGACCAGATTTCCGACTCGATCGTCGACCTGTTCCTGTCGAAGGATCCCGAAGCGCGTATCGCTTGCGAGACGCTGACCACCACCCAGCTCGTGGTTCTTGCCGGCGAAATCCGCTGCAAGGGCGTGTACGAGGACGGTGCCTGGGCCCCGGGCGCGCAGGAAGAGATCGAGAAGACCGTCCGCGAGACGGTGAAGCGCATCGGCTATGAGCAGTCGGGCTTCCACTGGCAGACCTTCCGCTTCGAGAACAACCTGCACGGCCAGTCGGCGCACATCGCGCAGGGCGTGGACGCGAGCGGCAACAAGGACGAAGGCGCCGGCGACCAGGGCATCATGTTCGGTTTCGCCTGCGACGAGACCCCGGACCTGATGCCGGCGACGCTCTACTACAGCCACAAGATCCTCGAGCGCATGGCCGCCGATCGCCATTCGGGCGCAGCGCCGTTCCTCGAGCCCGACGCGAAGAGCCAGGTCACGCTGCGCTTCGAGAACGGCAAGCCGGTTGCAGCCACCGCCATCGTCGTCTCGACCCAGCACGCGCCGGGCTATGACGCGGGCGAGAAGGAAGCCGAGCTCCACGCCTATGTGAAGAAGGTCGTTGCCGACCTGCTTCCGGCCGAGCTGCTGTCGGACGCGACCGAGTACCACATCAACCCGACCGGCTCGTTCGAAATCGGCGGCCCGGACGGTGACGCCGGCCTGACCGGCCGCAAGATCATCGTCGACACCTACGGCGGCGCCAGCCCGCACGGCGGCGGCGCGTTCAGCGGCAAGGACCCGACCAAGGTCGATCGTTCGGCGGCGTATATCACCCGCTATCTGGCGAAGAACATCGTCGCCGCCGGCCTCGCCGCGCGCTGCACGATCCAGCTCGCCTACGCCATCGGCGTGTCGAAGCCGCTGTCGCTCTATGTCGACACCCACGGCACCGGCACCGTCGGCGACGACAAGATCGAGCAGGCCATCCAGGGCATCGAGAAGCTGGGAGGCCTCACCCCGCGCGGCATCCGTACCCACCTGGGCCTCAACAAGCCGATCTACCAGCCGACCGCTGCGTACGGCCACTTCGGCCGCAAGCCCGAGGGTGACTTCTTCCCCTGGGAGCGCACCGACCTCGTCGAGGACCTGAAGGCAGCACTCGCCGCCTGATCGGTTTCTGATCCGAACATGAAAAGAGCCCCGCCGGCACCCGCCGCGCGGGGCTTTTTCATGTCCGCCCGCCCGCTTGTTTCGGCTGCGGCCTATAAGGCCTTGTGGGCCCGTCATGGTTAACACGGGCAGCGGAGGGAGTAGGAATGGTTCTCGACACGGAGGACTGGCAGGCCGCACCGGCACCGGGCCTGTATCTCGCATTTCGACCGGTACATGATGTCATCACGGCCCGCGTCTTCGCCTATGAGGCGGTGCTGCGCGGCCCCGACGGCGCGGAGGGCGACGAGATCCTCGCCCAGATTCCGCCCGACCGCCATGCCGAGCTCGACCGCCGCGTCGCCGCCGGCGCGGTCGTAAAGGCAATGGAAATGGGCCTCGGCACCACCACCGCGCGCCTGCTGATCCCGATCCACGCGCCGAGTGCTGCGCCGGCCCAGGCCGCGCTCGCGGCCGCCACCCAGGCTGGCCAGCGAACAGGCCTGATCCCCGAGCGGATGATCTTCGGCATCCACGGTTTCGCCGACGTGCCCGGCCAGCAGCTCGCAGACCTGGTCGACGGCCACACCCGCGCGGGCGCGCTCACCGCGTTTCTCGGCCTGGGACATGATCCGATCGGCTTCAGCCCCTGCGTGCGCTACCGCCCGGCGATGGTGCGGCTCGATCCCGATCTGGTGAACGGCATCGACGCCAGCTGGTCGCGCCGGCTGATGCTGGAGGAGCTGGCACCGCGCCTGCGCGAACACGGCATCCGCGTGATCGCCGACGGCGTCCGCCACGAGGGCGTGCTGCGCCGGCTACGCAGCTTCGGCATTTTCCACCTCCAGGGTGATCTGGTCGCGCCGCCGATGTCCGGCATGCTGCCGCCCACCCGCATCGAGCGCCCCGCCGAGGCGGCCTGATATGGTGTTAGCCCGAGCGTCACCATCAACGCTCGGGTAATCACTTCCGCCTACCATTCGAGACAAGGGGATCCAGCTTGGAGATGCCCCATGCTCGGCCAAATCACCCCCGCGCCCCTTCAGGAAGCGCTTCGCCGGGACTGGTTCGCGATGGCGTTCCAGCCGGTCGTGAACACCTCCACCCTGATCGTCACCGCCTACGAGGCGACGTTCCGCGGCCCGGAGGGCGAAGATCCCGCCGTCTTTGTCGAGACGCTGGCCGAGGACAAGCGCCCCACCTTCGATCTTCGCTGCCGCGTCGCCGCGATCGAACAGGCGATGGAACTCGGCATCACCGATCGCCACACCCGCCTCGCGATCAAGGTGATGCCCCGCTACATCACCGATCCGACGGCCGATGCCGATCGCATGCTGCGCATCGTCCGCCGCCTGGGCTTTCCGGCGCGCGAGCTGGTGTTCGAGTTCAGCGACCGCGATCGTCTCGAAAGCGACGAGATGCTCGGGCTGATGAAAGCCTATCGCAAGCTCGGCTTCCTGATCGCCTTCGACGATTTCGGTGCGGGCGACATGGGGCTGGACCTGCTCTCCGCCTTCACCCCCGATACGCTCAAGCTCGCGCCCGAACTGGTGCACAGCCTGTGCAGCAGCTGGGCGAAGCGAATCGTCGTCGAGCGCGTGGCGGAGATCGCCAAGAAGGGTCGCATCCGGCTGATTGCTGAAGGGGTCTCGACTCGCGCCGAGCATGATCGGCTGCGGTCGCTGGAGGTGACGCTGATGCAGGGCGACCTGATCGCACCAGCCCAGGTGGGGGCGCTGCCTGCCCCTGCATTGCGGCTAAACGCGGCGGCATGAGGGACGAATCGCGGAATCGTTTGCAGCCGCCGAAAGCAAGCACCGTAGATTCCCCAACCGGTTGATTCCGCTGCGGCGACGCACGGAATGGGAGGGTTGGGCGCTATTCGGTACCCAGGGTTCAGGTTCACAAGAATCGCGTTGAGGAGCACGACCCATGGCAACCACGATGGATCTTCGGATCGACCTGCAGCCGATCACGGCCCAAGGCAGCACCGAGCCCTTCGCCTGGCATGCCGGCATCCAGGCACGCGCCCAGGCCTTCCACACCGTCGATGCAATCCTGCTGCGCGAAGACCGCGCCGAACTGGAAGGCCTCCGCCTCGATCGCGCACTCGCCGCCGCCGCCGCCGCCGGGCTGGCCGATGCCGGCACGCTGCTGGCGGTGCCGGTCCAGGTCCGCGCCGGTTCGCCCGATCGGCTGCTCGGCCACCTGTTCCGCGCCGCGCTGCGCCACCGCTTCCCGCTCGACCAGATCGTCGTCGAGATCAGCGCCGACGAATCGACCGATCGCGATGCCGCCGCCGCGATGATCCACGCCTGCACCGATCGCGGCATGATGATCGGCCTGAGCGACTTCGCCGCCGGCCCGCTGGCACTGGGCCTGCTCGCCCATTGCTCGCCGCGGCTGATCCGCCTCGCGCCCGCGCTGGTCCACCATCTCGAGGCCGCCCCGGCCCGCGCCCGGCTGGTCGAAGGCGTGCTGCGCCTCGCCCGCGGCATGGGCGTCACCGTGATCGCGCCGGTCCCAACCGAGGAAGCCGAGCAGCGCGCCGCCGCCGCCGCCGGGCTCCGCCACTTCCAGGGCACGCCGAACACCGCGCCGCGCGTCCGCCGCTACACCCGCCCGGTCCGCCGCTGGGGTGCCCCGGTCGCCGTCACCCGCCTCGCCGCCTGAACCGCCCGGATTTGCCAGCACGCGGCGGCGCGACTATGCGCTGCGCCCCATGCCAGATCCCGTCACGCTCCGTCGTCTCTACGGCCGCCGCCAAGGCCACAAGCTCCGCCAGGGCCAGTCCGCGCTGGTCGAGGAATTGCTGCCGCAGGTGAGCGTGCCCGATGCCGGCCCGCTCGATGCGCAGACCCTGTTCGGCGACGACCGCCCGCTCGAATTCGAGATTGGCTTCGGCGGCGGCGAGCATCTCGCCGGCCAGGCGACGATGCGCCCGGACCATGGGTTTATCGGCTGCGAACCCTTCCTCAACGGCGTGGTCGGCGCGCTCAACCATATCCGCGACGGCGAGCTCGCCAATGTCCGCCTGCACATGGGCGATGCGCTGGAAGTGATGGAGCGGCTGCCCGACGCCAGCCTTAGCCGCGTCTACCTGCTGCACCCCGATCCCTGGCCCAAGGCGCGCCATGCCAAGCGCCGCATGGTCAACCATGGCCCGCTCGACCTGATCGCCGCCAAGCTCAAGCCCGGCAGCGAGTTCCGCCTCGGCACGGACGATCCCACCTATTGCCGCTGGGCGATGATGGTGCTGGGCCAGCGGAAGGACTTCGTGTTGCAGGCGCAGACCGCGCAGGATTTCCTCACCCGCCCCGCCGACTGGCCCGAGACCCGCTACGAGCGCAAGGCGCGCCGCCAGGGGCATGAGGTGTGGTATTTCCGCTATGTCCGGGTCTGAGCCCGGGCACCGCATCGAACGCGTCGAGACGGTCTATCAGGGCTGGGGCCGGCTGCTGCTGGCGACGCTGCGCACCCCGGACGGCAGTGTCATCACCCGCCAGATCGAGGACCATGGCGATGCCGTCGCCGTGCTCCCCTATGATGCCGCGCGCGGCACGGTGCTGCTGGTCCGCCAGTCGCGCCCTCCGCTGATTTTCCGGGGCGAGCCCGAGTCGGTCTACGAGGCGCTCGCCGGGCGGATCGATCCGGGCGAGGACGCCGACACCACCGCCCGCCGCGAGGCGATGGAGGAGTGCGGCGTCACGCTCGGCACGATCGATCTGGTCGGCCATTTCTTCGCGATGCCGGCGGTCTCCACCGAGCGGCTCAGCCTCTATCTCGCGCCCTACAGCCTAGCCGATCGCACCAGCGCGGGCGGCGGGCTGGCGCATGACCATGAGGATATCGAGGTGATCGAGATGCGCCTCGACGATCTCTGGGCGAAGGGCATGGGCGCGCTCGCCGACATGAAGACCGCGATCCTCGTCCTCGCGCTGCGCGAGCGGCTCGCCGCTCAGGCCTGGCCGCCCGCCGCCTGACCGCTGCGCCGCCACGCTCCCCGCAGCAACCGGGCGGCGAGCGCGGCGAGCCCCGGGCGCACGAAGATCCAGTCGTGGATCGCCGGGCCCTTTGTCGCCCCCATGGTCTGCTTGTAGCCACTGTCGCCCGCGCCCCAGTCGACCAGCGTCACCCCGTGCGCGCGGGCACGCAGCAAATTGCGATACTGAAGCAGCTTGCCCGGCGAATGTTTCGCCACCGCCGGATCATAGCTGTTGGCAATGGCATAGCAGCGCGCACCGGTGATCAGGTCGAAGGAGAAGGCCATCGACCGCCCATCGATCCGCAGCATCGCGGCGGAGAGCATGTCGGCAAGCACCGGGTCCCGCAGCGCGGCCGCCCAGAACGCGCCATGCCCGTCGGCGGTGAACTTGGCGTCGCGCCCATCGGTGCGCGCCGCGATCCAACTGCGGCGTTCGATAACGGCTAGCGCGTCCACATCGGGCGCGTCCCATTCCCAGGCGAGCGTGCCCGTCGCCGCGAGGTGCTTTTCCAGCTGCCGGTTCTTGCGCAGCGTCGAGCCGCGCGGCCAGTCTTCGGATGCGATCTCCAGCAGGAAGCTGTCAGCCACCTGCCGGTCGAGCAGCGTCCAGCCGGCCGCCAGCGCGCGGGGCTTCAGCCAGTCGAGCGCGGGATCGCCGTCATAGACCGGCCCGATCCGCAGCGCCCGCACCTGCCGCGCCAGCGCACCGAGCAGCGCATCCGCCGCCGCCGGGCGCGCGGCTTCCGCAACCGGGAAGCTGCGAAACGGCCAGTAGCAGCCGGGAATCTCCGCCAGCCCCAACCAGCGCGGCCCCTTGGCGACCAGAGGCAGCGCCGCCACCGGGACGCCGGCAGCGTCCACCACCAGCGTCCGCGCCGCGCCGCCATAGGCGTGCACCGCCGCGGCGTACCACCCGCGCCGGAGGAAGCGGTGGCTTTCCGGGGCCTGCGCTGCAACCGCGTCCAGCGCCTGCGAGAGGCCTGCCGCGACGGAGGCGAAAACCACCTCCCCACCCCGCTCGTCATCCCCGCGAAGGCGGGGATCGGCGTCTTCTCCGCCCGTCCTGGCAAATGGATCCCCGCCTTCGCGGGGATGACGGTGGAGAGCGGGGACCGGCGGGGCCATTCGAGCGTCTTACTCGCCCACCCGTTACCATCCCGTGCAGCCCATGCTTGCGCGCGGCGCACCACCCCTTGCATAAGGAGCATGCATGGAAGGCCCCTATCTCTCCACCGTTTCGGAAACGATCCAGGCTGCGATCGCGCCGGTGTTCCTGCTCGCCGGCATCGGCGCGTTCCTCAACACCATGGTCGGCCGGCTCGCGCGCATCGTCGACCGCGCGCGGATCATCGAGGAGCTGCACCCGCGCTCCAGCGGCCCCGAGCATGACCGCCATGTCTGGGAACTGCGGATCATCGATCGCCGCATCTCGGTGATCAACAATGCGATCTTCCTGTGCACCGCCAGCGCGCTCGCGATCTGCTTCGTCGTTGCGATCATGTTTATCTCGCGCCTGGCCAACCTGCATGTCGGCATCTGGATCGCCGTCGCCTTCATCGTCTCGATGCTGCTGCTGATCGCGGGGCTGCTCTATTTCCTCGTCGAGGTGCGGATGTCGCTCAAGGCGATCCATGTCCGCCAGGAACTGCTCGAACTTGATTCCTAGGCCATTGCCCTGAGGCGCCCGCCTGACTAACACCCCGCTTCCATTCCACGGTCGGGCAGGCAATGGCGCACGCACCTCTTATCGGCATCATCATGGGCAGCACCTCCGATTGGGAGACGATGCGCCACGCGGCCGACATCCTCGACGAACTAGGCGTGCCGCATGAGACCAAGGTGGTCTCCGCGCATCGCACCCCGCAGCGGCTCTATGACTATGCCACCAGCGCCGCCGATCGCGGGCTGAAGGTGATCATCGCCGGGGCCGGCGGCGCGGCGCACCTGCCCGGCATGGCAGCGGCGATGACGCATTTGCCGGTGCTGGGCGTGCCGGTGGAATCCAAGACGATGAAGGGGCTCGATAGCCTCTATTCGATCGTCCAGATGCCCGGCGGCATCCCCGTGGGCACGCTGGCGATCGGCAAGGCGGGCGCCAAGAACGCCGCGTTGCTCGCCGCCGCGATCCTCGCCACGGCGGACGCAGCGCTCACCGAGAAGCTGATCGCCTGGCGCACCGCCCAGACCGATAGCGTCGCGGAGGAACCGGCATGAGCGACATCCTTCCCCCCGGCTCCACCATCGGCATCCTCGGCGGCGGCCAGCTCGGCCGGATGATCGCGGTTGCGGCCGCCAATCTCGGCTACCGCACCCATGTCCTCGCCCCCGACGAGGAGAGCATCGCCGCGCAGACCGCCTCCAGCTTCACCCGCGCCGATTATCACAGCCATATCGTGCTCGACGAACTGGCGAGCCACGCCGATGTGATCACCTACGAGTTCGAGAATGTCGCGCTCGCGCCCGTAGCGCATCTCGCGAGCAAGGTGCCGGTGCGCCCCGGCGCCAAGAGCCTGGAGATCGCGCAGGACCGCGCCAACGAGAAGTCGTTCGTGGCCGAGCTCGGCGGCCGCACCGCGCCCTGGGCGCTGGTCACTACCCGCGACGAACTGCACGCCGCGATCGCCCGGATCGGCGCGCCGTCGATCCTGAAGACGCTGCGGCTCGGCTATGACGGCAAGGGCCAGATGCGCCTGCACGACGCCTCGGAAGCGGACGCCGCCTGGGCGGCGATCGGCGAGCGCCCGGCGATCCTTGAAGGCTTCGTCACCTTCAGCCACGAATTCTCGATCATCACCGTGCGCGGGCTGGACGGCACGCTGGCCAGCTATCCGCCGCCCTGGAACGAGCACAAGGACGGCATCCTCGCCCGCTCCACCCTGCCCGCTCCCGCCGCAATCGCCCGCCACTGGACCGAGGCGGCGGCGCTCTCCGGCCGCGTCGCCGAGGCGCTGGGCCATGTCGGCGTGCTGACCTGCGAGTTCTTCGCGACCGACGAGGGCCCGGTGTTCAACGAAATGGCGCCGCGCGTCCACAATAGCGGTCACTGGACCATCGAGGGCGCCGAGACCTCGCAGTTCGAGAACCATGTCCGCGCGATCTGCGGCCTGCCGCTCGGCTCGACCGCGCTCACGGGCACGCATGTGGAAATGGAGAACCTGATCGGCGACGAGGCGGACCGGTGGCCCGAACTGCTCGCCGAGCCGGGCACCCATCTCCACCTCTACGGCAAGGGCCAGGCCCGGCCGGGGCGCAAGATGGGGCATGTCACGCGGGTGAAGCGGGGCTGAGCCTCCGCCACCCGCGCGCGGGTGACTCAATTGCCCTCGGAATCGACGACGAACACCTCGGGCTTGCCTCGCGACAGGGGATCCCAGCCGGCCGACAGCGCGGAGCGGACGCAGCGCGTGATCGTCGCGTCGTCCAGCTGGAGACGGCCGCGCGGCAGTCCCTTCAGCAAGCGCTTGGGCGCCGGGAATTCCAGCCACGCCTCGCGCTTGGCATCGCGCTGGGCAACCGCAATGGTCATCCCCTTCCAGCCCTCGTCGTCCGACAGATGGGGCTCGCGCTGCAGACGCCAATCATAGGTCACGCCATCCAGATCGATGGCACCGCTCGTGCTAAGGGATTTCGACATTCCGCGCCCCTTACACGCTAGTCGCGCAAAGGCACAGGGGCGGGATGCTGCATCGACCCGCGGCGGGATGCCTCGCGCTTGGACCCGCCTTCCTGCCGCTGCGCCCTGGCGAAGGTAAAATTGCCGCGGCCACTTCTTCCATTTCGGACACCGAAATTACTTCCAGCCCGCGTTTCGCCACCAGACTGTCACACAACTTGCCAGCGGCGGACCCGACGCTTCGAAGTAGTTACCTCTTAACCCTTTGCGCACCTTTTCCTCGGATATTGACGCCCGACTCTTTTTGACTGTCAATTCAAGGGGGAGCAGGCGATGTCTTCGATCAATTCGGTGTCCACCGTGCCCTACGTGCCGCAGACTGCAGCGACCGCACAGGACGCGGCACCGGATAGCGCCAAGGCCGAGACTGCGACCGCCCCCGCGCTCGATGCGCGCCCGCCGCAGCTCGCTGCCGCAACCGCCGCGGCGCTGATCGCCGAGCAGGCCGCCCCGCCCGCTGCGCCTGCCGATCTCGCCGGCCAGGACCTGCGGAACACCGACCTGACCAAGCTCGACCTCAAGAACGCCAACCTCAAGGGCGCCAATCTCTCGGGCATGGACCTGAGCGGCCTCGATTTATCCGGCGCGGACCTGAGCGGCGCGAACCTTGCCGGCGCGACGCTCGTCAAGACCAACCTCACCGGCGTGAAGGCCGAAGGCGCCGATGTCTCCTCGGCGACGCTGACCAACACGGCGATGGACAATGCCGATTTCCGCTCGGCCAATTTCTCCAAGGCGAATATCTCGAACAAGGCGACGACCCAGCCGCCGATCCCGGCCGACTTCACCAAGACCAATGTCAATTTCGACGGCGCCACCTTCGCGGGCGCCTCGATCAAGCTCACCATTCTCACCAATGTGACCGCACGCAACGCCGATTTCAGCGGCAGCACCCTGAGCGATTTCAGCTTCGGCCATTCGGATCTGTCGGGCGCCACCTTCCGAGACTTCAAGGGTGGTGTGAACGCGTCCTATTCCAATGCCGAGAATGTAGACTTCCGCAGCACCTCCGGGCTCGGCGGGGTGGCAATGGACGCGACGAAGCTGAGCGGCGCCAATTTCGAGGGCGGCAGCTACAACTACCTCTCGCTCCGCTTCGACGATCTCCGGAACGTCAATCTGAACGTGAAGGACCACAAGATCGCGCAGGGGAATTTCGAAGGCTCCGACCTGTCGGGCAAGGATTTCTCCGGCTACGACCTGCGGGGTGCGCGCTTCGGCCAGGTCGCCGGCAGTTCCCCGGAAGGCCATAGCTGGAGCAACGGGCTGGCGAATGTGAACTTCGCCAATGCCAATCTGATCGGCGCAGACTTCTATGTCGCCGATGTCTCCAGCGCCAATTTCTCGGGCGCCAGCCTGCGGGCGGCGTGGTTCACCGAGACCAACGTGGCGGACAACAAGACCGCCGATATCGCCCATTCGGTGCTCACCGTGCAGCACGGCATCGTGGATCCGACCGAAGACCCCCTCGCTGCGATCGACGCGCTGAAGGCGAAGCTCCTGTCCAAGGACGACCAGGACATCGCGGAGGGCAACAAGGCGCTCGGCATTCTGGATGGGCCCAATGACGAGGCGGTGGCGATGAGCGCCGCGCTGCGGGTGCTCACCGGCATTTCCGAGCGCCTGCACGCGGAACGCGACGGCCCGGCCAAGGACGCCGACGCGAAGAAGGCCGAGCAGCAGAAGCAGGAGGAACAAGAAGCCGAGGCGCAGCGCCGTAAGAACGAGGCCACCGAAGCCAAGATCGCCGAGCAGCTGACCGGCGACAAGCTGACCGCCGGGGACGCCTAGCGCTTCCCCGGATCCACCCGATCCGCCAGCCGCGCCACGGCAGCTGCGTGGATGCCCTGCGTCGTCGCCAGCACGCCGTACGCCTCGCCCGCGGGTGTGTTGAACGCCAGCGCCTGCCCCAACGCATCGGTCACTGCCGCCCCCGCCTCACGGGCTAGCAGCGCCGCGGCGGCGATGTCCCATTCATGGCCCCAGCGCAGCGTCGCGACCAGGTCGGCCTCGCCCGCCGCGACCATCGCGATGCGCAGCGCGATCGAATTGGGCTTGGGCACCGTCACCAGGTCGCGGTCGACCTTGGGGAGCTGGTCCGCCGGCACGCGTGCGCCGGGCAGGTCCGCGCGCTCGGCGGCATGCAGCGCCACCCCGTTGCGCCATGCCCCTGCGCCCGCCCGCGCCGTCCACACCTCGCCGCGTGCCGGTGCGTCGAGCACGCCGATCACCGGCTGGCCGTTCTCCACCAGCGCGATCGAGACCGCCCAACCAGGGCGCCCGCGCAAATAATCCCGCGTGCCGTCGATCGGATCGACCACCCACAGCCGCGACAAGGCCAGCCGGTCGGCATTGTCCACCGTCTCCTCGGAGAGCCAACCGGCCTCGGGCAGTAGCGCCCCGAGTCGTTCGCGGAGCAGCGCGTCCACCTCCAGGTCGACGGCGCAGACCGGGTTGCCCGGCGCCTTCTCCCAGCGCGCGAAATCGCTCTGCCAGCGCGCCATTGCGTGGCGGCCCGCCTCGGCGGCGATCGCCGCGATCTCGGCGGCGAGCTCAGGCACCGGCGATCGTCATCCCGTCGATGCGGACCGTCGGCGCGTTGATGCCATAGCGGAATTCGAGGTCGTTGGCCGGGGTGAGCGCGAGGAACATGTCCTTGAGGTTGCTCGCGATCGTGATCTCGGACACCGGCACGGTGAGCTCGCCCTTCTCGATCAGGAAGCCCGCGGCACCCCGGCTATAGTCGCCGGTCACGCCGTTGACGCCTTGGCCGATCAGCTCGAACACATAGAGGCCATAGTCGATCTCGCCGATCAGCGTCTCGGCGGGCACATGGCCCGCTTCCATATATAGGTTGCTCGGCGACACGCCGGGGGCCCCGCCGCCGCCGCGCGTCGCATGGCCGGTTGGCTCCAGCCCGAGCTGGCGGGCGGCGGCGCTTTCGAGCAGCCAGGTCTCCAGCATCCCCTCGCGGACGATCTGCATGCGACTGACCGGCAGCCCCTCGCCGTCGAACGCACGCGAGCGGATGCCCCGCGGGCGGTGCGGATCGTCCCAGATCGTCACGCCAGGGGCGAAGATCTGCGTGCCCAGCGCATCGAGCAGGAAGCTGGTCTTGCGGGTGATCGCCGCGCCCGAAATCGCCCCCATCAGATGGCCGAGGAGCCCGGAGGAGACGCGCCGATCGAACACCACCGGCATCGCGCCGCTGGGGATCTTGCGCGGATTCAGCCGCGCCACCGCCCGCTCGCCGGCGAGCCGGCCGATTGCCTCGGGCGAATCCAGCTGCGCCGCATGACGGGCGGAGTGGTGCGCGTAATCGCGCTCCATCGCGCCGTCGCTGCCGGCAAGCACGCTGGCGGAGATGCCATGGCTCGATTGCGCATAGGCGCCGTGGAAGCCGTGGCTGGTGACGAGCGCGAGCTGCACCCGGCTCGCGCCCGCCCCCGCGCCTTCGCTGTTGGTAACACCCGCCACAGCGCGCGCGGCCTCCTCGGCGGCGAGCGCGCGGGCCTTGAGCGCGGCGGGCTCTACCTCGGCGCCGTCGTCCAGGTCGAGGTTCGGCGGCGCGCCGTGCATCAGCCGGTCCTCGGGGGCGAGCCCCGCCCACGCATCCTCGGGCGCCTCGCGCGCCATCGCGACGACACGCTCGACCAGGGTCGCGATCGCATCGCTGCTCAGGTCGCTGGTCGAGACGCTCGCCGAGCGCTTGCCGACGAACACCCGCAGGTCGAGCTCCTCGGCTTCGGAGCGCTCGACATCCTCCAGCGCCCCCATCCGGACGGAGACCGAGAGCGAGCGGTCGGCGGAGAAGACGGCGTCGGCGGCGTCCGCACCGGCACGGCGGGCACGCGCCACCACATCGGCGGCGCGCTCCAGGGCCTGATCGTTGTTCAGCATCCCCGCGACTTAGGAGCGCGGGGTCACAAAATCAAAGTCCGGACAAACCCACGACCGCACAGGCGGCCAGCATCAGCAACCCGGCATCGCGATTGGCGCGGAAGCGGCGCAGCGCATTGGCGCCGTCCGCAGGCTTGAGCGTGGCGAGTTGCCAGACGAAATGCACCGCCACCGGCAGCAGCGCGAGCAGCGCCAGCGGGTCGGGTCGCACCCTCCACAGCGCCATCGCCCAAAGCGCCACCGCGCCGACATAGAGCAGCCCGACGCCGCCGCGGACGTGTGCCCCCATCCGCCGCGCCGAGGAGCGCACGCCGACGATCGCATCGTCCTCCACGTCCTGCAGCGCGTAGATCGTGTCATAGCCGATCACCCACAGGATGGTGCCGGCATAGAGCCACCACTGCGCCCCCTGCCGCGTGGCGAACGCTGCGCCGGGATCGCCCGCGACGAACCCCACCACCGCGCCCGATCCGAAGACGATGCCGAGGAACGCCTGCGGCCACCAGGTGATGCGCTTCATGAAAGGATAGGCGGCGACCACCGGCAACGTCGCCAGCGACCAGAGCTTGGCCGGCAGCGGCATCGCCAGCCACACGGCGAGGCCGATCGCCAGCAGCACCGCCAGCCAGGTCCAGGCCGCGCGCAGCGAGACGGCGCCGCTCGGCAGCGGGCGGCTGCGGGTGCGCTCGACCTGCGCGTCAAGGTCGCGATCGACGATGTCGTTGTAGACGCAGCCCGCGCCGCGCATCGCGATCGCGCCCGCCAGCATCGCCGCGATCCGCCACCAGCTGCCGTCGGGCAGCCCCGAGAGCACAGCCCCCCAGGCGCAGGGCAGGAACAGCAGCCACCAGCCGATCGGCCGGTCCAGCCGGGCGAGCAGCGCATAGGGCCGCCAGCCGCTGGGCAGCAGGCCGATGAAGCCGCGATGTTCGGTATCGGGGGTGATGGGAGTAGCGCCGGTCATGCGCTGCCTGCTGCCACAAGCGCGGCCCTGCCCCCAAGCCGAAATTTGCGGGCACAATTTTGCGACAATCGCACGCTAGCGGGACGAATCGGTTTTCGGGTGGAGGGTTCAGGTATGCGGATGCTGGGTTTGGCAGGACTGTTGCTGGTGCTGGCGAGCGGCGCGCAGGCGCAGGATGGTCCGCCGCCGCCGGGCGGTCCCGGGGGCCCGGGCGGCCCGCGTCCGCGCGGGCTTTTCATCAGCCCGATGGGCGAGCCGTTCCGCGGCAATCCCGACGGCAAGGCCCCGGCCGATGCCTGGTTCGACGGCGCCGACGCCAACCATGACGGCGCGCTGACGCTCGACGAGTTCCGCGACGATGCGATGCGCTGGTTCAAGGTGCTCGACCGCAAGGGCGACGGCGAGATCGACCCCGCCGACATCGAATATTACGAGACCGTGCTCGCCCCCGAGGCGCGGGGCGGCGGCTTCGAGACCGGCGGCCCCACGATGGGCGACAATGGCGAGGTGAAAGCAGCCGACATCGGCTCCACCCGCGTGCTGAGCGGCCTTGCCCGCTTCAACTATCTCGGCAGCCCCGAGCCGGTGACCGCGGCGGATACCGGCCTGAACGGCGGGGTCAGCACGATCGAGTTCATGAGCGCGGCCAAGCGCCGCTTCGACCTGCTCGACACCAACCATGACGGCAAGATCACCAAGGCCGAACTGCCCGATATCCACCCCGGCGCCTTCAAGCGCGGCGGCCGCGGTGGTGGTGGCGGCCAGGGCGGCGGCGGGCGGCGTGGCGGCGGCGGTGGCGGTCACCGCGGCGGCGGCATGGGCGGATCGATGGGCGGCAGCATGGGCGGATCCATGGGCGGCGGCATGGGCGGCTGAGCCAGCACCCTCACCCTCCCCACCGCCTGCGGCGGCGGGTCCCCTCCCTCTCCCTTCCAAGGGAGAGGGAGGGAGGCGCGCAGCGCCGGAAGGGTGAGGGTAAGTGAGGGTTACTAAGCCCCCCCTACTCCCGCTCGGGCACCGGCACGTTGAACCCGTTGAGCGTCACCGACACCAGGCTGTACAGCCCGACCAGATAGATCAGCTCGTTCGCGCCGTGCTGGCCGAAGGTATCCACCGCCAGCCGGTAGCAAGGCTCGGGCAGCACCCCGCCCTTCACCAGCGCATAGGCGACGTCGAACGCGACATTTTCCTGTTCGTCAAGGTCGGCAGGCTTGAGCCCCGCGCAGATCGCCGAGATCCGCGCCGGCGCCATCTTCTCCGTCTCGGCCACCGCGACATGCGCGTAGATCTCGTACGCCGCATCGAAATGCGCGCCGGTGACGAGAATCGCGATCTGCCGCGCCGGATCGGGCAGCGTCGCTTCCATCGACATCGCCTTGGTCAATTCCCAGATCGCGCCGCCGATCCTGGGCTCGTGCAGCCAGGGGTTCCACGGCCCCATCAGGCTGGCGTCCTCGCCCACCGCGACGAAGGCGTTGAAGTTGGAGGAAATGCCGCGCTTCATGTCCTCGTAGAGCGGCTTCTGGTCGTCGGAGAGCTGGTCGGGCTTCAGGAGAGGCAGGCGCATGGTCGTGCAGTCCTTCGCGGGGCGCGGCGGAGATGCCGCGCTGCACAAATGCTACAGCGGGGCGTTGGCTCCTCAAAACCGCAATCCTCCGGAGCGTCGGTGCGCGGATTGAGGTGGTGCGGTTCGTGATCGCCGAGATCCGGGCAACACCGGCAGCGGCGTAGGGAGAAAGCGATCAGTTGGCGGCGGTGGCGTTTCGCTTCATACCATCGCGATGGCATCGACGACCGAACCCACCCCGGCAGAGCGGAATGCCGGCATCGACCTGGTGCGGGTCCTCATGACGATGCTCGTCATCCTGCATCACACGGCAATCGTCTATGGGGGGTCCGGTGGGTGGTTCTGGCGGCAGGAGCCCAATGCATCGAATCCGCTGCTCGTCATGTTCAATGCAATTAACCAGTCCTATTTCATGGGCCTGTTTTTCCTGCTCGCCGGCTATTACACGCCGGCCTCGTTCGATCGGAAAGGCGCCGGGCGCTACCTGGCAGATCGCTGGATCCGCCTCGGGCTGCCGCTGCTGGTATTCTTCTTCCTCTTGTTCCCGCTTACCGTCGCGATTGCCGAAAGCGCCAATGGATATGACGTAGGGCAGCTCTGGCTGCAGCGGATGGCGGGCGGGACCTACGGCCCCGGTCCCCTCTGGTTTGCGCTGGCGTTGCTGATCTTCGCACATGCCTATGCACTGTTGCGACAAACGGGCGCGGTTCCGCGCGCCCATCGAGCGACAGCATTGCCGAAATTCTGGACGATCTTGCTGGGGGTGGTCGCGATCGGCACGGCGGCGTTCGCGGTTCGCCTTGTCATTCCGGTCGGTCGCGAGGTGCTTTGGCTGCAGCTCGGCTATTTTCCAAGCTACATCCTGCTGTTCAGCATCGGCATTGCCGCCGCGCCGCATCGTTTGTTGGAACGGATCGAAATGCGCGCAGCCATTCCCTGGCTGGCGATTGCAGCCATTGCGATCGTGACGCTCCCGCTCATGGTCCTCAGCCGCGGCGCCGCCGGTGGGTTCGAGGGCGGATGGAACTGGAACGCGCTCTACTATGCCATGTGGGAGCCGTTCGTCGCGACCGGTGCGATCCTGGTGCTGTTTGCCTGGGCGGCGACTCCCGCGCGGCGGGCTGGTCCGATGGCTCGGTGGTTTGGAGCGAATGCGTTCGGCGCGTTCGTCGTGCATCCGCCCGTCGTCGTCGCGCTCAGCAGGTTGGCCGCGACGATACCGCTCGCGCCCATGATCAAGTTCGTCGGGGTGTCCGCAGCCGCCTGCCTCGGCGCCTTTGTCATCGCCGGCGCATTGCGGGCGATCCCGGGCGTGCGGCGCGTTCTCTAACCAAGGCCGACTGAATGCCGCCATGCCGACAGAAAGCGTGGCACCGTCCAACCTGCGCACGTCGCCGACCGCCAGTCGCGGACTTTTTCTGCGCCTATGCTCTCCTCAGCCGCGCGTGCAGCGACTAAGGGCGCCTCATCAACCATGACGGGCGACAGCATCGTCAGCGCCTGAGGGAAGCAGGATTGGACCATCCGAACGGCAGCGACGCACGCGAACTGCAGCCCAGGGGAGTCGCCACGACGCGAAAACCTCTGGCCCTGATCCTGCCGATCGCGGCCGGCGTTCTGCTGCTGTCAGGTGCTCCCCTGCTGCGCGAAAGCGCTGCCGCACCGGCGGCGAGCGGGCCAACCCAGACGCAGAAAGCGCGGCAGCACGTCGCGTTGCCCCAAGCGGCAGTCAGCCCCTTCGTCGGCGAGTATGCGGGGAAGGTAGAGGGCGGCAGCGGGTCGATGAGGATCCAGCCGCGCGCAGGAGGACGCGTTCATGTCGACATCATCATCGGCAGTCCCGATTGCAGCGGCAGCCTCGCTTTCGAGGGGACGCCGGAAAACGACGTTGTCCGCTATCGCGGCCCGAGCGACCAGATTACCGGCCATCAGTGCAACATGACGCTCACGCGGCGCGGCAATCGCATCACCACAGCCGAAGACGGCTGCCTGGACGATCACGGCCAGTCCTGCTCCTTCAGCGGCACGTTCAAGCCCGGCCGCTTCTGAAGCGCAGGACTCGGGCTGGCCTCTACCCCGCCGCCAGCGCCGCCCGAATCCCGTCGATCACAAACTGCACCGCCAGCGCCGCGAGCAGCACGCCGAGCAGGCGCGACACCACCGCTTCGATCTTGGCGCCGACGATCCGCATGATCGGCCCCGCCGCGAGCAGCGCCAGCACGCACAGCAGCAGCACCGCCAGCATCGCCGAAAGCACGACCGCAGACTGCTCGATGCCCTTGCTCTGCGCCATCAGCAGCATCACCGAGGCAATCGAGCCCGGCCCGGCGATCATCGGCATCGCCATCGGGAAGATCGAGATGTCGACCGGATCCTCGGCCTTCACCTTTTCGGCGCGGTCCTCGCGGCGTTCGGTGCGCTTCTCGAACACCATCTCCAGCGCGATCAGGAACAGCATGATGCCGCCGGCGATGCGGAAGGCGTTGAGGCTGATCCCCAGCGCGTGGAGCAGCGCCTCGCCGAACAGCGCGAAGCCGAACAGGATGATCGCGGCGACCATCACCGCGCGCACCGCCATCGCGCGGCGATGCACGGCGTTGGTCCCCGCCGTCAGCCCCGCGAAGATCGGCGCGCAGCCGGGCGGGTCGATGATGACGAAGAAGGTGACGAAGGAGGAGACGAACAGCTCGATCAAATCGCGTCTGCCTCGAGCGTTACCCCCGCATTGCGGTGCGCGGCGACCAAAGTGTTGCGCAGCAGGCAGGCGATGGTCATCGGGCCGACGCCACCCGGCACCGGCGTGATCGCACCCGCGACGCTCGCAGCCCCGTCGAAGTCGACATCGCCGACCAGGCCGCTCTCGGTACGATTGATGCCGACGTCGATCACCGTCGCGCCGGGCTTGAGCCACTCACCCTTGACGAAATGGGGGATGCCCACCGCCGCGACGACGATGTCGGCGTGGCGGAGATAATGCGGCAGGTTGCGGGTGCGCGAATGGACGATCGTCACCGTCGCGCTCGCCTTGGTGAGCAGCGCCGCCATCGGCTTGCCGACGATGTTCGAGCGGCCGATCACCACCGCGTCGAGGCCGGACAGGCTGCCCAGCTTGTCCTGCAGCAGCATCAGGCAGCCGAGCGGGGTGCAGGGCACGAAGCCTTCCAGGCCCGTGGCAAGCCGGCCGGCATTGACCGGGTGGAAGCCGTCGACATCCTTGTCGGGCGAGATGCTCAGCAGCACTTCCTGCTCGTCGATATGCTTGGGCAGCGGCAGCTGGACGAGGATGCCGTCGACGCTGGCATCGGCATTGAGCTGGTCGACGAGCGCGAGCAGCGCGTCCTGCGTCGTGTCGGCAGGCAGCTTGTGCTCGAAGCTCGCCATTCCGGCCTCGCGGGTCTGCTTGCCCTTGGAGCGAACATAGACGGCGGAGGCGGGGTCTTCGCCCACCAGCACCACCGCCAGGCCGGGCACGCGCCCCGCCGCCGCTTCGAATGCAGGAACCAGGGTCGCGATGCGGGCGCGCAGGCCCGCGGCAAATGCCTTGCCGTCGATGATCTCAGCCGTCATGCCCCTCGCCATAGAGGCTGCGGGCGATTTGTTCCAGCGCCGCACCGTCTCCGGCGATCGAAAGTCGCTTGAGCCGCGAGGTTTCGCCCGCGATCAGCGTCACGTCGCGCTTGGGCACGCCGAAAGTCTTGGCGACCAAGGGCACCAGCGCGGCATTGGCGGCGCCCTCCACCGGGGGTGCGGCGAGGCGGGCGGCGAAATGCTCGTCGGTACCGGCGGCCAGCACGTCGCGCGACGCACGGGGCGTCACGCGCACGGCAATCTCGATTCCGGTGGCGCTAGACCGCCAGGCAGGCACGGCGCGCGCTTAGAGCGCGGCGCCGGCGATCATCAGCGCGATGCGCGGGATCACGATGCTCTGGAGGATGTAGATGATCAGCAGCACGACCAGCGGCGAGAGATCCAGCGCGCCGAAGTCCGGCAGGATGCGCCGGAACGGGCGATAGAGCGGCTCGGTCATCCGGTACAGCGCGTTCCACACCGCACGGACGAAATCGCTGTGCGTGTTGATGACGTTGAACTGGATCAGCCACGACAGGACCGCCTGGATCACGATGATCCACCAGACGATGTTCAGCACCACCTGCAGGATCTGCAGCAGCATCAGGCCAATCTGGGTCAATTCACTCTCCGCGACACCGTTTCAGGTGCGATATAGGATGAAACGCGCGCCGAACAATCAGGCGTGGACGAGCGTGCCTACGCCCTGGCGGGTAAAGATTTCCAGCAACATGCCGTGCGGAATGCGTCCGTCGAGAATCACCGCCGCATCGACGCCGGCGGCCACCGCGTTGACGCAGGTCTCCACCTTGGGGATCATGCCGCCCGAAATCGTGCCGTCGTCCTTCAGCGCCTGCACCCGCGCCGCATCGAGATCGGTGAGCAGGTCGCCGGTCTTGCTGAGCACGCCCGGCACGTCGGTGAGCAGGAAGAAGCGCTTGGCGCCGCATGCGCCCGCGATCGCACCGGCCATGGTGTCGGCGTTGATGTTGTAGGTGTGCCCGTCCGCGCCCAGCGCGATCGGCGACACGACGGGGATGAAGCCCGAGGCGGCAAGCGACTGGAGGATCGAGATGTCCACCGCCACCGGCTCGCCGACGAAGCCGAGGTCGACATGCCGTTCGATGCCCTGCAGCGGATCGGCCTCGCTGCGCTGCACCTTCTCGGCGCGCACCAGCCCGGCGTCCTTGCCCGAAATGCCCACGGCCCTGCCGCCGGCCGCCGCGATCCAGGCGACGATTTCCTTGTTGATCGAGCCCGCCAGGACCATCTCGGCGATCTCGGCGGTTGCCTTGTCGGTGACGCGCAGGCCGCCCACGAAGGTCGATTCGACGCCGAGCCGCTTGAGCATCCGGCCGATCTGCGGGCCGCCGCCATGGACGACGATCGGGTTGATCCCCACCGCCTTCAGTAACACCACGTCTTCCGCGAAGTCGCGCGCCAGCTCAGGGTCGCCCATGGCGTGGCCGCCATATTTCACGACGAAGGTGGCGCCGGCATAGCGCTGCAGATAGGGCAGCGCCTCGGTGAGGGTCTCGGCCTTGGCGAGCAGCGCCGGATGGGGTGCGTGATCGGTCATGCGCGGCCCTTTAGAGCTGCTCAGCCCTTACGTCCATCGAGAGCGCGCCCAAGCGCCACCGCGCCGGTGATCAGGAACGGCACGAGCACGATCGACAGCACCACCTTGGTGAGCATCTGCCCGCCCATCAGCGCCAGGATCGGCCGCTCGCCGAGGAAGGAAATGGTGATGAACAGCACGGTGTCGACGATCTGCGACACCACGCTCGCGACCATGCCACGGAACCAGACCAGCCCGCCCGGACCCGCCTGCCCGCGCAGCTTGTTGAAGATGAAGACGTTGAGCGTCTGCGACGTGCCGTAGGAGATGAACCCCGCCAGCATCATCCGCAAGCCCTGCCCGACGACGATCGGGAAGGCGGCGACCGCGGGCGGGTACATGCCCTTGTCGGTCGGCAGGATCAGCACCAGCTGGATCAGCGCGGCGGACATCAGCAGCGGCACGAAGCCAAGCCGCACCAGCCCGGTGGCGGTCGCCTGGCCGTGCAGCTCGGCCACCGCGCTCGACAGCACGACGAGGATCAGGAAGCCGAAGATCCCCGCCTCCACCGCAAGCGGCCCGAGGGCGACCTGCTTCACCCCCAGCACGCCCGCCATGCAGACCATGCCGCCATAGAGGATGGCGTAGACGAACAGCGAACGGGGGATGGCGAGCTTCTGGGTATCCATCGCCGGGTGCTAGCGCCAAAGCCCGCGCGGTGGAAGATGGCGCGGGCGGCGAATGCGTCCCGCGGCCCAGCGCGTCTCGCACCGGTGGAGTGCCGCGTGGGCCAGCAAAGCGATGCACCCTTTCTTAACGATATCGGCTGTCTAACCGGGCGCGCAACGATAAACCTGTCAAGTCCGGTGCGTTCCGGGGCTGCAGGTGTCCTTGGGGGGAGCTGCACATGGGGGTTGCCGCACCGACGGCCTATTGGCGGGAAGCCATGGAGTTCCTCGGCTATTTCGTCTTCATGACCGCGCTGGGCGCCGCGATGTTCGTGCTGGTCCACCATGCCCCCCAGGCCAACGCCTCCTGGTACATCGACACCTGCGTCCTGGTGGCGGTGCTTACCGGCGCCTATGCGATCCGGATGTACCGGCGGTATCGGGCGCTGCGACCGGCCCGGAAGCCGGTGGTGAAAGTGGTGCAGGACACCGCATCGGCAATCTCGCCCGAAGAGCGCCGCCGGCGGAACTGGTCCGATCGCATGTTGAGCGCGAAGCTGCGCGAAACCAATCCGGAGCGCGTGAAGCTGCTCTCGCACCTGGAAGCCGTCGAGGAAGCCTATCGCGCCCGCTGCCGGGCACGCGGGGAGGAACCGGACCGCGCTTCCTTCGAGATGAACCCGTCGATGACCACCGAGGATATCCGGCGGCGCATCGCCCTTCGACTGGACCAATAGGCCGCCAAAGCGAGCGCATTTCGGGCTTGCGGGCGACGGAAGGCGCGCAGAAACTCCGGGGTGCGGCGAAGTGGCGCTGGGATGACCGAAAGTGGGTGGGAAGCGGCCGGCTCTGCAATCATAGTGTGGCTTGTTGAGGAGGTCCGGTTTCTATGCTGATCCTAATGATGGCCGCGATGCAGAGTGTAGTTCAAGTCGGACCAGCACTTCCTCCAGCCCCTCCGCCTCCTCGCCCTTTCACCCCTCAGCTCGAGGTTGCGGTTCACAAACTGAGCGCGCGAGTGAGCGTCGAGTATAAACGCTGCGGCGATGCGCAGGCGTACAGCAATACATACGCAGTGGAAGCCTTCGGAACAGGGCGCTTTTCCGTGGAGTGGAAAAAAGCTGCCGATGCATTGAAAAAAGCGCTGGAGCTATGCAGAGGCCAACAGCGGTCGTTACGTGATCAATCCGATTTCCTTGTCGATATCGCTCAGAGCGGGGCTAAGTACGATGCAGACGTGGCGTCCGATCGTCTACGTACAGTCTCACTCGAACTGCAGGCGATTGAGCAGTTTTTTGCCTTAGAGATACCGCGTTATCGGAAGTTAGTCGTCGACGGGTGGGGTGAGCCACACTGTCTCGAACATGCCGACGGATATATGCCAGCGTCTAGCCTTTGCTCCCATGGTGCCGGCGAATAAACACTGTAGAGAGGGTTCGTCCTGCTTCCGCTATCTCAGATCGAGAGGGCGAAGCTGGCAGCTTTTGGGGCGCAAGCCGACATATCGCCTCCTTGCGGCCCGTCTTGTCCTCCCCCTCGGAGGTGCGCCTCCGAAATCAAGACCGTGCTTCTTTCTTCCTGCGCAACGGCGCATGGATCCCGGAGGCCGAGGGGAGGATGGCGGGCCGCGGTGGTATGTCCCTGCCGCCGCCACGCCGCTTGCCGCCATCGGCGCTCCGGCTATGCTGCCTCGGCAACCTCCCGGGGAATTTCGCGCCGATGCCATCCATTCGCCTGCTCTGCACTACCGCGCTGATCGCGCTCGCCGCGCCTGTCGCGCCCGCTTTCGCCCAGCCGTCTCCCACCGCCACCGCGCCCGCGCCGCTCGCCACGCTCGTCGACGAGGTGAAGCTCCCCTACGAACAATTCACCCTGGCCAACGGCCTGCGCGTGATCGTCCATACCGATCGCAAGGCCCCGGTGGTGGCACTCTCGGTGTGGTACGATGTCGGCTCCACCTTCGAGCCGGCCGGCAAGACCGGCTTTGCGCATCTGTTCGAGCATCTGATGTTCAACGGCTCGCAGAACGCCCCCGGCGACTTCTTCGAGCCGCTCAAGCAGGTCGGCGCCACCGATCTCAACGGCACCACCAGCTTCGATCGCACCAATTATTTCGAGACGGTGCCCAAGCCCGCGCTCGCCCGCGCGCTGTTTCTCGAAAGCGATCGGATGGGCTGGCTCACCCCGGCGATCACCCAAGCCGTGCTCGACGAGCAGCGCGGCGTCGTCCAGAACGAGAAGCGCCAGGGCGACAACCAGCCTTATGGCCTGATGAAATATCCGATGTTCGCCGAATTGTTCGGCGGCACCCCCTATGGCCATCTGCCGATCGGATCGATGGCCGATCTCGACAAAGCCAGCCTCGCCGATGTGAAGGGCTGGTTCCACGATCATTACGGCCCGAACAACGCGGTGCTGGTCCTCGCCGGCGACATCGACGCGGCCGAGGCGCGGCCGCTGGTCGAGAAATATTTCGGCGCCATCCCCCGCGGCCCGAAGAGCACGCCGCCCAGCGTGACGATGCCGGTCCGCACGGCGCCCAAGACGATCGTGCTGAAGGACAGCGTGCCCGCCGCGCTGATCGTGCGCAGCTGGGCGATCCCCGGGCTCAACGATCCGGATTCGGTGGCGCTCGAAGTGTTCGGCCAGGTGCTGGGCGGGCTCGCCAGCTCGCGGCTCGACAATGCGCTGGTCCGCAAGGAGAAGCTGGTCGTCAACGTCTCGGCCGGGGCTTATCCCAACGCCCTGCTCGGCATGTTCCAGATCCAGGCGGTGCTCAAGCCGGGGGTCGATCCGGCGCTGGTCAACCAGCGGATCGACGCGATCCTGGCCGAGCTGCTGGCGAAGGGTCCGACCGCCGACGAAGTCCAGCGCGTCGCCACCACCAACGTCGCCAGCACGATCGCCGAGCTGGAATCGGCGCGGGCGCAGGCCGCGACACTGGCCGAAGGCGCGCTCTATTCCAACGATCCCGGCTTCTTCCGCAAGCGCCTGGCCGAGCTGGCGGCGATGACGCCCGCCAAGGCGCGCGCCGCCGCCGCGAAGTGGCTGACGCGCCCGGCGCTCACCATCCGAGTCGAGCCCGGCGCGCGCGAGACCTATCAGGAATCGGCGCCCGTCGCGCCCGCCAAGCCCGCCGCCGAGGAGGCGATCCCCAAGGGCACGCGCGGGCCGCTGCCCGATGTCGGCCCGGTGCGCGACATCCGCTTCCCCGACGTCACGCGCACCAAGCTGTCGAACGGAATGGAAGTGATCTACGCGCAGCAGCGCGCGGTGCCGATCACCCAAGTGTCGCTGAGCTTCGACGCCGGCGTCACCGCCGATCCCGATGGCAAGGCGGGCACCCAGAACCTGGCGCTGTCGCTGCTCGAGGAAGGCACCACCAGCCGCGATTCGATCGCGATCGCCGAGGCCGAGGAACGGCTGGGCGCCAGCATCGGCTCGGGCAGCTCGGCCGATCGCACCTATCTGACGCTCAGCCTGCCGAGCACCAATCTGGGCGGCGCGGTGGAGCTGTTCGCCGATGTTGTGCGGCACCCGGCCTTCGCACCTGCCGAGGTGGAGCGGATCCGCGCGACGACGCTCACCGGCATCCAGTTCGAGCTGAGCGATCCCAGCGGCCTCGCCAATCGCGTCCTGCCGGGGCTGCTCTACGGAAGCGCCTATCCCTATGCCAAGCTGGGCAACGGCTCGGGCGATCCGGCCGCGGTCGCCAAATTGTCGCGCGACGATCTGTTCGCCTTCCACCGCGCCTGGATCCGGCCGGACAAGGCCAAGATCTTCGTGGTCAGCGACCTGCCGCTGGCGGCGGTGAAGGCGGCGCTGGAGGCACGCTTCGGCGACTGGAAGGGCGAAGGCGCCGCGGGCGTGAAGGCCTTTGCCGGCAAGCCCCAGCCGGCCGGCGCCCGCATCGTGCTGGTCGACCGGCCCGCATCGCCCCAGTCGCTGATCCAAGCCGGGGAGATGACGCCGCTCGATCCCACCGGCGATCTGCTCGTCGCGATCACCGCCAACCAGGTGCTGGGCGGCGGCTTCCTGTCGCGCATCAACATGGAGCTGCGCGAGAACAAGCACTGGTCCTATGGCGCGGGCGGCGGCTTCAACTGGCTTGAGCATGCGGTGCCCTATGCGATCGAAGCCCCCGTCCAGGCGGACCGTACCGGCGATTCGATCCAGGCGATCCGCCAGCAGGTGCGCGATTTCCTGACCACCAAGGGCGTCACCGAGGCCGAGCTCACCCGCGAGGTCAACGGCGCCACCCGCGAGCTGGCCGGGCGATTCGAAACCGCGGGCGCGGTGCTCGGCGCGATGCAGCAGAACGACATCCGCCACCGTCCGGACGATTATTACGACAGCATCGCGCAAAAATATCGCGCGCTCACCGCACCCCAGCTTGACGCTGCGGCACGCGGGGCACTCGATGTCGATCGCTTCGTTTGGGTGGTGGTGGGCGATGCCGCCAAGGTCCGCCCGCAGCTTGACAGCCTCGGCCTCCCTGTCGAGGTGATCAGCGCGAGTTCTCTGGCGGGGAAGGCCCCGCCGGCAACCAAGTAAGCAGGAGAGATCCAAATGGCGAATGTGGATGGCAACTGGGACACCGTGACCAAGTCGCCGCTGGGCGACCAGCAGGCGACGCTGACGGTCACCAGCAACGGCGACAGCTTCACCGGCAGCTTCAACGGCGCGATGGGCCAGACCGAGATCAAGGACGGCAAGGTGAGCGGCGACACGCTGACCTGGTCGCTCGACATCACGGTGCCGATGCCGATGACGCTCACCTGCGAAGCGACCGTCAATGGAGACAGCCTCGACGGCACCGTCACCGCGGGCGCGTTCGGCAGCTTCCCGATCACGGGCACCCGGGCGTAACCGCCTAAAATCCTCCCCTGCAAGGGGAGGTGGCGCGCGAAGCGCGACGGAGGGGTGTAACCGCTGGTGGCGTGTCCACCACTACAGCGGGGACACCCCTCCACCACCGCCTTACGGCGGCGGTCCCCCTCCCCCTCCGCGGGAGGATCTTGGGGCATCGGGGCTTGCCCAACCCCAACGACTTCCTACAAACAGGGCATGAGCGAAAACCCCACGCCGCCCGTCGCCGCGACCCGCCCGCACAGCTTCACCCACCACGGCATCACGATCGAAGACCCCTGGGCCTGGCTGCGCGATCCCGGCTACCCCGACGTCACCGACAAGGACGTACTCGCCTATCTCGAGGCCGAGAACGCCTATTTCGACGCGGTCATGGCGCCGCACAAGGCGCTGTCCGAAACGCTGTTCCAGGAGATGCGCGGCCGCATCAAGGAAGACGAATCCAGCGTCCCCCAGAAGGATGGCGACTGGCTCTACTGGACCGATCACGAGGTCGGCGCCGAATATGCCCGCTGGTGGCGCAAGCCCGTCGCGGGCGGCGACGACCAGCTGATCCTCGACGAAACCGCGCTCGCCGCCGGCAAGGAATATTTCCGCCTCGGCGCGGTCAGCATCAGCGAGGACGGCACGCTGATGGCCTATTCGACCGACGACAACGGCTCCGAACGCTACACCATCCGCTTCAAGGACCTTCGCACCGGCACCGCCAAGGACGAACCCATCCCCGGCGCCGCCGGCAGCTGGGGCAATGTCGCGATCGAGGGCTCGATCGGCAATCTCGTCTTCACCAGCACCGGCGACGCGCTCCTCTACGGCCTCACCGACGAGCATTGGCGCACCCGCACGATCAAGCTCCACCGCCTCGGCACCGATCCGGCCGAGGACGTGGTGGTCTATCACGAGGAGGAACTAGGCTTCTCGGTCGGCGTCGAGACGAGCAGCGACCGCAAATGGATCCTGCTCACCACCAGCGACCATGAGACCAGCGAGATCCGCCTCCTCCCCGCCCATGACCCGCTCGCCGAACCGATCCTCGTCGCCCCGCGCAAGACCGGGCGCGAGTACGACGTCGACACGCACGGCGACACGCTGTTCATCCACACCAACGATACCGACACCAACTGGCGCCTCGTCACCGCCCCGATCACCGCGCCCGGCGAATGGAGCGAGCGCATCGCCCCCTCGCGCCATTTCTACATGACCGGCGTCACCTGCTTCGCCGATTTCTTCACCGTCGAGGGCCGCGAGGACGGGCTCGATCAGATCGAGCTGCACCGCTACGACGCGAGCGTGCCCCCCAAGCGCCTCAAGTTCCCCGAGGCGAGCTATGTCGCGGGCCTGGGCGACAATCCGGAATATGCCGTCACCAAGCTGCGTCTCGGCTATGAATCGATGGTCACCCCCGGCACCGTCCAGGATTACGACGTCGCCACCGGCGCGCTGGAGACGCTGAAGGTCCAGGAGATCCCCAGCGGCTATGACGGCAGCAAATACCGCACCGAGCGCCTGACCATTACCGCGCGCGACGGCACCGCCGTCCCCGTCTCGATCGTCTACCCCAAGGACTTCCCGCGCGACGGCACCGGCAAGCTCTATCTCTATGCCTACGGCGCCTATGGCCACGCCATCCCGCCGGGCTTCTCGACCAGCCGCATGTCGTTCCTCGATCGCGGCATGGCCTTCGCCATCGCCCATATCCGCGGCGGCGACGATCTCGGCCAGCACTGGTATCACGAGGGCAAGCTGGAGAAGCGCACCAACACGTTCCACGATTTCGTCGACGTGGCGAAGGGGCTGATCGCGCTCGGCTATACCGCGCCGGGCAAGATCGCCATCGCCGGCCGATCGGCGGGCGGCGAGTTGATGGGCGCGGTGGTCAATTCGGACCCCGAGCTGTGGGGCGCGGTGGTCGCCGACGTGCCGTTCGTCGACGTGCTCAACACCATGCTCGACGAGAGCCTGCCGCTCACCCCCGGCGAGTGGCCCGAATGGGGCAACCCGATCGAGGACAAGGCGGCGTTCGAGCTGATCCGCAGCTACAGCCCGTACGACAATGTGCGCGCACAGGCCTATCCGCCGATGCTGATCTCCGGCGGCCTCAACGACCCGCGCGTGACCTATTGGGAGCCCGCCAAATGGGCCGCCCGCCTGCGCGCGACCAAGACCGACGACAATATCCTGCTGCTCAAGACCAATATGGGCGCCGGCCATGGCGGCAAGTCCGGGCGCTGGGAGAGTCTGCGCGAATACGCCGACGAGATGGCGTTCGTGCTTTGGCAGTTGGGGGTGGAGGGGTGAGACCCGTTAAGCAAAAGCGGTAAGCAGCGCTGCAACTTTCCGCCTCTACCTTAGGCATATGCCCGGTTTCTCTGACACGGAAGCAGCCAGCAGCTTCATCGACACCGCACCCGAACGGCGGACGTCGCGGGAGCTGCTGACCGTAATCACCTGGTTTGCAGCGAGCCTTGAGCAGGCCGAAGAAATCTGGCGGACGAGGTTGCTGCCGGGACGCTCGAAGAGCGCCAGCGACGAGGCGCTGTATGAGACGGTGCAACGAAACTATTTCCCGTCCACTTGCTCCCTCATATGGAGCGGCGATGCATGGGGTGCTCGCGTCCGCGGGCGGCGTTCCGCCAATCATTGGGCGTCCCGCTGGCTGCCGCGGACGAAAATCTTCGACGCCTACGGGCTTCAGCTGTTTCGTACACGCGAGTGTGAGTATGTCGCGGAGCATCTGAGCGATGGCGCCATCGGCAGCCCTAAGCCGCTATGGACCCACGTCTCGCCGGACCAGGTCGATCTCGCCCTCCGGGGCGAGCCGGCCGCTCGCGCGCTACTGGCCGAGCTGGGCATCTTCCGCGTGGGGCCGAATGAGGCCCCGGCGAAGGAAAACGCCGTGAAGGCGGTTCGCAACCAGCTCATCGATCGCGGTCTTGATCTCTCGGACTACGCGATCGCGGCCATCAGGGAGGTCGAGAATGACTGCGTGACGGGCCACATCATTTCGCTGCAGCGGTTCGATGCAGCAGGTCAGCCCGTTGGATCACCGGAAGACTTCAACATTCCCTTCGGCGCGTAGAAGAGCGCGCATTCCCGGCAGCATCGTTAGAGCCATGGTGCGATGCCTGCGCGCGACCAGGACCGACGACGACATCCTGCTGCTCAAGACCAATATGGGCGCCGGCCATGGCGGCAAGTCCGGGCGGTGGGAGAGCTTGCGCGAATATGCCGACGAGATGGCGTTCGTGCTTTGGCAGTTGGGGGTGGAGGGGTAAGCTCAGCTGATAATTTGGCGTTCACTTCTTTAGAATACCGCCCTTCAGCGTAGGAGAAATTATGGATATTCCTACCCCTCCCACCAAATTCGACGCGTGCCATCTCAAAATCAAACGCGCCGAAAAGCACCTGCTTGAATTACAGGATGAGATACAATCTTTTTTAGCAGCAACCCCCTATCTAATTCGCTCCAAGATCAATGCACAAGGGCATATCGTTTATGAAACGATAGAAAGAAATCCCGTGCCTTTACACTTATCGACGCTGATTGGTGATGTTGTTCACAACTTGAGAAGTTCTTTGGACATTTTAGCCACAGAATTAGCCAAGCTTAACGGCAATATCAGCAAAAGATCGCTAAAGGAAACCTATTTCCCAATTACTATAGATTTAGATTCACTAGAAAAAACACGGACTTCCAAGATTAGCAGAATGAGTAAGGAAGCCCAAGATCTAATAATAAAAATCGCCCCTCATAAAGGTGGAAGGTCAGAAATATTATACAATTTGCATCATTTGGATATAGCCGATAAGCATGCAACTCTTATCCCAGTCGGAGCAGCTTATGCTTCTCGATCAGTTGGAGTTGGCGTAGGCAGCGCCGACAATCCAATTAGTGAAGCATATCCAGAAGGCATAGAAATTGAACTTAGCGTCACGTTCCAAATGCCAGAAGTTACCTACCCTCTGCGAGATGGATCTGTAGTAGCCACAATATTTGAGGTGGGAGATGCTCGCTCTACCGCTAATGTTGATGTAAATTTTGGTTTAGTATTCTCGGGCCTAGGCTTCTTCGAAGGTGAGCCGGTTCTAGACGCCCTCGCAGCTACCTTGGTTTACGTGGCACGTGTCGTTCATACCTTTGAGGTCAAGTTCTTGAACCAAGCCAGCCCTCCTCAATCTCCGCAAACCCAAACGCCGTAACCCCGCGCTCCCGCTCGCTCCCCGCCGCGGCCCGTCCCGCAGGCGCCGCCGAGCGCTGCGGACACGCAGGCCGCGTACACGCCCGGCACCCCAGCCCGATCGGCGCCGCCCGCCCCGCCAGGTCCACCCCCCGCGCCGCCGCCAGCGTTCCCGCCTCCGCCGCCGGCAGGCCCAGCGCGATCACGAAGCGCGGGCGCACCCCGCCCGCCACGCCGCCATGCGGATGCACGCAGCGCGCGATGGTGAAGGCACGCGCGCCGTCCTCCAGCTCGACGAGCTGCACCGCCGTCTCGTCGGTCCGCGCGAAGCCGTCATAGGCGTTCCACAAGGGGCACGGCACCGCCGCCTCGACCAGCGCCGATCCGCTGGCGCCGGCATAGCGTTTCGATACCTGCCCCGCGCGATCGAACCGCATCAGGAAGAAGGCGAGGCCCCGCGCGCCCACCCGCTGCAGCGTCGTCAGCCGGTGCGCGACCTGGGAGAGGCTCGCGCCGAAGCGCCGCTGGAGCAGCTCCAGGTCATAGCCGCTGGCCTCGCACGCGCGCAGGAAGCGGGCATAGGGCATCATCACCGCGGCGGCGAAATAGGCGGTGAGGTGGCGGCGGAACAGCCGCGCGGCCACCCGGTCGAGCTCGGCGCCGCGGACCAGCGCCTCGATCTCGTCGCGCGCCTCTACTGCCAGCTGCTCGGCCAGCGCAAAGGCGCGCGCGCTGGGATCGAGCGCCTCGGAAAGCTGCAATTGCCGCGCATGGAGGTCGAGCCGCTTGAGGGTATCGACCATCACCTCGGCGGGCAGGATGCGCACGGCAAGCTGGTGCTTCACCCGCAGGCAATCGGCCATCGCGCCGTACGGCTCGCCGGCCATGCGCAGCTCGTCGGCCAGCGCCTCGGCGGCGGCGTCGAGATCGGCGAAATGGTTACGCCAGCGCTCGATCGCGCGGCGGACCTGTTGGCCGGGATCGGCGCCGCCTGGGGCGGGCGCGGCGCCGCCGCCCATCCGGTCATAGGCGCGGGCAAAGGCCTCGGCGCCGTCGGGGGCGGCGGCCAGCCATTCGCCGAGCTGGTGGCGATCGACGGGGATGTCGGCGAACAGCGGATCGGCCAGCCGCCGCCGCAGCGCCTCGGCCCCGCCGCCGGGCTCGGCCGCGGTGAGGCGGCGGGGATCGAAGTCATAGGTCTCGGCCAGCTTGAGCATCAGCGCGGCGGAGACCGGCCGCTGGTTGCGCTCGACCAGGTTGAGATAGCTGGCCGAAATCTCCAGCGCCTCCGCCATCGCCGCCTGGGTGACGCCGATCTCGAAGCGGAGCCGCCGGATGGCGTGCCCGGCGAAGAGTTTGCGTTCGGCCATGGGTGCTCCTGCTCCTTCTAAATTCCTCCCCCAGCTTCGCTGGGGGAGGGGGACCGTTCGCGCAGCGAATGGTGGAGGGGCCGCGCCGCAGGCGCTGTAGTCCCGCCATCGCCACGCCCGCCGCACCGCCGCTAGTGCGGCGGCCCCTCCACCACGCCGCTGACGCGGCGGCGGTCTCCCTCCCCGTGCCGGGGAGGATCAAGGGGACACCCCCTCCACCGTCATCCCGGCGAAAGCCGGGATCCATTCGCCTGTCGGTCGCCCTCTTGCCGCGGCGGAGTGGCAATGGATCCCGGCTTCCGCCGGGATGACGGCTATGGGGCCGGCACTCCCCCACCAAGGCTGTCCTACACCAAGCGTTCTTGCTACGTTCCCATTCAGAAACCGCAGCTCATCTTGTAAATACTTTACATCACAACAAGGGAGTCCCGCAACCTATCACACACCCCCACTCTGTGCGAAGACAAAGTTGAATTCCCCCAGCGGCTGAACTTCCTAAACTTATCCACACAAGGTTTAGACATTCAGTCAAGGAATTCACAATGCCCCAGTCGCTTGGTTTCGAGGATCTGGTCCCCGCCCCCGACGGGCGGTTCGAGGGCATCCAGCGCCCCTACACGGCGCAAGATGTCGCCAGGCTGCGCGGCTCGCTGCCGGTGGAGCATACGCTGGCCCGCCGCGGCGCGCTCAAGCTGTGGGAGCTGCTGCACACCGAGGACTATGTCCATGCGCTGGGCGCCTTGTCGGGCAACCAGGCGATGCAGATGGTCCGCGCCGGGCTGAAGGCGATCTATCTGTCGGGCTGGCAGGTCGCGGCGGATGCCAATACCGCCGGGCAGATGTACCCCGATCAGTCGCTCTACCCGGCCAATGCCGGGCCGGAGCTGGCGAAGCGGATCAACGCGACGCTCCAGCGCGCCGACCAGATCGAGCATATGGAAGGCGGCGCGACGCGCGACTGGTTCGCACCCATCGTGGCGGATGCAGAGGCCGGGTTCGGCGGGCCGCTCAACTGCTTCGAGATCATGAAGGCGTACATCGCGGCGGGTGCGGCGGGCGTGCATTACGAGGACCAGCTCGCCAGCGAGAAAAAGTGCGGCCATTTGGGCGGCAAGGTGCTGATCCCCACCCAGGCGCATATCCGCAACCTCGATGCGGCGCGGCTGGCGGCGGATGTGTGCGGCGTGCCCACGGTGATCTGCGCCCGCACCGATGCGGAATCCGCGCGGCTGATCACCTCGGATGTCGACGAGCGCGACCACCAGTTCCTCACCGGCGAGCGGACCCCCGAAGGGTTCTTCCGCCTGAAGGATGGGACCGGCGTCGATCACTGCATCCAGCGCGGGCTGGCGTTCGCGCCCCATGCCGACCTGCTATGGTGGGAAACGTCGAAGCCCAATCTCGACGACGCCCGCCGCTTCGCCGAGGCGATCAAGAAGGCACATCCGAACAAGATGCTGGCCTATAATTGCTCGCCCAGCTTCAACTGGGAGAAGAACCTGGACAAGGACGACATCGCCCGCTTCCAGCGCGAGATCGGGGCGATGGGGTACAAGTTCCAGTTCGTCACCCTCGCCGGCTTCCACAGCCTCAACTACGGCATGTACGAGCTGGCACGGGGCTATCGGGATCGCGGCATGGCGGCCTATTCGGAGCTCCAGCAGGCCGAGTTCGCGGCGGAGGCCGAGGGCTATACCGCGACGCGCCACCAGCGCGAGGTCGGCACCGGCTATTTCGACGCGATCGCCCAGACCGTGGCGGGGGGCGCCAGCTCCACCACCGCGCTCGCCGAGAGCACCGAAGCCGCCCAGTTCAACGCCCAAGCCGCATAACAGGAGCGCATGTCATGTCGAACGAACCCCAGCGCAGCCGCGCCGTCTTCTCCACCGAGGATTTCCGCCTGCTCCGCGAGGCCGTCGGGGCCCATCTGCAGGCGGTGAAGGACAAGCCGGAATCGGTGAAGTTCTCCAACCTCTACCACCGCCTGGGCCGCGTGGCCTGACAGTTTTCCTGGGGAGGAAAGGATGCCCGCCGGGTCGAGGACCTGGCGGGCATTTCCGCGCTTACTCGGCCCGCGCGCCGAGCTGCGCCAGCCGGGCGGCATGCTCTGCCTTGCCGAAGGGGAAGCGCCGGTAGAAGAACGCCGCGATGCCGCCGAGCGCCAGGTAGACGGCGCAGAAGATCAGCGTGAACCGGTCGATCACCGCCTCGGGCACCGTCCCCGGCTTGGCACCATCGGGAAAGCCGGAGAGGGTGAGGATCAGGCCGGTGGCGAAGATGCCGAGCCCGCTCGAGCATTTCTGGACGAAGAAGAAGCCGGCGAAGAACACGCCCTCGGAACGCCGTCCGGTCTCGACCTCGGAGTGCTCGACCACGTCGGCCAGCATCGAGGCGCCGAGCATGGTCGAGGAAACCGCGAAGGTCGCGTTGACGGTGAAGATGGTGAACAGCACCGGCAGCAGCAGCGGGTCGCCGGGCACCGGGAACAGCCCGATCAAGCGAAGGACATAGGGCGCGGCGAGCAGCAGCACCGCACCGACCAGCGCGATGGTCGCGGCGGTCGGCTTGCCCAGCCAGCGCGCCATCCGCGGGGCAATCAGGAAGGCGAGGACGACGCCCAGGAACAGCGTCGCGCCGAGCAGCTGGAAGGCGAGGTTCCCGAAGTGCCAGACATGGGCGTAGAGATAGTTGGACATCGAGAAGCTGATGCCCTGCGCCACGAAATAGCTGAGCGCCGCGGTCATCAGCACCAGGAAGGCCGGGTTGCGCAGGGTGGCGAACAGCTCGGCGATGCTCTGGCGCAGCGGCTGGGGCGTGATCTCCACGGGCGGCAGGTTCTTGATCTCGCGGTGGGTGCCGAGTGCCGAGCCGAGGATAGCCACCACCATCAGCGCCGCCCCGCCGATGGCGAAGCCCGGGTAGCCCGCGCGGTCGAACTGGCCGTGCGGCTGGCCGGTCCGCTCGGCGAGGAACCAGCCATAGGAAAGCATCAGCATCGCCATGCCCCCGCCCCAGCCGAACAGGAAGCGATACGCCATGATCCGCGTGCGCTCCTCATAGTCGGAGGAGAGCTCGGGGCTCAGCGCCTGCGACGGCACCTCGAAGGCGGACACGGCGGTGCGCACCACTACCGCGGTGACGAACAGCCAGCCGAGCAGCGCGTGCTGGCTCCACGCCGGCGGGTTCCACAGGAACAGCCAGCCCACCGCGATCGGCAGCCACGCCGCATACATCCAGGGATGGCGGCGCCCCCAGCGGCTCCGCGTCCGGTCCGAAAGCATGCCGATCGCCGGATCGACAAAGGCGTCGACCAGCAGCGCACACATGATCACGAAGCCGACCTGCGCAGCGGGGAGACCCACCACCTGGTTATAGAACAGCAGCAGGAAGGTGACGAAGCAGAAGTCCTTCACGCCGTACGCCGCGGCGCCGAAGCCATAAGCGAGCATCGTCGGCGTCGCCACGCGCCGGCTCGGCGGTACGGGCGGGGTGTCGGCGGCGCGACCGGCCATCAATTCATTCTCCACTACGTCCCCCGCCCTCCCCGATACAGACGCGGGTACGCCCCGGCAAACGAAACACTTTGGAAGATCGGGTACGGCTTGCGGCATGCCATCCAGCCGTTATACCTGCTGCCAATTAGAACCGAGAGGATGGCCATGGCCCTCGAACCCGAGCTGTTCGACGCGCTGATCGACACGGTCCGCCGCTTCGTCGCCGAGCGGCTGCGCCCGCTGGAGGCGGAAGTGGAGGCGGCCGACGCGATCCCCGACGCGATCGTCGAGGAGATGAAGGCGCTGGGCCTGTTCGGCCTGTCGATCGCCGAGGAACATGGCGGGCTGGGCCTCACCATGGCCGAGGAAGCCCGGGTTGCGATCGAGCTGGGGCGCACCACCCCCGCCTTCCGCTCGGCGTTCGGCACCAACGTCGGCATCGGTAGCCAGGGTCTGGTGATCGCCGGCACGCCCGAGCAGAAGGCGCACTGGCTGCCGAGGATCGCCCGCGGCGCGATCATCACCAGCTTCGCGCTGACGGAACCTGACGTCGGTTCCGATTCCGGGTCCGTGAAGACACGCGCGGTGCGCGACGGCAATGTGTACCGCTTAAGCGGCACCAAGCGCTACATCACCAATGCCGACAAGGCGCAGCTCTTCACCGTAATGGCGCGCACCGGCGAGGAAGCGGGCGGCCGCGGTGTCTCCGCTTTCCTGGTGCCGCGCGACCTGCCGGGCGTGTCGATCGGCGAGCCCGAAAAGAAGATGGGGCAGAAGGGGGCGCGCGTCGCCGACGTGATCTTCGAGGATGTGCCGGTGCCGATCGAGAACCGGCTGGGCGCGGAGGGCGAAGGATTCCGCATCGCGATGCAGGTGCTCGACCGGGGACGATTGCACATCGCGGCGGTATGCGTCGGCGTCGCCGAGCGGCTGATCGCCGACTGCGTCGCCTATGCCAGCGAGCGCAAGCAATTCGGCAAGCCGATCGCCGAGCACCAACTGATCCAGGCGATGCTGGCGGATTCGAAGACCGAGGCGCTCGCCGCCCGCGCGCTGGTGCTGGAGACCGCGGCCGCCAAGGATGCGGGCGCGAATACCACGATGGAAGCCGCGGCGGCCAAATATTTCGCCAGCGAGATGGTCGGCCGGGTGGCCGATCGCGCGGTGCAAATCTTCGGGGGCGCGGGGTACATTGCCGATTACGGGATCGAGCGGCTCTACCGCGATGTGCGGCTGTTCCGGATCTACGAGGGCACCAGCCAGATACAGCAACTGATCATCGCCCGCGAGACGCTGAAGCACGGCGGGTAAAAAGCCCTCTCCCCGCCGGGGAGAGGGTTTGGGAGAGGGGCAGTCGGCAACACGAACCAAAGGGCCGGATCGGAGAGACTGCCCCTCTCCCCGGCCCTCTCCCAGAAGGGAGAGGGAGCAAATGATGGACGTAGCTTCGCTGTTTCGCCTCGATGGTCGGGTCGCGCTGGTCACCGGGGGATCGCGGGGGATCGGGCGGATGATCGCGGAGGGGTTCGTCGCCTCGGGCGCGAAGGTGTACGTGTCGTCGCGGCGGGCGGACGCCTGCGAAGCGACCGCTGCGGCACTGGGCCCGAACGCGATCGCCCTGCCGCATGACGTCTCGACCGTCGAAGGCTGCCGCGCGCTTGCTGCCGACCTCGCCGCACGCGAGTCGCGGCTCGACATCCTCGTCAACAATGCCGGCGCTGCGTGGGGCGAGCCGTTCGAGAGCTTCCCCGAAAAGGGCTGGGACAAGGTGATGGACCTGAACGTCAAGTCGCCCTTCTTCCTCACCCAGGCCTTGCACGCGTTGCTCAAGGCGGCGGGCAGCGCGGAACGCCCCGCCAAGGTGATCAACATCACCTCGATCGACGGCCAGCGGCTGAATGCGTGGGAGACCTATAGCTACCAGGCATCGAAGGCGGCGCTGATCCACCTGACCCGGCGCATGGCGGCGCGGCTGGTCCGAGACCAGATCCACGTCACTTCGATCGCCCCCGGCGCCTTCCCCAGCGACATGAACAAGGCTGCCCGTGACCATGGCGGCACGGTGGCGCAGGCGATCCCCGCCAAGCGCATCGGCGGTGCCGAAGACATGGCGGGTGCCGCGATCTTCCTCGCCAGCCGGGCGGGGGATTATCTGGTCGGGGAAACCGTCACCGTGGACGGCGGGCTGGTCAACGCCTCGCTCGGGGCGAGCATCGACGGCTGATCCGCCGATGCTCGCCTGAACCTCAGCGCGCGATGTCGCCGGCTGCCAGTACCGCCAGCGTCACCAGCTCGCTGGCGGTGGAGGTCATCGGTGCGATCTGCACCGACTTCTCCATGCCGATCAGCATCGGGCCGATGGTCGAGTCTCCACCCAGCTCGCGGAGCAGCTTGGCCGAGATGTTGGCCGACTGCAGGCCCGGCATGATCAGGATGTTGGCGGGACCCGAGAGGCGCGCGAACGGATAGTTGGCGAGCAGCTTGGGGTTCAGCGCCACGTCCGGCGCCATGTCGCCTTCATATTCGAAGGTCACGCCGCGTTCGTCGAGCACCTTCACCGCGTCACGGATATTGTCGATCCACTTGCCCTCGGGGTTGCCGAAGGTCGAGTAGCTGAGCAGCGCGACCCGCGGCTCATGCCCCATGCGGCGGGCGACCTGCACGGTGCGCTCGGCGATGTCGGCCAGTTCCTCGGCGCTCGGTCGCTCGCTCACCGTGGTATCGGCGATGAACACGGTGTGCGACTGGCCGACCAGCACATGGATGCCGAAGGGCGTGCGGCCGTCGACCGGATCGATTACGCGGCGCACCTGGCGCATCGTCTCGGCATAGGTGCGGGTGACGCCGGTGATCATCGCATCGGCATGGCCGAGGCGGAGCAGCAGCGAGCCGAAGATGTTGCGGTCGCGATTGACCATCCGCTCGCAATCGCGGCGCAGATAGCCGCGACGCTGGAGGCGCTGGTACAGCGTCTCCACCATCTCTTCGACCAGCGGCGAGTTGACGCTGTTGTGCAGCTCGAAATGATCAGGGTTGGCGCCGAGCGTGCGCAACTGATCGAGCACCGACTCGCGACCGACCAGCACCGGCGTGCCATAGCCGCCTTCCTGGAAGGCAATCGCGGCGCGCAGCACCACTTCTTCCTCGCCCTCGGCGAAGATGACGCGCTTCGGCTTCGCGCGCGCACCCTCATAGGCCATGCTGAGCACCGACGTGGTCGGGTTCATGCGCGCCCGCAGCTGCTGGCGATAGGCCGTCATGTCGATGATCGGCCGCGTCGCCACGCCCGAATCCATCGCCGCCTGCGCCACCGCCGCCGGGATGATCTCGATCAGGCGCGGATCGAATGGCGTCGGGATGATATAGTCCGGGCCGAAGCTGTGCGAGGTGCCATAGGCGGTCGCGACTTCTTCCGGCACCTGCTGGCGGGCGAGTTCGGCCAGCGCGCGGGCGGCGGCGACCTTCATCGCGTCGTTGATCCCGGTCGCACGCACGTCGAGCGCACCGCGGAAGATGAACGGGAAGCACAGTACGTTATTGACCTGGTTCGGATAGTCCGAACGGCCGGTGGCGATGATCACGTCCGGGCGCACGCGCTTGGCCTCCGGCGGAGTGATCTCGGGATCCGGATTGGCCATCGCGAAGATGATCGGCTTCGGCGCCATCTTGGCGAGGAGTTCGGCCGGCAGGGCGTTGGCGGCGGAAAGGCCGAGGAACACGTCGGCACCGTCCAGGGCCTCGGCCAGCGTGCGGCGATCGGTCTTGGCGGCGTGCGCCGACTGCCACTGGTTCACGCCTTCACGGCCCTGGTAGATCACGCCGGTGCGATCGCACATCAGGAGGTTGTCCTGCGGCAGGCCCATCGCCTTGATCAGCTCGGTGCAGGCGATCGCGGCGGCGCCGGCGCCGTTGACGACGATCTTGGTCGTCTTCAGGTCGCGGCCGGTGAGGTACAGCGCGTTGATGATGCCGGCGGCGGCGATGATCGCGGTGCCGTGCTGGTCGTCATGGAACACCGGGATGTTCATGCGCTCGCGCAGGGTCTGCTCGATCACGAAGCATTCGGGGGACTTGATGTCCTCCAGGTTGATGCCGCCGAAGCTCGGCTCCATCAGCTCCACCGCATCGATGAAGCGATCGACATCCTCGGTCTTGAGCTCGAGATCGATCGAGTCGACGTCGGCGAAGCGCTTGAACAGAACCGCCTTGCCTTCCATCACCGGCTTGGAGGCGAGCGCGCCGAGATTGCCCAGGCCCAGGATAGCGGTACCATTGGAGATCACGGCAACGAGGTTGCCCTTGGCGGTATAGTCATAGGCGAGCGCAGGATTTTCGGCGATCGCCAGCACCGGCACGGCCACGCCAGGCGAATAGGCCAGCGCGAGGTCGCGCTGGGTCGCCATGGGCTTGGAGGCTACGATCTCGATCTTACCGGGGCGGCCCTCGGCGTGATAGCGCAGCGCCTCCCGATCGGAAAACTGGACGTTGCTCTCTTCGGCCATCCGCTCGGCTCCTAACTTCGTTGACTGTTTGCGTCCCTAAAGCAGCCCGAAGCAGCGATTGCAAACCGCAGAAGGCGTTTTCCTCGCTTTCCCCTACGTCGCTTTAATATGATGAATTGCGTACAGCTTACTGTCGCCGGACTGCCAGATCGGCATCAGCCGCGGGTCGCGAAAGCCGGGCGGAAGCTCCACGTCGATCAGCCAGAGATAGTCGACTTGGTCGAGCGGCAGCGTCGGTGCGACTTGCGCGATGCTGTGGCGGTGCCGGCCCGCGCCGGTGGTTCCTACGCAATCGGATGGCGACACCAGCTGGGATGGGTCGGTGGCGAAGCCGGACGGGGCATAGCGCGATTCAAGCAGGTGCACCGACTTGACCGCCCAGTGCGCGTTCACCCAGGCATCGCGCTCCAGCGTGGCGAGATTGGCGAGGTGACTGATCCGCGGGTTGCGCCAGGCACGCACGCCGCAATCGGCCAGCGTCAGGTTCAGCACCCGACTGCCCCGAGCGACATGATCGAGCGCCTGCAGCTCGCGGTGGTAGCGCTGGCCATAGCCGACGAAACTCGCCGTGGTCACGCCGAAGCGCAGCACCAGCAGCGCGACACCCGCTGCCGCGACCCAGGCGCGCGGACGGCGCTGCACGCCGCTCCAGTCCTGCAGCGCCAGCGCCAGCAGCATCGCATGCGCGATCAGCCGCGCATCGACATTGGCGGTCCCGGAAAGCTGGTAGGGCGCCGCCAGGAACAGGGCGAAGCTGGCCCAGACCGCCAGCCTGCCCCCGCGCGCCAGCCGGGCGCCGCGCAGCCGGCCGAACAGCAGCACCGCGAAGGCGACACCGAGGCTCGCCAAGTCGAACACCATGTTCTGGTCGCGCAGCATGTTGAACAGCGCGTCGATCTTGCCGGGGAAATCCCAGACGGTCTTGCCGCCCTTCTCCCCGCCTGCCGAGAGCAGCACCGGCACCGCGACGAACAGGAACGGCCAGAGCCTGGCGGCCAGCGTCGCGAGGCCGCGTGGCTGCCACCAGCGCCCGATCCGCTCCGCCTCCCACGCGGCCACCCACAGCAACAGCAGCGCGCCGCCTTCGCCGTGCCCCAGGAACAGCGCCGGGGCGAACAGCGCGAAGATCAGCGCCCGCAGCCACCGCCACCGGTCCAGCGCCATCCACAGCGCCCAGCCGCACAGCGACAATGCCGCGCTCAGCGCATAGTTGACGAAGCCCCACAGAAAGGAATCGTTGTAGACGAACAGCAGCGCGAAAGGCAGCGCCGCGGTACCCTGTGGATTCAGCCGCCGGGTGACGGCCAGCAGCCCCAGCACGGTCAGCGCAGGCACCGCCTCGCAGACCAGCCACATCGCCGCAACCGGCCCTAGCAGCGGATGCAGCGCCTGGACGATCAGGTCCGCGCCCAGGTTGAGCGTCGGCCGCCAGGTGAAGACGAAATAGCGATGAAGGATGTTCTCCGCCGGGGCCAGCTGCACCGCGAACCGCCCGATATGCCCCGGCACGTCGACCAGCGGCGGCACCCGCACGAACAGAAAGGGCAGGATCGACAGCAGCGACAGCAGCAGGATCCACCGCCAGCGCAACACCGCTGCCTTGCCCGTCTGCGCGGAAAAGAAGGTCATGGCCCGTGCCTTATCCCCAGTTTCCACCAGCGTCACCCCATGGCCGCGGCTTGTGCCGCCCCCCGTGCTTCCGGTAGCGAGGCACGATGTCCTCTGCCGCCCCTACTCCGATGATGGCCCAGTATCTCGCGCTCAAGGAAGAGGCGGGGGATTGCCTGCTGTTCTACCGCATGGGCGACTTCTTCGAGCTGTTCTTCGAGGACGCGAAGACGGCGAGTTCGGTGCTCGACATAGCGCTCACTTCGCGCGGCGAGCATGAGGGCGACAAGATCCCGATGTGCGGCATGCCGGTCCACGCGATGGAGGCCTATCTCGCCCGGCTGATCAAGGCGGGTCACCGCGTCGCCATCGCCAATCAGACCGAAACGCCCGAGGAAGCGAAGAAGCGCGCGGGTTCGAAGGCGCTGGTCTCCCGCGCGATCATCCGGGTGGTGACCGCCGGTACGCTGACCGAGGAAGCACTGCTCGACAGCCGCACGGCCAACTGGTGCGTCGCGGTGGGCGAAGCAGGCGGCGGCGTCGCGATTGCCTGTGCCGATATCTCCACCGGCCGCTTCGAGCTGATCGAGACCGACGCAGCGCGGCTGAGTGCCGAACTCGCCCGCCTCAATCCCGCCGAGACGATCGCCTGCGACGCGACCGACTTCGCCGAACTCGCAACGGCACTACGCCCCAAGCTCGACTTCGACAGCGCCAGCGGCGAAGCGCGGCTGAAGCGACTGTTCGGCGTGGCGACGCTTGACGGCTTCGGGCAATTTTCGCGCGCCGGGCTCGCCGCGGCGGGCGGGCTGGTCGCCTATCTGGAGCATACCGCCAAGGGCTCGCTCCCCTTCCTCCGCCCGCCCCGCGTCAGCCGCGCCGAAGCGGCGATGGCGATCGACGCGGCGACGCGCGAGAGCCTGGAACTCACCATCAGCGCCGCCGGTGCGCGCAAGGGCAGCCTGCTCGACGCGGTCGACCGTACCGTGACCGGCGCAGGCGCCCGCCTGCTCGGCGCAGACATCGCCGCACCACTGATGGACCGCGCGGCGATCGACGCCCGGCTGGATCTGGTCACGTTGTTCCACGACGATGCCGGCCTGCGCGACAACATCCGCGCGACGTTGCGCGCGCTCCCCGATATTGGCCGCGCGCTCGGCCGCCTTGCCGCCGGGCGCGGCTCTCCCCGCGATCTCGGGCAGCTCCGTGACGGCCTAGACGGTGCCTGGCGGCTGGGCGAAAAGCTCGACCGGTTGGCCGACGCCCCCGCCCTGCTCCGCGAGCTCGCGCCCCAGCTGCGCGGCCATGGCGCGCTGATCGACCTGCTCACCCGCGCGCTCGTCCCCGAGCCGCCGGTCGATGCCGCGCATGGCGGCTATATCGCCGAGGGCTATGACGCCGCACTCGACGATCTGCGCGATGCGGGTGCGGGCGGCCGACGCGCCATCGCCCTGCTGGAAGCCGAGTATCGCTCCCGCACCGGTATCAACGCGCTCAAGATCCGCCACAACGGCGTGCTCGGCTATCATATCGAAGTCCCCGCCCGTTCGGCCGACGCGCTGATGAAGCCCGACAGCGGCTTCACCCACCGCCAGACGCTGGCGGGCGTCGTCCGCTTCAACGCGCCCGAGCTGCACGACGTCGCGGTCAAGGTGACTCAGGCCGGTACCCACGCCCTCGCCGCGGAGTCGGCGCATCTGGAGGACCTGACCGGCCAGGCGCTCGCCCGCCGCGAGCCGATCGCCGCCACCGCCGACGCGCTCGCCCGAATCGACGTCGCCGCCGGCCTTGCCGAACGCGCGGCCGAAGGCGGATGGACGCGCCCCGAGCTGGTCGAGCATAGCTGCTTCGAGATCGAAGGCGGTCGCCATCCGGTAGTGGAAGCCGCCGTGGCGCGCGCCGGCGGCCGCTTCGTCGCCAACGACTGCACGCTCTCCGAAGACTCGCGCCTGTGGCTTGTCACCGGCCCGAACATGGGCGGCAAATCGACCTTCCTTCGCCAGAACGCACTGATCGCGGTGCTGGCGCAGGCCGGCAGCTACGTTCCCGCCACACGCGCTACGCTGGGGCTGGTCGACCGGCTGTTCAGCCGCGTCGGCGCCTCGGATAATCTCGCCCGCGGCCGCTCGACCTTCATGGTCGAGATGGTCGAGACGGCGGCGATCCTGGCACAGGCCACCCCGCGCAGCTTCGTGATCCTCGACGAGGTCGGCCGCGGCACCTCGACCTATGACGGGCTCGCCATCGCCTGGGCGGTGGTGGAGGCGATTCACGAGGAAAATCGCTGCCGCTGCCTGTTCGCCACCCATTATCACGAGCTGACCCGGCTGGCCGAGCGCTGCGACGCGCTCACCCTCCACCATGTCCGCGCCCGCGAATGGAAGGGCGAACTGGTGCTGCTCCATGAGCTGGCCGAGGGGCCGGCGGATCGCAGCTACGGCATCGCCGTCGCCCGCCTCGCCGGTATGTCGCCCGCCACGGTCAAGCGCGCCAAAGCCGTGCTCGACAAGCTGGAAGCCGGCCGCGCCAAAACCGGCGGGCTGGCCGCTGGCCTCGACGACCTGCCCCTGTTCGCCGCCGCCGCGCCGGTCGAGGAAGAGAAGGTCGACGCGCTGCGCCACGAACTGGACGCCCTCGACATCGACGCCCTCAGCCCGCGCGAGGCGCTGGACGTGCTCTATAAGCTGAAGGGTCTGGCCAAGGAGGCCTAGGCGGCCGCGCGTTCCATGTGCGCTTCGAGGAACGCCACGGCGTCCGCGGTCGGCAAGGGACGCGAGAACAGATAGCCCTGATATTCGTGGCAGCCGAACGCGCGCAGGAATCCCCGCTGCAATTCGTCTTCCACCCCCTCCGCGGTCACCCCGATGCCGAGCGACTGGCCGATCCCCAGCACCGCCTGGATGATCGCCCGCGCATCCTGCGAACGGCCGAGATCGCGAACGAAACTCTGGTCGATCTTCACCCGATCCACCGCCAGTTTGTGGAGGTGCGACAGACTGGAGCAGCCGGTGCCGAAATCGTCGAGCACCAGCTGCACGCCGACCTCGCGCAGCCGCGCGAGCGCCAGTTCGACGCCGGTATCCATCGCCAGCATCGTGCTTTCGGTGACTTCGAGCTGGAGCTGCCGCGGATCCATGCCATGGCGGGCGAGAACGGCAAGGATGCGCGTCTCGATCCCCGGGCTGCGCAGCTGGATCGGCGACAGGTTGACCGCCAGCGACAGCGCCGGGAAGCGCGCCATCATCGCCACCGCCCGATCGAGCACCCATTCGCCGAGCGGCACGATCAGCCCGCTCGCCTCCGCAATCGGTATGAAGCGGACGGGCGGGATCATGCCCTGCTGCGGATGCTGCCACCGCACCAGCGCCTCGACACCAACGACGCGGTGGCCGCCGGCGTCGATCACCGGCTGGTAGTGAACGTCGAACTGGTCGCCCGCAGTAAGCGCAGTGCGCAAGTCCGCCTCCAGCGTACGACGCGCCTGCACCTCGGCGGCGAGTGCCGCATCGTACAGGCGGAACTCGTTGGCCGGCTGCCGCTTGGCCTCATACAGCGCGAACTCGGCCCTGCGGTGAAGCTCGTCCGCGCACAGGCCCGACTCGGCCCAGGCGCAGCCGATCGAGACGCCCAGCGTTGCCGCCACGGCACCACCGATGAACGGCGCGTCGACCAGCGCGAGCAGCCTTCGGCATTCGGCCTCGGCCGCAACGCTGTCGTGGCAGTCGTCGACAAGCACCGCGAAGCTGTCGCCGCCGGTGCGCGCCACCCGGTCCGACCCGCGGGCAGCGCCCGCGAGCCGGTAGGCAAAAGCCCGGAGCAGGGCATCGCCGACCGCATCGCCGAAAGCGTCGTTGATGTCCTTGAACTGGTAAAGATCGATCAGCAGCAGTGCGGGTGCGCCGTCCGCCAGCGCCGTCGCCAGCTGTTCGTTGAGCGCCGCGCGATTGGGCAGGCCGCTCAACGCGTCGTGATAGGCGAGATGGCGGATATGCGCCTCCGCCGTGCGCAGCGGCGTGATGTCGGTCAGGATGGTCAGCACGAGCGGCGTGTCGCCGATAAGGATGCGGCGGCGACGGGTGACGACATTACGGCGGGTGCCATCATGCCCCTTGATCACCTCCTCGGTCTCCAGGTCCTTGCCGGTAGCGAAGACCTGGGCGCGTTCGAAGCTGAAGCGGGCGAGTTGTTCTTGGGTGAGATAAGTTTCGCTGGGGGTCGAGAGCCAATAGTCCCGATCTCTGCCCGCGAGATCGCAAAACGCCTGGTTCACGTCGACAATGCGGTTGGCTTGGTCGATCAGCAGCACTGGCGAGGGCAATGCTTCCAGCATCGTGCGCAGACAGGCGCCGCGCGCCGCGTCTGCGTCTCCCTGCTCTGCCTGCCGCATTGGGCGCTCCGCTGCCAAAAACCCCTGGAGCGTGCGGCTCTGCCCTGCCGACTCGGGCGCTGCCTAGTTGGGGCAACTCCATATCGGAAGCGTAACTTTCCGATAACTAAAAGGCGTAGCGGTGCGCCACATATCAATAGGTCCAAAATGAAAGAGGCCGCCGGGCCCTTCTCCAAGGTACCCGGCGACCCCCGACATGGTCAGCGGCCGGAGAGCTCCAGCCCGGGAGACCATGCGGACCGCATTACCTGCAACTGCCGGCGTTGATTGGAGGAGGATACCTCCCGGCGGCATATGGATGGAGGGCTTCCATCCACGCGGCAGGATCAGCGGCGCGTCTCCCGAACGAACTGAACCGACCTCACTGCTGAACCATGAGACATCGGATCACCTCCTTTCGCTTGTTGAAGAGCCTGTGCCTCTCGACACACTTGACATGTAGGATGACCCTGAGTCGCAGAACAAGTCTTGTAAAAGAATTTTATCGGTGCGATTCTGGATGTCTGGGCCAAAGCGGTCCGCCGCGTCGCTTATTTGCGGCAGTCCTCCACCACCCGCAGGATCTCCGGCCAGGCCGGGATCACGAGGGTCGGCAGCCCTCCCCCCTCGATCACGAACCTTCCGCGGCTGAAGCCGATCGCGTCGAGGAAGCTGTCGTTCGCCGCGAAGGCCATGGCGAGCATGCCGGACGCGGCGGCGTCGGGCGTGGCCGGGATCGCGCGCACGGCGCTGGTGGTGCGCAGCGTGAGCGTCGTCGGCGCCGTGCCGGTGCGCGCCAGCGTCACGCGCCGCATCGCCAGATCGCAGCGCAGGGTCGCGAGCGGGGCGCCACCGGCAACGCCATAGGTCGCGCTGCCTGCCCGATAGCGCCAATCGCCGGGCGTGAGCGGCCAGTCCCGCCAGTCCGCGCCGATCGCCGGCTTGGGCGCGGGCGGCAGCGGCGGAGCAGGCACCGGCACGGGCCGGGGCGCAGGCGCAGGCGGCGGCGTGGAGGGAGCAGGCACGCAACCGGCGAGCGCGAAGAGGCCGACGCCGGCGAACAGGGAAAGCAAACGCATGGCCGGGCTTATGGACGCGAGCGGGCCGCGGCTCAACTGCACGAACCGCGATGCACGACGGACTGGAAGATCGAGACGACCGCCCGACCTACCCCCGCCGCGGCCCGCCGAACTTCGTCTTGGTCTGCTTGCCATAACGCGTCTTGCGCGTGCCCGGCTTGCCCTCGTTGCTGCGCCCCATCAGCGGCGCCTTGCGCTCGCCCTCGGGCAGCCCGAGCTCCTCCGCCTCCAGTGCGCGGATCTCGTCGCGCAGGCGGCCGGCTTCCTCGAACTCCAGGTTCGCGGCGGCGTCGCGCATCTTCTTCTCGAGCTCCTCGATATAGCCGCGCAGATTGTGGCCGACCATGTGCGGGCGATCGGCGTCGATCTCCACGGTCACCTGGTCCTTGCTCGATACATGCGCGATGATGTCGCCGATGTTCTTCTTGACCGTCTCGGGCGTGATCCCGTGTTCGAGGTTGTACGCCATCTGCTTCTCGCGGCGGCGACCGGTCTCGGCAAGCGCGCGTTCCATGCTGCCTGTCATGCGATCGGCATAGAGGATCACCCGCCCCTCGACGTTGCGCGCGGCGCGGCCGATCGTCTGGATCAGCGAGGTCTCGGAGCGCAGGAAGCCCTCCTTGTCCGCATCGAGGATCGCGACCAGCCCGCATTCCGGGATGTCGAGCCCCTCGCGCAGCAGGTTGATGCCGATCAGCACGTCGTACACGCCCATCCGCAAGTCGCGGATCAGCTCGATGCGCTCCAGCGTCTCGGTATCCGAGTGCATGTAGCGGACCTTCACGCCCGCCTCGTGCATATATTCGGTCAGGTCCTCGGCCATGCGCTTGGTGAGCGTGGTGACCAGCGTGCGATAGCCCTTGGCGGCGGTCGCCTTGCACTCCTGGATCAGGTCCTGGACCTGCTCCTCGACCGGCTTGATCTCCACCGGCGGGTCGATCAGTCCGGTGGGGCGGATCACCTGCTCGACGAACACGCCGCCGGTGCGCTCCATTTCCCAGTCGCCGGGGGTCGCCGAGACATAGGTGGTCTGCGGCCGCATCGCGTCCCACTCGTTGAAGCGCAGCGGCCGGTTGTCGATCGCGCTCGGTAAGCGGAAGCCGTACTCGGCGAGCGTCAATTTCCGCTTGTGGTCGCCGCGCGACATGCCGTTGATCTGGCCGATCGTCTGGTGGCTTTCGTCGACGAACAGCAGCGCGTTCTCGGGCAGATATTCGAACAGCGTGGGCGGCGGCTCGCCGGGCAGGCGGCCGGTGAGGAAGCGGCTGTAATTTTCGATGCCCGCGCAACTGCCCGTAGCCGCGATCATCTCCAGGTCGAAATTGGTGCGCTGCTCCAGCCGCTGCAATTCCAGCAGCTTGCCCTCGATCTCGAGCTCCTTCAGCCGCTCGGTCAACTCGTGGCGGATCGCCTCCATCGCCTGCTTCAGCGTCGGCCCCGGCGTCACATAGTGGCTGTTGGCATAGACGCGGACATAGTCGAGGCTCGCCACCTTCTTGCCGGTCAGCGGATCGAACTCGACGATTTCCTCGATCTCGTCGCCGAAGAAGCTGATCCGCCAGGCGGTATCCTCATAGTGCGACGGGAACAGCTCCAGATTGTCGCCGCGCACCCGGAAAGCGCCGCGCCCGAAGGCGGCATCGTTGCGCTTGTACTGGAGCGCGACCAGCTTGCGGATGATCTCGCGCTGGTCGACCACTTGCCCCTTCTTCAGGTCGAAGATCATCGCCGAATAGGTCTCGACCGAGCCGATACCGTAGAGGCACGAGACCGAGGCGACGATGATCACGTCGTCGCGCTCCAGCAGCGAGCGGGTCGCGGCATGGCGCATCCGGTCGATCGCCTCGTTGATCGAGCTTTCCTTCTCGATATACGTGTCCGACCGCGGCACATAGGCCTCGGGCTGATAGTAATCGTAATAGCTGACGAAATATTCGACCGCGTTCTCGGGGAAGAAGCTCTTGAACTCGCCATAGAGCTGCGCGGCGAGGATCTTGTTCGGCGCGAGGATCAGCGCGGGGCGCTGCAGCTCCTCGATCACCTTGGCCATGGTGTAGGTCTTGCCCGATCCGGTGACGCCGAGCAGCACCTGGTCGCGTTCGCCCGCCCGCGCCTGCTCGACCAGCTCCGGAATCGCGAAGCGCTGGTCGCCCGAGGGCTGATATTCTGAGACGAGCTTGAACTTCTTGCCGCCCTCCGCCTTTTCCGGGCGCTGCGGGCGGTGGGGGATGAACGCCTGCCCCGTCTCGGGCTCGGCAAGGTTGGTCCGGATCTGGATCGCCATGGTCGGAATATGGGGTGCAGGGCGCCGTCTGAAAAGCGGCCTTTCGATCAGGAACTTGGGCGATCAGGGCCTTGGGCGATAGGCGATGCGCCACATTGCGAGGCCGATGCCGCCCGCGAGCAGCGTCACCGCTGCGGCCTGGGCGAGCTTGAATGCGAGGCCCAGCAGCCAGCTGCGCGTGTCGATCGGCGCCAGGCTGAACATGACGCTGCCGCTCTGCGCGCCGACGAACAGGCCCAGCCCGAGCAGGCCCGTCACCGCGGCGGCGTAGCGCCCCCGTCGCAACCCGATGGCGTGCAGCAGCAGCCAGATCGGGCCGCCGACCGCCGCGAGCGCCATGCTCGCGAACAGCGTGCCCACCGCCCAGCCCGCCAGCAACGCAAGCGGCGCCCGCTGCCCCGCTGCGATCAGCAGCATCAGGATCAGTAGCCCGCCGAGGCCGCTTCCCGCCGCCAGCGCCTTGCCCAGCCGCGCGCCGCTCGTTTCAAGATGGCGCCCCGCGCCGCTATCGTGCTGCATTCGTCCCCGCCCTCGCACCTTCTTAGGAACGGTTGCGAAGCCTCTCAACCTCAGCGAAAGCGATCGAAGCGGCCCTCGGCACGGCAGGTCGCGATCCTCTGATCGTTCGGCGGCGGTGGCGGGGTACCGATCGCCGGCACGTCGAAGCCTTGCCCGATCGGATGGTCGACGAAGCGGCGAGGATCGGTGCCGCCACAGCGCAGCATCGCCGCCAGCATGTCCGGCGGCGTGCGATACGCCTCCCACGAAAGCCGGAACGTGCCCCAATGGATCGGCAGCGCCCAAGGTCGGCCGAGCTGATCCCACACCCGGATCGCGTCGCGCGGACCGATATGTGCATCGGCCCCCATCTGTCCCGGCTTGAAGCGGAACGCTCCCACCGGAATCGCCGCAAACCGCACCGGCCCCAGCGCAGCCGCCTCGGCCGGCCATTTGCCGTCGCCCCAGCCGGTATCGCCGGCGAAGAACAGGTTGCCGCCCGGCAGCGTCACCACGAAGCTCGACCAGAGCGCGCGATTGCGGTCGGCGAACCAGCGGCTGCTCCAATGATGGTTGCGGGTAACGACCACGTCGATGCCGGGCTTGAGCGTCAGCCGCTGTCCCCAGTCGAGCCCCCGCGCCGGCACGCCCGCCTGCCCGATCACGCTGTCGTTGCCGAGCCCGGTGACGATCAGCGGCCGGTCGCGCTGCCAGACCGTCTTCAGCGTCGCGAGGTCGAGATGGTCGTAATGGTTGTGGCTGACGACGATCAGGTCGATTTTCGGCAGGTCGGCAAGCCGCACGCCCGGCGCGGCCACCCGCTTCGGACCCAGGCCGAGCGGCCCCGCCACGTCGCTCCACACCGGATCGGTGAGGATGTTGAGGCCCTGGGTCTGGATCAGCAGGCTGGCATGGCCGATCCAGGTGACCTTCATCGCCTGCCCGTCGACCCGCGCCGCGGGGTGCCCCTGGGTGACGGGAACCCGCGCCGGCCAGGGCGGCTGCTGCATCGCATTGACGACGCGGTGCGCTAGGAACACGAAGGCGAGCGCCGGGGCCGGCGCGGTTTCACCGTCGGGATTGGCAAAATGGTCCCCGTCGAAATGCCCGGTCTCGGCGCCGCGATAATAGATGCGATCGAGGAACGGCGGCACCAGCGTCAGAAACAGGCATAGCGCCACCACGATCCAGAGCAGCGCGGCAACCAGCCAGCGCGCGAACGTCCTTGCCATCGCCATGCGCTCCTCTCGCAACCACGTCGTCACAGATCAACCCCGTACGCGGGTGCACCCCAGTACATTGACCCGAAGCTATGTTGTGTATACACAACGAATCGCACCACGGAGCCGATCGTTCCATGACCCTTCACAACCGCATCGCGCTGTTCCGTGCAGAATCCGGCATGACCCGGCGCGCGCTGGCCGAGGCGGTGGAGGTGAATCCTCAGACGATCGGATATCTCGAACGCGGCGACTACAAGCCCAGCCTGGAACTCGCGATGCGCATCGCACGGGTGTTCGGCGTGCCGGTGGAACTGCTTTTTTCCTTCGAACCGTTCGAACCGGTGGCCACCGCGCTGCAACGTGCGGGAACCCTTTCCGAGGAGGATGCCGCGTGACCCGAGGCCTGATCACGACGCTCGACGACCTTTCCCGCCGCACCGGCATCCCTGCTTTCGCCGAAGGCAAGCCACGGCGCCGTCTGCTGCGCTGGACACCGGTGGTGGCGCTGGCCTTGGCGATACCCGGCCTGGCGATCGACTTCCTGTCGACCGCACCGCTCGCCTTTTTCGGGCATGCGCTGCTGATATGCGGCTTCGTGATCGCCATCTTCTGCCCCATCTTCGGCCCGATAAAGCCCTGGGGCACCGCGGAATCGGTCGATGAATGGGACCGCGATCTCCGCCGCCGCGCGTTTCTCGTTGCCTTTGCCAGCATGGCGTTTGCGGGACTGGCCTTGTTCTGCACTTTCACCGCCGCCGCCGCGCTGGGCAACTGGCCTGCATCGGCGACGAGCTTCCGTGCAATGGGCTGCACCTTCTTCCTGATGACGCTGTATTCGGCCGTCCCTACCCTCTACGCCAGCTGGGCGACCCGCCCGCTCGACCCGGCGGAGGAGGAGGCTTGATCCCCCGCGCGTCCTTCCCCTAGCTGCGCGGCATGACGCTGCCCCGCACGCCCGAAGACGCCGCCGCCGAGCTGGAGACGCTCGCCGCCGAGATCGCGCACCATAACCGCCGCTATCACGACGCGGACGCACCCGAGATCAGCGACGCCGACTTCGACGCGCTGGTCCGACGCAATGCCGAGATCGAGGCCGCCTTCCCGGACCTCGTCCGCGCCGATTCGCCATCTCGGCAGATAGGTGCAACGCCCTCCGGCCCGCTGGCCAAGGTGGCGCATGCGCGGCAGATGTTCAGCCTGGATAATGGCTTTGCCGACGAGGACGTCGCCGACTTTCTCGGCCGAGTCCGCCGTTTCCTCAAGCTGGCCGACGACGCACCCGTCGAACTGACCGCCGAGCCCAAGATCGACGGCCTATCCTGCTCGCTGCGCTACGAAAATGGCGTGCTGGTCCAGGCGCTCACCCGCGGCGACGGCCGAGTCGGCGAGGATGTAACGCCCAATGTCCGCACCATCGCGGACATTCCGCAGCGGATGGAAGACGCCCCGACGGTGTGCGAAGTGCGCGGCGAGGTCTATATGGCCAAGGCCGATTTCGCTGCGCTCAACGCTCGGCTGCTCGTCGAGGCCGAAGAGAGCGGCAAGGAAGCCCGCCAGTTCGCCAATCCGCGCAATGCCGCCGCCGGATCGCTGCGCCAGAAGGACGCCGCCGTCACCGCGACGCGCCCCCTGCGCTTCCTCGCCTGGGGTTGGGGCGAACTGAGCGCGCCGCTCGCCGACAAGCAATATGAGGCGATCGAGCGCATCCGCGCCTGGGGCTTCCCGGTGTCCGACCTCTTCGTCCGCGCGCCCACGCTGGAGGATGCGCTCGCCCAGTACCGCGCGATCGAGACGCGTCGCGCCGACCTGCCGTTCGACATCGACGGGGTGGTCTACAAGGTCGACCGGCTCGATTGGCAGGAGCGGCTCGGCTATGTCGGCCGCGCGCCGCGCTGGGGCCTTGCCCACAAATTCCCCGCCGAGCGCGCCCAGACCACGCTCCAGGCGATCGACATTCAGGTCGGCCGTACCGGCAAGCTCACGCCGGTCGCCCGGCTGGAGCCGGTGACGGTGGGCGGTGTCGTCGTCAGCAACGCGACGCTGCACAATGCCGACGAGATCGCACGGCTGGGCGTTCGCCCCGGCGACCGCGTGGTGCTCCAGCGGGCAGGGGACGTGATCCCGCAGATCGTCGAGAACCTCACCCGCGACGAACCCCGCGCGGACTGGCACTTTCCCACCCATTGCCCGATCTGCGCCTCCGAAGCGGTGGCCGAAGAAGGCGAAGTCGATGTCCGCTGCACCGGTGGACTGATCTGCCCGGCCCAGCGGCTGGAGCGGCTGAAGCATTTCGTCAGCCGCGGCGCGCTCGATATCGACGGGCTGGGCGAAAAGACGCTGATCGAGCTGCTCGACCTTGGCTGGATCGCAGAACCCGCCGACATCTTCCGCCTCGCCCGACACCGCGACCAGCTGCTCGGCCGCGAGGGCTGGCAGGAAAAGTCAGTCGACGGCCTGCTCGCCGCGATCGAGGCGAAGCGCGCGCCCGACGCCGCGCGGCTGCTGTTCGGCCTCGGCATCCGCCATATCGGCGCGATCACCGCGCGCGACCTGCTCAAGCGCTACGTCACCCTCCCCGCCCTGGAAGCACTCGCCGACGAACTGATCGCGCTGCGCGATGCCCTGCCGCCCCAGCTCGGCGAGACCGAAGCCAAGCACCGCACCCGGCTCGACAAGGCGATCGCCGAGCGGATCGGCGTCGAGAATGTCGGCGCCGCGGTCGGCCATGCCCTGGCGGACTTCTTCCACGAGCCGCACAACCGCACCGCATGGACCGATCTGCTGGGCGAAGTAGCGCCGCCGGCCTTCGTGGTCGAATCGCGCGACTCGGAGGTGACCGGCAAGACGCTGGTGTTCACCGGCACCCTGGAAGCGGTGAGCCGCGACGAGGCCAAGGCGCAGGCGGAACGGCTGGGCGCGCGCGTCTCCGGCTCGGTTTCAGCCAAGACCGATCTGGTGATCGCCGGACCGGGCGCGGGATCGAAGCTAAAAAAGGCCGCGGACCTGGGAATTCGCGTGATTAGCGAGAGCGACTGGCTGGAGATAGTAAGCGCCTCGGGGTGATGCGCTTTTGCAACGCACCATTGCCGAATGTTTCACGCGTATTGACTGTCACAATTCCGCAATCAAAGCCACGCAGGGGGCAGCCAGACAGATGGCGCGCGAAGCGCCACGACTGGTAGCCACAGGCTAAAAAAGGGAACTCTCGATGCGAACGCACTATCTTGCAGGCGTGGCCGCTGCCGCGCTGCTCATTCCGGTTGCAGCACACGCGCAGGAAACCACCTCGACGATCCGCGGCACCGTGACCGCCAATGGCGCGCCGGTCGCCGATGCGGCTGTCGTGGCGACCAATTCTGCATCGGGAACCCGCTCCACGGCACGCACCGACGCCAGCGGCAACTTCAGCCTGACCGGTCTTCGCACCGGCGGCCCGTACACCGTTGAAGTCACCGCGCCGAACTATTCGAACGCCTCGATCACCGACATCTACACGGTCGCCGCGCAGTCGTTCGATCTCCCGATCGAACTCGTCGCAGAGGGCCAGGACATCGTCGTGACGGCCAGCACCGTTCGCGGTGCTCGCTCCATCTCGCAGGGCCCCGCCACGGTGCTCACGGCGGAGCAGATCGCCAACGTCGCCAGCCTCAACCGCGACATCCGCGACCTGTCGCGTCGCGATCCGTTCGCGCGCCTGGATGACACGCCGACGGGCGGCCGCGCGATCTCGTTCGCGGGTCAGAATGCACGCTACAACCGCTTCAGCGTCGACGGCGTGCCGATCACCGATAATTTCGGTCTCAACACCGATGGCCTGCCCAGCCGCCGCTCGCCGATTCCGTTCGACGCGATCGGCCAGTTCCAGGCCAAGGTCGCGCCCTACGACGTGCGCGAAGGCAATTTCCAGGGCGGCGCGATCAACATCGTCCTGAAGTCGGGCACCAACGATTTCCACGGGACCGGCTTCTACGCGCGGTCCGGCGACGGACTCGTCGGCAACAAGACCAAGGACGTCACCGTCAACGTGCCGAAGTTCCACGTCGACAATTATGGCGCCGAACTGAGCGGCCCGATCATCAAGGACAAGCTGTTCTTCATGGTCGCCGGCGAGCGGCTGCGCGGCGGCCGTCCGATCGTGGAAGGTCCGATCGACAACAATGGCGGCACCGTCATCCCGGGTGTCACGGAGGCCCAGGTCGATCGAATCAGCGCGATCGCGAAGAGCGTCTACAACTACAACACCGGCGGCGTGCTGCACGACTCGGGCGACAAGGACGATCGCGTCGTTGCTCGACTGGACGCGAACATCAGCGACAAGCAGCGCATGTCGGTGACGTACACCTACGCCAACGACGCGATCAACCTGCTCAACAACACCTTTACCAACGCGCCGACGGGCCTGGGCCTGGCGTCGAACGCCTATATCCAAGGCAACCGCCTGCACACCGGTGTGGTGCAGCTGAACTCCGACTGGGCGGATGACTTCTCGACCGAAGCACGCGTGTTCTACAAGAACTACACGCGCATCCAGGATCCGCTGTTCGGCCGCGGCTTCGCCCAGTTCCGCGTCTGCGCCAACGAAACCTCGACCGGTTCGCTGACCGCCTGCGATAACAACGCAGCGATCGTCTCGTTCGGCCCGGACAACTCGCGCCAGACCAACCAGCTGAAGACCGACACCTGGGGCGGCATGTTCCAGGCGCGCGTGACCAAGAACGACCACGACCTGCGCATCTTCAGCGAAGTTGCGTTCGTGAACGTCTTCAACTCCTTCCTGCAGAACAGCGCCGGCAACTATTATTTCGACTCGATCGCCGACCTGCAGAACAAGACGGCCAACTCGATCACCTATGGGAACGCGATCCCGTCGCTGGTTCCGAACGACGCGGCATCGAACTTCTCGTACCAGAGCTACACCTTCGGTGTCATGGATTCCTGGCGCGTCACCCCGACGCTGAACATCAGCTACGGCATGCGCTATGACCTGTACGGCATGCACGATCTGCCTCGCCGCAGCGCCGCCTACACCGCGCGCTATGCGGCCGGCGCGATCGTCAACGGCCAGCTCCAGACGATCGGCTCGAACAGCGCCAACATCTCCGGCCTGGGCCTGTTCCAGCCGCGTCTGGGCTTCGACTGGAAGCCGCTCCCGCGCGTGAGCATCCGTGGTGGCGGCGGCATCTTCGGCGGCGGCACCCCCGACGTCTATGTGTCGAACAGCTTCTCCAACACCGGCGTTCTGACCAACTCGATCAACATCAACCGCACGGCCACCGGCTTCTCGGGCGCGACGACCGACGCCACCATCGGCAACGCCGCGCTTTCCGGCGTCACCGGGAACTCGATCCCCGGCGCGGTGAACACGCTGCTGACCAACGCGACGGTGGCTTCCAACGCCCCCGTCAACGCGATCGATCCGCACTTCAAGCTGCCGTCGCAGTGGCGCGCGACGCTGAGCGGCGAATACACCGTGAGCGGCTGGACCTTCGGCGCCGACTTCCTCTACTCGAAGGTTCGCGACCAGGTGTACTTCACCGACATCCGTTCGCAGCCGATCGCGGGCTCGCTGACGCCGGATGGTCGCCAGCGCTATCAGAACATCATCGATGGCGCCGCGAGCACCAACACCAACACCGACATCCTGCTGACCAATACCAGCAAGGGCCGCGCGCTTATCGGCGTCGCCCGTGTCGACAAGACCTGGGATTTCGGTCTCAACATCAATGGTAGCTTCACCTATCAGGACGTGAAGGATCAGTCGCCGGCGACCTCGTCGACGGCGGGTTCGAACTACAGCAACGGCTCTTTCGTAGACCCCAACAACGTTGCTTATGGCATCTCGAACGATCAGGTGAAGTACTTCTTCAAGTACAGCCTGAACTACGAGCATGCGTTCTTCGGTGACTACAAGACCACCTTTGCGTTGTTCGGCGAATCGCGCATCGGCCACCCGTACAGCTATACCTTCCAGGACTTCGGCAGCGGCCGTTCCTCGGTGTTCGGCACCACCGGTGTCAGCTCGGGCACCGGTACTGGCGGCAACCGCTATCTGATGTACGTGCCGACGGTGAACGATCCGCTGGTTTCGTACAGCACCCCGGCGGTCCGCGATGCGGTGAACGCGTTCATCGACGCTTCGGGTCTCGGCAAGTATCGTGGCCAGGTCGCGCCGCGCAACGTGTTCCACTCCAAGTGGTTCACCCGCATCGATCTGCACGTTTCGCAGGAACTGCCGACCGGCCTGGGCAAGTCGCGCGTCACCCTCTTCGGTGACATCGAGAACTTCACCAACTTCCTGAACAAGAAGTGGGGCCAGACCCGCGAGTACGTGTTCCCGTACAACGTGGCGACGGTCCGGGTGCAGTGCCTCACCACCAAGGGCAACGCCGATGGTGCGGGCACGGTCGCGACCAGCGCGGCGCAGCCCTGCGCCCAGTACCGCTATTCGCCGGTAGGCGGCTCGACCAACTTCACCGCGCCGAGCGACCAGATCTACGCGAACCAGTCGCTCTACTCGATCCGCGTCGGTGCCCGCTTCACCTTCTAAGCGGCACGACCAACTTCTTCGGAATGCCGGGCGCCCCAAGCGCCCGGCATTTTTTTTGCCCCCTCGCCCTACCGATGGTAGAGGCGCATCGTGGCAAAGACTTCGCTTCCGCAGACCAACACCCGGACCTTGGGCCTTTCCAAGCCCGATCTGTTTTCGCGCCCCTTCTTCGAAGACAAGGGCCGGGCCTTCTGGATTCTCCAGGCGACCGGCTGGAGCGGCTATCTGCTGCTGCGCTCGGTATCTTCGATCTCGAACGGATTTTCGGTCGAGGGGCTGATCAAGGCGATCATCGAGGCGATCGTCGGCTATTGCCTGACGCTGCTGCTCTCGGCGCTCTACGGCTTCTACCGCCGCCTGCCGCGTATCCCGGCGGTGTTGCTCACCCTGGCCACTTTGGGCGCCGCGACGCTGATCTACGCGGTGCTGGAGGCCTTCACCTATTCGTTCACCGCGGCCGAGGCGGGCATCACCGTCGCGCGCGTGATCGGCTACAGCTTCCTCACCTTCACGGTGCTGGCAGGCTGGTCAGCGCTCTATTTCGGGATCAATTTCTACCTGATCGTCGAGCAGCAGATCGACCAGATGCAGATCCTGGAGAATCAGGCGTCCAGCGCCCAGCTGGCGATGCTGCGCTACCAGCTCAACCCGCATTTCCTCTTCAACACGCTCAACTCGATCTCAACGCTGGTGCTGCTCAAGCAGACCGAGCGCGCCAACATCATGCTGTCGCGCCTCTCGTCCTTCCTGCGCTACACCCTGGCCAACGAGCCGACCGCGCACGTCACGCTGGCGCAGGAGATCGAGACGCTGAAGCTCTATCTCGAGATCGAGAAGATGCGCTTCGACGAGCGGCTGCGGATGCATTTCGACCTCGATCCGCGCGTCGCCAAGGGCCGGCTGCCGTCGCTGCTGCTCCAGCCCCTGGTCGAAAACGCGATCAAATATGCCGTCAGCACGCAGGAGGACGGCGCCGATATCATCGTTTCGGCTCGGCTCACCGGCGATAGGGTGCAGATCGCCGTGTCCGATACGGGTCCGGGATTGATCGAAGCGCGTCCACGGCCGACGCTTTCAACCGGCGTGGGGCTCGCCAATATTAGGGAGCGGCTTGTTCAGGCTTTCGGGCCTGACCATCGTTTCGAGACGCGAACGAAACCTGGGGAAGGTTTCAGCGTTGAGATCGAAATACCGTTCCAGCTTGAGGAACCGAACCGAGAGGCCGCATGACCATCCGTACCATCCTCGTTGACGACGAATCCCTGGCGATTCAGGGGCTCGAGCTCCGGCTGCAGGAGCATGAGGATGTCGAAATCATCGACAAATGCTCCAATGGCCGCGAAGCCATCCGATCGATCAAGACGCACAAGCCCGACCTCGTTTTCCTCGACATCCAGATGCCGGGGTTCGACGGGTTCTCGGTGATCCAGGGCCTGATGGAGGTCGAACCGCCGCTGTTCGTCTTCGTCACCGCCTATTCCGACCACGCCATCCGCGCCTTCGAGGCGCAGGCGGTCGATTACCTGATGAAGCCGGTGGAGCCCTCGCGCCTCGCCGACACGCTCGACCGCGTCCGCCAGCGCCTCGCCGAGAAGCGCGGCGTGGAGGAAGTGGAGAAGCTCAAGGAAGTGCTGGCCGAAGTCGCCCCGGACGCCGTGGACGACATCGCCACCGGTGACGGCACCGAGCCGGCCTCCAGCCGCTTCGAGAAGCTGATCAACATCAAGGACCGCGGCCAGATCTTCCGCGTCGACGTCGACACGATCGAGCGGATCGACGCCGCCGGCGATTACATGTGCATCTATACCGGCGACAACACGCTGATCCTGCGCGAGACGATGAAGGATCTGGAAAAGCGGCTCGATCCGCGCCGCTTCCAGCGCGTCCACCGCTCGACCATCGTCAATCTCGACCTGGTCCGCCAGGTCAAGCCGCACACCAATGGCGAGTGCTTCCTGGTGCTCAACTCGGGCGCGCAGGTGAAGGTCTCGCGCTCCTACCGCGACGTGGTGGCGCGCTTCGTCCACTGAGCCGCAACGGCCCCGAATAGAAAAGGCCTCGTCCGATCGGACGAGGCCTTTTTTGTGTCCGCGGTGGGCGATCAGAACCCGGCCGAGAAGGTCAGGAACCACTGGCGCGGCGGAATGGGGTACAGCGAGTAGCTGTTGGTCGCCGAGCCCACCGAGATGGTCGACCAGCCGCCCACGTCCGCCAGGTTGGTGACGTTGAGGCTGAGTTCCGCCTTCTTCAGCCGCACCATTTCCGCCGGCAGCTTGGCAGCGATGCGCAGCGAGGTGAGGAAGTAGGACTTCACGCTGGTGTCGTTGGCATAGGTCGCATAGCGGCGGCCGACATAGTCGCCGGTCACCTGCGCCTCGAACGCGCCGAGCGACAGCGTCGCGACCGACTTGTTCATCCATTTCGGGCTGCCCGGCACCTGCTTGCCGCAGGTCGGCACCACGCCGCCGGTCACGACATTGCCGCCGAGGCAGCCCGGCACCGCCGCGCCGATGCCGGCCGCGGTGGAGCTGTAATCGCTCTGATAGGTCGAGCTGTTATACGAAGTGGCGTTGTACAGCGACAACGCGCGACCGAAGTGCAGCGTGAAGGCCGCGTCGACGCCGTCGGTATGCACGCTGCCCACGTTGACCAGGATCGAGGTGCCGCCGGTGATCGCGCCGCCGGCGATGCCGCCCGGGTTGGTGCTGATCGCCAGCAGGCGGTTGCTGAAGGTGACGTGGTAATAGTTCACCTGCGCGTCGAGCCCGCTCAGGACCCCGTCGAAGCTGCGGTGCGTGCGCACGCCGCCTTCATAGGTCCAGCTCGTCTCCGGCTTGCCCTGCTGGGCGAAGGCGTCGAACGCCGACTGGCTGCCGGTGAACCAGGGCGAGAGCGAACCGCCGCCCAGATAGGCCATATACTGGTGCAGGTTCTTCTGGACGTTGAAGTAGAGCTGCTCGTGGCCGTTCAGGTCATAGGTCGCGCCGACCGAGGGCAGGAACCAATTCGTGGTGTTGATCCGGCCGCTCGGCAGGTTGCCGGTCAGGCCCGAGAGCGAGCCCGCCTTGGGCTGCACCGGGAAATAGCCATTGGCCCATTGCGCACTGGTCTTGACGCCCGCCTCGACGCGGAGCTGCTCGTTGACCTTCCAGGCGTCCTGCAGGTGAAGCTGCAGCACATCGACGCGCGCCTCGCCCTGATATTGGGTGAACAGCGGGTTGGACGGGCGGATATAGGGGCTGCTCGAATCGGGATTGTTGACGTCCAGACCATACCAGCGGCGCCACTGGGTGGCGCTGTTATGCTCGTACCAGGCGCCGAGCTGGACCTGGTGTGCGCCGAGATCGAGGTCGAGATTGGAGATGCCGCCCTCGCGATCGATGCGATATTCGGTGGTGCGGGTGACTAGCCCCGAGCCGCCCGTCGCCGCGACCAGCGCGGCCGAGGCATTGGCGTTGGCCTTGTACTTCGGGCCCGTGGCGTAGTTCGGATCGAGATAGGCCTGGATCACGGTGATCGACTGGCCGAGCGGCCCCGCCACCACGCCCACGCCGTCGTTATGATGGTAATAGCCGGTGTTGGACCAAGTGATCCGGTTGCCCAGCTTGGCGTCGTAGCGCGCATAGGTGAGGTAATCGGTGCGCTGGGCATCCGAATAATAGTTGCGGTAGTTGCCGCCCTGCCCCGCCGGCGTATTGCCGAACGCGTCCATATAGGCGCGCATGCCCGCCAGGTCCGGATAGAAGAACGGCCGGGTACGCGGCGTGTAGAGCTGGGCCGCGGTCGCCGTGCCACCGGGCGAGGGCTGGAAGAAGCTGGTCGCGTCCTCGTTCGGCTCCTTCTTGTCCGAATAGTCCAAGAACAGGGTCAGCTTGCCGGCGGCATTGTCGTGGACGAACTTGGCATTGGCCTGCCAGCCGCCCTGGATGCCGTTGAAATCCCAGGCGCGGGCGCGCTGGCGGACGCCCGACACATAGGCGCTGTTCTCGCCATTGCCGAAGGTGCCGGTGTCGAGCCGCATATAGGTGCGCGAGGTGCCGTAGCTGCCTATCGTCTGGTTGATCGTGCCGCCCATCGTCTTCGCCGGATCGGCCGAGAAGGTCTCGACGGTACCACCGAGGTTGCTGGTCGAGGCGGTGCCGAGATCGCCGGCGCCGGTGGTCACCACGACCCGGCCGACATTCTCGGAGATCACCGCGCGCTGCGGCGACAGGCCGTTATAATTGCCGTAGCTCTGATCGCCCAGGGGCACGCTGTCCATCGTGTAGCCGAGCTGCTGGAAGTTGAAGCCATGGATGAAAATCTGGGCGTTCTGCTCGTTGTTCCCCCAGGGATCGGCGGTGATGTAGAGCACGCCGGGCAGAGTCTGGATCGCCTTGAGCGGCGAGACGCCCGGCAGGATCTTCTGGATCTCCTCCGAAGAGATCGCGGTCGCCGAGCGCGTCGTCTTGGCGGTGACGACGATGGTGCTCGCGGTGTCGGTATCGCTGCCGCCCTGGTCGTCGGCAGCGACGCTGCTGGTCTCCTGCGCCTGCGCGGGCAGCGCGGCGGCGGCAGTGAGGAAGGCGGCGACGGATATGGACGCGCGGAGTGCGTGGTGGAACTTCATCTTGGCGACCCCCAGGTCTGATGTTGCGGTTGCAAGCTGGGGGGGCGGCTAGGGTCGCGATGTTTCAGTTCGGCGGCGTTTCGATAAAACTGGCGTGACGTTGCCTTTTTGCTTCGGTTGCGCGGCTCAGACGCCGCCGGGCTCGTCGAGGCCCGCCCTGCCCCCGCCGCCCAGGGCATAGCGCGGCGCCAGCCAATGGCCGGCAAGCAGCACCGGCTCGAGGATCGCCATGCCGATCAGCACTGCGACCAGCCGCTCGATGCCCGGCAGCACGTCGCCATCGGCATAATTGTCGGGCACCAGCATCACCAGCACCGCCAGGGTGAATTGCGTGCCGACATAGCGATAGCTGTGCGGCCCGTTCTCGATCATCCGCCCGATCGCTACCCCGATCGCGGTGCCGGCAATCAATACGGGTGCGTGGCCATCCGCGCCGAACAGATATAGTGCGGCGAGCGCCGCGCCAGCGAGGCAGCCGACGAAGCGCTGCGCCAGCCGCGCGCTCACCGGCACCAGCCCGCCCGCGCCGAGCCCGTGGACCGGCACCAGCATCACCGCCATCACCCCCACCGCGCTCTGCGCCAGCGCGGGCAAGGCGAAGGCGCGCGCCACACCGATCAGCAGGGCAAGCGCAACGCCGGCCTGCGCGGCGTGGTAGAAGGCCGCAGGATGCCACAGCGCGACCACCGCCGGCGGAGTGGGCGCAGCCGGCCAGCGGCGCCGGACCGTCAGCGCCGAGACGATGCTGACCGCCATGCAGGCGAGCGTGCCGGCCACCGTTTCCAGGATGCGGGTCTCGACGAACTCGCCGAGCGCAGTGGCAGGCGCGTCGATCTTGTCGAGCAGCACCATCGCGAAGGTGAGGCCGAAGAACAGCCAGGCATAGGCCCGCCGCGCGGTGAGCGCGCGGTAGAGGCTCAACGTGCCCACCACCATCATCGCGATGGCGCTGCCCGCCCAGCTGGTCGCCACCAGCGGCGCCAGCAGCAAGGCCAGCGCACCGCCGGTCACCGTGCCGACGATCCGCAGTAGCCCGCGCACCACCGTCTCGCTGGCACGCCCGCGCATCACCATATAGCCGGCGAACGCCGCCCAGGCGACATTGTCGCCGCCGATCGCGTGCGCGACGAGGATCGACAGCAGCACCGAGACGACGCACTCGGCGGCGTCGACGGTGCGAGGCGTGATGTGCCCCAGCATGGCATTCCAGGCGTCGCGCAGGCGGTTCATTTCATCCGAACAGCTCGGCGAGGAAATAGGTCATCGCCTGCCAGCTGCGGCGATCGGCCTTGGGCTCGAACGCTACCTTCGGATTGTCGCCGCCCTTGCGGCTGATATCGGTGAAGGCATGGCCGGCATGGCCATAGGCGTGGAGCTGCCAGTCGGCGCCGGCCTGGGTCAGTTCCTGCGCCAGCGCGACCGTTGCCTCGGGTGGGGCGATCGGATCCTCCCAGCCATGGCAGACGAGCAGCTTGGCGGTGATCGGGTGCACATTGGCGTAGTCCGGGCGGTCATAGACGCCGTGGAACGACACCCCGCCCACGATGGGCAGCCCGGCGCGTGCCATGTCCAGCACGCACTTGCCGCCGAAGCAGAAGCCGATCGCGGCGGTGCGCTCGGCATCCGCCTGCTCCAGCCCGACCAGCGCCGCCAGCGACGCCTCCAGCCGCACCCGCAACAGCCCGCGATCGGCATTGAGCTCCGCCATGTAGCGGCCGACTTCCGGGTCGCTGAGCGTGGTGCGCTTGCCCTGACCGTATACGTCCGCGACCAGCGCGACATAGCCGAGCGCGGCCAGCGCATCGGCCTTCACATTATCCTCTTCCTTCTGGCCGAGGATGTTGGGCAGCACCAGCACCGCCGGCCGCTTGCCCGAAACCGCATCGTCCCATGCCGCCACGCCCTCGAACGGGCCGCCCGGGCCGTCATAGACCAGCGTCTGTCGAACCAATGCCATGCTTGTCGTCTCCTGCGCTTGTCCCTGTCGCCCCTTTCGCTAAGGACGGCGACGCGCAGTTACAAGGAGATCGCCCATGCCCACCCTCGTCCTGATCCGCCACGGCCAGTCGGCCTGGAACCTGGAAAACCGCTTCACCGGCTGGTGGGACGTGGATCTGACCGAGCAGGGCGTGCGCGAAGCGACCGCTGCCGGCACGCTGATGAAGGAGAAGGGCCTCGATTTCGATCAGTGCTTCACCAGCTTCCAGAGCCGCGCGATCAAGACGCTGCACCTGGCGCTGGAGGCGATGGACCGCCTGTGGCTGCCGGAAGAGAAGGACTGGCGCCTGAACGAGCGCCATTATGGTGGCCTGACCGGGCTGGACAAGGCCGAGACCGCCGCCAAGCACGGCGACGAACAGGTGAAGATCTGGCGCCGCAGCTTCGACGTGCCGCCGCCGCTCCCCGAGGCGGGCTCCCCCTGGGACCTGACCAAGGACCCGCGCTATGCCGGCATCCCGATCCCGCAGACCGAAAGCCTGAAGGACACGATCGCCCGCGTGCTGCCCTATTGGGAGCAGCGCATCGCGCCGGAGCTGAAGGCCGGCAAGCGCGTGCTGATCGCCGCCCATGGCAACTCGCTGCGCGCGCTGGTGAAGCACCTGTCGGGCATTCCCGATGACGAGATCGTCAGCCTGGAAATCCCGACCGGCCAGCCGATTGTGTACGAGCTCGACGGCGACCTGAAGGAAGTCGAGCGCTACTATCTGAGCGAGCGGTAACGTCCTGACCTAAGCTCCTCCTCCTCGGAGGAGGGGTTTGGGGGTGGAGGGATTCCAGAACGCAAGTTGGTCTCTGTGAGACACAGCCCCACCCCAACCCTCCCCTGAAGGGGAGGGGCTAAATTAACCCCTCACCGCCCCCGCGGCCCCAGATCCGCCGGGATCGTCGCCCGATACTGCGGCGCCACCCGCGCCTTGCTCGCTTGCTCATAGGCATAGCCCGCGCGCAGCAGCAGCCCGTCCGAATAGGCCGTGCCGATGAACGACAGCCCGGCCGGCAACCCGTTCACCAGCCCCATCGGCACCGTGAGGTGCGGATAGCCCGACACCGCCGGCAGCTCGCTCGCCGAGGGGCCGACGAACTGGTCGCCGTGGGCCGGATCGCTCAGCCACGGCGTGCCATAGGTCGGCGTCACCAGCACCTGCGCGCCTGCCGCCTTGAGCATCGCATCGATCCCCTCCGGCCCCGCCAGCCGCTGCGACTTGACCCGCGCCGCCTTGTAGTCGGGATCATCGAGCCCCTTGGTCGCCTCGGCCTTGAGGAAGGTTTCCTGGCCGAAAAAGGCCATCTCGTCGGCGGCATGCGCCTGGTTGAAGGCGATCACCTCGGCCAGCGTCCGCACTTTCACGCTCGCCGGGGTGGTCGCGAGATACGCCGCCAGATCGGCCTTGAGCTCGGTATAGAGCACCAGGCCTTCGGCCTCGCCCAGCCCGTCCAGCTTCGGCACCTTCACCTCGACCAGGGTCGCGCCGGCCGCGCGCAGTTCGTCCAGCGCCTTGTCGAATCGGGCCGCGAGATCGTCGGCCATGTCCGGCCTCCAATAGCCGATCCGCATCCCCCTCAGCGCATCGGCAGCAAGGCCCTGCGCATAGTCCTTGCGATAGGCATTCGCGCCCTTGGTCGCCGGATCGGCAGGATCCTCGCCGACCATCGCGGAGAAAAGCAGCGCGACATCACCCACGCTGCGCCCCATCGGCCCCGGCGTATCCTGGCTGTGGCTGATCGGCACGACGCGGGTGCGGCTCACCAGCCCCAGCGTCGGCTTGAGCCCCACCAGCCCGTTCATCACCGAGGGACAGACCACCGACCCGTCGGTCTCGGTGCCCACCGCCACCGCTGCAAAGCTGGCCGCCGCCGCCGCGCCCGATCCGCTGGACGAGCCGCAGGTGGTGCGATCCAGCGCGTACGGATTGCGCACCAGCCCACCGACCGCGCTCCACCCGCTCATCGAATGGTCCGAGCGGATGTTGGCCCATTCGCTGAGGTTGGTCTTGCCGAGGATCACCGCGCCCGCGGCGCGCAGCTGCGCCACCACCGGCGCATCGCGGCCGGTGCGGTTGTCCTTGAGCGCGAGGCTGCCGGCGGTGGTCGGCAGCTCCTTCGTCTCGATATTGTCCTTGATCAACACCGGTACGCCGTCGAGCGGGCCGAGCGACTTTCCGGCCTTGCGCCGCGCATCGCTGGCGCGCGCCTGGGCGAGCGCATCGGGGCTCACCGCGATCACTGCGCGGAGCGTCGGGCCCTTCTGGTCCGTCGCCACGATGCGCGCGAGATAGGCGGCGGTGACCGCGGCGCTGCTCGTCTTGCCCGCAGCAAGATCGGCGGCGATCCGGGTTGCCGGCACCTCCGCCACCTGCACCTGCGCCATCGCCGGGCTGGCCGCTACCAGTGCCAGCATCGCAACACCCCAAGTCCGCATCGCAGCCCTCTTTTGTCTGGTTTGGCAGCAGCCTACCGTAGCGCCGGGCAAGCGCAATCCTGCCCCGATGGACAATGGCAAGATCGGTCGGGCAGGCCGGCCCCCTGCCGCATAGGAAGGTGCCGCCACGGAGGAAAAGATGCAGACGCCGCTCGCCCGCTACCATGCCCGGATGCAGCGCGTGCTCGACCATGTCGACACGCATGCCGGGGAGGATCTCGACCTGGAGACGCTGGCGGGCGTCGCGGCATTTTCGAAGCATCATTTCCACCGCCAGTTCAGCGCGCTGTTCGGCCTGTCGGTGCATCGCTACGTCCAGCTCGTGCGGATGAAGCGGGCGTCGTACCGCCTCGCCTATCGGCCGGACGAGGCCGTGACGGGCATCGCGCTCGACGCCGGCTATGAAGCGCCCGAGGCGTTTGCCCGGGCCTTCCGCCAGCGCTTCGGCCAGGCGCCCTCGCAATTCCGCGCGGCGCCGGACTGGTATCCCTGGCACGCGGCGCTCGCGCCGCTCACCCAAGCAAGGAGCCAGACGATGCAGACTAGATTCACCCCCGACGACGTGACCATGCTCGACTTCCCCGCCACCCCGGTAGCGTTCCGCACGCACCGCGGCGACCCCGCCCATCTCGGCGACACGATCCGCCGCTTCATCGCCTGGCGGAAAACCACCGGCCACCGCCCGCCGGCGAGCGCAACCTACACCATCTTCCACACCGACCCGCGCACCACGCCGCCGGAAGACTATCGTCTCGATCTCTGCGCCGGCACTGCGCACCCCGTGGCCGACCCGGCGCACGGCATCGAACCCGGTCTGATCCCCGCCAGCCGCTGCGCGATGCTGCGGGTAGTGGGCCAAGCCGACGACCTCGAACCCGCCGCACTCTTCCTCTACCGCGAATGGCTGCCCGAGAGCGGCGAGGAACCGGGCGACTTCCCGCTCTTCGCCCGCCGCGTCGCCTTCTTCCCCGATGTGCCCGAGAACGAGGCCGTGACCGAGCTCTATCTGCCGCTCGCATAGCGCCCATGGTGCAGCCTGCCCCGCCACAGCCACCAGTGGTTGTGGCCGGGGTGATTCATCCCCCAAAATTTATTTGCAGTTCCGCGTTCGTTCCCTTGCCTTTTCCGGAGGCAAGGAAGGACCGTGCGTCGCGCGCTTTCCGCGGCGTCAGGCGCGCCGTGAGCCGAGTCATTCCAGCGATGAGCCGTTGCATTCCAGCTTCATTTGGGCTCTTGTGTGCGAACTCGGATTGGCACAATCTGTAGTGGTCGCACCAAGGGGCAAGCCCAAGCACTGGTAACCCATCGTTCGCATCCCCAAATGCGGCATGGGTAGATTCGTGCCGGGCGCCGGGCCGATGGACACTTTTTGTTCTCGCGCAAACCCGGCTGGTGCTACGATAGCTACCGTGCCCCGAGTCGGTTGTTGCGTACTGCAGAAGACAGGGGTCCGAGGTATGGAATTCAGAGATAGTGAGACCAGCGTGAACGAGACCGCCACCATCGAAGCCGCCCCCGCCAGCAAGGCGCTCGACAGCAAGGCGATCGTGCCGCAGCCCTATCCGGTCGAGGTCGATCATGCGCGCGACGCGCTGCTCACCGATTTCGGCAAGGAGACGCTGAAGGACCGCTACCTCCTCCCCGGCGAAAGCTATCAGGACCTGTTCGTCCGCGTCGCCTCAGCCTATGCCGACAACCAGGCGCACGCGCAGCGCCTCTACGACTATATCTCCAAGCTGTGGTTCATGCCGGCCACCCCGGTGCTGTCGAACGGTGGGACGGGCCGCGGCCTGCCGATCAGCTGCTACCTCAATTCGGTGCCGGACAGCCTGGACGGCATCGTCCAGACCTGGAACGAGAATGTCTGGCTCGCTTCGCGGGGCGGCGGCATCGGCACCTATTGGGGCAGCGTGCGCGGCATCGGCGAGCCGGTCGGCCTGAACGGCAAGACCAGCGGCATCATCCCGTTCGTCCGCGTGATGGATTCGCTGACGCTGGCGATCTCGCAGGGCTCGCTGCGCCGCGGCTCGGCCGCCTGCTATCTCGACATCTCGCACCCCGAGATCGAGGAGTTCCTCGAGATCCGGAAACCCTCGGGCGACTTCAACCGCAAGGCGCTCAACCTGCACCACGGCGTGCTGATCCCCGACGCGTTCATGGAAGCGGTGCGCGACGGCGCCGAGTGGCAGCTGAAGAGCCCGAAGGACGGCTCGGTCCGCGCCACGGTGGATGCGCGCGCGCTGTTCCAGAAGCTGGTCGAGACCCGCCTCGCCACCGGCGAGCCGTACATCGTGTTCTCGGATCACGTAAACTCGACCATGCCGAAGCACCACCGCGATCTGGGCCTCAAGGTCTCGACCTCGAACCTGTGCTCGGAGATCACGCTGCCCACCGGCCGCGACCATCTCGGCAACGATCGCACCGCGGTGTGCTGTCTGTCCTCGCTCAACCTCGAAACCTGGGACGAGTGGAACAAGGACAAGCTGTTCATCGAGGACGTGATGCGCTTCCTCGACAATGTGCTGACCGACTATATCGAGCGCGCGCCCGACGAGATGGCCCGTGCACGCTATTCGGCGGCGCGCGAGCGTTCGGTCGGTCTCGGCGTGATGGGCTTCCACAGCTTCCTCCAGGCGCGCGGCATTCCGTTCGAAGGCGCGATGGCGAAGAGCTGGAACCTGCGCATCTTCAAGCATGTCAGCGCGCAGGTGAACGAAGCCTCGATGGCGCTGGCGGTCGAGCGCGGGCCTTGCCCGGACGCCGCCGACATGGGCGTGATGGAGCGCTTCAGCTGCAAGATGGCGATTGCGCCGACCGCGTCGATCTCGATCATCTGCGGCGGCACCAGCGCCTGCATCGAGCCGATCCCGGCCAATATCTACACCCACAAGACGCTCAGCGGCTCCTTCTCGGTGCGCAATCCATATCTGGAGAAGCTGCTCCGCGAGAAGTCCAAGAACTCCGACGCGGTGTGGAATTCGATCCTCGAGCAGGGCGGCTCGGTCCAGCATCTCGACTTCCTGACGCCGGAAGAGAAGGACACGTACAAGACCAGCTTCGAGATCGACCAGCGCTGGATCCTGGAGCTGGCGGGCGATCGCGCGCCGTTCATCGATCAGGCGCAGTCGCTCAACCTGTTCATCCCGGCCGACGTGGAAAAGTGGGACCTGCTGATGCTCCACTTCCGCGCCTGGGAGCTGGGCATCAAGTCGCTCTACTATCTGCGCTCCAAGTCGGTGCAGCGCGCCGGCTTCGCGGGCGGGGTCGAGGCAGACAACACGATCGAGAAGCCCAAGTTCGATCTGGGCGAGTCGACTGATTATGACGAATGCCTGGCCTGCCAGTGAACCTCGGCAATGCAGCGGCGGTCCACCCTCTTGCCCTCCTCTCCCGCACCGGGAGAGGCAGGGGCTCGTGCTGAGGCACGAGAGGAAGCGGTGAGGAAGGCACGTGCCTCCTCACCGCCCGCGGCGTTACGCCTCTTCTTCGAACAGCTCGGCCGCGACGTCGGCGTTGGCCGACAGGCGGACCTTGTCGCCCTCGACTTCGGCGACCAGGCCGCCCGGGATGTAGTGGTGATGGCCTTCGTGGCTGCCTTCGGCGCCTTCGACCTGCGCACCCGAATCCTTTTTGGTGAGCTTGATGCGATCGCCATCGACGTGGTCGACGGTGCCGACATGGACGCCGTCGGCGCCGATGACTTCCATATGCTCCTTGATTGCGCTCAGATCTGCCATGGGTCTTCTCCTACTTGGGGTTCGCGCACCGAACGCACGCGGTCGCGAAACGATGCACGCTGCCCCAAGGGCCGTCTGCCATACCTAGGGATAGCCGCATGAAGATCCGCGCCGCCTTCGCCCTCGCCGCCCTCGCCCTGCTCGCCGCCTGTGCGCACCAGGTGCCGAGCGCGGTTGCCCCACAGGCACCGGGCTTCCTGCTCGGGCTGTGGCACGGCTTCATCTTCCCCGTCGCCTGGGGGTTGTCGCTGCTGTTCCCGGAGGTCGCGGTCTATGCGGTGCCGAACAATGGCGGCTGGTATGATTTCGGCTTCTTCATCGGCGTGGTGTTCCTCGGCGTCGGCGCGCAGGGTGGCCGCAAGGTCGTCTATCGCGAGCGTGTCGTGGTGCGCGATGGGATGAAGACCGTCCGCGGACGGGTGATCGACCAATGACACGCACGCTCGCCCTTCAGGCCGGCCTCGGCATCGCGTCGGGCACGGCAGGACTGATCGTCCTTCTCCGCCCCGCGGCGGCGCGCGGGCTGCTGCGCATGGAGGTCAGCGAGCAGGCGACCTATGCGCTGCGGATCGGCGGCATGATGCTGGTCGCGCTCGGCCTGTTCCTCACCGGCTTCGCGCTGGCCTTTGCGAGTGCGGGAGGGGTGGCTTGAGCGGCTTCTTCCGCAATCCTCCCCTGCAAGGGGAGGTGGCAGGCCGCAGGCCTGACGGAGGGGTGTCCCCGCTGGGAGCGCCGGCCTTCGTCCCCGGCCTTGATACCCCTCCACCGCCCTGCGGGCGGTCCCCCTCCCCCTCCGGGGGAGGATCCTAGTTTCTCGTTTCCACCGTATCTGACGAATACCTGCCGGAGTACCCCCATGTCGCTTCTCGAAGCCCGCAAGACCTACAAGCCCTTCGAATATCCCTGGGCCTATGAATATTGGAAGCGCCAGCAGCAGGTTCACTGGCTGCCGGAAGAAGTGCCGCTGGGCGAGGATTGCCGCGACTGGGCGCAGAAGCTGACCGATCACGAGCGCAACCTGCTCACCCAGATCTTCCGCTTTTTCACCCAGGCCGACGTGGAAGTGCAGGATTGCTACCACGAGAAGTACGGCCGCGTGTTCAAGCCGACCGAGATCAAGATGATGCTCACCGCCTTCTCCAACATGGAGACGGTGCACATCGCGGCGTATAGCCACCTGCTCGACACGATCGGCATGCCCGAAACCGAGTATAGCGCCTTCCTCCAGTACAAGGAGATGAAGGACAAGCACGACTATCTGAGCACCTTCGGCGTCGATACCGACGAGGATATCGCCAAGACGCTGGCGATGTTCGGCGGCTTCACCGAGGGGCTGCAGCTGTTCGCCAGCTTCGCGATGCTGATGAACTTCCCGCGCTTCAACAAGATGAAGGGCATGGGCCAGATCGTCACCTGGTCGATCCGCGACGAGAGCCTGCACTGCGAAGGCATCATCAAGCTGTTCCACACCTTCTGCAAGGAACGGAACTGCATGACGCCGAGCGTGCGCGACGACATTCTGGACATGTGCCAGAAGACCGTCCGCATCGAGGACGCGTTCATCGACCTGGTGTTCGAGATGGGCCCGGTGAACGGCATGACGCCGAAGGACATCAAGAAGTACGTTCGCTTCATCGCCGACTGGCGCCTGGGCCAGCTGGGCCTGAAGCCGATCTACATGATCGACGAGCATCCCCTGCCCTGGCTCGCCCCGCTGCTCAACGGCGTCGAGCACGCCAATTTCTTCGAGACGCGCGCGACCGAATATTCGAAGGCAGCGACGCGCGGCCAGTGGAACGAGGTATGGGACAGCTTCGACAAGCGCCGCCAGGCCAAGACGAGCACGATCGCCAACGAAGACGCGATCGAAGGCGACATGTTCGCCAAGGCGGGGATCGCGGCGGAGTAAGCCATCTCTCCCCCTCCCGCTTGCGGGAGGGGGCCGGGGGGAGGGTGCGTGCTGGAAGCGGGGACTGGTGCTGAAGACACGCCATTTTTCTAGGTGAGCCATGGACGAACAAGCGGCCATCCGAGCGTTTCAAGACTTCCTTAGTCGAAAGTCTGCGGCGATCGGGGAGGCGTTGGCACCGACGCTTCTGCCGCCGAAGCGCCTGTCGGCCGGCTGGGCCTTCCATTACCAGGCTCAATCTTACATCGAGCAAGGAGACCTTGGTGCGCTGCTCGTCGGTCATGGCGCAGTGATTGTAGCAGACGACGGCCGCATCATTGAAAGCGGCTCAAGCGACCGAGACTTGGAAGCGCTGCTTTAACCGGGAGCCATTTTGAGAGCGGACGCGATTTAGCGCGAACGGATTGCCCGCTACCCTCACACACCCTCCCCTAACCCCTCCCGCAAGCGGGAGGGGGACTTAAGACGAAGGGCTTACCCCAGCGCGGCGACGAACGCCCGTGCATTGGCGCCGACCTGCTCGGCGCTCATCCCCGCCTTGTAGAGCGCCGAGCCCAGGCCGAAGCCGGGCGCGCCCGCGGCGATCCAGGGCGCCATCGTGTCCGGCGACACGCCGCCCACCGGCAGGATCCGGGCCTCGGTCAGCACCGCGCGCATCGCCTTGAGCACGGTCGGGCTCGCCGCCTCGGCCGGGAACAGCTTGAGCGCGGTCGCACCCGCGTCGAGCGCCGCGAAGGCCTCGCTCGGGGTCACGATGCCGGGGAGCGAGACCAGCCCCGCCGCCGCGCTCGCACGGATCACGTCGAGGTTCGCGTTGGGCGATATGATCATCGTGCCGCCGGCGTCCGCCACCGCCTGCACCTGCTCGACCTTGAGCACCGTGCCCGCGCCGATCACCGCGCGGCCTGCAAAGCGCTTGGCGAGGCGCGACACGCTCTCCAGCGGCTCGGGCGAGTTCATCGGCACTTCGATCAGGGTGAAGCCGGCCGCGACCAGTTCGTCACCGATCGCCTCGACCTCGTCGGGCTTCACGCCCCGCAGGATCGCGATCAACGGGCAACGGGCGAAGGCGGCGTCGAATTCGGCGATGTGGCTCATGCAATCTGCTCCGCAATGGCAAGGATTCCCGCGACGAACGCGTCATGGCTGCTGGCGATGACCGCCTCGCGGCCCTGCGCGCCGATCGCGGCGGCATAGAGGCCGCCCAGCATCGGGTCGGCCAGGATATGGACGGTGTCGTGCCCGGCATGTTCCAGCCGCGCGGCGACGTCGCTGCCGATCAGCAGCCCGCTGGCAAACGCGGCAGCGTCCGCATCGTCGCGCACGCCCAGCATCTTGGCGGCGCGGATGCCGAACAGCGAGGCGGCGAGGTCGCGCTTGCGTCCCTCCTCCACGCCGGCATGGAAAGCGGGGCCGACGTGCACCTCGCCGCCGAGCTGCGCGGCGAGCAGGCCGTGCTTGCGCAGCGTGGCGAACAGCTCGCCGGTCATCGCGGTGGTGAAATCGGCGATGCGCCCGTCCGCCATCTCCACCCATTTGCAATGGGTGCCCGGCTGGACGAGCAGCGCATCGGCGGGCGCCAGACCCGCGCGGACTGCGCCGAGCAGCTGGACTTCCTCGCCGCGCATCACGTCCGGCCGGCCGGTGACCATGGTCGAGACACCGGGCACGATCGCGCTGCGCTCCTCGACCCAGAGCAGCCCGGCCGCCAGCTCGGCGATGCCCGCGGGTGCCGCGACATAGGGCGCCGGTGCCCAGCCGATATTGGCGCCGACCATGCCCGCCATCAGCAGCGGCAAGTCGCCGTGGCGCGCGCCGATATCGGCGGCTTCGGCGGCGAAATCGGTGACCGAGGTGACGCCCTTGTCGTCGCGCTCGGTGCGGGTGACCGCGCCGTTCTCGACCAGGAAGACGCGGCGGTTGGTCGTGCCCCAGTCGACCGCGAGGAAGGAGCCCGAGAAGCTTACCACCATGTTGCGTACAGCCCGATGAGGATCAGAATGATCACCACGGCGGCGACGTTGAAGCCGGTGGCGGTGTGGAAGCGAACGCCTTCCATGCGGATGCGGTTGCTGCCCCGCGCCGCGGGGCGGGCCAGCGAGACGATCACCGCCAGCGCCAGCGCGGCGAGGAAGACGATGCCCATGCGGTTGATGAACGGCACCGCGTTCAGCGCTTCGATACCGCCCCACTTCGCCGGGAACCAGAAGACGAAGCTGAGCACCACCGAGGCGACGGCGCTGACCAGCGCCCCCGCCTCGGTCGCGCGCGGCCAGAACAGGCCGAGCAGGAAGATGACGGTGATCCCAGGCGTCACGAAGCCCGAAAATTCCTGGATATACTGGAACGCCTGGTCGAGGCTGCCGAGCAGCGGCCGCGCGGTGAACATCGCGATGATGATGGAGACCACCGCCGCGATCCGGCCGACGCGCACCAGATGCGTTTCATACGCGGCCTTGTCCGCGCCATCCTCGGCGCGGGTCTGCACGCCCTTGAGCTTGGCGTAGATGTCGAGCGTGAAGATCGTCGCGATCGAATTGATCTTGGACGCGGTCGACGCGATGATCGCCGCGATCAGCGCCGCGAAGACGAGGCCGAGCAGCCCGGTCGGCAGCAGGGCCATCATCGTCGGATAGGCCTGGTCAGGCTTGGCGAGGTTCGGCGCCAGCACCACCGCGGCGATGCCCGGCAGCACGATGACGACGGGCATCAGCAGCTTGAGAAAGCCCGCGAACACCACGCCGCGCTGCGCCTCGGCCAGGCTCTTCGCCGCGAGCGCGCGCTGGATGATATACTGGTTGAAGCCCCAATAGCTGAGGTTGGCGATCCACATGCCGCCGACCAGCACCGCGATGCCGGGCAGATCCTTGTAGTGCGGATTGTCGGGCGAGAGGATCATGTCGAAATGGTCGGGCACGCGCCGCGTCAGCTCCTGGAAGCCGCCGATCACGCCGCTATCGCCACCGATCTTGGTCAGCGTCAGGTAGGCGACGACGAGGCCGCCCAGCACCAGCAAGGTCACCTGGACGATGTCGGTCAGCGCCACTGCCTTGAGGCCGCCGCGCAGCTGGTAGAGCAGCGCGAAGGCGCCGAGCCCGATCAGCGCCACGTCCTGGTTCACGCCCGCCACCTGGGTGACCGCGATCGATCCCAGCCAGATGATCGAGGTGAGGTTCACGAACACGTAGAGGATCAGCCAGAACACGGCCATCACCGTGCGGATGGTTGGCCCGAAGCGCTGCTCCAGGAACTGCGGCATCGTGTAGATTTCGTTGCGCAGGAAGATCGGCAGGAAGAACTTGCCGACGATCAGCAGGGTCAGCGCCGCCATCCACTCATAGGAGGCGATCGCGAGGCCGATGGCATAGCCGGAGCCCGACATACCGACGATCTGCTCGGCCGAGATGTTCGCCGCGATCAGCGAGGCGCCGATCGCCCACCAGGGCAGGTTCTTCGAGGCGAGGAAATAGTCGCTCGAATCCTTGGTGGCGCCCCCCTTGTCGCGGCTCACCCATTGCGCGAGGCCGAAGATGCCGATCGCGTAGACGATCACCACGACCAGATCGATGTTGGATAGACTCATGCCCACTCCTGCCGGTGCCGGCGCGAACGACATGGCCCGCGCGTCTTGCCCCTCCCCGCCCCAATGCAGGGTTCAGCCCATCATTTATCTTATTTATCGGGGTTGTCCAGCAACGCGGCTGGAGTACCATGGGTGCAACGATGCGGACGTGCGCAGCTTCGCACGGACACGAACAGGAAAGCAATTGCGAGGATGTCCACCTCTCCTACCCTCCCTGCCGATGCGGTCCGTTCGGGGCTGGGCCGTAACCTCACCTACGGGATGCTCGACGCGCTGGGCCGCGCGATCGTCACCGGCCGCTACGAGACCGAGGCCTTCCCCACCGAGGCGGAGCTGGCCAAGCAGCACGGCGTCAGCCGATCGGTGACGCGCGAGGCGGTGAAGATGCTCACCGCCAAGGGCCTGCTCAGCGCGCGCCCGCGCCAAGGCACGCTGGTGCAGCCGGCATCCTCCTGGAACCTGTTCGATACCGACGTGCTGCGCTGGCTGCTCGAACGGCAATTCTCGGTCGATCTGCTGCGCCAGTTCAGCCAGCTGCGCATCGCCATCGAGCCCGAGGCGGCCGCGCTGGCCGCGCAGTTCGCCACGGCCGAGGATCTGCAGCGGATCTCGGCCGGGCTCGCCCGGATGGAAGCCGCCGAGCGCGGACTGGACGACACGCTGGACGCGGATATCGCCTTCCACGTCGCGGTGCTGCGCGCCTCGGGCAACCCCTTCTACGCGCAATTCCGCGACATGGTGGCGACGGCGCTGCGCACCTCGATCCGCTTCACCAACCGGATCAAGGGCCGCAGCGCGAGCGTGGCGGATCATGCCGCGGTGCGCGATGCGATCGCCGCCAGGGACTATACTACCGCCCGCGTGGCGATGCGGACGCTGATCGGCGACGTGGTCGAGCTGATCGAGACGGTCGAGGGCACCGACGCGGCAGCGTAACAGCAGGCAGCTTCGCGTCGCGTTCCACCTTCGCCGGGCTAGCAGGCCGGGCCGGGAACGCGACGCCAGTACGTCCTGCCGCGGAACCCCTTGAAAGCGCGACCGTTCGAAGGACCTGCTTCGTCTGGGGAGACGCCCTTTGTCCGATCCCGTACCGCTTCGTTCCCGCTCCTATGGCCTGCCGCTGCACCCGATCGTGCTCGGCCTGCCCTTTGTCTGCTTCTTTGCGGGCATGATCACCGACATCGCCTATTTCCGAACCTATGACATCGCCTGGAAGAATTTCTCCGACTGGCTGATCGCCGGAGGCATGGTGCTGGGCGCGCTCGGCGCAATCGTCGGCATCGTCGATCTGCTGCGGCCGGCGGTGCGGGCCAATCGGCTGCTGACCCCCTATGCGATCGCCTATGCCGTCGCCATGGTGTTGGCGCTGCTCAACAATTTCATCCACAGCCGCGATGCGTACGGCGCGATGCCGGCCGGGTTAATCCTGTCGGTGCTGACCGTGCTCGTGCTCACCGGCGCCTCGGCGCTTGGCGCGATCCTGCTGCGCCAAAGCCTGTTCGGAGGGGTTCGCTGATGCGTGCACTGCTTCTCGCCGCGAGCGCCACGCTCGCGCTCGCCGGCTGCGCCAGCAAGGGCGGCGATACCAGCCAGCAGATCGGTGGCGATCCCAAGCTGCCGGACATCCAGCAATATCTCGTGCCGCCGATGCATGTGGTGCCGCCCGCCCCCTGGGGGTCGGCCAAGCCCAAGGTGCCGGCGGGCATGAAGGTGCAGGCCTTCGCCACCGGGCTCGCCAAGCCGCGCTCGGTTTACACGCTGCCCAATGGCGACGTGCTGGTGGTCGAGACCGACGGCCCCTCGGAGCCGATCCATCGCCCCAAGGACGTGGTGATGAACCTGATCCAGGCGCATGCCCATGGCGGCGGCAAGGCAGGGATGGACATCATCCTGCTGCGCGACGCGAACGGCGACGGCGTGCCCGAACTCAAGACCAAGTTCATCACCGGGCTCAACTCGCCGTTCGGCGTGGCGCTGGTCGGCGGCGACCTGTACGTCGCCAATACCGACGCGATCCTGCGCTTCCCCTACCAGACCGGCCAGACCAGCATCACCGCGGCGGGCACCAAGCTGCTCGACCTGCCCGGCGGCCCGATCGACCATCACTGGACCAAGAGCCTCGTCGCCAGCCCCGACGGCACCAAGCTCTATGTCGGCGTGGGGTCGAACAGTAACATCACCGAGAACGGCATGGATGCCGAGCGCGGCCGTGCGGCGATCTGGGAAGTCGACCGCGCGAGCGGCGCCTATCGGCTCTACGGCACCGGCCTGCGCAACCCCAACGGGCTGCAGTTCGAGCCGCTGACCAACGTGCTGTGGACCGTGGTCAACGAGCGCGATGAGCTGGGGCCGGACCTGGTGCCGGATTACCTCACCTCGGTGCGCGACGGCGGCTTCTATGGCTGGCCGTACAGCTATTGGGGCCAGCATGTCGATCCGCGGGTCAAGCCGCAGCGGCCGGACCTCGTCGCCAAGGCGATCAAGCCCGATTACGGCCTGAGCAGCCATGTCGCGCCGCTCGGCATGGTGTTCGCCGCCAATGCCGCCGCGCTGCCGGCGCAGTGGCGCTCGGGCGCCTTCATCGGCGAGCATGGCAGCTGGGATCGCGGCCATCTCAACGGCTACAAGGTGATCTACGTGCCGTTCGCCGAGGGACGTCCCTCGGGCAAGGCGGTCGACGTGGTGACCGGCTTCGTGGAGGGCGAGAAGGCGCATGGCCGCCCGGTGGGCCTCGGCCTCGACAAGACCGGCGCGCTGCTGATCGCGGATGACCTCGGCAACACCGTGTGGCGGGTCAGCGGCGGCTGACCCGCATCTCAGCTCTTGGCGGAGGCGATCAGCAGGATCAGCGCGGCAACGCCGATCGCCACCGCCTGGAACAGGATGCGCTTCTGCATCAGCTTGTTCGATCGGAGCGCGCGCTCGCTGGGGCCGTCGCCTTCCAGGTCCTGCGTGGTAGTGCCGGCCATGGTGACCAGCCCCTTGATGAGGAAGAACAGCGTCGCCAGGACCGCTGCGAGGAACAGGATCGCGAGAAACAACATCGCGGTACCCTACGCCTCGATCGGGCCGAAGCCAATCGGTACTTCCCCTTTGCGCAGTCTGTCCGCCAGCGCGCGGCCATCCTCGCCCGCCAGCCGCAGCGATTCCAGCGTCGGGGCACCGTGCCGCTTGGCGAGGCGCTGGCCGTCCGGGCCGGCGAGCAGCGCATGGTGGCGGTATTCCGGCGTCGGCAGGTCGAGCAGTGCCTGGAGCAGGCGGTGGACATGGGTGGCGGCGAACAGGTCGGCGCCGCGCACGACATGGCTGATGCCCTGCGCCGCGTCGTCCACCGTCACGGCAAGGTGATAGCTGGCCGGTGCATCCTTTCGGGCGAGGATCACGTCGCCATGGCTGAGGGGATCGGCGACCACCGAGCCGGCATGGGCGTCGTGCCAGGTGAGCTGCCCTGCCAGAGCCGCCGCCTTCGTCATGTCCAGCCGCCAGCTATGCGGACGGGCCAGGTTGGGATCGACCAAGCCGCGGCAGTTGCCGGGATAGAGCGGGCCGTCGGGCCCGTGCGGCGCGGAGAGACTCGCCGCGATGTCGGCGCGGGTGCAGAAACAGGGATAGAGCAGCCCCATGTCGCGCAGCCGGTCGAGCGCGTCCTGGTAGAGCCCCAGCCGCTGCGACTGGAAGGTCGGCACTTCGTCCCATTGCAGCCCCAGCCAGTCGAGATCGGCAAGGATCGCTGCGACATGTTCCGGCCGCGAGCGCGTGCCGTCGATATCCTCGACGCGCAGGGTGAAACGACCGCCTGCGCCCCGCGCAAAATCGTGCGCCTGCAGGGCGGAATAGGCATGGCCGAGATGAAGTCGACCGGTGGGGCTTGGCGCAAATCGCGTGTGGATATTCATGAATGTGGCTCTTGACCGTGAGTCGCGGCATATGCTGTCATGCGGGCGTCACGCTTCTGCGCAAGAGGCGAGGCACCGAAATCGAGGGTGAGGTTCTTGCATGTACCATCCCGATCTGATCCGCCATCCGGATGGGTGCCCGGCGCTCGTGCTGAACGCCGACTACACACCGTTGAGCTATTATCCCCTCAGCGTGTGGCCCTGGCAGACAGCAATCAAGGCGATCTTTCTCGACCGCGTCGACGTCGTCTCCTATTATGAACGCGAGGTGCGAAGTCCCAGCGCGGTGCTGAAGCTCCCTTCGGTCATCGCGCTCAAACAATATGTCCGGCCTTCGCAATTCCCTGCCTTCACCCGGTTCAATCTGTTCCTCCGCGACAAGTTCGCCTGTCAATATTGCGGATCGCACCGGGATCTCACCTTCGACCATGTCATTCCCCGCGCCCAGGGCGGGCGCACCACCTGGGAAAATGTCGCCACTGCCTGCGCGCCCTGCAACTTGAAAAAGGGCGGCCGAACCCCCCAGCAGGCCGGCATGCCGCTGTACATCCAGCCGATTCGGCCGACGAGCTGGCAGCTCCAGGAACATGGCCGCCGCTTCCCCCCCAACCATCTCCACGATACCTGGCGCGACTGGCTCTATTGGGACATCGAGTTGGAGGCCTGAGCGACCGCCCCTCCGCAAAATCCCTGTGTGTTATTGCGATAACACAGATAGTCGGCTAAGGCGGAGGCATGGCGCGCGAGCCCGGCATTCCCGATAGTCGATTCCCGTTGCGGCGCGATGGCGCCGACGACGATGGTGCACAACCGCAGGGCTGGCGCCCGCAGGGGCGGCGCGACAAGCGCGAGCCGATCTGGCGGCCCGGCATGGGTGCGGGGGAAAGCACCGCGCCGCACGAGCCCTATCGCGGGGGGTATGGCACTGGCGGCGGCTTCGACGGCGGGGACGACCTGCCGCCCGCCACGCCGGGCAAGCGCCGCATCCGCTGGGGCCGCTGGATCATCCGCGGGCTAGCCGTGTGCATTCTGCTGTTCATCGTCGCGGTCGCCTGGCTGGCGATTACCGCGCCGCTTTCCAAGTCGCTGCGGCCGCCCGCGCCCCCGTCGATCACGCTGCTCGCCTCTGACGGCACCCCGATCGCGCGGCGCGGGGCGGTGATCGGCAAGCCGGTCGACGTCTCCAAGCTGCCCGACCATGTCGCGCAGGCCTTTATCGCGATCGAGGACCGGCGCTTCTACAGCCATTGGGGCGTCGACCCCCGCGGCATCGCCCGCGCGGCGTTCCACAATGTCAGCTCGGGCGGCGGATCGCAGGGCGGCAGCACGATCACCCAGCAGCTTGCCAAGAACGCGTTCCTCAACTCCCGCCGCACCTTCGGGCGCAAGGCGCAGGAAGTACTGATCGCCTTCTGGCTGGAGGCCTGGCTGAGCAAGGACGAGATCCTCTCGCGCTACCTGTCGAACGTCTATTTCGGCGACAACGTCTACGGCCTGCGCGCCGCCGCCCAGCATTATTTCTCGACCACGCCCGAGCATCTGACGCTGAGCCAGGCGACGCTGCTCGCCGGCCTCGTCAAGGCGCCGAGCCGCCTCGCCCCCACCGGCAATCTCGACGGCGCACGCGAGCGCCAGCGGCTGGTGATCGGCGCGATGCAGGAGGCCGGGTTCATCACCGCGGCCGAGGCGCGCCGCGTCCGCCCGGCGGTGCTCCACGTCCAGGACAGCGACGAGACATTGCCCAACGGCACCTATTTCGCCGACTGGGTGCTCCCCGAAGCCCGCGACCGCGCCGGCGGTGTCGCCACCGAACAGACGGTGACGACCACGCTCGACATGCGCCTGCAGACAGCGGCCGAGCGCGTGATCAAGGCCTCGGGCCTCGGCAAGGCGCAGGTCGCGCTGGTGGCGATGCGGCCCGATGGGCGCGTCGTCGCGATGGTCGGGGGGCGCAACTATGCCGCTAGCCCGTTCAACCGCGCCACCCAGGCACGGCGCCAGCCGGGCTCGGCATTCAAGCTGTTCGTGTACCTCGCCGCGCTGCGCTCGGGGATGACGCCGGACACGATGGTCGACGACACACCCGTGCAGATCGGCGACTGGAAGCCGTCGAACAGCGATGGCCGCTATGCCGGCCGCATCACGCTGCGCCAGGCGATGGCCAAGTCGAGCAACGTCGTCGCGGCACGGCTGATCCAGAAGCTCGGCGTCGGCCGGGTGACGCAGGCGGCGCGCGACCTCGGTATCTCCACCCCGCTCGGCAACGACGCGTCGATCGCGCTCGGCACCTCGACCGGCTCGCTGCTCGAGCTGACCGCCGCCTATGCGGCGGTGGCGAACGGCAGCTATCCGGTTCGCCCGCGCGGGCTGGACGAAGAGGAATCGGCCGACGACTGGCTGGCGCGCCGCCTGGGCGGGCCGAGCCGGTTCGACGAACGGCTGCTCGACGATCTCCGCTCGATGCTGGGTACCGTCGTGCAGAACGGCACCGCCCGCGCGGCGGCGCTGCCGGTGCCGGCGTTCGGCAAGACCGGCACGACGCAGGACGGGCGCGACGCGCTGTTCGTCGGCTGGGCAGGCGATCTCGTCGTCGGCGTGTGGATCGGCAATGACGACAACAGCCCCGTGTCGGGCGCTTATGGCGGCGGGTTGCCCGCGCATATCTGGCGCGACTTCATGGTCCGCGCGCTCGGCCTCACTCTGCCGCCGACACCGGCCGAGGAAGACAATGCGACCGACGACAACGCCATCGGCCTGGACGAGGTGCTGAACAGCGCAGGCGTCCAGGTCGACAATCAGGGCGTCCAGCTCGATCTCGGCCGCGTCCGCGAACTGGTGCCGGAAGGCGAGGCGCGCGATGCGATCCCGCGCAACCTGCGGATCCCGGTGCCGGGGAGCGACGCCGACCGCCGCCGCCGCGATCCCCCGCGCGACGATCCCGACGGCGAGGAGTGACGCGGGTGCTGGCTCTCCCCGGCCCGACTGGGTAGGAGGGCGGCAACAAATTTTCAGGAGACGGACATGAAGACGGTAGGCGTGATCGGTGCGGGCCAGATGGGGGCGGGCATCGCCCAGGTTGCAGCGCAGGCTGGCTATGCCGTGCTGCTCTCCGACGTCGACCAGGCCCGCGCCGAAGCCGGCAAGGCGGGCATCGGCAAGCAGCTCGCCCGCGCGGTCGAGAAGGAAAAGATCACCGCCGCCGATGCCGAGGCCGCACTAGGCCGGATCACGCCCATCGGCGACCTCGCCGCGATGGCACCCTGCGAACTCGTCATTGAAGCGGCGACCGAGCGGGAGGCGATCAAGCGCCAGATCTTCGAAACCGTCGGCAAGGCGCTGGGCAGCGATGCGATCCTGGCGAGCAACACCTCGTCCATCCCGATCACCCGGCTCGCCCAGGCGGCGCCCGATCCGGCGCGCTTCATGGGCGTGCACTTCTTCAATCCGGTGCCGGTGATGGGCCTGATCGAGCTGATCCGCGGCCTCGCCACCAGCGACGCGACGGTCGCGGCGGTGGAGGCGTTCGGCCAGTCGCTCGGCAAGCGCATCGTCCATGCCAACGACGCGCCGGGTTTCATCGTCAACCGCGTGCTGATGCCGATGCTCAACGAGGCGTGCTTCGCGCTGGGCGAAGGCGTGGCGACGATCCCCGATATCGATGCGGCGTGCCAGCTGGGGCTCAACCACCCGATGGGCCCGTTCACGCTTGCCGACTTCATCGGGCTCGACACGTGCCTGGAGATCACCCGCGTGCTGTTCGAAGGCACCGGCGACCCCAAGTTCCGCCCGGCGCCGCTGCTGGTGAAATATGTCGAAGCCGGCTGGTACGGCCGCAAGACCAAGCGCGGCTTCTACGATTACACCGGCGCGGAGCCCGTGCCGACGCGGTGACGAAAGCTGGCCTCCATTCCCAGCCTGGGGATGGAGGCACTTGCCTGCGGACAATGCGCATCGCTGAGGCTCGGCGCTAGGCGGTGGCGCTCTCCGACGTCGAGACGTCGTGCTTGCTACGGGCGGTCGCTGTATCGTCGATCGCCTGCAGCACCTGCTCGGGCACGGCATAGTGGAACAGATGGCCCTGGCCTGGCACGATGCGCAGCTCGGTGTTCGGTACGGCGCCGGCGAAGCGCTCGGCGTGCGGCCCGATATGCGCGATGCGATCGCCGTCGCCCGCCATCACGATGATGCGAACCTTCAGCTGATCGTAGCGCCGGCTAATCTCAATCGCGGCCGGCACCATCATCGCGGTGTCAGCCGCGGTGGCACGGACCTGCGAGGGGCGCAGCGCGAGGCCGATCGGGAAGTCGGCGAATTTCTTTGAAACCGGCGCGGGGGAAAAGCTCGCCTTGATCGCCGCCGGGCCCATCAGGCGCCCGAACAGCGGAGAGAAGGTGTTCGCCATCAGATCGCCCACAAGCGGCACTGCGGGTGCGGAGAGCGGCCACACATCCGGGCGGGCGGTCCCGTAATAATAGCCGGACAGCAGCACCAGCCCCGACACGGCAGCCGGCGCTTCCAGCGCCAGTGCGAGTGCAACGAGCGTGCCCCAGCTATGCCCCACCACCACGGCGGGCCCTGCCTCCAGTTCCTCCAGCGCCTTGGCGATCAGCCGGGCCTGGGCAACCGGGGTCCACAGCGTGGTGCGCGGACGGGTGCTGTAGCCAAAGCCCGGGCGGTCGAACGCAATCACGCGGTACTTTGCAGTGGCGAGGCCCAGTACGCCACTCGCCGTGTAATCCTGCAACGTCATACCGTTGCCGTGAAGGAGGACGACCGCCGGGCCGGTGCCGCGCTCGACATAATGAAGACCGACGCCGTCGATCTCGAGGAAGGAGCCTTCGGGCGGCGTTTCCGCTTCGGCGCGGCGTTTACTTGCCTGGTTGAAGATCGCGCTGCCGGCAAGGACGGCGACGCCCGCCGCTCCGGCAATCCAGTTGCGCTGCCGGTGAAGACCCGCCTGTCCGCGCGACGCGGTTTCAGCTTTTGGCGAACGCGCTTTCTTGTTGGGCTTCTGTGTCATCCCAAGGCAACCATTGTGCAGCGCACAAGTTGCGCCTGCCGCACGATTTACCGGCGACGGGCACAATATGGTTGTCGGGAGACGCTTTACTCCGCCGCTTGCGCCGGCTCCGCAGTCGCCGCTTCGATCTCGGCAGCCTTGGCCTCGACCAGCTTGACGATGTGATCGAGCATGTCGGCATCCTCGACCGTGTGGTCTGTCAGGCCCGACAGATAGACCATGTGCTTGCCGTTGCCGCCGCCGGTGAGGCCGATATCGGTCTCGCGCGCCTCGCCAGGGCCGTTGACGACGCAGCCGAGCACCGAGAGCGACAGCGGCGTGCGGATATGCTGGAGCCGTTCCTCCAGCGCCTGCACGGTGCGGATCACGTCGAAGCCCTGGCGCGCGCAGCTGGGGCAGGAGACGACGCGGACGCCGCGGTTGCGGATGCCGAGCGATTTGAGGATCTCGAAGCCGACGCGTACTTCCTCCTCGGGCTCGGCCGAGAGGCTGACGCGGATCGTATCGCCGATGCCGAACCAGAGCAGCGAACCGATCCCGATCGCCGACTTGACGGTGCCGCCGACGAACCCGCCCGCCTCGGTGATGCCGAGGTGCAGCGGGCAGTCGACCGCGTCGGCCAGCTGCTGGTAGGCGGCGACGGCGAGGAACACGTCGCTCGCCTTCACCGCCACCTTGAATTCGTGGAAGTCGCGATCCTGGAGAAGCTTGATGTGATCGAGCGCGGATTCGACCAGCGCCTCCGGACAGGGCTCGCCATATTTCTCGAGCAGGTCCTTTTCGAGGCTGCCGGCATTGACGCCGATGCGGATCGCCGCGCCATTGGCCTTAGCGGCGTTGACCACCTCGTTCACTCGGTCGGCCGAGCCGATGTTGCCGGGGTTGATGCGCAGGCAGGCGGCGCCGGCATCGGCGGCTTCCAGCGCGCGCTTGTAGTGGAAATGGATGTCGGCGACGATCGGCACGCGGGCGGCACGGACGATCTGCTTGAGCGCCGCGGTGCTCTCCACGTCCGGACAGGAGACGCGAATGATGTCCGCACCGGCTTCCTCGCAGCGGCGGATCTGGTCGATCGTCGCCTTCACGTCGGACGTCGCGGTGTTGGTCATGGTCTGCACCGTCACCGGGGCGTCGCCGCCAACGGGCACGTTGCCCACCATGATCTGACGGCTTTGCCGCCGGACGATATCGCGCCAGGGTCGTACGGACATGGGGCGCATATAGGCGCATCGGCGCGGCGGGGCTAGGGCAGATGGCGATCGCCCGATGCATGTCCTCCCCCGGATCGGAGGAGGACATCTGCAGCTTACGGGATGAGCCGGTCGGCGCGCAGCCGCTCGAACAGGGCAAAGAAGGCGTCGTCGGTCGGCTGATAGGCGGTGAAGCCCATCCGGCGGCTCTTCGACATGTCGGTCACGACTTCGATCGGCCGGCCGAGATCAGCATCGGTGTGCCAGGGCGAGGCGAGGCGCGCGAGGTTGGGCTCGGCAAGCCCCTCGCGCTCGGCGATGGTGCGCCACAGATCGGCATCGCCCGCCATCTGCTGCTCCAGCGGCTGCACGCTGCCGTCGAACGGCGCCGGGTCCAGCCCGAACCATTCAGCGATGCGCGCCCACATCCATTGCCAGCGGAAGACGTCGCCATTGACGACGTTGAACGCCTCGTTCGCCGCCGCGGGCGTCTCCGCCGCCCAAACCAAATGCCGGGCGAGCTGGCCCGCATCGGTCATGTCGGTAAGCCCGCTCCACTGCGCCGGCGACCCCGGGAAGCGGAACGGCCGGCCGGTCTCGCGGCACAAGGTCGCATAGACGGCGAGCGTGGTGCCCATGTTCATCGCGTTGCCGACGGCCTTGCCGATCACCGTGTGCGGGCGGTGGACGCTCCAGGTGAAGCCGTCACGCTCGGCCGCGGCGAACACTTCGTCTTCCTGGGCATAATAGAAATTGTCGACGTCGAGCCGGCCCTGCTCCTCGCGGAACGGCGTCTGCGGCAGGCTGCCCTTTCCGTACGCCTCGAACGGGCCGAGATAATGCTTGAGCCCGGTGACCAGCGCGACGTGGCGCGGGCCGGTCGGCTTGGGCAGCTCATCGAGCAGGTTGCGCACCATGGCGGAGTTGACGCGGATATTCTCCGCCTCGCTGTCCTGCCGCAGCCAGGTGGTGATGAACACCGCATCGGGGTTCACGCCCTGCAGCGCCTGTGCGGTCGCCGCCGCATCGGTGAGGTCGGCGGCGACCGGCGCGACGCCCGCCTGTTCCACCGGGCGGCGGGCCAGCCCGTGCACCGTCCAGCCCTGCGCCACCAGAAGATCCGCCGTCGCGCTGCCGACGATGCCGCTTGCGCCTACCACCAAAGCCGTCTTGGCCATTTCTGCCTCCATAAAGCGTTGGAGGCCGAGCTAGGCAGCCGCGCGCACGGCTTCTAGACGGCACCAAATCGGAACCTAGGCACCAGAAGGTACCCACATATGCGGCCAGGCACGGCGGATTCGGAATGGCGGGAGGATTGCGCGCCGCGCCGCGTGCTGGCGCTGTTCGCCACCAAATGGACGAGCATGGTGCTCCACACGCTCCACGCTCGGCATGGCGGTGCGGCACGCAGCGGCGTGCTGCTGCGCAGCCTGCCCGGCATCTCCAAGAAGATGCTGACCCAGACGCTGCGCGAGATGGAGGAAATCGGGCTTATCGAGCGGATCGTGCAGAACGCGGTGCCGCCGGCGGTGGAATACCGGCTGACACCGCTGGGCGACCGCTTCGTCGAGCCGGTCGAACTCCTCTATGCCTGGGGGCGCGACAATGCCGATGCGCTCGACCAGCTCGGCAGCCGGCCCACCGCCCGTCGCGCCTGAACCCTAGTGGCTGTCGCGCGGCAGGCCCTTGGTCTGGGCGATGCGCTGATACTTCACCGCATTCTCGAACACCGCACCGCCGTCGAACTGGCCGACGAGCCCGCGATGGATCTCCTGCCACGGCGTCTGCGACTCCGGCACATAATCGATGCCGAGGTCTGCGCGGCGCTGCGCCAGTTCCTCGTCGCTGACCAGCATGTTGGCGCTGCGCGTGTTGAGGTCGATGCGGATGCGGTCGCCGGTGCGCACCAGCGCGAGGCCGCCGCCCACCGCCGCCTCGGGCGCGGCGTTGAGGATCGAGGGGCTGCCGCTGGTGCCGGACTGGCGGCCGTCGCCCAGGCAAGGCAGCGCATGCACGCCCGCCTGGATCAGCGCCACCGGCGGGCGCATGTTGACCACCTCGGCGCCGCCCGGATAGCCGACCGGCCCTGCCCCGCGCATGATCAGGATGCTGTTCTCGTCGATGCCGAGCGCGGGATCGTCGATGCGGTGGTGGTAATCCTCGGGCCCGTCGAACACGAAGGCGGTGCCTTCGAACGCGCCGGGATCGTCGGGGTTGGAGAGATAGCGCGCGCGGAACTCGTCCGAGATTACGCTGAGCTTCATCACCGCATTGTCGAACAGGTTGCCCGAAAGCACGGTCAGCCCCGCCGCCGGCCGCAGCGGCGTCGCGAGCGGACGGATCACGTCGTCATCCTCGATCTCCGCCGTGCCGATATTCTCGCCGATGGTGCGGCCGTTGACGGTCAGCGCGTCGTTGTGGAGCAGCCCGGCGCGATACAGCTCGCCCATCACCGCGGGCACGCCGCCGGCGCGGTAGAAATCCTCGCCGAGATATTTGCCCGCCGGCTGCAGGTTCACCAGCAGCGGCACGTCGGCGCCGTAGGATTCCCAGTCCTCAAGGCTGAGCTCGACGCCGATATGGCGCGCGATGGCGTTCAAGTGGATGGGCGCATTGGTCGAGCCGCCGATCGCGGAGTTGACGCGGATCGCGTTGAGGAAGGCCTCGCGGGTCAACACGTCGCTGGGCTTGCGATCGGCCAGCGTCATCTCGACGATCTGGAGCCCGGTGCGATAGGCGCATTCGGCGCGGTCGCGGTAGGGCGCAGGGATCGCGGCCGAGCCCGGCAGCGACATGCCGAGCGCCTCGGCCATCGAATTCATCGTCGTCGCGGTGCCCATGGTGTTGCACCAGCCGGTCGACGGCGCCGAGGACGCGACGAGTTGGATGAAGCCCTTGTAGTCGATCTCGCCCGCCGCGAGCATCTCGCGCGCCTTCCACACGATCGTGCCCGATCCGGTACGCTCGCCCTTGAACCAGCCGTTGAGCATCGGGCCCACCGACAGCGCGATCGCCGGGATATTCACGGTGGCCGCCGCCATCAGGCAGGCCGGGGTCGTCTTGTCGCAGCCGATGGTCAGCACCACGCCGTCGATCGGATAGCCGTACAGCGTCTCGACCAGGCTGAGATAGGCGAGGTTGCGGTCCAGCCCCGCGGTGGGGCGCTTGCCGGTTTCCTGGATCGGATGGGTGGGGAATTCGATGGCGATGCCGCCTGCCTCGCGAATCCCCTCGCGCACCCGCTTAGCGAGTTCGAGATGGTGGCGATTACACGGAGAAAGGTCGCTGCCGGTCTGGGCAATGCCGATGATCGGCTTGCCCGATTGCAGCTCTTCCAGGCTCAGCCCGAAGTTCAGATAGCGCTCGACATAGAGCGCCGTCATGTCGGGGTTATCGGGATTGTCGAACCAGGCCCGCGAGCGCAGCGCCGCGCGACGAGTTCCAGCTTCTTCGGTCATGATTCCTCCGCTACGGCGCATGTTAGGGCGTATCTGCGACTCTTGATAACCGCCGGTTACGTCCATAGGAAGCATATATATCTTATAAAAGGATGGCCTGATATGTCGGAGCGGATTCGTCTTGGGTTGGTGGGTATCGGCAAGATCGCACGCGATCAGCATCTGCCGGCGCTGGAAGGCGATGACCGTTTCGAACTGGTCGCCACCGCAAGCCGCAATGCCTCAGTGGACGGAGTCGCGTCGCACAAGGACATCGAATCGCTGATCGCCGGTGGGCATGATCTCACCGCCGTGTCGCTGTGCACGCCGCCCGAGGGCCGCTACGATCAGGCGCGCATTGCGATCGACGCCGGCTTCAACGTGATGCTGGAGAAGCCGCCGGCCGCAACACTTACCGAAATCGCCGATCTCGCCGAGCGCGCCCGCGCCAAGGGCGTAACGCTGTTCACCACCTGGCACTCGCGCGAGGCCGCCGGCGTCGAGCCCGCCAAGGCCTGGCTCCAGGGCAAGCAGATCAAGGCCGCGCGGATCACCTGGCGCGAGGACATCCGCCGCTGGCACCCGGGGCAGGAATGGATTCTGGCGGCGGGCGGCTTCGGCGTGTTCGATCCGGGTATCAACGCGCTGTCGATCGCGACCAAGATCCTGCCCGAGGCGCTGCTGCTCGACCAGGCCTGGATGGAGGTACCCGAGGGCCGCGCCTCGCCGCTCCGCGCCAAGCTGCACATGCGCAGCGGCGGCGCAGCGGTGACCGCGGACTTCGACTTCCTCCAGACCGGGCCGCAGACCTGGGACATCGAGGTCGACACCGACGCCGGCACGCTGCGCCTCGGCATGGGCGGCAGCATCCTCCAGTTGCCCGGCGAAGACGAGCAGAAGGCGCCCGACCGCGAATATGCCCGGCTCTATGCGCGCTTCGCCGAGCTGGTGGCGGCGAAGCAGAGCGACGTCGACGTCCGCCCGCTGCAGCTCGTCGCGGACGCCTTCCTCGTCGGCGAACGCGCGATTGGCGAGACTTTCGCTTTCTGATCCCGACCGGCGCCCGCTCGCCCGGGCGCCGGCATTTTCGATCCATCCTGCACAAGTCGCTACGCCGTTCGACACATTTTGCGACAACTCTTTCGTGGTACGAAGGAAACGTGCCATCTAATGGCGAGTTTGGCAGTGACCGGTGGTCCGGCATTTCTCGGGCCACCCCTAAGCGGGTTCTGAAATTTGAACGCTCCGACCAGCTATGGCCGTTCGGGCCTGATCGTGTTTGCATCGGCCCTGCTTCTCGCCTCGTGCAGTTCCGGCGACGGTGCCGGCAAGCAGCAGGCCGGCGGCCGCAAGGGGAACGCCGGGCCGCCGCAGGTCGGCTATGTCGTGTTGCAGCCGAGCAGCGTGCCGGTGACGACCGAGCTTGCCGGTCGCGTCACCGCCTATCAGTCCTCCGAGGTTCGTCCGCAGGTCGCCGGCATTGTCCAGCGCCGCTTCTTTACCGAGGGCACGATCGTTCATCAGGGCCAGACGCTCTACCAGATCGATCCCAGCCTCTACCAGGCGAGCACCGCGCAGGCGCAGGCCAACCTGCAGAACGCGCAGGCCAATCTCGAAGCCGCACGGATCAAGGCCGATCGCTATAAGCCGCTCGCCGCGATGCAGGCGGTGAGCCAGCAGGATTATACCGACGCGGTCGCCGCGTCGCGCCAGGCCGCCGCGCAGGTGGCGCAGCAGCGCGCCGCGCTGCAGACCGCGCAGATCAACCTGCGCTTCACCAAGGTTCCCGCCCCAATCACCGGCCGGATCGGCCGCAGCCTCGTCACCGAAGGCGCGCTGGTCACCACCAACCAGACCGATCCGCTGACCACGATCCAGCGGCTCGATCCGATCTATGTCGACATCCAGCAATCGAGCGCCGACATGCTCGCGCTGCGCAAGGCACTCGCCAAGGGCGGCGTGATCCCCGCCAGCGCCGCGGTGCGGCTGAAGCTGGAGGACGGCAGCGATTACGAGATGGCCGGCACGGTCGAATTCTCCGAGGTCGTCGTCAACGAAAGCACCGGCACGGTCACGCTGCGCGCGCGCTTCGCCAACCCGCAGAACATCTTGCTGCCGGGCATGTTCGTCCGCGCGCTGTTCGCGCAGGCGATCGACACCCAGGCTTATCTGGTGCCGCAGGCGGGCGTGTCGCGCGATCCCAAGGGCAATGCGACCGTCTATCTGGTCGGACCGGGCAACAAGGCGGTGGCGCGCACCGTCGTCGCCGATCGCACGATCGGGCAGAATTGGGTGATCACGCAGGGACTTGCGCCGGGCGACAAGGTGATCGTGCAGGGCACGGCGAACCTCAAGCCGGACATCGACATCAAGCCGGTACCGGCAAGCGCGCCGCAGAACATCGAGCCGCCCAAAAAGGGCCAGGGCCAAGGCGGTGCCCAGACCAAGGGTGGCAGCCAGGCCAAGGCGGGCTGATTCCCTATGTCGCGCATCTTCATCGACCGGCCGATCTTCGCCTGGGTGCTCGCCATCATCGTGATGCTGATGGGCCTGGCGGCGATCTTCTCGCTGCCCATCGCGCAATATCCGGACATCGCGCCGCCGCAGGTCAACATCCGCGCCACCTATCCCGGCGCCTCAGCCGAGACGGTGCAGAACAGCGTCACCCAGGTGATCGAGCAGCAGCTGAGCGGCATCGACGGCCTGCTCTATTTCAGCAGCTCGTCCACCTCGCGCGGCCAGGTGACGATCTCGGCGACCTTCGAGAAGGGCACCAACCCGGACATCGCCCAGGTGCAGGTGCAGAACAAGGTGCAGCAGGCGCTGTCCCGCCTGCCCCAGCAGGTGCAGCAGCAGGGCCTGACGGTCACCAAGTCGAACCCCGACTTCCTGATGATCGTCGGCGTCTATGATTCGACCGACCAGAAAACCAATCTCGACGTCTCGGACTGGCTTGCCTCCAACCTGCAGGATCCGCTGTCGCGCATCGAGGGCGTGGGCGACACCAACGTGTTCGGCGCGCCCTACGCGATGCGCATCTGGCTGAACCCGGCGCGGCTCGCCAGCTACGGGCTGATCCCGAACGACATCATCACCGCGGTCAGCAACCAGAATACCGAAATCGCCGCCGGCGAGCTGGGCGGGCAGCCGATGCCGAACGAGCAGATGCTCAACGCGACGGTGACCTCGCAGTCGCGGCTGCAGACGCCGGAGCAGTTCGCCAACATCATCGTGAAGACCGATTCGAGCGGCGCCGCGGTGAAGCTGCGCGACGTGGCACGGGTCGAGCTCGGCTCGGACAATTACAATTCCTCCAGCCGGATCAACGGCCATCCCGGCGCCGGCCTCGCCATCTCGCTGTCACCGGGCGCCGACGCGCTCAAGACCGCCGAGCTGGTCAAGGCCCAGGTCGAAGCCGCCTCCAAGGGTTTCCCTCCCGGCTTCAAATACGCCTATGCCAACGACACCACCGGCTTCATCAAGCTCTCGATCGAGGAGGTGGTGAAGACGCTGCTCGAGGCGATCGTCCTCGTCGTCATCGTGATGTTCGTGTTCCTGCAGAGCTGGCGTGCGACGCTGGTCCCCGCGATTGCGGTGCCGGTGGTGCTGCTCGGCACCTTCGGCGTGTTCTATGCGCTCGGCTTCTCGATCAACACGCTGACCCTGTTCGGCCTCGTCCTCGCCATCGGCCTGCTCGTCGACGACGCGATCGTCGTCGTCGAGAATGTCGAGCGGTTGATGGAAGAGAATCCCGAGATGACGCCGCGCGAGGCGACGATCCGCTCGATGGACGAGATCCAGGTGGCGCTGGTCGCGATCGCGCTGGTGCTCTCCGCCGTGTTCCTGCCGATGGCCTTCTTCGGCGGCTCCACGGGCGTGATCTACCGCCAGTTCTCCGTGACGATCGTCTCGGCGATGGTCCTGTCGGTGCTCGTCGCGCTAGTGCTGAGCCCGGCGCTCACCGCGACCCTGCTCAAGCAGAAGAGCGAGGAAAAGGACATCGAGGACAGCTGGGTGGCACGGCGCTTCCCCTGGATCGGCCGCGGCCTGACCACCGCCAAGACCAAGTTCAACAACGGCTTCGATCGCGGCGTGGAGCGCTATACCGGCTGGGTGCAGGCGGTGATCGATCGCAAGTGGATCTTCCTGCTGCTCTATGTGGCGGTCTGCGCGCTGCTGGTGCTGATGTTCGTCCGCCTGCCGACCGGCTTCCTGCCGACCGAGGACCAAGGCGCCGCCTCGATCCAGATCCGCCTGCCTGCCGGCGCCACCATGTCGCGCACCAAGGACGTCCAGCTCGCGGTGGAGAAGTATTTCCTCACCAAAGAAGCCAAGAACGTGTCGGTGATGTTCTCGGTGGCGGGCGGTGGCGGCGGCGGTGGCCCCGCCGGCCAGAATACGGGCCAGGGCTTCCTCAACTTCGCAGACTGGTCCGATCGCAAGGGCCAGGAAAACAGCGCCGACGGCATCGTCAATCGCGCCTCCGCTGCCTTCCGCAACTTCCGCGACGCGCAGGTCTTTGCGCTGGTGCCGCCGGCGATCCGCGGCCTCGGCCAGTCGACCGGCTTCACCATGGAGCTGCTCAATTCCAGCGGCATGCCGCGCGACCAGTTCCTGGCCGCCCGCGACAAGCTGCTCGCCGCCGCGATGGCCGATCCCGAACTCGCCGCCGTCCGCCTGACGGACCTGCCCGACGTCGCCACGCTCAAGGTCGATCTCGACCAGCAGAAGCTCGCCACACTCGGCCTCTCCCAGGCCGATGTGAACTCGACGCTGTCGACCGCCTGGGGCGGCCGCTACGTCAACGACTTCATCGATCGCGGCCGCGTCAAGCGCGTGTACGTGCAGGGCGACGCGCCCTATCGCTCCGAACCCAGCGACCTTGCCCAGTGGTTCGTCCGCAGCAGCAACGGCCAGATGGCGCCCTTCACCTCCTTCTCCTCGACGAGCTGGGCGACGGCGCCGACCTCGATGGCTCGGTTCAACGGCGTGCAGTCGTTCGAGTTCAGCGGCCAGGCGGCCCCCGGCAAGAGCTCGGGCGAGGCGATGAAGCGCATCGCCGAACTCGCCGCGCAGATCCCCGGCACCAGCGTCGCCTGGGCGGGCTTGTCCTATCAGGAGCGGCTCTCCTCGGGGCAGGCGCCCTTGCTCTACGGCGTGTCGCTGCTCGTCGTGTTCCTGTGCCTGGCGGCGCTCTATGAAAGCTGGTCGATCCCGATCGCAGTGCTGCTCGTCATCCCGCTCGGCCTGGTCGGCGCGATCTTTGCGGTGACGCTGCGCGGCCTGCAGAACGACGTCTATCTGCAGATCGGCCTGCTCACCACCATGGGCCTCGCCGCCAAGAACGCGATCCTGATGATCGAGTTCGCCGAGCAGGCCGAGAAGCAGGGCAAGCGCGTGATCGAAGCGGCGCTGGATGCGGCCCGCATCCGTCTCCGCCCGATCCTGATGACCAGCCTGGCCTTCATCTTCGGTGTGTTGCCGCTGGCGATCTCCACGGGCGCGGGTGCCAACAGCCGCGTCGCGATCGGCACTTCGGTGATCGGCGGCATGCTGACCGCGACGATCCTCGCCATCTTCTACATCCCGCTGTTCTTCGTGCTCGTCCGCCGCGGCGTGCGCGACGGTCTGGCCGCGCTGCGCAACCGCCACCATCGCAACACCCCGGAGGCCCAGGCATGAAGCGCGCACTGACGCTCCTCTCCACGGTCGCGCTCGCCAGCTGTTCGATGGCGCCCAAGGACGTGCGCCCCGCCGCCCCGGTGCCGCCGAGCTGGCCGGTGGGCGATTCCTACCTGCGGACGAGCGAGGCCACCCTGCCCGCGCTCACCTGGCGCGACGTGTTCCGCGACGCGCGGCTGCAGACGCTGATCGAGCAGGCGCTGGCCAACAATCGCGACCTGCGCGTCGCGGCGGCGAACATTGCGGCGGCCCGCGCGCAGTACCGCATCCAGCGCGGCGCGCAGTTCCCCGAGGTCGATGCCAGCCTCGGCATCACCGAGCGGCGCGGCAATGCGACGACGAACGGCACCAGCCTCGGCAATACCGGCGGCACGGGAACGGGAACCGGCACGAACACGGGCGGCACGGGCACCGTGGGCAACACCGGCGGCAACGGCACCGCGCTGCGCACCAACTACTCCACCCAGGTCGGCATCACCGGCTTCGAGCTGGACCTGTTCGGCCGCCTCGCCTCGCTCACCCGCGTGCAGCAGAACACCTATTTCGCCACCGAAGCCGGCGCGCGGGCGACGCGGCTGACGCTGGTCGGCGACATCGCCACGGCGTGGCTAAACTATGCGTCGGATGCGAGCCTGCTCGAGGTCGCCCGGCAGACCGCCAAGAGCGCCGAGGACAGCGTTCGCCTCACCCGCGCCCGGCTGGAGGGCGGCATCGCCCCGCGCACCGACCTCCGCCAGGCCGAGCAGACGCTCGCCACCGCGCAGAACGACGTCGCCCGCCAGACCAGCGCGCTGGCGCAGGACGTCAACGCGCTGCGCCTGCTAGCCGGATCGGAGATCGACCCCGCGCTCCTCCCCGCCTCGATCGAGCAGGCCGCGCCCACCATCGCAGGCGTGCCGGCGGGGCTCGATTCGAGCATCCTGCTGCGCCGTCCCGACGTGGTGCAGGCCGAATATCAGCTGCGCGCCGCCAATGCCCAGATCGGCGCGGCGCGGGCGGCGCTGTTCCCGAGGATCAGCCTGACCAGCGTGCTCGGCTTCGCCAGCACCGCGCTGTCCAGCCTGTTCGACGGGGACGCGTTCAACTGGCAGGCGGGCGGCACCGCCAGCTATGCGATCTTCCGCGGCGGCGCCGGCCGCGCCAATGTCCAGCTCAGCGAAGCGCAGCAACAGGCCCAGGTCGCCAATTACGAGCGCGCCATCCAGACTGCGTTCCGCGACGTCGCCAACGCACTGTCGGTGCGCGGCACGATCGACGCGCAGCTCCGCGCCACCCAGCTCCAGGCCGATGCCGCGGCGGACACCTATCGGCTGAGCGAGGCGCGCTATCGCGGCGGGATCGACACCTTCCTGCAAAGCCTCGTGTCGCAGCGTTCGCTCTATGCGGCGCAGCAGCAGCTGGTGACGGTGCAGCTCACCGCCGCGACCAACCGCGTCAATCTTTACCGCGCGCTCGGCGGCGATTCGCAGCTGGAGGTAACGCGCGACGGGCCGCAGCCGGTGGATGCTTCCGGAACCGCCGCGAACCCGGGCAGTTGACCGCACGGCCCTACTTGTGGCAGGCGCAATCCAAGCGGGCGGGTATAGCACAATGGTAGTGCAGCAGCCTTCCAAGCTGAATACGCGGGTTCGATTCCCGCTACCCGCTCCATTTTCCGATCTCACGAAATCCGACAGCGCGTCGCACCCCGCAGAATGCTGCGGGTGGCCGCTGCCTGCCTGGGGTGCCGCTCAGCGCCCCGCGGACTGGGCTGCCTGCCGCGCCTGGTCGCCCAGATCGGCGACGGTCCAGCCGCCGCCGAGCGCCTGCACCAGCGCGACATAGGCGGTCTGCCGATCCAGCTGCGCCTGGATCAGCGCGCGGCGGGCATTGAGCGCCGTCGCCTGCGCGGTGACGACGTTGCTGTAGACCACGATTCCCGCGCGATACTGGTTGCGCAGCGTCGTCTCGGACTGATCGGCGGCGACCGACGCGGTGCGGAGATAGGTCTCCTGGCGCGCCAGAACCTCCTGCGCGATCAGATTGTCCTGCACGTCCTGAAAGGCGGTGAGCGTGACCTGCCGATAATTGGCGACCGCGGCGTCATAGGCGGCCCGCGACTGCGCCACTCGCGCCCCGCGTGCACCGAAATCGAGCAGCGTCTGCGCCACCGACGCCCCCAGGGACCAGAGCGACGCCCCGGCACTGAACAGCCCGGACAGCGAATCGTTCGAAAAGCCGCCGCTGCCGGTGAGCGTCACCGTCGGGAAGAAGGCCGCGCGGTTGACGCCGATCGTGGCGTTCGCCGCGGCGACCGCGCGTTCGGCGGCGGCGATGTCGGGCCGCCGCTCGATCAGCGCGGAGGGAAGCGCCACCGGCGCCCCCGGCACCTGCGGCGCCCAGGCGGCGCCCGCCGAGGCGATGCGGAAACCCGCCGGGTTCTCGCCGACGAGGACGGCGATCGCATCCTCATATTGCGCGCGCGTCCGCGCCTCGCCTTCGAGATCCGACTGGGCGGAGGCGAGCTGCGATTGCGCCTGGAAGACGTCCGTCTTGGCGACGATGCCCGCCTTGTACTGGTTGGAGGCGATCTCCAGCGAGCGCTGGTACGCCTCCACCGTGGCGGTGAGGCTGGCGACGGTGGCGTCGGTCGCGCGCAGGCTCAGATAATCGGTGACCAGCTCGCCCTGGATCGCGAGCCGGGCATTGGCGACGTCCGCCAGCCGCGCCTCTGCGGTGTAGCGGGCGTTGCGCAGCGTGTTGGTGAGGCTGCCGAACAGATCGGGCTGCCAGCTGGGCTGGACGTTGACGCGGTAGCTGTCCGAGCTCTGGCCGTTGATCACCGTCGCGCCCGTGCCGCTGTCGGTCGCGGTGCGCACCGAGGCGCCGCTGTGCGTATGGGTGACCGATCCGGTGGCGGTCACCGTCGGGAGCAAGCTGGCGCGCGCCTCGCGGGTGGCGGCGGTCGCCTGGCGCCACGTCGCGGCGGCCTGGGCCAGCGTCTGGTTGTGCGCATTGGCGCGGGCGATCAGATCGTTCAGCGTCGTATCGCCGAACGCCGTCCACCAGTCCGGGCGCAGCGCCCCGTCATTGGGGTTGGCGGGGCGCCATCCGTCGACCGTCTTCCAGGCGGCCGGCGTCGTGCCGGTCGTCTCGGGGCGCTGATAGGGAGGAGCAAGCGAGCAACCGGCCAGCGCGGCGAGCGCCAGCAGCGATGCGATCGAACGGAGGCGAAGGCTGGTCATGCAGGGAGCTCGCGAACTGGCAGGGGGGAGGATCGCCGGCGGCGGCGCCGCGACAGGCGATCGAGCAGGACGTAGATGACGGGCGTGGTGATCAGGGTCAGCACCTGGCTGGCGATCAGCCCGCCGACAATGGCGACGCCTAGCGGCCGGCGCAGCTCGGCGCCCTCGCCGAAGCCGATCGCCAGCGGCAATGCGCCGAGTGCCGCGGCGATCGTCGTCATCAGGATCGGGCGGAAGCGCAAGAGGCTCGCCTCGCGGGCGGCATCCTCGGCGGAAAGCCCGCGCTCGCGCTGGGCGGCGAGCGCGAAGTCGATGATCAGGATCGCGTTCTTCTTTACGATGCCGAGCAGCAGGAACAGCCCGATCAACGCGATGATGTCGAACTCCATCCCGCACACGATCAACGCCAGCACCGCGCCGGTGCCCGCCGCCGGCAGCGTGGACAGCACGGTCAGCGGATGGATCAGGCTCTCGTAGAGAATGCCGAGCACGATGTAGATCGCCACCAGCGCCGCCAGGATCAGCAGCGGCTGCGATCCCTGTTGCTGCTGATAGGTGAGCGCGGTGCCGGCGAACGCGCCGTGGACGGTGCTGGGCATGGCGATCTGCGCCTCGGCCGCGTCGATCGCGGCGCGCGCGTCGGACAAGGCCTTGCCGGGCTTGAGGTCGAACGAGATGGTCGCGGCGACTTCGGTGCCCTGATGGTTGACGCTCGCCGCGGTCGGCGCCTGGCGCACGGTGGAGATCGCCGGCAGCGGCACCATCGCGTGCGCGGTGTTGCTGAGCGCGGAGCCGGTCGACGGGTTACGCAGCGCGGGGTTGGAGGGGACCACCGCCGCGGCCGTGCTCTTCGTCCCGCTGCTGCTGGTCCCCGTGGTTGCCGTCGTGCCGGCAGTCCCGGCAGCCGCAGCCGTCGTCGTGACCGGATTGACCGGCGTGTTCACGGTGCTCCCGGAGGCGCTGACCGTCGCCAGATTGTCGTTGGCGACCGACTGGGCGGGGATGCGGATGTCGGGCAGGGCGTGGGGCCCGGTGGTCGACGCGGGATCCCAGCCAAGGATCACGCTGTACTGATTGATGTCCTCGTAGATCGTCGCGACGTTGCGCTGGCCGAACGCATCGTACAGCGCATTATCGACGTCGCGCGGCGAGATGCCGACGCGCGCCGCGGCGTCCCGATCGATGGTGAGGAAGCTCTCCACGCCGTTTTCGGCCAAGTCGCTGTCGACATTGGTAAAGACCGGGCTCTTCGCCATCGCGTCGTTGAGCTTCTGCGCCCAGATCTTCAGATTGGCGGTGCTGTCCGCCATCAGCGTGTACTGATAGGTGGCGTTGCCCGAACGGCCGCCGGCGCGCAGGTCCTGCACCGGCGAGAGGAACAGCCGGATGCCCTCCACCGGCTGGAGCGCGCGCTGCAGCCGCTGGATCACCACCGTGCTCGGCTGGCCGGGCCGCTTTTCCACCGGCTTCAGCGCGATCAGCATGAACGCGCCGCCGGCGCGGCTGCCGCCGGTAAAGCCGACCACGCTTTGCACCGCCCGGTCCTTCTTGATGATGGTCACAACCTGGGTGAGCTTGTCCTGCATCGACAGGAACGACACGCTCTGGTCGGCGCGCACGCCGGCGAAGATCAGCGGCGATTCCTGTTGCGGGAAGAACCCCTTGGGCACGACGATATAGAGGTAGACGGTCAGCCCAATCACGGCGACGAGCAGCAGCACGACCAACGGCTTCATCGCCAGCGCCCAGTCGAGCACCCGGGCATAGCCGCGCTCCAGCCGCGTATAGCCGCCTTCAAGGATCCGCGCGAAGCGGCCGGGGCACTTGGGGGCGGAGTCGTGCTGCGGCTTGCGCAGGAACCAGGCGCACAGCATCGGCGTGGTGGTGAGCGACAGCACCAGGCTGATCATCACCGCCACCGAAAGCGTGACGGCGAATTCGCGGAACAGTCGGCCGACGATGCCGCCCATGAACAGCAGCGGGATGAACACCGCGATCAGGCCGATCGACATCGAGAGCACGGTGAAACCCACCTCGCCCGCGCCCTTCAGCGCCGCCTCGAACCGGCCCATGCCCTGTTCCAGGTGGCGGGTGGTGTTCTCCAGCACGACGATCGCGTCGTCGACGACGAACCCGGTGGCGACGGTGATCGCCATCAGCGAGATATTGTTGAGGCTGAACCCGATCAGGTACATCACCCCGAAGGTGCCGAGCAGCGACACGATCGTCGCCACCGCCGGGATGAAGGTCGAGCGCACGTCGCGCAGGAACGCGAAGACGACGATCACCACCAGCACCAGCGCGATCAGCACGGTGATCTCGATCTCGTGAATCGAGGCGCGGATCGAACTCGTCCGGTCCATCGCGACGTCGAGATAAATGTCGGCGGGGATCTGCGCCCGCAGCGCCGGCAGCTCGGCACGGATCGCGTCGACCATCTTGATCAGGTTCGCGTCCGGCTGCTGGGTGATGTTGACGATGATCGCGCGCTTGCCGTTGTAGAGGCCGAGCGTCCGCAGATCGGCGACGCTGTCGCTCACATTGGCGATGTCGCCCAGCCGCACCGGCGCACCGTTTCGCCAAGCGATGACCAGCGGGCGATAGTCCGCCGCCACGCGGCCCGCGGCGTTGGTGTAGATCTGCCAGGCGCGGCCGGTCACGCTGCTCTGGAGCAGGCCTTTGGGGCGATTGGCATCCGCCGCCTCGATCGCGGCGCGGACGTCCTCCATCGAGATGCCGTAGCTGTTCAGGCGATAGGGGTTCACGTCCACCCGCACCGCCGGCAGCGACCCGCCGCCCAACTCGACATCGCCGACGCCCTGGATCTGCAGCATCCGCTGCTGCACCGAATTGGAAACGGCATCATAGATCTGGCCGGCGGTCTTGGTATCGGACCAGAGCGCGAGCGTGATCACCGGCTGGCTGGCCGGATTGACCTTGCGATAGGTGGGGTTCTGCTTGAGCGTCGCCGGCAGATCGGCACGCGCCGCGTTGATCGCCGCCTGCACTTCGCGCGCGGCGGAATCGATGTTCACCGACAGATCGAACTGCAGCGTGATCCGCGTCGAACCCAGCGAGCTCGACGAGGTCATCTCCGTGACGCCGGCGATGGTCGACAGGCGGCGTTCGAGCGGGGTCGCGATGCTCTGCGCCATCACCTCGGGGCTGGCGCCGGAAAGACTGGCCGAGACGCTGATCGTCGGCAGGTCGATCTGGGGCAGCGGCGCCACCGGCAGTGAGAAGAACGCCGCGATGCCCGCCAGTGCCAGCCCGATCGTCAGCAGAATCGTGCCGATCGGACGCCGGATGAAGGGCTCGGAAAGGTTCAAGCCCCCGCCTCCGGGCTGACGTTGGGGTTGCTACGCGTGCCCCAGCCATGCCTGGCCAGCTTCTGCTGCGCGCGATCGAAATAGAGATAGACGATCGGCGTGGTGAACATCGTCAGCAACTGGCTGACCATCAGGCCGCCGAAGATGGCGATGCCCAGCGGCCGGCGCAGCTCCGCCCCCTCGCCCATGCCCAGCATCAGCGGGATCGCCGCGAACAGCGCCGCCAGCGTCGTCATCAGGATTGGGCGGAAGCGCAGGATCGCCGCCTGGCGGATCGCGGCGACGGGGGCGAGCCCCTCGTCGCGCTCGGCGGCGATCGCGAAGTCGATCATCATGATCGCGTTCTTCTTCACGATGCCGATCAGCAGCACGATGCCGATGATGCCGATCACGTCGAGATTGTGCCCCGTCACCCACAAGGCGAACAGCGCACCCACCGCCGCCGAGGGCAGCGTCGACAGGATCGTCACCGGGTGGATGAAGCTCTCATAGAGCACGCCGAGCACGATATAGACGCAGATGATCGCCGCCAGGATCAGCACCAGCTGGTTGCCGAGCGAGGACGAGAAGGCCCCTGCGGCGCCGAGGAAGGTCACCGATACGCCCGGCTTGAGCTTCAGCTGGGCGATGGTGTTGCGGATCGCCGTGGTCGCGGTGCCGAGCGAGACGCCGGGCGCCGTGTCGAAATTGACGGTCGCCGCAGGGAATTGGCCGACATGGGTGACGGCGAGCGGCGAACGCCCCTCGCGGATCCGCGCCACCGCGCCCAGCGGCGTAGCGCCTCCCTGCGACTGCAGGTTCAGCAGCCCCAGCGACTGCGGATCGGTGGCGAGCCCCGGCACCGCTTCCAGGATGACGCGGTACTGGGTCGTCTCGGTAAAGATGGTGGAGACGATGCGCTGGCCGAATGCCGAATAGAGCGTGTCGTCGACGCTCGACGCGGTGATGTTCAGCCGCGCCGCGCTGTCACGATCGATGTCGACATAGGCGGCGGCGCCGGTGGCACCGGCATCGGTGGAGACATTGGCGACCTTGCTCACATGGCGCAGCGCCGCGGCGATCCGCTGGGCTTCGGCGTTCACGTCCGCGGTGTTCGAGCCTTCGACCGAGAAGCGATATTGGGTGGGGCCGCTCTCGGCGTCGATCGTCAGATCCTGAGTCGGCTGGACATAGAGGGTGATGCCGGCGATCCGGTCCACCGCATCCTCCAGCCGCCGCATCACCGTCGCCTGGTTGCCGTGCGAGGCCTTGAGGTTGATCAGCATCGTGCCGACGTTGAGCGAGGCGTTGTTCGACCCGTCGACGCCGACATAGGAGGAGAGAGTCTCCACCGCCGGATCGGCCAGGATCGCGCGCGCGGCCTGCGCCTGCAGCGTCGCCATATGGCTGTAGGACACCCCATTGGTGGCGACGATCCGCGCCTGGAGCTGGCCGGTATCCTGCGTGGGGAACAGCCCCTTCGGGATCACGAGATAGAGCAGCACCGTCAGCCCGAGCGTGGCGATCGCGACGAGCAGCGTGGCGAAGCGGCGGCGCAGGACGAAGTCGAGCCCGGTCTCGTAGCGGCGCTCCACCCAGCCGAACAGCGCGGCCGAGCGTTCGGCGACGCGGCTGGGCTTTTCCTCATTGGGGCGCTTGAGCCAGCGTGCCGACAGCATCGGCGTCAGGGTCAGCGAGACGACCGCGGAAATCAGGATGGTCACCGCCAGCGTCACGGCGAATTCGCGGAACAGCCGGCCGACGATGTCACCCATGAACAGGAGCGGGATCAGCACCGCGATCAGGCTGACCGTCAGCGAGATGATGGTGAAGCCGATCTCGCCCGCGCCCTTCAGCGCCGCCTCGAACGGCGCCATGCCGTCCTCGATATGGCGCTGGATGTTCTCGATCATCACGATCGCGTCGTCGACGACGAAGCCGGTCGCGATGGTCAGCGCCATCAGCGAGAGATTGTCGAGGCTGAAGTTGAGGAGGTACATCACCCCGAAGGTGCCGATCAGACTGATCGGCACCGCGAGCCCCGCCACCAGCGTCGCGCGGCCGGAGTGCAGGAAGAAGAAGATCACCAGCACGACCAGCGCGACCGCGAGCACCAGCTCGAACTCGACATCGTGGACCGAGGCGCGAATGCCGGTGGTGCGATCGGCCAGCACCTCGGCATGGAGCCCGGCGGGCAGGCTCTTCAGCAGCTCGGGCAGCTGGCGCTTGATCGCGTCGGTGGTGGCGATGACGTTGGCGCCCGGCTGGCGCTGGACGTTGAGGATGATTGCCGGCGTCGCGTTGGCGAGCGCGCCCAGCCGGCTGTTCTCCGCGCCTTCCACCACCTCGGCCACGTCGGACAGGCGCACGGGTGCGTTGTTCTGGTAGCTGACGATCAGGCTCTTATAGTCGTCGACCGTCTCGAGCTGATCATTGGCGTTGATCTGGTAGGAGCGGTTGGGGCCGTCGAAACTGCCCTTGGCCGAATTGGCATTGGCATTGCCGATCGCGGTGCGGATCTGGGCGAGGCTGAGGCCGTAGCTGGAGAGCTTCTGGGTATCGGCGCGGATCCGCATCGCCGGCTTCTGCCCGCCGGCCAGCCCAACCAGGCCGACGCCGGTGATCTGGCTGATCTTCTGCGCCAGCCGCGTATCGACCAGCGACTGGACCTGGGTGAGCGGCATCGTGTCCGAGGTGATCGCCAGCGTGAGGATCGGCGCATCGGCGGGGTTCACCTTGGCATAGACCGGCGGCGCGGGCAGATCGGCCGGCAGCAGCGCCTGCGAGGCGTTGATCGCCGCCTGCACTTCCTGCTCGGCGACGTCGAGCCCGGTCGACAGGTTGAACTGCAGCGTGATCACCGACGCGCCCGAAGAGCTGGTCGATTCCATCCGCGTCAGGCCCGGCATCTGGCCGAACTGGCGCTCGAGCGGGGCGGTGACGGTCTGGGTCATCACCTCCGGGCTGCCGCCGGGATAGAGGGTGCTGACCTGGATCGTCGGATAGTCGACCTCGGGCAGCGCCGAAAGCGACAGGCCGTTGAAGCCGACCAGCCCCGCCAGCACGATCGCGACCATGAACAGCGCGGTCGCGACCGGGCGGAGGATGAAGATGCGCGACGGACCCACCGGTCAGCCCTGGCCGCCGCTGCGCCGCCGTTTGCCGCCGCCCTGCCCGTCCCGCGCCGGCGGGGCATCGCCGGGCAGCGCGACCTTGGCACCCTCGTTCAGCCGGTCTGCACCGTCGGTCACGACCGTGTCGCCGATGGCAAGGCCGTCGGTGATCTGGGTCTTGTCCGCCACGGCGACACCCAGCTTCACCTTGCGCTCGGTGACGGTGCGACCGGGCTTGAGCAGCCAGACGAAGGGGCCATCGGGGCCGGACTGGATCGCGGCGGGCGGCACCGTCACGGCCTTCTGCACCGTCTCGATGGTCAGGCGCACGTTGACGAACTGGCTGGGGTAGAGCTGGAAGCCGGCATTGGCGAAGCGCGCCTTGCCCTTGATCGTGCCCGTGCTGGTGTCGACACGGTTGTCGAGCGTCGAGAAATTGCCGGTGTCGAGCGTCTTGGTGCGGGTGCTGTCCAGCGCGATCGCCGGGATCTGCGCGCCCTGCGCGATGCGCTTCTGGATCTCGGGCGCCTGCTGCTGCGGTATCGCGAACTCGACGTCGATCGGCTGGAGCGTGGTGACGACGACGATGCCGTTGGTATCACCCGCGCCGATATAATTGCCGATATCGACCACCTTCAGGCCGGCGCGCCCGCTGACCGGCGAGACGATGCGAGTATAGCCGAGGTTGATCTGCGCCTGCTGCACCGATCCGCGATCGGCGAGCACGGTGCCCTCCAGCTGGTGGACCAGCGCCGCCTGCGTGTCGCGATCCTGCCGCGCGATCGAGTCCTGCGCGAGCAGCGTATTGTAGCGGGCGAGCTGGAGCCGCGCATTTTCGAGCTGTGCCTGGTCGCGGGTGAGCGCGCCACGCGCCTGCAGCAACGCTGCCTGATAGGGGCGCGGATCGATCACCGCGAGCGCCTGCCCCTTCTGGACGAGCTGGCCTTCGCGGTAGAGCAGCTGGACGATCGTGCCGGAAACCTGCGGCCGCACCGTGACGGTCGCCGCCGGGGTCACCGTGCCGAGCGCCTCGACCTGCACCGGCAGATCGGCCAGCGCCGCCTTGGCCGTGCCCACCGTGGTCGGCGCCGACATGCCGCCGCGTCGGCCACCCCCGCCGCCGCCACCACCAGGACGCCCGCCACCCTGCTTGCCGGCGGAGGAGCCGCTGCCCTGAGACAGCATCACCGCCAGCGCGACCAGCGCGACGACCGCGACGATCCCGACGATCCAGCTGATCAGGCGGGCCCGGGGGGACAGGGTGCGCCGTTCGACGACCTCACTCCCCTGGTGCTGCGCGGCGAAATGCGGGTCGTTTCCATTCATCCTGTTCTCGTCCATTCGCATGCGCAGCGCGCTAATCCGTAGCCTTATAGAGCCGGCCCCGTGCCGGCCTCGCAAACCGAAACGACACGGGGACTCATGGGCGGCATGCGGGGGTACCGCATGTTCGACCTCCCTAGGCGCGGTTTGTCGCAAAACTTTGTCGCAGTCAGATTACCGGCCGCGCGGTCGGCTGCCTTATGCCCGCCCCTTTCTTGCACGATCCCGCTGCGCGCCGCGCCCTCCGCGAGCCCGCCAACCCGCTCGCATTTTCGGGCCCGAGCCCTATGTAGGAGAGGGATCGAGGCAGGAGCGGCCGCGCCCGATTTCGCCCAGCCTCGCCACCAGTTGATCAAGAACTGCCCAGTTTGCACGCCATGACAGACGATCCCGCCCCCCTCGCACTCTATGTGCATTGGCCGTTCTGCGTGTCCAAATGCCCCTATTGCGACTTCAACAGCCATGTTCGCGAAAGTGTCGACCAAGCGCGGTGGCGCGATGCGCTGCTGACCGATCTCTCGCATGAAGCGACGGCGCTGCCGGGGCGACGGCTGGGATCGATCTTCTTCGGCGGCGGCACGCCCTCGCTGATGCCGCCCGAGACGGTGGCCGCGATCATCGACGCAGCCGCCAAGGCCTGGACGTTCGAGGACGGCATCGAGATCACGCTGGAGGCCAATCCCTCCTCGGTCGAAGCCGCACGCTTTGCCGACATTGCGCGCGCGGGCGTGAACCGCGTGTCGCTGGGATTGCAGGCACTCGACGACGACGCGCTGGTGTTCCTCGGCCGCGCGCACGGTGTCGACGAAGGGCTCGCGGCGCTGGCCACGGCGCAGGCGGCGTTCGAGCGCGTGAGCTTCGACCTGATCTATGCGCGCCCGGGCCAGTCGCTCGACGCTTGGGAGGCCGAACTGCGCCGCGCGATCGGCTTCGGCACCGAGCATCTGTCGCTCTACCAGCTGACCATCGAGCCCGGCACGCGCTTCGCGACGCTGGCCGCCAAGGGCCAGCTCACCGTTCCCGATGCCGATATGGGCGCCGACCTGTTCGAGATGACGCGGGCGATCACCGCCGCGGCGGGACTGCCCGCCTATGAGATTTCCAACCATGCCCGCGCGGGCGCGGAGAGCCGCCACAACCTCACCTATTGGCGCTACCGTGATTATGCGGGCGTCGGGCCCGGCGCGCATGGCCGGCGCGGGGGCCTCGCGACGCTGCGGCACAAGAAGCCCGAGAACTGGCTGGCGGCGCTGGACCGCAACGGGCACGGGATGGAGCGCGAGGACAGGCTCGACCCCGCCGATCGCGCGATCGAGGCGCTGCTGATGGGGCTGCGGATCGGCGAAGGCGTCGATCTCGATCGCATCGCCGTGCTGGCGGACGGGACGCCGCCGATCGACGCCAGGGCGCTAGAGCGTATCGTGCAGCAAGGGCTGGCCGAGCGCGACGGCACAAGGCTGCGGGTTACCGAGGCGGGCATGCCCGTGCTCGAAGCGATCCTGCGCGAGATCGTGGTCTAGAAATCCAGCAAGTCCTCCTCCCGGCCGAAGCCAGGAGGAGGACTTGCTGGAGCGACCTCGCCTCAGTTGGCGCTGGCGGGCGCCGCCGACACGGTCACGATCGATCCGTCGCGCACTTCCTGCACCTCCAGCGCGCGCGCGGCGACGCCGTCGCGGCCGAAGCGGAAGGCGCCGTCGACACCGCCGAAATCGTGGTCGACGAGCATCGAGGCCGGGAAGTCCGTATTGTTCTTCCAATCGCGGGCGATCCGCACGGTCAGCAGCACCGCGTCATAACCGAGCGCCGACAGCCGATACGGCGCCGCGCCGAAGCGGTTGCGGTACTTCACCGCGTACTGCCGGTAGACGCCGTCGGGCACGCTAGCGAACCAGGAGCCGTTGAGCACCGGGCGGCTGGCGATCGCCGAATCGGTGTTCCACAGCTCGGTACCGAGCACCCGCGCCGCCTTGCCCGCGCCCGAGCGGCGGATCGCCGGCACCGCGAGCGTCGCCGAGCCGGCGCTGCCCGCAATCAGGATCGCCTGGTAGGGCACGCCCGACAGCTTGGCGATCGCGGCGTTCATCGAACCCGGCCGCGCGTCGTAATTCTGCATCGCCAGCACCTTGCCGCCGGCGCTCTCCACCGCGCGGAGGAAGGCGGTCGAGCTGCGCTGGCCATAGACGCCCGAGGGGATCAGCCCCGCATACTGGGTGATGCCGTTGCCCTTGGCATAGTCGACCACGCGGTCGATCGACTGGCTGGGCGAATAACCGAGCAGGTAGACGCCGTTCCCTGCCGCGCTGGCATCGTTGGAGAAGCTGAGCACCGGCACCCGCGCCTTGCGCGCGATCGGCGCCACCGCGCGGGCATCTTCGCCGAGCAGCGGGCCGAGGATCAGCTTGTTGCCTTCGGCCACGGCGCGTTCGGCCGCAGCGATCGCCCCGCCGGGACCGGCGGTGTCGTAGCTGGTGATGCGGATCGCATCGGTGTTGGTGTCGAGGATCGCCAGCTGCGTCGCGTTCTGCAGCGAGCGGCCGAGCCCGGCATTGGTGCCGGTCAGCGGCACCAGCAACGCCACGCGGTGACGCGCGACGTCCTGCGGCAGCCCCTGCTGGATCGGCGTGCTCGGCCGCTCGGCCGGGCGCTCGGCCGGCGCGGTCGGCGCGGTCGGCGGACCGCCGCGCGGCGCGACGCAGGCGCTGGCCAGCAGGGCGAGACCGGTCACGGCCAAACGAAGGGACGCGACGCGTCCCGGTTGCGATTTGCCGCTGCCCTCTGCCATGACACTCCCCGATGGAAAACACGCTTGCGCCCGGCCTCTATATCGTCGCCACCCCGATCGGCAATCTCGGTGACCTGTCGCCGCGCGCCAGCATGATACTCTCACAAGCCGATGTGGTTGCAGTGGAAGACAGCCGCGTGACCGCCGGGCTGCTCCGCCACATCGGGGTAAAGCGGCCGATGCAGCCCTATCACGACCATAATGCCGATGCGGTGCGCCCCGGCCTGATCGCGCGGATGGGCAGCGAGGCAGTGGCGCTGGTCTCCGATGCGGGCACGCCGCTGATCTCCGATCCCGGCTACAAGCTGGTCCGCGACGCCCGCGCGGCGGGCCACACCGTGTTTACGATTCCCGGCCCCTGCGCCGCGATCGCCGCGCTGACGCTTGCCGGGCTGCCGACCGATCGCTTCTTCTTCCTCGGCTTTCTGCCGAGCAAGGCACATGCGCGGGCGGAAGCCATTGCAGAGGTCGCCGCGATCAAGGCGACGTTGGTGCTGTACGAGTCGGGGCCCCGCCTCTCCGCCTGCTTGTCGGCGCTCGCCGAGGGGCTGGGCGATCGCGAGGCAGGCGTTGCGCGCGAGATCACCAAGAAATTCGAGGAATGCGTGACCGGCACCCTCTCCACCCTCGCCGCCCGCTATGCCGAGGCGCCGCCCAAGGGCGAGATCGTCATCATCGTCGGCCCGCCGGGCGAGGCACCGCCGGCGACGCTGGAGGACGGCGAAGCGGCACTGGTGGAGGCACTCACCCGCCTACCCGCCTCCAAGGCCGCGGGCGAGGTCGCCAAGAAGCTGGGGCTGGACCGCAAGGCGCTCTACGCCCGCGCGATGGAATTGAAGGGGTGAGGGACCGCCGCGCCGCCGAACTGCGTGGCCGCGACGGCGAGCGGCGCGCGGCCTGGTGGCTGTGGCTGCGCGGCTGGCGGATTCTCGATCAGCGGGTCCGCACGCCCGCCGGCGAAGTCGACATCGTGGCACGGCGCGGCAGCCTGGTGGCCTTCGTCGAAGTGAAGACGCGAAAGTCCGCCGCCGAACTCGATTATGCGATCGACGCGCGCCGCCTCGCCCGCGTCGCCGCCGCGGCGGAACTGCTGATGCCGCGCTATGCCGGGCCCGGCGACGATATCCGCGTCGACGTGATCCTCATTGCCCCGCGGACGCTGCCTCGCCATATCGAGAACGCCTGGATCGGGTGACCTAGCCCGGCAAGACACCCAAGGAGGCCGCATGCTTACCGTCGCCGTGCAGATGGACCCGCTCGATTCGATCAACATCGCCGGCGATTCGAGTTTCGCGCTGATGCTCTCCGCCCAGGCACGCGGGCACAAGCTGTTCCACTATGCCCCCGAGGACCTGAACTACAGCGCCGGTCGCGTCTGGACCAAGGCGCATCCGGTGACGGTGCAGCGCGTGGCGGGCAATCACTTCAGCTTCGGCGATCCGGTGAAGCTGGATCTCGGCGACGAGGCAGACGTGGTGCTGATGCGCCAGGACCCGCCCTTCGATCTCGGCTACATCACCGCGACCCACCTGCTCGAGCGCATCGCCGACCGCACCCTGGTGGTCAACGACCCCGCCCAGGTCCGCAACGCGCCCGAAAAAGTGTGGGTGCTCGATTTCGCGCAGTTCATGCCGCCGACGCTCGTTACCCGCTCGGTCGACGAGGCCAAGGCGTTCCTGGCCGAACATGGCGAGATCGTCGTCAAGCCGCTGCACGGCAATGGCGGCAAGGCGATCTTCAAGATCGGCCGCGACGGCGCCAACCTCTCCTCGCTGATCGAGGTGTTCAACACCGCCTATCGCGAACCGCACATGGTGCAGGCCTTCCTCCCCGACATCGTAAAGGGCGACAAGCGCATCGTGCTGGTCGACGGCGAAGTGGCGGGCGCGATCAACCGGCTGCCCGGCGAGGGCGAGATCCGCTCCAACCTCGCGGTCGGCGGATCGGCGGCGAAGACCGCGCTGACCGACAAGGAGAAGGAAATCTGCGCCGTGCTGGGACCCGAACTCAAGAGGCGCGGGCTCCTTTTCGTGGGTATCGACGTTATCGGCGGGCAATGGCTGACCGAAATCAACGTCACCTCCCCCACGGGCATCGTCGCGATCGACCGGTTCAACGGCACCGACACGGCGGGCATGATCTGGGATGCGATCGAGGCCCGGGTGGCCGCGCGCGCCTGATCGGGGCCTGACGCGATGGGTGTGATCCTCGGCTGGGGCTATTGGGGCATCTTCCTGCTGATGGTGCTGGAGAACGTCATTCCTCCGGTCCCGTCCGAGGCGATCATGGGCATGGCCGGCATCGGCGCAGCGCGCGGGCATTTCGATCCGGTGGCGCTGGTGGTGGTCGGTACGCTCGGTACCGTGCTCGGCAATCTCTTCTGGTGGGAGATCGGGCGGCGGCTCGGCTATGAGCGGCTGCAGCCCTTCGTCGCGCGCTGGGGCCGCTGGCTCACCGTCGAGTGGCACGATGTCGAGCGGTTCAAGGGCTATTTCGACCGCTGGGGCGGCCCCACCATCTTCGTTTTCCGCTTCATGCCGTTCGGCCGCACGATCATCTCGCTGCCCGCCGGGCTGATGCACATGCCCTTCTGGAAATTCTGCCTCTACACCGCGGCGGGCAGCGCGCTGTGGAACGCCGCACTGGTCGGCGTCGGCTACGGCCTGGGCGCGGCGATCACCGAGATCGACCGGTTCATCACCCCCGCGATCGTGATCGGCGTGGTGGCGATGCTGATCTTCTATATTTGGCGTGTACTTACCTGGAAGCCTCGCGCCGCCTGAGCGGCAGCAAAGAGCGCTCCCCGGCCTCGCTTGCCCCGGCATCGAAGGACCCGCGGAAATCTGCGCAAATCGGCCGCTATTGCTCTTGCGAACAAATTGCAAAGATATTCCTGCCCCCACACCGAATCCCGGGTTGCAGCCTCGCTATTATAGGCCTATCCCGCCCTCGCTTTCGCGGCGCATGTTCACGCGACCGCTTTGCTTGGAACCAACCAAGGAGATTCCATGGCCCGCAAGAAGATCGCGCTGATCGGCTCCGGCATGATCGGTGGCACGCTCGCGCACCTCGCCGCCATCAAGGAACTGGGCGACATCGTCCTGTTCGACATTGCCGAGGGTACCCCGCAGGGCAAGGCGCTCGACATCGCGCAGTCCGGCCCGGTCGAAGGCTTTGACGCAAACCTCAAGGGCGCCAACAGCTACGAAGACATCGCAGGCGCCGACGTCTGCATCGTCACCGCCGGCATCCCGCGCAAGCCGGGCATGAGCCGCGACGACCTGCTCAAGACCAACCTCGGCGTAATGAAGGCCGTGGGCGAAGGCATCGCCGCGCACGCGCCCGACGCGTTCGTGATCTGCATCACCAACCCGCTCGACGCGATGGTTTGGGCGCTCCGTGAGTTCTCGGGCCTGCCGCACCAGAAGGTCGTCGGCATGGCCGGCGTGCTCGACTCGGCACGCTTCCGTCACTTCCTCGCCGAAGAGTTCAACGTCTCGGTCGAGGACGTCACCGCCTTCGTGCTCGGCGGCCACGGCGACACCATGGTCCCGGTGATCGAATATTCGACCGTCGCCGGCATCCCGGTGCCCGACCTGATCAAGATGGGCTGGTCCACCCAGGAGCGCATCGACGCCATCGTCGCGCGCACCCGTTCGGGCGGCGGCGAGATCGTCGCGCTGCTCAAGACCGGCTCGGCCTTCTATGCTCCCGCCACCAGCGCGATTGCGATGGCCGAGAGCTATCTGAAGGACAAGAAGCGCCTGCTTCCCTGCGCCGCGCACCTCACCGGCCAGTACGGCGTCGACAACATGTATGTCGGCGTGCCGATCGTGATCGGCAAGGACGGCGTCGAGCGCATCGTCGAGATCGAGCTGAACCCCACGGCGAAGCAGAATTTCGATGTTTCGGTCGACGCGGTCAAGGAACTGGTCGCGGCATGCAAGTCGATCGACTCCTCGCTCGCCTGATCCTTCCCGCGCTCGTCGCGGTGCCGGGCGTCGCTTCCGCACAGGAAGCGATCGCCACGGCACCGACCGAGCCGGTGGCGCTGTTCCGTGCGGTATGCATGGGCGGCAGCGCCCGGTTGACTCGCGGCATGGCCGAACCGGCAACCTATGCGACGCTGCCGCTGCCTGCGCAGCGCGCGATCGGCATCGGCGCCGCTGCGACCGAGAATGCCGCCGATGCGCTGAAGACGCCCGCCCCCGAACCGGCCAAGGTGCCCAACAGCATCTACCGCATCGCCGGCGGCAACACCTATCTGTTCGTACCCAAGGCCGGCACCGGCACGGGTACGCTCGCCGAATCCTGCATGGTCCTGTGGATCGGCGGCGGCGACGATTATCTCGCGGCCCGCAAGATCGTGCTGCCGAGCGAGGAAAAGGTGCCGCTCTATGCGCGCCCCGAATCCAAGCCCGATCGCGCGACCTTCACGGCCGCTTCGTTCGGAACGACGCAATATTCGCTCGCCACGTTCGGCGGCTGGATTGCGCTGCGCTCCTTTACCCCTCCTCCCAGCGACCCGGAAAAGGCGAACTGAATGAGCATCCTCGTCGACAAGAACACCAAGGTCATCGTCCAGGGGATGACCGGTGCCACCGGCACGTTCCACACCGAGCAGGCGCTTGCCTATGGCACGCAGATGGTCGGCGGCGTCACCCCCGGCAAGGGCGGTAGCACGCATATCGGCCTGCCCGTGTACGACACGGTCGCCGAAGCCAAGTCGAAGACCGGCGCCGACGCCAGCGTGATCTACGTGCCGCCCCCCTTCGCGGCGGATTCGATCCTTGAGGCGATCGACGCCGAGATCCCGCTGATCGTCGCGATCACCGAAGGCATTCCGGTGCTCGACATGGTCAAGGTGAAGCGCGCGCTCTCCGGCTCCAAGTCGCGCCTGATCGGCCCGAACTGCCCGGGCGTGCTGACGCCGGGCGAGTGCAAGATCGGCATCATGCCGGGCTCGATCTTCTCCAAGGGCTCGGTGGGCGTCGTGTCGCGCTCGGGCACCCTCACCTATGAGGCAGTGTTCCAGACCACCAATGCAGGCCTGGGCCAGACCACGGCCGTCGGCATCGGCGGTGACCCGGTCAACGGCACCAACTTCATCGACGTGCTCGAGCTGTTCCTCGCCGACGAAGCCACCCAGTCGATCATCATGATCGGCGAGATCGGCGGCTCGGCGGAAGAAGAAGCCGCCCAGTTCCTGATCGACGAGGCCAAGCGTGGCCGCAAGAAGCCGATGGCCGGCTTCATCGCGGGCCGCACTGCCCCTCCGGGCCGCCGCATGGGCCATGCCGGCGCGATCGTCTCGGGCGGCCAGGGTGGCGCCGAGGACAAGATCGCGGCGATGGAAGCCGCCGGCATCCGCGTCTCCCCCAGCCCCTCGCTGCTCGGCGAGACGCTGCTGGAAGCGCTGAAGGGCTAAACTGCAACGGTAGCGCTCCTATATAGGTGGGGATGGGAGCGCTAACACGAACGGAAGCATGATCATGGGCTATGAAGGCCTCGACTTCGACGACATCGCCGGCGGTGTGAGCCCCGGCTTCGTCGAGACCCTGTACCGGCGCTACAAGAGCGATCCGGCCTCTGTCGAACCGAGCTGGCGTGCCTGGTTCGAGGGTCTCGAATCCACGGCCTCTGGCCCCAGCTGGCAGCGCGCCAACTGGCCGCTGACCGAAACCGACGCGCTCACGGCCGGGCTCGACCCCACCCAGATGGAGCCCGCGCCGAAGCCCGCCAAGGGCGGTGCCCCGGCCAAGCCGGCCGCCCCCGCCGCCTCGACGGCGGACGTGACCAAGGCCGCGGAAGATTCGATCCGCGCGATGATGCTGATCCGCACCTACCGGGTGCGCGGCCATCTCGCCGCCAATCTCGATCCGCTGGGCCTCGCCCGCCAGAACCTGCCCGCCGATCTGACGCCGGAATATCACGGCTTCTCGGGCGCCGATCTCGATCGCCCGATCTATCTCGGCGGCGCACTCGGCCTGCAGCACGCCACGGTGCGCGAGATCGTCGCGATCCTCCAGGCCAATTACTGCGGTAATGTCGGCCTTGAGTACATGCACATCGCGGACGTGGAGGAGCGCCGCTTCCTCCAGGACCGGATGGAAGGCAAGGACAAGGAAATCGCCTTCACGCCGGACGGCAAGAAGGCGATCCTGTCCAAGGTGATCGAAGCCGAGCAGTGGGAAAAATTCCTCGGCAAGAAATATGTCGGCACCAAGCGGTTCGGCCTCGACGGCGGCGAATCGATGATTCCGGCGATGGAAGCGATCATCAAGTATGGCGGCCAGCAGGGCGTCCGCGAGATCGTGTACGGCATGGCCCATCGCGGCCGCCTGAACATGCTCGCCAACGTCATGGAAAAGCCGTTCCGGGTGATCTTCCATGAATTCGGCGGGGGTTCGGCCAACCCGGACGACGTCGCCGGTTCGGGCGACGTGAAGTACCACCTCGGCACCTCCACCGATCGCCAGTTCGACGGCATCAGCGTCCACATGTCGCTGGTCGCCAACCCGTCGCACCTCGAGGCGGCCGATCCGGTCGTGCTCGGCAAGGCGCGCGCGCTGCAGACGATCCGCGGCGATCTGGAAAAGCATGAGCAGGTTCTGCCGGTGCTGATCCATGGTGACGCGGCCTTTGCCGGCCAAGGCATCGTGTGGGAGACGCTCGGCTTCTCCGGCATCCGCGGCTACAACACCGGCGGCTGCATCCACTTCGTCATCAACAACCAGGTCGGCTTCACGACGAGCCCGCAGTTCGCGCGCTCCTCGCCCTATCCGTCGGACGTCGCCAAGGGCGTCCAGGCGCCGATCCTGCACGTCAACGGCGACGATCCCGAAGCCGTGACCTTCGCCTGCAAGGTGGCGATCGAGTTCCGCCAGGAATTCCACCGCGACATCGTGATCGACATGTGGTGCTATCGCCGCTTCGGCCACAATGAAGGCGACGAGCCCGGCTTCACCCAGCCGCTGATGTACCAGAAGATCCGCCAGCACCCCGGTGTGAGCAGCATCTATGGCCAGAAGCTGATCGCCGAGGGCGTGGTCGACCAGGGCTTCATCGACGAGAAGACCCACCAGTTCACCACGCTGCTCGAAGGCGAGTTCGAGGCGGGCAAGACCTATCTGCCGAACAAGGCGGACTGGTTCGCCGGCCGCTGGTCGGGCCTGGGCGCGCCGTCGGACGGCGAGGGCTCGCGCCGCAATGTCGAGACCGGCATCGAGAAGAAGCTGTTCGATAGCCTCGGCCGTACGCTGACTACGGTCCCCGAGGATCTCGAGATCCACAAGACCCTCGGCCGCGTGCTCGATGCCAAGCGCGAGATGTTCAAGTCGGGCACCAATTTCGATTGGGCGACCGGCGAGGCGCTGGCCTTCGGCTCGCTGCTGTCGGAAGGCTATGCGGTGCGTCTGTCCGGCCAGGACTCGGGCCGCGGCACCTTCTCGCAGCGCCATGCCGTCTGGGTCGATCAGAAGACCGAGGCCAAGTACGTGCCGCTCACCACGGTGCCGCACGGCAGCTTCGAAGTGCTGGACTCGCCGCTCAGCGAATATGGCGTGCTCGGCTTCGAGTACGGCTATGCGCTGGCGGATCCGAAGGCGCTGGTGCTGTGGGAAGCGCAGTTCGGCGACTTCGTGAACGGCGCGCAGATCATGATCGACCAGTTCATCGCGTCGGGCGAGTCCAAGTGGCTCCGCGCCAACGGCCTGGTGATGCTGCTGCCGCACGGCTATGAAGGCCAGGGCCCCGAGCACAGCTCGGCGCGTCCGGAGCGCTTCCTCCAGCTCTGCGCGCAGGACAACATGCAGGTGGTGAACATCACCACGCCGGCGAACTATTTCCATCTGCTGCGCCGGCAGATGCACCGCAACTTCCGCAAGCCGCTCATCCAGATGACGCCCAAGTCGCTGCTCCGCCACAAGATGGCGGTGTCCAGTGCCGAGGAGTTCCTGGGCGACAGCCACTTCAAGCGGATCCTGTCGGACCCCAACGCGCCGGCGGATACCGAGGTGAAGCGCCTCGTGCTCTGCACCGGCAAGGTCGCCTACGATCTGATCGAAGCGCGCGATGCGGCCGGCGACAAGAACACCGCGATCGTCCGGATCGAGCAGCTCTACCCGTTCCCGGGCGAGCCGCTGACCGAGCGGCTGAAGCGCATGACCAACCTCGAAGAGGTGGTGTGGGCCCAGGAAGAGCCGAAGAACAACGGCTACTGGTTCTTCGTCGAGCCGCTGATCGAGGAATGCCTCATCGACGCGGGCACGAAGGTACAGCGTCCGCGCTATGCCGGTCGCGCCGCGGCGGCCTCGCCCGCCACCGGCCTGATGAAGCGCCACACCGCAGAGCAGGGCGCGCTCGTTGCCGACGCGCTCGGCCATAATGTCCGCGAAGAAATCCGCCGCACCCGGAAAGGTTGAGAATGGCCACCGAAGTCAAAGTCCCCGTACTGGGCGAATCGATCACCGAAGCCACCGTCGGTGAATGGCTGAAGAACCCGGGCGACCCCGTCCAGGTCGACGAGCCGATCGCCAGCCTCGAGACCGACAAGGTCTCGGTCGAAGTCCCCTCGCCGGTTGCCGGCGTGATGGGTGAGCATGTCGTCAAGGTTGGCGACACCGTCGAAGTCGGTGCCGTGATCGCGATCATCGCCGGTGAGGGCGCGGCCGCAGCTCCAACTGCTGCCCCCGTCGCCGCCGCGGCTCCGGCCGCGACCCCGGCTCCGGCGCCTGCCGCTGCCCCGGCCCCGGCCCCGTCGGCCGATGCCGCTGCGCTGTCGCCGTCAGTGCGCCGTGCGGTGCTCGAAACCGGCGTCGATCCCTCGACCGTGCAGGGCACCGGCAAGGACGGCCGCCTGACCAAGGACGACGTGATCGCTGCCGCCAGCACCAAGCCTGCTGCCGCTCCGGCGCCGGCCGCTGCACCGGTTGCTGCGCCTGCGGCGACCGGCGGTCGCAAGGAAGAGCGCGTGCGGATGACCCGCCTGCGCCAGACGGTCGCCAAGCGCCTCAAGGAAGCGCAGAACACCGCCGCCATGCTCACCACGTTCAACGACGTGGACATGACCGCGGTGATCGAGGCGCGCGCCAAGTACAAGGACCTGTTCGAGAAGAAGCACGGCGTTCGCCTGGGCTTCATGGGCTTCTTCGTGAAGGCCGCGTGCATGGCGCTGAAGGACATCCCCGGCGTCAACGGCTCGATTGAAGGCGACGAGATCGTCTATCACGATTATTGCGACGTCTCGGTCGCGGTCTCGGCCCCGCAGGGCCTGGTCGTCCCGGTGATCCGCGATGCGCAGGACCTGTCGGTCGCGGGCATCGAGCGCACGATCGGCGATTTCGGCAAGCGCGCCAAGGACGGCACGCTCAAGATGGACGAGATGAAGGGCGGGACCTTCACCATCTCCAACGGCGGCGTGTTCGGCTCGCTGATGTCGACCCCGATCATCAACCCGCCGCAGTCGGCCGTGCTCGGCCTGCACCGCATCGAGGATCGCCCGGTCGTCCGTAACGGCCAGGTCGTCGTCCGCCCGATGATGTACCTTGCGCTCAGCTACGACCATCGCCTGGTCGACGGCCGCGAGGCAGTGACCTTCCTCGTCGCGATCAAGAACGCGATCGAGGATCCGACCCGTCTGCTGATCGACCTGTAATTCCCTTGCGCTCCCGCCCCAAAGCGGGGGCGCAAAACCCTTTAGGGGCTATTCCCCTGCGCTCCCGCCAAGGCCGGAGCACGCGTGGAGCGAACAATGGCTGAATATGATTTCGACGTCCTGATCATCGGTTCCGGCCCCGGCGGCTATGTCGCGGCGATCCGCGCGGCGCAGCTGGGCCTCAAGACCGGCTGCGTCGAGAGCCGCGAGACGCTGGGCGGCACCTGCCTCAACGTCGGCTGCATCCCCTCCAAGACGCTGCTGAACGCGTCCGAGATGTTCTACGAAGCCGCCTCGGGCGCGCTGGCCAAGCACGGCGTCAAGCTCGGTTCGGTCGAGCTCGACCTGCCGGCGATGATGGCCGACAAGGACAAGGCCGTGAAGGGCCTGACCGGCGGCGTCGAATTCCTGTTCAAGAAGAACAAGGTAGAGTGGGTAAAGGGCCTCGGCACCTTTATCGACGCGCACACCGTGCAGGTGGGCGAGCGCACCGTCACCGCCAAGAACATCGTGATCGCTACCGGCTCGTCGGTCACCCCGCTGCCGGGCGTGACGGTCGACCAGAAGGTCGTGGTCGACTCCACCGGCGCAATCGCGCTGGAGAAGGTGCCGGCGAACATGGTCGTGATCGGTGGCGGCGTGATCGGGCTCGAGCTCGGCTCGGTCTGGCAGCGCCTCGGCGCCAAGGTGACCGTGGTCGAGTATCTCGACCAGCTGCTCCCCGGCATGGACGGTGAAGTCCGCAAGGAAGCCGCCAAGATCTTCAAGAAGCAGGGCATGGAGATCAAGCTCTCCACCAAGGTAACCGGCGTCGTCGTCAACGGCGACAAGGCCAGCGTCACCGTCGAGCCCGCCGCCGGCGGTGCTGCGGAGACACTCGAAGCCGATGTCGTGCTGGTCGCGATCGGCCGCCGTCCGAACACCGAAGGCCTGGGCCTCGACAAGATAGGCCTCGCCACCAACCAGCGCGGCCAGATCGAGACCGATCACAGCCTCCGCACCGCCGTCGACGGCGTGTGGGCGATCGGCGACGTGATCCCGGGCCCGATGCTCGCGCACAAGGCCGAGGACGAAGGCATCGCGGTCGCCGAGAACATCGCGGGCCTCACCGGCATCGTGAACCACGCGGTGATCCCGAGCGTCGTCTACACCCACCCTGAAATCGCCGGCGTCGGCCTCACCGAGGAGCAGGCGCGCGAAAAGGGCGAGGTGAAGGTCGGCAAGTTCCCGATGGCGGGCAACAGCCGTGCCAAGGCGATCGACGACACCACCGGCTGGGTGAAGGTGATCGCCGACGCCAAGACCGATCGCGTGCTCGGCGCCTGGATCATCACCGCGCCGGCCGGCACGATGATTGCCCAGGTGGCGCAGGCGATGGAGTTCGGCGCGACGTCGGAAGACATCGCCTATACCTGCCATGCCCACCCGACGCATTCCGAGGCGATCAAGGAAGCGGCGATGGGCGTGCTCGGCAAGCCGATCCACATCTGATCCGACCCACCCTCGGACCAACGCAAGCGCCGCCGGCATCCCCTGCGGCGTTTTGCTGTTCGGGGCTCCGAAACCGCGCTAACGGGCCTGCATGCACGCATCCCTCGGCACCCATGACGCAATCATTCTCGGCGCCGGCGCGGCGGGGATGTTCTGCGCCGCCATGGCAGGCCAGCGCGGGCGCAAGGTTCTGCTGCTCGACCATGCCGAAGCGCCGGGGAAGAAGATCCTGATCTCGGGCGGCGGGCGGTGCAATTTCACCAATCTCGGCACCACGCCCGATCGCTACCTCTCCGTCAACCCGCACTTCGCCAAGTCGGCGCTGGGCCGCTACACCGCGCAGGACTTCCTCGCGCTGGTCGAGCGGCACGGCATCGCCTGGCACGAGAAGACGCTGGGCCAGCTGTTCTGCGACGGGTCGGCGCGTCAGATCGTCGACATGCTGCTCGGCGAATGCGCGATGGGCGGCGTGACGATCGAGCTCGGCGCCAGCATCACCGACATAGACCATGCCGATGGCCGCTTTCGGGTTACCACCAGCAAGGGCGTCGCCGAGGCCCCTGCCCTCGTCATCGCCACCGGCGGCCCGGCGATCCCCAAGCTCGGCGCGACCGGCTTCGCCTATGATCTTGCCCGCCGCTTCGGCCTGAAGGTGGTCGAGCCGCGCCCCGCCCTCGTCCCCCTCACCCTCGGCCCCGACCAGGTGCTGTTTCGCGATCTCTCCGGCGTCGCCACGCCCGTAGCCGCAAGCGCGGGCAAGGCAAGCTTCCGCGAGGCAGCGCTGTTCACCCATCGCGGCCTCTCCGGCCCGGCGATCCTGCAGGTGTCCTCCTACTGGAAGCATGGCGAATCGATCGCGATCGACTTCCTGCCCGAGCAACCCAAGGGCTGGCTGCGCGAGGCCAAGCGCAGCGAGCCCCGCCTGGGCCTCCGCAGCCTCCTCAACCGCCAGCTGCCCGAGCGGCTCGCCACCACCCTGGCCGAACGCATCGCGCTGCCCAGCGAACTTGGCAATTGCCGCGACGCGCTGCTGGAGCAGGCCGAGGCGCAGTTGGCGGGCTGGCGCTTCACCCCCAACGGCACCGAAGGCTTCGCCAAGGCCGAGGTGACCGTCGGCGGGATAAGCACCGCCGATCTCTCCTCGCAGACCATGGAAGCGCGAAAAGTGCCCGGCCTCTATGCGATCGGCGAAGCGGTGGACGTCACCGGCTGGCTCGGCGGATATAATTTCCAATGGGCTTGGGCGAGCGGCTGGGCCACGGCGCAGGCAGTATAAGATAGCCTTTCTGTTGCGCGAACGGCACGCCAGACTCGGGAAAGTTGCTTAACACCCGGTTTTCGTTTGCAAAGCTTGCGCCGCATCGGCCAGACTTGCGGGAAGAAGCAGCTATCTTGCTGTTCCTGGGGGGACATTTCGAGTCGAATGAAAGTCAGGTGCGTTTTGGCAGCTGCCGCACTGGCCTGCCCTGTCACCGCGTTCGCACAACAACAGCCTGACACAGCCTCAGGCACCCCCGGCGCGCCGCCCGCTGCGGGGGTGCTGGTCTATGGTCCGGAGTTCTTCGCCAACACCGCGCTGCCGACCGCGCTCGACATGGTGCAGCGCCTGCCGGGCTTCACGCTCGACGTCGGCAATGGCGATGCCCGCGGGCTCGCCGGCAACACCGGCAACGTGCTGATCGACGGCAAGCCCCCCGCCTCCAAGACCGACGGCCTGGGCGAGATCCTGCGCCGGATCAGCGCCGGCAGCGTCGCCCGGATCGAGCTGATCCGCGGCGGCGCGCCGGGTATCGACATGCAGGGCCGCGCGGTGATCGCGAACGTGGTGCTCAAGCGCACCGCCTCGACCGAGAAGCTGATCAACTTCCAGAGCTATATCTACCGCGACGGCTATGTCGGCCCCGACGTGACGCTGCAATATGCCCGGCGCGACGGCGATCGCCGCGACGAGGTGTCGCTGGAGCTGATCAGCGACCGCACCAGCAGCACCGCGCAGGGCAACCGCGTCCGCCGCGACGCCGCGGGCAACCTGCTGGTGCGCCAGACGCTCGACCTGTGGGACCGCGACCGCACCGCGACGCTGCGCTCGACGATCCAGCGCGCCGCGGGCGACGGGCTGCTGACGGTCAACGGCCGTTTCGACTATCTGGACTACCCGACCAGCTTCACCGCCACCACGGTGGAGGGCAGCGGCGACAACAGCCGCGCCACCGACATCACCCATCAATGGAAGGGCGAACTCGGCGCCAACTGGACGCGCGCGCTCGGCCAGAAGAGCGAAGTGGAGGTGATCGGGCTGCAGCGGCTGGGCCATGTCGGCTATGATTCGAACACGCTGATCGGCGACTTCGCCTCCACCTTCGGCCAGCAATCGCGCACCGGCGAATCGATCCTGCGCACGATCCTGCGGCACAAGGCGAGCAGCAAGCTCTCCTTCGAGGGCGGCGGCGAGATCGCCTATAACTTCCTCGACAACCGCACCGCCTATACCGCGCAGGGCACGCCGGTGACGCTTCCCGACCAGAAGGTGTTCGTCAGCGAAGTGCGCGGCGAGCTGTTCGGGCTGGCGCGCTGGCAGCCCTCGGCACCGGTCACGCTGGAGGCGGGGCTGCGCACCGAAGTCTCGCAGATCCGTGCCGATGGCGACACGCCGCGCAGCCGTTCCTTCTTCTATCCCAAGCCGCGCGTGCAGCTGACCCTGCGCCCCACCAAGCGCGACCAGCTGCGGCTGCGGGTGGAGCAGAGCGTCAGCCAGCTCGACTTCACCGATTTCGTCGCCGCGACCGAGATCAACCTGGGCACCGTGCGCGCCGGCAATGCCGATCTGGTGCCCGAGCAGACGCTGACGCTCGAGGCCGTGGTCGAGCATCGTTTCTGGGGCAAGGGCGCGCTGGAGCTGGGCGCCAAGCACGAAGCGACGCGGCACGTGATCGACTATATCCCGCTGGAAGGCGGGTTCGATGCGATCGGCAATATCGGCAACGGCACGCGCGACACGCTGTCGACTACGCTGACGCTGCCCTTCGACAAGCTGGGCATCAAGGATGCGCGCTTCCGCGGCAATGCCGAACTGGTGCGCAGCCGCGTCACCGATCCGCTGACCGGCGAGCGCCGCCGCTATGCCAACGAAGTGCCCGTCACCTGTTCGGGGAGCTTCAGCCAGGACCTGTTCGGCGGGCGCTTCACCTACGGCATCTATGGCAGCTGCGGCCAGCCGAGCACGCATCTCTACCGCATCGACGAATATCGCACGACCGTGGTGGAGCCGACGCTGGAGGTGTACGGCATCTGGAAGCCGAGCAAGCGGCTGGCGATCCGGCTCGACGCGGGCAACCTCAACAACGCCGCGCGGATCTACGACCGCGACGTCTACAATGCCGAGCGCAACGCCTCGCCGCTGCTGTACCACGAACGGCGCATCCAGCGGCACGGGCAATATATGTACGTGCAGATCCGCCGGGCGCTGTAGGGCTGCCGCAACTACCCACGCACGTCATTCCGGCGAAAGCCGGAATCCATTGGCGCTCCGCTATGGCTGTTGCCGCACCGTTGAGGCGAATGGATCCCGGCTTTCGCCGGGATGACAGCTGGTATCGTCAGTCCAAATTCGGCCGCAGATAGCGGGTCGCCAGTTCCTCGCTGATCCCGCGGCGGACGGCATAGTCCTTGAGCTGGTCCGGCCCGACGCGGGCGACGCCGAAATATTCGGCCTGGGGGTGGCCGAAATAGAAGCCCGACACCGCCGCCGTCGGCAGCATCGCGAAGCTTTCGGTGAGGCTGATGCCGGTGTGCTTGTGGGCGTCGAGCAGGTCGAACAGGATCGGCTTGAGGCTGTGCTCGGGGCAGGCCGGATAGCCGGGAGCCGGGCGGATGCCGCGATATTGCTCGCGGACCAGCGCATCATTGTCGAGCTGCTCGCCCTCGGCATAGCCCCACAAAGCCGTGCGGACGAACTTGTGGAGCCGCTCCGCGAACGCCTCGGCGAGGCGATCCGCGAGCGCCTTCAAGAGAATGTCCGAATAGTCGTCGATCGCCGCCTTGAAGCGGGCGAGGTGCGGCTCGATGCCGTGGATCGAGACCGCGAAGCCGCCGATCCAGTCGCCGTCATGATCGATGAAGTCGGCCAGGCACATGTTCGCCCGGCCTTCGCGCTTGGCGATCTGCTGGCGCAGGAACGGCAAGCGGACATGCTCGTCCTCGAGATGGACGATCACGTCATCGCCCTCGCGGCGGCACGGCCACAGCCCGGCGACACCCCGCGCGGTGAGCCAGCGCTCGGCGATGATCTTGTCGAGCATCTTCTGGGCGTCGGCGAACAGCGAGGTCGCGCTCTCGCCGACCACTTCGTCCGTCAGGATCGCCGGATAATTGCCCGCCAGCTCCCAGGCGCGGAAGAAGGGCGTCCAATCGATATAGTCGCGCAGGTCCTTGAGGTCCCAGTCGTCGAAGCGGTGCACGCCCGGCATGCGCGGCTTGCCCGGCTTGAGGCTCATGTCGGCCTCGAAGGCGTTGGCGCGGGCGTCCTCCAGCGGCAGCAGCTCGCTCTGGCCCTTACCGGCGCGGGTGACGCGGACATGCTCATACTCGTCCGCCACCTTGGTGACGTAGGGATCGCGCTGCGTGTCCGAGACGAGCGCGGTCGCCACGCCCACCGCGCGGCTTGCGTCGAGCACATGGACGACCGGGCCGGTATAGGCCGGGTCGATACGCAACGCGGTGTGGACGCGGCTGGTGGTCGCGCCGCCGATCAGCAGCGGCATCGTCATGCCCGCGCGCTGCATTTCCTCGGCGACGGTCACCATCTCGTCGAGGCTCGGCGTGATCAGGCCGGACAGGCCGATCATGTCGGCATCGTGCTCGACCGCCGCCTGGAGGATGTTCGACCAAGGCACCATCACGCCGAGATCGACCACCTCGAAGCCGTTGCACTGGAGCACGACGCCGACGATGTTCTTGCCGATATCGTGCACATCGCCCTTCACCGTGGCGAGCACGATCTTGCCCTTGCCCTTGGCACCGGGCTCCTTCATCGCCTCGATGTACGGCAGCAGATGCGCCACCGCCTTCTTCATCACGCGGGCCGACTTCACCACCTGCGGCAGGAACATCTTGCCCGAGCCGAACAGGTCGCCGACGACGTTCATGCCGTCCATCAGCGGGCCTTCTATCACTTCGATCGGGCGGGCGAAGGCGAGGCGGCATTCCTCAGTATCCTCGACGACATACATGTCGATGCCCTTGACCAGCGCGTGCTCGAGCCGCTTGGTCACCGGCCAGCTGCGCCATTCGGCCGCCTGCTTCTCCGCCACCGCATCGGTGCCGCGATACTTCTCGGCGAGTGCCACCAGCCGCTCGCCGGCATCGGGATCGCGGTTGAGCACCACGTCCTCGCACGCCACGCGCAGCTCGGGGTCGATCGCGTCATAGACGTCGAGCTGGCCGGCATTGACGATCGCCATGTCCATGCCCGCCGGGATCGCATGGTAGAGGAACACGCTGTGCATCGCCTTGCGCACCGGCTCGTTGCCACGGAAGCTGAACGACAGGTTCGACAGGCCGCCCGAGATATGGACGTGCGGGCAGCGCTTCTTGATCTCGCGGCACGCCTCGATGAAGTCGACGCCGTAATTGTTATGCTCCTCGATGCCCGTCGCCACCGCGAACACGTTGGGATCGAAGATGATGTCCTCGGGCGGGAAGCCGATCCCGGTGAGCAGCTTGTAGGCGCGCTCGCAGATCTCGACCTTGCGCTGCTGGGTATCGGCCTGGCCGACCTCGTCGAACGCCATGACGACGACGGCGGCACCATAGGCCATGCACTTGCGGGCGTGGTAGAGGAACGCCTCCTCGCCTTCCTTCATGCTGATCGAATTGACGATCGGCTTGCCCGATACGCACTTGAGGCCGGCCTCGATCACCTCCCACTTGGAGCTGTCGATCATCACCGGCACGCGGGCGATATCCGGCTCGGCGGCGATCAGCTTGAGGAAGGTGGTCATCGCCTCGACGGCGTCGAGCAGGCCCTCGTCCATGTTGACGTCGATCACCTGCGCGCCGTTCTCGACCTGCTGGCGCGCGACTTCGACCGCGGCGGGATAGTCGCCGGCCATCACCAGCTTCTTGAAGCGGGCCGATCCGGTGACGTTGGTGCGCTCGCCGACATTGACGAAGTTGGTGGAGGAAGGCGTGGTCATGGATCAAAACTCATCCCCCTCCCGCATGCGGGAGGGGCTAGGGGTGGGCGCCCGCTATCCACGGGCCGTATCACTGGAGGCGAGCGGGCGCCCACCCCCGACCCCTCCCGCACGCGGGAGGGGAGAGAAGTCAGGCCGCCATAGTGAACGGTTCGAGGCCCGCCAGGCGCGTCCGCACTTCCGGCGTGGGGATGCTGCGCGGGCTCAGCCCCTGCACGGCCTGGGCAATCGCGCCGATATGCGCGGGCGTCGAGCCGCAGCAGCCGCCGAGGATGTTCACCTGCCCCGCATCGGCCCATTCCTTGACGAGGCCGGCGGTGGTCGCCGGCATCTCGTCATAGGCGCCGAGTTCGTTGGGCAGGCCCGCGTTGGGATAGACCATGATCAGCGTGTCACAGAGCGCCGACAGCGTCTTCACGTGCGGGCGGAGCTGCTCGGCACCGAACGAGCAGTTGAGCCCGATCGTCACCGGCCGCGCATGGCGCACCGCCGCCCAGAACGCCTCGACCGTGTGGCCGGACAGGTTGCGGCCGGACAAATCGGTGAGCGTCATCGACAGCATGATCGGCAAGTCGCGGCCCAGCGCGTCACCCGCCTCGATCGCCGCCATGATGCCGGCCTTGGCGTTGAGCGTGTCGAACACGGTCTCGATCAGGATGAAATCCACGCCACCCTCGACCAGCGCGTCGATCTGCTCGCGGTACACGTCCTTGAGGGTATCGAAGTCGATCTCACGATAGCCGGGATCGTTGACGTCCGGGCTAAGCGACAGCGTCTTATTGGTCGGCCCGAGTGCACCGGCGACGAAGCGCGGGCGGCCGTCCTTGGCCTCATATTCGTCGGCGATGCTGCGCGCGAGCTTGGCGCTCTCGATGTTGATTGCGCGCACCAGATGCTCGGCGCCGTAATCGGCCTGGCTGATCCGGTTGGCCGAGAAGGTGTTGGTCTCGGCGATATCGGCACCGGCCTCGAAATAGGCGCGGTGGATCGAGCCGGGCACCTCGGGCTTGGTCAGCGCGAGGATGTCGTTGTTGCCCTTCTGGTCATGCGAAAGGCCGAGTGTGCCGGCATAGGCGGCCTCGTCGAGCTTCCAGTTCTGGATCTCGGTGCCGAACGCGCCGTCGGTGATCAGGATGCGCTTGGCGGCTTCGGCCAGCAGTTTCTCGCGTGCAGTCATGTCTTTGTTCCTATCCCCATCCCGCGTGCGGGAGGGGGTTGGGGGTGGGCCCCCGCCATCCACGAGCGATGCATCAGGAGGAGAGCGTGGGCCCACCCCCTGCCCCCTCCCGCTCGCGGGAGGGGGTTCAGAAGATCAGGCCGCCGCTACCGCCGCCTGCTGCCGCGGGCGAAGCCCGAGCAGGTGGCAGATCGCGTAGCTCAGCTCGGCGCGGTTGAGCGTGTAGAAGTGGAACTGCCGCACGCCGCCGGCATAGAGCTTGCGGCACAGTTCGGCCGTCAGCGTCGCCGTCACCAGCTGGCGCGCCGAGGGATGCTCGTCGAGCCCCTCGAACAGCCTCTCCATCCAGGCCGGCACGTCGGTGCCGCACATCGCGGACATCTTCACCACGCTGGCATAGTTCATCACCGGCATGATGCCGGGCACGATCTCGGCATCGATCCCGGCCGCAGCCGCGCGATCGCGGAAGCGCAGGAAGGTCTCGGCCTCGAAGAAGAACTGGGTGATCGCGCGGTTGGCGCCGGCGTCGATCTTGCGCTTGAGATTGTCGAGATCGGCCTCGGGGCTCGGCGAATCCGGGTGGCATTCGGGATAGGCGCTCACCGAAATCTCGAACGGGTGCAGCCGGCGCAGGCCCGCGACGAGGTCCGCCGCGTTTTCATAGCCGCCGGGATGGGTGCGATACTTCTCGCCGGCGCGGGGCGGATCGCCGCGCAGCGCCACGATATGCCGCACGCCCGCCGCCCAATATTCCTCGGCGATCTGGTCGATTTCCTCGCGCGTGGCCTCGACGCAGGTGAGGTGCGCGGCCGCCGCCAGCGGGGTCTCGCGTGCGATCTTCGAGACGGTGGCATGGGTGCGCTCGCGGGTGGTGCCGCCGGCGCCGTAGGTGACGCTGACGAAGCGCGGCCCGAGCGGCGACAGCGTCTCGATCGACTGCCACAGGGTCTCTTCCATCTTCTCGGTCTTGGGCGGGAAGAATTCGAAGCTCACCGCCACATCGCCCGCCACATCGGCGAACAGGGGCGGCGCCATGGGGTCTACGATACTCATGCCGCCTTCACCTTTTCCACGCTCTCGCCGGTCTTGTGACCGAGCCATAACTTCACCGTCAGCGCGCCGCCTTCCAGCGTCTGCACCTGCACCGGGGCAAGCCCGGCACGATCGAACCAGCCGAGCATCTGCTCGTCCGAAAATCCCAGTCGCGCATGCGCATCACGGGTGCGCAGCTCCTCGCGCTCGTGCGGCGCGAAATCGACGATCAGCAGCCGGCCGCCGGCGCCGAGCACGCGTGCCGCCTCGCCGATCGCCGCAGCCGGTTGCTGCGCGAAGTGGAGCACATGATGCAATATAGCAGTATCCGCAGCGCCGTCTTGCAGCGGCAGCGCATAGAGATCGGCCTGGCGCAGCTCGGCATGGCCGAGATCGGCCAGCTTGGCGCGCGCCAGCCGCAGCATTTCGGACGAGCGATCGACTCCCACCGCCTGCGCAGCCTGCGGGCCGAACAGCTCGAGCATGCGGCCGGTACCGGTGCCGATATCGACCAGCGTGCCGAGCGAGCCCTCGCCCAGCGCGACACCCATCGCGGCTTCGACTTCGCTTTCGGCCACATGGAGCGAGCGAATCGCGTCCCATTCCCCGGCATTGGCCTCGAACCAGCTTTCCGCCGCGCTAGCCCGGTCAGCCCGAACCGCCGAGAGCCGCGCCTGATCCGCGACCACCCAGGGGTCGCCCGCAAGCTCCCAGGCGTCGAGTGCCGCGAGCACCGGCGCGGTCACCGCCTGCCGACCGAGCGCCACGAACACCCAGCTGCCTTCCTTGCGCCGCTCGGCCACGCCGGCGTCGCACAGGATCTTCACATGGCGGGAAACGCGCGGCTGGCTCTGCCCCAGCACCTGCGCCAGTTCGCCAACGCTGAGCTCCATCGCCCGCAGCAGCGCGACGATCCGCAAGCGAGTCGAATCCGCGAGCGCGCGGAAGATGGCGAGAGGTTCTGTCATGGGCAGGTTAGAGATATAAAGATATCTTTATATCAGGTCAACGCATCGCTGCGCGGTTGCGTGCGTTTGCGGCTCTGGCTAGCCCGGCCCAAACCCCGTGAAGGAACCGACCCCCATGCGCAAGCTCCTCCTCCCCGTCGCCGCGCTGGCGCTCACCAGCCTCGCCGCCTGCGGCAACAAGGCGAAGAACGAAGCCGCCGAGGCAAACGAGGCGATGGCCGGCGACAGCAACACGATGGGCGAGGCCGTGGCGGACGTGAACGCCGCCGAGGACGCCGCCTTCGCCAATGCCGAAAGCGCCTATTCGAACACGTCGGGCCCGGCGGGCAACGAGATCACCGACTGACGCGTTCCTCGCCCTCCCTTCCCTATCGGAGACCGCCCATGCCGCATCTTCGCCATCTCGGCGCCTCGGGCCTGGAAATTTCGCCGCTCGTGCTAGGCGGCAACGTGTTCGGCTGGACGGCCGACAAGGCCGCCAGCTTCCGCATCCTCGATCGCTTCGCCGAGCGCGGCGGGGTGATGATCGATACCGCCGATGTCTATTCGGCCTGGGTCTCGGGCCATCAGGGCGGCGAATCCGAAAGCGTGATCGGCGAGTGGCTGCGCACCTCCGGCAAGCGCGACCAGGTGCTGATCTCCACCAAGGTCGGCATGCTGCCCGGCGAAGGCGGCTCGAAGCTGGCCCCGGCGCGGATCGCGGCGGCCGCCGAGGCGTCGCTCCAGCGGCTCGGCATCGAGACGATCGACCTCTATTTCGCCCATCAGGACGACGAGGATGTGCCGCAGGAGGAGTATCTCGCGGCGTTCGGGAAGCTGATCGATGTGGGCAAAGTCCGCGCGCTGGGGGCGTCGAACTTCCACGCCATGCGGCTCAAATCGGCGCTCGATCTCGCGACGAAGCAAGGGCTGCCGCATTTCCGCGTTGTCCAGCCCGAGTACAATCTGGTGAGCCGCCGCAAGTTCGAAGGCGAGCTGCAGGATCTGTGCATCACCCATAATCTCGGCGTGATCCCCTATTACGGCCTCGCCTCGGGCTTCCTCACCGGCAAGTATCGCAGCGAAGCCGATCTCTCGAAGAGCGTGCGCGGCGGGGGCATGGCCAAGCTGCTCGCCGGCAAGGGCGGTGCGTTGCTGGCGGTGATGGACGAGGTCGCCGCGGAGACGGGCGCGAGCCTCGCCCAGATCGCGCTCGCCTGGCTGGCCGCACAGGACGGCGTCACCGCGCCGATCGCCAGTGCGACGAGCATCGAGCAGCTCGACGAACTGATCGGCGCCTGGGACGTGGACCTCAGCCACGACCAGCGGGACCGTCTCACGGCTGCCGGGGCCTGATGACCGCAGCCGATCTGATCGACCGCATCGTCGCCCAGCTCGTCCGCCGCCATGGCGGCACCGTGCGCCGTTGGAAGACGGTGCTGGGCAAGGTGCGCGTCTATGACGCCGAGACGCACCCGCATTGCAACTGGTCGCTGGCGCCCAGCGGCGCGGCGGGCGACGTCGCGGCGGTGGAGAAGCTGCTCGACGAGCTGCGCATCACCTACCCGATCGTGACGGGCTGAACGAAAAAGGGCGGAGCACCTGGTGCTCCGCCCTATTTCTTCGCTCCAGCGAGCCCTTAGATCCCCACCTTCAGCGTCAGGAAGAACTGCTGCGGCGCGCCGACCATCAGCGTCTGGTTGTCGCCGCTGTTGCCGAACCCGTTGGTACCGATCGTCGAGATGTACTTCTTGTCGAACAGGTTGGTAACGTTGCCCTGCAGTTCGAATTTCCGCCCGTTCAGATCGAACTTGTAGCCGAGGGTCGCATCCACCACCACGCGGCCATCGACCGCTTCGTCGTTGGTATAGGTGAAGTAGCGCTTGCTCATGTAGTTCGCGCCGACACGGGCATTGAAGCCCTGGCCGGACCAGGTCACTTCGCCCTTCAGCATGTGCTTGGGCGAATCCACCACCGTCTTGCCCTTGGTGGGGATCACCGCCGTCGCGGTGACGACGTCGTCGCGATAGGTCGAGTCGTTGTAGCTGTAGGAGGCGAACAGCCCGAAGCCCATCGGCAGGCGCACGTCGCCGGTAGCCTCGACGCCGATCGAGCGTGCGTCGCCGACATTCTGCAGGATCGCCGGGTTGCCGACGATGCCGGCGCTGGTCGTCACCGCCAGCAGGCGGTTGCGGAAGTTGACGTAATAGCCCGTCAGCGAGCCGGTGAAGATGCCGTTGCGATAGCGACCGCCCACTTCATAGGTGTCTGACGCTTCCGGCTTCAGCTTGGTCGCGCCGCTGTTGAGCGCGTCGAAGCCGGCCTGGGTCGTCGCGAACGGACCGCTGGTCGCCGCCGATACGAAGGCACGGGTCACCTGGGTGAAGCCGGCGAACAGCTCGCCATTCTGATTCAGGCGATAGTTCAGGCCGGCATGCGGCTGGAACCAGTCGGTCACCTTGATGCGGCCGCCGGCGAGCCCGCCGGCGACGATCGGCGTCGCATGGTTGGTGACGGCAAAGCCCTTCCAACCCAGATCCGCGGTCAGCGCGCCCAGCGCGATCTTGTCCTGCACGAAATACTGGACGGTGTCGGTCTGGTACTTCCAGTACCACTGGGTGGCGAACGGGTTGCTCTGGAACGAGAGACTGTCGCGGCCCGGATCGGTGCGGCTGGCCAGCGCGTAGAAGCGCCGCGCCTGGCGGAAGTCATTGCTCTCGTACCAGCCGCCGACGGTGACGTCGTTGAAGCCGATCTTGGTGCCGATATTGCCGAACACGCCGCCGCGGCGAATGTCATATTCGGTGGTGCGCAGCGACATCGGCACGCCGTTGGGCGAGGCGACATAGGGCGTATACCAAAGGCCCTGGCCGTGATTGCTGTGATAATAGCCCTTCAGCACGCCGTGGATCGCCGAATCGCCGGTCGTCTCGAGGCCCGCCGAGGCGAGATAGTCGCGGCGCAGGCCCGCCGCATTGTAATAGGCATCGTCCGGGTTGGCGAAGGGCGTCGGATAGGCGGTGCCCGTTGCCGGATTGGTCGGCGTAACGCCGGTATAGCCGTTATTGGCACCTACGTCCGAGACGAGGATCGCCTTGGCGTAGTTGTTCGAGATATTGTCCCAGTTGTACCCGAGCCGCTTGATCATATCGAGCGACATGTCCTGATAGTCGTTTTCGCGACGATCGGAGAAGTCGAACGTGCCCACGGCGCGCAGCTCGGGGGTGATCGGGGTGACGACCTTGCCGTTGACCTGGTTGATGCGCTGCGAACCCCAGCCCTTCCACTTGTCGGTATCCGAGTGGAGATAGGAGAGATAGGCGCGGGTGCCGCCCGGGGTCAGCTCGCCGAAATCGAGCCGGCCGAACACGCGCCAGAAATTGTTGCTGCCGCCGGTGGCGTTGACGTCGATGCCCAGCTTTTCCTTGGGGTCGCTCGACACGAATTCGAGCGTGCCGCCCAGATTGTTGGTTGCCTGGGTGTCGATGCCGCCCGAGCCCTGCGACACCCGCGACTCGCCGATATTCTCGCTGATGATCGCGCGGCTGATGTGCAGGCCGTTGACGTTGCCGTAGCTGGCGTCGCCGAGCGGGATGCCGTCCAGCGTGTAGCCCAGCTGGTTCTGGTTGAAGCCGCGGATCGAGACGCGCTCCGCCCATTCATAGGCACCGAACGGATCGGCGCCCTGGAAATTGACGCCCGGCAGCTTCTCGATTGCCTTCAAGGGGCTGGTGCCGGGCGCGAGCAGCGCGATGTCGGCCTGGGTCAGCGTCTGGACCTGGCGGGTCTCGCCCTGCCCGATCACGACGATATCGTCGGCGCCGCTCTGCGGCTGGGTATCGTCGACGAGCGTGGCGGTGGGCGCCGTCTGCGCGAAGGCCGCGCCGGCAGTGAAGAGCGACGTACCGGCGAGCAGGCCGGCAGCAAGCATACGGATGCGCATGCGCATGAACCCCTTGGGAAAGCACCAGGCCCCTCGCCCGTGCTGGGCCGCCGCTACGCGCGCTGCGTTGCAACATTCGATCGTTCGCGCTTCACTCTCGGGACTCCGCCATGACGGGTCCGTGACAATTGGATTTACGCCTCGGAAAACTCCGGATTTCCCGTTGTCGATCGTACCCGCACTACGATAGCCATGACGCACGTCGCCCCTCTTGTGTTGCCGATTTGCAACACTATCTGCTGGTCAACTTCGAACAGGGATCAGGCATGAACCTCGAAAAATTCACCGACCGCGCCAAGGGCTTTCTGCAATCGGCGCAGACTGTGGCGATCCGCATGAACCATCAGCGGATCAGCCCCGAACATCTTCTGAAGGCGCTGCTCGAGGACGAGCAGGGCATGGCCAGCGGCCTGATCCAGGCGGCGGGCGGCGACGCCAAGCGCGCGCTGAGCGAGACCGACCTCGCGCTCTCCAAGATCCCGGCCGTCAGCGGCTCGGGCGCGCAGTCGACGCCCGGCCTCGACAATGACCTGGTCCGCGTGCTCGATCAGGCGGAGACGATCGCCCAGAAGTCCGGCGACAGCTATGTCACCGTCGAGCGGCTGCTGGTCGCGCTGTCGCTGAGCCTGAACACGGCTGCCGGCAAGGCGCTGCAGGCTGCCAACGCCAAGCCCGAGGCGCTCAACACCGCGATCAATTCGATGCGCGGCGGCCGCACCGCCGACACCGCCTCGGCGGAAGATCGCTACGACGCGCTCAAGAAGTTCGCCCGCGACCTCACGGAAGCGGCGCGCGCCGGCAAGCTCGATCCCGTCATCGGCCGCGACGAGGAAATCCGACGCACCATCCAGATCCTCGCCCGCCGCACCAAGAACAATCCGGTGCTGATCGGCGAGCCGGGCGTCGGCAAGACCGCGATTGCCGAAGGCCTCGCGCTGCGCATCGCCAATGGCGACGTGCCCGACACGCTTAAGGACCGCACGCTGATGGCGCTCGACATGGGCAGCCTGATCGCGGGTGCTAAATATCGCGGCGAGTTCGAGGAGCGGCTCAAGGGCGTGCTCGACGAGGTGAAGGGTGCCGAGGGCCAGATCGTGCTGTTCATCGACGAGATGCACACGCTGATCGGCGCCGGCAAGGCCGAGGGCGCGATGGACGCCGGCAATCTGCTCAAGCCCGCGCTCGCCCGCGGCGAGCTGCACTGCATTGGCGCGACCACGCTCGACGAGTATCAGAAGCATGTCGAGAAGGATCCGGCGCTCCAGCGGCGGTTCCAGCCGGTGTTCGTCGGCGAACCCACGGTCGAGGACACGATCTCGATCCTGCGCGGGCTCAAGGAGAAGTACGAGCTGCACCACGGCGTGCGGATCACCGACACGGCGATCGTTGCCGCATCGACGCTCTCCAACCGCTACATCGCGGACCGCTTCCTGCCCGACAAGGCGATCGACCTGATGGACGAGGCCGCGAGCCGCATCCGCATGGAAGTGGAATCGAAGCCCGAGGAGATCGAGTCGCTCGACCGGCGGATCATCCAGCTCAAGATCGAGCGCGAGGCACTGAAGCGCGAGACCGACGCGGCCTCGCGCGACCGACTGGCGACGCTGGAGGAGGACCTCGCCAATCTCGAAGAGCAATCGGCCGAGCTGACCACGCGCTGGCAGGCGGAGAAGGACAAGATCAACGCCGAGGCGGTGCTCAAGGGCCAGCTCGATCAGGCGCGGCTGGAGCTGGAGCAGGCACAGCGCGCGGGCGACCTCGCGCGCGCCGGCGAGCTGTCCTATGGCGTGATCCCCCAGCTCACCCGCCAGCTCGACGAGGCGCAAAGCGCCGCCAAGGGCGCGATGCTGCGCGAGGAAGTGACCGCCGACGACATCGCCGGCGTCGTCGCGCGCTGGACGGGCATCCCGATGGAGCGGATGCTGGAAGGCGAGCGCGAGAAGCTGCTCCACATGGAGGAGCAGCTCGGCAAGCGCGTCATCGGCCAGGCCGATGCGGTGAAGGCGGTCTCCACCGCCGTCCGCCGCAGCCGCGCCGGGCTGCAGGATCCGAACCGACCGCTGGGCAGCTTCCTGTTCCTCGGGCCGACGGGCGTCGGCAAGACCGAGCTGACCAAGGCGCTCGCCGAATTCCTGTTCGACGATCCCAACGCGATGGTGCGCATCGACATGAGCGAGTTCATGGAGAAGCACGCGGTCGCACGGCTGATCGGCGCCCCTCCGGGCTATGTCGGCTATGAGGAAGGCGGCGTGCTAACCGAGGCCGTCCGGCGTCGCCCCTATCAGGTGGTGCTGTTCGACGAGGTGGAGAAGGCGCACAACGACGTGTTCAACATCCTCCTCCAGGTGCTCGACGACGGTCGCCTGACCGACGGCCAGGGCCGCACGGTGGATTTCTCGAACACGATCGTGATCCTGACCTCGAACCTGGGCAGCCAGTATCTCACCACCCTGGCCGACGGCCATCCGGTGGAGGAAGTCGAGCCGCAGGTGATGGATGTGGTGCGGGCACATTTCCGCCCCGAATTCCTCAACCGGCTAGACGAGATCATCCTGTTCCACCGGCTGGGCGCGGACCATATGGCGCCGATCGTCGACATCCAGGTCGGCAGGGTGGCCAAGCTGCTCAAGGACCGCAAGGTGGGCGTCGACCTGTCGCCTGCGGCACGGGAATGGCTGGGCCGGGTGGGCTATGATCCGGTGTACGGCGCCCGGCCGCTGAAGCGGGCGGTGCAGAAGTACCTGCAGGATCCGCTCGCCGACCTGATCCTGCGCGGCGCGGTGAAGGACGGATCGACCGTCCATGTCGACGAAGGCGACGGGGCATTGGCACTGCGGGTGGAGTGAACGGTTGGGGGCTGCGCTTTGGGCCCCCAGCTCCCCCCTTGCAACTCAGCTAGGGTTCCAGGGCGAGAAGGGATTGGCACGAACCCAGCGCGTTGCCACCCACTTCACGCCCGCCCGTACCGGTAGGCCAGCGTGGCGCGTGCGGGCATCAGGCTGGCCGTTAGCCAAGACGTTATCGAAGAGGAGCGCGTCACCACCACGCGCGACGATATCGATCCCCAGCTTGTCGAAGCGCGTCTCACCCCCGGCATACCCCTCGTTCAGGTATAGCAGGACAGTCTTGATGCGCTGGTTCGCCGATCCCGCGATCGTATCCAGATGCGGGCGATATTGCTGGCCGGGCGAATAGCGAAGCAGCGAAATGGGCTCCCCCTGCCAGACCATCGTTCCCGTTGCGGCAGCCACGCGCCGGAGGATTGCCTGGACGACCAGGGACTCTCGCGTGGGGCCGACCAGGGCGTTGTCGGAGGTGCGCACGGGATGGCTGATCATGCGATTGGACACGGGATCGAAGACCAGCGCCGGCTGCAGCAAGTCGGCCGCCGCCATTGCCAGATGCTCGCATTCTGCTGGCGTCAACAGGCTGGGCAAACGCACAATCTCTGGCGACCGGCTGAGATATTCCGGAGGGGGGAGGCTCAGGGGATCGCCCGCGTCGTCGAGCGCCATTGCGTTCAGCAAGCCGCGGTGCTGCGCGGCGGTGGCGTTGCCGCTATCGGCAGCAATATCGAGCAGACGGACAGCTTGAGGCCAATCGGCCCCATGCGCGGCGCCATTGGCGATCAGGGCTATCTCCATGAGGGCTGCATCCGGGTGCCCCGAAACCGTCGCAGCACGCAACGCACGCATTGCCCGCGGCAGATCGCGGGGGATTGGAGATCCCGCGAGCAACCAAAGGGCAAGACGGAAATGCGCGCCGGGGTCACCTGCCGCCGCAGCCTGTTCCACCAGCGCCATCGCGCTCCGGACATCGCCCCGCTGCAGGAGCGTATCGATCGTGGCATCGGAGGGATCTAGTGACATGATGGACTCTCGGTAATCGGCGGGGAGCAGCGACGATGCCGCCGATAGCAGAGCCGACACGAAGTCAGAAACGCGACAGCATCCTGGCATGCGGGATCGTCGGGATCCCGCCATGCTGTGCATGAAAAAAGGGAGGCGCACCGCACCTCCCTTTTCCCGATCGGCAGCGATGCCCGGGATCACCCGTGCATCGCGCGCCCGCCAAGTTCAGAACTTGGCGGCGATCCCCGTGTACATGTAGCGACCGCGAACATCATAGATGCCGCTACCACCGCCAAGCCCCGTTGTATCGAGCGGCGGATGCTTGTCGGCGACATTGTCCATGCCAACATACAGGTTGAACCGCGACGACACGTCAAAGTCAAACCGGATGTCGTGATATGCCACCACCGGATAATATTTGTAGTTGGCATAATAGGGATCCGCAGGCGGTTCGCCGTTCAGCGAATTGTAGCTGGTGTAGTCACCCACAAACTGCTTGCCGATCCACCGCAGACGATACCCACCGGTGATCCTGCCGGACTTCAACGAAGCATTGAGGACGAACCGGTCGATCGGGGTGCCCAAGTTACCGCGATAGCGCGTGGTGTAGTCGGGGTTATTCGGATCGACGAAGTCGTCCCGCTGGATCACGTGCGAGTAGTTGACCTTGAGGTTTGCTACACCAATATTGCCGATCTGGTGAACATAGGCGAGTTCAGCGTCAACACCGCGGGCGCGAAGAAGGCCGAAATTGGCCGAGGAAGCCAGCAGCGAGCCTTCGATGATCTGATACGGCGCTTCGGTCGCCGTACCACTTGCGCCAGCGCGCTGGAACAACGAGCAGTAGGCGGAGTTGCCCGAGGCAAGATCGTAGCAGAAGTTTGCAATCGTCTGCGCGTCGATCGCCGAGATCGCCTGCCGAACCTTGATGTTATAATAGTCGACGGTCAGCGACAGGCCCGGCACCCAGTGCGGCTGGAAGGCCAGACCGAACGTATAGGAATCCGACTTCTCCGCCGTCAGGTTCTGGTTGCCGCCGCTCTTGATCTCAAGCGACTGCGAGTAGTTGAAGTTATAGCCGGCCGGAATGCCCGCAGCGGCGCAGTTCTTCTGGCGGTTTGCCGGATTCGTGCCACCCTTGATGTTATCGAGGGCGCATGGATCATAGAAACCGGGTGCATAGTTCTGGCCCGACGGGGTGTAGAGTTCCCCGAGGTTCGGCGCACGAACCGCGCGGGCGTAGTTCGCACGGAAGCGAAGGTCGCGAATGGGCGACCATTCACCGCCAAAGTTGTACGACCAAACGGTACCCGTCTTCGTGTTATAGTCGGAAACGCGTCCGGCAGCCGACAGGGTTACATCGCGCAACAGCGGGATGTCCTTCACAAGCGGGATGCGGACCTCACCAAAGGCTTCCTTGACCGACATCGCAGGCGCGATAAAGCTCGGGATCGCGTTGTAGAAGGTGTAGCCCTGCTCGACGAGGGCGTCCTGCTTGTAGTAGTTGGTTTCACGGCGATACTCACCGCCGATCGAGAAGGCGATCGGTCCGCCGGGCAGCGAGAACAGGTTGTGCAGGTCACCCGACACGAAGCCGTTCACGTCGAACTGCGTGATCTTGCCGACCGAGGTCGTGTTCTGCAACAGATAGGCACGCTGCGCGTCCGTGAAGTTGCCACCCATCACGTTGATCGGCGTGCAAGCTGCGATGTCTCGCGCTAGAACGGCATCATCGTCCACATAACCATAGGCAGCAGCTGGATCGATTTGCGAACGGCAGACGATCTGGCCGCTGGCGTTACGAGCCGCGTCATTCGCGAGCAGGAAGCGCTGCACGTTCAGGTTGCCCAGAATGCGAGTCTTTTCCTGGAACTCACCATAGTTAGCCGACAGTTCGTAACGGAACGTGTCGTTGAAGCCGCCGCGGAAACCGGCGACCGCGCGATAGGTATCGCGGAACGATTCCTCAGCGCGGTTGCCAAGCCCGGTCATCACTTCACGCACCGCAAAGGGGGTTGCGTTGGTGATCGACGAAGCGGCGGTCCCGTTGGCGATCAGCTGCGACGTGATCAGGTCGCGCGCTTGTGTCGTCAGATACGGGTTGTCGAGGCGCAGCGTTTCGCGCGTGTCACCCAGCGTGCTGCCGGAAATGAACGCCGGGCCGCTCGAGCCGGAACCGTAGACAGTCGTGTGCGACCACGTCGCTTCGACGAAGGGCTCGAAGGCATCGCTGACGGTGAAGTGGCCCACTAGGTTCAGGTTAACGCGATCGAGACGCGGCTGAAGCTGGAACTGGTTGCCCTCGCGGAAAGTGACGCCATTGCCGCCCAGGAAGCTGCCGGTTGGCCCGAAGCCGACGCGCTGGCCAGTCAGCGGCACCAGATTGCCGTCGGTCGTGAAGGTGTACGGGCAGTTGTAGCGAACTCCGTTGGGAGCGGTGCCGCAGTTGAGCGCAGAGGTACCACCGAAACGGACGACACCCGCATTGGTGTAGCCTGCGGACCGGATGTCCCGATACAGTATCCGCTCCGGGTTGCTGGCGGTACCGTCGCCGGTCGGCACGACCTGGATGAAGCCGGGCGCGTCCGCGACATACTTGCGGCCGCTACCGAAATACTGGTCCTGGTGGGCCAGCTCGGCATTGACGGCGATATTGCCACGCCCATCGGCGAAGTTCTTGCCCGCCAGCAGGCTGACAAACTGCGACGCCGCGTCGCCATAGGTGCTGACGCCAGATTGGGCACGCGCCTGCACGCCCTCGAAATGGTCCTTCAGCACGAAGTTGACGACACCGGCGATTGCGTCGGAGCCGTACACTGCGGAGCTGCCGCCGGTAACAATGTCGACGCGCTCGATCAGGTCGGTCGGAATTGTGTTGGTGTCGACCGACACACCGGAGTTAAGAATATCGCTGGCAACATGTCGCCGCCCGTTCACCAGCACCAGCGTGCGCGAAGAACCAAGCTGACGCAGATCGAGCAGGTTGAGGCCGGCGGTGCCGAGGAACCGCGTGGAATTCGACTGGCTGAACGTCGGCGCAAGCTGAGGCAGCTGGTTCAGCTGGTCACCGATCGAGATCTGCCCCGACTGGAAGAATTCTTCGCCACGAACGCTAGTAACAGGCACCACCGAGGTGAGGTTCGGGCTTGCGATACGCGAGCCGGTGACGACGATGTCCTGTCCTGCGGTTTCTTCCCGCTGCGTGGTGGTGCTGCCCGCGGTATCCTGCGCGAAAGCCGGCATACCGGCGAACACGCCTGCACCCGCCAGAACCAGCGCCGACAGCGCAGTTCCGGTACGCAAATGCTTCTGAATCTTCTTCATGGGTGTCCCTCGTTTGTTCCCGGCTGCGTTCCCCAAAGCCGGGATGTCTCCCCTTCCACCCGCCACGCCTCATGCCCGACTGGTAGAGATCGGCGTAAGGAAGCAAGGAACGCCCCCTTCGTAAAGCTTCCGTTCATTTTAAGGCCGCGATCGGACGCAAACGTCTCCATTTTGCAACAGTTAAGACATCTCCGTTCCCGCTCGGTACGTTAGCGCGCAACATTATGCTGCACAGCACAACACGCTGCTTAAGAAATGGGCACAAAAGTGAGCGTTCGCAGATATTTTACGGATAGCGAGTGACAGCTGCAAAAAGGCTTGCTGCCTTCGGCGCCATCAACGGTCCGCCCCCCACGTTCGGACCGGCGCATCGCACCGATCAGCACATGCCATAGTCGAACTGCTCGACCCAAGGCTGAAGCACGTTGAACACCGGTACCAGATGCCGTTGGTAGCGTTCCCATCGGCCGACCGCCCGCCAGTACAGCGGCTCGGTCCCCTGTGCGTAGCGGGCCGTCGATATCACCCCGCACTGCCTCACGGGCGCGTTGTGACCGTCGCACCCCACCGGCGAAAGGGGAAGGGGGGGGGCATTGATGCAGGCCATAGATTATGACACGTTTTCCCTCTAGGTTCTCATGGAGGCATCAAATGATTAGCTTGGTCGCGCTCCTTCTCGCTCTCGCGCAAACCGCATCTCCCGCTGTCGCGCCGGCTCCCGCGCCAAAATTTCGCTGTGTCCGCGTGGAGGAAACGGGCTCCTTGGTCCGTAAGAAGCGCATCTGCCACACCGAAGAAGAATGGCGCCTAATTGAGCGCCGCGGCGACACCGAGTTGAACCGCATGCGCGATCGCACGCCGATCAATTCACAGCGGCCCAACGGATAAGCCGCAGACTTAAAACAAAAAGGGGCGGGCATCGCTGCCCACCCCCCCCCGGAGTTTTTTGTCGCGAAAGCGACCGATCAGAACTTCAGCTTGACGCCCACCGCGTAGCGACGGCCCAGCGCGTCGTACGTCGACGGATAGGTGTTGCCACTGTTGAACGAGGTCGATCCGATCGTATTGCCGACGACCGGCGGCTTACGATCGAACAGGTTCGTCACCGTGAACGTGAAGTCGAAATTGTCGGTTGCCGCAAAGCGCGTCGCGAGATCGAAGTAATGCGCTGCCTTGATGTGGCGGAACTGCTGCGCGGGCGGATCGGTATCGTCGTTGTTGTCGTTCAGCAGCTCCTGAACGGCGAGCGGCTCATAGTCCATCTTGCCGATGTAACGCCACAGCAACGACAGATCGATCCGCGAGAAGCTGAGCGTCGTGCGCTGGTTAAAACTGAACTCTGGCTGGATCGAACCACGGAAGTTGATGCCAGCCCCCGGGCTGCCGCAGCTGTTCGAATAATAACCTACGCATTCGCGGATGACCGAAACCGGCGTGGCCTGGAACTTCGACGAGTGAGTCCAGTTACCCGAGAAGTTCAGGTCGAGTTTAGCGAAGTTCAAGTCGCGGCGATAATTGACCGTCAAGTCGACGCCATCCGTCCAGATGCGGCCCGAGTTGGAATAAGGCAGCGGGACAAAGGCAGAAGCCGTGCCGAACAGCGCGCCCGTGGCGGGGTTGCGACGGATCGCGGTGCAGGCGGGGTTGTTCGGGTTCAGGCCAGGATTGTTGGCAGTGAGGAAGCAGGCGTTCAGCGCATCACCGAACGAAGGCTGGCTGATCGCGTCGCGCACGCGGATATTGTAGTAATCCGCCGTGATGGTCAGACCCGGCACGAAGGTGGGGTTCAGCACCACGCCAGCCGTCCACGTCGTCGCCTTTTCAACGCCCAGGCGGAGATTGCCGCCGGTGCGATTGTTCGGCTGCGCCGAGGGTTCCGCTTCGATGCTGCCGATCGAGGAAGCCGGGGCACCCTGCGCTATACAGATCGCTCGAAGCTGCGCATTGTTCACCGGCGCCGCGCCCTGGCAGGGGTCGGTGGCGAAGTTGTCGAGGCCGGTCACCTGCGGGCTGAACAGCTCGCCGATGTTCGGTGCACGCGCGGCCTTCTGATAATTGCCGCGAACCTTTAGCCAGCTGGTCGGCTCCCAGTTACCGCCTGCCTTCCAGGTCCAGTTGGTGCCCGAGATCGAGTAATCCGAATAGCGCGCGCCGAGTTCAAGGGTCAGGTTATGAAAGAACGGCTTGTCCTGAACCAACGGAGCGATGAGCTCCGCAAAGGCTTCCTTGACGTTGTAGGTGCCACGTGAATCCGGGTTGGCAGCGCCTGCACCGAGCACTTCGTCCGGTGTCTGGCTCGAAAGATCGGAGCTGCTCTCGGCCACGTAGCGCCGGTATTCGCCGCCGATAGCGAAGCCGATTGCGTCGTTTGCACCGGGCACCGCGACCCCGACATCACCAGAGACGACTCCCCGAACGGTGGCGAGCGACGTCTTCGTGGCCGAGCTGGTCGGGATGTTCAGATAGGCGAACATCTGCGGCGTGATCGATCCGGCCGCACCGAACAGATTGATGGGCACGCAGTCCGAGGCGCCGTTGGCACAGCTCTGGGTGTTGTTCGCAAGCAACGCCGACTGCACGCGCGAGAACAGGCCCTGTCCTGTGCTGCGCGAGGTGTTCTCGCTCTCGCCGTAGCTGCCCGACAGATCGAAGTTGATCGTGTCGGTGATGTCGCCGCGAAGGCCGGCACGCAGCTGGAACAGCTGCGTCGTATACTCCGAAGTGCGCGAGCCGCCCTCGACGAAACGGCGGGACAGCGTGGCGCCGAACGTGTTCTGGCCAATAACCGGCGCCGCCGTCGACGAAGCTGCCGCGGCGCATGCCGCCGCATTTAGTCCGTTGGCGGCGCAAGCCGCGTTGCGAACAGCGGCGGGGAGGTACGGGTTGTTGTACGGGATCTGATAGGTGAGACCGAAGGTTCCCGAAGGCGCGATGATCGTCGACACCTTGGTCTTGGAGAACAGCCCTTCCGCATAGGCCTCGATCCCGTCCTTCACTTCGTACCGGCCGGTGCTGTACAGGCTATAGCGCTCGAACGGCGTCTGGAAGACGTTGTACGGATTGAAGTTGAAGAGCGCGAAGGTCGGATCCAGCGTACCCGAGGCCGGGTTGAACTGCTTGGTGCCGTTGCCGTCGCCCAGATTCAGGCGGATCGGAACGGTCGTGCCGGATCCTGCTTCTTTACCGCTCACCGAGTCGATCTGCGCAACCGAAATGGCGCGATCACCCTGATAGACTGGATTGGCTTTTTGATAGCCGAGGCTAAGGGTGACATTCCCGCGCCCGTCAGCAAGATTAGCGCCGGCCGTCAGGTCAACGCGGAAGACGTTACCGTCGCCACGCTCGGCGAGCTGCTCGGAAGCATTGACTTCCACACCCTTGAAATCCTTGCGGGTGACGAAGTTCACCACGCCTGAGACCGCGTCGGCGCCGTACGTAGTGGTGGCGCCGCCGGTCAGCACGTCTATCCGCTCAACCAGAGCGAGAGGAATGATGTTCAGGTTAACCTGCCCGTTGAAGTCCGCCGGCACAAGGCGCGAACCATTCAGCAGTACCAGGTTGCGCTGCGGGCCAAGGCCCCGAAGATCGACGAAGGAAGAACCGCCATTGCCGTTGTTCACCGACGAACCGATGCTAGGAACGACGCCCGGCAGCGACCGCAGCACTTCCTCGGCGACGTTGCTCTGGCGCAGGGACAGTTCCTGCTGCCCCACAACGTTAACGGGGCTGGAGGACGTGAGATTGGGATTGCGGATGAGCGTTCCCGTGACGACGATTTCGCTGCCGGTATCCGCAGCCTGGGCAGGCGCCGCATCGGCAGGTGCAACCGTCGCGTCACTGCGGGGCGCGGGCGCGTTCTGCGCCGCCGCCGGCATCGCTCCGAACGCGCTCGCGACGGCAACTGCGGACAACGCAATCCCACCACGCAACTTACTATACGTTCTTTTCATTGGATTCCCTCACTCTGCCCTTCCCGTTATTCATGGGTAAGGAATGCCTCCCCGCACCCAGCCGTAGGCGGGCTGGATGGAGATGAAGGGCAAGGAAGCAAGTAAGCTAGCAAAGTGTAAAGTTGCGATTGCAAAAGACCCACACGGTTTCCTGTGCATGTCTCTAAAACGCAACAGCTTTAATCAAATATGTCGCGCAGGTTTATGGGCAGGCAATAAAGTTTCTGTCGGCTTGGCATGTTGCCGAGAAACGGGGCACAACCGATTTCACCTTCGAAGCGCCTGACGCCGCCGCACTGCAATTCGCAACGCGAATCATGCAAACTCCGGGAGGTATCGATCCTTATATCGATCGGAACGGCATCGCCCCCGCGGCCAGTAGCGGGTCAATCCGCGCGCCGCGCCACATCATCCCCCAGTGCAAATGCGGCCCCGTCGCACGGCCGGTCGCGCCCACCGCACCGAGCAGCTGGCCCTGATGGACCATCACCCCCTCGCGCACGTCGATCCGCGACAGATGCAGGAACGCGCTCGACAGGCCCATGCCATGATCGAGCATCAGCAAATTGCCCTCCAGCGTGAACGGCGCCTCGGCAGCGAGGATCACCACACCGTCGGCGGGGGCTCGGACCGGCGTGCCGGTGGGCAGGGCAATGTCGATGCCGGAGTGATAGGCACCCGGCTCGCCCGCGTAGATACGCTGCGAACCGAACAACGTGGAAATGCGGCCCGTGGCCGGCCATGCGAAGTGTTGGCGCCAGCCTTGTGCCGCGGTCTGCAACGCACGCGCGGCCTTGATGCGGGTGAGTTCGGCGGGACGTCTCTCTTCGAACTCGGCGCTAGGCACCGGGTATTTGGGCAGACGGTCCAGCCGCGAGATGTTCCAGGCGCGCGGCGCAATCTGCAGTTCCTCGCGCGTCGTACGCCCGTCACTGGCCTTTGCCTCCAGCAGCGCGGTGGGCGGGGCATCGCGATCAAACGCGATCAGGAAGCGACGGTCGGCGGCGAAGGGGATCGGCTGGCCGTTGAACTGGAGCTCGGTCGTGTCGGGCGGCACCTGCCCTCGCGCGATTCCGCCCTGCTCGAAGCTGCCGTCCAGCGCGAAGGGATCCCCGCCCGCGCGTGCGGTGCGCGCCACCAGCGTCGTCGCCAGCATCGCCGCGGCGAAGCGCCGCCGGTCGATCATGCCTCGAGCAGCGCCTTGGTGGCCGCCTCGGGCGTGGCATAGGCTTCCTGCCGCGCCACGCTCCAGTAACGCAGCGAGTCGACGGGGATGCGCTCGCCGGTGACCGCGCACAGCACATGGTCGCCGGGCGAGAGGACGCGGAAGCCATTGGCCATATAGTGCAGCTTGGCGACGCGGGCGGTGTTGGACATCAGCATGGGCGGCGCCATTCCTGCTTTCGAGTGGGTTGGATGCGCCTCACAGCAGCGTCGGCTGTTCGGGCTTGGGCGGATCATAGGCCTTGCCCGCGCCGCGCTCAACCCGGGCATCCACCGATCCATCGGCGAAATGCAGCGTCACGGCCTGCGCGGCGCGCGCGTCCCCGGCCGAGGCAACGACTTTGCCGGTGCCGCGCCCCTCCACCCAAGCATAGCCCTTCTTGAGCGGCAGTTCGGGATCGAGCAGTTCCAGGTGTCGCCCCATCGCCGCCAGCCGCTCCGAGGCGGTGGCGAAGCGGCGTTCGAGCGTCGCCAGCTTGAGCCCCTCGGCGGGTCGGGCGAAACGCTGGCGAAGCGCGGCCAGCTCGCGATCGGCGGCGCGGTCGAGCGCGATGCCGCCCAGCCGCTGGCGCGCGGTTGTCAGCCTTTGTTCGAGCGCCGCCGGACGGAGCGCCGCGCCGGCGCGATCCAGGAGACCGCGCGCCACCGTCACCCGCCGTTCGAGCGCGAGGCCGAGCCGCGCCCCCGCGTCGTCGAGCCGCTGGCGCTGCGGCCCCAGCAGCGCGTCGCGGCGCGGCAGCACGCGGACCAGTGCCGCCAGCTGCTCGCCGGCACGCTGGTGATAGCGGCGCACGCAGCGTTCGGTACGATGCGCCAGCGTGGCGATGCCGTGACGGACATCCGCCAGCACCGGCACTGCGATTTCGGCGGCCGCCGTGGGGGTCGGCGCGCGCAGATCGGCGGCGAAATCGCACAAGGTGGTATCGGTCTCGTGGCCAACCGCCGAGATGATCGGAATCGAACATTCCGCCACCGCCCGCACCACGACTTCCTCGTTGAACGACCAGAGATCCTCGACCGAGCCGCCACCGCGCGCGACGATCACCAGGTCCGGACGCGGCACGGGACCGCCAGGCACAATCGCATCGAAGCCGCGCACCGCCCGCGCAATTTCCTGCGCCGACCCGTCGCCCTGCACCTTCACCGGCCAGACCAGCACATGGCTCGGAAAACGGTCCTCCAGCCGGTGCAGGATGTCCCGGATCACCGCGCCGGTGGGCGAGGTCACCACGCCGATCACCTTGGGCATATAGGGCAGCGGCTTCTTCCGCCGGGCATCGAACAGCCCCTCGCCCGCCAGTTTGGCCTTGAGCTTTTCGAGCAGCGCCATCAGCGCGCCCTCGCCGGCCAGCTCCATCCGCTCGATGACGATCTGGTATTTGGAGCGGCCGGGATAGATGGTGAGCTTGCCGGTGGCGATCACTTCCAGCCCGTCCTGCGGCTGAAAGGGCAGCGCCGAGGCAGCGCCGCGCCAGATCACGCCGTCGATCACCGCGTCCATGTCCTTCAGCGCGAGATAGGCGTGACCCGATGCGGCGCGCTTCCAGCCCGAAATCTCGCCGCGCAGCCGGACATGGCCGAACTCGCCCTCCACCATGCGCTTGAGCCGGCCGGAGAGTTCGCTGACGCTCACCGGCGCCGCGTTGTCCCCGGGCACCGCCTCGGCTACGAGCCGCGTCGATGAAGTCTCGAAAAGGGGGTCGGCCATGAACGTCCTGCTATTGGGTTCGGGGGGTCGCGAACATGCGCTCGCCTGGAAGCTCGCACAATCGCCGCTGCTGACGCAGCTCTTCGCCGCACCGGGCAATCCGGGCATAGCGGCGCATGCCACGCTCGTCGACCTCGCAGCCACCGATCCGGCGGCGGTGCTCGCCTTTGCGCAGGCGAACGGCATCAGCCTGGTCGTCGTCGGGCCCGAGGCGCCGCTGGTCGCAGGCGTGGGCGACGTGCTGCGCGACGCCGGCGTGCCCGTGTTCGGCCCCAACCGCCTGCCGGCGCAGCTGGAAGGATCGAAGGGCTTCACCAAGGATCTGTGCGCCCGCGCCAACATCCCCACGGCGGGCTATGTTCGCGTCCACGGGCTCGACGAGGCGCTGGCCGCGCTGGAGCCGTTCGGTCTGCCGGTGGTGGTGAAGGCCGACGGCCTCGCCGCGGGCAAGGGCGTCACCGTCGCGATGACCCGCGACGAGGCGATCGGTGCGCTGACCGCAATTTTCGCCGATACAGGCGCGAGCGCGGTGATCGAGGAGTTTCTCGACGGCGAGGAAGCCAGCCTGTTCGTCATCACCGACGGCACCAGCGCGGTGCCGTTCGGATCGGCGCAAGACCATAAGCGCGTCGGCGAAGGCGATGTTGGCCCCAATACCGGCGGCATGGGTGCCTATAGCCCCGCCCCGGTGCTCACCCCGGCGCTGGAACGCGAAGCGATGGAGCGGATCGTCAAGCCGACCATCGCCGCGCTGGCGGCCGAGGGCATCCCCTATTCGGGCGTGCTCTATGCCGGGCTGATGCTGACGAAGCACGGCCTCAAGCTGATCGAGTATAATGCCCGCTTCGGCGACCCCGAATGCCAGGTGCTGATGCTGCGGCTGGAGGACGACCTGCTCGAGCTGCTGCTGGCAACCGCGCGCGGCGAGCTTGCCGGATGCCCCGCCCCGCGCTTCCGCCCCGATACCGCACTGACCGTGGTGATGGCAGCGCGCGGCTATCCGGGCACGCCTGAGACAGGCGGCAGCATCGAGGGCATCGAAGCGGCGGAGACCGGCGGCGTGCAGGTGTTCCATGCGGGCACGAAGCGCCAGGGCGACACGCTGGTGGCGAGCGGCGGCCGAGTGCTCAACGTGACGGCGATCGGGCCGGACATCGCGACGGCGCAGGCTGCGGCCTATCGCGGCGTCGACGCGATCAACTTCCCCACCGGCTTCTGCCGGCGCGACATCGGCTGGCGCGAGTTGGCGCGCCGCATCTGATCCCTGCGCGGCGCGGCGGCACCTGCCGCCGCGTTCCGTGCGGGACGCGCGAACCGCCGTCGCCAGAGGCAATTGCGGTCGTTTGACGATGGTAGTGGAAAATGGTGCGCCCGGAACGATTCGAACGTCCGACCCTCAGATTCGTAGTCTGATGCTCTATCCAGCTGAGCTACGGGCGCATTGGAGGTGCGGCGCCTAACCGAGGTTCGCGGGTAGCGCAACCCCTTTTTGCACCCGCCCCTCAATTATCGCGATAGGGCAGCATATCCTCGTCGAACGAGCGCGGCTGGTTGAGCTGCCAGGTCTCGCCGTCCCAGCGATCTTCCTGGTCGTCATACTGGATCAGCGTGCCCTCGGGGCAGCCCAGCGAGGCCAGCTCGTCGCGGCAAAAGGCACGGCCGAGGTCGAGGTCGGTAAGGTCGACGTCGAGGATCGCGCAGGCGGGGCGCCACTGGCCGGCATCGTCGAGCGTCTCGATCAGCGTACCGCCGCCGCAGGTGCCGAGCCCGGCGATGCGCAGCTCGGCATCGAGGAACACGCCGTAGCGGCCCTCGCGCTCATGCGGATCCATGTCGCCGGGAAAGGCTACCGACACCGAATGCGTGTCGAGCGGCTCTGCCAGAAGGGCGTCGAGCCCGGGTAGGAACCGCTCGATCATCGCATCATCCTCGCAGGGTTGCGCCAAGCTTCGTCGCCGCCGCGACGACCTTGTCGGCCACTGCCTTCAGGTCCGCGTCGGTGAAGCTCTTTTCGCCCGGTTGGAGCGTGACTTCAATGGCCAACGACTTGTGCCCTTCCGGCACGCCCTGGCCGGTGAACAGGTCGAACAGCCGTGCGTCGACGATAATGCCCTTGTCGGCACCCTTCACCGCGCGGACGAGATCGCCCGCCGCGAGGGTGGTCGGAACCAGGAAGGCGAAGTCGCGGGTCACCGCCTGCAGCGCCGGAGGCGTGAAGGCCGGACGGGTGAAGCCGGCGGCCTTCTTCGCGGGCAGCGCGTCGAGATGGATTTCTACCGCCGCCACCGCACCGTCGAGGTCGAACGCCTTGAGCACGCTCGGATGGACCATGCCGAAGCTGGCGAGCACCGTCTTGGGGCCCAGCCGCAGCGTCGCCGACTGCCCGGGATGGTAGGCGGCACCCGCCTCGCCCATCACCTGCAAATTGGCGACCGGCGCACCGGCGGCCTCCAGCAGCGCCAGCGCTTCGGCCTTGGCGTCGAACGCAGTGAAGGGCTGGGCCTTGCCGGCCTGCCAGCCGCGCGCGGCCTTGGAGCCCGCCAGCACGACACCCAGCGTCAGCCGCTCCTTGTCCGCCAGATAGCGGCGGCCGACCTCGAACAGGCGGACGCTGGTGGCGCCGCGCTTGAGGTTGCGCTCCGCCGCCGCCAGCATGCCGGGCAGCAGCGAGGGGCGCATGACCTTCATGTCCTCGCTGATCGGATTCGCCAGCGTCCAGGCGCCGCCACCGAACACCTCCGCCTGCGACTCGGGCAGGAAGCTCCAGGTGATCGCCTCGTTGAGCCCCCGGGCGGCGGCAGTGCGGCGCATCCGGCGCTCGAGCTTCTGCTCGGGCGTAGCGGTGGGCGTCGCGACGCCGGGGGTGCGGGGCAGCGGCACCGACGGCACGTTGTCGATGCCGGCGATGCGGATCACTTCCTCGACGATGTCGGCGGGGCCGTCGATGTCGCGGCGCCAGCTCGGTGCGGTGACGCGGAGTGCGTCGAAGCCTGCGTCCAGCGCGACCGGATCGCCATTGCCGTCGAGCGGCTGCACGACGAAGCCGAGGCTTTCGAGGATCTCCACCTGCTGTTCCGCGGGAACGGCGAGGCCGCCCAGCGTTTCGGCCAGCTTGGGATCATAGCCGACGACCGCGCCGACCTTGGGCGGGGTGCCGCTGCGGGTGACCTCGCTGGGCGTACCGCCGCACAACGCCAGCACCAGCCGGGTGGCGATCGCAAGCCCTTCGTCCAGGAACGCCGGATCGACGCCGCGCTCGAATCGGGTGCGCGCATCGCTGGTCAGCAGCAGCTTCTGGCCGGTGCGGGCGATATGCTCGGGGTCGAAATAGGCGCACTCGATCAGCACGTCGCTGGTGTCGTCCGAACAGCCCGAATGCTCGCCGCCCATGATGCCGCCGATGTCGTGCACCGCCGCATCGTCGGCGATCACGGTCATCGAGTCGGTCAGCGTGTAACTCTTGCCGTTCAGCGCGAGCACGGTCTCGCCGTCCTTCGCCTTGCGCGCGACCAACCCGCCCGAGAGCTTCGCCATGTCATAGACGTGGAGCGGACGGCCGAGCCCGAACATCACGAAGTTGGTGATGTCGACCAGCGCGGAGATAGGCTTCTGGCCCACTGCCTTGAGACGCTGCTGCAGCCAGTCCGGCGACGGCCCGTTCTTCACGCCGCGCACGATCTGGCCATAGAAGGCCGGGCAGCCCGCAACATCGTCGGTGCGCACGTCCGGACCCGCGCCCTGCGGCACGATCGCCGGCAGGCTCGCCACCACCGCATCGAGCGGCTTGAGCGTGCCGAGGCCTCCTGCTGCGAGGTCGCGCGCGATGCCGCGCACGCCCATGCAGTCCTGGCGGTTGGGCGTGATCGACACGTCGATGACCGGATCGTCGAGGCCGGCATAGTCCGCATAGGCGGTGCCGACCGGCGCATCGGCGGGCAGCTCGATGATGCCGTCATGGTCCTCGCCGAGCTCGAGCTCCATCGTCGAGCACATCATGCCGTTCGATTCGACGCCACGGATCGCCGAGACCTTCAGCTGCATGCCGTTGGCCGGCACCACCGCGCCGGGAAGACCCAGCACGCCGACCAGCCCGGCCCGTGCATTGGGTGCGCCGCAGACGACCTGCAGCACGCCGTCGCCGGTCTCGACGCTCAGCACCTGCAGCTTGTCGGCCTGGGGGTGGCGCTCGGCGGTCAGCACGCGGGCGACGCGGAAGCCGTTCAGCCGCTCGGCGGGGTTCTCGACGCCCTCGACTTCGAGGCCGACACGAGTCAGCGCCTCGAGGATCTCCGTCAGCGACGCCTCGGTCTCCAGATGCTCCTTGAGCCAGCTCAGGGTGAACTTCATGCGCCGACTCCCCCGCTCAGCGTGGGCACGTCGAGCGCCGAGAAGCCGTAATGCTTGAGCCAGCGCAGATCGCCGTCGAAGAAGGGGCGCAAGTCGTCCATCCCATATTTGAGCATCGCCAGCCGGTCGACACCGGTGCCAAAGGCGAAGCCTTGCCATTCATCGGGATCGAGCCCGCAGGCCTCGATCACCCGCCGGTGCACCATGCCGCTGCCCAGCACTTCCATCCAGCCGCCGCCGGGCGCGTCGCCGCTGCCGCCGATCACGCGCTTGCCGTCCTTCCAGGTGAAGCCGACATCGACTTCGGCCGAAGGCTCGGTGAAGGGGAAATAGCTGGGGCGCAGGCGCAGCACGATGTCGTCGCGCTCGAAGAACGCCTTGAGGAAGGTCTCCAGCGTCCACTTCAGGTGGCCGAGGGTGATGCCCTTGTCGATCACCAGGCCTTCGATCTGGTGGAACATCGGCGTGTGCGTCGCATCCGAATCCGAACGATAGACGCGGCCCGGCGCGATGATGCGGATCGGCGGCTTCTGGCTGGTCATGGTGCGGATCTGCACGGGGCTGGTGTGCGTGCGCAGCACCATCGGCCGTTCATGCTCGCCGGCGATGTAGAAGGTGTCGTGCATCGCGCGCGCCGGATGCGTCTCCGGAATGTTGAGCGCGGTGAAATTGTGCCAGTCGTCCTCGACCTCGGGGCCGGTGGCGACCGCGAAGCCCAGATCGGCGAAGATCTCGGCGAGCTCGTCCATCACCTGGCTGACCGGGTGGACCGACCCCGGCGCGACGCCGTCGACCGGCAGCGTCATGTCCACCGTCTCGCTGGCGAGGCGCGCGTCGAGCGCGGCCTGTTCCATGGCGGTCTTGCGGGTGGCGAGCGCCTCGGTGACCGCTTCGCGCAAGGAATGGATGCGCGGGCCCTGTTCCTGGCGCTCTTCGGGGGTGAGCTTGCCGAGCGTCTTGAGCAGGCCGGTGATCGCGCCCTGCTTGCCGAGCGCCTGAACGCGCACCGCCTCCAGCGCATCGAGCGCGGTGGCGGCATCGATCGCGGCAAGCAGCTCGCCGCGCAGGGTATCGAGATCGGTGGTCATCGTTTTCCGTTCACTGTGCGAGATGGCTGGAACCCCAGACGGGGCCCTAGGTCAAGGCGTTTGAGGGACCGCTACACCCGGCTGCCGAGCAGCGCCGCCCCAAAGGCGACGAAGACGCCGCCGGTGACGCGGTTGAACATCCGCTGCCGCGATGCCGGTGCTAGCCATGCCGCGAGCGAACGGCCGCCCAGCGCATAGGCCGAGAACCAGAAGGCCTCGATCACCGCGAAGGTGGCAATGAGGATCGCCAGCTGCGGCAGGAACGGGCGGTGCACGTCGAGGAACTGCGGAAACAGCGCGGCGGCGAACACGATCAGCTTGGGGTTGGACAGCCCCGTGCCGAGCCCGGTCAGATAGCGCGCCCGCACCGTCTGGCGGGCGGGCGGCGGCGCATCGGCGTGGGCCTCCTCCACCGGCGCGCGCCAGGCCTTGATGCCCAGCCACAGCAGATAGGCGACACCTGCATAGCGCAGCACGTCGTACAGCCCCGGCGACGCCTTGAGCAGCGCCCCCAGCCCCGCTGCCGAGGCAATGAGGCAGAACAGGTTCGCGCTCATCAGCCCCGCGGTGGTCGGCAGCACGCGGGCGGCGCCCTCGCGGATGCTCTGCACCATCACGTGGAGCATGTTCGGCCCCGGCGTCATCGACACGAAAAACACGGCGGTGACGTAGAGCCACCAGGTCTTCATCGCCACGGGAACCTCTCCCCCGGTTGGAATGAAAAAGGGCGCCGAAGCCGCAGCTTCGACGCCCCTATATCAGCTTGCGCGCAGGTCCGCTCAGGCGGCCTGGGGCAGTGCCGCCTTCGCCTGCGCGATGATGGCGCTAAATGCCTCACCTTCGTGCATCGCGATGTCGGCCAGGACCTTCCGGTCCAGTTCGACGCCCGCCAGCTTCAGGCCGTGCATGAACTGCGAATAGGTCAGGCCTTCGGCGCGCACACCAGCGTTGATGCGCTGGATCCACAGGGCGCGGAAGCTGCGCTTCTTTACCTTGCGGTCGCGATAGGCGTACTGGCCGGCCTTTTCGACGGCCTGGCGCGCGATGCGGATGGTGTTCTTGCGACGGCCATAATAGCCCTTCGCCTGATCCAAAATCCGCTTATGCTTCGCCTTGGTGGTCGTACCACGCTTCACTCGTGCCATTTTTCAGGACTCCCTTACTTCAGGCCGTACGGCGCCCACGCGACAACGCGCGCGACGTCTGCATCGGCCAGCACGGAGGTGCCGCGATTGGTACGGATATACTTCGAATTGTGCGAGATCAGGCGGTGACGCTTGCCAGCGACGCCGTGCTTGACCTTGCCGGTGGCGGTGAACTTGAAGCGCTTCTTCACACCGCTCTTGGTCTTGAGCTTGGGCATTTTCGTCTCCTTTTGGTTCGACGATTGCAGACAGCCGCGGCAGCCCTATTAGCCGGACGGTCCCTCGATCGCGGAAAGGCGGCCCCTTAGCCGATGGTTTGGCGATATGCAACCACCGGGGAACCGCGGGACCGCAGGGGATTTTGAAGACCATGGCCGATCTCGACGTCCCCGTCCACGCCGCCGAGCAGGCACCCCCGCCGCCCCGACCGGCGCGCGCCATGGGCACGCCCCTCGCCGCGACGATCGCCGTCGTCACCAGCCTGGTGGGCCTTGTCGTCCTCGCCTGGGCGGTGCTGTTCGTCACCAAGGGGCGGTTCCTCAAGGGCACGTTCGAGTCGATCGCGAGCAGCAGCGTGCATCGCAAGGTACGCGTGGCGGGCGACTTCCAGCTCTATTTCGCGCCGTTCAACCTGAAATTCGTCGCCGAAGGTCTCAGCGTCGAGAACCCGGATTGGGCCGGCACCAGCCCCTTCTTCACCGCGAAGCGAATCGATGCGCGAATCGCCACCTTCTCGCTGCTCGCGGAGCAGAAACGGTTCCAGTGGCTCGGCCTCACCGACGGGCGAATCGACCTGCAATGGGATCGCGACGGCAAGCAGAATAGCTGGACCTTCGGCAGCGGCGGCGGCAAGCCGCTGACCATGCCGCTGATCCAGCGCGCACGAATCGCCGGCACCCAGATCCGCTATCTCGATCCGCGCCACCAGCTCGATGCGGCGATTCGGGTCGACACGGTGGCGGCCGAGGACAATCGCTTTGCCGACACGATCCGCTTCGACGGCAACGGCACCGCGCGCGGTGCCCGCTTCACGCTCGCGGGCGCGCTGCTCTCCTCCAACAAGACGCTGGCCGGCGGCGAGAACCGGCTGCGGCTCCATGCCGAGGGGATGCGCAGCCGGGTCGACATCGCAGGCACCCTGCCGGGCGCCACCGTGCTGGAAGGCGCCAAGCTCCACATGGACCTGCGCGGGCAGAACCTTGCCGACGTGTTCCTGATCGCCGGCATCGCCGTGCCCGATACGCGCACCTATCGCCTGACCTCGATCGTCACCAAGGCCGGCTACGAATGGCGCTTCACCGGGATGAAGGGCCGCTTCGGTGACAGCGATCTCGCCGGCAAGTTCACGGTGAAGCTCGGCGAGCCGCGCATGCTGGTGACCGCCGACCTGTTCACCCATGTACTCGACATCGTCGATGCCGGGCCGTTCATCGGCTACAACCCCAATGCGCTGGCCGCCCAAGGCGCGCAGGCCGCGGTGACCCAGGTCTCCGGCACCCCGCGCCTGCTGCCGGACGCGCCGCTGCGGATCGACGCGCTCAAGAATTTCGATGCCAAGGTGCAGTGGCAGGTCCGCACCGTGCGCGCGCCCAACCTGCCGGTGTCGAACATCGAGCTGGGCCTCGACCTCAATGACCGGCTGCTCAAGCTGAGCCCGCTCAACTTCAGCCTCGCGCGCGGCACGGTGACGTCCGACATCAGCATCGACGCGCGCAAGGCGCCGGTGTTCACCACCTACGATATCCGCCTTTCGCCGACACCGATGGGCGTGCTGCTGGCGGGCTTCGGCGCCGAGCAGTCCGGCACCACGGGTATGCTCAAGGCACGCATCCAGATGAGCGGCAGCGGCAACAGCGTGCGCGATTCGCTGGCCAGCGCCAACGGACGCATCGCGGTGATCCTGCCCAAGGGCGATTTCTGGACGCGCAACACCGAGCTCGCCGAGTTCGACATCGGCACCTTCGTCCAGAAGATGTTCGAGAAGAAGCTGAAGGAGCCGGTGCAGATCAATTGCGGGCTGATCGGCTTCACGGTGCGCGACGGCATCGCCGCGGCGGACCCGATCCTGATCGACACGCAGAAGAACGTGATGCTCGGCCGCGGCGGGTTCAGCTTCAAGAACGAGACGATCGACCTCGCCTTCCGCGCCGATTCGAAGCGGTTCAGCCTGTTCTCGGGCCAGTCGCCGGTGGGAATCGGCGGCTATTTCGCCAAGCCTGGGATCAGCGTGATCAGCCCGGAGCTGGTCGGCCGTGCCGGCGTAGGCTTGGGGCTGGGCGTCGTCGCCTCGCCGCTGACTGCCGTGCTGGCCTTCGTCGACTTCGGCGACGCCAAGGCAGCGGATTGCGGACCGGTGCTCTCGGGCGCCACCGCCGCCAGCCAGCGCGACGCGAAGGGCCGCCCGCGCGACGATGTCGGCCGCGGCACCACCGCAAAGTCGGAGAGCGGCAAGACGAATGCGGGCGAAGTGAAGAAGCAGCGCAAGAAGTTCCTCGGCATCTTCTGATCCGCTTGCGGGCATATCGAGGCAGGCGCAGGATCGGTGCGCGATGCTGCGCCTCCTGATCCTCTCCGCTGCGCTCGCCATGGCGGGCGACGTCCGACCGCCGCAGCGGGTAACGATCACGCCCGCCGCGCCGGGGGCGGAAGAACGTGTACCTGTCCATATCGGCGGGCGGGTCGAGGTCTCCGCTGCCGACTATCGCCATCAATGGCCGGGGATCTATTTCGAAGCGCGCTTTCGCGGTCCTCGGGTGGTGCTGCGGTTCGACGACGCGATCAACGAATGGCGCGCAAGCATCGACGGCGCTCCGCCCGTGACGATCGACCGCCCGGGCAAGGCCGATGTGACGATCGACGGCCTCGCGCCCGGCACGCACCGCATCCGGCTCGACAAGGTCACCGAAAGCGCCGCACCCGCGCGCTTCGGCGGCTTCTTCGTCGCGCACGGAGAGGGGTTGCCCGCTCCCCAGCCGCGCCGGCGGCAGATCGAGTTCATCGGCGATTCGTCGATGGCGGGCTATGGCGCGCGGGCCGATCGGATCGACTGCACCCAGGCGCAGGTCCGCGCCACCACCGACACGCCCGATGCCTTTGCCGCACTTGCTGCGCAGCATTTCGGGGCCGACTATCAGGTGAATGCGATCTCCGGCCGCGGGCTGATCCGCAACTTCGGCGGCACCGCGCCGCAGGGCACGATGGAGCAGCAATGGTCGCGCCGCCTGCCGGCCGAGCCCGCGCCCTACGATGATCCGCGCTGGCAGCCGCAGATCGTGATGCTCAAGCTGCAGGCCGATTTCGTCGGCTTCCACCCCGATGCGCGCTGGTCAACCCTGGACGCGCTCGTCGCCGACTATGCCGCGCACTACGGCCAGTTGCTCGCCCGGCTCCATAGCCGGTATCCGCGTGCGGTCTTCATCCTGTGGTGGTTCGACACCAGCGGTGCGCCGCCCGAGCAGGCCGCGATGCTGCGTACCGCCGAAACGCGGATCAGCACCGCAGCCCGGGCGGCCGGCGCGCGCGACATACTGTTCCTGCCCTTCCCCGCCGCGGAGTTCCGCGCAACCGCCTGCCACGGCCATTATGGCCTCGAAGCGCAGCGGCAGGTCGCCGACTGGCTGACACGGGCGATCGCGGCGCACCCGGGCTTCTGGGACGGCCGCTAGCCGGGGCTCAGTGGCCCCGGCAGTCCATCGCCTCGAGAATGTCGTCGATCCGCGCCGGGTCGCCCGCGGCGATCACCTCGCCCTTGCTGCCGGCATGGAGCGGATCGCCCTGCCAGTCGCACATCCGCCCGCCCGCGCCTTCGATCACCGGGACCAGCGCAGCGAAGTCGTGCAGCTTGAGCCCCGCCTCGACGACGATGTCGAGCCAGCCGCTCGCGACGCAGCCATAATTGTAGCAGTCGCCGCCCAGCACCGTGCTCATCACCTTGGCATCGAGATGCTCGAAGGCGTGCAGCTGGCCGTCGTCGAACAGCGCGGGCGAGGTGGTGGCGAGGATCGCTTGGTTCAGCTCGCGGCAGATGCGGGTACTGGCGGGCTTGCCGTTGAACAGCGTCTGGCGGCCGGTGACGCCCAGCCAGCGCTCGTTGATGATCGGCTGGTCGATCACGCCCAGCACCGGCCAGCCATTGTCGACCAGCGCGATCAGCGTGCCGAACACCGGCCGCCCGGCAATGAAGGCGCGGGTGCCGTCGATCGGATCGAGCACCCATTGCCGGCCGCTGGTGCCTTCGCGCACCCCGAATTCCTCGCCGATGATGCCGTCCATCGGCCGCTCGGCGATCAGCAGCTTGCGCATCGCCTCCTCGCCGGCGCGATCGGCGAGGGTGACGGGCGACTGGTCTTCCTTCGCCTCGACGCCGTGCTCGGCGCGGAAATAGGGGCGGATCGCGGCGCCGGCGGCGTCGGCGAGGCGGGCGGCAAGCGCGATGTCGGTTTGGGAAACGGCCATGTCCCAGCCCTACCGGCCCGAATTTGACTCGCCAAGGTCACAAACGCCTGCCACTTCGCGGAATATGCGTGGTTTCGCCGCTCTTCCCCTGCTCGGCCTCAGCTTTGTCGCCGTGCCTGCGCTGGCACAGGTGCGTGCGGTGCCGGCCCAGCCCGCCTCGGAGCAGGCGGCGCTGCGCGGCGTCGAGGTGTTCCTGGTCAACGAGGGCGAAGCGCCGATCGCCGATGCCGGCCCACGCCAGATCGAGATCACCGCCGCCGACGGCACCCGGCTGATGCTGGAGCGCACCCCCGGGCCGACGCCCACCATCGCCCCGCACGGCTTCGCCAAGGCGCGCTATGTGCCGGTGGGCGTCGCCGGGGTCGCGGTGCCGCCCGCTGCACAGCACAAGCCGGCCGAAATGCCCGAGCAGGAGACGGTGGTGCAGAGCTCGACCGGCAGCTCGAGCGGGCTGCTCGCCCGGTTCGAACCGCACGAGCCGATCTACGGCGCTTTCGGCACCGACGATGCGGGGGGCAAGGTGCAGGTCAGCTTCGCGGTCCGTCCCTTTGCCGAGAACGCCCCGCTCCAGCTCGGCAATCTCCGCTTCGCCTATACCCAGACGATGTTCTGGGCGGTTAACGAGCCCTCGGGCCCGTTCCGCTCGACCAACTACAGCCCCGAACTCTATGCCGATGTTCCCGTCGACGAGACGACGCGGGTAGCCCTAGGCTGGCGGCACGATTCGAACGGGCGCGGCGTCACCGATTCGGTCGACCTCAACCGCATCTTCGTGCGCGGCGAAAAGAGCTTCGACATGGGCGGCGACTGGCGGGTCGACGTCGCACCGCAGGCCTGGTTCTATGTCGGCAGCAGCGGCACCTTCCACGATATGAAGAACTATTACGGCTACACCGCGCTCGCCGCGTCGATCGCGCAGAAGGACGGCATCAAGCTTGCCCTGACCGCGCGCGGCAATGTGAAGACCGGGCACGGCGCGGCCGAAGCTTTCCTATCCTACCCGCTGCGCCGGCTGGGCGGGGGCCTGGGCATCTACCTCTTCGGACAGGCATTCACCGGCTATGGCGAAGCGCTAGACCGCTACAACGTCAACGACACGCATGCGCGCATCGGCATCGCCTTCACCCGCTAGCCGCCGCCCGCGCTGTGGCGTAGACACGGCCAACTATCCTGGGAGTTCGATATGCGCCTGAAGCTCGCCCTTGCCGCCCTTGCCCTGCCCTTCGCCGTGATGCCGGCCAATGCGTCGCTCACCACTGGCGCCAAGGCGCCCGTGTTCATTGCCAAGGGCGCGGTGGCCGGCAAGCCGATCACCGTCGACCTCAAGGCTGCGCTGAAGAAGGGGCCGGTCGTGCTCTACTTCTTCCCGGCCGCCTTCACCTCGGGCTGCAATGCGGAGGCCCATGCCTTCGCCGAGGCGCTGCCCGATTTCACCAAGGCCGGTGCGACCGTGATCGGCATGACCGCGGGCAATGTCGACCAGCTCGAGCAGTTCAGCAGCCAATATTGCGCGGGCAAGTTCGCCGTCGCCGCCGCGACGCCGGAGGTGGCAGCGGGCTATGACGTGGCAGCCAAGAAGCCCGACGGCACCGTCGCCAAGTTCACCAGCCGCACCAGCTATGTGATTGCGCCCGACGGCAAAGTGCTGTTCGCCCATTCGGATCCGAACCCCGCCGACCACATCCGACTCACCCTGGCCGCAGTGGAGAAGTACCGCGCGACTCACCGGAACTGACGCGCACCCACGACGATTTCAGCGCTTTCTTTCGCACCGATCCGGACGGTATTAATCCTCCGGATTGGTGCAAACCGGCCGTTTTCCGGCACCAAGCTCCTGAATTCTGCCTCCAATGTGGGGCGGCGCTGAAACGACCCGCCGCGAGGGCGTTCAGGATGAACGCAGCGGCAACTCAATATTAGCACTCTCTGCTTATTCCTTCTGCGCAACATAGCGGCCGTCATGCCGTGATTTGCACGGGGGTTAGGAGCGTATGCGCATCGCGCGTGCCATTCGTTCAGAGATGGATGGGGAGGAGGGCCGAGCGCTTTTCGAGCAGATCGGCGCGTTCCTTCTCGACCAGCGGCTGGCACCGACGCCGACCAACTATGCCTTTGCCCACCGGCTGTTCACCGAACCCGACGATGCGCTTGCCCGTGCGGTGGAGCTGATCACCGAACGCGGCGTGCGAATAACCCCGCGCGATATCCAGACGCTCACCGCCGACCACAGCCCGGAAGACCCGAACGACGGCCATGCCGACCTGAAGGCACGTACCGAAGGCCTGGTCGCGCGCACCCAGATGCAGGTCGAAGGCTTTGCCGACATGGTGACGGCGATGCGCGCCGAAACCGCCGATTTCGGCCGCGACCTGGCAGCGAGCGCCGAGGCGATGTCGAGCGCCGGCGATACGCCCCAGGCAAATGACGACGTCGTTCGCATCACCGCCGCGATGCTCCACCGGATCCGCGTTGCCGAGGAGAAGCTAGAAAGCACCACCCGCGAGGCGAACGACCTGCGCGAGAAGCTGGAAGAAGCGCGCGACAATGCCCGCCGCGATCCGCTCACCCAGCTCCCCAATCGCCGCGCCTTCGAGGAAGCCTTCGCCGCACAGGAGGCGACCGGCGGCGCCATGTGCATCGCGGTGTGCGACATCGATCACTTCAAATCGGTCAACGACCGCTTCGGCCACGCCGTGGGGGACCGCGTACTGCGTGTGATCGCCGACGCGCTGAGCCTGTGCTGTCGCGGGCACCTGGTGACGCGCTACGGCGGCGAGGAGTTTGCAATCCTCTTCACCAACGTGCCGCTCGATCAGGCACGCGCGGTGCTCGAACATGCCCGCGGCACCGTGCAGGCCAAGCGCTACAAGCTGCGCGACAACGATGCGCCGCTGGGCGAGATCACCTTCTCGGCCGGCCTGACGCCGGTGGAGCCGGGCGAGATGCACCAGACCGCATTCCACCGCGCCGACCGGCTGCTGTACCTGGCGAAGCATGAAGGTCGGAATCAGGTGAAGACCGGCAGCGCGAGCTATAGCGAATTTCGCCGCTGAGTGGTGAAATTCACCAGATCATTTCGCGAAATCCGCCTACTTAATCGCGGCAAATTAGACCATTCACAGGAATTACAGCCACTTAGTGAAGTTGGCACACTCCCTGCAAAATAGCTGGCATCGGCCGCCGGATGGTCTGCCAGCCGAACCACAGGGAGTAATTACCATGACCGCTCGTCTCGCTTCGTTGCACCAGACTGTCGCCATCAGCGCCGCCATCCTGCTCACCGCCGCGCTCGTCCTGTTCTCCACGCCCGTGATCCCGATCGCATGAACGCGCTCGCATCCATGGAGAAGATCAGCATGTTCCGCAGCTTTCTCATCGGCGTCGCGTCGTTCGGCATCACCAGCGTGATGATCCTCGGCAGCGGCCTGCAGGGCACCAGCCTCCTCGGCTGACCCTGCCGGCCGCCCCGGCGGTCCCTTTTTCCGGAACTTGGGCCCCTTGCGCCCGGTTCTTTCGGCACCCCTCCCCAAGACCCAGGAGCCGTGCCGATGTCCGAAACCCCTACCATAGATCGAGTCCGCGAGGATGCGCTTCCCGGTGAGGAGCGCACGCTAGATCCCAAACCCGAGTGGCAGCCGCGCTATCGCGGATCGGATCGGCTGAAGGACAAGGTGGCCATCGTCACCGGCGCCGACAGCGGGATCGGCCGCGCGGTCGCCGCGCTCTACGCCCGCGAAGGCGCCGATGTCGCCATCGTCTATCTGAACGAGCATCGCGATGCGGAGGACACCGCGGAAGCCGTCCGCGCCGAAGGCCGCCGCGCGATCACCATTGCGGGTGACGTGGGCGACAAGGCATTCTGCGAGGAAGCCGTGCAGAAGGTGATCGCCGAATTCGGCCGCATCGACGTGCTGGTCAACAATGCCGGCGAGCAGCACCCGGACAAGGACATCGTCGACATCACCGAGCAGCAGCTGCGCCGGACCTTCCAGACCAACATCTTCGGGATGTTCTTCATGGTCCAGGCCGCCTCGCCGCACCTCAAGCAGGGCGCCACGATCGTCAACTGCACCTCGGTGACGATGTACCAGGGCGAGCCCGAGTTGCTCGACTACAGCGCCACCAAGGGTGCGATCACCGCCTTCACCCGCAGCCTGTCGATGAACCTGATCGAAAAGGGCATCCGCGTGAACGCCGTGGCGCCCGGCCCCATCTGGACCCCGCTCAATCCCAGCGGCGGCGCTTCCCCCGAGAAGCTCGAGCATTTCGGCGAGGACGTGCCGATGGGCCGCCCGGGACAGCCCAACGAAGTCGCCCCCGCCTTCCTGTTCCTCGCCTGCGAGGATTCGAGCTACATGTCCGGCCAGGTACTCCACCCGAACGGCGGCACCGTCGTCAACGGATGAACGCGCACCGCGCCGGTCTCAGACCGGCGCGGTTTCGCCCACCAGCCCCGTCGGGGCTTCCTCGCCGCGCGAATAGACGCCGGTGAGCAGCCCGGCGGCGAGCACATGCCCCGCCATCGCCTTGACCAGCGCGCTGCGCCCGGGATTCTCGCCGATCTCGCAGCCGCCGCCCAGCGCGAACAGCTGGAAGGCGTAATTATGGGGACCATGCCCGGTCGGCGGATCGGGCGGCAGCCAGCCTTCACCGAGATAGCTGTTGCGGCCGACATCCTTGCCCTCGGCATCGCCAGCGCCATCGGCGCGGATCGCGCCTTCCTTCAGATCGCCGTCGATCGGCAGCCCCCAGACCACCGCATGGACCAGCGGCTGCGGCGCCGGCGCATCGGGATCCTCGACGATCAGCGCCAGGCATTCGGTGCCCTCGGGCACGTTGCTCCAGAAAAGCGGCGGCGACACGCCGTCACCGTCCGCGGTGAAGCGCTCGGGGAGGCGACCACCGTTCGCAAAGGCCGGGCTGGCGAGGTGCAACACCTCGAAGCTGCCGAGTTCAGGCTGGACGATCGCCAGCTTGTTGGCGCCCGCGCGCAGGCCTTTCAGCGCGCTTCCCAGCCAGTGCGGTATGTGTTCGAGCATCGCGGTCTCTCTCCCGTTTGGCAGCCAAACGCGCCTGAGCCCGCGATTATCCCGATCTTAGAGGTCGAGCTTCTCGTAATCGGCCGGCGGCGTGATTCCCTCCATCCGCTCGGCGAGCAGCTGGCGGAAGCTCGGGCGGCTCTTCATCCCGATATACCAGCGCTTGGCGAGCTCGTGGCTCTTCCAGTCGATGCCGCCCAGATAATCGGCGACCGAAATCTGCGCCGCCGCGGTGATGTCGGCAAGGCTCATCGTAGCCCCCGCCAGCCAGGTGCGGTGGTCGAGCAAATAATCGATATAGTCGAGATGCCCCACCGCCGCCTTCATCGCGTCGCGCAGCACCTTGGCGTCGGGCGGCTGGCGATAGACGATGCGCTTGATCATCCGCTCGTGGAGCAGCGGCGCGGTGATGTCGCTGTAGAAGTTATTGTCGAACCACACCACCAGCCGGCGAATCTCGGCGCGATCGACCGCCGAGCCGTTGAGCAGCGCGTTCTTGCCCACCGTTTCCTCGAAGAATTCGCAGATCACGGTGGAGTCGATGAGGGTCACATGGCGCTCGGCATCGATCATCACCGGGGTCTGGCCGGTGGGGTTGAGGTCGAGGAACTCGTCGCGCCGCAGCCACGGCGATTCGCGCACCGGCTCATAGGCGATGCCCTTCTCGCCCAGCAGGAGCCGGACCTTGCGCGAGAAAGGACAGAGCGGGAATTGAAGGAGCTGCCACATGGGGAAAGCCATAAGCAGCGGAAATGGGCCGGGGAAGACTCGTTGTAGCGCCAGGCACAATTCTATATTTTGAACAGCATCCTAGAATGGAGCCGCACCATGGCGCTCAGCATCAAGTCGTACGGGTCCAATCGACCCGCACCGCTGCCGATGCGGGCTCGGCGCTGATCGCCAAGCCGCCCTTCGTGATCGTGCCGTTCGGCGAGGATCACCTGCAGGTCGCCGCCGACGCGTTCGAACGCTTCGGCAAGGGCCGTCACCTCGCCCGTCTCAACTATGGCGACTGCATGGCCTATGCGGTCGCCGCCCTTGCGGACTGCCCGCTGCTCTTCAAGGGCGACGACTTCAGCCATACCGACATGGTCGCCGCCCTCGATTGAGGCTTACTCCGCCGCCACCGCCTCGACGGTGTCATTGATCGGATGCGGCAGCCGGGTGAGCATTTCCTTCGGCACCACCTGCCAGAACTTGCCGACTTCACGGTCCCAGTCCTCCAGTAGGCCCTTGGACCATTTGCTGTCGGTTTTCGCGGCATGCGCCTCCACCAGCGACCGGAGCTTGGTTTCCCAATGGCTGGAGGCCAGCCGGTTCCAGGTGATGTTCTCCGGGTTGGCGTGGCGTTCGAAGCTGCCGTCGACGTCGTAGACGAACGCCATGCCGCCGGTCATGCCCGCGCCGAAGTTCATGCCGACGCGGCCCAGCACCACCGCGGTGCCGCCGGTCATATACTCGCAGCCGTTCGCGCCGCAGCCTTCGACCACCACGTCGGCGCCCGAGTTGCGCACCGCGAAGCGCTCGCCCGCCTGGCCGGCGGCGAACAGCCGTCCCGAGGTCGCGCCATAGAGCACGGTGTTGCCGATGATCGTGTTGTTCCACGATTCAATCGGCGAGCTGACCATCGGCCGCACGACGATCACGCCGCCCGACAGGCCCTTGCCGACATAGTCGTTCGCGTCGCCGAAGACCTCGAGCGTGATGCCCTTGCACAGGAACGCCCCGAGCGACTGGCCGGCCGAGCCGCGCAGCCGCACACGGACATGCCCGTCCTGCAGCGCCGACATGCCGAACGTGTTGGTCACCTCGGACGAGAGCCGCGTGCCCACCGCACGGTGGGTGTTCCGCACCGAATAGGTCAGCTGCATCTTCTCGCCGCGCGCGAACACGGGGGCCGCATCCTTGATCATCTGCGCGTCGAGGCTATCCGGCACGTCATTGCGGAAGGTGCTCAGGCTGAAGCGCCGCTCGGCATCGTCCGCGTCCACCTTGGCGAGGATCGGGTTGAGGTCGAGATCGTCGAGATGCTCGGCGCCGCGGCTGACCTGGCGGAGCAGCTCGGTACGGCCGATCACTTCGTCCAGGCTCTTGAAGCCCAGCTTGGCGAGGATCTCGCGCACTTCCTCGGCGATGAAGGTCATCAGGTTGATGACCTTCTCCGGCGTGCCGACGAACTTGGCGCGCAGCTTCTCGTCCTGGGTGCAGACGCCCACCGGGCAGGTGTTCGAGTGGCACTGACGGACCATGATGCAGCCCATCGCCACCAGGCTCAGCGTGCCGATGCCATATTCCTCGGCGCCGAGAATCGCGGCGATCACGATGTCGCGACCGGTCTTCAGGCCACCATCGGTGCGCAGCTTGATGCGGCCGCGCAGGCCGTTGAGGGTGAGCGTCTGGTTCACCTCGGACAGCCCCATTTCCCAGGGCGTGCCGGCATATTTGATCGAGGTGAACGGCGACGCGCCGGTGCCCCCATTATGGCCGGCGACCAGGATCACGTCGGCATGCGCCTTGGCGACGCCCGCCGCGACGGTGCCGATACCGGCCGAGCTGACCAGCTTCACGCACACCCGCGCGCGCGGATTGATCTGCTTCAGATCGTAGATCAGCTGCGCCAGATCCTCGATCGAATAGATGTCGTGGTGCGGCGGCGGCGAGATCAGCGTCACGCCCGGCGTCGCATGGCGCAGCTTGGCGATGAACTCGGTGACCTTGAAGCCGGGCAGCTGCCCGCCCTCGCCGGGCTTGGCGCCCTGCGCCACCTTGATCTCGATCTCGTCGCAGGCGTTGAGATATTCCGCCGTCACGCCGAACCGGCCCGAGGCGACCTGCTTGATGCTCGAATTGGCGTTGTCGCCATTCTCATAGGGCTTGTAGCGCGCCGAATCCTCGCCGCCCTCGCCCGAGACGGCGCGCGCGCCGATCCGATTCATCGCGATCGCCAGCGTCTCGTGCGCCTCGGGGCTGAGCGCGCCCAGCGACATGCCGGGCGTGACGAAACGCTTGCGGATCTCGGTGATCGCCTCGACCTGGTCGATCGGCACGCCCGTCTCCGGGAAGTTGAACTCCAGGAGATCGCGCAGATATACCGGCGGCAGATCGCGCACCCCACGCGCAAAGGCGAGATAGCTCGAATAGCTGTCGTTCGACACTGCGGTCTGCAGCTGGTGCATCAGCTGTGCCGAATAGGCATGCGCCTCGCCGCCCGCACGCTGGCGGTAGAAGCCGCCGACCGGCAGCGTCGCGACGCCCGCATCATAGGCCGCCTCGTGGCGCATCATCGCCGAGAGGTGGAGCGAGGCATAGCCCTCGCCCGAGATCTTGGCCGGCATGCCGGGGAACAGATCGTTCACCAGCGCGCGGCTGAGGCCCACGGCTTCGAAGTTGTAGCCGCCGCGATAGGAGCTGATCACCGCGATGCCCATCTTCGACAGGATCTTGAGCAACCCTTCGTCCACGGCCTTGCGATGGCGCTTGAGGCAGTCGGCCAGGCTGATCTCGCCGAACAGGCCGCGCGCATGGCGATCGGCGATCGCGGCTTCGGCCAGATAGGCGTTCACCGTGGTCGCGCCGACGCCGATCAGCACCGCATAATAATGGGTGTCGAGGCACTCGGCGGTGCGGACGTTGACGCTGGCATAGGAGCGCAGGCCCCGGCGGACGAGATGCGTGTGCACCGCCGCCGCCGCCAGCACGCCGGCGATCGCCGCCTTGTCCGGGCCACTATGCTCGTCGGTGAGAAACAGCTCGGTGCAGCCGGCGCGAACCGCCTGCTCCGCCTCGTGGCGGATGCGCTTGATCGCGAGCTTCAGCGATTCCGGATCGCCGTCCGCCGCGAAGGTGCAGTCGATCTCGGCGGCATTGGTGCCGAAATGCGCGCGCAGGCGGTGCCAGTCGGCATTGGTCAGCACCGGGCTGTCCAGCACCAGCACCGGGCTCCCCGCCCCCTCGGTGTCGAGGATGTTGGCGAGATTGCCGAACCGCGTCTTGAGCGACATCACATAGCGCTCGCGCAACGGATCGATCGGCGGGTTGGTGACCTGGCTGAAATTCTGCCGGAAGAACTGGCTGATCAGCCGCGACTTGGACGAGATGACCGCGAGCGGTGTGTCGTCGCCCATCGAGCCGATCGCCTCCTTCGAGGTCTCGACCATCGGCGCGAGGATCAGCTCCATGTCCTCCAGCGTCTGGCCGGCCGCGACCTGGCGGCGCGACAGTTCGGCGCGCTCATAATAGGTCTCGGCGGGGGCCGCGGGCAGATCGTCGATCGACAGGAAGCCCTGCACCATCGAAGCATAATCGGCCTCGCCGGCGATCTGGTCCTTGATCGCGCGGTCGTGGAGCAGCTTGCCCTCGTCGAGGTCGACGGCGATCATCTCGCCCGGCCCGAGCCGGCCCTTGGCGACGACGTTCGCCTCCGGCACCGGCACCATGCCGGTTTCCGAACCGACGATCAGCAGACCGTCCGAGGTCTGGGTATAGCGCAGCGGGCGCAGCGCGTTGCGGTCCATGCCCGCCACCGCCCAGCGGCCATCGGTCATCGCCAGCGCGGCAGGGCCGTCCCACGGCTCCATCACGCTCGCGAGATACTGGTACATCGCGGCGTGCGCGGGCGGCGTATCCTCGTCCTGCTGCCAGGCTTCGGGCACCAGCATCAGCTTGGCGGTGGGCGCGTCGCGGCCGGAGCGGCAGATCGCCTCGAACACCGCGTCGAGCGCGGCGGTGTCCGACGCGCCGGCCGGGATCACCGGCTTGATGTCCTCGCTCTGCTCGCCGAACGCGATGCTCGCCATCTTGATCTCGTGGCTGCGCATCCAGTTCTGGTTGCCGCGGATCGTGTTGATCTCGCCGTTATGCGCCAGACAGCGGAACGGCTGCGCCAGCCACCATTGCGGGAAAGTATTGGTGGAATAGCGCTGGTGGAAGATCGCGACACGGCTCTCGAAGCGCGAATCGGTGAGGTCCGGATAGAAGTCGGACAGCGATTCGGCGAGGAACAGCCCCTTGTAGATGATCGAGCGGCACGACAGCGAGCAGATGTAGAAGCCGCCGACCTGGGCGGCGATCACCCGCTTCTCGATGCGGCGGCGGATCAGGTACAGCTGACGTTCGAACTCGGCAGCGTCCATCGCGTCGGGCTGCGGCCCGGCGATCATGATCTGCTCGATCTCGGGCCGCGTCGCCTGCGCCTTCATGCCGATCACCGAGACGTCGACCGGCACCTGGCGCCAGCCATAGATGGTGTAGCCGGCTTCGATGATCTCGCTCTCGACGATGGTGCGGCAGGTTTCCTGCGCCCCCAGATCGGTGCGCGGCAGGAAGATCATGCCGACGGCGAGGCGGTTCGGCAGCACGCGGTGCCCGCTGCCAACGATCTGCTCGTCGAAGAAGCGCAGCGGCAGGTCGACATGGATGCCGGCGCCGTCGCCGGTCTTGCCATCCGCATCCACGGCACCGCGGTGCCACACCGCCTTCAAAGCATCGATCGCCGACTGGACGACGCGGCGCGACGACTGGCCGTCGGTCGCCGCGACCATGCCCACGCCGCAGGCATCGCCTTCATATTCGGGGCGATACATGCCCTCGCGGGCGAGGCGCTCGCGCTCGGATTCCAGGGTCTTGGCCATCACTTCTTGTCCTGTTCTGCGGCGAGCTTCGCCACCATCGCCTGTGCGCGCTCCATCGTGCCGCGGATCGACTTTTCCATCACGGCGCGCTGCGCGGCGAGAATATCGGGATCCGCCATCACGGTCGGCGACTGTTCGGCGTAGAGCTTGCCCGAAGGCGTATCGAAAAAGGCGCTGACGTCGTTCAGCTGCGCGACGGTGAAGCGCCGCGCATAGGCCCGCGCCATGGCGTCGAGCATCGTCGGCATCGACTCCTTGGTGGTTGCGATCGCGTGTTTGAGCTCGTCGTCTACGAACGCGTCGAGCGCTGCTTTCGCCTGCGGATTCTTGGCGAACGCCGCCTGCATCTCCGGCGTCTGTGCCATCGCGTTGCGGAGGTTTTCCATCATCGGCCGCATCATCTGGTCGATCATCGCGTCGACCCGCTCGGGCGGCATCACCTTGGCGATCAGCGCCTTGGCGGCGGCAATCCGGGCAGGCTCGGGAGCCTGCGCGACGGGTGCGGTCTGCGCCGACGCTTCCGCCGGTGCGGCGACGGCGATCAGCAGAGCTGCTGCGAGCGTCTTCATGCGACGCTCGCTTCGCGCTTCGCCGCAGCCGGCGCCTTGGCGTGCGCCTTCATCCAGGCATGCATGTGCGCCGCCACGTCGCGGCCGTCGCGGATCGCCCAGACGACCAGGCTGGCGCCGCGGACGATGTCACCGGCGGCGAACACGCCGTCCATGCTGGTCATCATCGTCTTGCCGTCGGTACGCAGCGTACCCCAGCGAGTGACACCCAGTTCCTCGGCGCCGAACAGCTTGGGCAGGTCCTCGGGCTCGAACCCCAGTGCCTTGATGACGAGATCGGCGGGCATCTGCAGCGCGCCGCTGGGGTCGACTTCCGGTGCGCGGCGGCCCGAAGCGTCGGGCGCGCCGAGGCGCATCTTGGAAGCGCGGACGCCGCTCACCTGATCGGTGCCCTCGAACGCCTCGGGCGCGGAGAGCCACACGAACTCGACGCCTTCCTCTTCGGCATTGGCCACTTCGCGCTGCGAGCCCGGCATGTTAGCCCGGTCCCGGCGGTAGAGGCACTTAACCGAGGCCGCGCCCTGGCGGATCGCGGTGCGCACGCAGTCCATCGCCGTATCGCCGCCGCCGACGACCACGACATGCTTGCCGAGCGCGTTGAGGCTGCCATCGTCATAGGCAGGCACCGCGTCGCCGAAATTCTTGCGATTCGACGCGGTCAGATAATCCAGCGCATCGACCACGCCCTTGGCGCCGACGCCCGGAGCCTTGATCGCCCGCGCCTTGTAGACGCCGGTGGCGACCAGGATCGAATCGTGGCGCTGGCGGAGTTCGCCGAGCGTCGAGTCGCGACCGACCTCGAAATTGCGGTGGAAGACGATGCCCGCCTTCTCGAGCCGGTCGACGCGGCGCATCACCACGTCCTTCTCCAGCTTGAAGCCGGGGATGCCATAGGTGAGCAGCCCGCCCGAGCGATCGTAGCGGTCGTAGACGTGGACGTCATACCCGTAGCCACGCAGATATTCGGCGGCGGCGAGCCCCGCGGGCCCCGCACCGATGATGCCGACCGACTGGCCGCGGTCGCGCCCGACCTGGACCGGCTCCACCCAGCCCTCGGCCCAGGCGGTGTCGGTGATGAACTTCTCGACCGAGCCGATCGTCACCGCGCCGTGGCCGGAGAATTCGATCACGCAATTGCCTTCGCACAGCCGGTCCTGCGGGCAGATGCGGCCGCAGATCTCGGGCATAGTCGAGGTGCTGTTGGAGAGCTGATACGCCTCCTGCAGCCGCCCCTCGGCGGTCAGGCGCAGCCAGTCCGGGATGTGGTTGTGGAGCGGGCAGTGCACCGAACAATAGGGCACGCCGCACTGGCTGCAGCGCCCGGCCTGCGATTCCGCGTCGGGTATCGCATAGCGTTCCGCGATCTCGCGAAAGTCTTCCGCGCGCAGGGGGGCGGGGCGCTTGGCCGGATACGCCTGCGGGCGTCCGACGAATTTGAGCATGGGATCGTCAGCCATGCCGCTCCCCTACAGGAGAGCGACAGAGCGATAAAGACAGCAATGCTTACCTATATGGGTTCAGAACCCGATTTTTAGTCCTGCCAGCCTGAAAATACAGCCATGAAAGGTCCGATTCGGCCTTAACGCATAGATAGCCAAATCAGTGCAGCGGTTCCCGCAACAATACGATAGAGCGCAAAGGGGGTGAAGCCATGCTTGCTCACGATCCCGACGAACCACTTGATTACGGCAAGTGCGACTACGAACGCGACGACAAACCCGACGCCGATCTCGCCCCAGCCCACGCCGCTGGTCGCCAACATCTCGCGGTTCTTGAGCAGCTCGAGCGCGGTGGCGCCGAGCATCGTGGGGATGGCGAGGAAGAAGCTGAACTCGGCCGCCGTGCGCCGCTCGACGCCGAGCGACAGCGCACCCATGATCGTCGCGCCCGAACGGCTGACCCCCGGCACCATCGCCAGGCACTGGACGAAGCCGATGCCGAGCACGCGCACCACCGGGATTTCGGCAATGCCGTGGATTGTCGCGGACTTGACCAGCCGCTCGATCACCAGGATCGCGACGCCGCCGACGATCAGCGCCCAGGCGACCACCTTGGGCGCACCGAGCAGTGCCTCGATATGCTTGTGGAGCGCGAGGCCGATCACAGCGGCGGGAATGAAGGCGATCAGCAGGTTGCGCACGAACCGGATGGACACGGGGTTGAGCTTCAGCAACCCGTCCAGCACCGCCCAGAAGGTGCGCCAGTACAGCACCACCACCGCCAGGATCGCGCCCAGCTGGATGACGACGTTGAACATCGCCCAGCGCGCCGAATCATAGCCCATCAGCTCGCTGGCGAGGATCAGGTGCCCGGTCGAGGAGACCGGCAGGAACTCGGTAACGCCTTCAACGATGCCGAGCAGGATCGCCACCAGCAGCGTGGTCATGGACAGACTCCTTCAGGGGGTCGCGCCGGGCGACCCCCTGCAAGGCGCCGCCCGGCAGGGGGAATGGGATTAGGCGGTCGCGCGGAAGCGGCTGAAGCGGCCGGCCTGGCGGAAGCGCACCAGCCAGCTCGGCGCCACCGTCGCCATCGGCGTGGGCTGCACGCCCAGCGCGGCGAGGCCCTCGGCACCCGCCGGCACGACATTGTCGGCTTGCAGCATCGCGAACTGGTCGCGCGTGATCGGCGTGCCCGGCAGCGACGCCACCAGGCTGGCCAGCGAATCGGGGAGTTCCACGAAGTGCGGCTTGCGGCCGATCGCGCCGGCGATCCAGTGGAGCAGCGCCGACATGCTCAGCACGTCCGGTCCGCCCAGCGTGTAGGTCTTGCCGCCATGCGCCGCCGGATCGGCCAGCGCTGCGGTGATCGCCTGGGCGACATCGGTCACGAACACCGGCTGGAACTTGGTCTCGCCCCGCACCACCGGCACGATGTTGAGCGGCGCACCCGCGATCATACCGGCGAAGCGATTCACGAACGCATCCTCGCGACCGAACACGATCGACGGACGCAGGATCGTGGCACCCGGGAAGGCAGCGAGCACCGCCTGCTCGCCAGCCGCCTTGCTGCGGCCATAGGCCGAGGGCGAACCGGCATCGGCACCGAGCGCCGAGATATGGACCAGCGCGCCGGCACCGGCGGCCTTCGCCGCCTCGGCAACGTTGCGCGCGCCCTGGACATGGACCTTGTCGAAGTCGCCCGACAGGATCCCGACGAAGTTCACCACCGCGTCGCTGCCCTGCAATGCGCGGGCGAGCGTCTCGGGCTTGGTGATGTCGCCGACAACGAGCTGGGTCTGGCCCAGATTGCCCTGGGTCTTGAGGAACCAGGCATCGCGCGGCTTGCGCTCGACGACGCGGACGCGCGCGCCGGCGGCGAGCAGCTCCTGCGCTACGTAGCGGCCGAGGAAGCCCCCACCGCCGATCAGGGTTACCAGCCTGTCCTTCATCTTCCGCCTCACTGCCTGCGCGAACCTTGCGGCCCCAATGCCGTGGGAAGGGCTAAACGGCAAGCGCGACGCGAAGTCCAACATTTTTCGAAAAAAGGTCGTTGACAGCCCCGCCGATCCTCCCCTAGAGGCGCCGGCCTACCCCGTGCCCAGATGGCGGAATTGGTAGACGCACCAGCTTCAGGTGCTGGCGATCGCAAGGTCGTGGAGGTTCGAGTCCTCTTCTGGGCACCACTTCTTCCCTTTTGGGGAAGAAGGCCAAAATCTAGATCTACCAACGATGTGGCGCTGTAGTCTTGTGACTGGCAGCGCTTCGTCGCGTTCGGCGTACAGGCGACGCGATGGCCCCCGCACCATCAGGTGCGAGGGCCGACGCGAGGCTCAGCGGCGGGCTGCGGCGCTGGGGGTCGGTGCGGGTGCCGGAGGCGGCGGGACGGCCGCACCGGGGGCCGGTGCAGCGCCTGCCGAGGGCGGCGGGGCTACCGCGCCTGCGGGCGGCGGCGGCACTGCGCCAGGGGCGGGCGGCACCGCGCCCAGTGGCGGAGGCGGCGGGGCGCCGGCACCCGGAGGCGGGGGCGGGGCGCCCGGCCCACCCGGCGGCGGGGGGGGCGGCGGACCATGCGGGCCACCTGGCGGGGGCGGCGGGGCGCCAACCGCCTGCACATTACCCTGCCCGTCGACGAGATAGGAGGCGTGCAGCTGGCCATCGAGATACCGCCCCTGCACCGTCAGCGCCGCGCCGGACTGCACGTCGGCAGCCCCCCGGCCGGCATCGACCAGCGTCCGCCCCGAACCATCCTGCAGCACGAAGCGATCGCCATAGGTCTCGGCAACGCGCCCCTTCACGGTCACGATGCCGCTGCTCTGCGCGAGCCTCGCTACCGCGGTCGGCGCCGTCGGCGCCATTTCCACGGTCGGGCGGGTGAGCTGCACCGCGCCTGCGCCGCCCGCGGCACCCAGTGCCAGCAGCGCTGCGGCCGCCACGGCAAGGCGATTGCGCGGCAGGGTGTTCTTCCAGTCGGTCATTCCATCAACTCCTCTTGGGTGTTCGATGGCACCGGTCTAGCGAGTCGCACCCGACTCCCGCTGAACCTCGCGGTTCAGTTTGGGTTTAAGCGGGGGAGCTAGGCGACGAGCATGCGGATCCTGCTGGTAGAAGACGACCCCGATCTCGGCCCCGCCATCGCACGGGCGCTGCGAGCGGAGCATTGCGCCGTCGACCTCGCCGCTGACGGCATCGACGCGCAGCATCTCGGCGAGACCGAAGCCTATGACGCGGCGGTGCTCGACCTGGGACTGCCGGGCAGGACCGGCGCCGAGATCCTCACCGCGTGGCGGGCGAACGGGCGCGCGCTGCCGGTGCTGGTGCTCACCGCACGCGAGGCCTGGGCGGACAAGGTCACGGCGTTCAAGGCGGGTGCCGACGATTATCTGACAAAGCCGTTCCGCGTCGAGGAGCTGATGATGCGGCTGCGCGCGCTGGTCCGCCGCGCCGCGGGCCATGCCCAGACCCGGATCGAATGCGGCCCGCTCGCCTTCGAGAGCCAGACCGGCCAGTTCGAGCTGGACGGGCTGCCGCTCAAGCTCACCGCGTTCGAATGGCGGGTGCTGTCGCAGCTGATCCTGCGGCGCGAGGTGGTGATAGAGCGGCTGGAACTGCTCGAGCGCGTCTATGAGGGCGACGCTGATGTGGATTCGAACAGCCTCGAGGTCATCATTGGCCGGCTGCGCCGCAAGATCGGCGCCGAGCGGATCGAGACGGTGCGCGGCCGCGGCTATCGGCTGACCTGCGGCGAGCAACCGGCATGACGCGCGGGTCGCTGCGCGCGCGGATGATGCTGTTGTCGGCGCTGGTCACGCTGGTGGCGCTGGGGCTCGCGGGGTGGACCATGGCGGGCGTGCTCGATCGGGTGGTGACCGGCGGGGTCGACCAGCGACTCGATTCGCAACTCGCCGTGCTGGCCAGTGCGGTGCGCCGCGACGGCAGCGTCGATCGCGACCGGCTGGCGGCACGGCAGGGTGCGCTTGCCGCGGGTCCCGGCTGGCGCTGGCGGATCGAAGGTCCGCGCGAGACACTCGGCAGCGCCGATTTCCCGACGCTGCGGCCGCCCTTCCCCGGCCCTGCCGAGGCCGTGCGGGCAGCGGGGCCGCCGACACCGCTCGACGGCGAGGATGCCAAGGGCCGCATTCATGCCCGGCGGCTGGTGGTGGAAAGCAGCGCCGGCACGGTAACGCTGACCGCCGCCGCCCCCGGTCGCGTGATCGGTCGGCCGATCCGCGATGCGCTGGTGCCGCTCGCCAGCGTGATCGTGCTGCTTGCGGCGATCTTTGCGGCGGCGGCCTGGGTACAGCTGCGATTCGCGCTGCAGCCGCTGGCGGCATTGGTCTCCCAGATCGGTGCGATCCGGCGCGGCGAACGCGCGGCAGTGGACGAAGCCCAGCCCGCGGAGCTGCAACCGCTTGCCACCGAGCTCAACGCCCTCGCCGCCGCCAATGCCGCGACGCTGGCGGCTGCGCGGCAATCGGCGGCCAACCTCGCCCATGCGCTGAAGACGCCCGTAGCGACGCTGGCACTCACGGTAGCACCCGACACTCCCGAAGCCGCGCAGGTCCGCCGGATCGAAGGGGTGATCCGCCATACCCTCGCCCGTGCCCGCGCCGCTGCGGTGAACCGGCGGGCGAGCACCGCGATCGCGCCCGTCGCGCGCGATGTGGGCGCCGTGCTGGGTACGCTCTACCCCGCCACGGCCATGCGGCTGGAGATCGCGGCGGACGCGCGGATCGCGATCGACGCGCACGATCTCGCCGAGATCCTCGGCAATCTGCTCGACAATGCCGCACGGCATGCCCGCAGCAGAGTCGTCGTATCGAGCGCTGCCGAGGCGCCGGACCACATCACCCTGACGATCGACGATGACGGCCCCGGCATCCCTGCCGACCACCGCGAGCAGGTGCTCCAGCCGGGCGTGCGCCTCGACGAAGGCCCGGCGGGCGATGGGTTCGGGCTGGCCATCGTTCGCGATCTGGTGGCACTGTACGGCGGCACGATGGCGCTGGAGGGTAGCCCCTTGGGTGGCCTGCGCGTGCGGCTCACCTGCCCCGACGGCACGACCGCCTAGCGACCCTTCGGCGGCGCGGCGGTGGAGCTGCGCTTGACGATTTCATGCTCCAGCACCCGATCGCGACGGGTCCGCGTCTTGGCCGATGCACCGCGCGCTTCGTCCGCCACCAGTGCCAGCGCCTCGGCAGCGAGGCGGCGCACCGGCTGGTGGATCGTGGTGAGCGGTGGCCACAAGGTCACCGCCGCCGTCGTATCGTCGAAGCCGACCACGGTGAGCTGGCTCGGCACGTCGAGCTGGCGGCGATGCGCGACCGAGACGATCGCGGCCGCCATGTCGTCGTTGCTGGCGAACACGGCGGTGGGCGGCGCAGGGCCATCGAGCAGCTGCTCGCCGGCGGCCAGCCCCGAGGCATAGCTGAAATCGCCCTGCACCAGCTGCACTCCGGCATCGGGGAAGTCGCGCATCGCATCCTCCACCCCGGCGCGGCGCTCGGCGCTCGCCGCCTGGTCGGGATTGCCGACGACGAAGCCCAGGCGGCGATGGCCGAGATCGAGCAGATGGCGCGTCATCTCATAGGCGGCGCGGCGGTCGTCGATCCGGACGCAGGTGGCGCCGGGCACATGATAGGCGCCGATCGCGGCGATCGGCACGCCGGCGTTCTTGAGCGTCCGCAGCACCACCGGCGCCTCGCCGAGCGGCGGGGCGAGCAGGATGCCGGACAGGCCCGAGGCCGCAAAGCGCGCCAGCTCCGCCTCGGCCGGCGGCCGCCCGCCCTCGCCCTTGAGGAGCACCAGTCGCGCGCCCCAGGTCGAGGCTTCCTCGAACACGCCGGTGAGCAGCTCGCTCATGAAGGCGGCGCTGGGATTGGAATAGACCACGCCGATGCGCAGCTCCGCCGAGGTGACCAGGCTGCGCGCGGCGACATTGGGGACATAGCTGAGCTCGGCGATCGCCTGCTCCACCGCCTCGCGCGTCGCGGCGCTCACCCCGCTGCGGCCGTTGATCACCCGCGACACGGTCATGGCGGAGACGCCCGCCTTCGCCGCCACGTCGATGATCGTCGCCCCCTGCACCGGCTTGCCCGCCTTCGCCACGTTTCTCTCCCTGCCCCCGGATTCGGCAGGACGTACGCGATGCGGGCGGATCGGAAAAGCCGCGATGCGGTGCCGGCTTGTGCCGACGCAGGCCGCAGCTATGCAGGCCCTCACGAAGGAGAGGGTTCCGATGCGCCACGTCCTGTTGCTCGATTTGAACGATGATCCGGAAGCGATCGCCGCCTATCGCCACTGGCACCGCCCGGGCGGGCCGCCCGCCGCCGTCACCCAGTCGATCCGCGACGCCGGCATCGAGGCGATGGAGATTTGGCACGCCGGCGACCGGCTGGTGATGGTGATGGAGACCGGCCCGAGCTTCGATCCGGAGGCCAAGCGCGCGCGCGACGCCGCCGATCCCGACGTCCAGGCCTGGGAAACGCTGATGGACGGCTTCCAGCGCCGGCTCGCCTTTGCCGCACCCGGCGTGAAATGGGTGCCCACCGAACAGATCTTCGCGCTCGCCGATCAGCCCTGACCGGCGAGCCCGCGGTCAGAAGGCGACAATCGCCTTCAGCACATGATCGGCCTCTTCGATCAGCGCGGGCAGGCGCTGGGGAAGGTCGTCGGCATCGACGCTGTGGGTGTGGAGCTTGTCGGTGGGCACGTCGCCCGAGCGGATCGCGGCGATTACCCGCTGGAAGTCGCTGGCGAGCGCGTTGCGGCTGGCGATCAGCACCGCCTCACGCTTGTGGAATTCGGGGTCGGCGAAGCTGAGGTCGCCGGGCGCCACGCCGACCAGCAGCAGCGCGCCGCCATGGCCGACGAAATCCAGGCTGCGACGCATCGCCGGCAGCGAGCCGGTGGCGTCGATCACCACGTCGAACCCGTCGCCGTTGGTGCGGGCCGCCAGCCGTTCCGCCAGACCTTCGTCAGCGACTTCGCCGTCGAGGCCGAGCTGTTCGCGCGCAAAGGCGAGCCGCTGGGCGCGCTGGTCGACCAGGGTGACGTCGAAGCCGTCGAGCCGCGCGAACAGCGCGCTGGCGATGCCGATCGGGCCGGCGCCGACCACCAGCATCCGCCCCTCGCCGTCTTTGGGCACGCGCGACACGGCGTGGGCGCCGATCGCGAGGAACTCGATCATCGCCGCCTGGTCGACGCTCAGCCCCTCGGCATCGATCACCGCGCTGGCCGGGACCACCAGCAGATCGGCCATGCCGCCGTCGCTGTGGACGCCGAGCACGCGGATATTGACGCAGGCATTGGGCTTGCCCTTGCGGCAAGCGACGCAGTGGCCGCAGGCAAGGTACGGGTTGATCGCCACGGTCTGGCCGAGCGCTAGTGTGGTACCCTCTCCCAGCGCGACCACTTCGCCGCCGAGCTCATGCCCCATCACGCGCGGATATTGCAGGAAGGGGTGGCGACCGGCGAAGATATGATAGTCGGTGCCGCACAGGCCGACGCGGTGGATGCGGATCAGCACCTCGCCCGGGCCAGGCGTGGGGGCCTCGCGCTGGATCTGGGTCAGCTCGAACGGCGCGTTGCAGAGGATGGTACGCATGGCATGGTCTCCTGTCCAAGCCCTGCCATGACCGTTCGCATATATGCAAGCCGGTTTTCCTAAGCGCTAAATTCCAGGGCGTAGGCGCGGACCGCGTTGCCGCCGAATACCGCCGCTTCTGCTGCCGGGCAATCGCGCGCGACATAGTGGGCGATGAGGTCCTGCGTGTCGGCATAGCGGCCGGCCAGTTCGCAGACCGGCCAGTCCGAGCCCCAGAGGATGCGATCGGGGCCGAAGCAGGCGAAGACATGGTCGAGATAGCGCTCGAAATCGCCCTGCTGCCAGTCGCGCGCGGCCTCGGTGATCAGGCCGGAGACCTTGCAGAACAGGTTCGGGTAGCGCGCGGCGGCGGCGATCTGGTCGGCCCAGGGCTGCCAGGCGCCCGCGGCGATGTTCGGCTTGGCGGCATGGTCTAAGATCAGCCGGCCCTCGCCGACGCGATCGAGAAAGGCGGGCACGCTGCCGAGCTGCGCAGCGTTGACCAGCACGTCGTAGCTCAGCCCCGCCGCGAGCACCGCGCGAACCCCCGCGACGAACGCATCGCCCAGCAGGAAATCGGCATCGGCCTCATCCTGCACGACATGGCGATAGCCGAGGATCGGCCCCGCCGGCCGCGCGGCGATCCGGTCGGCGATGTCGGGCGCGCGCAGGTCGATCCAGCCGACCACGCCGGCGATCCGCGGCTGGCGGGCGGCGCAATCGAGAAGGAAAGCGGTTTCCGCCTCGCTTTGCCGGGCCTGTACCGCGATGGCATGATCGATGCCGGAGGCCTGCATCTCGCGGGCGAGATCGTCGGGACCGAAGTCCCGCGCGATGGCGCTGCCGGTTTCGATCCAGCCAAACGCTTCGGGGGTATAGTGCCAGAGGTGGTGGTGGGCATCGATCCGCATGCCCCTGCATAGCCCACCACGGCGCGTTTCGGGAAGCGCTGCGGCCGGCGCGGCAAGGCTTTGTTTTGAAGGGCTTGCAACCGCTGCCCCGCAATCCGGTTAGTCCAGCGAGCGGCCTCGCCCGCACCTTCTGTCCCGGAGACCGTCCATGGCGAACAGCCAATCCCCCCGCACTGCCGTTATTACCGGCGCCTCGAGCGGCATCGGCCGCGCCACCGCCGAGCTTTTCGCCGAAAACGGCTGGCGGCTGGTGCTTGCAGCGCGCGACGCCGAGGCGCTGGAGGCGCTCGCCACGGACCTGCGCGCGCGCGGCGCGGCGATCGCGGTCGTGCCGACCGATATCGGCGACAATGCCGCGGTGCTGGCGCTCGCCGAGGCGGCGCAGGCGTTCGGCGGTACCATCGACCTGTGGTTCGCCAATGTCGGCGTGGGCGCGGTCGGGCGGTTCGAGGAGGTGCCGATCGAGGCGCACGAGCAGGTGCTGCGCACCAACCTGCTCGGCCATCTCTATGAGGCGCATGCGGTGCTGCCGATTTTCCAGCGCCAGGGCCGGGGCGTGTTCGTCAACATGATCTCGATGGTCGGCTTCGCCGCCGCGCCGCTGGCCGCCGCCTATTCGGCGAGCAAGTTCGGGCTGAAAGGTCTGTCCGAGGCATTGCGGGCCGAACAGGCAGCGCATCCGCACATCCATATCTGCGATGTCTATCCGGCGCTGGTCGACACCCCCGCGCTCGACCATCCGGCCAACTATACCGGCAAGGCGATCCATCCGCCGCTGCCGCTGGTCGATCCTCGGCGGGTGGCGGCGGCAGTGGTGCGCCTCGCCGATCATCCGCGCGCGACGACGATCGTGGGCGCGCAGACCTGGCCCGCGCGGATCGGCCATGCGCTGGCGCCGACGCTGAGCCTCAAGATCATCGACCGCTGGTTCGAGGGCTATTTCGCCCAGGCGCGGCCGGCGGCAGTGACGTCGGGCAACCTGTTCCAGCCGCCGGGCGACCGGCCCCGCATCAACGGCGGCTTCCGCAAGCCGGTGACGCGCCGACTGCCGTTGCTGCTGGCCGGCGGGACATTGCTGGCGCTGGGCGGTGCCGCGCTGCTCCGCCGTGCATCGCGGACGGAACCAAGCTAGGCTATGTTCGTCGCCTGGACGTTGAGAGAGGAATGCCGATGACGACCAATCCGACGCGCGACCGTACCGACACCGAACGCCACGCCCACCAGGTCGACACGCAGGGTGCCCCGCCGCGCGACGGGCGCGTGGATGCGCTGGCCGGCGAGGACCCGGACGGCATCCCGATGACGGGGGAGGAAGACCCGTTCGTCGAAGCGGAGCAATTGCCCGCCGCAACCGGCGACGACGCGGAAGCGGAAGCGCATCCGTCGTAGCGACCCTTAGCCCCTCCCCTTCAGGGGAGGGGTTGGGGTGGGGCAGTGTCTCACCGAGACCAACCCACGTTCTGGAATCCCTCCACCCCAACCCCTCCTCCAAGGAGGAGGGGCTTAAGAATAGGTCACAGCACCACATCCACCGCGTGGATCGCCACGCCAACCAGCCCGCCGACCACGGTGCCGTTGATCCGGATATATTGCAGATCCCGCCCCACCGCATTCTCCAGCCGCGAGGTGACCGTCTGCGCATCCCAGCCGCGGATCGTGTCGGAGACCAGCCGGACGATGCCGTCGCCATAGTCCGACGCCGCCCCCACCGCGGCGCGCCGCACGAAGCGGTTGATCGTCCGCGCGAGCCTGGCGTCGGTCTGCAGCGTGCCGCCGAACTGGCGCAGCGCCTCGCCCATCCGACCGCCAAGCGCCCGCTCGGGATCGCGCGCCAGCCGCAGCATCGCCGCGCGGCTCTGCTCCCACAGCCCCTCCACCCAGCGCTGGAAGCCTTCGTTCTCGAGCATCTCGAGCTTGAAGCTCTCCACTTTCGCCTGCAGCTCGGGATCGTTCTGGAGACGGTCGGCAAGGCTCTCCAGCCCCTCCTCCACCTTGGCGCGGACGGGGTGCTCGGGATTCTCCGCCATCTCGTCGATCAGCTTCTTCAGCCCCTCGATGATCTTGGTCGCCAGCGTCTCGTCGAGTCCCGTCCAGCGCATCACCGATCCGGCGCGGGCATGGACCATCTCGCGGATCAGATGCTCGTTCGCCTCCAAGATGCGCGCGGCGCCTCGGATCAACGAATCGAGCAGCGGCAAATGGCGTCCATTGGCGATCGCCGCCGCCAGTGCCTGGCCGAACAACGGCGCGACATCGATCGCGCGCAGCCGGGAAGCGACGGCACCCTTCACCATCCCGCCCAGCCGCTCCTGATCGAGCGATTCGAGGATGTTCGCCGCCAGCCGCGAGGCACCCGCGCCGATCCGGCCGGTGCCATGCGACGGCGACGCGAGCCAGCGCCCCGCCGCGCCCGCCACGTCGAGCCGCTGCATCCGCCGCGCCACCACGCGCGGGATCAGGAAATTGGCGCGGAGGAACTGGCCGAGCGTGTCGGCAATGCGATCCTTGTTGCGCGGGATGATCGCAGTGTGCGGGATCGGCAGGTGGAGCGGGTGGCGGAACAGCGCGGTCACCGCGAACCAGTCGGCCAGCCCGCCCACCATCGCCGCCTCGGCAAAGGCGCGCACGAACGGCAGCGCGGGGTGCAGCCCCTGGAAATGGCGGGCGGCGAGGAACAGCGCCGCCATCGCCAGCAGCAGCCCGGTCGCGACCATCCGCATCCGGCGCAGGCCGGCGGGCGGAGGGTCTTGGCGGAGTCTGGGGGTAAGGCTCATGACCGGTGCAACGCTGCGAAGGCCCCGCGCGCTCCGCTCAGCCCTCGCGATGGACCGCGAAGGGGCCGTTGGCCTGGTTCACCGGCATCAGCTCCAGCGTGTTGACCGCGAAGTGCGGGGGCAGCGTCGCCACCCACAGCATCGTCTCGGCAATATCCTCGGCGGTCATCGGATTGACGCCCGCATAGACCTTGTCCGATGCATCCTGGCTACCGGTGCGGACCAGGGTGAACTCGGTCTCGACCATGCCCGGCTCGATCGAAGTGACGCGCACGCCGGTGCCGATCAGGTCGGCGCGCAGGTTGAGCGTGAACTGGCGGACGAACGCCTTGGTCGCGCCGTACACATTGCCGCCCGGATAGGGATAGGTCGCCGCGACCGACGACAGGTTGATGATGCCGCCCTTGCGCGCAACCAGGCCCGGCAGCAGCTTGTGCGTGATCGAGACCAGCGCCGTCACATTGGTGTCGATCATCGTGCGCCAGTTATCGAGCGAGGCCTTTTGTGCCGGCTCCAGCCCCAGCGCGAGGCCGGCATTGTTGATCAGCAGGTCGATCTCGGAAAAAGGCGCGGGCAGGCTGTCCAGCGCGGCGTCGCGCGCGGCTTCGTCGCGGATGTCGAAGGCGAGGGTGTGGACGCGCTCGCCGACGAGCTTCTCCAGTCGATCGGCGCGGCGGCCGGTCGCCACCACGTGCCAGCCAGCATCGGCAAAGGCGCGGACCGAAGCTTCGCCGATCCCGGCAGTGGCGCCGGTGATGAGTACGGTAGGCATGGCAACTCCTGGAATGACGTTTCGTTTGTCTATACGCGCACGCAGGCGGTTTGGATCAGCTTTTTGCGAGGGGCGCCGCAACCACGCCGTAGCCGGGGAGAACGACCGGCCGCTCGGAACTCCGCCCATGCTCGTGCAGTTTCGATCCCTAGCAACGGAGTATATGGCATGGCCGCGCAGCAGCTGGAAATCGACGACACCACCCTGTTCGACAATCTCGACGATCGCCAGCTCGAGTTCGGCGGCGAGGTCGACGGCGACGCGTATCAGTTCGCGGTGCAGTACAGCGTCCTCGAGGCACTGAGCGGCAGCCAGCCCGACGGCGATGCCGAAGAGACCTTCCGCCGCTATCGGGGCGCGATCCTGCAAGCCGCCCTCGCCGCGCTCGCCAACGGCCCCGACCGGCCGATCATCGTGATCAGCGAAAGCGACCTCGACCGCGAGGTCCGCGCATGACCGAGGCACGCTGGGGCGACGGCGCCAAGAACCCGCCGATCGACTGGGCGATGAGCGCGGCGCTGGAGAATGTCGTGCGCGGCGGCGGCGACATCGCCGAGGTCACCAATCTGGGCGACGCAGTGCGCGCATGGCGCGAGCTGGACCCCGACCACCGCGCGCATGCCGTGCTGATCCTGGACCATCCGGTGCACATGGATGGCGCGGCGGCCAATCGCTTCGAAGGCGAAGGCATCGCGGCGCTCGCCGAGCGGCTTGCCGATTAAAGCGGCGTCCGTGTCCATCTCCCTCTCCCGCTTGCGGGAGAGGGCCGGGGTGAGGGTGAGTCGAGCGAAGGATAGGGCCGCATCCGCCCCACACACCCTCACCCTTCCGCCGCCTGACGGCGGCTCCCTCCCTCTCCCGCAGGCGGGAGAGGGAAAGCACGGCCGGTATGCATGGACCCAGTGGGCTGAAAGTGAGTGGGAAGACGGCGTCGAGAAAGACTAGATTTTCAACAGGGACGAGACCTCGGAGAGGTGTTCGATTCCCATTTCTCGGCCAAGCGCGATCCCGAGCGGCAGAACCCAAAACGGCGAGTCTGAATCAAATGGCGCAGGCGAATTGCTGAGATTGTAAAGCGTCTTCGCGCAAATTTCCTCAAAGGAATATTGAGCCTTCAACGCTTTGTCGTGGCGCTTTTCGGCCTGGAGCATCTTCTGCCGAACATCTTGAAACAGCGCATGGGCCGTTTCCCATTTCCCACGATTTGAGGCGGTCTCAATCAATCGACGAAGGGTGTCTCGATCTTGGCATAAACCTTCAAAAACGCCCAACATCTCTAGCATGGCAGTAATGATGTCGGTTGGATGGGTTCGCATCCGCCGATCATACTGGAAAGAGCGACGTCCGCTACAGGGGCGTGAGCGCATCCCGCTTTGTGACTCTCCGGCCCGGATCGCTAACAACAGAGGGGATCGAGCCGCTTCCGCGAACACTGCGAAGGGGCGGGTAAAAGCCGAAACCGACTTCAACCGCCCCCCTCGCTGGTACGGTACCCCCTGGCCGGCCGCCCGCCACGCTCCCGATCAGACGTCGAGATTCGCCACGCTGAGCGCATTCTCCTGGATGAAGTCGCGGCGCGGTTCGACCACGTCGCCCATCAGCTGGGTGAAGATCGCGTCGGCCACGTCGGCTTGGTCCACCGCCACCTGCAGCATCGAACGGTTCTGCGGATCGAGCGTGGTCTCCCACAGCTGCTCCGCGTTCATCTCGCCGAGACCCTTGTAGCGCTGGATCGCCAGGCCCTTGCGCCCGAAGGCGAGGATGGCGTCGAGCAGCTGCGACGGGCGCGACACCAGGCTCTCGCCCTTGCCGACCGCGACCGGCGCCTCGTCCTCGGGCACCGGCGCGTCCACGTCGGTCGCAAGGCCCTTGTTGGAGACGAGCTTCGAGGGCGTGAGATACGCCGCCGCCTGCTCGCTCGCCAGCGTGTGCAGCTTGCGCGCCTCGGCCGAGACGAGGAAGTTCGCCTCGACGATGTGGTGGTCGGTCACGCCGCGCCACAGCCGCTCGAAATGATAGCCGCCATCCTCGGTGATGCGCGCGCTCCACCGGGCTTCGGTATCGGCGGCGTCGAGGCGGTGGACGACCGTCTTCAGCTCCTCCGCATGCCGCTCGCGGCTCACCGACGGGTCGAGCGCGCCGCCCAGCGCCAGCGATTCGATGATCATCGGGTCGTAGCGACGCGGCACGTAGCGCATGAGGGTACGCATGCGGCGGGCATGCTCGACCAGCGTACGCAGATCCTCGCCCGAGCGCTGGCTGCCATTGGTGTCGAGCACCGTGCCGCCCACGCCGGCATCGACCAGATACTGGTCGAGCGCGGCATCGTCCTTCAGATACACCTCGGACCGGCCCTTGGTCGCCTTATACAGCGGCGGCTGCGCGATATAGAGGTGCCCGTTGGTGATGATCTCGGGCATCTGGCGGTAGAAGAAGGTCAGCAGCAGCGTGCGGATGTGCGCGCCGTCCACGTCTGCGTCGGTCATGATGACGATCTTGTGGTAGCGCAGCTTCTCGATGTTGAAATCGTCGCGGATGCCGGTGCCGAGCGCGGTGATGATCGTGCCGATTTCGCGGCTGGCGAGCATCCGGTCGAAGCGCGCGCGCTCGACGTTGAGGATCTTGCCGCGCAGTGGCAGGATCGCCTGGAAGTGGCGGTCGCGGCCCTGCTTGGCCGATCCGCCGGCCGAGTCACCCTCGACGAAGAAGAGTTCGGACTTGGCGGGATCGCGCTCCTGGCAGTCGGCGAGCTTGCCGGGCAGGCTCGCGATGTCCATCACGCCCTTGCGCCGGGTGAGCTCGCGGGCGCGCTTGGCGGCCTCGCGCGCGGCGGCGGCGTCGATCACCTTCTGGATGATCTGCTTCGCGACGGCGGGATTTTCCTCCAGCCACTCGGCCAGCTTGTCGGCCATCAGGCTTTCGAGCGGCTGGCGGACTTCGGAGGAGACCAGCTTGTCCTTGGTCTGGCTGCTGAACTTGGGGTCCGGCAGCTTGACCGAGACGATCGCGGTAAGCCCCTCGCGCATGTCGTCGCCGGTGAGGGAGACCTTCTCCTTCTTCAGCATCCCCGACTTGTCGGCATAGTTGTTGAGCGTGCGGGTCAGCGCCGCGCGGAAGGCCGCGAGGTGGGTACCTCCGTCGCGCTGCGGGATGTTGTTGGTGAAGGCGAGGACATTCTCGTAATAGCTGTCGTTCCACTCCAGCGCGACGTCGATCGTCACGTCGTCGCGGGTGCCGCTGATCGCCACCGGTTCGGGCATCAGCGCAACCTTGTTGCGATCGAGATACTGGACGAACGCAGCGATGCCGCCTTCGTAGAACAGGTCGATTTCCTTCACTTCCTCGTGCCGCGCGTCGCGCAGCTTCAGGCGCACGCCCGAATTGAGGAAGGCGAGCTCGCGGTAACGGTGCTCAAGCTTCTCGAAGTCGTACTCGGTGATCTTGAACGTCGTCGGGCTGGCGAGGAAGGTGACGCGCGTTCCCTTCTTGCCGTTCGCCGGGCCGATCACCTTGAGCGGCGCTTCGGCATCGCCGTGGCGGAAGCGCATGTAATGCTCCTCGCCGTCGCGCCAGATGTTGAGATCGAGCCACTCGCTGAGCGCGTTCACCACGGACACGCCCACGCCGTGCAGACCGCCCGAGACCTTGTAGGCATTGGTATCCGAGGTGTTCTCGAACTTGCCCCCCGCGTGGAGCTGGGTCATGATCACTTCGGCGGCGGACACGCCCTCTTCCGAGTGGATGCCGGTCGGGATGCCGCGGCCGTTATCCTCGACCGAAACCGATCCGTCCGGATTGAGCGTGATCAGGATCAGGTCGCAATGCCCGGCCAGCGCCTCGTCGATCGCGTTGTCGGAAACCTCGAACACCATGTGGTGGAGGCCCGAACCGTCGTCGGTGTCGCCGATATACATGCCGGGGCGCTTGCGGACCGCGTCGAGGCCCTTGAGAACCTTGATGGAATCTGCGCCGTACTCGTTCGCGTTGGGATCGTTCGTCTTCGGAGTGTCTGCCATGCCGAGGATATAGGGATTCGGGCCACGAAACGAAAGCAAAATGGGCAGTTGCGCGCCTCGCAATCGGGGGCGGCGATCCCATATCGGCCGCCATGGCGCTCGGCAGCTGGCTCACCCCCGATCCTTGCGGGATCTACCTTCCGGAAGCGGATGCGTGGATCGACCCGTCCAAGCCGGTCGCGCGGGCGGTCATCACCCATGGCCATGCCGATCACGCCCGCGGCGGGCATGGCGAAGTATGGGCGACGCCGGGCACGCTGGCGATCATGGCGGCGCGCTACGGGCCGCAGAACGGGCGGCCGGTCGGCTATGGCGAGAGCATCACGCTCGGCCCGATCGAGGTGGGCTTCGTCCCCGCCGGCCACGTGCTGGGCTCGGCGCAAGTGGTGCTGGATCATGCCCGCGAGCGCATCGTGGTGTCGGGCGACTACAAGCGCCGCCCCGATCCCACCTGCACGCCCTTCCAGCCGGTGAAGTGCGACGTGTTCATCACCGAGGCGACCTTCGGCCTGCCGGTGTTCCGCCATCCCGAGACCACCGACGAGATTGATAAGCTGCTGACCGCGCTGCGCACCGAGCCCGAGCGCTGCGTGCTGGTCGGCGCCTATGCGCTCGGCAAGGCGCAGCGGGTGATCGCCGAGCTGCGGGCGATGGGCTTCGACGATCCGATCTATCTCCACGGCGCGCTCCAGGCGCTGTGCGACCTCTATGTCGAGCACGGCGTGGCGCTGGGCGAGCTGCGCCCCGCCACGGGTCTGCCCAAGAAGGAACTGGAGGGGCGGATCATCCTCTGCCCGCCGGGCGCGCTCAACGATCGCTGGTCGCGGCGGCTGCCCGATCCGATCACCGCGATGGCGAGCGGCTGGATGCGGGTACGCCAGCGTGCCCGCCAGCGCAATGTCGAGCTGCCGCTGATCCTCTCCGACCATGCCGATTGGGACGAGCTGACCCGCACCATCGAGGAACTGACCCCGCGCGAAGTGTGGGTGACACATGGCCGCGAGGATGCGCTGGTACATTGGTGCAGGCTCCGGCAGATACGCGCCCGCGCGCTCGATCTTTCCGGGTTCGAGGACGAAGACGATTGAAGGAGTTTTGGTGATGGCGAAGGGCAAGACCTGGGCCTGGGTAGGCGGCCTGCTGGGCGGCGCGGTGGTCGCCGGTGCGGCGGCCTATTACGCGTTCGAGAAGGCGAGCGAACAGCCCCCCCTTCACGCTGGTGGAAAAGGACGGCGCCTTCGAGATCCGCGACTATCCCGAGCTGGTGGTGGCGGAAACCCGCGCGATCGGCACCCGCGAGGCGGCGCTGAACGCGGGCTTCTCGCGATTGGCTGATTATATCTTCGCCAAGCGCCGCGGCGACAATGGCGGCAGCGGCGGCGAGAAGATTGCGATGACCGCCCCGGTGCTCAGCACCAAGCAGGACGCCAGTTGGCGGACGCAGTTCGTGATGCCGTCCAAGTTCACCCTCTCTACGCTGCCCAAGCCCTCGGACAATGTCGACCTCGCCACCCGCCCGGCCCGGCGCGTGGCGGTGCTGCGCTTCGCGGGCTCGCCCGACGATGCGGCGCTGGAGAAGCGCGAGGCCGAGCTGCGCAGCTGGCTGGCGGCCAAGGGGTTGAGCGGCGGCGCGGTGGAATATGCCTTCTACAACTCGCCCTTCATCCCCGGCCCCTTGCGCCGCAACGAAGTGCTGATCGCGCTGTAACCTTTGGGGGTGGGAGGCGACGCTTACCGCCACCCCAACCGTCATCCCGGCGAAAGCCGGGATCCATTCGCCTCTCGCTTGCAGCAAGAGCCGATACGCAGACCTCAATGGATCCCGGCTTTCGCCGGGATGACGACTGTTGGGCTGCCACAGCCCCCACTTCTGCCGCGATCTTGCCGCGGACCTTGCCTAACGAGACCCGATGACGATTCGCTCCCTCCTCGCCGGCGCCGCAGCCTTCGCTTCGTTCCTGGCTCCCGCCGCCGCGCAGGCCCAGGCCCGTGACCCGTTCGGCGAGTGCCTCCGCGCCCGGACCAACCGCGCCGATCGCGACGTGCTGATCCGCTGGGTGTTCGCCGCCGTCGCGCAGAGCGCCGCGGTGCGCGACATGGTGAAGGTGGACGAGGGCCGCCGCGTCCAGACCAGCCAGCAGGCGGGCCAGCTGATCACCCGCCTGGTCACCCGCGACTGCCGCGCCGAGGCGATGGAGCGGATGAAGCGCGATCCCGGCGCGCTGCAGAACAGCTTCACCGCGCTCGGCCGCGTCGCGCTGATGGATCTGGCGCAGGATCCCAACGTGGTCGGCACCCTCGCAGGGGTGCTGCAGTATACCGACATGGGCAGCATCACGATGATGCTGATGGAAGGCGGCCTGCACCCCGGCGGCTGAGCCCGCTCAGCGTGCGAAGCGAACCCGGGCGACGACCGGATAATGGTCGCTCGGGTAGACCTCGCCCCGATGCGAATCGATCGTGGCGATCCGCTCGACGGTGAAGCCGCGCGTCAGGATCCAGTCGATGCGGTTCTCGCCCTTGCCGGTGAAGCCATGGAAGGTGAAGCCGGGCCCCGTGCGCGGCGCCCCGCCCAGCCAGGCATCCGCCAGCGTCGCGGTCAGCGCCCGGTGCGCGCCCGAGCTGTCGACCGTGTTGAAGTCGCCGGTCAGGATCACCGGCAGGTCCTTCGGCCCCGCAGCGATGCGCGCCGCCAGCAGCTTCGCCGCCTGCTCCCGCGCGCCTTCGTCCTGGTCGCGATGCGGGAAATGGGTGTCGTAGAAGCGGAACTTGCGGCCGTCCTTGGTCTCGAACGTCGCCCAGTTGACCATCCGCGGCAGATCGGTGCCCCAGCTCATGCTGCCCGGCTTCTCCGGCGTCTCGGACAGCCAGAACTGGCCCTGCTCGACGATCCGGAGACGGTCGCGCCGGTAGAAGATGCCCATATGCTCGTTGGCATGGCCGCCATAGCGGTCGGTGCCGAACCAAGCATATTGCGGCAGCGCCTTCACCACATCGTCGCCCTGGCGCTGGAACAGCTCCTGCGTGCCGATCAGGTCCGGGTCCGCCGCGCGGATCGTCGCGAAGGTGAGGTCGCGGCGCTTTTCCCACAGGTTGGGGCCGTCGTCCGAACTCGGCATGCGGATGTTGAGGCTCATCACCGTCAGCTCGGGCGCACTCTGCGCCAGCGCCGGTACGCACGCCAGCATCGCGGCAAGCGCCGCCACCATACCCCAAACACGCATGCTCAACCCGCTCCTTCGAGTGCCTTTTGCCGCCGGCGTTGCACCGAGCTGCCAATGCCCATCGCCTCGCGATATTTCGCGACCGTGCGACGGGCGATATCGAAGCCCTTCGCATTGAGCATTTCCACGAGCGTATCGTCCGAAAGAATTTTCTTCGGGTCCTCGGCAGCGATCAGCGCCTTGATTGCGCTCTTCACCGCCTCGGCCGACACCGCCTCGCCGCCATCCGCCGACTGGATCGCGCTAGTGAAGAAGTATTTCAGTTCGAAGAGACCGCGGGCGCAGCTGAGATATTTGTTGCTGGTGACCCGGCTCACGGTTGATTCGTGCATCTCGATCGCATCGGCCACCTGGCGCAGCGTCAGCGGGCGGAGATGCGCCACGCCCTTCAGGAAGAAGCCTTCCTGCTGCTTCACGATCTCGCTCGCCACCTTGATGATGGTGCGCTGGCGCTGGTCGAGCGCCTTGACCAGCCAGTTGGCGCTGGCGAGCATGTCGGTCAGCCAGGCCTTGCTCGCCTTGTCCTGCTTGCCCCCCGAAACCTCGGCATAATAGGCCCGGTTGACCAGCAGCCGCGGCAGCGTCGCCGCGTTGATCTCCACCGCCCAGCCGGTGCCGCGCCGCGCGACGAAGATGTCAGGCGTCACCGCCGGCACCGGATCGCCGCCATAGCGGCAGCCGGGCTTGGGATCGTAATTGCGCAGCTCGCGGATCATGTCGGCGAGATCCTCGTCGTCGACATTGCAGATCCGCCGCAGCCGGCCGAGATCGCCGCGCGCGACCAGCTCCAGATTGTCGATCAGCCGCGCCATGCACGGATCATAGCGATCCGCCTCCTTGGCCTGGAGCGCGAGGCATTCGGCAAGGTCGCGCGCGCCGACGCCGGTGGGATCGAAGGTCTGGATCACCGCCAGCACCGCCTCGACTCGCGCAAGCGGCACGCCCAGCCGTTCGGCGATCTCGCGCAGCGGCACGGTGAGATAGCCGCACTCGTCGATCTGGTCGATCAGATGCTGGGCGATGAACAGGTCCGGACCCGAGACGCTCGAACCCGCCTGCGCCAGCAGATGATCGGCGAGGCTGAGGTCACTGGTAGTGAGGCTGTCGAGGTCCGGCCCGTCCTCGGACCCGCCGCCGCTCACGCCATTGATGCCGAGCCCGCCATCCAGTCCGCCGATAGAATCGCTCGCCGAGTCATGGTGGAACGCCTCAACCGCGAGATCCACGTCCAGCGCCGCCTCCCCGCTCGCCTCACCACCGCCGAGGATCAGCTCGCTCGCGTCGGCCGGGCCGTCGCGCGGCTCGAACTCGTCGCCGCTGTCGGCGGGCTCCGACGGGCCGCCATCGTCCCCGCCCTGCGCATCGAGCAGCGGATTGCGCTCGACCTCCTCGGCGATGAAGGTCTCAATCTCCAGGTTGGACAGCGCCAGCAGCTTGATCGCCTGCTGGAGCTGCGGCGTCATCACCAGCGATTGCGACTGGCGCAGATCGAGGCGTGGCGCGAGACTCATCGCATCAGAGCGAGAAGCTCTCGCCGAGATAGAGGCGGCGGACATTCTCGTCGCGCACCAGATCGTCGGGCGAGCCGGCGAACAGCACGCGGCCGTCATAGATGATATAGCCGCGATCGACGATTTCGAGCGTCTCGCGGACATTGTGGTCGGTGATCAGCACGCCGATGCCGCGCTGCCTGAGCTGCTTCACCAGGTCGCGAATGTCGCTGATCGAGATCGGATCGATGCCCGCGAACGGCTCGTCGAGCAGGATGATCGTCGGGTTGGCCGCCAGCGCGCGGGCGATTTCGGCGCGGCGCCGCTCGCCGCCCGACAGCGCCATCGCCGCCGAGCCGCGCAGCCGGGTAAGGCCGAATTCATCGAGCAGCTCGTCGAGCCGCGCCTGGCGCGCGTCGCGATCCGGCTCAGCCAGCTCGAGCACGGCGAGGATGTTCTTCTCGACGCTGAGGCCGCGGAAGATCGAGGTTTCCTGCGGCAGATAGCCGAGGCCGAGGATCGCGCGGCGATACATCGGCAGGCGCGTGATGTCCTCACCGTCCAGCATGATGCGGCCGCTGTCGGGCTTCACCAGGCCCATCACCGAATAGAAGCAGGTTGTCTTGCCCGCGCCGTTGGGGCCGAGTAGGCCCACCACTTCACCGCGCCCCACCGAGACCGAAACGTCGGTCAGCACCGCGCGCTTGTCATAGGACTTGGCGATCGAGACGACCGCAAGGCCGCGATCGGGCAGCGGCACGGGATCCGGGGCGGAGCTTTCGGGGGCGGCGATGGCGACGTCGTTCATGACGGCTCCTGCAAGATGGATGCGGTTAGGATCCCCGCCAAGCGCGTGGCCGCTTGGCAAGGTTCCTGCATGATAACGCGCCCGAAGGGAAGTCCATGCACGGCGTACCGTGGCATTGCCCGGCTTACTGCTTCGGCGCGTCGCGATTGGGGACGGTGAAGCGGCCGGTCACGCGACCACCGGAACTCTGCGTCGCCGGGCCGGCCGTTCCGCCGCCGAAGGTCGCACGGCTGGTGTCGAGATTGATCGTCAGCCGCGGCCCCGCCGCATTGGCGACGTTCGATCCCGCCTGCTGCAGCGTGACGTTGCCGATCATCGTGATGATCCGCCGATCGACATCGTACACTGCATAGCTGGAGCGCGCGGTCTGGTTCGGTCGGGTGACGGTGACGCCGCCGGTGGCATCGAGCCGCGACGCCTGCGGCGAGCCGCCCAGCGCGTTGCCCGAATATGCGACCGTGACGCGCGCTGCCCGCAACGTCATGTCCGACTGCTTGATCACGACATTGCCGGTCAGGATCGCGCGATTGGCCTTGTCGTCCAGCTGGATGCTGTCCGAGGCGACGTCGATCGGCGCGTTCGAATCGTGACGGGCCTGCGCAGCGGCGGGCACGGCGGCGAGCAGCAGCGGCAGCCCGAAGGCGAGCGGGGCGAGAGCGCGGGTCATCAGGGCCTCCTTGCCGGCTTCGGCGTCATCCGCAAGTGCGCATTGCCTTCGAGGGTGATCAGCCGCTTGTCGAGATCGGCGCGCAGGCGATTGGCGCGGAAGGTGCCGGTGGGGGTGTTGCCCGTCACGGCGCCGCCGCTTTCCAGCTGCCGCGTCTTCAGGTCGATCGTCGCGTCGTTGGTGTTGAGGATATAGCCGTCGCTCGTCTGGAAGCGAATCGGCCCGTCGATCATCATCTGATCGGTATTGAGATTGTAGCGCCCGTGATTCGCCACCAGCGTGGCGGGGCCGTCGGTCAGGCTCAGCCGCGCATTGAGCTGGTTCAGCTGCACGATCGGCTCGGCCGAGCTCTTTTGCACGGCGGAGCCCGCATGCAGTTCGAACTGGCGGCCCTTGGAATCCTCGCCGCGATAATCGGCGGCGACGATCTTCAGCCGCTCGGGCGACATCGCCACCTTGTTCTTGTCGAGCACGAAGCTGACGTCGCCCCCCATGAACAGCGGCGCGCTGACCAGGAACGCGGCAAGCGCGCCGATCAGGATCGGCAGCAGCACCAGCGCGACGCGCACGCCGCGATCATGGCCGCTGCCGGGATGGGCCCAGGCGCGGTTCTGCGTGGTCAGACGGGCGGCGATCTCAGACATAGGCTCCCTTGTGGGGAGCCGAAACGGCCGAGACAACCACTCGATCCGTGCGCTCACGCATGGGCGAAGATATCCACCTCGGGCCAGCCCGCGATGTCCAGCTCGGCGCGCCAGGGCAGGAAGTCGAAACAGGCCTGCGCCATTTCCATCCGGCCTTCGCGCTCGAGTCGCTTGTCCAGCTCGACCTTCATCGCGTGGAGGAAGCGCACGTCGGACGCTGCATATTCGCGCTGCGCGTCGGACAGGTCCGGACCGCCCCAGTCGGACGACTGCTGCTGCTTGGAGATGTCGGCTGCGACCAGCTCGCGCGCCAGATCCTTGAGCCCGTGGCGATCGGTATAGGTGCGCACCAGCCGCGACGCGATCTTGGTGCAATAGACCGGCCCGGCGGTGACGCCGAGATAGAAGCGGATCGCCGCCAGATCGAAGCGGGCGAAGTGATAGAGCTTCAGCCGCTCCGGATCGGCAAGCACCGCGCGCAGGTTCGGCGCCGCATAGTTGGATTGCGGGCCGAAGCGCACCAGATGCTCGTCGCCCGAGCCGTCCGAAAGCTGGACGAGGCACAGCCGGTCGCGCGGGGTGATCAGCCCCATCGTCTCGGTGTCGACGGCGATCGAGGCACCGGGTGCGAATACGCCTTCCGGCAGATCTTCTTCGTGGAAATGGACGGTCATCGCGTCCGCGTAGCGGGGTTGGCGCCGCACCTCAATGCTTTGCCGTGCCTGCACGGCTTTGCAATTTGCGATTCGAGGCGATACAGAGCCGCTTCCAGCCCGCTCACTGGATCCAACTGGCCGCGAAAACAGCACGCTTCACGCCCGGGAAGCGCCTGCGGCGTGGCACGGCGGACACTTTCCTGCCGCAAAGCGGCCTTGCGCGCGATTTTCGTTCGCGCACCCGATTTTTTTGGGGTATGACCTGCAGTGTGGCACTACGTTAGTGCCGTAAGACCTGCGTTTTTCGTCCGGCGCTCGGTTTTGATTGGTAGTTTGAGGGCGAACCGGGAAGACGAACAGGGCATGAGTTTCGATAGAGGACGTCGCGGCGAGCGCGGTGGGCGCGGCAGAGACAAGCGCGATGGTTTCGGCGACGATAACTTCGGCGGCGGCAGCAGCTTCGGCGGCGGCGGGTTCGAAGATCGCGGCGGCTTCGGTGGCGGCAATCGTGGCGGCTTCGGCGGCGGCGGTGGCGGCGGCTTCCGCAGCGGTGGCGGCTTCGGCGGCGGCGGTGGTGGCGGCTTCGGCGGCGGCGGCGGCGGTGGTTTCCGCGGCGGCGGCGGCGGCGGTGGCGGCATGCCCCCCCAGGTGATCGGCGAAGGCACCGGCGTGGTGAAGTTCTTCAACGCGCAGAAGGGCTTCGGCTTCATCGTTCGCGATGATGGCGGCGAAGACGTGTTCGTGCACATCTCGGCCGTCGAACAGGCAGGCCTGACTGCGCTGGCGGAAGGCCAGCCGCTCGGCTTCACGCTCGTCGATCGCGGTGGCCGCATCTCGGCGACCACGCTGAAGATCGACGGCGAGCCGATGGCAGTCACCGAGCGCGCACCGCGTGACGATGCACAGGGTGGTGGCGGCTTCGGCGGCGATCGCGGTGCACCGCGTGGCGGCCCGCAGCGCCAGCTGACCGGCGAGAAGGCGACCGGCACGGTCAAGTTCTTCAACGCGATGAAGGGCTTCGGCTTCATCCAGCGCGATGACGGACAGCCCGATGCGTTCGTGCACATCTCGGCCGTCGAGCGCGCCGGCATGCCGACGCTCAACGAAGGCGACCGGCTCGAGTTCGAGCTGGAGGTCGATCGTCGCGGCAAGTACGCGGCGGTGAACCTTTCGCCGCAGCAGTAAGCCGCAAGGCTACTGACGGATCGAAGAGGCCGGGCGGCAACGCTCGGCCTTTTTGTTTGTAAAAACGGCGGCGGGGGATTCGCACGTGCAGATTGCGGTACTGACCTTCGACGGGTTCAACGAGCTGGACAGCTTCGTCGCAGCCGCGATCCTCAATCGGATGCGCGCGCAGGGTTGGGCGGCGCACATCACCTGCCCAAGCGAAGAAGTGACCTCGCTCAACGGCGTGACGGTTCGCCGCCAGCGCCCGCTGTCCTTCGCCGCGGAAGCCGATGCCGTGATCATCGGCAGCGGCAGCAAGACGCGCGAGATCGCCGCGGATGCCGATCTGCTCGCCCAGCTCCAGCTCGACCCGACGCGGCAGCTGATCGGCGCGCAATGCTCGGGCACGCTGCTGCTCGCCAGGCTCGGCCTGATCGGCACCCTGCCCGCCTGCACCGATCTCACCACCAAGCCCTGGGTGATCGAAACCGGGGTCGAGGTGCTCGACGCGCCCTTCGTCGCGCATGGCAATGTCGCCACCGCGGGCGGCTGCCTGGCCTCGCAATATCTCGCCGCCTGGATGCTCGCGCGCGGCGGATCGCTGGCCGCGGCGTGCGAGGCGATCCACTATGTCGCGCCGGTGGGCGAGAAGGAGGCGACGGTCGCCCGCGTGCTGGGCGTTATCGCGCCCTTTCTCGGCGAGGCGCACACTGCCGAATCGTACCTCGTCAATGCCTAGGGGCGGCGCCTAGGCGACACCCTCGCGGGGGGCGGCTGGCCCCTCGAACAAGGCAGGCGCGGTCGCGACGATCGTGCAGACCAGCCCCTCCGGCAGGAAATCGAGCCGCACGTCCGCCTTCAGATCGCCCGCCAGCGCCCGTTCCAGCATGCGCGTGCCGAAGCCGCGCCGTCCGGGCGCGGTCACCGCCGGGCCGCCCCGCTCGCGCCACTCCAGCCGAAGCCGCGGAGTCGCGCCCTGCTCCAGCCACCAGCGAAAATCGACATGGCCGGTCTCGTTGGAGAGCGCGCCATATTTGATCGCGTTGGTGCAAAGCTCGTGCAGCGCCATCGCCATCGTCACCGCGATGCGCGAATCGAGCCAGATGGTCGGACCACCCAGCGTCACCCGATCCGCGACGCCGCACGAATCGAGCGACCCTTCCGCCACTTCGGCGAGGTCGGCCTTCTCCCAATGCACCCGCGTCAGCGTGTCATGGGCGCGGGCGAGTGCGCCCAGCCGCCCTTCGAAAGCTAGCTGCGCGGCTGCAGGATCGGGGTTCCGGCCGATCGTCTGCCGCGCGAGCGACTGCACCACCGACAGCATGTTCTTCACGCGGTGGTTGAGCTCGTCGATCAGCAAGCGCTGCCGCCGCGCGGCCTCCGCCAGTGCCCGCTGCGCATCACGCAACGCGGTCGAGTCGAAATAATAGCAGATCACGCCCTGGCGGCCTTCGGGCAAGCGCGCGCGATGCAACTCCCACTCATAGCCTTCGACCTGGTCGACATCGGCGCGCGGCTCGACGAACGCATTGGAGAGATAGGGCTCGCCCGTTTCCAGCGTCCGCCGGAAATGGCCGACGATCTCCAGTGCCACCGGCTCCGGCCACAGGATGCGCATCGCCTCCTCGAACGGACGACCAATCACGGGCCGCACATTCTGGAACGCCCCGTCCTGGCTGCGCTCGTTCATTGCGACGATCGTCAGCGAATCGTCGACCAGATAAATGCCGAACGGACATTTGTTGATCAGCTCGACAAAGATCTCGCTTTGGCGCGCGGTGTGTTCGGCGACCTCGCGGATCCAGGCGTCGGGGGCATCGCCGGCGACGCGGCGCAGCAGGGCATCGCGCCCGCTGAACCGTTCCGACAATGCCGCGGATTCAAAGCCCGATTTGGTCGGCATTGCATCTCCTTCATGGCACCGCCGTGCCAGCGTTCGGACGCGACAAGCCGATGCATGTCGGGGGACAGCCTTACCGTGCCGCGCAAGGCCTTGTCCAATCGGCGCGCGGCCGGACAACTCCTGCCCCCCTCACGCGTCCGTCCTCAGGTCACCATTCGCCGCAGGCCCGCAATGGTGTCCGCCTCGGCGACGGGCTTGTCGGTGCGGATGCGCGCGATTCGGGGGAAGCGCATTGCCAGCCCCGATTTGTGCCGCTTCGATTCGTGAATCGAATCGAACGCGACTTCGAGCACCAGCGATTTGTCCGTCTCACGCACCGGGCCAAACCGGTTGACGGTGTGGGTGCGGACATGCCGATCCAGCCATTTCAGCTCCTCGTCGGTAAAGCCGAAATAGGCCTTGCCGACGGGAAGCAGTTCGCCGCTTTCGGTCCAGGCGCCGAAGGTGAAGTCCGAATAGAAGCTGCTGCGCTTGCCCGAGCCGCGCTGGGCATACATCAGCACGCAATCGGCGGTGAGCGGATCGCGCTTCCACTTGTACCAGAGGCCGACCCGGCGCCCGGCGACATAGGGCGAATCGCGCCGCTTGAGCATCACGCCTTCGATCGCGGCGTCGCGGGCACCGGCGCGGATTTCCTCCAGCGCGGCGAAATCCGCAGCGTCGATCACCGCGGAGATATCGAAGCGCTCGGCATCGAGGCCGGGCACGAACGCCTCCAGCCGCGTGCGCCGCGCATGCCAGGGCAGTTCGCGCACGTCTTCGGTGCCGTCGAACAGGATATCGTACAGCCGCACGAACGCCGGAAATTCCGCCAGCGTTTTGGCCGACACCACCTTGCGCCCGAGCCGCTGCTGGAGCGCGTTGAAGCTGCCCGCCTCGCCGCCCTGCACCTCGCCGCGCACCAGCAGCTCGCCGTCGAGCACCCCCGGCGTCGCGAACGCCGCCGCCACTTCGGGGAAGCTGCGGGTGATGTCGTCGCCCGCGCGGCTGTAGAGCCGGGTCTCGCCGCCGGCATGGACGAGCTGGACGCGGATGCCGTCCCATTTCCACTCGGCGGCATAGTCGGCGAGGCTGACCTGCGTCTCCTCCAGCGGGTGGGCGAGCATGAACGGGCGGAACACCGGCACGTCCTCGGCGCGCGGCTGCTCGGCGCGGCCCTCGGCCCAGTCGAACAGCACGGCATAGGGCGGGTGCAGCCCGTGCCACACCTCCTCCACTGCATCGACGTCCAGCCCGAAGGCCTGGGCGAGCGCGGTCTTGGCCAGGCGTGCGGAAATGCCGACGCGCAGCGCGCCGGTCGCCAGCTTGAGCAGCGCATAGCGCTCGTCGGCCTCGAGCCGGTCGAGCATCGCCGCCAGAACGGCAGGCGCATCGGCGCGGGACAGCGCGCCGAGCGTCGACACCACCTGCGAAAGGGTGAGCGGCGCGCTCTCGGGCGGCGGCACGGCGGGCTCGGGCCAGAGCAGCGCGATCGTCTCGGCCGAGTCGCCGACGAAATCGCGGCTCATGCCGTACAGCACCGGATCGACTCGCGCTTCGATCATCGCGCGGAGCAGCGCCGGCTTCACCGCCGGCAGATCGAGCGCCCCGGTCAGCGCCGCCATCGCCCAGCCCCGGTCGGGATCGGCAGTCGCGCGCAGATAGTCGCCGATCAGGCGGAGCTTGGCATTGCGCGAGCGGGTGTAGATCAGCCGGTCGAGCAGGTCGGCAAAAGCGCGCATGGTCAACTAGATGGGTGCGCGCGGCGGATGGCGCTAGGCCTTTGATTCGTCGGGCGCCGCCAGCATCCAGTCGACCGCCGCGGCGGCGTGGAGCGCGGTGGTGTCGAACACCGGCACGGGGCTATCCTCGGCGCCGATCAGCAGCATGATCTCGGTGCAACCGAGGATCACCGCCTCGGCCCCCGCCGCCGCAAGCCGTTCGAGGATCGCGCGATAGGCCGCGCGCGATTCGGGTACGATCCTGCCCGCGACCAGCTCCTCGTAGATCACCCGGTGCACGGTGGCGCGATCCGCCGCATCGGGAACGAGTACGCGCAGCCCGTGTCGCTCGGCCAGGCGCTCCTTGTAGAAGGGCTGTTCCATCGTGAACGCCGTGCCGAGCAGGCCGACCGTGGAGAACCGGGCCGCCTTGATGCACGCGGCGGTCGGATCGGCAATGTGCAGCAGCGGAATGGCCACCGCGGCTTCCACCTGCGCCGCGAGCCGGTGCATCGTGTTGGTGCAGATCAGCAGCCCCTCGGCACCGGCCGCTTCCAGCAGCTGCGCCGCCTCCGCCAGCCGTTCGCCCAGCGCGGCCCAGTCGCCGCGGTGCTGCAGCGCCTCGATCTCGGCGAAATCGAACGACCAGAGCAGGCAGCGCGCCGAGGCGGTCGGCCCCAGCCGGTCGCGCACCCCCTGGTTTAGGATGCGATAATATTCCGCCGAGCTTTCCCAGCTCATCCCGCCGATCAGTCCGATCATCCGCATGGCCGCAGCCTGGCACGATCGGCCGCCGACATCCACCGCCGGCATCCGACGAGGGTTCGAAAAGCGCCCGCCATGCTCTAGGGCCGGGGCATGAAGCGTTTCCTCCTGCTGCTGCTCGCGCTGCTCCTGCTGATCGCCGGCATCCTGGCGTTCGGGCTATCGACCGCGATGCGCGACCCCGTCGTGCGCCGGCTGACCATCCATATGCGCGACTGGCCTCGGGGCGCCGCGCCGATGCGGGTGGTGCTGATCAGCGACCTGCACGTCGCCGGCCCCGAGACGCCGCCGTCGCGGCTCGCGCGGATCGTCGGCCAGGTCAACGCGCTGCGGCCGGACCTGATACTGATCGCCGGCGACTTCGAGCAGTATCGGCGGGTGACGACGCGGGTCTATGACGCGGAAGAGGCCACCGCGCCGCTCGCCGCCTTGCACGCGCGCTACGGCGTGGTCGCGGTGCTCGGCAATCACGATTATGGGCGGTACGACAAGACCGATCTGCTGCCCTGGCTGAAGAAGCAGCACATCACGCTGCTGCGCAACGATGCGGTACGCCGGGGCGCACTGACGATCGCCGGCGCCGACGATCTCTACCATGGCAAATATCGCGAACGACGCCTCGACCATGCGGCGCGCGCACTGCCGGGGCCGACCGTGGTGCTGAGCCACACGCCTGACGTCGCGCCGTCGCTGCCCGCGCGCTATCCGCTGGTGCTGGCCGGGCACACCCATTGCGGCCAGATCGTGCCGCCGCTGATCGGCCCGATCACCGCCTCGTCCAACTATGGGCTGCGCTATGTCTGCGGGCTGATTCGCGAACCCGGCCGCGACGTGCTGGTCACCGCGGGTATCGGCACCAGCGGCGTGCCGCTGCGGATCGGCGCGGTTCCCGATTTCTGGCTGCTGACCTTCGACGGCGCGACCCGCTGAGGATTCGCAAAGCTGCCTTATTTCGCCCCTAGCTTGCCCGCCGGGCGCGCGTTGCGCCCGTCCAGGGAGGGCTTTTTCCGATGAAATTTCTTGTCGCAGGCGCGATCGCCGCTGCCATGCTGAGCCCCGCCGCAATGGCGCAGCAGACCCCGGCGCCGGCCGCCGCGCCGGCAGCTGCCACCAAGTTCAGCCTCGATACGCCGATCGAGACGATGCTTGCCGATGAAAAGGCCAAGGCGGTGCTCGACACCGACATTCCGGGCCTGTCGTCGCACCCGGCGCTCGACCAGTTCAAGGCGATGAGCTTGCGGGCGGTGCAGCCCTTCTCGAACGGTGCGCTGACCGACGAGATGCTGAAGAAGGTCGAAACCGACCTCGCCGCGATCAAGTAAACGGAAACGGGCCGGCGCGCACCCGCAGCGCGCGCCGGCCGCTTTCCGGCTCAGCCCTTGCGGCTGGCCTCGAACAGGAACCAGGCGCGCTCTTCGGCCTGGTCGGTCCATTCGTCGACGATGCCGCTGGTGGCATTGTCCTTGGCCTCTTCGGCCGCTTCCTTCACCGCGCGGAAGCTCTCGACCAGCTTGAGATTGTCATCGCGCAGCTCGGCCAGCATGTCGCCGGGCGCGACGAACTCGGCGTCATTGTCCGAGATGGTCTGGCGCCGGGCGATGTCACCGATCGAACGCAGCGTGGTGTTGCCGGTCTTGCGGACGCGCTCGGCGATCGCATCGGTCACGCCCAGGATCTGCGCCGCCTGATCGTCGAGCAGCAGGTGATAGTCGCGGAAATGCGGCCCCGAGACGTGCCAGTGGAAATTCTTGGTCTTGAAGTACAGCGTGAAGCAGTCGGCCAGCGCGCTGTTCAGGGCATCGGCAACGCTCTTGGTGTCGTTGCGGTTGAGATCGGTCGGCGTCGCAAGTGCGGGATTTTCGGCCATGGTTGTCCTCCTGAAGGCGGTCGATTCGTTGCCCTAACGATCGGGATATAGGGTCGGGTTCCCTGAGGGAAACAGCCATACCCTAGGATAAACCCGATCAGCTTGATCGATAGAGCCGATGCGGTGCGCTGGCGCTTCGGCGCCAACACACTTGACTTTCACGGACGATTCGCGCATCCGCTCCCCCCTGTCAGCGGTGTGCCCATGGCGCGCCGCTCTTTTCTTTTCGCACGAATCAAGGGTTCTGGGTCATGGCAAAGCCGACCACCGTAAAGATCAAGCTCGTCAGCACGGCGGATACGGGCTTCTTCTATGTCACCAAGAAGAATCCGCGCACGCAGACCGAGAAGCTGAGCTTCCGCAAGTACGACCCGGTCGTGCGCAAGCATGTCGACTTCAAGGAAGCGAAGATCAAGTAAGGCTGCCGGGCGCGCAGGCCGCGCCCGCGCTGTTTGATCGCATCGCGCCGGATCCTCGCGGGTCCGGCGTTTTCGCTGCATCGATCGTCTAGTCCTCGATCGCGGCCATCAGCTTTTCGACCTGGTCGACGAATCGCGCCAGCGAGATCGGCTTGGCGACATAGGAGCGCGCGCCCGCTGCGCGGATCCGCTCCTCGTCCTCATGGCTCGAATAGGCGGTCACCGCCATGATCGGGATGCGGCCGAGCACCGGATCGGCCTGCATCTGGCCGATCAGCTCGAAGCCGGTGACGTGCGGCAGCTGTACGTCCATGATCACCAGATGCGGCTTGAAACGGCGCGCGCTGGGCACGGCTTCGCGCCCGTCCCGCACCGGCTCGGCTTCATAGCCATGCGCGCGCAACAGGTCGCAGAACAGCTTCAGGTTCAATTCGTTGTCCTCGACAACGAGTACTCTTTTTGGCACGCGCTACCTCTACTCTGCGGGGCGGTTTAGGCGATGGCAGGCGACGTGACAAATCCCGAAACGATGGCGCTGCAGGCACTCGTCTGGATTCTAAGTGATTCTGGCCGAGCCAGCCGCTTGCTCGACCTGACCGGACTCGATCCGGACACGCTGCGCGCCCGTGCCGGCGAGCCCGCGCTGCTCGCCGCGGCGATCGGCTTTCTCGAATCCTACGAGCCCGATCTGATCGCCTGTGCCGACGCGCTCGACCTTTCCCCCGCGGCGCTGGTCGATGCCCGCCGCCAGCTGGAATCCGCATGAAACCCCTGCTGATCACCGATTGCGACGAAGTCCTGCTGCACATGGTGCGGCATTTCGGCGAGTGGCTGGGCGACACCCATGACATCGACTTCGCGCTCAACGGCAGCGAGTTCGAAGGCGCGATGCGGCGCCGCGGCGACGGCAGCACGCTGGAGGGGCCGGAAATGTGGGCGCTGCTCGACGGTTTCTTCCCGGCCGAGATGGAGCGCCAGACGCTGGTGCCGCACGCTCGCGAGGCGCTGGCCCGAATCGCCGAGGTGGCCGACATCGTCGTGCTCACCAATCTGCAGGATCATTGCCGCGACCACCGCATCACCCAGCTGGCGGATCACGGCATCGTCCACCGGGTGGAATGCAACCAGGGCGGCAAGGGCGCGCCCGTCGCGCGGCTGGTGGCGGAGCATGGTGCCTCGGTGGCGGTGTTCGTCGACGATCTCGCCACGCACCACGAATCGGTCGCCAAGCACGCGCCCGACGTGTTCCGTCTGCACATGGTCGCCGAGCCGAGCCTGGCGCCCAAGGTGCCCCCTGCCCCGCACGCCCATGCCCGGATCGACGACTGGCGCGAGGCGCAGGACTGGATCCTGGAGCGCTTCGCCCAGGCCTGAGCAGGCCTTGACCCTGCCCGCGCCCGGTGGTTGGGTCGCACCATGACCACTGTGATCGATCGCAAGCTCGCCGAGCTTGGCCTCGCCCTTCCCGAGGCCGCCGCTCCCGTCGCCGCCTATGTGCCGGTCGTCGAAGCCGGCGGGCTGCTCCACGTCTCGGGCCAGCTGCCGTTCAAGGACGGCGCGCTGATGACCGGCCGTCTCGGCGAAGACCGCGACATCGCCTTCGGCACCGAAGCGGCGCAGCGCTGCGGACTGATGCTCGTCGCGCAGATCAAGAAGGCGCTCGACGGCGACCTGTCGCGGGTCAAGCGCGTGGTGAAGCTGGGCGTGTTCGTGAACTCCACCGCAGATTTCACCGACCAGCCCAAGGTCGCCAATGGTGCGTCGGAGCTGATGCAGGCGCTGTTCGGCGAAGCCGGCCGCCATGCCCGCAGCGCGGTGGGCGTCGCTGCCCTGCCGCTGGGTGCCGCCGTTGAAGTCGACGCGATCTTCGAACTGGCCTGAATTCTCGAACGAATTCCCGCACGCTTCCTCCGGCCGGAATGGCGCGGAGGAAGCGTGCGCCTGTGGCCCACTAGCAACAGTTCGCAACAAAGTCTGGTGGGGGTGTTTTAACACTATTGTGGGAGATGGCCCGGATCGGGCAATCTTTTGTTGCAGATCGGAAGTCGCCGGGACGTAGATCCCAGAACAATGCGATGCCGATCGCAGCAGGTGAGGAACCCTTTAGTTTCCAATGAAAGGGATTCCATGCGCTTCTCCTCGATCAGCCTCGGCGCGCTGCTGCTCGCCACGACCGCGCCCGCGTTCGCGCAGGAAACGGCCCCGGCTCCGGCGATGACGCTGAACGGCACCGCCACGGTGATCAGCGACTACAAGTTCCGCGGCATCTCGCAGACCGACGGGAATTTCGCCGTCCAGGGCGGCCTGACGGTCAGCCATGCCTCGGGCTTCTACGTCTCCGCTTGGGGCTCCTCGATCGACGACTACGTGACGACGCACGGCTCGGCGCACCAGGAACTCGATCTGATCGCGGGCTACAAGCACAGCTTCAAGGGCGGCGTGACGCTCGACGTCGGCGCGCTCTACTATGTCTATCCGGGCACCCGCCCGGGCTTTCCCGGCGACAAGAGCTCGTCGGACTTCATCGAGCCCTATGCCTCGGTCACCTACGCGATCGGCCCGATTTCGGCCAAGGCGACGGTAAACTATGCGCCGAAGCAGAAGGCGCTGTCGCTCGACCAGGGCCAGAGCGGCACGCTGAAGAACAACGACAATGTCTATCTGGCGGGTGACGTCTCCGCGGCGATCCCGAAGACGCCGCTCAGCCTCACCGGGCATCTGGGCCACACCTTCGGCCCCAGCTGGCTGGTTCCGATCCAGCGCAAGGAATATACCGACTGGGCGGTGGGCGGCGCCTATACCTGGAAGAACCTGACGCTCGGCGTGTCCTATGTCGGCACCGACGTGAAGTTCATCACCCCGAGCGGCAAGGACGCGGCCAAGGGCAGCGTGCTGGGGTCGATCGGCGTAAGCTTCTGATCCACCGCTTCGGCGAACCGGGGGGCGCGGGAGCGGCGGGGGCCGCTCCCAATTGCCGGTACACTCCCTGAACCTCCCTCGCGCCCCTGCCGCAAGCGGGATGGGAACGCAGGTCGCAAGAGTGCGCATTCGCCAAAACGAAAAGCGCCGGCCCGCACGATGCGGACCGGCGCTTTTTGCTGTGCCCGGAGGCGCGGGGTTACTGCGGCGTCTTGACGCTCGCATCCTTGTTATCGCCCTGGGGCGACTTGAGGATGTCCTGGGTCGTGGTGCCCTTGTCGACGACGGTGGTCGTCGGGCTGCCGGCATTGCTGCGCACGCCCGCGTCGGCGGTGGCGGCACCGGCCTGGTCGAGCGTCGCGGTCTCCGCCGGGCTGCGCGCCGCGGTGCCACCGAACAGCGCTTCCAGCGCCTGGTCGGACGGATTGGTATCCTGCGGGCGCGCCGCACCCGGCTGCGGCGGACGCAGCGAGAAATCGGGCGGGATTACCAGCGGTGCCTGGCGGGCCACCGCGAACTCGTCCGGACGCGCCCGATCATACCCCTTCTTGCCGCACGCCGAGAGCGAGGCCACCAGGGCGACGCCGGTCGCGACGAGGATCAACTTACGCATTGAATTTCTTCTCCACAGGGGCAGGCGACTTGGGGTTCTTGTCGCGAACGAGCAGGGCACGAAGCAGCAGGATCACCACGCCGATGGTAATCGCGGCATCGGCCACGTTGAAGACCAAAAAGGGGCGCACCCCGCCGAAATGCAGATCGGCGAAATCGACGACATAGCCGAGGCGGCTGCGATCGAGGATGTTGCCGCACGCCCCGCCCAGCACCAGGCCGAGCGCGACGACATCGCCGGTCTTCTTCTCGCGCAGCATCCACACGCAGACGCCGATCGCGATGCACGCGGTCATCAGCACCAGCAGCCAGCGCATCGTCGGGCTGTTGGCCGAGAGCAGGCCCAGCGACACGCCGATATTCTTGACGAAGCGCAGGTCGAAGATCGGCAGAAGCGTCATCGAATCATTCTGCACCACCAGCCCGAGCGGGCCGGTGACGATGTACTTGGTGAGCTGGTCGAGCACGAACACGGCCAGCGCCGCGGCGAAGCCATAGAGGCGAACCTGCTTCATCACGACACCACCTCTGCGCAACGGTCGCACAATGCCCCATCCTGCGTCACTTCGGGAAGATGGCGCCAGCACCGGCCGCATTTGTGGCGATCGGTGGGCGTCACCGTGACATCGACGACTTCAGCGGTACCATCTGCCGTCCACGCGGTAACGTCCGCAGTCGCCGTGATGCAGACTTCTGCAAAGTCGATACCAGCGACGCTGTCGACTGCCGCGGCGTCCTTGGTGCGAACCGACACCTCCGCTTCGAGGCTGGAGCGAACCACCTTCTCGCGCCGAAGCGGCTCGATCTTCATCGTCACAGTCGCGCGAAGGTCGCGGAGATACCGCCACTTACGATCCAGCTTTTCATTGAGATAGCTGGCACTGATCTCCGGCCATTCCAGCTCGTGGACCGATCCGTCCTCGCTGGGGAAGCGGGCCTGCCACACTTCCTCGGCGGTGAAGGCGAGGATCGGCGCGGCGTAGCGGACCAACGCGTGGAACAGCACGTCCAGCACGGTGCGATAGGCGCGGCGCTTGGGATCGCTCTCCGCGTCGCAATAGAGGCAATCCTTGCGGATATCGAAGAAGAAGGCCGAGAGGTCCTCGTTCATGAAATCGCCGAGCGCGCGCGCATAGCGATTGAACTCGAACGCCTCCGCCGCCGACCGCAGCTCCGCATCGAGCGCCGCCAGCTTGTGGAGCACATAGCGCTCCAGCTCGGGCATTTCGGCCACGGCCACCTTCTCGGCCTCGCCGAACCCATCGAGCGCACCGAGCAGATAGCGGAAGGTGTTGCGGATCTTGCGATACGCGTCGCCGGTGCCGGCCAGCACTTCCTTGCCGATGCGGACGTCGTCGAAATAGTCGGTCTGCGCGACCCAGAGGCGCAGGATGTCCGCGCCGCTCTCGCCGATGATTTTCAGGGGATCGACGACGTTGCCGAGCGACTTGGACATCTTCTTGCCCTGGCCGTCGAGCGCGAAGCCGTGGGTGAGCACCGCGTCATAGGGCGCCCGGCCACGGGTGCCCGAGGATTCGAGCAGCGACGACTGGAACCAGCCGCGATGCTGGTCCGAACCTTCGAGATAGAGGTTGGCGCGCACGCCCTCGCCGTAGCGCGCCTCGATCACGAAGCTGTGGGTCGAGCCGCTGTCGAACCACACGTCGAGAATGTCGGTGACGACCTCATAGTCTGCGGCCGCATAGTCGGGGCCGAGCAGCGCCTGGTGGTCGGCCTGGAACCAGGCATCGGCCCCGCCGGCGCGGAAGGCATCGAGGATGCGCGCGTTGACCGCCGGATCACGAAGATAATCGCCGGTGGCGCGGTTCACATAGAGCGCGATCGGCACGCCCCAGGCGCGCTGGCGGCTGATCACCCAGTCCGGGCGGCCCTCCACCATCGCGCGGATGCGGTTGATCGAGCGCTCGGGCACCCAGCGGGTGTGCTCGATCGCATCGAGCGCGACTTCGCGGAGCGTGGGGGCGTTGCTGTCCGAAGCACCCGCGCCCGGTGCAGGCGTGGGCTTGTCCATCGGGATGAACCACTGCGGGGTCGCGCGGAAGATGATCTTCGCCTTGCTCCGCCAGCTGTGCGGATAGCTGTGCTGGAAGTCGTCCGAGGCGGCGAGCAGCGCGCCGGCAGCGCGCAGGTCCGAGCAGATCGGGCCTTCGGCGCTGACGAACTTCTTGTTGATCACCGATCCCTGGCCGCCGAGCCACAGCCAGTCGGTGCGATACATCCCCGCCCCATCGACCGCGAACACCGGATCGATGCCGTGCGCCTTGCACAGCAGGAAGTCGTCCTCGCCATGATCCGGCGCCATGTGGACGAGGCCGGTACCCGCATCGGTGGTGACGAAGTCGCCGGGCAGGAACGGCCGCGGCTTGGCGAAGAACCCGCCGAGCGCGTGCATCGGGTGGCGGGCAACGGCGCCTTCCAGCTTCGAACCCTGGATGGAGGCGAGCGCGGTCACCGTGCCCGGCGTGTCGCCGATCCTGACGACCACCGGGTGCCCGATCCGGGCGCCAAAGCTGTCCAGCAGGTCCTTGGCGATCAGCAGCGTATTGGCTCCGCCCGCCATCTCATCGAAGCGGACGAGGAGATATTCCACGTCCGGCCCATACGCCAACGCCTGGTTCACCGGGATCGTCCACGGCGTGGTCGTCCAGATCACCGCATGCGCGCCGACCAGCTCGGGGGCGTTCGGGGCCTCGGTGATCTCGAACGCCACGTCGATCTGCGTCGAGGTGATGTCCTCATATTCGACCTCGGCCTCGGCCAGCGCGGTCTTCTCCACCGGCGACCACATCACCGGCTTGGCGCCGCGATAGAGCTGGCCGCTCTCGGAGAACTTGAGCAGCTCTGCCGCGATCCGCGCCTCGGCGTCGAACTTCATGGTCAGATAGGGATCGTCCCAGTCGCCCAGGATGCCGAGCCGCTCGAACTGGCCGCGCTGCACCGCCACCCATTTTTCCGCATAGGCGCGGCATTCGGCGCGGAAGGCGACGGGGTCGACTTCGTCCTTGTTGAGCTTCTTGGCGCGATAGGCTTCCTCGACCTTCCACTCGATCGGCAGGCCGTGGCAGTCCCAGCCGGGGACATAGGGCGCGTCCTTGCCCATCAGGCTCTGGCTGCGGACGACGATGTCCTTCAGGATCTTGTTGAGCGCATGGCCCATATGGATGTCGCCATTGGCGTAGGGCGGGCCGTCGTGCAGCAGGAAGCGCTCGCGCCCCGCGCGGGCCTCGCGCAGCTTCTGGTAGAGATTAATTCGCGCCCAGCGCTCGAGGATGGCCGGCTCCTTGGCAGCAAGGCCGGCCTTCATCGGGAAATCGGTCTTCGGCAGGAAGACGGTGTCGCGCCAGTCGCGCTGGGTTTCGGTTGCTTCAGTCATGGGTCGCGCGGGATTAGCCGGTGTGCGCGGGGAAGTCATCCCTTCTCCGCTCGCGCGTTTTCGCAAGTGTATCCTCCCCGCCAGGGGGGGCGGCAGGCGCAGCCTGACGGAGGGGGCGGATGCCAGAACCTCTCGGCCGCCGTGCTTCCTCCCCCCCCGAGCCGCTGCGCGGCCCACCTCCCCCTGGCGGGGCAGGAAACGGCTATTCTATTCGTGCGCGCCGTTGGGCTTGGGCGTCACCGCCTTGGCGTGCGCGCCGGACTTGCAGGCGCGGATCGTCTCCGGTTCGGGCCTTTCTCCGCGCGCCTCGAACACTGCCATGTAGCCGCCGGCCGAAGGCATCGGCAGCATCGAGACCTGCGCATAGCCCACCGCCGCAAACTCGCATTTGAGCAACGCGGGCGGCGTGCCGTGATTCTCGGTGGCGCGATCGGCGTCGACCACGATCACCTGCCCCCCCGGCGCCAGCGACGGCCGCAGCCGCCACAGGAATTCGTAGGGCGATTCGATCTCGTGGTACATGTGGACCATCAGCACGCGGTCGAAGCTGTTCTCGGGCAGCCGCGGATCGGCGGGCAGGCCCAGCCGCACACTGACATTGTCGAGCTTCTCGCGCACCACGCGGGTGGCGAGCGCGCTGATGTAATCGGGGACGATGTCCTCGGCGACCACCCGCCCCTTGGCGCCGACGCGCTGGCCGAGGCGGATCGTGTAATAGCCCTCGCCCGCGCCGATATCGGCAACGGTCATGCCGGGCTTGATGCCGGCCAGGTCCATCACCTTGCCCGCCTCGTTCAGGCGGTCGCGCTCTTCCTCGCTCGACCAGCGGGAGGAGACGATCGTCGCCACCGGCCGGTCCGCCGCGGGGAAACCCGAGTTCGCCGGATCATGACTCTCGTTGCGCAGCCCCCGCGGACTGCCGTCGCACGCCGCCAGCAGCAGCGTCACGCCGAGCAGCAGGGGCCGCGCGCGCAAGCTCAATCGACATCCTCCACCGCGACAGCCTCGCCCGTCACGCGCTGTGCTAGCGCGGCAGCCATGAAGCTGTCGAGATCGCCGTCGAGCACGTCGCTCGGCGCGGTCGAGGTCACGCCGGTGCGCAGGTCCTTCACCAGCTGATAGGGCTGGAGGACGTAGGAGCGGATCTGGTGGCCCCAGCCGATATCGGTCTTGGTCGCGTTCTGCGCGTCGGCCACGGCTTCGCGCTCGGCCAGTTCGCGCTCGTAGAGGCGGGCGCGGAGCTGGTTGAACGCCTCGGCACGGTTCTTGTGCTGCGAACGCTGGTTCTGGCACTGCACGACGATGCCCGTCGGCAAGTGGGTGATGCGCACCGCCGAGTCGGTGGTGTTGATGTGCTGGCCGCCCGCGCCCGAGGCGCGATAGGTGTCGATGCGCAGCTCGCTCTCGTTGATCTCGATGTCGATATTGTCGTCGATCACGGGATAGACCCAGACCGAGGCGAAGCTGGTCTGGCGGCGCGCATTCGAATCGAACGGGCTGATGCGGACCAGCCGGTGCACGCCGCTCTCGGTCTTGGCATAGCCGTACGCATTCTCGCCCTTGAACAGCAGGGTCGCGGACTTGATGCCCGCCTGTTCGCCGGCGTGGTAATCGACCAGCTCGACCTTGTAGCCGTGGCGCTCGGCCCAGCGCGTGTACATGCGCTGGAGCATTTCGGCCCAGTCGTTCGATTCGGTGCCGCCGGCGCCAGCGTTGATCTCGACATAGGTGTCGTTGGGATCTGCCTCGCCCGAAAGCAGCGCCTTGACCTTGTCGGCGTCGGAACGCTCGGCGAGCTGGCGCAGGCTCTCGGTGCCGTCGACCGCCATTTCCTCGTCGCCCTCGGCCTCGGCCATCTCGATCAGCTCGACGGTGTCGCTCAGCTCGCTCTCGATCGCGCGGGTGGCGCTGATCGATTCGTCGAGGCGGCGACGCTCGCGCATCACGTCCTGCGCCTTCTTGGCGTCGTTCCACAGCGTCGGATCCTCGACGCGCGCGTTCAGCTCGTCGAGGCGGCGCAGCGCGCGATCCCAGTCGAGCGAGCGGCGCAGCAGCGCCAGCGCGCCGTTGATCTTGTCGACATATGCCTGCGCTTCAGCGCGCATGTTCCAAACCTTCCGAAGTATCCGCCGGCCGCACCACAGACGATGCGGCGATCTCAAGCCATATAGGGTGTGGCGGCCTCGCTAGTAGATTCCGCCCTGTTGTTGCAAGAAGTCGCTATCGCCCTGACGATCCGCCTTGCGCTGGACCGGGGCCGCCGCGGCGGGTGCCGCTTCGACATTGGCGGTGCGGCGGGTGCGGCGCGGATCGCTGTCCGGACGGAACGCCTCCCAGATGATCGAGGAGAGCGGATCGTCGGTCGGCCAGCCATATTGGACCGGGCGGCCGCTGGCGCGATCGATGCGGACCATGCGGATGCCCGGCGGCGCGACGAAGGGCAGCGGATCCAGCCCTTCATAGGCGGGCACCGCGAATTCCTTGAAGATCGGCGCGGCGATTGAGCCGCCCTGGGCGTAGCCGCCAAGGTTCGTCGGCGTGTCGTAGCCGAGATAAAGCCCGCCGATCATCTGCGGGGTGCCGCCGACGAACCACACGTCGGTCGGGCCCGTCGTGGTGCCGGTCTTGCCCATCATCGGCCGGCCCAGGTCACGCAGCACCGTCGCGGTACCGCGCTGGACCACGCCCTCGGTGATGTGGACCATCTGGTACGCGACCATCGGATCGATCACCTGGCGGGCGCGGACGATCGGGCGCGGCATCGCCTTGCCGTCCCAGTCGCGCGCGTTGCACCCCGAACAGGCGCGCCAGCCGGCCGGGAAGATCACCTTGCCGCGGCGATCCTGGACGAAGTCGATCAGCGTGGGATTGAGCGCGCGGCCCTGGTTCACCAGGATCGAATAGGCGTTGACCATGCGCAGCACCGTCGTCTCGCCCGCGCCCAGCGCATAGGAGAGGTACGGCGGCAGCCGGTTCTTGGAGACGCCCAGCCGCTGGATCGTGTCGACCACCTTGTCCATGCCGGTGGCGTTGGCGATCTGCACCGTCATCAGGTTGCGCGACTGCTCGATGCCCCAGCGCAGCGTGTGCGGGCCGGCACCCCGGGCATTGCCGAAGTTGCGGAAGCACTTCTGGCCGAGCCCCGCACCCTGCCACACGCAGAACGGGCCATCGACGACGATCGAGGCCGGGGTCATCCCGTTTTCGAGCGCGGCGGCATAGACGATCGGCTTGATCGTCGAACCCGGCTGGCGGGTCGCCTGGGTGGCGCGGTTGAATGCCTGGAGGCGGGCGTCGAACCCGCCCTGCATCGCCAGGATGCGCCCGGTCGAGGGATCCTCGACGACCATGCCGCCCGATACCTTGGGCACGCTGCGCAGGCTCCAGTTGCCGCCCTCGGGGGCCACGGCAAGGATGTCGCCGACCTTGATCGCATCGAAGGCATGGCCGCCCTTGCCGCGGATCGGCATCTGCGCGGCGCTCTCCGGCAGCGTGCCGGTGTCGCCATCGTCGAAGCCGAGCTGGGCGCTGCGCGAATCGCGTGCGATCACCACGGCGGCGCGCCAATTATCGTAATCGACGCCGATATTCTTGGAGACGAAGGCCGAATACCAGCCATCGCCTTCGAACTGCACCTTGCCGAGCGGCCCCGACCAGCCGCGCCCACGATCGTAGCGCAGCAGGCCGTCGCGCAGCGCGCGCTGGGCATAGGCCTGGAGCCTGGGATCGAGCGAGCTGCGGATCCACAGGCCGCCGTCATAGACGCTGTACGGCCCGTCCTCGCGCTTCTCACCGAACTGGCGGGCGAGCTGGCGGCGGACCTCTTCGACGAAATAGCCCCCTACCCGCTCGAAACGCGGCGTCTGGCGCGGCACGGTGCCGAGCGGCGAGGCGACCGCCTGGTCATGCTGCGCCTGGTTGATGAAGCCGTTGCGCAGCATTTCGCCGAGCACCCAGTTGCGGCGATCGAGCGCGCGCTGGGTATTGCGATCGGGATCGTAATTGGCCGGCCCCTTGGGCAGGATCGCCAGATAGGCCATCTGGGCAAGGCTCAACTTGTCGAGCGGCTTGCCGAAATAGGCCTCACTCGCCGCCGCCACGCCACCCGAATTGCGCCCCAGCTCGATGGCGTTGAGGTACAATTCCATGATCTGCGGCTTGGACAGCGTGTCCTCGATCCGCCAGGCGATGATCGCTTCCTTGAGCTTGCGGGTATAGCTCGCCTCGTTGCCCACCGCGAGATTCTTGGCGACCTGCTGGGTGATGGTGGAGGTACCGCGCGGGGTCTTGCCGCGGAGGATGCCCTCGCCCGCCGCGCGCACCAGACCGGGGAAATCGAGCCCGTGGTGCGAGAAGAAGGTGCGGTCTTCCGCTGCCATGAAGGCGCGGACCAGCAGCGGCGGGAACTCGCCATAGCTCAGCTGCACACGCCGCATCTGGGCATAGGCATGGATCGGCGCGCCGTCGGCGGAGCGGACATAGCTCGGCAGCTGCGGCTCGTAGCTGCGCAGCTTGTTGACCGAGGGCAGATCGCGCGCGACGAGCAGCCAGACGGCGAACACCAGCAGCCCGGCGAGCAGCGCCAGGATCGCGAGCGTGCGGAACCACCAGCGCCGCCGCAGCCGCGCCCAGCGGCCGGGCGTGCGTTCGATGGGCTGGGGAATTGGGGGAGTGTCGCCGTCGGCCATGCGGCGCGCGGTGTAGCACCTTTTCGGGCGGAAGAAAGGGAGCCGCGCCCGGTGCTTGTCCCAGGTCAGCGGGTGGCGAGGTAGATTTCGGTCGCCCGGCGCACCGCTGCGGCGAGCCGTGCGCGCGCCTCGGGCGAGCCGAGCGCCTGCGCATCCTCGGCATTGGAGACATAGCCGAGCTCGAACAGCACCGAGGGCATGTCAGGCGCCTTGAGCACCATCAGCGCCGCCATTCGCCGCGGCCGCGCATGCAGCCGCATCGCGGGTGCGACTTCGCGGGCGAGCAGATCGGCATAGCGCGCGGACACCCCCATGGTGCGGCGCTGGGCGAGATCGATCAGCAGCGAAGCGATATCGGCGCGCTCGCTCCCCAGATCGACGCCGGCGAGCAGATCAGCGCGATTCTCGCGCGCCGCCATCCGCGCGGCTTCCTTGTCCGAGGCGACTTCGGACAGGGTGTAGAGCGTGCCGCCCGAGGCCAGCGGGTCCGCCGCGCTGTCGCAGTGGAGCGACAGGAACAGCGCCGCGCCCAGCCGGCGGCCGATATCGGTGCGCTGCTGCAGCGGCACGAACGAATCATCGTCGCGCGTCATCGCCACGCGGACGCGGCCCGAGGCGAGCAGCGCGTCGCGGATCGCGCGGGCGGCTGCCAGCGTCAGTGCCTTTTCGGTGATGCCGTCGACACCCGGCGCGCCGGGATCGCGCCCGCCATGGCCGGGATCGAGCACCACCAGCGGCAGCCCGGGCGGCCCCTGTACCGGCGGCAGCGGCGCGCCCCTGGCCGCCACCGGCTCGGGCATGGCGAGGCTGACGCTATAAGCCTCCGATCGCCAAGCAAAACGCGGCCCGGCGTCGCCTTTCAGGGGTACGACCACCGCGCCCTCCTCGACCCGCACCTGCTCGGCCAGCCCGATCCAGCCGGGCAGACCGGTCAGCCAGCCGGCGATCAGGAACAGCATCCAGGACACGGGGTCGCTATGCCGCGCCCGCCCGCGGCCGGTCCAGCCTCCAAATTGATGCGGAGGACTTGGTTAACCGGATGCGAAGAACCATTTGCTACGGCCAGGGATCGAAATCCTCCCAAATGCTTTGTGGCGCTCGGGGGACCCAAATCTTCCAAAGCCGAGCCGGTTGCCGCAACGACATAGCGGTGCTAGGCAGGATATGCTTCCGGCACTGCGCCGGATCAGGCACGCGACGCTTCTTTGTCGCGACAGTTCAGGTTGACGTTCGCATGAGGCAATTTCCCCACCGTCCGCATCGCCAGGCCTTCGCGGCCGGCAGCGTGGCGATGGTGGAGCAAGGGGACCGCTGGTCCGCTCGTGCCCGTGCAGCAACAGCAGTTTTTGAAACCCGCGCTACCCGGATCGGCCTCGCCGATCGTCTGGGGCGCTTCTTGTATCGCGCGCTCGCGCCCCATTCCCTCGAGGAACTGTGCCGGCGCGCCCGGAGAATCATCAATGACCATGCGTATGCTGATCGACGCACGCCACCGGGAAGAAACCCGCGTGGCCGTCGTCAAAGGGAATCGAATCGAGGAATTTGACTTCGAGTCCGCTGAGCGCAAGCAGCTCAAGGGCAATATCTATCTCGCGAAGGTGACCCGGGTCGAGCCGTCGCTGCAGGCGGCCTTCGTGGATTACGGCGGCAACCGCCACGGCTTCCTCGCCTTCTCGGAAATCCATCCCGACTATTACCAGATCCCCAAGGAAGATCGCGAAGCCCTGCTCCGCGAAGAGGCCGAGCATGCCGCGCAGGAAGCCGCGCTGCGCGAAGCCGATGGGGACGACGACGACGATCATCACGATCACGACCATGATCACGACGACCATGAAGACGGCGTCGAGATGGTCGAGCGCGCGCATGACGACGAGGAAGCCTCGGAAGGCGAGGACGCGCCGCAGGGCGGCCGTCGCCGTCGCGGTCGTGGCGGCAATGGCGACGAGGCCGAGGCGCTGCGCCAGCGCCGCATGAATCTGCGTCGCCGCTACAAGATCCAGGACGTGATCCGCCGCCGCCAGGTGCTGCTGGTCCAGGTCGTCAAGGAAGAGCGCGGCAACAAGGGTGCGGCGCTGACCACCTATCTCAGCCTCGCGGGCCGCTACTGCGTGCTGATGCCGAACACCGCCCATGGCGGCGGCATCTCGCGCAAGATCAACTCGGCCGCCGATCGCAAGCGCCTCAAGGGCATCATGGCGGACCTCAAGCTGCCCGCCTCGATGGGTTGCATCGTCCGCACCGCCGGTCTCCAGCGCACCAAGACCGAAATCAAGCGCGACTTCGACTATCTCGCCCGGCTGTGGGACGAGATTCGCGAGAAGACGCTGACCTCCTCCGCGCCCGCGCTCGTCTATGGCGACAGCGACCTGATGAAGCGGGCCATCCGAGACATCTACAATCGCGACATCGACGAGGTGATCGTCGAGGGCGAGGAAGGCTATCGCCAGGCCAAGGACTTCATGAAGCTCCTGATGCCGAGCCATGCCCGCAAGGTGCGGCAATATGCCGATGCGGTGCCGCTGTTCCAGCGCGCCGGGGTCGAGGAGCAGCTGTCGGCGATGTACCACCCGGTGGTGCAGCTGAAGTCCGGCGGCTATCTGGTGATCAACCCGACCGAAGCCTTGGTCTCGATCGACATCAACTCGGGCCGCTCGACGCGCGAGCACAATATCGAGCAGACCGCGACCGCGACCAACCTCGAAGCCGCCCAGGAAATCGCGCGCCAGCTCCGACTGCGCGACATGGCGGGCCTGGTCGTGATCGACTTCATCGACATGGATCATTCGTCCAACGTCCGTAAGGTCGAGAAGGCGATGAAGGAGGCGCTGAAGAACGATCGCGCCCGCATCCAGGTCGGCCGCATCTCGCCCTTCGGCCTGATGGAAATGAGCCGCCAGCGCCTGCGCACCGGCGTGCTCGAAGCCTCCACCCGCACCTGCCCGCATTGCGAAGGCACCGGCCTGGTCCGTACGGCCTCGTCGGCGGGCCTGTCCGCGCTGCGCATGATCGAGGACGAGGCCGCCCGCGGCCGCGGCTCGCAGATCCTGCTGCGCGCCAGCCAGGAAGCAGCCTTCTACGTGCTCAACAAGAAGCGCGGCGAACTGGCCGAGATCGAGGATCGCTACGGCGTGCTGGTCGAGGTCGAAGCGGACGGCGAGCTGGAAGGCGCGCGCATGACGGTGGAGGCTTCGGGCCCACCGCCGGCCTATGCGCCCAAGATCGAGCCGCTGCTCGAGGAGCCGGAAGAAGATTTCGTCGAGGAGATCGAGGAAGAGGAAGAAGAGCTCGAAGCCGAGGCGGAAGCCGAAGCTGCCGAGCCGCGTGAGCGAGCCGAACGCCCGGAACGCGGCGAGCGAGATGGCGACGGCCGCGGCAAGCGCCGCCGGCGTCGTCGTGGTCGCGGCCGTCGTGGTCGCGAGGACGGCGAAGGCCAGGACGAGCAGGCCGAGACCGAAGGCGCCGAGGACGGCTCGGACGTCGATGCCGAGGAGGCCGAGCCGGCCGAAGTCGAGGCAGTGGCCGAGACCGAAACCGAGGAAACCGCAGCCCAGCGCGAGGAAGGCGAGCGTAACCGCAAGCGTCGTCGTCGCGGCCGTCGCGGCGGTCGTCGCGGTGCCGGTGAAGAGGGTGCCGAACAGGCAGCCGACGACGCCGACGAAGCGGCAGAAGCCGAAGCGCCCGTCGCCGCAGCCGAGCCGGTCGCCGAAGCAGCGCCTGCCCCTGTAGCGGTAGAGGCAGAGGCGGAAGCTCCGGCCAAGCCGAAGCGCACCCGCCGCAAGAAGGCCGATGCCGAAGCGGAAGCCGCACCGGCCGCCGTCGAGGCGCCCGCGGAGGAAGCGCCGGCCAAGCCGAAGCGTACCCGTCGCAAGAAGGCCGACGTCGAGGCGGAAGCCGCGCCGGCTGCCGTCGAGGCGCCCGCCGAGGAGGCACCCGCCAAGCCCAAGCGCACCCGCCGCAAGAAGGCGGACGTCGCAGCCGAAGCGGCCCCCGAGGCACCCGCCGTCGAGGCACCGGTTGCGCCGGACGTGACTCCGGCCGCCGACGAACCGGCCACCGAGGAAGCCTCGACCGAAGACGGCCAGCCCCGCCGCGGCTGGTGGCAGCGGACCTTCGGCGCCTGAGGAAAATCCCCGGCGCGGCCAGCCCGGTCGCGCCGGGGTTTTCAGTCTAGGTTCAGGGCTTCCTTGCCAGGGCAGCCCATCGAACGAGTCCCCCCGGGAGTAGGATCATGGCGCGCATCCACCGATTGGCCACGCTACTCGCGATGCTGTGCCTCGCATCGTTCGCGTCGCGCCCCGCCATGGCGCAATCGGTGCTCCGCGATGCCGAAACCGAAGCGCTGCTGGCCGACATGGCCAAGCCGCTGTTCACCGCCGCCGGGCTCAATCCCGCCAACGGCAAGGTCGTGCTGATCGCCGACCCCTCGATCAACGCCTTCGTCGCGGGCGGACAGATCGTCTATGTCAATTCCGGCCTGATCGACGCGGCGGATACCGCCAACCAGGTCCAGGGCGTCGTCGCCCACGAAATCGGCCACATCGTCGGCGGGCACGCGGTGTTCCAGCGCGACGGCGGCTATGGCAACATCTCGATCCTCAGCCTGCTGCTCGGCGCCGCGGCGATGGCGGCCGGCTCACCCGAGGCCGGCACCGGCATCCTGATGGCCGGGCAGCGCGCCGCGATCGGCAAATATCTCGCCTATAGCCGCGTGCAGGAATCCTCGGCCGACGCGGCCGGCGTGCGCTTTCTCAACACCGCCGGCATTTCGGGCAAGGGCATGCTCAGCTTCTTCGACAAGCTGACGCAGGAAATGCACCGCTACGGCTATTACAGCACCGATCCCGAGGTCGATCCCTTCGCGCAGACCCACCCGATGTCGCAGGATCGCGTCCAGACGCTGAAGGCCGATCTCGAAAATTCGCCGAACTGGACCAAGCCGCTCGACCCGGACCTGGAGCGCCGCTTCAAGCGCGTCCAGGCCAAGCTGCGCGGCTATACCAACGATCCCAAGAAAACGCTGCGGATCTACCCGAAGACCGACAATTCGATCCCGGCGCATTATGCGCGTGCCTATGCCTATCACCAGTCGGGCTATCCCGAGCAGGCGGCGGCGGAGACGGCGGCGCTGGTCAAGCTTGCCCCCAACGATCCCTATTTCCTCGAATTGCAGGGACAGATCCTGCTCGAATCGGGCCAGCCCCAGGCTTCGCTCGAGCCGCTGCGCAAGGCGACCCAGCTGTCGAACAACTCGCCGCTGATCGCCAGCACCTTCGGCCACGCGCTGGTCGCGACCGAGGACAAGGCGAACCTGAAGGAAGCCGAACAGGTGCTGCGCGATTCGCTGACGCGCGACCGCGACAATCCCTTCGCCTGGGTCAATCTCGGCACCGTCTATGACCGCGAGGGCGACGAGCCGCGCACCGCGCTCGCCACCGCCGAGCGGGCCAATCTGATCGGCGACGCGCGCACCGCGATGGTCAGCGCGCGGCGGGCGATGGGCGGCCTTCCGCAGGGCTCGCCCGAATGGATCCGCGCGCAGGATATTGCGATGGTCTCCGAACAGGCGATGAAGGACGACAAGCGCAACAAGGGACGCAACCTCCAGTAATGACGCGATCGAAGCTCTTTTTCGCCAGCAGCCTGCTGCTGGCCGCGGTCCTGGGTGGCCTGGTGGTGCTGGGGCTGCAGGCGATGCTGCCGGGGATCGGCGGCAACAAGGCGCAGGTCGAGCGGATCGTCCATGGCTATCTGCTCGAAAACCCCTCGATCCTGCGCGACATGATGGAAAAGCTCCAGCAGCAGGAAAATGCCGAGACTGCGAAGGCGCAGGATAGCGCGCAGGCCGCCGTTCCCGCTGCGCTGCCGGCGTTGACCACGCCCTTCGCCAGCGCCTGGGCGGGCAATCCGAACGGCGACGTCACCGTCAGCGTGTTCATGGACTATGCCTGCGGCTATTGCCGCGCGAGCCTGCCGGGCCTGGCCGAGCTGATCGCCAAGGATCCGAACGTCCGGGTCGTCTACCGCGAATATCCGGTGCTCGGCGAGGCGAGCGTCGTCGCCGCGCGCTTTGCGCTGGCCGCCGCGCAGCAGGGCAAGTTCCGCGCCTTCCACGATGCGATGTTCGCCAGCGACGGGCCGAGCAATGCGTCGATCAGCGACGCGCTGGCCAAGGCCGGGCTCGATCCTGCCGCGACCCAGAAGCTGGCGAACAGCGACGCCGTCGCCAAGGAGATCGATGCCAACCACCGGCTCGGCGTCAAGCTGGCGATGAACGGCACGCCCGCCTGGGTGGTCGGCAAGCAGATCCTCTACGGCGCGCGCGACTATCAGGCGCTGGTTGACGCCGTCGCGATCGCGCGGAAGACGAAGTAAGGCCCCCCGGCCCAAAGCTGAAAGCGTATCCTCCCCGCTAGGGGGAGGAAACCCTTGTGGGCGGGCGAGAAACACTTGATTTCGCGGGAGGCGCCACCTTGCCCCAGGATGAACGCCACCCTAGCTAACGGGCTCCTTCCGGCCGGGGCCACCATCCATGCAACCCATCCTGTCGCTACGCCAGGTCTCCAAGACCTACGCGTCGGGCCATACCGCGCTCGACCATGTCGATCTCGACATCAACCGCGGCGAGATCTTCGCGCTGCTCGGGCCTAACGGCGCGGGCAAGACCACGCTGATCTCGATCATCTGCGGCATCGTCACGCCCAGCACCGGCACCATCCTGGTCGACGGGCATGACGCGATCCGCCAGCCGCGGCCCGCGCGCTCCAAGATCGGCCTGGTGCCGCAGGAGATCGCGGTCGACATGTTCTCGCGCGTCGGATCCGCCGCGCGCTATTCGCGCGGGCTGTTCGGCAAGGCGCCGGACCACGCCTATTGCGACCAGCTCCTCAAGGACCTGTCGCTGTGGGATAAGCGCGACGCCAAGATCATGGAGCTGTCCGGCGGCATGAAGCGCCGGGTGATGATCGCCAAGGCGCTGAGCCACGAACCCGACATCCTGTTCCTCGACGAGCCTACCGCCGGCGTCGACGTCGAGCTGCGCCGCGACATGTGGAAGCTGATAGGCCGCCTGCGCGACCGCGGCACCACGATCATCCTGACCACCCACTATATCGAAGAGGCCGAGGAAATGGCCGACCGGGTGGGCGTGATCAACAAGGGCAAGCTGCTGCTGGTCGAGGAAAAGACTGCGCTGATGAAGAAGCTCGGCAAGCGCGAGCTGGACCTCAGCCTGGTCGAGCCGCTCGCCGTCATCCCGGCCGAGCTCGGCGAATGGCAGCTGAGCCTCGCCGACCAGGGCCACAAGCTGCGCTACACCTTCGACGCGCAAGCCGAGCGCACCGGCATCCCGTCGCTGCTGCGCAAGCTGCACGACCTCAACATCGCCTTCAAGGATCTCGACACGTCCAAGTCGAGCCTGGAGGACATCTTCGTCGACCTGGTGGGGGCGCAGGCATGAACGGCATCAACTTTCCCGGCATCTGGGCGATCTACAAGTTCGAGATGGCCCGCACGATCCGCACGCTGTGGCAGTCGATCGCGACGCCGGTGATCACGACCTCGCTCTATTTCGTCGTATTCGGCGGGGCGATCGGCAGCCGGATCGATGCGATCCACGGGGTGAATTACGGCAGCTTCCTGGTGCCGGGCCTGATCATGCTGTCGCTGCTGATGCAGAGCATCGCCAATGCCTCGATCGGCATCTACTTCCCCAAGTTCACCGGCACCGTGTTCGAACTACTGTCGGCACCGATCTCGGCGATCGAGCTGGTGGTGGGGTTCGTCGGGGCCGCGGCAACGAAATCGGTGGTGATCGGGCTGATCATCCTAGCGACCTCGGCGCTGTTCGTGCCGCTGCGGGTGGATCATCCGGCGGCAATGCTCGCCTTCCTGGTGCTGACCGCGGTGACCTTCAGCATGTTCGGCTTCATCATCGGCATCTGGGCGAAGAGCTTCGAGCAGCTCAACATCGTGCCCTCGCTGCTGGTGACCCCGCTGACCTTCCTGGGCGGCGCCTTCTACTCGATCGATATGCTGCCCGAGCCCTGGCACACGGTGAGCCTGTTCAACCCGGTGGTGTATCTGGTGAGCGGCTTCCGCTGGAGCTTCTTCGGGCATGGCGATGTCGACATCGCCTGGAGCCTGGGGTTCACCGGCATCTTCCTGCTGCTGTGCCTGGGGCTGATCGTGTGGATCTTCCGCACCGGGTACCGGCTGAAGAACTGAGCGGCTAACTTCAGCCCTTCCTCCTGGGAGGAGGGGTTGGGGTGGAGGGATTCCAGAACGCCCGTTGGTCTCTGTGAGACCCTGCCCCACCCCAACCCCTCCCCTGAAGGGGAGGGGCTAAAGACATCAGATCACCGCACCACCGGCAGCGTCACCGCCGACCCCGCACACACCCGCTGGGTCGCCTTGCGATAGTCCTCCGGCTTGGCCTTGTAGATGTTGGGCACGAAGGTCTGCGGGTTGCGGTCGATCACCGGGAACCAGCTCGACTGGACCTGCACCATGATGCGGTGGCCCTTCTTGAACACATGGTCATGGTCGCGCAGCGGGAAGTCCCAGGCGGTCACCTGGTCGGGCACCAGCGGCGTCGCCTGTTCGAAGCTCTTGAGGTAGCGGCCGCGGCGGATCTCCATCGCGATCGGCAGCTCATAGCCGTTCAGGCCCTTGGCATAGGCGCCGAGCGCAGTGGGTGCCTTCTCATAGTTCTCCGGGAACACGTCGATCAGCTTGACGACGAAGTCGCTGTCGGTGCCGCTGGTCGCGGCCATCAGCTTGGCGGTGACCGCGCCGGTGACGGTCAGGTCGTTGTCCAGCGGCGCGGAAACATAGCTCAGCACATCGGGCCGATCGTCGACGAAGCGCTGGTCCTCGGCTTCCCACCAGCGCCAGTCGGGCGTCGCATAGGTGGCAGACATCGGCCGCGGGCGGAACGGCACCGGGCGCGCGGGATCGCTCACATAGTCGCGACACCCCTCGCCCGCCGCCGGCGCGGTGAAGCTGAGCGAACCATCACCGCGCAGGTACAGGTTGGTCGCCTGTGCATTGGGGAGCGGGTAGCGCTGATAGGTCTTCCACTGCCACGAACCGGACTGGAAGCTCTTCAGCGCGAAGTCGGGCTTGGTGCCGGTGCCGTGCAGCCAATAGGCGAAGAACGGGGCCTCGATCTGCTCGACAAACTGCGTACCGCTGTCGACGCCGAACGGAATCCGGCCGAGGCTGTTGGCCGGCGACTGCCACACCCCATGCGCCCAGGGGCCGGCGACCATCAGCGCCAGCTTGTTCGGATCGTTGGCGCGCTGCTTTTCCCAGATCTTCCAGCTGCCCCAGGGATCTTCCTGGTCCCAGTATCCGGCGACGTTGAGCGTCGGCACGGTCGTCTTGCCGAGCGCGTTGGACCAGACCTGCTTCTTCCAATGGTCGTCATAATCGGGATGTTCGATCATTTCGCGGAAGCGCGGCACCCGGCCCTTGAAATACTTCTTCTCGATATCGTCGGGCGAGCCGGCGTGGAGGAACCAGTCGTACGTATCGTAGCGATCGTAGAGGCTGATCCCCTCGTTGTTGGTCTTGTCGGCCTGCAGCCCGTTCACCCAGTCGCTGGCATAGGTGAGCCGCATCGCGCCCCAGCGGTGGAGATCGTCGTTCTTCCAATAGTCGATCCAGGCGGCCTGCGGGCTGGTCGCCTTGAGCGCCGGATGCGGCTTGGCGAGCGCGATGGCGGCGGTGAAGCCGGGATAGGAAACGCCCCACATGCCGACCTTGCCGTTGTTCGGCTTCACGTTCTTCACCAGCCAGTCGATCGAATCATAGGCGTCGGTCGCCTCGTCGACGGCGCCCTTGCCGGTCTTCACTTCGGTGGAGAGGGTGAAGGGCCCGCCCTCGGACTTGAAGCGGCCGCGCATGTCCTGGAACACGAAGATATAACCATCACGCACCAGCGGCGCCCAGCTGTTCGGCACGCGTCCGGGCGCGGCATCGGGAGAGCCGTAAGGGCTGCGCTGAAAGAGGATCGGCAGCGGGCCGGTGGCGCCCTTGGGCCGCAGGATGACGGTGTGAAGCTTCACCCCGTCGCGCATCGGGATCATCGCCTCTTCAAAGGTGAAGGGCGCGTCGGTGGCGGTGGGGGTGAGCTGCGGCGGCGCGGCGGCCGCGAGAGGGGCGGCAAGCGCCGCAAGTGCTACCGTAACCAGCCAGTGCCGCATGTTCGTCGATCCCCCAGAAAGCGAGGGTGACGTGGTGCGGCAAGACGCCGCCGGGATCAAGCCGGCGGCGCCGCTCTTACCGGTTAGTCGATGCGGTGTTCACCCTTAACCCAGCGCACCGTGCCCGAGCTGGCGCGCATCACCACGCTCTCGGTGGTCATCTTGCCCTTCACCCGCTTCACGCCGGCCAGCAGCGAGCCATCGGTGACGCCGGTCGCCGCGAAGATGCAGTCGCCCTTGGCGAGCTCCTCGAGCACATAGACCTTGTCGAGATCCTCGATGCCCCACTTCGCCGCCCGCGCGCGCTCATCGTCGTTGCGGAAGACGAGCCGGCCCTGGAACTGGCCGCCGACGCAGCGCAGCGCCGCGCAGGCCAGCACGCCCTCGGGCGCGCCGCCCTGGCCCATGTACACGTCGATCGTGGTCGTGGGATCGGTGGTGGCGATCACGCCTGCCACGTCGCCGTCCGGGATCAGCATGATGCCGCAGCCGATGCTGCGCAGCTCGGCGATCAGCTTCTCGTGGCGGGGGCGATCGAGCACGCAGGCGATGATCTCGCTGGGCTTCACGCCCTTGGCGGCGGCGATCGCCTCGACATTCTCGGTCGGGGTCTTGGTGAGGTCGATCACGCCCTGCGGATAGCCGGGGCCGACCGCGATCTTGTCCATATAGACGTCGGGCGCGTTGAGCAGATTGCCCTCTTCCGCGACGGCGAGCACGGCCAGCGCATTGGGGCCGGCCTTGGCGGTGATTGTGGTGCCTTCCAGCGGATCGAGCGCGATGTCGATCTTCGGGCCCTTGCCGATCGCGGAACCGACCTTCTCGCCGATATAGAGCATCGGCGCCTCGTCACGCTCGCCCTCGCCGATCACCACGGTGCCGTCCATGTAGAGCTGGTTCAGCGCCTCGCGCATCGCCTCCACGGCGGCGGCGTCGGCGGCCTTTTCATCCCCCCGCCCGACCAGGCTGGAGGCGGAAATCGCCGCTGCTTCGGTGACGCGCACCATTTCGAGCACGAGGACACGGTCGAGAACTTGGCTTGCGTTCGGCATGGGTTCGGGATTCCCTTTCGATTTGTGCATCGCGATACGGGGCAGCTTACCCCCTGTCGAGCAGTGCTAACGTTGTCAGAAAAACTGCGAAGGACTTTAGTGCTTTTCAGATGAGTTCGCGCTATTTTGCACGTGGGCATGGGGAATCGACACGATGTTGCTGCCGCTTCTACTGATCGCGCAACAGAGCACCGTCACCACGGTACTCGCGGACTATCATAGCTTGACGCGCGCCGAAATTCCGTGCCGCACCCCGAATGACGAGGGCGAGATCGTCGTCTGTTCGCGGCGCGAGGCAGATCGCTATCGGGTGCCCTTCGTCGCTCCGAACCTCGGCCGCGATTCCGATGCGGCGCGGCTCAACCGGCTGATCGGGGATCCCGCCCAGCAGGGGATCACGCCGTGCGGCGAAGGCGCCTTCACGGTGAAATGCGGCAGCGTCGGCCTCGCCGCGACGATGGGCCTCGACGGCAAGGTGAAGATGCAGCAGCGGGAGCTTGCGCCCTAATCGCGCTGCAACATTTGCACGGTTGCGCAACCCGCATCGCCTCGGCGCGTTGCTTCAGCGGGACACAACAGGAGGGCATATGTTGTTGATCGCGCTGGCACTTCACGGTGCAACCATGACGGGCACAGGACGCGCGGCGGAATTTTCGCGGCCGCGGGTGATCCGCGCGACGCTCAAGCGCTCGGCGCGGCCGCATCCCGAACGATCCGCGCTGATCACCCCCTGCGACGTCGACCGCGACTGCCGCACCCGCGCGACACGGAAGCGCTTCCGCGTCGCCAGCGGGCCGGCGCCCCTGGTCGACCGGAAGCTCGAAATGCTGAAGGCAGCGCAGGGACCGAGCTGCAATCGCACCGGCATGCCGGTGTGCCCGGGGAGCGGCCGCCAGCTGCTCCGCCTCGACTACTGAACCGGCTGCGGCCCCGGTGGGGCAGCGCTCACGCGTCGAGAATGTGCATCCACATCGGCTCGCCGGTGAGGCTCTGCGAGCCCCGCAGCTTTTCCAGCGCCTGGGCGATGCTCCGCTCCGGCGCCTCGTGGGTGACGATCGCGACCAGCGCGCTGCCGTCCGGGCTCACGCCGCGCTGGATCAGGCTCTCGATCGAGACGCCCGCGTCGCGCATCGCCGCGGCGATTTCCGCCAGCACGCCGACCCGGTCGGCCACGGTGAACCGCACATAGGAGCGCCCACGCCGCTCGCCGCTGTCTGCCGCGGGCTGCGAGACGAGCGCCGCCGCCGGCATTGCATAGGGCGGGCCGTATTCGCCGCGGGCGATATCGATCAGGTCAGCAACCACCGCGCTCGCCGTCGGGCCGTCGCCGGCGCCCGCACCCTGGAACAGCAGGCGGCCGACGAAATTACCTTCCGCCACCACCGCGTTGGTCGAACCGGTGACATGCGCCAGCGGATGGCCGAGCGGCACGAGATGCGCATGGACGCGCTGGAACAGCCCGTGCGGGCCCGCATCGGCGATGCCAAGCAGCCGCACCCGGTAGCCGAGCGTCGCTGCCTCGGCGATGTCGGCCGCGAGGATATGGCGGATGCCGCTCGCCTTCAGGTCGCCGAACGCCGGCTGGGTGCCGAAGGCGATGCTGGCGAGGATCGACAGCTTGTGCGCCGCATCGATGCCGTCGATGTCGAAGGTCGGGTCCGCCTCGGCATAGCCGAGCGCCTGCGCCTCGGCGAGGATCTCGGCAAAGTCGCGGCCCTCGGCCTCCATCTTCGAGAGGATGAAATTGCAGGTGCCGTTGAGGATGCCGTACACACGGGCAATCTCGTTCGCGGCAGCGCCCTCGCGGAGCCCCTTGATGACCGGCACGCCACCGGCAACCGCTGCCTCGAACTTCAGCGCCACGGCCGCGTCTTCCGCGGCCTGCGCCAGCTCCAGGCCGTGATGCGCGATCATCGCTTTGTTGGCGGTGACGAAGCTCTTGCTGGCCCCCAGCGCCGCGCGGGCGAGGGCCAGCGCCGGGCCGTCCGACCCGCCGACCAGCTCGACCACCACGTCCCCCTTGGCATGGCGCGCCAGCGCGACGGGATCGTCGACCCAGTCGAAGCGCGACAGGTCGATGCCGCGGTCCTTGGTGCGGTCGCGGGCGGAAACGGCGACCACCTCGATGGGGCGGCCGGCGCGGCGGCTAATCAGCTCGGCATTGGCGTCGAGCAGGCGAATCACGCCGCCACCCACCGTACCGAGCCCCGCCAATGCCACGCGCAACGCTTCCGCCATTCCTCGTTCCTCTAAAACTCTACAGCAAGACGGCGGCAGAGCATTCCGCTCCACCGCCGCCTTCCGTCCCTAGCGCCTTCCCTTCCCAGAAGGAAAGACAGATTTTGTCGCAGGCGAGCACCGCCACGCGCTGTTTATTTCTTGATCAGCCCGATCTCGACCAGCCGCTCGTGCAGATAATCATGCGCGGTGATCGGCTCCGGATAGCGGTTCGGATTCTCCGCGCTCACGCAGCCGGGCAGCGTCTTGATCAGGAAATCGGGTGCCGGATGCAGGAAGAACGGCATCGAATAGCGCGAATGGCCGCGGCGCTCGGCCGGCGGATTGACCACGCGGTGGGTGGTCGAGGGCAGAACATGGTTGGTCAGCCGCTGGAGCATGTCGCCCACGTTGATCACCATCGCGCCTTCGGGCGGCTTCACTGCCAGCCACTTGCCGTCGCGGTCGAGCAGCTCGAGCCCGGCTTCCTCGGCACCGAGCAGCAACGTGATCAGGTTGATGTCCTCATGCGCGCCGGCCCGCACCTCGGGTGCGTCGGCGGCGACCGGCGGATAGTGGAGCAGGCGAAGCACCGAATTGCCGTCCTTCACCGCCGTGTCGAACCAGTCCGGCGCCAGGCCGAGATAGCGCGCGACCGCCGAGAGCAGCTTGTCGCCGGCGGTGTCGAAGGCGGCGAACAGCTCGATGAAGGTTTCGCGGAAGCCCTCGGGCTGATTCGGCCAGACGTTCGGCGCCATCACGTCGCTGAAGCGGTGTCCGGCGGACAGCTCGCGGCCGATATGCCAGAACTCCTTGAGGTCGACATGGGTCGCGCCCTTGGCGATCTCGGTCTTGAACGGGGTATAGCCGCGCGCGCCGCCGCCGCCGGGCAGGAAATAGCCGCGCTTCTCTTCCTCGGGCAGGTCGAAGAACGTCTTGGTCAGCGTCCAGGCGCGCTCGATCAGCTCCTGCGGCACGCCGTGATCGCGCACCACGGCGAAGCCGAAGCGCTGGAACGATCCGCCGAACGCCTGGGCAAAGCCCTCCGGATCGTTCGCCTGCGCCGCCAGCGACAGCACCGGAATTTCGGCCAGGGTATCCAACATCACAGTCTCCGAACGCAAAAACCGGCGGTTAATCCCGCCACCACCGCCCTAACAAGCCTGGGAACATTCCCAATGGCCGGCGCCCTGTCCCGACCGGGATCAGTGGCCGACCTGCATCAGCCCCTTGGTCTTGGCATCGCCGCTCGCGCCGAGCTGGAGCGCGAAGGGCTGGCCGTCATCGGTGGTGCCGATCAGGTTATCGTCCTTGGTCGTCACCTTGAAGCCCTGCTTGGTCATGTTGTCGCGGAACCAGTCGCGCACCACCGTCGGCGCCGCCGGGCTCTCGAACTCGACGATCACCTGGCCGTCCTTGTCGCCCTGGTTGTCGTTGACCTTCAGGTTCTTCAGCGTCGATCCGGGATAGAGCGTCACCCCGTCGATGTCGAAATTCTTGGCATCGAGCGGCATCTTGGGCAGCGTGATCGAGCCCTGGACGCCCGGCGCCTTGATCTGGATGCGGCCGTTCGCGTCGGTGGAGATGACGCTGTTGCCGTCGCTGTCGTTGCCGTCAAAGTTGATATTCGCGCTGCCATGGCACGCGGCGAGTGCGATCGGCAGCAACAGGGGTGCAAAACGGCGATTCATGCGGATACTCCTGCGGCGGTTGCACATCGCAATGTTGTTGCGCGGGTATCTACGTCAACCGGAAAAAGGGTGACGTTGGGGAAGGCTTGCGCCATGGGCTGGGCATGAACGCCCCGCACCTGAGCACCGCCTCGGCCGGCCAGGCCCCGCTGCGCTTCGCCGAATTCGTCACGCTTGCCGCCGCGCTGATGGCGCTGACCGCGCTCGGCATCGATTCGATGCTGCCCGCGCTGCCCGCGATCGGCACCAGCCTCGGCGTCGAATCGGCCAACCATCGCCAGTTCGTGATCACGTCGTTCCTGATCGGCTTCGGCACCGCGCAGCTGCTGTACGGCCCGCTCTCCGATCGATTCGGGCGGCGCCCGGTGCTGCTGATCGCGCTTGGCTGCTATGTGGTGACGAGCGGGATCGCCGCGATCTCCGGCAGCTTCGTACTGTTGCTGGTCGCGCGGGTGGCGATGGGCACGGCGGCGGCGGGCTCGCGCGTCGTCACCGTCGCGTTGGTGCGCGACTGTTATGCCGGCCGCGCGATGGCGCGGGTGATGAGCCTGGTGTTCATCGTGTTCATGGCCGCCCCCATCTTCGCACCGACCGTGGGGCAGATCATCCTGGCCGCCGGCGGATCCTGGCGGACGATCTTCTGGGGCATCGGCGGGATCGGCGCACTGGTCCTGCTATGGTTCGGGCTGCGCATGCCCGAGACGCTGGCGGCCGATGCCCGCCAGTCGCTCCAGCCGGCGCGGGTGCTCGCCGACTATGGCGTGATGCTGCGCGATCGGGCGGCGGTCGGCTACACGATCGCCACCGCGCTGCTCTCCGGTGCGCTGTTCGGCTTCATCGGATCGGTCCAGCAGTTGATGGCCGACGTGTTCCATCGCCCAGAGCTGCTGACCACCGTGTTCGCCAGCGTCGCCGGCACGATGGCGGTGGGCTCGTTCCTCAATTCGCGCATCGTCATGCGGCTGGGTACGCGCGTGATATCGCACACCGCGCTTTCCCTACTCACCCTGCTGGCCGGGATCCATCTTGCGGTCACCGTGCTGGGGCTGGAGACGCTGTGGAGCTTCGCCGCGCTGCAGGCGCTGATGATGGCGTGTTTCGGCCTCGCCACTTCCAACTTCTCGGCGATGGCGATGGAGAAGATGGGCGCCATCGCCGGCACCGCCTCCAGCCTGCAGGGCTTCGTCACCACCATCGCCGGCGCGCTGATCGGCGCGGCGATCGGTCAGGCCTTCGATGGCACCACCATCCCCCTGTATAGTGGTTTTCTGCTGATGGGTGGGCTCTCGCTCGTGGTAGTAGCGGTAACGGAACGCGGACGGATGTTCCGCCCGAGCTGAGTCGGAACGCAGCCGGGGCCAGCGCCGTTGCGCATTCGAACCCCGGCGATCCCCGCCGGGCCAGTGATGAGGTTTGGCGATGAGCGGCACCCAGGGTCCCAGCGACGACGTGTATGACGCGGAAGGCTATGACGAGAGCCAGCGCGCCGAAATTCTCGAGGTGACCGGCGACGGGCCGGACGACGGCGCGCTGCTGACCGACCTCAACCCCGATCTCGGCGGCAGCGAGGACGACGACGACGATCTCGACGAACTGTCGATGGCGGACGACGAGATCGGCGAGGAAGACGACGACGCGGACGAGGATGAGGACGACCTCGACGAGGACGACATCCAGGACGATTTCGATGACGAGGATGTCGACGAGGACGATCTCGACGAGGAACTCGACGATCCGGACGACGTCGCGCTGCGCCCCTGAGGGCCGGCGGGAAACCCGCGAGGAACCGGCGCATCCGGTGGCTCGTTCGCACATCCCCGATGTGGAAGAGACCCGGATGCGCCTGACCCCTGCCCTGCTTGCCGCTTGTTCGCTCGCCGCGTGTTCGTCGGGCCTGCCCCCGGCAGCGGACAACACGACCAACGACACCAGCATGGCCGAGGTCAACCAGACCGCGCCGGCAGCGACCGAACTTGCGCCGGGCAACGAACAGCTCGAACCGCTCACCCCGCCCGCCCCGGGCCAGCCGGGGGGCCTGCCGGATGACCGCACGCCGGTCAGCGAGGCAAAGTTCACCCCGGACAGTGCGCAGGGCGCCGCCAATGTCGTGCAGACCTATTATGCGCTGATCGAAAGCGGCCGGTATGATCAGGCTTGGGCGCTGTGGAGCGACGGCGGTAAGGCCTCGGGCGGCGATGCCAAGTCGTTCGCGGCGCGCTTCGCCCCCTATTCGGAATATCATGTCAATATCGGCGCGCCGGGGCAGATCGAGGCGGGGGCCGGCCAGCGCTATGTCACCGTGCCGGTGCAGGTCTATGCGCGCATCAAGGCGACGGGCAAACCCTTCTATCAGCTCGGCGAGGTGACGCTGCATCGCGCGGGCGACATCGACGGCGCTACCGCGGAGCAAAAGGCCTGGCACATTCGCGCGGTCAAGTTCCAGGCCGATCCCGGCAAGCCGGCCCAGTGAGCGCCAGGGCAGTAATCAGCCGCCGATGACGTTGCGGAGCAGCGCCAGATCTTCGTTATCGATCGGCTGCCCCGTCACGTCGGTGGCGTTCTCGGCCTGTACCGCGTGGCTCGGCGCCTTGCCGATCCCCGCGACGCTCACCGCGGTCCACAATACCCCCGCCGCCCAGAGCAAGGCCGCCCAGCGGCTGCGGAACAGGGCGGAAGGGCGGCGCGGCAGCATGGCGTGGACCCTGCTCCCTTTTGGGTGAACGACGCGCTACCCTTCGTGGTTACCGTCCGAGGATTGATGATGCCCCGCTTCTCCCGCCAGATCACTGCAACGCCTGCCGACATCGATGTGTTGGGGCACGTCAACAATGCCGTGTGGGTGGGGTGGATCCAGGACATCGCAGTCGCGCATTGGGACAGCCTCGCCACGCCGGAGGAGCAGGCTGCCTATGTCTGGGTGATCACCCGGCACGAGATCGACTATCGCGGCAATGTCCGCGCCGGCGAGACGGTGACCGGGGAGACCTGGGTACCCGAGGCGCCGCGCGGTGCCCGCTTCAACCGCCATGTCCGCTTCCTCGGCGATGACGGAAAAGTTCGAGTCGAGGCGGTAACCACCTGGGCGCTGCTCGACCGCGCCACCGGCCGACTGCTCCGCGTCCCCGCCGCGCTCGGCGAGCGCTTCATCGAAGCGACGCGCTGACGAAGCGATTCGCCGATGCGACGAACCGTGGTTCGCGCCGTCGCCGAAGTCGCGTAGGGTGCAGCCCCATGGCGTTCTCGCGTGTGTTTCCGTTGGCGGTGCTGGCCCTGCCCCTGCTGCTTTCGGCCTGTATCTTCGGCAGCGGTGGCAGCGACAAACGCCCGGCCCCGGCCCCTACCCGCCCGCGCGGCAGCCCGCCGATCACGCTCAACCGGCCGACGCCGCGCGACACGCAGCAATGCTTCACCGATCTGTCGCGCGCGGGCGTGCGGTTCAGCGCGATGCCCGATCGCGACTATGGCGGCGGCTGCATCGTCGAAGGGGCGGTGCAGCTGATCGACATCGGCGTGCCGGTGGGCGGCATCAAGGGCATGCGCTGCCCGCTCGCCCGCGCGTTTACCGGCTGGGTGCAGTATGCGGTTGCCCCGGCGGCGCGGCAGATCCTCGGCAGCGACCTGGTGCGGGTGGACACGTTCGGTACCTATGTCTGCCGCGCGATCGTCGGCAGCGCGCAGGCCTCGACCAAGCTTTCCGAGCATGGCCGCGCCAATGCAGTCGACGTCTCGGGCTTCGTGCTCAAGGACGGGCGGCGGATCACCATCCTCAAGGACTGGCAGAACCCCGATCCGGCCATTCATCGCTTCCTCGAGACGATCCACGGATCCGCCTGCAGACGTTTCGCTACCGTACTGAGCCCGAACTATAATTACGTGCACCGTGACCATTTCCATCTCGATATGGGGCGCGGCCCCTTCTGCGCCTAAGGCTTTCCAAGCGGAGCGGATGCGCCTAATCCGCGGTCGATGAGCGATACGAGAGTCCCGTCGCGCGTCTTCCGCCCTGCCCAGCAGGAAGCCGAAGCCGCCAACACCGCCACCGGCACCCCGCAGACCGAGCATCCCGCCTACCGGCTCGCCTTCCAGGACATGGACTTCCTGCTGCGCGAGGACCTGCGGCCGATTCGCTTCCAGCTGGAGCTGCTCAAGCCGCAGCTGCTGCTGGACGAGGCGAACATCGCCTCGACCTTCGTGATCTACGGCTCGGCGCGCATCCCCGAGCCCGCCAAGGCCGAAGCCGTGCTCGCGCTCGCCGAGACCGAGCAGCAGAAGCGCATCGCCGAGAGCCTGGTCGCCAAGTCCAAATATTATGACGTCGCCCGCGAACTCGGCCGGCTGGCGAGCAACTTCCCGATCGACTCGGCGGGCAAGCGGCACTTCGTCGTCACCTCGGGCGGTGGTCCGTCGATCATGGAAGCGGCGAACCGCGGCGCCCGCGACGTCGGCGCGGAGACGATCGGCCTCAACATCGTGCTGCCGCACGAACAGGCACCGAACCCGTATGTGACCCCGGGCCTGAGCATGCAGTTCCACTATTTCGCGCTGCGCAAGATGCACTTCCTGCTGCATGCGCGCGCCGTTGCGGTGTTCCCGGGCGGCTTCGGCACGTTCGACGAAAGCTTCGAGCTGCTGACGCTGATCCAGACCGGCAAGGTCGACCCGATCCCGGTGCTGTTCTACGGCAAGGAATTCTGGAACCGCGTCGTCAATTTCGAGGCGCTGTGCGACGAGGGCGTGATCTCGCCGCGCGACCTGAACCTGTTCCGCTTCTGCGAAACCGCCGAGGAAGGCTGGGAGATCGTCCAGGACTTCTGGCGGAACAAAGAAGTGACGGCGGGCTGACCTTTTACTCCCCCTCCCGGCTGCGGGAGGGGGAGTAAAGAAGGCCCCCTCCCGCCGCCGCCGCGTTGCGCTATAGCGCGGCCATGACCGATCCGCTGATCCGCATCGCCGAAGCGCTCGAACGGCTGGCGCCGCCCCCTGCCCCGCCCGCCGATCTGGAGGCGCACCCTGCCTATGTGTGGCGCGGCCGCGACATCGTGCCGGCGCGCGCCTTCGCCCCCACCCCGCTCGCGCTGCTCCAAGGCGTGGAGAAGCAGCGGACCGCATTGCTGGCCAATCTCGAGCGGCTCGCCGCCGGCCATGCCGCGCAGGACGTGCTGCTGTGGGGCGCGCGCGGCACCGGCAAGTCGGCGCTGGTCAAGGGCGCGGTGGCCGAGGTGCAGGCACAGGGCGGCCGGCTCGCGCTAGTCGAGGCGGCGACGACGCATCTGGAGACCCTGCCCGATCTGTTCGCGCTGCTCGCCACCACCGCTCGCCCCTTCGCGATCTTCCTCGACGATCTCGGCTTCGACGCCGCCGCCGATGCCCGGGCGCTGCGCTCGCTGCTCGAAGGCGGCGCCGAGGCGCGGCCTGCGACCTGCCGGCTGCTGGTCACCTCCAACCGCCGCCATCTGCTCCCCCGCGACATCGACGCGCAGTCCAGCGCGATCAACCCGCGCGATTCGATCGACGACGATCTCGCGCTGGCCGATCGCTTCGGCCTGTCCCTCGGCTTCCATGTCGTCGACCAGGACACCTATGTCGCGATCGTCCGCGGCTATGCCGAGGCGCACGGGCTGGTCTTCGAGCCGCAAGACGCGATCCAATGGGCGACACGGCGCGGCAGCCGTTCCGGGCGGGTGGCCTGGCAATATGTCGTCGAATTGGCGGGGCAGCAGGGCAAGCAGATCTGATCGTCGCTGCGGCAGAGATTTTTTTCGGACTTGTCTCGAAAAAACACAGCGTTGTGTCATCTGTGGGACAAGCAGAAAGATGGCAACGCAGTTGCAGCAACGTTGCGATAACGTTTCGACTTGTCATCGTTATCGTCTCTTATACTCGTAGATGAGAGACGAATGCGCGATCGTTTGCACTCGCAAACCTGAGTTTGGCGCCGATTACCTCGGTTTCGGCACTGATCGCACTGCACTGCACAATGCAGACCTTCGCATCTTCATCTATTAGAACGTTATTGTCGTGTTCTTTCATTAACTTAACGGTGGGTTAACGGCCGCAGAGCCGAGTCGCTGACATCACCGTTATCAAAGGAAAGGGTGCGCCAATGCGTATTCATACGAAGATTGCTGCCGCGGCAGCCTTGTTGTGCGCGGCCGTCCCCGCGCAGGCCGCGCAGATCCTGGGACAGATCAGCTTCAACGGTTTCGTCCGCCCGGTCGGTGCGACCAGCATGGGCGCCGCCACCGGTCTCGACTTCTACAACTTCGGCGTGACGGGCACGCCGGCTGGCGACGGCGGCGCACCGGGCACCATCTTCGCCGCGCTGGGCACGACGGGCGTGTTCTCGGGCATCACCTGCATCGGGCCTTGCGGCACGATCAAGGACCTGCCGACCTTCACGGGCGGCCCGGTTGCGTCGTTCTTCGACATCGGCTCGTCGATCTTCTTCGACCTCAAGACGATCCAGTCGGTCACCTACTCGGCGGACAGCGCCGGCGGCAGCCTCAAGCTGATCGCATCGGGCACCTTCCGCATCGCAGGCTATGACGACACGGCGGCGCTGCTGACCCTGACCACGCAGGGCAACGGCGCAACCAGCTTCTCGGCAACCGCGCTGTCGGCCGTGCCGGAACCGGCGAGCTGGGGCCTGATGATCGCCGGGTTCGGCATGATCGGCGGCATGCTCCGCGCGTCGCGCCGTTCGGTGAAGGTCCGCTACGCGGCCAACTGAGCTTCCAGCCTCCCTGGTAGCGCGAAGCCCGCCGGAGCAATCCGGCGGGCTTCGTCGTTTGAGGCTTCAGGCCAGACCCTCGACCATCTCTGCCAGCTCCAGCCAGCGCATCTCGGCCGCATCCTTCTCGTCGCGGAGCTTGGCGATGCCCTCGCTCAGCTTGGCGAACTTCGCCGGATCCTTGGTGTAGAGCGCCGGATCGGCGAGCGCGGCCTCGTCACGGGCGATCGTCTGGTCGATCTCCTCGATGCGCTTGGGCAGCAGCTCGTAATTGCGCTGGTCCTTGTAGGTGAGCTTGGTGCGCGCCTTGGGGGCCTCGGCCACAGGCGCAGCGGCGGCGGGCTTGCCCGCCTTTTTCGCCTCGTTCCTGGGTCGCCGCTTGGCCTCCCAATCGGCATAGCCGCCGACCACCACGTCCACCGTGCCGCTGCCGTCCAGCCCCAGCGTCACCGTGACGGTGCGATCGAGGAAGTCGCGGTCGTGGCTGACGATCAGCACCGTGCCGGCATAATCGGCGATCACTTCCTGGAGCAGGTCGAGCGTTTCGAGATCGAGATCGTTGGTCGGCTCGTCGAGCACCAGCAGGTTGGACGGCCGGGCGAATTCGCGCGCGAGCAGCAGGCGCGAGCGCTCGCCGCCCGAGAGCGTGCCGATCCGCGCCTCGGCAATGCTGGGATCGAACAGGAATTCCTTGAGATAACCGTGCACGTGCTTGCGCGCGCCCTGCACGTCGATCCAGTCGCCGCCATCGGCCAGCACGTCGCGGACGCGCTTGTCGGGCGCCATCAGGCTGCGCTGCTGGTCGATGATGATCGCATCCAGCGTCTGCGAGAGCTTGACCGTGCCCTCGTCGGGCTGCAGCTCGCCGGTCAACATCTTGAGCAGCGTCGACTTGCCCGCCCCGTTCGATCCGACGATGCCGATCCGGTCGCCCTTGGTGACGCGGAAGGTCAGGTCCTTGATGATCGTCCGCTCGCCGAAGCGCTTGGTGACGTGCTTGGCGTCGATCACCACCTTGGTCTGGTTGCCGTCCGCGGCGGTGGCGAGCGCGGCGGTGCCCTGCGGCCCGACCATGCCGGCGCGCTCGGCCCGCATCTCCTTCAGCTTGGCGAGGCGGCCCTGGTTGCGACGGCGGCGGCCGGTGACGCCGCGCTGGAGCCAATGCTCTTCGATCTTGAGCTTGGCGTCGAGCCGCTGGGCGTTGCGCTCCTCCTCGGCATAGACCTGCTCGGTCCAGGCCTCGAACCCGCCGAAACCGATCTCGGCGCGGCGGATGGAACCGCGATCGAGCCACAGCGTCTGGCGGGTAAGGCGCGTAAGGAAGGTACGATCGTGGCTGATGACGACGAAGGCGCCCTTGTAGCGCGTCAGCCAGTCCTCGAGCCATTCGATCGCGCCGAGATCGAGATGGTTGGTCGGCTCGTCGAGCAACAGCACGTCGGGATTCTGCGCCAGCGCGCGGGCGATGGCCGCGCGGCGGCGCTCGCCGCCCGAGGCGGTGGCGGCTTCGCGGGACAGGTCGATGCCGAGCTGGTCGGCGATCGCCTCGGCCTCGTGCTGGGCGGGCGCATCGTCGCCGGAGAGGACATAATCCATCAGCGTGGTGCAGCCGAGCATGCGCGGCTCCTGCTCCAGCAGGATCACGCGGGTGCCGGGCACGATGGTGCGGCGGCCCTCGTCGCTGTCGATCGCGCCGGCGATCAGCTTGAGCAGGGTCGTCTTGCCCGCACCGTTGCGGCCGATCAGCGCGAGCCGATCGCGCTCGCCGACATGCAGGTCGAGATTGCGGAAAAGCCAGCCGGATCCCTGAACGAGACCCAGCCCTTCATAGGAAAGCACCGGAGCAGCCATGGTGCAGCACCTAGGAGGCGGCGGGCCTCCCCGCAAGCGGCCAGGCATGGGCCGCCGCGATGCACCAATGCCACAATTGCAGAACCGCGGCGGGCGTTCATGTTCAGGGGCTATTCAATGCCCGGACCCTATGCCATTCCCATGCCGATGTTGGTCAAACCCGTTCTGATCGCGTGTCTCGCGAGCCTCGCGCTCACGAGCCCGGTCATCGCGCGCCCGATCGGCGCCGAGCAGGATGACGGCCAACGTGCGGCGCGCGAGCGGCGGCTTCGCGGCCAGAATCTGCCGGCGCGCGAGATCGAGCGGCGGGTGATTCCCCGCATGCCGGGCGCGCAATATCTCGGGTTCGACTATGATCCCGAGCACGACGTTTACACACTCAAGTTCCTGCGCAATGGATCGGTGATCTGGGTGGAGGTGGACGGCCATACCGGCCAGATCCTCCGCCGCATGGGCAGCTGAGCAGACCACAAGAAAAGGACGGAACAGCGAATGCGACTTCTGATCGTCGAGGACGAACCCAATCTCGGGATCCAGCTGCGCACCGCGCTGGAGGGCGCGGGCTATGCCGTCGACCTCGCGACCGACGGCGAGGAAGGCCATTTCCTCGGCTCGACCGAGCAATATGATGCGATCATCCTCGACCTCGGCCTGCCCGAGATCGACGGGCTGACCGTGCTCGATCGCTGGCGCAAGGAAGGCCGCACCATGCCGGTGCTGGTGCTCACCGCGCGCGACAGCTGGTCGGACAAGGTGGCGGGCCTCGATGCCGGCGCCGATGACTATGTCGCCAAGCCGTTCCAGACCGAGGAGCTGATCGCCCGCCTGCGCGCGCTGATCCGCCGCGCCTCGGGCAATGCCTCGGCCGAGCTGACCGCGGGCGACATCCGGCTCGATACGCGCTCGGGCAAGGTCACCAAGGCGGGCGAGCCGGTGAAGCTGACCGCGCAGGAGTACAAGCTGCTCAGCTACCTGCTCCACCACAAGGGCAAGGTGGTGAGCCGTACCGAGCTGATCGAGCATATCTACGACCAGGATTTCGATCGCGATTCGAACACGATCGAAGTGTTCGTCACGCGCATCCGCAAGAAGCTGGGTGCCGATGTGATCACCACCATCCGCGGTCTCGGCTACAGCCTCGACGAAGCCAGCTTCACTTGAGGCCTTGATGGTGGACGCGACGCCGACTCTCGATGACGAGCCCGAGGCGGCAGCGTCCGCTCCCGCCGAGCCAGAGGCGCGCGGGTATCGGCCGGTGCGTGTCACCGGCTCCGTCAGCCGGCGCATGCTCCTCGTCGCGACAGCGTGGATCCTGCTGCTGCTGGTCGGCGGCGGACTCGCGCTAAGCCGGGTGCTGACCGACGCGATCACCCGCAACTTCGATGATCAGCTCGACTATCTCGTCTCGTCGATGATCGTCTCGGCCGAAGTTGGGTCGAACGGTGAGGTAGTGCTCAACCGCGAGTTGGCCGACCAGCGCTTTCTCGAACCGAACTCGGGCGCCTATTGGCAGATCAGCGGCAGCGGCTTCGAACCTTTCCCCTCGCGCTCGCTATGGGACCGGCGCCTGAAAGCCGATCACGTCAACAACGACCGTGAGATCCATTTCTACGACAGTGCGCAATTCCCCGACCAGAAGCTGCGCATCGCCGAGCGCGACCTGACCCTGCCCGGTTCGCCGGTGCGCTGGCGCTTCCAGGTGGCGGAAAGCCGCGACGTACTCGATGCGCAGATCGCCACGGTACGCCGCACGCTGGTCCGCAGCTTCGCACTGCTCGGCCTAGGGCTGGTGGCGATGGCAGCGCTGCAGACCTGGTATGGCCTGCGCCCCTTGCGCAAGGTGCGCCACGAGATCGCCAACCTGCGCGCCGGCCGCACGCAGCGCGTCGGCGGCCCCCTCCCGGCCGAGGTCGGCCCGATGGTCGACGAGCTGAATGCCCTGGTCGAGCATAACGACCGCCAGGCCGAGGAGGCGCGTCGCCATGCCGGTAACCTGGCGCACGCGCTCAAGACGCCGCTCAGCGTCATCATGAACGCCGCCGCCGCCGGCCAGGAAGACCTGCCCGACACGGTGATCCGCGAGGCGCGGACGATGCGGCGGCAGATCGACCATCACCTCGCCCGCGCCCGCGCGGTCGGCCGCCGCGGCAGCGCGCACAGCCGTGCCGAGGTGTGGCCGTCGATCGAGGCGGTCGAGCGCGCGGTGGCGCGGCTCTATCCCAATGTCCGCATCGACGTGGACGGGGTGAAGGATTCGGTGGCGCATATCGAGCGGCAGGATCTCGACGAGATCCTCGGCAACCTCGTCGAGAACGCCGCCAAATATGGCGGCGGCAGCGTGTTCGTCACCGCGCGACTCGATTCGGGGTTCGTCGAGATCCTCGTCGAGGACGACGGCGTCGGCATCCCCGAGGCGGACCGCATCCGCATCTTCGATCGCGGTGTGCGGCTCGATACCGGCAAGCCCGGCACCGGGCTTGGCCTCGCGATCGTTCGCGACGTCGCCGAAATCTATGGCGGCACCGTCAGCCTGGAAGAGAGCGAGGACCTGGGCGGCCTGCTCGTCCGCCTCCGCCTGCCCGCCGCGGGCTGATTGCAAGCCTGCAATATCGTGAAATTCCGGTGCCATGCAGGCTGTGCAGACGGCATGCATCGCGATGCGTGCGCGACACCGTAAGGCTCGATAAGCCTCGGTCACGACAACCGATAGTTAACCCAAATGGTGTACGGTGCCCCGGGGTATTTTCCCCATTTGGAGGGCAGCCATGATCAGCATTTCGTCCCTGAGCACCGCGTCCACCCCGCCTCAGCCGCCGCGGGACCGCATGAACGACCGACTTTCCGCCGCCGTTTCGTCGGGCGAGATCAGCGCTACCGACGAAACCGCGCTGGCGAGCGCACTCGATTCGATCGGCTCCAGCCTCGAAGCGGATCGCAGCAGTGGCACCAAGCCGGCCGGCGACATGAAGTCGAAGATGGACGCCCTGATCCAGAAGCAGGTCGACGACGGCACGCTGACCGAGGACCAGGCAGGCGAGCTGAAGACCATGTTCACCAAGGGCGCGCACGGCAAGCACGGGCCGCACGGCGCGCATGGCGGCAAGGGCGCAGCCCCCGCGCAGGATGCCGACGCGGACAGCGACACGAAGACCGATCCCGCCGCCACCCCGACCACCACCACCGCCGATGCGACGACCGACGCGGTTTCGCAATTTCTGAAGCAGCTGCGAGACACGGCCGAAGACGCCACCAGCTATTCGGCGTCGGGCGACACCAGCAAGAGCAGCAGCACCAAGTCGACCGGCCTGGTTATCGACACCCTGGCCTGACCGTCCGCCGGGCGGCACCGCACGGCGGACGCCGCCCCATGGATCAGGCGGGTTCGACCGCGCGCATCGCCTCCGCGGCGATTTCCAGGCTGCGCTTGCGGGCCTGATGGTCGAACATCGCGCTGGTCAGCATGAGCTCGTCGGCCTGGGTGCGTTCGAGAAACGCCTCGATCTCGCGGCGCACCTTGGCGGGCCCGCCGATCGCCGACGCCGACAGCACATGGTCGAGCACGGCATTGCCCTGCGTGCCCAGGCTCTCGCGATAGCCGCGCACCGGCGGCGGCAGCTGAATGCCGCGCCCGGTGGTGCGGATTGCGACGAACGCCTGTTGCTGCGAGCTGGCCAGATACTCCGCCTCCTCGTCGCTGTCCGCGCCGAACACGTTGAACCCGAGCATGACGTGCGGCTTGGCCAGCGCCTCGGACGGGCGGAAATTACGGCGATACACCGCGATCGCCTCGTCCATCTGGCCCGGCGCGAAGTGCGAGGCGAAGGCATAGGGCAGCCCCAGCGCGGCGGCGAGCTGTGCGCCGAAGGTGCTGGAGCCGAGGATCCACAGCTTCACATTGGCCCCCGCCCCGGGCGTCGCGCGGATACCGGTGCGGCCGTCATCGGCGAAATAGCTTTGCAGCTCCATCACGTCCTGCGGGAAGTCGTTGCCGTCGCTCTCCAGATTGCGGCGGATGGCGGCGGACACCCGCTGGTCAGATCCCGGCGCGCGGCCGAGGCCCAGATCGATTCGGCCGGGGAAAAGCGCATCGAGCGTGCCGAACGCCTCGGCGACCTGCAGGGGGGAGTGGTTGGGGAGCATGATGCCGCCGGCACCGATGCGGATGGTGCTGGTGGCGTGGCCGACATGCGCGATCACCACCGCGGTCGCGGCGCTGGCAATGCCCTCCATGCCGTGATGCTCCGCCATCCAGTAGCGCTGGAAACCCAGCTTCTCGGCATGAGCGGCGAGGTCGGCGGCGTTGGCGAGCGCCTGGCCCACGGTGCCGCCTTGGACGACGGGCACCAGATCGAGCAGGGAATATGCGGTCATGGAAAGGATGTGGGGACGCTGGGGCAGCGATGCCAGAGGGTTAACTCCCCTCCCGCTTGCGGGAGGGGCAGAGGGAGGGTGTGTGCGGGAAGCGAGGGCGAACTTGGAAGAAGCAAGGCTGCAGCACAGCAGCCCCTCCCCAGCGCCTCGCCCGCTACCCTTACACACCCTCCCCTAACCCCTCCCGCAAGCGGGAGGGGAATTTGCAGGGCCCACTCACTCCGCCGGCTGGACCTCGTCGTCACCGGGCTTGTGGTCGATCGCGCCGTGCGCACCCGCCGGCCCGAGCACGCGGCTGCCGTCGTCACCCGGACGATAGGTGAGCAGGCGCCGCGAGAGCCGCGGCCCGAGCCAGCCTTCCAGACCCACCGCGAGGCTGAACAGTGCAGGCACGATCACCAGCGTGAGCAGCGTCGAGACGATCAGGCCGCCGATGACCACCACGCCCATCGGCGCGCGGAACGACGAGTCGCCGTTGAGCGACAGCGCCGTCGGCACCATGCCCGCCACCATCGCAATCGTGGTCATCACAATCGGCTGGGCGCGCTTGCGGCCGGCGTCGACGATCGCCTCCATCTTGGACACGCCCTTCTCCATCTCCTCCAGCGCGAAGTCGACGAGCAGGATCGAGTTCTTGGCGACGATGCCGAACAGCATCAGCATGCCGATATAGACCGGCAGCGACACGGGCATGCCGAGGATCGCCAGCATGATCAGCCCGCCCAGCGGCGCGTTGAGCAGCGAGCCCATGTTGACGATAGGCGAGACGAAGCGGCGATACAGCAGCACCATCACCGCGAAGACCAGGAAGATGCCCGATGCCAGCGCGACGATGAAGTTTTGGATCATCTCGCCCTGCCACTTGGCCTGGCCCACGGTCATCTCGGCCACGCCCACCGGCAGCTGCTTCATGACCGGGAGATTGTGGATCTCCTTCATCACGTCGCCCGAGACATAGGGCTTGCCCGTCGCGGGGTTCATCGCGAGGTCGGCACCCACCACCAGGCGGCGCTGCAGGTTCAGGCGCTCGACCTTGGTCGGCCCCGCGGCGAAGCGGATATCCGCCACCGCCGAGAGCGGCACCGAACCGCCGGTCTGGGTCTGCACGCGCATGTTCTGCAGCGTGTCGAGCTTGGTGCGTGAATCCTGATCGAGCGCGACGCGGATCGGGATCTGGCGATCGGACAGCGAGAATTTGGCGCTGTTCTGCTCGATGTCACCCAGCGTCGCAACGCGGATCGCGTTGGACAGCGCGGCCGTGGTCACGCCCAGATCGGCCGCGAGGTCGAGCCGGGGCGAAATCACGATCTCCGGCCGCTGCAGATCGCCCGAGATGCGCGGCGCGACGACCGACTTCAGGCCCTCCATCTGCTTCATCAGGGTGAGCGCGGTCTTGTTGAGCAGCTCCGGATCCTCGCCGCCCAACGTGATCGTCAGGTCACGCCCCGACGAGCCCCAGCCGAACTGCGAGCGGAAATTCACCCGCGCATCGGGAATGGCGAGCAGCTTGGGGGCCACGCGCTTTTCGAACTCGGTGCTGGTTTCGGTGCGGCCCGGCGTATTTTTCTCGGCGAGGGTGGCGGTGACCCGGCCATTGCCGACCTGGGTGCGGGCATAGGTATGCTGCACCGCCGGCTCGGCGCGCAGGATGCCTGCGACCTGCTGGACGATCCGATCGGTCTGCTCCAGCGTGGTGCCCGGCACCATCTCGACCGTCGCGGTAACGGTGTCTTCGTCCTGCGCCGGCTGGAAGGTCTGCGGCATGCCGACAAGCAGGCCGATCGTGCCACCGAGCGAGAGAACGTAGGCGAGGATCGCCACCCAGCGATGCATCAGCGTCCATTCGAGCAGACGGACATAGACGCGCATCACCGGCCCGCCGCCATGTTCGACATGGCCATGGGCCTTGAGGAAATAGGCGGCGACCATCGGCGTGAGCATGCGCGCCACGGCCAGCGACATCAGCACAGCGGCGACCACGGTGAGACCGAAATTCTTGAAGAACTGGCCCGAGATGCCCGGCATCACGCTAACCGGCAGGAACACCGCGACGATCGACATGGTCGTCGCCAGCACCGCGACGCCGATTTCGTCCGCCGCGTCGATCGAGGCCTGATAGGCGGACTTGCCCATCCGCATGTGGCGGACGATGTTCTCGATCTCCACGATCGCGTCGTCGACCAGCACGCCTGCCACCAGGCTGAGCGCGAGCAGCGTCATCTGGTTGAGCGTGAAGCCCATCATGTCCATGAACCAGAAGCTGGGAATCGCCGAGAGCGGGATCGCCAGCGCCGAGATCACCGTCGCGCGCCAGTCGCGCAGGAAGAGGAACACGACGACGACGGCGAGCACCGCGCCCTCGATCATCGCTTCCATCGCGGTGTCGAACTGCTCCTTGGCGTATTTGCTATAGTTGTCGAGCAGCTCGAAATGGACGTTGGGGTTGTTCTTCTGGAGCGCCTGCAGCTTCTTTTGCGTTTCCTCGTAGATCGTGACGTCCGAGGCGCCCTTGGCGCGCTGGATGTCGAACGAGATCACCGGATGGCCGTCGTAGCGCGCATAGTTTCGCTGCTCGGCAAAGCCGTCCTTCACCGTCGCGATATCGGCGAGCCGCACGGTACGGCCGGTGCCGGTCGCGATTTGGCTCTGGCCCAGCGTATAGGCGTCCTTGGCATTGCCGACGACGCGCAGCGACTGCTCGAAGCCCGAGATCTGCGCGCGGCCGCCCGCGGCGTTGAGGTTCACCTGGCGGAGCTGCTGGTTCACCTGGCTTGCGGTGAGGCCATAGCTGGCGAGCTTGACCGGATCGAGCACGACGCTGACTTCGCGGGTGACGCCGCCGTTGCGCTGCACCGCCGCCATGCCACTGATCGACAGCAGCTCCTTGGAGACGGTGTTGTCGATGTACCAGGAAAGCTGCTCGACCGTCATGTCGGTCGCGGTCGCCGTGAAGCTGGCGATGTCGTTGCTGCTGGCACTGTCGACGCGGCCGACCTGCGGCTCGAGAATGCCATCGGGCAGGTTGCCGCGGATCTGCTGGATTGCGCTGCGCACGTCTTCCACCGCGCGGTCGATCGGGGTGCCGATCGCCAGCTGCACCACCGTCTGGGTGTTGCCTTCGGAGACGGTCGAGTTGATCTCGTCGATGCCCTGCAGGCTGCGGACGGCGGATTCGACCTTCTGGGTGATCTGCGTCTCCAGCTCGCTCGGCGCGGCGCCGGGCTGGCTGATCGAGATCCACACGATCGGGAAGTCGATGTCCGGGCTGTTGTTCACGTCCATGCGGCTGAAGCTGACCAGCCCCGCGATGGTGAGGAACAGGAACAGGACGATCGGCGGGACCGGGTTGCGGATGGCCCAGGCCGAGATGTTGCGAAAGCTCATCGCGCCAATCCCTTACTTCTTCTGGAGCTGGGGAATGACCTTCTGGCCCGGATTCAGGAACGCGCCCGCGGTCATCACCACGCGCTCGTTGCCGCTCAGGCCGCTGGTGATCCGCACGCCCTGGTCCGAAACGTCGCCGGTCTTCACGTCGCGGCGCACCGCCTCGTTCTTGTCATTGAGGATGTAGACATAGGTGCCCAGCTGGTCGCTCTGCACCGCCGATTGCGGCAGGATCACCGAGGTGACCGACCCCGCGACGATCCGCGCGCTGGCGAAGCCGCCGGGGCGCAGCGCCGGGTTATAGGGCAGCGCGATGCGGGCGATGCCGAGCCGGCTGGTCGGGTCGATCACCGGCGAGACCTGCCACACCTGGCCCTTGAAGCTGGTCTGGCTGCCGACCGGGGTCACTTCCGCCGGCGCGCCGACATGGAGCTTCTGAACGTCGGCTTCGGAAAGCTGGGTGCGCAGTTCGAGCTGGCCGTCCATCGCCATGCGGAACAGCGTGCCCGAACCCGAGCTGACGATCTGGCCCGGCTCGATCTGGCGGGCGAGCACCAGGCCGGCTTCCGGCGCACGGATGTCGAGCCGGCGGTTGCGCGCCTGGGTTTCGGCCAGCTGCGCCTTGGCGACGCGGACACGGGCCAGCGCCTGGTCGCGCGCGGCGGTTTTCTGATCGATATCGGCGCGCGAAATGAATCCGTTCCCGACCAGCTTCTCGGCGCGCTCGAGATTCGCCTGCGCCAGCTTGGCATCGGCCTCGGCAACGCGGATCTGCGCGGCCAGCGACTCGGCGGTCTGCGCCTGGACCGAGCGATCGACCACGGCGAGTACCTGGCCCTTCTGCACCCAGCTGCCGGCATCGACCAGCACGCGGGTGACGATGCCGCCCTCGCCCGCCACGCCGACCGGCATCTCGCGCTTGGCGGCGAGGCTGCCGGTGCCGGTGACGATCGTCGAGGCGGTCTGCTGCCCCGGCGCGGAGACGGTGACGGTGAGCAGCTGGCTCTGGTCCTTGGCGCCCTTGGCGGCGGGAAGCGGCTTGCTCGCCGGGCGCATCATCAGGAAGCCGGCGACCACGACCAGCACGAAGGCGCCAAGGCCGATCCACAGCCAACGCCGCCCACGCCGCGCCGGCTCCCCCTCGAACCCGAGCTGTTCCTGCCGATCCAACATCCCTGCCTCGTAATTCATGCGCCCACCTCGTTCGAGGCGCGTACACGCCCCTCGTCGCACTGTATTATAGGAATATAGCACCGCCCACAAGGCCGGTGTAGCAACGCGCGGCGGCATGCCCGGTTGCATGTACGCGCGCAAGTGATGCCAAAGAAAAAGTCCCCCGCCTGCGAGAGCTTGCAAGTAACGGCAATCGTTTGTTGGCGTTGTTTCGTTCAGCCTAGGTTCGTGAGCCGGCGTCGACAAGCCGAGGCAGGATGACGACAAACCACAGGAGGAACATCCACATGATCCGCTCTTTGCCGCTTGCCGCGCTGCTCGCGCTGGCCGCCGCACCGCATGCCTTCGCCCAGGCGCAGGCGGTCGCCCAGCCGATCCCGGCCGACGGCACCGTGCTCGACATCGTCGCCGAGGGAACGACCACCCGCGTGCCCGATCTCGCGCTGATCCAGGCGGGGGTGGTCACCGCCGCCCCTACGGCCGGTGAGGCGATGCAGCAGAATGCCGCGCGGATGGCGGCCGTGCTGGCTGCGCTACGCAAGGCCGGGATCTCTGAGCGCGACCTGCAGACCAGCGCGGTCAACCTCGCGCCGCAATATCGCTATCAGGACAACAAGCCGCCGGTGATCACCGGCTATCAGGCGTCGAACCAGCTGACCGTGCGCTTCCGCGACATCGCCAAGAGCGGCACGATCCTCGATGCGCTGGTCGCACAGGGCGCGAATAACATCGCCGGGCCGAACCTCACCCTCGCCGACGAGGACGGCGCGCTCGACGAGGCGCGGCGCGACGCGATCGCCAAGGCCAAGGCGCGCGCCGCGCTCTACGCGCATGCGGCGGGGCTCAAGGTTGACCGCATCCTGCTGATCTCGGAAGCCGGCATGCCGCAGGCGCCGCAGCCAATGCCGATGCTGATGCGGGGCAAGGCAATGATGGCCGAGGCAGACACCGCGATCGTGCCGGGCGAGCAAAAGGTCACCGCCAGCGTTTCAGTGCGTTTCCTGTTGAAATGATCAGGACATGAAAAAAGGGCCGCCCCGGCTGGGACGGCCCTTTTTTTGGTCTGGTGACCGCGGGATGCTTAACGCACCGCGCCGCGACGCACCAGGTTGACAATCGCCAGCAGGATGACCGCACCCACCAGCGAGACCAGGAAGGTCATCGGGGTGATCACGCCGCTGTTGATGTTGCCGCCGAACAGAAGTCCGCCGACGAAGGCGCCGACAATGCCGACGACGATGTTCAAGAAGACGCCCTGCTGGGCATCGGTGCGCATGATGATGCTTGCAAGCCAGCCGACGACGCCGCCGATGACGAGCCAAACGATAAAGCCTACCATTCGTCCCTCCTTTACTTGCCCGGCGACCCGGGCGACGTAATGGAAAATCCGCGAATGGTCAGTTTGGTTCCAAACCGATATTTTACCTTGTCAAGGGAACTTTCGGCACGCGATACGAAAAAATCAGAACTTCTGCTGGCGTTCGTAGAGCGAGCGATAATGCTGGATGCGGGTGACGCGCAGCCCCGGCATGCCCGAACGATCGATCGCGCGCTGCCAGCCGGCGAATTCCTCAACGGTGAGGCCATAGCGATCGCACACCTCGTCCACGGTCAGCAGCCCGCCATTCACCGCGGCCACGACCTCGGCCTTGCGCCGCACCACCCAGCGGGTGGTGTTGGGCGGGGGCAGGCTGTCCAGGGTCAGCGGCTCGCCGAGCGGACCAATCACCTTGGCAGGACGGATCTTCTGGTTCTCAATCATCTACCAAACCTCATCGGGGCCGGCCGCCCCTGTTACGCAACCGTGAAACGACTTTTACGGGCCTGCCTTGAACATCGGCTAAAATGGCAAGGTAAACGCGCGCTTCACGCCTCTCCCCACTGGTGCAGCGCCGTCGCGACCACGCGATGGAAACAACCATCGGCCGGCGCGAGCAACGCTGCCACGGGAAGCGGCATCGAAAGCCGGGTCTGAATCCGCGCGGTGGGGCTGGCGGCCTGCCGGCTCGTCACCATCGCCATCAGCACCGCCAGCCCCGTAGGGAGCATCGCAGTGCCCAAGTCGCGGTTCGGATGGGCAAAACTCAAGTCCACCAATGCGTTTCCAGTCGTCCTTCGAGCGCGCAGTATAAACGGCGAGTGCTGAAAGGGCCGTAAAGGCGCTGAAAACCTCGGCTTAACTTCCATGTCCGGCAGGTTTCCGCGAACCCCGGGTGGCAACCGGAACGGGCCTGCCCTATCTGGGCGGCTATGACCCCCGGTGATTTCCAGCTAGCCGAGCCGCTTTCAGGGCGGCGTATCGTCGTCGCCATGTCCGGCGGCGTCGATTCCTCCGTCGTCGCCGCGCTGGCGGCGCGCAGCGGGGCAGAGACGATCGGCATTACGCTGCAGCTCTACGATCATGGCGAGGCAGTGGGCCGCTCCGGCAGCTGCTGCGCCGGCCGCGACATCCGCGACGCGCGCGCGGTATGCGACAAGCTCGGCATCGCACATTATGTCTTCGACCATGCGAGCAGCTTCCAGACCCAGGTGATCGACGACTTCGCCGACGAGTATATGGCGGGCCGCACCCCGATCCCTTGCGTGAAGTGCAACATGGGGCCGAAGTTCACCGATCTGTTCGCGCTCGCGCGCGACCTCGGCGCCGATTGCCTCGCCACCGGCCATTATGTCCGCCGGGTGGTGGGCGCCGAGGGGGCCGAGCTGCACCGCGCCGCCGATCCGGCGCGCGACCAGAGCTATTTCCTGTTCGCGACCACGCAGAGCCAACTCGACTATCTGCGCTTCCCGCTGGGCGGCCTGCCCAAGCCCGAGGTGCGCGCGCTCGCCGCAGAGCTGGGGCTGGGCGTTGCCGGCAAGCCCGACAGCCAGGACATCTGCTTCGTCCCCGACGGCGACTATGCCACGCTGGTGAAGAAGCTGCGGCCGGAGGCCGAGGCAGGCGGCGAGATCGTCGACGAGAGCGGCACCCGGCTGGGGCAGCATCGCGGGCTGATTCACTTCACCGTCGGCCAGCGCCGCGGGCTGGAGATCGGCGGCGCGCCCGAGCCCTATTATGTCCTGCGGCTCGAACCCGAGACCAAGCGCGTCGTCGTCGGCCCGCGCCGTGCGCTGGCGGTGGGCGCGGCACGGCTGGAGAACATCAACTGGCTGGGCGGCGACCATGCCGGGCCGATGACCGCCAAGGTCCGCAGCCTCGCCAAGCCGGTGCCGGCGCGTATGGAAGGCGACCGAGTGGTGTTCGAGACGCCCGAGTACGGCGTCGCCCTGGGCCAGGCGGCGGTGCTCTATGCCGGCGACCGCGTACTCGGCGGCGGCTGGATCGCCGAAACCGAACGGGCAGCGGCATTGGCGGCATAAGCCGCTCTCGCAAAACCTTTTTTGCCGATTTACGCTAAAGCGCAGATCTGCAGCTTGACGCCTGCGGCTTTTTGGCGGAACGGACTTGGAGATTGCGCTGCAGCAACCGGATGGGTCGCAAACCATCGCGTTCGAGTGAGACCTTGCATGCCTTCGATGCTGGCTGCCCCCTGGTGGGTCGCCCAACTAGCCACCGGCGCCAAGTCGTTTCGCGACAATCCCATTATCGGATCGCGCCGCCTCAATGCCCGCGGCCTGCACCGCGCACGGGTGAAGATCGCCCATCAGCTCGCCTGGAGCCGCCGCGCCCGCCTGACGGCGGACCTTCCTGAACAGGATCGCGCCGCATTCGATCGCGACGGGTTCGTCATCGTCCGCGATTTCCTGCCCCCGGCGACGTTCGCCGCTCTGCGCGACACGGTGCTGGCCCAGCGATTTGCGACACGCGAGATGCGCCAGGGCAACACCATCACCCGCCGCATCGCGATCGGCCCGGCATTCCTCCAGTCGGTCCCGCAGGCACAGGCGCTGCTGCGCGACGCGCGGTTCCGCGCGCTGTGCCGCTATGTGGGCAGCTTCCGCAGCCAGCCGCTCCACTATATCCAGACGATCCTGACCAACAGCGACATTCCGGACCCGGATCCCCAGACCAACCTGCATGCCGACACCTTCCACCCGACGTTGAAGGCCTGGTTCTTCCTCAACGACGTCGAAGAGGCGGATGGCCCCTTCTCCTATGTTCCCGGCTCGCATCGGCTGACCCCGGCGCGTCTCGACTGGGAACAGGCGCGCAGCCTGAGCGCAGGCACGAGCGAGGACTTCCTGTCGGCGCGCGGATCGCTGCGCGTCTCGCCGGAGGAACTGCCCGGTCTGGGACTGCCGGCTGCACAGCGCTTCCCGGTCCCGGCCAACACGCTCGTCGTGGCCGACACCTGCGGGTTCCACGCCCGCGTCGCCGCGACCCGCCCGAGCCGGCGGCTGGAACTATGGTCGTTCAGTCGCCGCAATCCTTTCGTACCGTGGACCGGCGCCGATCTGCTGAGCATCCCAGGAATAGCCGAACGGCGGATAGACGTGATGTGGCGCGTCCGTGATCGACTCCAGAACTGGATGGGCCAGCCCTGGCAGCCGGCCGGCGACAAGGTCGTGCTGGATGATTGATCGGGCCCGTTGGTCTTGCATCAAAGCTTTTCGAGTGCGAGACGCGCGAAGGGCGTGATTGATCGCTGCCGGATCGGATGCTTTCCGATCGGTGCTGGCAAGCGACGCGATCACGAAGGGAAGGGCATGGAAGTAAGTAGCGTACAGACCATCATCGAACATGGCGCGGAGGTCATTCGTACCGAAGCGGCTGCGCTGGCGATGCTCGCCAGGCGGCTGGATGCCGCTTTCTCTGCTTCCGTCGATCTGCTGGTCGGCGCCCGCGGGCGCATCATCCTGGCGGGCATGGGCAAGTCCGGCCATATCGCCCGCAAGATCGCCGCAACGCTTTCGGCGACGGGCAGCGCCGCTTACTATCTGCACCCGGGCGAGGCCTCGCACGGCGATCTCGGTGTAATGCGCAGCGGCGACGTGCTGATCGTGCTCTCCAATTCGGGCGAGACGCCCGAGGTCGCGGCGGTGCTGACGCATGCCCAGCGGCTGTCGGTGCCGGTGATCGCGATGACGGCCGGGGCGGAATCGATGCTGGCCCGCAACGCTTCGATCACGCTCCTGCTGCCGGAATGCGGGGAGGCCTGCCCCGAAGGCGTGGCGCCGACGACCTCGACGACGATGATGCTGGCGCTGGGCGACGCCCTGGCAGTGGCGGCGATGCGCAAGCGCGGCACCTCGCGCAACGAGCTGGCGCGCTGGCATCCCGGCGGCCGAATCGGCTGGGGCCTGCAGACGCTCGGCGCGCTGATCCGCCGGACCGAGCCACTGCCGCTGGTACGCGCGGAAGCCTGCGCACGCGACGTCGTGCTGGAGATGACGTCGTGCGGCAAGGGCATCGCCGGCGTGGTGGATGGCGCGGGCGAGCTGATCGGCGTGATCACCGACGGCGATCTGCGGCGTTCGTTCGACCGGGTGCTGCTCGCGGTGGCGGGCGAGCTGATGACGCGCGATCCGGTAACCATTACCAAGGATGCGACCGTCGACGAAGCGGTGGCCCGCATGCAGGAGAACAAGATCACCGTGCTGTTCGTGATGGAGAAGGCGGGATCGCGGCGCCCCTGGGGGCTGCTCCACATCCACGATCTGCGGCTCGGCGCCTGAGCACGACCGCGATGGAAACGGTACGCACGCCGGGCGGCGTCATCATCATCCCTGCGCGCTACGCATCCTCGCGCTATCCCGGCAAGCCGCTGGCCCCGGTGCGCGGCGCGACCGGCGTAGCGCAGCCGCTGATCGCGCGGACGATTGCAGCCGCCCATGCCGCGCGGCGCGACCTGCCGCTGCACGTCGCCACGGATGACGCCCGAATCGCGGAGGCGGTGCAGGCGCTGGGCGAGGCGCCGGTGATGACTCCCGAATCCTGTGCGAATGGGACGGAACGGGTTGCGGCGGCGATCGACGTCCTGGGCATGGCACCCGATTATGTGATCAACTTCCAGGGCGACGCGCTGCTCACCCCGCCCGACTTCGTCGCGGCACTGGCCGACTGGATGGAGCACCATCCGGAATGCGCGGTCGCCACGGTGGCCATGCGGTGTTCCGCCACTGTCTATACCCATTTGCTGGCCGATCAGGCAGCGGGGCGGAGCGGCGGAACGACCGCGGTGACCGATGCCGCCGGCCGTGCGCTGTATTTTTCGAAGCGCGTGCTGCCCTTCCTCGCCTCCCCGCCCGCGGATGCGGACAATCCGGTCCGGCTCCATCTGGGCCTGTACGCCTATCGGCCCGACGCGCTGCGCCGCTACCGCGCGCTGCCACCCTCCCCGGCGGAATTGGCCGAAGGGTTGGAGCAGCTGCGCTTCCTGCACCACGGCATCCCGATCGACGTGATCGCGCTCGAGGCCCCCGGCTGGGATCCGATCGAACTCAACAATCCCACCGATCTCGCCCCGATCGAAGCGACGCTCGCGGATCGCGGGATCATCTGATGGCGCGGCCGGCGCCGGCCTTTCTGCGCATGCCACCCTTCCCGCGGGCGCGCATCGCGCGGTTGGAGGCGCCTGCGCCGGATAGTGCTGCGGGCGACCCCGCCGCGGTGATCGCGCAGCTGCGTACACTCCGCGTCGGTGGCGGCTTCTGGCAGGCGCAGCCGGCGCTTCCTTCCAACCGCGACCTGCTCTTCGTGCCGCGCACCTCCGCCCAGTTGCGCCGGATGCTCACCGCCGCGCCTGCCGATGCCGGGGCGCACGGCGTCTCGACGGGCGCGACGCTGGCCGGCCTGGTACAGGTGGGTCCCGCAGACCCATGGTGGCTGCTGCTGCGCGCCAGGACGGTGTTCGCCGATGCCGATAGCGAGATCGCCCTCGTGGCAGCGCTGACGGGTTGCGCGCTACACCTCTTCGGCACCGGCCGGTTCTCGGACCTGGGCGATGGCGCGGATCCGGCAGCGCTGGAGCGGGTGGTCGCAGCCGAGCTGCTGGCGGGTCGCCGCTACCGCGACCCGTTCACCGGCGCCCCCGCCCCGATCGCGCGAATCCTGACGCTGCTCGGCGAATGGCGGACGCTGATCGATAGCAATCGCGACGTGACGCGGGTGCTCGGCGTCGCCGGCTGGAAGCGCGAGACGGTGGAGGCACTGCTGTGGGACGGCGGCGCCGGGCCGCGCTATCGCGCGGGGGGCATTGCGGGCGGCACGACGCTGATGTGGCGCTCCCGGGTACCGCCGGCGATGCTCCATCGGATCGATGCGGAAGGCGCACCGGTCGGCGAAATCGAGGACGGTTTCGTCCGGTCGGTAGGCCTCGGCGCGAACTGCGTGCCGCCACTGTCGATCGCGGTCGATCGCAGCGGCGTGCATTTCGATCCGAGCCGGCCCAGCGACCTCGAGACCCTGATCGAACGCGGCGATGTCGAACCGGCACTGCTTGCCCGCGCGGAGGCGCTGATCGCCCGCATCGTCGCGGAAGGGCTGAGCAAATATGGCCGCGGCGGTGCCGCGCTCGCGCGTCCGGCAGGCGACCGACGGCACGTGCTGGTCACCGGCCAGGTGGAAGACGATCGATCGATCCTGTGCGGGGCCGCCGGCATGACCAACCTGGACCTGCTCGTCGCCGCCCGCGCCGCGGAGCCCGATGCCTATCTGATCTACAAACCACATCCGGACGTCGAGGCCGGGCACCGCAAGGGCGCGATCGAGGATACGGTGGCGCTGGCCCATGCCGACCGGATCGAGCGCGAAGCTCCGATCTCCGCCCTGCTCGACATGGTCGACGCGCTCCATGTGCTCACCTCGCTGGCGGGGTTCGAGGCGCTGTTGCGGGGCAAGCAGGTCTTCACCCACGGGGTTCCCTTCTACGCCGGATGGGGCCTGACCCAGGATCTGGGCCCGGTTCCGGCACGGCGTACGGCGCGTCGCTCGCTCGCCGAACTCGTGGCGGCAGTATTGATCCTGTATCCACGGTATCTGGACCCCGTAACCCGGTTGCCCTGCCCAGTGGAGATATTGGTGGACCGCATGATTGCCGATGTCGCCGCGACGCCGACGCTGCTGGAACGATTGCGTACATTGCAAGGGAAGGTTAAACGCAGCTTCGCGCGCAGAGGATCTCGGCGATGAAGCATGTGTGGCCGTTACGGCGTTCGTTTCTTTTTCTGCAGGGGCCGCCGGGACCGTTCTTTTGGCAGCTGAGCCGCGAACTGGAAACGCGCGGCTGCGCCGTCCATCGCATCAACCTCAATGGCGGCGACCGCTACGATTGGCCGACGGGCGGCGTGGATTACAATGGTCGCATGGCGGCGTGGCCGATCTTCTTTGATCGATTCGTCCGCGAACACAATATCACCGATCTGGTGCTCTACGGCGATTGCCGGCCGATGCACCTGGCGGCGCACCGCCTGGCGAAGCTGCGGGGCGTGGCGATCCATGTCTATGAGGAAGGCTATATCCGGCCTGACTGGATGACGCTGGAGCCGGATGGCGTCAACGGTCACTCCACGTTCGAGCGCGACCCCGCGACGCTGCTGGAACGCGCCCGGGCGCTGCCCCCGCTGCCCGATCTGCCTTCGATTACCGCCAGCTTTGGAAGGCGTGCGCGCGACTCCTACTGGTATTATCACCGCGTGATCACCGGGCGGGTCCGCTTCCCCTTCTACCGATCGCACCGGAAGGGCCTGATCCTCGTCGAAGGCTTTGGCTGGCTGCGCAAGTTCGCGATCAGCCGGCGCCGCGCCGCGCAGGCGCAGGCCACGCTGGCGGCAATTGCAGGCAAGCCCTTTTTCCTGTTCCCGCTGCAGCTGACCGGCGACTATCAGATCCGCGAGCATTCCCCGTTCGGAACGATGATGACGGCGGCGGACTATGTGCTCGACAGCTTCGCCCATTGCGCTCCGGCCGATGCCCATCTGCTGGTGAAGGAACATCCGCTCGACTGCGGCTTCCACAACTGGCGGACCTTCCTGCAGAAGCGGGCCAAGGCGCTCGGCATCGCGGACCGTGTGCACCATCTCGACGGCGGCGATCTGAGCAGGCTGGCGCGTGAGGCGCGCGGCATGGTGTGCGTGAACAGCACTTCAGGCACGCTTGCGCTTGCCGCGGGCAGGCCCGTGATCGTGCTGGGCGACGCGATCTACGACATTCCGGGCGTGACCCACCAGGGACACCTCGACCGGTTCTGGGATGCACCGCAGACACCCGACATGGCGTTGTACGACGCCTTCCGCCGGGTGCTGCATGCCCATTGCCTGGTGCGCGGGGGCCTCGCCAGCGAGTCGGCGACCGAAACGCTGGTTGCCAACAGCATCGAGCGGCTGCTGGGGGAAACGTCGGAAGAGATTGCGCGGGTCAGCGACACCGCGCTGTTCATCTAGGCCGTCGGCTCGAGCCCGGCATCGTCGAACCATCCCCGGCGGCGCCCGGCGAGGAACAGCCGGTTGACGAGCGGGTTCGACCAGCCGCAATTGGTCGCGAAATCGCGCTGCAGCGTATCGTGATGCAACTGATGGGCCTGCGGCGTCATCAGCAGGCCGCAGCGTCGCATCGCCCGCACGATCCAGGGATTGTGCTGCCGATGCAGGGCGCCGTGGAAATATTGCGCGAAGGCGCCGCCGATGAGCAGCGCCACGCCGCCCGCCGCCACCCAGCCGGGCACCAGCCCGGTAAAGGCCAGCACGTTCAGCAGCACCGAAAAGGGCAGCGCGCCCAGGATCACCGTGCTGCCGATCAGCCGCCACAGATCGCGGCGGCCGAGCGCATCGGGGCGGGGATGATGGTTCTTGAAGTCATAGACCAGCCGGTCGAGCGGGCTCACCTTCGCCATCCGCGCGCGCCACAGCGCCTTGTAATGATCGGACTCGCGCGACCCCGCATAGAAATACAGCGCATCCAGGCCCTTGCCGGCCGGCGTCGGACGATAGTCCATATACATGTGGACGAGACCCGAAGCGAGGTCGGCAGCGTACCAGCCCGCGAGCAGCGCGGGAATCGCCCACCAGCTGGGATCCAGCAGCGCCGCAACCAGATTGGCCGCGAGCGACGCAAGGAACAGCGGCATCAAAATACGTCGCGCCATCAAGGTCTCACTCGTTGTCACCGATGATCGGCCGGTGCTACCGCGCGTCCTACGCATTGCCTTGGCCTGCATCAACGACTTGATTTGTCCCATGTACCGGCGCAAGCGATGCTGCATCGTGACCATGCTTGCTTTCTTGATCGCGCGATCCGGCCTGGCGGACTGATTCAGCACGGCAATGCAGCGCGATCTCCTTATCGACATCAGCCGCCTGATCTGGCGCACCTGGACCGGACGACTGCCGACCGGGATCGACCGGGTGTGCCTGGCCTATGTCGACAGGTTCGCCGATCGGGCGCAGGCTGTGGTCCAGCGCGGCAATCTGCGCCAGATCCTCACGCCGACGCTGTCCGATGCGATCTTCCGCCTCATTCGCGAAGGGGGCCCGCAGTTCCGCAGCCGCGCGCCGCGCCTGGCGATGCGTGCCGTCGTGGCGCAGCGCGGCGGGCAGCTTGGGCAGGACCGCCTCTACCTGAACGTCGGCCACACCGGGCTGGACGCAACGGGGCTCGTCGCCTGGGTGCAACGGGCGCAGGTGCGGCCGGTCTATCTCATCCACGATCTGATCCCCCTCACCCACCCGGAATTCTGCCGGGTGGGTGAGGACATTCGCCATCATCGGCGCATGGCCAACGCCCTGACCAGCGCCGCCGGGATCATCGGCAATTCGCAGGCGACGCTGGACGATTTCGCGGAATTCGCAGCCGCCGAAGGGAAGCCCTGCCCGCCGATGCTGCCCGCGCTGCTCGGCGGCCATCCGCTGCCCGCCGACGCGGCGCCGATCGCGCTCGACCGGCCCTATTTCGTCACGCTCGGCACGATCGAGGGGCGCAAGAACCATGTGCTGCTGCTCCAGCTGTGGCGCCGGCTGATCGCGCACAACGCCGCCGCCTGCCCCAAGCTGGTCATCATCGGCCAGCGCGGCTGGGAAGCGCAGGCAGCGCTGGCGATGCTCGATCGGCTGCCGCTGCTGCGGGGGCATGTGGAGGTGATCGAGGATTGCGCCGATACCGCGCTTGCCGGCTATCTGCGCGGCGCCCGCGCGCTGCTGATGCCCAGCTTCGCCGAAGGCTATGGCCTGCCGGTGGTGGAAGCGCTCGGCGTCGGCACGCCGGTGGTGGCGAGCGACCTGCCGGTCTTCCGCGAACTCGCCGGCGACCTGCCGATCTATTGCGACCCGCTGGACGGCGCGAGCTGGATCGCGGCGATCGCCCACCATCTGCAGGAAGGCGATATTCGCACGGAGCAGTTGGCGCGCGTACAGGGCTATACCATGCCCAGCTGGGAGGCGCATTTCGGCGCCGTGGAGCCTTGGCTCGCGACGCTCTGAGGCAAGGAAGGTCCAGGGGGTTCTGTTGCCCGGCCCCCCTGGCGGCCGCTGGAGTCCACTTCTGTTGCCCGGTGTGGCCCGAACCGCGCATTTTAGAATAACCTTAGGCCGTTAAGCCGTGAGGTTACGCCGCAATAGCGAGTGCTTCGTTATCGTTGGCACTTGTGTAATGGGCCGTTGCGGTGGTCCCATTCCGAGCGAAGACAGCGCCGTTCAATACACGTCGATCCTGGTTCGGCCCCGTCAGAAACGGTGTCCAGAAACACCACCTTTTATGGTGGAGCCGCCGGGTACTGCCCCCGGGTCCGCTGCATCTAGTATACGCCATTGTTTATCGCCATAGCCGGGCGAACCCGGCAAAGACCCATATAGGCGGTTTGCGCTTAATGAAAAGGTCAGGTTGAAAGGAATATGGCCTTTCCACCGCCCCATTCGGTTGGCATGGAGAAGGCATCATGTTGACGCAGCGTTCCCGCTATGCGCTCCGCGCAATGCTCTTCCTTGTCGAACAGCCGATCGACGGCGCGCCCGTGCCGATGAACCGCATAGCTGCGGAAGCCAACGTACCCCGCAAATTCCTGGAGCTGATCCTCGCCGACCTGCGCGAGGCGAGCTTCCTCGTCTCCACCCGCGGGAAGATGGGTGGCTACCGTTTGGCGCGGCCCGCGCACCTGATCTCGCTGGGTGAGATCATCCGGGTGATCGAGGGGCCGCTGGCGCTGGTCCCCTGCGTCAGCCGCACCGCCTATCGCCCCTGCAACGACTGTAAGGACGAGGCCGCCTGCGCGATTCGCCGCGCGATGGCCCGCGTCCGCGACGAGACCGCCCGCATCCTCGACGGCACCAGTCTGGCCGATGCCACCGCAGAGGAACTGGCGGCGGCCTAAGTCCCCGCGTTGCGCTTCTTCAGCTCGTCGCGAATCTCGCGCAGCAGCACCACATCCGCCGGATCCGCCGCGGGCGGCGCGTCGCCGCTGGCCTTGTCGCGCTCGGCGGCGGCGATCACCTTGTTCACGGTGCGCACCAGCAGGAAGACGATGAAGGCGAGGATCAGGAAGTTGATCACCACGGTGATGAACTGGCCGAAGCCGATCAGCGGGACCCCGGCAGCCTTGAGCGCGGCATAGTTGGTCGGCGAGCCGGTATAGCTGGCCGGAATCGCGCCCAGCCGCAGGAAATAACCCGAGAAGTCCACCCCGCCGAACAGCCAGCCGACCAGCGGCATGATCATGTCGTCGGTCAGCGATTTGGTGATGGTACCGAACGCCGCGCCGATGATCACACCCACCGCCAGATCGAGCACGTTGCCGCGCGCAATGAACGACCTGAATTCCTTCAACATTCGCCATCTCTCCCATACTGAAGGCATCGCGACCTTGCCCAAGTCGGGCATGCAGGCCAACCCCCGGCGTCCGATTTCGCTTCCTCCCTGCGGTGTAGGCGTCGTATAAGACACCCCGTTGATGGGATTTGGAGGTTGCTTCCCCATGAAGTTTCGTACCGCACTCGTGCCGATCGCAGCTCTGTCGCTCTCGGCCTGCGGGCTCAACAGCGTGCCGACCGCCGAGGAGAATGCCAAGGCCAAGTGGGCCGACGTGCAGGCGCAGTATCAGCGCCGCGCCGACCTGGTGCCGAACCTCGTCGCGACGGTGAAGGGTGCTGCCGCCTCCGAAGGCAAGATCCTGAACGACGTGATCAGTGCCCGCGCCAAGGCGACCTCGATCCAGGTCACCGCCAATGACCTGACCGATGCAAACAAGGTCCAGCAGTTCCAGCAGGCGCAGCAGCAGCTGGGCGGCTCGCTCTCGCGCCTGCTCGCGAGCGTCGAGGCCTATCCGGACCTCAAGAGCCAGGCGAACTTCACCACGCTGATGAGCCAGCTGGAAGGGACCGAGAACCGGATCACCATCTCGATCCGCGACTATAACCAGGCGGTGCAGGACTATAACACCCGCATCCGCACCTTCCCTGAGGCGGTGGGCGCCAAGCTCTTCTACGGCGCCAAGCCGATGACGCCGTTCCAGGCCAAAGCCGGCGCCGACGTCGCGCCGACGGTGAATTTCGGGAACGGCAACTGATCCGTCCCGCCCCCGGAGCGTCGCTGATGCGTGTGCTGCGTTTCCTAGTGCTGCTCGTCGCCCTGCTGGCCGGGGCGACGAGTGCGCTGGCCGATCCGACCTTTCCCAAGCTGACCGGCCGGGTGGTCGACGACGCGCATCTGCTCTCGGCCGAACAGGTCGCGCAACTCACCCAGCTTTCGGCGGAAGTGCAGCAGGCGTCGAGCCGGCAGTTCGTCGTGGCGACGATTCCGGACCTGCAGGGCTATGACATCGCCGATTACGGCTATCAGCTCGGCCGTGCCTGGGGGATCGGGCAGAAGGAGGCCAATAACGGTATCCTGCTGATCGTCGCGCCGAACGAGCGCAAGGTGCGGATCGAGGTCGGCTATGGGCTCGAGCCGATCATGACCGACGCGCTGTCGAGCCAGATCATCAACCAGGTCATTCTGCCGAAGTTCAAGGCGGGCGACATGGCGGGCGGCATCGTCGCCGGCGCGCAGGCCATTGCCGAGCAGATGAAGCAGCCCCTCGAGGCTGCCGAGCAGAAAGCCAAGGCGGCGCAGGACACGGCGACCAAATCGTCCGCGCGCAAGCGGCAGGGCGGCGGGCTGCCGATCGGGCTGCTCGTGTGGTTCATCATCCTCGTCGTCATCCTGGTGCCGATGCTCGCGCGCTTCGGCGGGCGACGCCGACCGGGACCGTGGGACGGCCAGGCCTATCGCGATCGCGACCATGACAGCGGCATGCTGCCGATCGTGCTGTGGACCATCGCCAACGAGATCGGCCGCGCGGCGAGCCACCGCGACGACGACGACGACCATGGCGGTTGGGGCGGTGGCGGTGGCTGGGGGGGCGGCGGCGGAGGCGGCGGCGGCGGTTTCTCCGGCGGCGGCGGGTCGTTCGGTGGCGGCGGCGCTTCGGGGAGCTGGTGAGGATGCGATTGACCGATCAGGATCGCGCGCGCGTCGCGCAAGCCGTGGCGCAGGCCGAGTCAGGCACCAGCGGCGAGATCGTCACGGTGCTCGCGCGGCGCTCGGACGATTATGCCGATGTCGCGCTGCATTGGGCGGTACTCGCCATGCTGCTGGTGCTGGCGCTGCTCGCCTGGCAGCCCTGGCCGATCGAATGGCTGCACAGCCGGATGATCGATCCCTGGGCGCAGACCGTGCCGGCGCACTGGTATCTCACCGCCACGCTGGTGGTGACATCGCTCACCTTCCTGCTCGTGCGCGTGGTGCTCGCCAAGGATGCGCTGCGGATCGCGCTCGCGCCGGGTTCGACCAAGACGCGCCGGGTCCATGCCCGCGCGCTGACGCTGTTCCGCACCGCGGCCGAAAAGCGTACCACCGGCTCCACCGGCGTGCTGCTCTACCTCAGCCTCGCCGAGCACCGCGCCGAGATCCTCGCCGATTCAGCAATCCACTCGCGCGTCACCCCCGCAGTGTGGGGCGCGGCGATGGCGGCGCTGCTGGCGGAGGTGAAGGAAGGCCGCCCGGCCGAGGGCATGGCAGCGGCGGTGGCGCAGATCGGCATCGTGCTGGCCGAGCATTTCCCGCGCGCGGCGGACGACGTGAACGAGCTTCCCGATCGGCTGATCGAGCTCTAAGGGCTTGTCCATGACCGACGAACAGATCGAGACCCCCTGGGCGGGCAAGTGGATCACCGTGTTCCGCCAGGGCAAATGGGAATATGTCGGGCGCACCGGCGGCATCCGCGCCGTGGTGATCGTCGCGATCGACGATCAGGACCGGGTGATCCTGGTCGAGCAATATCGCGTGCCGCTCGGCCGCCGCTGCATCGAGCTGCCCGCGGGCCTCGTCGGCGATACCGAGGAAGGCGACACGATCGAGGCCGCTGCCCGGCGCGAGCTGGAGGAGGAGGCCGGCTATGCATGCGACCGCGTCGAGGAACTCGGCGAGTATTTCGCCTCGCCTGGCATGGTCAGCGAGAGCTTCACGCTGGTCCGCGTCCACGGCCTCACCCGCATCGGTGACGGCGGCGGCGTGGATGGCGAGGACATCAAGGTCCACCATGTGCCGATGACCGAGCTGCCCGCGTTCATCGCCGAGTGTCGCGCGCGGGGCATGGCCGTCGACGTGAAGATGCTGCTGGTGCTCAGCGGCGCGCTGCTCGGGCGCGGCACCGGCTGACGCTGCGCTATCAGCGCTCGCAAGCGACTCCGTCGCCGTCGCGGTCGAGTCGGCGGCTATAACCAGGGTCGCCGACACGGATCGGCGCCGCACCCGCAGCACGTGCTGCGGCGCAGTTCGCGAAGATGCTGCTGCCGCGTGCGCCGCCGCTACGGATGAGGCGGGCACCTTTGACGCGGCGTGCCTTCGCGCTGCGTGCACCGGAAGCTTCGGCCACCGGTGCCACGATCAGGCCGCACAGCGCCGCCGCGAGGAAAGCCTTAGCGGAAATTATCCGCATAAGCCTGCAGCTTGAGCTTGCGCTGCGGCGCCGGCACGACGTGATAGGCATAGCCCTCGCGCTCCGCATATTCCTTCGCTGCTTCCAGCGTCGGGAAGGAAATGCGGACCTGGTTCGCGGTCTCGCCGCCGCCGGCCCACCCGGTCAGCGGATCGGGCCGCTGCGGCGTGTGCGGCTCGAACTCGAGGACCCAATTGTCGGTCCGGGCGCGGCCGGACTGCATCGCGTTCTTGACGCGCTGATAGATGCGAGCGGACTTCATGGGGCCACCCTTTAGCGCGCCCCGCGCGCCCTTGCATCAGCGTTTTTCGTCCGTAGCGTTGCGGAGGCCGCCGCCGGGTCCTCGGGCCAGGGATGGCGCGGATAGCGGCCGCGCATTTCCTTGGCCACCGCTGCCCAGCTGCCCTTCCAGAATCCCGGCAGGTCGCGCGTCGTCTGGATCGGGCGGCCGGCGGGCGAGGTGAGGCTGAGCACCAGCGGCACATTGCCCCCGATCATCGGATGCTCGGCGAGGCCGAACAGCGCCTGGACCCGCACTTCCACCGTGGGACCGGCTTCGGCGGCATAGTCGATCGCGTGGCTGGAGCCCGCGGGAGTCTCGAAGCGCGCCGGGGCAAGCCGGTCGAGCGTCTTCTGCCCGTCCCAGCCGAGCAGGTTCTGCAGCGCCTGGGTGAGCGATTCGGGCGCAACCGCGTCGAGCCGGCGCTTGCCCTCCAGCGCGGCGGGCAGCCAGTCGTCGAGCGTGGCGAGCAGCGCCTCGTCGGTAAGCGCGTCGATGCGGGCATAGGCGCCGCGGGTGCGGAGCGCCTGCCCGGTCTCGGACCAGGGAAGCAGGTGGAGGCCATGGGTGCGCACGCCTTCGAGCAGCGCCGATTCGATTTCCGCAGGCGTCGCGCCCGAGTCGCTGCCACCGGAGAGGCGGACGGCGCCGAGCCTTCGTTCGCGCAGGGCTTCGATGCGGCCCGTGGCAGGGTCGAAGGTGACGGTGCGGCGGGTCTCGATGCGATCGGCGAACAGTGACTCGACCGTGGCGGCGTCGATCGGTGCGGCGGAGAGGATGCGTGCCCCGGCGGCCATGCCCTGCGTTTCGGCCACGGCGAGCCAGTCGGCGCGGGCGAGCGGTGAAGTCGGGTCCAGCTTGAACCCGCGCCCGCCGACGGAGGCCCAGGTTTCGCCGGAGCCGTCGCGGCGCTTCGCTACCCGATCGGGGAAGGCAAGTGCGACGCAGAGGGCGACGTCTTCTCCCGAACCCGCAGTCTGCGCTCCCCTCCCGCTTGCGGGAGGGGTCGGGGGAGGGGATGAACGCGTAGCTTGCCTCGCCGCTGGGGATGGAGCCGCCACGTCAGCCCCTCCCCCAACCCCTCCCGCAAGCGGGAGGGGAGCGCCGGCTGCGGCAGCGGGGACCAGCTTACTCCAGCGGTCGGCCAGACGCCGCCCATTCTCCGCCCGCTGGCCGCGTTCGCCTTTCCAGCGGCGCAACCGCAGCTCCAGGTCCGCGTCATTGCCCCCGAGCCCCCGCTCGCCGAGCAACACCGCGACGTCCGCCGCGGTCCGTGCCATGCCGCGTTCGCTCGCGCGCACCAGCATGTGCCCAAGCCGCGGCGGCAGCGGCATCCGCGCGATCGCCTTGCCATGCTCGGTCGGGCGCCCGTCGCCATCGATAGCCTCCAGCGCCCCCAACCGCGCCCGCGCCTCGGCGATGGCCGCCTCGGGCGGCGGATCGAGCCAGGCAAGCTGGCGGGGATCGGTCACGCCCCACAGCGCGCAATCGAGCATCAGCGCCGACAGATCGGCCTCCAGAATCTCCGGCGGATCGAAGCGCGGCAGCCCCGCCGTCGCCGCTTCCTCCCAAAGCCGATAGGCGCTCCCCGGCCCCTGCCGCGCCGCACGCCCTGCCCGCTGCGTCACCGCCGCCTGGCTGGCACGCTCGGTGACCAGCCGCGTCATCCCTGCCGCGCGATCGTAGCGCGGTCGCCGCGCCAGCCCGGAGTCGACCACCACGCGGATGCCGTCGAGCGTCAGCGAGGTCTCCGCGATCGAGGTCGCCAGCACGATCTTGCGGCGCCCCTCCGGATCGGGCGCGATCGCGGCGCGCTGGGCGGCGGGCTCCAGGCTGCCGTGCAGCCGGTGCAGCACCGCGCCGCCGAGTTCGCCCAGCCGCTCGGCGGTCCGCTCGATCTCCGCCACGCCGGGCAGGAAGGCGAGGATACCGCCCTCTTCCTCGCGCAATGCTTGCCGCACCGCGCCAGCCACCGAATCCTCGATCCGGGCCTCGGCCGCACGGCCGAGATGGCGCAGCGTCAGCGGAAAACTGCGGCCTTCGCTCTCCACCATCGGCGCGTCGCCCATCAGCCCGGAGAAGCGGCTGCCGTCGAGCGTCGCCGACATCGCGACCAGCCGCAGGTCCGGCCGCAGCGCGCCCTGTGCGTCGAGCGCAAGTGCCAACCCGAAATCGCTGTCGAGGCTGCGCTCATGCACTTCGTCGAACAGCACGGCGGAGACGCCGGCCAGCTCGGGATCGGCCTGGATGCGATTGACGAAGATGCCCTCGGTGACGACCGTCACCCGCGTCGCCGCCGAGCGCTTGCTGTCCATCCGCGTCGCATAGCCGAAGGTCTTGCCGACGCTCTCCCCTGCCAGCGCCGCCATCCGTTCTGCCGCGGCGCGCGCCGCCAGCCTGCGCGGGGACAGCAGCAGGATTTCGCCGGTACACCAGGCCTCGCCGAGCAGCGCCGGCGCCACCGCCGTGGTTTTGCCCGCGCCCGGCGGCGCGACCAGCACCGCGTTGCTTGCCGACCGCAGCGCAGCGAGCAGCGCCGGCAAAACAGCGTGGATCGGCAAGGTCGGCGTCATTCGGCTGCAACCATTCGGGACAAGCGTGGTTAGGCGGACTCACCGCCAGAGGAGCGCGACATGGCACGAATCCTTTCCCAGTTCACCATCACCCCGGACAGCGACGGCGATTACACCCTCCACCTCGAGGATGAGGACGGTGAGACCATCGAGATGACGGCGAGCTACGAGCAGCTCGACCTTATCGTCGAGGGCATCGAGGAAGTGCTCGACATGGACGAGGAAGACGCGCTCGAAGTCGACGAGGACGAAGGCGAAGAGAAGTCGACCGAGGAGTAATCCCCGGGCGGGCTGGCGCGCGTCAGTAGGCGCGCGCCACCGCGAATTCGACGGCTTCGACCATCGCGTCCTTCGCCTCGCAGGCGCGGAAGCCGCCCAGCGCATCGATCGCGCGCTGGCCGTAATGGCGGGCGCGCGCCAGCGTATCGTCCACCGCGCGGCAGCTCTGCACCAGCCGGATCGCCTCGGCGAAATCCTCGTCCGAGATGCGGCGGCCCGAGATCGCTTCCTTCCAGAAGCCGCGTTCCGCCTCGTTGCCGCGCGCATAGGCGAGGATCACCGGCAGGGTCATCTTGCCTTCGCGGAAATCGTCGCCGGCATCCTTGCCCATGGTCGACGCGTCCGAGACGTAATCGATCGCATCGTCGACCAGCTGGAAGGCGATGCCGAGGTTGCGGCCATAAGCGTCGAGCGCGAGCTCCTCCGCCTCCGGACGCTCGGCAACCACCGCCGACACCCGGCAGGCGGCGGCGAACAGCGCCGCGGTCTTGGCGCCGATGATGTCGAGATAGCGATCCTCGGACAGGTCGATCCGGCGCACCGCGGTGAGCTGGTTGACTTCGCCCTCGGCGATCACCGCGCTGGCGTTGGACAGGATGTGGAGCGCCTTGAGGCTTTCCGCTTCCACCATCAGCTCGAACGAGCGGCTGAACAGGAAGTCGCCGACCAGCACGCTGGCGGGATTGCCCCAGATGATGTTGGCGGTGCGGCGGCCGCGACGCAGGTCCGAGCTGTCGACCACGTCGTCATGGAGCAGCGTCGCGGTGTGGATGAACTCCACGGCGGCGGCCAGCTTGTGGTGGCGCGTCCCCGAATAGCCGAGCAGCCGGGCGCTGGCGAGCGTAAGCATCGGCCGCATCCGCTTGCCGCCGCCAGCGATCAGGTGACCGGCGAGTTCGGGGATCAGCGGAATCTCGGACTGCATGCGATCGAGGATCACCGCGTTGACCAGGTTCATGTCCTGGGCGACCAGCGCCATGATCGGATCGAGCGAAGGCTGGGTTCGCGAGCCCAGGCGGTGGACGGTTGCGCTCATATGCAATGAGCCTCTGGCCTTTGTGCATTGCAAAGGCAAGAGGTGCTTGCATGGCCGTGCCGCAGCGGCAAAGGAGATTCGCATGACCGACGCGACGCTGACCCGCTATCGCCAGAGCATCGACAATATCGATGCGGCGCTCGTCTTCATGCTCGCCGAGCGGTTCAAGGTGACCCAGGCGGTGGGACGCTACAAGGCCGAGTCCGGCCTTGCTCCGGCCGATCCCGGCCGGGAGGAAGCGCAGATCGCCCGGCTGCGGGCGCTGGCGCAGGATGCCGATCTCGACCCCGAATTTTCCGAGAAATTCCTGCGCTTCATCATCGACGAGGTGATCCGGCACCACCGCCAGGCACAAGAAGCCGGAACCGCGCCCGGAACCGCCGGGGCCTGACTCCGTTGCTGGGCGTGAAACCCATGGGGGCAAGCGCTTGAGCGACGATTATCTGATCTTCCGGCCCGACGATGTCGACCTGTCCCGCTCGCCGCTGCGCGAGGGTGTGGACGACGCGACCACTGTGCTGGGCGCCTTCAATCCCGGCTTCGCGCGGCTGCCGAACGGCAACCTGCTGCTGATGGTGCGCGTGGCCGAGGCGCTGCGGGATCCGGTGGTGAACGGGCATGCACGGGCGATCCGCTGGACGCCCTCGGGCTATGTGCTCGACGCCCACCCCGTGGCGGGGCTCGACATGGCCGATCCGCGCCAGTTCGCGCTCAAGGACCGCAACCCCCGGCTGCTCGGCCTCACCTCCTTGTCCTGGCTGCTGCCGGTGGAACTGGATGCCGATGCCCGCGCGGTGGTGGCGGTGCATTACGACAAGGCCATCGCGCCCAGCGCCTCGTACATGGATTACGGTGTCGAGGATGCGCGGATCACGTGCATCGACGGCACCTATTGGATGACGGTGTGCGGCGTATCGGCCGAGCGGCATTGCACCGCCATGTACCGCTCGACCGACGGGCTCGAGTGGGAACTGCTCGGGGTGGTGCTGGACCATCAGAACAAGGACATGCTGCTGTTCGAGGGGCGGATCGGCGGGTTCTTCCATGCGCTGACCCGGCCGCTGGGCGAAGTCTATTTCGCCTATCCGGACGATTCCCCATATCTGGGCGGCCCATCGATCAACCTCGCCCGCTCGCCCGACGGGCTGCACTGGAAGCCGCTCGACCAGCCGGGCATCCGCGCGCGCAAGGGCTCGACCTCGAATCAGCGGATCGGCGGCGGCAGCCAGCCGGTGCTCACCGATGCCGGCTGGCTGCTGATCTATCACGGGGTGGAGAAGCGCGACGCCGTCGGCATCTATCGCAGCTTCTGGGCGCTGCTCGACCGCGACGATCCCAGCGTGCTCCTGCGGCAGGAAGATACCGTGCCGCTGCTCGAAGCCAATCCGGCACTGACCGCGGACATCGCGCACCAGCTGTACCTGCCGACGCCGGTGGTGTTCACCACCGGGCTTGTCGATGCCGGCGAGCGGTACATCGTCGCCAGCGGTGAAGCGGATCTTGCGTGCCGGATCACGCATATCCCCAAGGCGCGATTCCGGTGAACGCCCCTGCGCCCCATTGTGCCCCTGCGGAAGCAGCGGCACGCGCTACAGGACACCCTCAATGACCGACCCACTCTGGTGGCAGACGGGCGTGATCTACCAGGTCTATCCGCGCTCGTTCAACGACTCGAACGGCGACGGCATCGGCGATCTGGCGGGGGTCACCGCGCGGCTCGACTATCTGGTCGATCTCGGCATTGACGCGGTGTGGCTGTCGCCGATCTTCCCCTCGCCAATGGCGGATTTCGGCTATGACGTGGCGGACTATTGCGGGATCGATCCGCGCTTCGGCACGCTCGCGGACTTCGACGCGTTGCGCGATGCGGCGCATGCCCGCGGCCTCAAGCTGCTGCTCGATTTTGTGCCCAACCACAGCTCGGATCAGCACCCCTGGTTCCGCGAAAGCCGGTCGTCGCGCGACGCCCCCAAGCGCGACTGGTATATCTGGCGCGATCCCGCCCCCGATGGCGGACCGCCCAACAATTGGCAGAGCTTTTTCGGCGGTAGCGCCTGGGCGTGGGACGAAGCCACCGGCCAATATTATCTCCACCAGTTCCTCAAGCAGCAGCCCGAGCTCAACTGGCGCAACCCGGAGCTGCGCGCGGCGATGCTGGAGGCGATGCGCTTCTGGTTCGATCGCGGGGTCGACGGCTTCCGCATCGACGTGCTGTGGCTGGCGATCAAGCACCCGGACTTCCCCGACAATCCCGCGAATCCGGGCTGGCGCGAAGGCATGCAGGACATCGATCGGCTGCTGCCGGTCCATTCCGCCGACCAGCCCGAGATGATGGAGATCATCGCCGCGATGCGCGACGTCGCCGAGGAATATCCCGAGCGGGTGCTGATCGGCGAGATCTACCTGCCGATCCCGCGCCTCGTCGCTTATTATGGCGAGGGTGGGAACGGCGTGCACCTGCCCTTCAACTTCCATCTGCTCGACGCGCGCTGGGATGCCGCGGCGCTGGCACAGCTGATCGCCGACTATGAAGGCGCGCTGCCCGCCGATGGCTGGCCCAACTGGGTGCTCGGCAACCACGACAAGCCGCGCGTCGCCTCGCGGGTTGGGCCCGATCAGGCAGCGGTGGCGATGATGCTGCTGCTCACGCTGCGCGGCACGCCGACGCTGTATCAGGGCGACGAGCTGGGCATGCCCAACGTCGCCATCCCGCCCGACCGGGTGCGCGACCCCCAGGCGCTGCGCGAGCCGGACACCGCGTTCAACCGCGACGAGGTCCGCACGCCGATGCCCTGGGACGCGAGCGCGCATGCCGGGTTCAGCAGCGTCGAGCCCTGGCTGCCGCTCAACCTTGATTGGGCGGAGCGCAACGTGATGGCGCAGCGGGACGCGGCGGACTCGGTGCTCGCCTTCACCCGCGCGCTGCTCCAGCTGCGTCGCGCACACCCGGCGCTGTCGGTAGGGAGCTGGCATGCGTTTTCGAGCGACGGCGCGGTGCTCGCCTACGAACGGCGGCATGGCGACGCCCGGGTGCTGGTGGCGCTCAACCTGTCCGATGCGCCGCAGACGCTGGCGCTGCCGGAATGGGCCGCGGCGCTGGCGCCCGTCCTAACCACGCCCCGCCACGACCCTCGTGTGGAGGATGGCACCCTCCCCCTCGCCCCGAACCAAGGCATCCTGCTCGCATGATCACCCTCCCCGTGCCCCTGCGAAAGCAGGGGCCCAGTGCCACACCTGATTCTCTCTCCAACCCTGGACCCCTGCTTTCGCAGGGGCACAAGTTCGCATGAAGATCGCCATGCTCGCGCCGATCGCCTGGCGCACCCCGCCGCGGCATTATGGCCCCTGGGAGCTGGTGACGAGCCTGCTCACCGAGGCGCTGGTCGCCAAGGGCGTCGACGTCACCCTGTTCGCCACGCAGGACTCGGTCACCACCGCGCGCCTCGCGGGCGTGGTGCCGCGCGGCTATGAGGAGGATCCGGCGATCGACGCGAAAGTGTGGGAATATGCCCATCAGTCGCATCTCTTTGCCCGCGCGTCCGAGTTCGACCTGATCCACAACCAAGCCGATTTCCCCGCGCACGCCTACGCCCCGCTGATCGACACGCCGATGGTGACGACGATCCACGGCTTCTCCTCCGAGCGCATCCTGCCGATGTACAAGCCGTTCGAGGAACGGGTGCACTATGTCGCGATCTCGGATGCCGATCGGCACCCGGCGCTGCGCTATGCCGCGACCATCCATCACGGCATCCGACTCGACGAATTCACCTTCAACGCAGACGGCAGCGACGACCTGCTGTTCTTCGGCCGCATGCACCCAGACAAGGGCGCGGCCGAAGCGATCGCCGTCGCCCAGGCGACCGGCCGGCGGCTGAACCTCTACGGCATCGTCCAGGACCAGGGCTATTTCGAACGCGCGGTGCAGCCGCATCTGAACGACCGCATCGTCTATCACGGCCCGGTCGGCGGCGAGGAACGCGTCCGGGCACTGGGCAGCGCCCGTGCCCTCCTACACCTGATCAACTTCGACGAGCCCTTCGGCCTGTCGGTGATCGAGGCGATGGCCTGCGGCACCCCCGTGATCGCGGTCCGCCGCGGCTCGATGCCTGAGCTGATCGACGACGGCGCGACCGGCCTGCTCGTCGCCTCGGCCGACGAAGCGGTGGACGCGGTGGAGCGGGTGGCATCGATCGACCGCGCCGCCTGCCGCCGCGCGATCGAAGCCCGCTTCTCGGTGGAGGCGATGGCGGACGCCTATATCGCGCTCTACCGCCGCATCCTCGGGCAGTAGCTCAGCGCACGCCGAGCAGGGTGAGCGCGCGGGCCAGGTCGGCCTGGCGGAAGGGCTTGGGAAGATGCGCGAAGTCGCGCCCTAACCCTTCGACATCGGCATAGCCCGAGACGATCAGCGTCGGCAGCGTGCCCAGCCGGGCCTGCACCGCGTGCGCCAGTTCGGTGCCGGTCATGCCGGGCATCAAGTGATCGGTAACCAGCAGATCGGGCACCAGCCCCTTGTCGAGCAGCGCCAGCGCCGCCTCGGCGGAATCGGCGAGCTGCACCTGATAGCCGAGCGCGCGCAGCATCTCGGCGGCGGTGCCGCGGACGATATCCTCGTCGTCGACCAGCAGCACCGTGCCGGCGCCGTCATGCGGTTCGTGCCGCTGCGGCGCTTCGATCGCGGCGAGCGCCTCGGCACTGACCGGCAGCCACAGCTCGACTTGGGTGCCTTCGCCAAGGCGGCTCGACAGCCCCATCGTTCCGCCCAGCTGGCTCGCCAAGCCATGCACCATCGACAGGCCCAGCCCGGTGCCGCGGCCGACGCCCTTGGTGGAGAAGAAAGGTTCGATCGCCCGGGCGAGCGTGGCCGCATCCATCCCCGATCCGGTATCGCGCACCGCCAGCCGGACATAGTGCCCCACGGCAAGCGGCGTCGGCGCCTCGTCCGCACCACCCAGCCCCAGCCGCACTTCGAGCGAACCGCCTTCGGGCATCGCATCGCGCGCGTTCACCGCCAGGTTGAGCAGCGCCATTTCCAGCTGGTTGGCATCGGCGCGGGCGGGCGGCAGCGTCTCGGGCTTGGTCACCGACAGCGCGATCTTGGGGCCGAGCGTGCTCGCGAGCAGCGGCACCATGTCGTCGACCAGCGCCGCCATGTCGACGGGCGCGGGCTGAAGCGGCTGGCGCCGGGCGAAGGCGAGCAGCCGCTGGACCAGCGTGCTCGCCCGCTCGGCCGAGCGCATCGCGCCGTCGAGCAGCCGGTGCAGCACCGGATCGTCGCCGCGCTTGCGCAGGATCAGGTCGAGGCTGCCGACGATGGGGGTCAGCAGATTGTTGAAGTCGTGCGCGACGCCGCCGGTCAACTGGCCCATCGCCTCCATCTTCTGGCTCTGGCGCAGCGCCGCCTCGGTCTCGTGCAGCGCGGCGGTGCGTTCCTCGACGCGGCGTTCGAGCGTCTCGTTGGCGGCGCGGACGTCGGCGATCAGCCCGGCATTGTCGATCGCAACCGCGGCCTGCGCGGCGAGGCTGCGCGCCAGCTCCTCGTGCCGCGCGGTGAAGCGACCGGGCAGCGGATGGCCGAACAACAGCCCGCCCAGCACCGAGCGATCGCGCGAGACCACCGGCACCGCGAGATAGCTGGTGACGACGGGGTGCCCCGGCGGCATGCCATGATGCGGCGCGTTCTTCCCATAGTCGGGCTCCCGGGTCACGTCGTCGGAGCGCATCACCACATTGTGGAAGATCGGCCCGAACACCGCAGTGGCACGGGGCCGCCCGAGCGCAGCGAAGCGCTCGCGGTCCTCGCCAGAGAGCGTGAACAGGTGGAGCCGCTCGCCGCTCTCGTCCATGACGTTGTGGAAGAAGGCGCCAACGGTCGCGCCGGTCAGCGCGACCCCGGCATCGGTGAGCATCTGCACCAGCCGTTCGAGGTCATGCTCGGCCGAAAGCGCCGCGCCGACGCGGTTGAGCGTCTCCAGCGCGGCCTGGGCACGGCGTTCCTCGGTCACGTCCTCGCACGAGATCGCGATCTGGTGGACCTTGCCGTCCCAGTCATAGATCGGCACCCAATTCTGCCGCCAGGTAGAGTTGCCGTCCGGCCGCCCGCGCGTCGGGCCGGTGATCTCGATCCCGAGCAGCGGTTCGCCGCCGAGCACCCGGATCAGCGCCGCCAACACCTGGTCGCTCAGCTCGGGGACGATCTCGCTGACATGGCGGCCGATATGATCGGCGACCGGCAGCCCGTTCCATTCGGCGAGCTGGCGGTTGATCCGCAGGTAGCGCAGGTCGGTATCAAGCACCGCCAGCCCCACCGGCGAGTTGTCGTACATCACCGCCAGTTCGTCGGCCTGCTCGCGGGCCAGCGCCTCGCTTGCGCGCAGCGCCGCCTCGCTCTCGCGCAGCCGGCGATCGGCCTTCACCCGTTCGGTGGTCTCCGACACGATCGACATGACGCCGCCGACCGCGCCCTCTTCGTCGAGCACCGGGGAAAGCGAGATGTCGAAATAGACGATTTCGCCGAAGCCATAGCGTTCGGTGTAGAAACGACGGTCGCGGGCCGAGAGCGTCTTGCCGGTCGTTCGCACATAGGCGAGCATCGGTCCCAGCTCGTCCCAGGTTTCGGCCCAATAGAGCTGGGCGGCGCTGCCCAGGGCGTCCGGATGCTTGTTGCCGATCGTCTGGGCATAAGCGGGGTTGTAGAGCGCGATATAGTCCGGGCCCCAGAAGAGCGCGATCTGGGCGTGCGACGGCAGCATCAGCGTCAGCGCGTCGCGCAGGCTGCGCGGCCAGGTGGCGGGCGGACCCAGCGGCGACTCCGACCAGTCCCGCGCCGCGATCAGTCGATCGAGCGGTGTGGCGCTGGCGGCGTCGAGGCCCGCCGGCGGGTTCATCCCTCGGCGGGCACGATCGGATTGATGTCGCGCCGCGCGCCGGGCGTACGCCGGTCGAGCGCGGCACGGATGCGATCGGCCAACTGCTCGCGGCGATAGGGCTTGCCGATCACGTCGAGGTTCGAGCCGCGCGGGATGTCGGCGACCAGATCCTCGTTATAGCCGGTGGTCATCAGCACCGGCGTGTCCGGATGGGTGGCCCGGAACTGCTCGACCAGCTCGAGCCCGCTCATGCCGCCGGGCATCACGATGTCGGTGAACAGCAGGTCGATCGTCTCGGTCTTGAGTCGCTCCAGCGCCTCTTCGCCGCTCGATGCGAGGACGACGCGGTAGCCAAGCGCGGCGATCTGCTCCTGCGCCAGCGCACGGACATCGTCGCTGTCCTCGACCAGCAGGATCGTCTCGCTGCCGCCGGTTGCACCCTGGCCGGTCGCCTGCTTCGGCGCAGGCGCGGCGGGCACGGTCCCGGTCGCGGCATTGGCAACGGGGAACAGCATGCGGATCTCGGTCCCCTCGCCCGGCGTGCTGTCGATCTCCAGCCGCCCCAGCGATTGCTGGACGAAACCATGGACCATCGCAAGCCCCAGCCCGGTGCCGCGCTCGGCGCCCTTGGTGGTGAAGAAGGGTTCGGTCGCGCGGCGGCGGACATGATCGGGCATGCCCTCGCCCTCGTCGCGGATGGTGAGGACGACATAGTCCCCCTCCGGCAGCTGGTGCATCGGCGCATCGCCGTTGAGCTTCCACAGCCGCGTGCCGATGGTGACGGTACCGCCCCTGGGCATGGCGTCGCGCGCGTTGAGCAGCACGTTGAGGATCGCCATTTCGAGATGGGTTGGATCGATCTGCACCGCCGGCAGCCGCCGCTCGAGCGCGGTGACCAGCCGGATCTGCGCGCCGACGGTGTTGTCGAGCAGGTCGCCGAACTCGTGGATCAGCTGGTTCATGTCGACGGTCTTGGGCTCGAGCCGGGTCTTGCGCGCAAAGGCGAGCAGCTGGCGGGTGAGCTTCGATCCGCGATCGGCGGCGCGCGCAGCGTTGGTCAGCAGCCGCTGATGCCGCTCATCTTCCACCTGGCTGGCGACGATGTCGACGTTTCCGGACACCACTTGCAGCAGGTTGTTGAAATCATGCGCCAGACCGGCGGTGAGCTGGCCGATCGCCTCCATCTTCTGCGCTTGGCGGAAGGACTGTTCGGATTCGCGCCGCCGCGTCACGTCGAGCTGGCTGGCGAAGAAATAGAGCAGCTCGCCATCGGGGCCGAGCACCGGCGCGATGAACACCGCGTTCCAGAAGGAGCTGCCGTCGCGGCGATAATTGATCAGCTCCAGCGCGATCGCTTCCTTGGCGTCGATCGCGGCGCGCAGCTCGGCGACGGCATCGCGATCGGTCTCCGCGCCCTGAAGGAAGCGGCAGTTGCGGCCGAGGACCTCGTGTTCCTCATAGCCGGTGAGGTCGAGGAACGCCTTGTTGGCAAAGACGATCGGGTTGTCGGGCTGGTTCGGATCGGTGAGCGTCATCGGCATCCGCGTCATCTGCAGCGCGGCGAAGAACACGGTGCTGCGATCGCCGAGGCCGGGCGTGCCGATGACCGCGCGCTTCCAATGGTGTGTCGGATGATTGCCGGTCGGGCTGTAGGAGGTCGAGTCGTTCAGATCGCCGGCCGATTCTCCGGTCGCGGCGGGCTTATGCTCGTCGTCATTCTGCACGCGTCTGGCTTCCTCGTGTTCACAGCAACCCGCCAGACAAATGCGCGAAACGCCGTTTCGGTTGCGAACCTTCTGGAAGCATAGGGAAAAGTCAGGGGCGCCGCCAGTCGAGTTGCGACCAGCCGCGCGCCGTGGCGAGCCGCGCGAGCGGGCCATGCGCATTCACCGCGAACGCCTCGTCCGCCCAGCCGAGCAGCGGCGCGTCGGAAACGTGATCGGAATAGGCGCGGACATAACAGGTTGCGCGCAGCAGACCCTTGGCCGCCAGCCAATTTTCGATCATGTGGAGCTTTACGGGCCCGTAACAGTTCTCGCCCTCGAGTTCGGAGAGAATATGCCCCTGCCCGTCCCGCTTCGCATTGGTGGCGATCACGTCATCGAAGCCCAGTCTTTTGCCGATCGCCTCGGCATAATAACGATGCGAGGCGGTGGCCATCACCAGCCGATAGCCGGCCGCGCGATCGGCCTCGATCTGCGCGCGGGCCCCCTGCAGGACGCCCTTCTGCAGCTCCAGCTCGGCAAAGGCCTCCGCGACTGCGGTCATCTCGGCCGGCGGCAGCGCGCGGCCGAGCAGCAGCCGGTGCGACAGGCGCTTCAGCCCCGCGCGATCGATCCGGCGCGTGACATAGGCCAGGCCGGCAAGCCCCACCACCGGGAACAGCCCCAGCCGCCACGGCGCGCGGGTGCGCGCGACGTGCAGCAGGAACCGCGTCCAGGTCGGTTTCGCGGTGATGGTCTTGTCCATGTCGTAGATGGCGAGGCGTTGCATTGCGCTCTCTAGCCACGGAGGAACTTGCCGTTCCAGCAAGAATCGCGGAAAGGGGGTTTCGATGAGGGCACCCGCCGACTTTGAACGGTCCGACGACAACGGCGAGGCGGTGCTCCGCTTCTCCGGCAATCTTTCGCTTGCCTGCCTGGGCGACCTGCCCGCGCGGCTGGAAACGGTGGAGGGCGACGTCGCCCGGCTCGACCTTCGTGAGGTCGGCCGGATGGACACGGTCGGCGCCTGGGTGGTCCACCGCTTCGCACGCGATCGCGGCGCCACGATCGAGGGGCTGAACGCCGACGAGCAGCATCTGCTCGACCAGGTGATCGCCGCCGAACATCCGATCCAGCTGCCGCCACCGCCGCCGGGATCCGTCACCCGCGCGCTGAGCGAGATTGGCGGCGCTGTGATCAATTCGGGCAAGACGCTGTACGGCCTGCTCGGCTTCATGGGCGCGACGGTGCTCGCGCTGTGGCACGTCATCACCCATCCGCGCCGCTTCCGCTTCAATGCGACGGTGCAGCGGTTCGAAGTGGTCGGCGTCGGCGCGCTCGGCATCATCGCGCTGATGAGCTTCCTGATCGGGATCGTCATCGCCCAGCAGGGATCGGTGCAGCTGCGCCAGTTCGGCGCGGAGATCTACACGATCAACTTGCTCGGGCGGCTGACGTTACGCGAGCTCGGCATCCTGATGACCGCGATCATGATCGCCGGCCGATCGGGATCGGCCTTCGCCGCGCAGATCGGCACGATGAAGCTGACCGAAGAGATCGACGCGATGCGGACGATCGGCGTCTCGCCGATGGAAGCGCTGGTGCTGCCGCGCGTGTTCGCGGTGGTGTTCATGCTGCCGCTGCTCGGCTTCTATTCCTCGATCATCTCGATCCTCGGCGGCGGTCTGCTCTGCTGGGTGGATCTCGGCATCACGCCGGTCACCTTCATCCAGCGCATCCGCGAAGTGGTGCCGCTCACCGATCTTTGGGTAGGGCTCGTCAAGGCACCCGTCTTTGGCGCGATCATCGCGATGGCCGGCTGCTTCCACGGCATGCAGGTGGAAGGCGATGCCGAGCAGGTCGGCCAGCGCACCACCACCGCGGTGGTGCAGGCGATCTTCCTGGTGATCGTGCTCGACGCCTTCTTCGCGGTGTTCTTCACCAATGTGGGCTGGACATGACCGACGCTGCACGCGACGACGACCGCGAAATCCTCATCCGTGTCCGCGGGCTGCGCAACGGCTTCGGCGAGCAGATCGTCCATGACGATCTCGACCTCGACGTGCGTCGGGGCGAGATCCTCGGCGTGGTCGGCGGGTCGGGCACCGGCAAGTCGGTGCTGATGCGCTCGATCATCGGCCTGCAATCGCCACTGGACGGCACGGTCGAGGTGTTCGGCGAGAACACCATCGGCCGCGAGGACACCGAAGCCGTCGACATTCGCAAGCGCTGGGGCATCCTGTTCCAAGGCGGCGCGCTGTTCTCGACGCTCACCGTTTCCGAAAACGTCCAGGTGCCGCTCAAGGAATATTATCCGGGGCTCGACCAGGCGCTGCTCGAGGAAATCGCCGCGTACAAGGTGGTGATGACCGGCCTTCCGGCCGAAGCGGGCCCCAAATATCCGGCCGAGCTTTCGGGTGGCATGAAGAAGCGCGCCGGCCTGGCGCGCGCGCTGGCGCTCGATCCCGAGCTGCTGTTCCTCGACGAGCCGACCGCCGGGCTCGACCCGATCGGCGCAGCGGCGTTCGACGAGCTGACCGCATCGCTGCAAAAGACGCTGGGGCTTACCGTGTTCCTGATCACCCATGATCTCGACACGCTCTATGCCATCTGCGACCGCGTCGCGGTGCTGGCGGACAAGCGGGTGATCGCGGTGGGGACAATTCCGGAGCTGCTGGCGTTGGACCATCCGTGGATCCAGGAATATTTCAACGGACCGCGCGGACGCGCTGCGGTCGCAGGCCCGAACCGGCGGGTGCACGAGGATAAGAGGGACTGATGGAAACGCGTTCCAATCATGTGCTGGTCGGCGCGGTCGTGCTGATCCTGCTCGCCGTGCTGTGCCTGTTCATCGTCTGGCTGTCGCGGCTAGGAGGCGGCGACGAGCGCCAGTACGATATCTTCTTCAAGCAGTCGGTCGACGGCCTCAGCCGCGGTTCGTCGGTGAGCTTCTCGGGCGTGCCCGCGGGCACCGTGAAGGACATCCAGTTCTGGCGTCCGGATCCCAGCCTGGTGCGGGTGCGCATCAGCGTGCAGCCCGACGTGCCGATCCTCGAAGGCACCAACGCGACGATCCAAGGCAGCTTCACCGGCCCCAGCACCGTCCAGCTGGACGGTGCGGTAAAGGGCCAGCCGCCGATCGAATGTCCCAAAGACAATCCCCGCGCCGCCTGCCCGCTGGGTGTGCCGGTGATCCCGACCAAGGCTGGCGGCCTCGGCGCGCTGCTGAGCTCGGCGCCGAAGCTGCTCGAGCGGCTGACCACGCTCACCGAGCGCGTCTCCGACCTGCTCGACGAGAAGAATCAGGCCTCGATCGGCGGCATCCTCGCCAACACCAACCGGCTGACCAAGTCGCTGGCGGATCGCGGTCCGGAGATCGCCGCGACGCTCGCCGAGACGCGCGTGGCAATCCAGCAGGCCGGCGCCGCGGCGCAGCAGATCGGCCAGCTCGCCGCCACCACCAACGGGATGATGGCGAGCGACATCAAGCCGACCATCGCCAATCTGAACGCCACCATCACCTCGGCGCGCAAGAGCGTCGAGACGCTGGATGCGACGATCGGCGATGCCCGGCCGGGGATCCAGACTTTCTCGAACAAGACGATGCCCGAAGTGGGCCAGCTCGTGCAGGATCTGCGCGAGATGTCGCTCGCGCTCACCAACGTCGCGCACAAGCTCGATCAGGGCGGAGCTTCCAGCCTGATCGGGGCACCCGCGCTGCCCACCTACAAGCCGAAGAAGTGAGGTTCCGGATGAACAAGTCCGCCATCGCCGCGCTGCTCGCCGCCGTGTCGCTTTCCGGCTGCATTTCCTTCGCGGCCAAGCCGCCCGCCTCGCTGCTGACGCTTCAGCCGGCGGCGGTGCTCCCGGCGGGCGAGGTCCAGCAGTCGGGCACGGTCAAGGCCGTGACGATCGGCCCGGTCAACGCGCCGCAGGAACTGGCGACCACCCGCGTGCCGGTCCATTCGGGCCCGGGCGGGACGACCGTCGCCTATGTGAAGGACGCGCAGTGGGTCGAAGGGCCCGCCAGCCTGTTCAGCCGGCTGCTCGCCGACACCATCGCCGCGCGCACGGGCCGCATCGTGCTCAGCCGCCGCCAGTCGCTGAGCACGCCCAGCGCCAGCCTGGGCGGCGACGTGCGCAGCTTCGGCGTCGACGCGAGCAAGATGGAAGCCGTAGTGGTGTTCGACGCATCGCTCGGCCGCGAAGGCACCCAGACGTTCGAACGTCACCGCTTCGAGTCACATGTGCCCATCGCCGCGGTGACCACCGCCGCGATCGGCCCGGCGCTCAACCAGGCCGCCAACCAGGTTGCCGCCGAAGTCGCCGACTGGGTCGGCAAATAAGCGATCAGGGCCGGCGGCGGACCGCCGCCGGCAGGTCGCAGACATTGAGCCCCGTCGCCACGGTCGGCGGGGCCGGGTTCTCGCGCAGCGCCATCATCGCGGCGTAGCGGACATTGTCGGTCGCGCGGACCTGGAAGTGCGGGCGCTCGTCCGCGGGCAGCTGGCTGGCGAGCTTCACCCACAGGATGCCGGTCCGCTCCTGCGCGGTCGCATAGACGCCCATTGCGGCATCGCTGCGCGGCAGCGCGGAGAGATACTGCATCCCCTCGATGATCCGCCCCACCACCGTGTAGTTGCGATCGAGGCGGCGCGCCGACTGGCCGATCGGGGTGAACAGCTCCGATCCGCTGCCGGTATCGGGCAACGCATCGCGCGCCACGCCGACCATGCCGTAGCAATGGGTGAGCCACGCCGCCTTGCCGTCGGTTGCGATCGGCCAGCCATCGGCAGTGACGCCGGTTGCGGTCGCATAGGAATCGGGCTTGGCCAGGCGCTGGGCGGGGGTGAAGGCGCCGATCTCGAACTCGGCGGGCGGGCGGGTAAGGAGCTCGGGCGGGAGCGACTTCTTCTCGCTCGCATCGCCCCATTGCGCGACCCAGTTTTCCTGCACCCGGTAGACGCTCTCCCCGTCCCACCAGCGCGCCGCGGCGAGCTTGCGGATGTTGTTGACGTGTGCGGGCGCGAACCGCGCGGCGAGGCGGATCGCGACCTGCTTGCCGCCGGCCAGCTGGATCAGCAGGATCTCGTCATCGGGAATGTCGCGCCAGTCCTCGGGCGCCGGCTCGGCCGCCGACGGGGCGGGCCGCGGCGGCGCGATGGTCTGGGGGGCATTCTGGGCGGCGAGCGGCGCGGCGGCGAGGATCGCGGCGAGGACGAGCAGGGTTTTTGCCATGGGGAGAGCTTGGCATGCCAACGGACGCTTGCCTAGCCGCCCAAGGAACGGTAGGGCCGCGCCTTCCAGGTATCCTGCGGAGCGGTGGCCGAGTGGTCGAAGGCGCTCGCCTGGAAAGTGAGTATACGCCAAAAGCGTATCGAGGGTTCGAATCCCTCCCGCTCCGCCACCTGCGCCCTTTTTGGGCCTCCCCAAACCCGCTAAAAACTGCTAGAAAACCGCAGAAATCAGCGGTTTTTTCGTTCCGCTGAATTCCATGTGATCCGACACCATCCCACGAGAAGTGTGGGGTAAAGTGTGGGGTAAATCGGAGTGGGATGCGATGGGAAAGCTGACTGCGACCAAGATCCGGGCGTTGACCGAACCAGGTCGGTACTCCGACGGTGACGGGCTCTTCCTGGAACTGAATGGCAAGGATTCAGGCCGCTGGCTTCTTCGCGTTCAAGCTGAGGGCCGGCGAAGGGATATAGGCCTGGGGTCGTTGAAAGCTGTTTCTCTCGCTGATGCGCGAGAAGCCGCGCTGCTAACCCGAAAGAAAATCGCCCAAGGCATCGACCCCGTCGCCGAGAAGAAGCAGGAGCGACAGGAAATCCCAACGTTCCGCAGGGCTGCCGAAATGGTCCACGAGGAACACGAGAAGGCTTGGAAGAACGGCAAGCATCAGAACCAGTGGATCGTAACGCTGAAGACCTACGCCTTTCCTAAGATGGGCGACAGGTTGGTCAGCGAGATCGAAGGGCCGCTGATCCGCGATGTGCTGGCGCCGATCTGGCTGGCGAAGCCGGAAACAGCGCGCCGCGTCCGGCAACGCATCGGCACAGTTCTCGACTGGTCCTATGCACGCGGGTTTCGCGCAACCGAAGCGCCGATGCGCTCGCTGTCCAAGGGGCTGCCTCGCCAGCCCAAGAAGGACAACCACTTCGCAGCTTTGCCATATGCTTCGGTACCGGATTTCATTGAGAAGCTGGGCGCGCGTGAATCGGTGGGCCGCGTAGCGTTGGAAGCGCTGATCCTGACAGCCGCACGATCAGGCGAAATCCGGGGTGCGACCTGGTCAGAACTCGACCTGGGAGCAGCGTTGTGGACCATCCCGGCCGAACGGATGAAAATGGGGCGAGTGCACGTCGTGCCTCTTTCACCACAAGCGGTAGCCGTGTTCGAGCGCGCCAAGAAGTTCAAGGCTGGCGCTAGCGACTTGGTGTTCCCCGGTCAGACCGTGAAGAAGCCGCTTTCGGATATGACGCTTCTCAAGATCCTCCGCGACATGAATCTTGCGGTGACCGTGCACGGGTTCCGCTCGGCCTTTCGCGATTGGGTGGCGGAGCGGACCAACTATTCGGGCGAGATTGCAGAAGCCGCTTTGGCGCACACCGTCGCCAACAAGGTTGAGGCTGCCTACCGTCGGACCGACTTTCTTGAGAAGCGCAGACTTCTGATGCGGGACTGGGCAGGCTTCTGTACCAAAACGCAGTGTGCAGAGCAGATCGACGCGGAGGCGGGAGAACGCTCTGCGGGCTTGGGGAGCCCAAACAGGAGGGGAACATGATGAGGGAAGCGCGAACGTCGCTCCGTGACCATCGCGATCAGCTGATGTCGACGGGTCTCGCGTGGGTGCGACAAGCGCGTCGATTCCAAGCGGGAATCAATGTCGTGTGTGTGATGGGGGGCGCCGCCCTTGCCGGCGTTGGCGGCGCCATGGAAGGTGGTTTGGCGCCGACGAGTGGCAACGGCCTGGTCACGCTGAAAGGCTTATGCGTGTGGCTCGGTGTCGGGCTTGTATTTTTGGGCGGCGTCCTACTGCTGCTCCTCCGCGATGAGGCCCCTGAGCTGCTGGCCCGAGCGGCCGCCCTTGAAGGCGAGGCGCAGAAGTACCTTGATGAACGGGATGGGCTGCTCGTCCGATTGGAATCGTCAGCGACACTTGATCGCAAACGCCTCGCGCTCATTGATGCAAATCGCACCATGCGAGAGGCCTTGGAGCAGGCTTTGCTCGTGGCAGAAGCAACACCCAGCGAAGCTTCTAACCTGATGCTGCAGACTGCGCTTCGTTTCATCACCGCCTCGATCGGATTCGACGCCGACGAAGAGTGGGCGATCTCAGTGTTCCAAGTGCAGGGGGAAGGTGAAGAGGCCCTGCTCCGCCGGATTGCGGCCGCCCGCGCCGATCGCCTGAGTGAACAGAACGACCCGCGCAGCTGGAAGCGCAACGAAGCGTATGTCGGCGCGGCGTGGCATAGTGCCCGGGATTTGATCATAGAAGACAGCAGCGATCCGCAGGTGGCGCAGGATTACCCTGTCCCGCAGAGTAAGAAGCGCGACTACGATACGGATCGCTATCGCTCGATGGCTGCGATTCCCGTGCGGCTCGGACCCGAGCCCAGGATATGGGGCGTTGTGGCCGCGTCGAGCAACCGCGTTGGAAGGTTTCGCCGCGATCCGAACAACCGCCAAGTGCAGACCGTGGACACCGTTCGCGCGATGGCGCGCATGATCGCGCTTATGGCTGCCGCGTTCGAGCGGAGCGAAGGCTGATCTTTACGCGTAGAGTCATATATGAGAGACATGACGAAGAAGGAGCTGCCCATGAAAATCGGCATGGAAAACGATCCGGTCGAAAATTTCGATCGGGAGCAGGAGCGTGCGATCGCTGCTGCCGTCCAGGCGCAGTTCGGCAAGGGTGACCTTCGCGAGGCCCTGCGCCGGGTCGATCGGCTCGCCGAGCGCCGGCTGGAAATGAACGAAAAAATTTCCCGCATTTGCGCGTGAAAGATGCGGACAGGGTGATCTTATCCTGTCCGTATTAGCTGGCCGTTGTACCAGCAGGTCCATAATCAGGCACTTGCCCAGACACCATCCGACCAATCCGGTCGCGAAACTAGCGGCCTTATAAAAGTTGCTGAAAAAATCGGCAAGCCAGCTCGATCGCGTCTCACAGTCACAGATCGTCGGGGTACCCGCCCCGCTCCCTCAATCTGCGCATGATGCCTAGCGCGTCTGTCGTCGGCGTGCCGAATGGTCACTCGTTCAAAACCTAGCCTGACAGAGCCTAGCCTGAGGAAAACCTGTTCCCAACGTAACAGCGAGCAAAACGGCCGCTCCGCTTTCTACCAATCTCGGCCGCTCACCCTGCAAAGACGCCAGAAGCTGATGCTACAGGCGCATCCTCTCGGGCAACTGATGCCTCTGAACCGACTAAGCATTGCATTCACGCTGCACAGGATCGATTGCTTCCTGTTGCGCGACAAATTTGCGCTCATTAGTATCCACCTACCCACGCGGGGCGTGGCTGTGTGGGGGCCACCGTGGCATCAACTCTGGACGACGCGGTCGATGTAGCATCGACACCTAAAGGGACGCGCGACACCTCCAGGCGGAGGTCTACGCGGCGACCGCCCGCTGTGCGCATCGAAGAGCCGAGCTATACGCCTCCCGATTTCAGCGGAAGCCGGCAGATCAGGATCGGCGCCAGCTTCATTGAGCAATTCGTCGCCGGTCACGATGCCGGCGATGTCCTGCGCGAGCTAGTACAGAATGAGTTCGATGGCGGCGGCAACACGCTCACGCTCACCTTCGGCAGTCGCGCTCTCGAAGTCACGGGGTCGGGACGCGATATCGATGCGCGAGGATGGAACCGACTGTCTGTAATCGTAGGTACCGGCAACGTGATGGGCAGTGGCCGGGGGGAAGTCGTCGCCGCCAAGGAGAACGGCATCGGCTCGAAGAATTTCGGCCTTCGCTCTCTCTTCCGGTTCGGCGACACTATCCATGTGCGGTCGGCCGGACGGGTCGCGCTCCTTGATCTTCAAACCCAGGAGACCGCGCAGGAAGCCGACCCCTCTTGGCAGCGCGACAGGGGCGTTCGCATCCACGTTCCCTATCGGGAGCAATCAACTGACCGACTTGAAGCCTTTTCGGTCGAACGAGAAGAGCATGCGCTCGGGCTGATGGCGGCAGGAATGCTGGACACGCTGGTCAAGCTCGCTCTCACAGGCCAGAGGCGCGGGCTCCGCCAGGTTCAGGTCAATTCGCTCCAAACCAACCGTACTCTGCGGTGGAAGCAGGATGCCGTTGCCGGGCGCTGCCGTCTGGCCGGGGTCTCGATGGTTGCGCGAAAAGGCCGTCTAACGGACGGCGATGTGGGCACGCCATTCCAAGAGGAGGAGTTCTCCCGCTCAGTTGAGATACCCGACAAATACAAGGGCCGTGCATTCCCGGCCTATTATCGCGTCGCTGGCGGCCGGCTGAAAATCGGTGTGTCGGTCGCGATCTCGCGCAAGCGTATCGACCTCACCCAAGGTGGACATTTCTATTATCCCTTGAAGGCGCCGACTTCGCGGACAGGATGCGCGATCAGCGTCAGCGCCCCCTTCGAGCTCAACACCGACCGAAGTGGCCTGATTGACCATGTCTGGAACGATTGGCTGATCGACCAGGCGGTCGCTCTCACCGTCGATTTGCTGCGCGCCGACTGGTTCCTGCGTTATGGCGCGGAGGCCTATAAGGCCCTCGTTGCTCAGGGTGCTGCCAGCCCCGACCGTTTCGCGACCAAGCTCGCTGAGCGCCTGAAGAGTGATGCATGCTGGCCTACACGGGCGAAGGGCAACGATCGTTTCGCCCAGGCCGAAAAGATGGTGCTCCCGACGGACGAGCTTTACGCGAGTTTTCTCTCCGATAAGTGCTACCTCGATCCCGGGCTCGCCGCCGATCGGGACGTGTCTGAACTGCTGATTCAGTGCGGCGCTGTCCGCTTTACGCTCGGCTCACTTGTTCGCCTCCGATGCGCGGGCAAGGATTCCGCTGGCTTGGCCACCAAGATCAAGGGCGAGGCCAACTATTCCTACGAGGATTACGAGACCTCACTCAGATCCATCGATCGCCAAAAGCGGCTGGCGGCCGCGATTTCCGCATATCCTCGCAAGCTCACCAAAGCGCATTCTACCGATCTCGCCAAGACCCCCCTCGACGCTCAGCGCTACGGGCATGCTGCGGCCGGCCGAGCAACTAATGATTGTCGATCCGCAGCTCTGGGACGATTGCCCGGAGCCCGAGGAAAACCGGCTGCACCCGGACCTTGCATCATACTGGGCGATTGCGCGCCATTGCCGCAAGTTCGACGAGGAACGCTGGCTAATCGACGCAGCCGAACGCGCTGCCACTGCGAAGCACGACGATCGCGAACGTGAGACGCTCTACCGCAAGCTGTTGGCAAGAGAGACGCCGATCAGTCGCACAGCGATGACCGCACTGCGCGCCAACCCGGTCATGAAGAATCAGCGAGGCGAATGGGTCGCCCCCTCCGCCATGGCGCACCTGAAACGCCCTCTGGCACGGCTGTTCGATCCGGTGATTGACGCGCCGTCGAAGGATTTGCTTGCAGCGCCGACACTGCTCAGCCGCCTGCGGCTTCGCGAAACGCTGAACGGGATTGATCTCATCCGCTACGCTCATGGGTTGGTCGACCGACCGGAAATGGCCGAGCGCTTCGAGAAGCTGCTCGGCGCCGAGCTCAAGCTGCTCACGCCGGCGACGGTAGAGGCGCTGCGGGGGATTCGGTGCCTCAAGGCGAAATCGGGCGTCCTCGCAACCCCGGCTTCGCTTCATCTTGATACCCCGACCAACCGCCTTTGCATCGGGGACAATGACCGCATCGTCGGCGGCACCGACGACATCCTCTATCGCAAGCTCAAGTTGAAGGCGGCGCCAGACTCCGAGACACTCCTCGACATCCTCACATTTCATCGCGGGGAGGGCACGGCACCGGACCGTCCCGATCTGCTGTACCCCGCCCTTGTTGAGGCAATCGCGCGCGAGCGCTTATCGAAGGCGGACCTCGCCGACAAACGGATCTGCTGGGTCCAGAACGGCTATCACGCGCCGGCAGACATCCTAGTGGGGCCCCGTATCCCGGCACCCATTGCCGAAGTCGTGCCCGTCTACCGGCACACCGACGAGATCGGCCGCGCGTACCAAGATCTGGGGGCGCCATTCGCATCGAACGATACCCATTGGGTGCGCTTTTTCAGGACCGTCGGTACCGAATGGGCCGCTTTGCCCACGCTTGACCAGCACCGCCGGCGCGTTCTGCTGGAGGCATATCGGCTGCGCGGTCCGCTCGGTCTCCCGACCGGGCTCGAGGATGTCCGCTGCCTGATCGACGAGCGGGCGCGGCTTTTCACGCTGGTGGAACTGCGCGCGGGCCAGCTTGTCGAGCCCGATTTTTCTGCCCTGCAGGATGCTCTGAGAGTCGCCGACAGCAAGATCGGGGTCATCGAATCGAGTGATCGATCGCGCGCCTTCTACGCGTCGCTCGGCATCAAGCCGCTCTCTGCCATCGCCGGCGCGAGCACGCCCATTCTGGGCGCGCCCTGCCGAGCGCCGTTCTGGTTCAAGGCCAAGCTCGGCGATCGCGTTATCGCCATGCTCCACCGGCCGCTGTTCGCCTGGGCGCTGAGCGAAATTGCCTACCGGACCCGGCATGGTCATGCCGGTTTTCTGCCTGCGGATCGTGCGACGATCGAGGCCCGCCTCGCTGCGATCCGTTCGATCGACTTTTTCCAGACCCTCAATCGTCGCTACAGCGTCGGCGGGGCTAGCGTCCTCGTCCCTGCCCAACTCGCGCTGGACAAGGTACGACTGGGGCTGGTGCCGCCTAAGAACAAGGCGGTCTTTCAACTGCTGCTGGCGGAGGCCCTTGCGGAAATTGCCGGCGCGACGAGCGTATCGACCATGCGCTCGATCGCGCACGCCTTCCTACCGCTCCTGCTCTGCGGAACTCAGGAGGAGCTGACCGACTATCTCGAAATGAATGGCATCCCGGTCCGCAGGCAGGCTGAGGATGGCGACGAGCTCGACCTCAATATCAACGATGACGATGATCAACCCGACGATGCCGAGGAGCTGGCGATCCGGCAGGTGTTTGACGATCTCAACACCGAGGGCCCGAGCAATACCGAGCCGGTAAAGCCGGTCGACCTACCAGCACAAGCGCCGGTTACCCCGTCATCGCCTCCCACGCCACCATCGCCGCCACCGTTCCAGCTTCCCGATCTTGATGAAGTCTCACTCACCGTCGTTGACATAAAGGGCGCCACGATCGAGCCGCGGCAGCAGAGCCAGCGCAGCGGAGGTTCGGGCGGTGTCTGGCTGCCTCCGACGCCGGAGGAGGTGGCGCGCGCTGGCAAGCTCGGTGAGCGAGGGGAGGCCCTCGTGTATCGAATGGAACTCGAGCGGATCCGGGCGATGGGATATTCAGAACCAGAGCGATACGTTATCTGGACGTCCCGCGAGCAGCCCGGTGCTGATCACGATATCCGGTCGATCGACGCCGATGGACGGCCGCGCTGGCTTGAAGTCAAGTCGACCACCGGAAGCGATGGACGGTTCGAATGGTCACGCCAGGAATTTGAAAAGGCGATGCGGGAGCGTGAACGTTACGAGTTGTGGCGGGTCTATCGGGTCGCCGAGCGCAGCCCGACGGCGAAATGCTTCGCCAATCCGGCCGGCTTGCTGGGAACAGGCAAGATCGCGCTGGAACTCGGCGGCCTCAGAGTGAATATCGAAGACATGGCCTAAGACGGTAGCGTCATATTCTCTAAAGCGATTTTTCTCTCCGCAACGCTCGAGCAAATATTGCATTGCAGATCGCCCGATGGAGAGCCCACTATGACCAAGCCAGCCTTCGCGGAGGAACTCGGCAGCCTCCTGGTTTCCGCGAAAGAGAAGGCATTGGCCAATCAGCTTTGTCAGGTCCTGGAATCGCACGCGTCCGGCGATGCGACGCTCAGCGTCTTGAACGATGACAAGACCTCGACCGAGATGACGCTGACCCCAGGCTTGTCGCGGCTGCTGATGGAGCTGCTGCGGCACGTTGGGCGGGGCGCTGCGGTGACGCTGGTACCGGTCCGCCAGATGCTGACCACGCAGCAGGCGGCGGACATCCTGAACGTCTCTCGTCCCTTCTTCATTTCCTTGCTGGAAAAGGGCGAGATCGCGTTTGACACCGTGGGCCGGCATCGTCGGATCAAGACCGAGGATCTGTTCGCCTACAAGCGCGCGCGCGATGAAAAGCGGGACAGAGCGCTGTCGGCGCTCGCCGCGCTGGACGCGGAGCACCTGTAGAATTGTTCGCCAATCGGTACACCGCGTTTATCGACGCCTGTACGCTGGCGGGCACGCTTAAGCGCAATCTGTTGCTGACGCTTTCCGAAGCCGAACAAATTCACCTCGCAGGATTGCTGCGTGCAAATGGGTTGGGGTTGATCATCAAGCTCGTGGACTGACGGCAGTCTCCTTGGTCTCGAGGCTGTTCAGCCATTCAGAGACTTCGGACTCGCGCCATCCCATGCAGCGGGTGCTGATCCGGGTGTTCTTGGGGAACGTGCCAGCTTCCATTTTTCGGTAGAGGGTGGAGCGGGTGAGGCCGGTCAAGGCGAGCACGGCCCTGATCCGGAGGATGCGGTCTGGATGTTGGAGTTGCATTGCGATCACCTTGCATCGTGTGAGGGTTGGTGGAGCGCTCCGGGGCAAGATTGGGCTGAGTTGCGGGTCGGGAAAAGAGCCTGGTTGGGCTCAGATGGGGCAACCTGGGGACTCCCGGCCCCCTATCGTCGAGCAAGAAACATCTGAGGTCCAAGGCGGGTATGCCAGGGCGTCTCACGCCTTCGGCGTGACTGCGCTCGCACGCCACTCGCGCGGCGCTGAGTCGGCGTGGCCGTCTCGGCCCTCCGGGTTTTGATCGCGGACGCGGAGCCGATCCGGCGGGTCGGCCGCCAGCAGATGCCGGCAGCGGAACGCGGGTGCGGTGCGCGCGCTGGCGCACGCCTGCGGCGACACCAGGGCGCGCGTGTTGTTGATGCCCGCGTGGCACACTTGCCCGGGCGGAGGCACGGGCGGCGGCTGGCGCACGGCTGGCGCGCGCACGCCGCCCGCGCAGGCCCGCTCGGTTGCAAGGGTGCAGTTCTTGTCCGGGCGCCGGTGGCGCCCGGCAGCGCGGTTGCGCTGACAGGATGGTCGCCGCGCGGTTGCGCGGCGGCGTTGTTGCGCCGGCACGCGGAAAGGGCGGGGGGAGCGTCGCTTCCCTGTAGTCCTGCCGCGGCATGCCGCAAGCCGGGCGGTGCCCGGCTCCTCCACGTTGTTTCGGCCCTGCGGGTGCGGCCTGCCTCTGACGGCAGGACTGTCGGTTCGCTCCTGCCGCTCCCCCCGCCCTTCCGGCGCCGGTTGCGGTGTTTTGGAAGGAGGAAAGGACCATGGGTGTTGGACACGAGAACCGGGCGAGCCTCTATGCCGAGGTGACGAACCGGGTGATTGCCGAGCTGGAGCAGGGACGGCTGCCCTGGGTGCAGCCTTGGGATGCTGCGGCTTGTGGCTGTGCGATGCCGGCCAATGCCGCGACCGGGCGGCGCTATTCGGGGATCAATGTGCTAATCCTCTGGGCTGCGGTCATCGGAGGGCGGTACGCCTCGCAGCGCTGGTTGACCTACGCCCAAGCGCAGGCGGCGGGTGGCAGCGTGCGGCGCGGCGAGCGGGGGACGACGATCTGTTATGCCGATCGCTTCACGCCGAAAGACGAGGCCGAGCGGGCGCGCGATGAAGATCGCGAGGCGCGGCAGCTGGCCTTTCTGAAGCGGTTCACCGTGTTCAACGTCGACCAGTGCGAGGGCCTGCCCGAGCGATTGACGGCGATGGCGCAAGGCGAACCGGTAGCGGAGGCGGATCGCATTCCCGCTGCGCACGCGCTGATGGAAGCAAGTGGCGCCGATATCCGGATCGGTGGCGGGGAAGCCTATTATAGCCCGAGCGGCGATTATGTCGCGGTGCCGCCGCCGCTCGCATTCTACAACCGCATCAACTGGTATCGCACCGTGCTGCATGAACTGGGGCATTGGACCGGGCATGCATCGCGGCTGGGACGGGACCAGTCGGGGGCATTCGGCAGCGCGGCCTATAGTCGGGAAGAGCTGGTCGCGGAGATGGCAAGCGCGTTCACGTGCGCGTCGCTGGCGATCCGGCCAACCGTGCGGCACGCCGATTATATCGGCAGCTGGCTGGCGGTGCTGCGGGAGGACGAAAAGGCGATCTTCCGCGCCGCGAGCGCTGCCAGCAAGGCGGCCGATTACCTGCTCGGCTTCGTCTCAGACGAGGACGCGGGCCGATGATGCGCTGGCTTCGTCTGCGGCGGATGCGCCGCGCCTTTCGTGCGCTGCCGGAGCGCGATCAGGCAATCTTCGGATCTGTGCGGTTCGATGATTGCGATTACATCGAAACGGCCAGGCGGCATGGCTGCACGGTGGCGGAGGTGGAACAGACCGTCGCCCGCGTGCTGATCGCGCTCGACCTTGCCGCGCGGGGCAAATGACCATGGCCGAGGCCACACCTCGCCCGGCGGCGCCGGGCGAGGTGTACGCCGAGGCATCAGCGCGTTAGGATCGATCCATGAGGACCAGCCTCGACCATCTGCCCCCAGCCAAGCAGCGCGAGCTGGAGCGTGTCGTCCAGATCCTGTTCCAGGAATTCGGCGACGCGATCGCCATTGCCACTTCGGACTGGAAGAAGCAGGCGCGCATCCTCAAGGTCATTCTGTACGGCAGCTATGCGCGCGGTGGCTGGGTCGACGAACCCCATACCGCCAAGGGCTATCAATCGGACTTCGACCTGCTGGTCATCGTAAACAGCGACAAGCTCACCGATCGGGTGGAGTTCTGGGCAACCGCCGAGGACCGGCTGAACCGCGAACTGGCGATCACGAAGACGCTGCGCACGCCCGTCAATTTCATCGTGCACACCCTTCAGGAGGTGAACGACGGGCTGGCGCATGGGCGGTATTTCTTCATGGACGTCGCCCGCGACGGCATCGCGCTATACGAGAGCGATCCTACCGAACTGCACCAACCGAAGCCCAAGACGCCTCCGCAGGCGCTGGCGATGGCGCGGGAGTACTTCGAAGAGTGGTTCTCGGCAGCCATGCGCAGACATGACTTCGTGCGCTTCGGCTTAGAGAAGGGGCACTCTCGCGAGACCGCATTCGAACTGCACCAGACTGCCGAGAGCCTCTACCACTGCGTGCTGTTGGTCTGCACCTTCTATACGCCGCATACCCACAATCTTGGGTTTCTGCGCACGCAGGCCGAGAGGATCGATCCACGCCTTGTGGACGCGTGGCCGCGCGACCAGCGAATCGACCGTTCGCGGTTCGAGAAGCTGAAGGAAGCCTATGTGAAGGCGCGCTATTCGAAGCACTACCGGATCAGCGCCGAGGAACTGGCGTGGCTGGGCGAACGCGTCGAAGTGCTGGGGCAGGCGGTGCAGGTGATCTGCGAAGAACGCATCGCCGCGCTGGAGCGTGCCGCTGCCGCATGATGGCGCCTGTCGCTGGACAGGTTGGTACGCCGCACCTAGAGGGCACGCCCCTTTTCACACGGAGAACACGTCCATGAACAATGCCGATCTCGCCGACCGCGTTTCCGAAGCGCACGGCCTAACCAAGGTCGACGCGCGCAAGCTGGTCGACGGCATTTTCGCCGCCATCACCGAGGCGGCAGCGGCCGGCGAGGAAGTGTCGCTGAACGGCTTCGGCAAGTTCAAGGTCAAGGAAAGCGCTGCCCGCGAGGGCCGCAATCCGTCCACCGGCGCGGCGATCCAGATTGCAGCGTCGAAGAAGCTCGCCTTCACGCCCGCCAAGGCCGTGAAGGACAAGCTCAACGGCTGATGGGGATCGAGGCCGTCCGCGCCTTTCTGGAGGCGCGGGCACCCGACATTCCGATCATCGAACAGGCTTCGAGCACCGCAACGGTGCTCGAAGCTGCCGCCACGCTTGGCGTGCTGCCGGGGCAGATCGCCAAGACGCTCTCGCTGCGCGTCGGCGATGCGGTGGTTCTGGTCGTCGCAGCCGGTGATTACCGGCTCGACAATCGCAAGGTGAAGGACGCGTTGGGCAGTCGTCCGCGCATGCTTGCCTCCGACGGAGTCGAGCAGCTGACCGGCCATCCGGTCGGCGGTGTCTGCCCGTTCGGATTGCCGACGCCGCTGCCGATCTATTGCGACATTTCGCTACGCCAGTTCGACAGCGTGTATCCCGCCGCTGGCTCGCGCAACGCGTCGGTGCGGATCATGCCCGAACGGCTCGCGGAACTGGTCGGCGCGACCTGGGCTGATCTCTGCTCGCCGCCGTCATAGTTCTGCGGCGCTGTCGGCGAATGCACGCTGCCCGCGCCGTCGCCAAAGTGTCAGCGCCTGGTCGCGATGTTCACCCTGCAAAGTTGCCGCTGCCTCGATCATCACACCGAACAATACAGCGCGATCATCGTCGGTGAGTTCGACCAGCCCGGCTTTCGCGACCAAGCCTCCGAGTTCGATCAGCCGGCGCGTTCGTTCGCGGCGCTTCGCCACCCATTCTCGCGTATCATTCCGCGCCTGCTGGGCTTTCAGCCGGTGCCGTGCCGCCGTCAGCTGCCGCAGCCGATGCCGCACGCGGACGAGCGCCGCCGCGCGCTTTTCCCTGCCGCTGAAAGAAGGTCGCGCCACGCTGGCGCCAGTCCTCCCTTACGATCATGTCGGACGCGCTGACAGCGGCGAGCAACGCGCCCGCCAGTTGCTCCACCGGCAGTGTATCGGCACCGGTCGCGACTACCAGTTCGCCCAGCTGCTGGAGCTTGGCCTGTTTGAGCTGTCGTGCCTTGCTGTCGAGCGCCGTCAGCTCCGAATCAAAGTCCCGTGGCTTTCGCATCGAAACCTCCACAGTTGATGGGTGATGGTCGATGATTTAGGAACTGCATCGATCAGCGCAAATGTCGTGAAACATCTTGGGATGATCACGTCGCGAAAAAGATAAAATCTTTTGAGGGCGCGCTTATACGTCGTGCCGACGTCGCTTGTTTTGGTGTAAGTAAATTGCCGCTATGGCGATCTACCATTTCTCAGCCAAGATCATCAGCCGCGCCAGCGGATCTTCGGCGCTGGCCGCGGCCGCCTATCGCTCTGCGTCGCGGCTCCACGATCAACGGCTCGATCGCCACCACGACTTCTCGAACAAGGCCGGCGTCGTGCATTCCGAAGTGCTGCTGCCGGATGGCGCGCCCGAGCATCTCGCGGATCGGGAGAAGCTGTGGAATGCGGTCGAAGCCGTGGAGCTGCGCAAGGACGCGCAGCTTGCCCGCGAGATCGAGTTCGCGATCCCGCGCGAGCTGAACCAGGCCGAGGGTATCCGGCTCGCACGCGAGTTTGTTCAGGCAGAATTCGTGGACCGCGGCATGGTCGCGGATCTCAATGTGCATTGGGATGTCGGTGCCGATGGCGAACCCAAGCCGCATGCGCACGTCATGCTGGCCTTGCGCGAGGTGGACGGCGACGGGTTCGGCAAGAAGAACCGCGACTGGAATCGCACCGACCTGCTGGAGAAATGGCGCGAGCGCTGGGCAGGGCACGTCAATGCCCGGCTGGCGGAATTGGACATCGACGCACGTGTCGATCACCGTTCGCTGGAGGCGCAGGGCGTCGACCTCGAACCCCAGCACAAGATCGGCCCGGCCGCGGCGCGAATGGCCGGGCAGGGCCTAACGTCGGAGCGGCTGGAAGAACATCACGATATCGCGCGCGCCAATGGCGAGAAGCTGATCGCCAGCCCGGCGATTGCGCTCGACGCGATCACCCGCACCCAGGCGACCTTCACTACCCGCGATCTGGCGATGTTCGTGCATCGCCACAGCGAAGGGAAAGAGCAATTCGACCAGGTGATGGCGGCCGTGCGCGCGGCGCCCGAGTTGGTGAAGCTGGGCAAGGACGGGCGCGGCGAAGACCGCTTCACCAGTCGTGACATGATCGAGACAGAAGCGCGGCTGGAGCGCTCGACGGTTCAGCTCGACGCCAGTCGCCGCCATGGCATGGACGAGCAGCATCGCAAGGTGGCGCTGGCGCGCGCCGGGATGCGCGGGCTGGTCCTGTCGAGCGAACAGCGCAGCGCCTTTGATCATGTCACCAGCGGCAAGGGTCTGGGCGTCGTCATCGGCTATGCGGGTACCGGCAAATCGGCAATGCTTGGCGTCGCGCGGGAGGCCTGGGAGAGTGCCGGCTATCAGGTGCAGGGCCTGGCGCTTTCCGGCATCGCTGCCGAGAATCTCGAAAGCGGCTCGGGCATCGCGTCGCGCACCATTGCCAGCATCGAGCATCAATGGGGGCAGGGCCGCGAACTGCTGACCGACAGGTCGATCCTCGTCATTGATGAGGCTGGCATGATCGGCACCCGCCAGATGGAGCGGGTGATCGCCGAAGCCGAGAAGCGCCACGCCAAGGTCGTGCTGGTCGGCGATCCCGAGCAGTTGCAGGCCATCGAAGCGGGCGCGGCGTTCCGCTCGGTTGCCGAGCGGCACGGCGCCATCGAAATCACCGACATTCGCCGACAGCGCGAGGACTGGCAGCGGCTGGCGACGCGGCAGCTTGCCACCGGCCGCACCGCCGAAGCGCTGGAGGCCTATGCCGGGGCCGGCATGGTCATCGACTCGGAGACGCGAGTCGAGGCTCGAACGGCGCTGATCGCGCGTTGGGATCGCGAGCGGATCGCCGATCCGGCGACCTCGTGCATGATTCTGACGCACACCAACCAGGAATGCGATGAACTGAATGCGCTGGCCCGGGATGCGATGAAACGCAGTGGGGCATTAGATACTGATATTGCTGTCAAAACCACGCGCGGAGAACGCTTGTTCGGGGCCGGCGACAGGGTCATGTTCCTGCGCAACGAACGCAGCCTGGGTGTGAAGAATGGCAGTCTCGGCAGCATCGAAAAGGTCGATCATGCCCGCATGGCTGTGCGGCTCGACGATGGCCGCCAGGTCGCCTTCGACCACAAGAATTATGGTGACGTTATCCATGGCTACGCCGCCACGATCCACAAGGCGCAGGGTGTCACCGTCGACCGGGTGCACGTGCTGGCAACGCCGGGCCTTGATCGGCACGCGGCCTATGTCGCCCTGTCGCGGCACCGCGATGCCGTGCACCTTCATTATGGTCGCGACGATTTCGCCGACCAGGGCAAGCTGGCCCGCACGTTGTCGCGCGACCAGCCGAAGGACAATGCCCTCGACTATGAAGGTGCCGCCGAGCGCTTCGCCACACGGCGCGGTGTCGAGCGGTCGCGCATTCTCGATACGCTTGCCAAGGAGCCGCTCGCCGAACCGGAACGCAGCGCGCCTGCACCGGCACCACGTCGCGGCATGTTCGACGGGTTGCGGCTATCCATCCCCGAGCCCGAACGGCTGCCAACCAAACTGCGCTTCGACGGGCTCAAGCTGTCGGCACCGGCGGTTGCGCCCGAGGCATCCGCAACGCAGAAGCTGGAGCGGGCGGTCGAAGGCTATGCGCGTGCCGTGCAGGATGCTGGCCGCATGACCGGGCAGGGACGTGCGCCGCTCGAAGTGCAGAAGGCGGCGCTTGCGCGCACTGCCGAGGCGGTCAACGCGCTGCAGCCCCACGGCGCACACGATCTCGACATGGCGTTCGAGCGGACGCCGGGTCTGGTCAGCGAAGCGGCCAATGGCCGCACCGCCAACGCCATTCGCCAGATGCAGCTAGAAGCCGAGGTGCGCGCCAATCCCGAGCTGCGCGCTGATCGGTTCGTCCAGGCTTGGCAGCAGCTTCAAGCGCGACGGGGCAAGCTCAGCGGGTGGGAGAATGAAGAGAAGCGCGCCGGTGTCGAGAATGCCATGCGGTCGATGGCGAAGGGGCTGGAGAAGGACCCGGCGCTCGGCGCCGCACTCAGTCGCCGGGGTAGTCAGCTGTTCGGTCGGCAATGGTCGCCGGAATGGACGCCGGGCAGCCGTGATGGCGGGGTCGGCCGGGCGCTTGGCGATGATGCCCGCACCCGTTCGATCATCCGTCAGCTCAGCTTCTCGATCGATCGCGATCGAGGCCTTGGGATTGGGATGTAGCCATGGGTATCCACGAACCTCCCGCTGAAGTGGACCAGACGGTCCAGGCGTTCAACGACATGTCGCGCAAGCTGGCGGGGCTGACGGCTGCGGTGGACGGCTTCGCCGCGCGGCAGCAGGAACTGCATGCGCGTGACTATGGGCCAGACCTGGAGAAGATCCGCGAAGGCTACGACAAGGTGTGTGGTGCGATCAACATCCTCGCCAAGCGCCCGGCGATTACGTTGACGCCGCAGGAGGTTGCCAAGCAGATCGAAACAGCTGGCGCGCAGGGGCGTGCGGACGACCATCGGGCGTGGACAGGCGCTAGCCATGCCCTAAGCAGCACGGTGCAAGAGCTGAAAGGGATGGTCATGTCGGCCCACTCTGCTGAGACGCAGCAACTCTGGATTGCCGGAGCCGCTGCGGTGGCTCTTGTCGTGGGGTTTGCATTTGGCACCATCGTGCCGTCATGGATCGCACACTCTGTGCCCGAGAGTTGGCATTGGCCGGAGCAGCAAGCCGCTGGCACCCTTCGGCGCACGCCTTGGGACGCCGGTGTGCGGCTCTTGCAGGTCGCCGACCCGCAGCAAGCGCGTGCACTGGCCGAGGCAGCGCGGCTTTCGAAGGACAATGCAGATGTGCTTACGGTATGCCGAGAACGCGCAGCGGAAGTCAGTGCAAAAGTAAAGTGCTCTATCAATATTCAACAATTAAAGCTCGATTGATGCGCGTGGGGCAGGTTCCGGACAGGCGAATTTCCGAAAGCCGACCGCACTAAGCTGTCGATGTTCGCCAGCATATCCTTCCATTCCCGATACCGCCCGCCCAGGAGTTGAGACCGTCCCCACTCGACAGGCGCCCGAAGTTTCGGGCGCGTGGCCGCAATCACCGCGCAGGCGCAGCTAAGCGGCCGCATGCACAGCATAGCCGACCCTTTACAGGTTGACGGCGTCAGGCGATGGGCTGCACCAAGGAGCGCCTCGAGGAGGGATGGGCGGCTCCACCCCCGGAAAGTCCCTCTGGCGATGCCATTCGACTAGGTCAAAGATCCCGACGCGGCGGCGCTATTGGCTGCGGCCGGTTCCGCGGGGAGCTTGAGATCGCCCGAAATGATCAGATCCGGCATTGGCGGGTGGGCCTTGCTCGGGTTGCTCCGCAGTGCTTCCCGCCGATCGAGAAGCCGCTTCTGCTCGGCAAGCATTACCCCGTCCAACTGCCGCGGATAGACATACTCGCTGTACCGCGTGGGGTCCATTTCCAGACTGCCTGCAGCCGCCAGTTCGAGGAACCGGAAATGAGCGCTGGCCTTGCTGAAATAAGGCATCAGCTGGATCGACACCGCACTGCTGCCCTTCTCCGACATCAGCTTGCGCAGTACTCTGCCGTTGTCGACAACGGCGTCCAGCAGGGTCTTGTCGCCGGGCGCCAGCCCGGCAAGCCAGCCATTGGTCAGCAACGCAGTCAGCGTCCGAAAGTTGGCGGCATCAGGCTGGTTCCGCTTCAGCTCCTGAGCGAGAATCTTGTTTTCACCACTCAAGTGCAGAAACGGTCCGACGAAATCAGATAGCCGCTTCTCGATTGACTCGATCTCAAGCTCATTCGTCTTCTGGATGATAGTGGCACGCCCGTTTCGAGTGGTGCCGATATAGCCGACCACCGCACCCAGCAGTGCTGCCATACCACTCAAAGCGGCCGTCCACAGCGAGTTAAGCCCTCCTCCCGACTGAACGCGGACCGGCTCGCGGAGCGTCAGCACGGCCTCCACCGGCACTGGACGTGGCGAAGGCGCGGCTTCCACCGGCCGCAACACAGCGGAGGTCGCCACAGCGGGGGGCGCGCCTTTCTCGTTCGCCACGGGCGCCGCCACGGCTCCGAAGGTGGTGAGCAGAAATGCCAAAGCGAGCCCGGTGCGCACCGCGCTCACTTGGCGCGCGCCATGCTTGAAATCCAACCGGGCGCCACCGTCCCGGTGGCCGTTCCCGTAACGGGCGGCTCGCCTGTGATTTCGAGAATGTCGAATCCAGCTCCGGCCAGCTGCGTGCTCCACAGGTCCTCATCGTAGAGAGTGAACCAACGGCCCGTCGCATCCACGACCTCGCCGCGGCCGCGCTTGACGGAGGAGAAAAGAACGCCGCCGGGGTGCAGCATTGCGCGCAGCGCATCCAAGGCCACGCCGATGCGGGGACGGTCGATGTGAAGCAGCGATGCCATCGCCCAAATGCCATCAAACCTGCCGAGCGCCGGTGGATCTGCCAGATCCCCGACGACCACCTCGCATCCCGAATGCTGTCGTGCGAACTCCGCCAGTTTCGGCGAAAGATCCAGGCCCACCGCCGTCATGCCTCTTGCTCGAAACTGGACAAGATCTCGTCCCGCACCGCAACCCGCGTCCAGGATCCGTGCCATCGGCGGAAGCAGCGCGAGGAACTGTTCAACGCGCTCCGAGGTGTCGATCTTTGCCGTAAGCGCGGCATAATCGGCGGCGCTGCTGTCATAATAGCGCAAGGTGCTCCGGGCCTTCTCGCCCGCCTGGCGGCCTGCTTCGACCGGCGCCTGTCCCGTGGGGTTAAGAACTTTGGTCGAAAGCATGGTTTACAAGCAACCTCCGCCGTCAACATAGTCAGGGTAGCGCCGCGACGCCAGTCAGCGGTGTGCTGACGCGCGAACGTTTGAGGAGAAACTCGCTCTGAGGTCGCGTAACGGCGCGTAGACGAACTCCCCGCCCAGAGACCAGCTGTTGCCATCGCAGTAATCCAGAAGGCGCCGTTCCTCGACATGCGCAGCATCCGCCGAGGGCAGGAGCTTCAGGCAGACCGGGATGTAGCGGATCGCTGCGCCGGGAGGCAGGCCGTGAGCAAGTTCAGAGATGCGTCGATCGATATCTGAAGTCCGGCCAATCTTGTAGACGGCATGGTCGTCCAGAGGGGCCACATTTGGGGCCAGGACCGAAAGGTCGCCGTCGAGAAGGAGGAGATAAACGCAGCACGGCCCATCGGAGACCTGAACCGCTCGCGCAGAAAACGCGGGGGCTGGTCCTCGCGAACTTCTTCGTTCCGGTTGCCAGTCGCTTGCCGATATGGCCCGACGGATTCTCGAGACCTCTTGTGCGAGGCCCTGGGGGTTTTGCGAGAACTCCTCCCAGACCATGCGGTCGATTGCGCCGCCGGGACGCAGTCCGGCATTTTGGCCAGCAGGCGCATCTGGATCATGTTTCCCGAAATTGCGCAGCCGCATCGCAATTCCGTCCGGATTGCGGAATGATGGCAACACCGCGCGCCCATCTCGGCGCCCCGCAGCGCGCAGGACATGGGAGAGTGCCTGCACATCCGGATGCCCCTTCTCGGCTTTGGGAGTGCTGAGGTACAAGTTCATCAGCAGAATAGTTTCGTCGCGAGTCCAGTCTGGATTTCGGCCAACCTTGCCTGCCGATACGCCGGTTTTGCCAGTTTCGATCATCCACAACCCGCCAAAGCTTGATCCAATCCCCAGAGAATGCGCCAGTCGGGCGCAATCGCCTAATGACCTGAGATTCCGCGTCGTGTAGGTGTCCGCGGGGTATTTTCTGCGCCGGGGATCAATTGACAATCTATCTGGACAACATGGCCGCGACTCCTGTCGATCCTCGGGTCGCAGACCAGCACCGCGCTGCGATGACCGAAAATCCAGCCAATCCCAACAGCTCGGAACATGCCCTTGGCGCCAAGTCACGGGAGGCGATCGAGCGGGCCGGAGTAGCCCTGCTTCGCGCGATCGAGGCCCGGCAGGAAAACATATTGTTCACCCCGGGTGCCTCTGCTGCATTGTGGATCGCGATCGAGGACGCCATCGCGCGTGTCCCTGGCCGCAGGGCGCGGGTAGCGGTAACCGAGGTGGAGCACCCTTCCCTGCTCACCGCGGTGCGCCGAGCTGAAGCCGACGGCCGCCTTATCCTGTCGATCATCGGCGTCAATGAAGATGGTGCCCCCCGTCTGGATATCGCGGAAAACGCCCTCAGCGAGGGGGTCGACCTGCTCTGCACGATGGCGGCGAATAACGAGGTCGGAACGATCACCGATATTGGCGCACTCTCCGCGCTGGCGGAACAATATGGCGCCCGGCACCTCGTGGATGCCAGCCAGGCCGCAGGCCGGATAGATATGTCCGAAATCCTCAGGGCCGATCTATCCGTCGTCAGCGGCGCGAAGGTCTACGGTCCCAGACGCGCGGGCGCATTGATTGGAAAGTTGACGGGGCACGCATCTCGTCTTTCGCACGATTTGTTTGGCAGCCCGGACGCGCCCGGAGCCGTTGCTCTGGCGTTAGCCTTCACGCTCCGCGCTTCCGAAAGAGAAAGCGACGAGCCGCGCATTGCCGCCATGCGGGACGCGCTCCAGTCGTACCTGCTGGCTAACGTGCCCGGGCTTCGGGTGAACGGGGCCAAGTCCGCACGATTGGCGGGCAGTCTGCACGTATCGACACCCCATCTCCCGGGCGAGGCTGTAATCGGCCGGCTCTGGGGCAAGGTGGCGCTGTCTACGGGCGCCGCGTGCCAGTCGGGCGTTCCTAGCTCATCGCACGTACTTTCTGCTATGGCGATTCCGGAATGGGCCAGGGAAGGCGCCATTCGAATCGGCATTGGCCGCTTCAACACCGAGGATGAGGTCGCGGAGGCCGGCGTGATGATCGCCGCAGCCCTGAACGCGGCCACGCCTTCACGGAGATACGCATGAAACTTGCCGCGGTGCGGCCCCGCTTTAGCGGGCACGAGACATTTGCATGTAGGTTTGCATGGCTCCCAAAGGCGGTGCGGCTGATCGCGCGGGAACCGAAGGCCCTGTCGGACGACGAACGCGCGATCCTCGAGCTGGGGCTCGGCAAGAATATGGTGCGCGCCCTGCGCTTCTGGCTTGAGGCCTTCGACGTTGCATCGGTGGATGCAGGCACCTGGTCGCTCCTGCCCTTTGGCCAATCGTTGTTCGGCCCGGACGGGCTGGATCCATTCATCGAACGCGTCGAGACGCAGTGGTTGCTGCATTGGCGTCTCAGCACGGAGGTCGAAAATCCGCTCTTCGCTTGGCGCCACGTCCTGTTCCGCAGGATGCGGCCGGACTTCACACGCTCCGAACTGCTGACGGAAATGCGCATCGAAGGTGAGCGGCTCGGCTATGAGCATTCGGACGTTACATTGCTCCAGCACGCCGATGTTTTCGTTCACAGCTATCTCGGCTCGCAGAATCCGACATCGCCAGAAGATGCGCTCGATGGCCCGCTGGTTGACCTTGGTCTTCTTCGCCGTCTCGGCCGTCGCCGTGGCGGAACGGATCGCTTCGAGCCGGTGTTCGCCCTCGCCCGGCTGCCAATTGAAGAGATCGGCGGCCCGGTGATCGACTACGCTATTGCCAGCTATTGGAACGCCCGGCGCGCCAGGGAATCGGTGGTGACGTTCCGCGATCTCGCCCATGGCGAGGGATCGCCGGGGGCCACGTTGCGCATCGAGACTGATGATCTGCGCGACCATCTCGAACGATCGCCGGACCTCTGGTCATACCGGCCATCCGGCGACGCCGGGACGGTTACGGCTGTGTCCGGCCTGGATGAGGCCAGTTTGCTGAAGAAGGTCTACGCGTGAGCAAGGCAGTGAAAATTTCGGGCCTGCTCGGTGCGCCTGGCATGTTTTATCGGTCAGTTGCGCTAGAGCGGGATGCAGGCGACGCCTCGGCAGGGTGCTCCTTCGTGCTGACGCCTTGGCTGGAGCGCGGCGCCAGCGAGATCCTGTCCGGCTTGCAGGCCGGTGGAACGCGCCGCGCATGGCGCATGATCGGCGACTTCGGTGTCGGAAAGTCGGCGCTCGCTCTCGCGATCGTGCAGGCGCTGGATCCGCGCATAGCAAACCCCGAAATGCCCATGCACAAGCTGGCGAATGCTGCCGGCGGCGCGCCGCGCATGTTTCCCTTGCTGGTGACCGGATCACGCGATGGCCTGGCAGCGGGACTGACTGCTGCAATTGCCAGGGCTATCGGAACCGAAGGTCTCATCCCTGCGAAGCGCGCCGCCGCACTCGCCAAGAGCAACGACCCGTTCAAGGGGATCTCCGGCCTGCGCGATGCACTTCGCGAAACCGGTGCTTTCGATGGCCTGTTGCTGGTCATCGATGAAATGGGTAAGTTCCTAGAGGCCGCTGGCGAGGAAGAGGGATTCGACGTCTTCCGCCTGCAGGCGCTTGCCGAAGAGGCGGCGCGCAGTGGAGGCGCGCCGCTGGCGGTGATTCTGATCCTTCACAAGGGGTTCCAGTCCTATGCCGAAGACTGGCGCACCGCCCGGCGCAGCGAGTGGGAAAAAGTGGCAGAGCGGTTCGAGGAGATGGTCTTTGACCATCCCTTGTCGCACACTGCAGCCCTGTTGTCGGCGGCGCTGAGCGTAAATCAGACGAAGATCCCAACTTCGGCGCGCAAGGTGCACAGTGAGGCGGTCGAGCGGGTCCGAGCTCTGGGCTGGCTTGGTCCGCGAAGCGGCAAGGGTGACGAGGGATGTTGGCCGATCCATCCGGCGGCCATTCCCGTCATGGCGCGTTTTTTTGCGAGCTTTGGCCAGAACGAACGCTCGCTCTTCGGATTTGCGGCGAGCGAGGAGCCGAACGGCCTGCGCGCCTTCGCTGCCGAGACCGGGGCGTCGGACGGCCTCTATGGTGTCAGCCATTTCTTCGACTATGTCGCCTCCTCATTCGGGCACCGGCTCACCTCCCGTGCAGGCGCGGGTGAATGGTCGCGAATTCGCTCGGTACTCGACCGGGCAAAAGATGCCGATCTGGTCGAGAGCGCCGTTCTGAAGACGATCGGGCTGCTGAACCTGCTGGACTCACCAGACCTGTCTGCGAGCCGGGACAGTGTCCGGGAAGCTTTGGTTCCTGAATTCGCCGGAGACGAGGTCGAAGCTGCGTTCGAGCGTCTCATCGGCGGTGGCCTGCTGTTCCGGCGCCCGGGCCGAGCGGAGCTTCGGCTCTGGACGAGCCGGCGTGTCGACCTGTCGGAAATCTGGAACGAGGCGGAGCGGGAGCTCGACGCGCGAACAGTCATTAGGGAACTTCCACGCCACCTTTGCAGCCTTCCGGTCCGGCCGCACGTGCTGGCACGCCGCCACTCCGTAACCACGGGCACGAACCGGCGCTTCGCGGTGCGCTGCACCCATGCTTCGGCACTTGCCGGCTATGGGGGGCATGGCAATGCCGATGGCGGTATCGTCGCCGTCCTGTGCGGCAGCCCGGAAGATCTGCGGATCGCACGCGCATGGTGCGCCGAGACGACCAGTCAAGATGACGCGATGATCGCCATCGCCGTGCCCCCGCTCGGTGATCTTGGCAGTGCAATGGTCGACCTGCTACGGCACCGCTGGGTCATGACGAACGCGTCGGCACTCCAGGAAGACGCTTATGCGACGGCCGAGATCGAACGCAGCATCGGGGAACTCGAGGCTCGGCTGATCTCAGCGGTGGAGTCAACGCTCGGTCTCGGCGGCCATGCCCCTGCCTCCGAAATTGACGCGTTCTGGAAAGGCGAGCTGACCTTCATCGACCGCCCCCTCCACGTGTTCGTCTCAACGCTTTGCGATCAGATCTACGACCAAGCTCCGCTGGTCGAAAACGAGCTCGTCAACAAGCAGGTTCTGACCTCTGCAGGCGCTGCCGCCCGCCAGCGATTGATCGAGAGGATGTTCTCGGCGGCTTATGATCCCGAGTTAGGCTTCGCCGCCGGGAAGGCTCCACCTGAGCGAGCGCTGTATCTCTCGCTCCTGCGCCGGGGCGGACTGCACCGTGAGCAAGATGGCGCCTGGGTAATCAGCCCGCCGACACCCGGCCAGGATGTGTTGCGGCTGGCACCGGCACTGGCTGCCATCGATGGGTGCCTTGCAGCAACCTCCGAGCGCGTTGCGATACCGGCGATCTACGCCGCGCTCGAAGCTCGGCCATACGGCGTCCGGGCGGGGCTCGCGCCCGTGCTCCTGGCCGTTACGCTGGTCGCTGCCGGCCACCGTGTAGCCTTGTTCGAGCGCGGAACCTATTGCCCGCGCATCGACGGCGCAGCGTTTATGCGCATCCTCAAGTCACCGGAGCACTTCACACTTCAGCTGGTGGCGCTGGAAGGCATTCGCGCCGAGGTATATCGGCAACTTGCTGAGCTGCTGGGCAGGGGCGCGGAGCAGCCGGGCATACGGGCAGTGGTCGATCCGCTAATCCGCTTTGGCGTAGATCTGCCCTTCCATGCGCAGAGCACGGCGGCACTGAGCGCCGAGGCGCGCGCAGTCCGACAGGCCCTGTCCCGGGCCCGTAGCCCGGTCGATCTGGTGTTCGATGAACTACCGACCGCATGCGGGGTTCAGCCATTCGCGCATGATGCTGCACCAGACGCGGACCGGGTGCACAGCTTCATTCGCACACTGGACGCCGCAGTGACCGAATTGCGCGGTTGCTATCCGAACCTCCTCGACCAGATGCGGGAGGAACTGCTGGAGACGCTGGGCGCGCCCGATCGGGCGACACTCACCGAGCGCGCCGCCGCCCTCTCCTTCCGGCTTACGGAGCAGCATCTTCGCACTTTCGCGCTTCGACTGGCCGATACCGGGCTGTCCGAAGAGAAATGGATCGAGGCGCTAGGTGGTGCTGTGCTGATGAAGCCGCCGGTGCGGTGGCTGGATCACGACGTCGCAACGTGGCGCTCGCGCCTGGCTGACATTGGCTCCCAGTTCCAGAGGGTCGAGGCGACGGCATTTGGAAAGACTAAGGTGAAGCGCAACGCGGTGCGCGTCTCGCTTACGCGGATCGATGGACAGGAACGGGCAGTAATCGTCGACATAGATGGCCTGAGCGATCATCAGGCAACTGTGCTCGGTGCGATCGAGCGTATGGCGACCGAGGCGGATCTGAGCCTGGATAAGGTGGCAGCACTGCTGTCGCTGGAAAGCATGCAGAAGGACAAGGACGTGACGATAGGCAAGCACGAAGCGGGACGGGATCACGGATGACACGTCACGTTCTCAGCCTGTCGGGCGGCAAGGATAGCGCCGCGCTCGCGGTCTACCTGCGCGACCGCGTGCCCGAGATGGAGTATATCTTTCACGACACCGGGAAAGAGCTTCCCGAGACGTACGATTATATGGCTCGTCTCGAGAGCATCCTCGGCCGACCGGTCACCCGCACCACTCCGGAAGATCCCTTCGAGCACTGGCTCGCGGTCTATGGCGACATGCTGCCGTCCAACCATCGGCGATGGTGTACCAAGATGCTGAAGTTGAAGCCGTTCGAGACCTATATCGGCGACGACCCCACCATCAACTATGTCGGGCTGCGCGCCGATGAGAAGCGCACCGGCTATATCAGCACCAAGCCCAACATCACCGCGGTTTACCCGTTCCAGGAAGACGGCCTGGTTCGTGCGGATGTCATCCGGATCCTTGAGGACAGCGGTCTTGGCCTCCCCCCGTACATGGAATGGGGCCGATCGCGTTCCGGATGCTATTTCTGCTTCTACCAGCAGAAGATCGAGTGGGTTCGCCTGAAACGGAAGCATCCCAACTATTTCGAACTCGCGAAACAGTATGAAGTGCGCAGTGCGGCGGTCAGCAAGAGCTTCACTTGGTGCAGCGGGGAATCGCTTACCGAGTTGGAGCAGCCCGAGCGGATGGAGCAGATCGAGCGCAATCACGAGGTATCGGTGGCACGCCGGGCCGCACGGCGAGAGAACCTGCCGCTCTCCGCCGTGCTGGGCGGAGCGGATATAGAGGAGGAGGAACCCGAAGGCTGCCTCATCTGCAGCCTCTAAGCGCTCTCCCTCCGTCTCTTCAGGCTTTTAAGATAACAACGACGACGTGATTGGGCGAAGTGGAAATGGCGGCTCCCCGGTGGGGCAGAAGCTCGACCTTCAGATAGTCGTTGATGCCCTGAGATGCGGGCGGGCGCCGCGTCACCATCATCATCAGTTGATCCATCCGCTCGAGAAGCCCCCTCGCCTTGGCCCTCGTGTCAGCATGCCGCTCCGCAGCGTCCGCCGTCCGCTGCAAGACCCCGCGCAGGTGTTCGAGAAAGGCTCCGGTGAAAAACACCGGCTGCTTCGTGGCGTCCTTTCCGCGCTGCGGAGACTGAAAGGCAAAGCCGCTCTTGAAGTCGAAACCTTCGTCAAGCTCGATCAGGTTGCCTCCTTCTCTCACACAGACCTTGCCTGCCAGAGGCTCGAACAACGCTGGGGCCTTGAGGAGTCCCACCCTCGCGAAGGACGACAGGTACTCGGACTGGAGCGCCAGGAAGTGTTCCGCCTTTAGTCTACCGAGCCAAACCCGCTTCTTCTCACGAACGTCTTTCCTGAGCTCTTTCAGCGGAAGCGCCTGCGGGTGCTTCATTCCCCAATCAACTTCGTAGAAGCGTCCGTTGACGATAACAATCTGAGGATCGAGCTTGTGGTTATGGTAGGTCGGGCGCAGCGTGCCCTGTAACATGAGCACTGAAGTCGCGGCCGGCTCTCCACCATTGCGGCTCATAAGATCGCAAATTGGGGTCATCACGGCGGTGACCGTCCGCCCGACGAGAGAGGTGCCGCTTCGCTTAGGCAGCGCGCCCTCAAGGAAGAGATCGCCGGACACCGGCATACTGTCGTCGGGCCCTCGATAGCCGCGATCCGTAGTCATCCGCGTCGCATTGTAGAGTTCGGCCATCGCGTTGGAAGGAGCTTCCACGAATCGGCTAGGAACGTCGTCGAAGGGATTTGGCCGGTCTTTGGTCGGCGTATGCTTCGTGAACGAGCACATAATGCGCTCGGCCACAGCGCCTGCGACGACCTCCTTGATATAGTCCTCGACCATCTGGCCCTCGGACTGGAGACTAAGTTCGAAAAGTCGAGCAAAGTCCGCAATGTCCAAGTCAATAAGTCTCTGAGCAACCCAGCCCTGAGCTTCCGCGATGACAGTTGGAAGCGCCTTGCGCAGCGGCTCGAAGAGAGCGCTCGCGCGACAAGTCCTGAGGATCTCCGCTATAGCAAGGAGGTCCTGCGGATCCTCGCGCTCGAGCGCCTGCTTCTGCACGAAGCGAAAACGGGAGGCGGTTTGCGTCGTTTTCCTACGGAAGTTCTGCGCGACCTGCTGAGTTCCAAGCGAGGAGATCAGGATAAACGCAGGCGGCACCGCTGTGACGTCATTCTCAGTCTCGCGCCTGACATCTTCGAGATAACGGGTGGCACGCTCCCGCGCCCTGTCGAGAACAGTTCGCGGCGTTTCCCCTGGGACCGGGTTGGGTGGAACGTCTGCCGACAAAAACAAATCAAGAAAAACGACGTTCGCCTTGGCCACCACGCTGGGCTCAGGGTCGGCACCCAGCTTCATCACGCGAACCTTGGTGGCGGCCAGGAGCTTCTCGAGCGGTCTCAACTGCTGGAGCTTGCTGATGCGATCCTGGCTGACATCTGAAAACAAGATCTGCAGGCTCAGGCCGACACCGTCGGTCACCGCCTCGTGAGCGACGACGCCGACGCTGAGATTCCAGAGATGCTCGACCAGCTCCGCTTTGGCGGCGAAGGTCTCCCAGTCATCAAGATCGCCCTCTACGAACGTGCTTGCGGCTGCGAGGGCCGCTATACGCGGCGCATCATCTTCCAGCGACTGGACAAAGCGGTTGAACGCATCTTCGGAAATCTCTTCTCCGCGAGGAGGATCGTAGGCGTCGTCGACGATGGCAAGAAGCTCGACGCCCCCAGCCCTGGCGGCTTGTTCTAGATTATCGCTCATTTCCCCTTCCCGATCAGGCCAAGCGAGAATCGCCGCCAAATCTTCTCACCGGGTGGGCCGACGAGATCCAGCGTCCAGTCGTGGTATTCGGCCAACTCGCGAGCGATGTAGAGACCCAACCCATTGCCTTCGCCCGGCGGCTTAGCCGTCACGAAAGGCTTGAAGATCTCCTCCGCCTCGACGGCCTCAATACCTGGGCCATTGTCAGATATCTGTATCGAGCTGGCCGCCTGGTCAATCTCGATGTGAATGCGCGGCCTCACGTCAGGTTCGACCACCGTCTGTTGCTTCAGCCAGTAGAATGAGTTCGAGAGCAAGTTTTCCAGGATCTGTATCAGCATTCCGCGGACTGCCTTTATCCGCCAAGGTTGTCTGGACGTGCTTGATATCGTGACCGCCACCTTGTGTCGTTTTGCCTGCGCGTCTCGGGCGTCGACGACCTGCTGCACAAGATCCTCCACAGTGAAGGTCTCCTTGGTCTGCCTACGAGACGTGCTTAGCGGATCTAGCGTCTCGATCCGCTTTTGAAGCGTCCTCAATTGGCCCTCGAGCGTTTCAAACACCGCCGGTAGCTTGCCGGCTAGCTGAGATTTGTCGACGCCCTCCAGAGTGTTGAGAGTGCTGCTACTGCTCCGTCCGAGTTCGTGCAAGATCAGTTCCACCATCAGCCCCAGGCCGGCAAGGTGGACGAACTTTCGACGTTCGTCCTTATAGTCGTCGATGATGGTGTCGACGTCGTCGATCTGTGAGGCTAACGCTGTCACCAGCCGCTCCACCTCCTTGAGAGGACCGGCCTGTTCAGGCGCGTCCACTGCAATCTCGCGAATACGGCGCTGAATCTCGGTCTTCGACTTGGAAACGCGAGATTTTAGGACGTCAACCGAGGTTAGATCCTCCTGCTTTAGTTCATCCTCTATATTCTGACTGAAAGTCTTAAAGTCCTCTAGTACCTTCTGGAGGATACTGACAAGTGCCTCTTTATACTCATTGTCGACAAGTCCTTCGCGGTTCGTCTGCTCAACAAGACGCCGGTTCCGCCAGCTGAGATTCACGCGGCCGATCACCTGCTGACGATTCAGTTTGTAGCCGCGGCGGCCAAATGCGCGCTTGTCGAGTTGGAGCCAGTCGTCGTCGCCGCCCCCGTAAGGGTTGATGCGGAAGCCGTCGCGGAAGACCATGAGGCCGCCAGCCCACTGGCGCACCATCGCCTGCACGTCGGACTTAGTACCCAGCCCCTCCACAGCGGTTAAAAAGAGTCGATTGAACCAGAGGAACTCAACCTTAAACGGTCCTAGACGCCGAAGCACCCGCGTTGATCGAGACTGGGTCACGGAAACGAGCCGAACCTCTGGCAATGTGATCACCAGCCTCTTGTGGGTATTGAGGCGGTATTCCATGTCCACAACGAGCTGCGCCTGGCGGTTGTCGAGATAATCAAACCGCGCGGAGACCTTCGCGTGGGCGAGATCAAACAGCCGTTGCGGAATCTGTGGAAGGGTCACCTGCTGATCGTTATACGTGATACGGAACAGCCGATTCCCGCGACGTCGATCGAACGGGTCGACCATCCGCGAGAACTCCGCGTTCAGCATCTCGCCGAACTTGGCCCGCGTCCAATCCCCTTTCAGGCACGAGACTCTGATCGTAGTTCCATGTATGTCTGGATTTTCCTTCCGGGGCCCTTGCTCCGGAGCGACTGCGACTTCCTCTAGAAGCGCGTCGGAGTCATGACTGAACCTCGTCCAGTCGATCGCGAGATCGTTCCACCGGCTCTCGCCTGCCTTCGTGGTCCGCACCGATAGATGTTCACCTAGCCGCATCACGGATAGGCGCCCTACACCCTTGTCCCCAAGGAGCGTGCGGGAGGGATCATCATCTCGATCACTCCAAGTGCTCTTCTCCTTCCGGCGAGAGCGAGTCCCGATCGTAAGGAATATTTCTTCAAGATCGCGAAGAGACATCCCTTCGCCATCATCGGAGACCTCCACGAAGTTTATGTCCCGATAACCCTCAACCAGCAGGCGGCGGAAATCACTGGCATCCTTTGCACCAGTCAAAGCGGCCAACAGAGGCCTTGCCGCACCTGCGGGCGCATCGGGCACAATCCATTGCTCGATGTTCTGGCGGATCTCAGCCAATGGCATCTCGCCCTGGTCCACGAGGTCGACGGCATGCGTGAACCGCGAATACGGTAAGACGGACTGCACCCGTATGCGGACGACGGGAGATTTAGCGTCCACGGAATTTTTCGCTAGCTCGTAGAGAGCCACAGCGTCCGAGCCTATCAGCTCGGCCCCAAGTTCCAGCAACGTGCGCGCAGTTATCTTGAACGCCATCCCGCTTGTACGCCCCCCTCCGTCTTCGAAAGGATGGCTAGCACCTTTGATTGTCAAGTTCCTAGCCCGTGAGATAATTCCTTTCGGCTTAGCTTGGACCGGCTCCATCCACTGGCGTCGAACGGAAGCGCACGCGATTGCGAATAAGCAGTCTTAGCAACCACTGAAGCCACGTGAACGAATGTCGGCTTTCGGGATCGTCCCCAGCGGAGGCCAACAACGGAAATTGGGCGCGTACCGGTCGGCAGCCGTGCCGGATCGTTCCTGGCGATCTCACCAAAAGTGTGGGGAAAAGTGTGGGGGCGCCTTTCGTAGCTTTATATATTTAGGCTTGAATTGAATTACTTAGGGTCAATCTCAGGCTTCCTCCCGCTCCGCCACCTGCGCCCTTTTCGGGCCTCCCCAAACCCGCTAAAACTGCTAGAAAGCCGCAGAATCAGCGGTTTTTTCGTTCCGCTGCGTTTCACTCGATCCGACACGATCTCACGCGAAGTGTGGGGAAAGTGTGGGGAAGAATGAGGTGGAGGTGGCATGGGAAAGCTCACTGCACCCAAGATCCGGTCTTGACCGAGCCCGGTCGCTATTCCGACGGGGATGGCCTGTTTCTCGAAATTAATGGCAAGGGAGCAGCCAGCTGGATCCTCCGGGGTCCAGAATAATGGGAAGCGGCAGGATATCGGGCTGGGCTCCTCAGAGGCAGTTTCGCTCAAAGAGGCTCGGGAAGCCGCCTTCGCTACTCGGCAGAAGATCGCGCAGGGCATCGACCCTGTCGCCGAACGGAAGCAGGAGCGGCAGGTCATCCCAACGTTCCGCAGTGCCACTGAAATGGTGCACGAAGAGCACGAGAAGGCTTGGAAGAACGGCAAGCATCAGAACCAATGGATCGCGACGCTGAAGACCTACGCCTTCCCCAAGATGGGCGACCGCCTGGTCGGCGAGATCGAGTCCCCCCTGATCCGGGATGTGCTGGCGCCAACCTTGCTCGCGAAGCCGGAAACTGCGCGCCGCGTTCGGCAACGCATCGGCACAGTTCTGGACTGGTCCTATGCCCGCGGGTTTCGCGCAACCGAAGCGCCTATGCGGTCACTTTCCAAGGGGCTCCCTCGCCAGCCCAAGAAGGACAACCATTTCGCGGCTTTGCCGTACGCTTCCGTGCCGGGTTTTCTTGAGAAACTGGGCGAGCGCGAATAAGCGAAGGTTCCTCATGCGCGACTGGGCTGCCTTCTGTGCCAACACGTCTATCCAGGTGAGCGGCTGACAAACCGTTGGCTAATGTCGTGTAGGTTTTTTGTCCCGAAGTTCAGAACAGTGGCTTGTTGGCACTGATCAAACGTGACGTGGCGCTGGTGGATGGGGATCCCACGCTGGTCACAGATCCCGCAGGTTAATATTACTCTCTGCAACCTCCAGCGGAGTACCCCCCAGATGGCTCAATGAACATCACTGCCACTGCCTTCCCTGGCTGCACCAGCACTGCGGCGATCTGCGCGTCCTTGCATCTCTTGTGCCTCTCTGCGGTGCCCTTCCTGTAGGCGCGTTTTCCGAATCGAGCCGGTCCAGAAAGCGAACAGCAGTTCGCGCACCTGGATGGTATTCCGAAAGATTCGCTTCACTTGCGCTCACGGTATATATAGTATACGGAATACTATATTGGGACGTTCTACGGCAGTCCGTCTGCTCGCCGCGGGACCCCCTTCCATTCACCGCAGGAGGTTTGCCGATGCGGCGCCAGTTCTATCGTATCGCCGCTCGGGCCTCCTGCGCGTCGGCTCTGCCTCTAGCCCGCTATGCCGTTGCACTTGCAGCGGCCTGCTCCGTCGCCAGCCCCGTGCCCGCCGCCGCGCAATCTGCACCGATCGGTGCCTGGGTGTTCGACAACCCGCCGGCATATCCGGAGATCACCATGCTGCAGGTGCGGCGGGACGGCGATGTACTGCGCGGCACGCTTACCAGTCGGTGGTACGGGCGGATCGAGATGCAGCATGTCGTTCTTCAGGATCGAACGCTGCACTTTGATCTGCGTAACATCAACGACCCAACGCGACCGACCCGCCACTGGACCGCACGCTTCGACCACAAGGGCGCCGTCACCTTGTCGGGCGGCATATGGCATAGCGATGTCACCCAGACCGGCCGGCGGGGCACGCTCGCGGACGTGCGCACCCGAACCTTCCGCTTGGCTCGCAAGCTTCCGCCGCGCGCGTCGCTTGCGCCCGACGCCTTGGCCGCGGTGCCCCCAATGGGGTGGTCGAGCTGGAACAAGTTCGCCGACAAGATCGATGCCGCGACGATCCGCTCGATCGCCGACGCTATGGTTGCCAGCGGGTTGCGCGATGCGGGCTATCTGTACGTCAACATCGACGATGGCTGGCAGGGTGTGCGCGGCCGGGATGGCACGCTTCGGCCCAACCACCGGTTCCCGGACATGAAAGCGCTGGCGGACTATGTCCATGCGCGAGGCCTGAAGCTCGGGCTCTACTCGTCTCCCGGCCCGCGGACCTGCGCAGGCTATGAGGGCAGCTACGGCCATGTGGAACAAGATGCCCGTACGTTTGCGGCATGGGGCATCGACTATGTGAAGTACGACCTATGCTCGGGCGAGTGGTTCTACGATACCGCTGGGACGGTGCGGCAGGCCTATTACGCCATGGGCGCGGCACTTCGAGCGACCGGCCGTCCCATCCTATACTCCCTCTGCGAATATGGGCGTTTTGACGTGGCCGGATGGGGGCGCGCCGTGGGTGGGCATCTGTGGCGGACCACCGGCGACATCACCGACGCGTACAAGACGATGGCGGAGATCGGCTTCGATCGAAATCCGCGCTTTACGCCTGGCGGTCCGGGCGGGTGGAACGACCCTGACATGCTCGAGGTCGGCAATGGCGGCATGAGTGAGGACGAGTATCGGACGCATATTACGCTCTGGGCGATGCAGGCCGCGCCGCTGATCATGGGGCATGATCTACGCACCATGTCTGCGGCTACTAAGGCGATACTGGAGAATAGCGGCGTCATTGCGATCGACCAGGATCGGCTGGGTGCGCAGGGGCAGCGGGTTCGCACGGTCGGTGCGATCGAAATCTGGCGGAAACCCCTGGCCGATGGCGCAATCGCCTTGGCGATCTTCAATCGCGGCATGGCGGCCGGCACGATCGATCTCTTGCCCGCAGACATGCCGGGCACGTCCGCGGGAGCGATCAAGGACATCTTCGAAGGAGAGCCGACGACTGTCGCTACCCGCTTCACCGTCGCGGCGCATGGCGTCCGGCTGCTGCGCATCGCGCCATCTGCACCGGCACGCTGAGACATATGCCGGGCAGGAAGTGCCCGTCCAAGAAGAACGGGAGACCTTCTTCTCAAAAGTAGGAGTAAAAGGATTGACAGCACCCTCTCTTAGATAAAGTATACGATAAAAGCAGAGGGAGTGGGGGATGACGTGCATTATCAAGAAGAGGAATGCTCTCGCATTCGGGCCAGCGCTGGTGGTGTTGACAGTAGGACTTGCACCGGCGCCCAGCTTCGCTGCCGGGGCGCAAACGACCACCCAGACGGACGAACACCAAGACCACGCGACAAAGCGGCGAGCGGCGCGTGATGCCCGGCGCGCGGATCGACTCCGCAAAACGCGCAGATCGCAAACCTCGGCGAATGGGCAGCCGGATGCGGTGGCCGGTAGTGATATCGTCGTCACCGGCTTCAGGAAGAGTGTTAGCGACTCGATCGATCGCAAGCGGAACGCACGGGGGATGGTCGACGTCGTCACGTCAGAAGACGCTGGTAAATTGCCGGACAACAACGTCGTCGAGGCGATGGCACGGATCACCGGGGTCACCGTCACGCGCAGCCAGGGACGCGCCGACGGCTTCAACATCCGCGGACTTGACGGCGTCCAGACCACTGTGAATGGCATCGAAGGCGCCACTGCGCCGCTGCCCGGTGAGGCCGGCCGTACGCTGGCGCTCGACAGCGTGCCCGCCGAACTCGTCAAGTCGATCGAGGTCCACAAGACACGGACTGCCGACCAGATCGAAGGCGGGATCGGCGGTTCGGTGAACGTCGAACTGCGCCGCCCGCTCGATCTCCGCAAGGGATGGACGATCGCGGGCAGCATCCGCGATCAATATGGCGAGCAGGGCAAGCTGTGGAGCCCGTCGGGCACCCTGCTGGTCGCCAACCGGTTCGACACCGGGATCGGCGAGATCGGCTTCCTGGTCAACGGCGCCTATAGCCGTCCTAAGTATCAGGAAGCCTATAATTATACCGAATCGCCTGATTTTGTAGGCTGCCCGACTTGTGTGATACGTCAGAGCCTCCCTGCGGCGCAGCGGGACACGCTTACCACCCCGTACCGCGCCGCCTATGGGCTCAACGAAGGCGAGCGGACGCAGAAGTCGCTCAGTGGCGCCCTGCAATGGCGCGCCAGTCCGAAGCTGAATTTCGTGCTCGAAGGATCATATTTCGGCGAGGATCAGCGCGACGAGTATAACTCGCTCTTCCTGCGCACGCGGGAGGATTACTATACGCTGCAGAACCTGCGGATTTCGCCCAGCGGCGTATTGCTGGGGTACGACATCACCAACGCCCCCAATGCTAATGGGAACCTCGTCAATTTCGGCAAACTCAACGCAGGCTTTACTGGCAACGAAAGCCAGGGCACCGCAAAAACCTACCGCACCAATTTCAAGACACATTTCGAGGTGCCGGGCCTCACCATCGATGCAAGCGCGCAGTATCAGTGGAGCGACAACAGCTATTTCCTGGCTGGGCATAGCGGGAACTATTCTGGACTGACCCGCGCCCGTGTGGACTTCGATTCACCGAAGGTCTCCGGCAACGGACCTTATTTTACGTTCAACGTAGCGCCGACCGACCCTGCGCTGGCGCGGATCGAATCACTGAACGACAACATCGGATCGGGGAAGAACACCCAGTTTTCAGCGCAGGTCGACATCCGGAAGGAGCTTGCGCCTGAAGGGTTGCTGCGCGCCTTCAAGTTCGGCGCGCGCTACGCACGCAATACGACGGAGTATAGCAGCAGCTATCGCTATGCCGGTTGGTTCGATCCGGCGCGGCAGCTGCCGCTCTCCGCACTGCCCGGCGTGCAGGCAGTGACGATCACGCCGGACATTCCAGGCGGCTCGCCATTGTCGTGGGTGCAGCTCAACAGCGCCCAGCTCTATTCCAACTGGGCGGCCGTCACCAAATTCATCGTCGCGAACGACCCCGAATTTTTGGATGGCCCTGGCCGTGCCAACGGTGTCGCCGCACTGTTCGGAACCGATCGTCCCAACAGCGGCGACGTGGTCTATTCCGGCCATACGCAGGAGAATATCGTCGCAGCCTATGGTATGCTCGACTGGGGCTTCAGGGCGAAATTCCCGATCGATGGCCAATTCGGCCTGCGCGCGGTCAACACCTTCTCGTCGATCAACGGGACCAATGTGCAATTGGGCGCGCCCGTTCTGGATGCATCTGGCAGGCCGACCGGGGTTTTCGGCCCGGACCTGTTCCAGGTCACCGCGGTCCGCGCCAACTATCTGGACCTGTTGCCCAGCGCCTTCGCCACCGCGCACTTCACGGACAAGCTGCAACTGCGGGCGAGCTACAGCCACAATGTCCAGCGGCCGGGCCTGTTCGATCTGCGCAATTTCCGCCAGATCAACTATCGCGACCCGAATGACGGCGTCTACGCCGGCAACCCCGACCTGAAGCCGACGACCACCAACGATTACAACGTCGCGCTGGAATGGTATTTCATGCCCGGCGGGATCGTGTCCCTGGGCGCTTTCTCGAAGAACCAGACCGGCTTCATCTACTATACCCGCCAAATCGAGTTCGTTCCCGAGGTCGGCGCCCCGCGCAACGTGTTCAAGCCGCGCAACGCCGGGCCGGGACAGACGCAGGGTGTGGAATTCCAGGCAACCGGCTTCTTCCGCTTCCTACCGGGCTTCCTGCGCAACTTCGGCGCCACCGTGAACGCGACGTGGATCCCCACCGCCAACCTGTCGCTGCCGGTGGAATCGGCAAATCAGCCGGCCGATGGTCCGGTCGCATACGATCTGATCGAGCGTCGCGCGCCGTTCGCCTCGCGCTGGACGTATAATCTGATCGGCTATTATGAAACGCCCAAATTCAGCGCGCGCCTGGCCTATAACTGGCGTTCGGAATACCAGACCGGTGTGGATGCCGTGAACCAAAGCTACATCATCTCCTCGCGTGCGACGAGCCGGCTGGACGGCGCCATAAACTACACGCCGGTCAAGTATCTGACCTTCAGCATCGAGGGGTCGAACCTGCTGAACACCATCGATAAGAATTATTATTTCATCTACCCCGAGCTGCCAAACGGCATTCGAGCGATGAGCCGGACGATTACTGGCGGCGTCCGCTTCCGGTTCTGAGGCTCGCTCACGGTACCAACGTGGTTGCGGGGTGGGCGAACATCGTCCGCCCCGCCAACGCTTATTTTGCAGGATAGTTTGATGCGCTACCCCTCAGACGTCAACGCCGCCACCCATGCCGATTGCTGCATCGCGCCGGACCGGCGCGGCCTGCTGACGGCCGCAGCGGCCGGCGCACTGGCATCGATTGCCGGAAACGCATTAGCGGCTCCCGTGACCGGGGGGGCTTCCACCCCGGTCGATCTGGCCAAAGTCGCGACGGCGAGCGGCCGCCATGTTTCCGGCGACACCAGCTATGCCGCGCTCAACAACGGTGCTGTTCCGGCCAATTCGGCCGATACGTCGCGCGGCGCCTATGGCACTTGGCCGCGCACCGACTTGCAATGGGTGGAATATGCGTGGAGCCAGCCGATCTCCACCGATGCGATCGAAACCTATTGGTGGCAGGACGGACAGGGCATCGGCGCCCCCCGGTCGGCGCGCCTGCTCTATTGGAACGGCAGCGCCTTCGTGCCCGTCGGGAATGCGCGCGGCGGCGGCGTGGCGATCGACCGGTTCAATCGTACCGATTTCGATCGCGTGACGACGGATCGGCTGCGCCTGGAGGTCACTGGCGACGGCAAGAAGTCGATCGGCCTGCTGCAATGGCGGGTGTGGAGCGCGGGGACGGTGCCGGCCTTCGCGCCGGTGGTCGCGGCAGGGATCGACCGATCGGTGGTGATGGGCGGGCAGACCTATCTCGCCGGCAAGGCCGACTGGCTCCAGCACAGCCCCGGCGACATCGCCCGGTGGAGCAAGGCGAGCGGCCCCGGCGAAGTGCTGTTCGACGATGCGGGGGCACCGGTGACGCGGGCCCGTGTGACCGCGCCCGGCGAGTATGTGCTGCGGCTTTCGGCGGCAGGGCGCGGCAAGGCCTCTGAATCGCTGCTGCGGCTGCGTGCCGAGCCGGCGCCGCCGGCCAAGCGGCTCGATGTCGTCTACACGACGCGCTACGCGATCGACAGCCCGCTGTGGAATGCGCGCGCCAAGGCGCTGATCGTCAACTGGATTCCGCATTGCGTCGCCTATTGCGAGCGCACCGACCTGAAGATCGGCGACGGCGGCATCGACAATTTCATCGAAGCCGCCAAGGCGCTGCGCGGCGAGCCCCATGCGCCGCACAAGGGCTATGTGTTCTCCAACGCCTGGGTGCACCAGACGGTGGAATCGATGTGCATCGCGCTGATGGTCGATGCGCAGGGGGATGCCGAGATCCTCGCCGCTCAGGCCGAGATGCGCCGCACGCTGGACCGATGGATCCCGATCATCCTGGCCGCGCAGGAGCCGGACGGCTATCTCCAGACCGCCTATACCCTGGCCGATCGTTCGCGATGGCGCGATCGCTGGTCGCCGGACCACCGGGGCGATCATGAGGGCTATGTCGCCGGCTATTTCATCGAATCCGCGATCAACCACCATACATTGACCGAGGGCCGCGACCTGCGCCTGTACGATGCCGCCAAGAAGCTGGCGGATTGCTGGGTCGCCCATATCGGCCCCGGCAAGAAGGCGTGGTTCGACGGCCACCAGGAAATGGAGCAGGCGCTCGTCCGTTTCGGTCGCTTCGTCAACGATGTGGAAGGGGGCGGGCGCGGCGACGGGTACATCCGTCTTGCCCGCTTCCTGCTCGATTCACGCGAAGGCGGATCGGAATATGACCAGAGCCACCTGCCGCCCGAGCAGCAATATGAAGCCGTCGGCCACGCCGTTCGTGCCGTGTACTTCTATTCCGGCATGGCCGACATCGCGGCGGAGACCGGGGACCGCGATTACCAGAGCGCGGTTGCCGCGCTGTGGGACAACATGGTCAACCGCAAATATTACGTCACCGGCGGCGTCGGCAGCGGCGATACCTCCGAAGGCTTTGGCGGCAACTACGCGCTGCGCAACGACGCCTACTGCGAATCCTGCTCCAGCTGCGGCCTGATCTTCTTCCAGTACAAGATGAACCTGTCGTACCACGACGCCAAATATGCCGATCTGTACGAGGAGACGATGTACAACGCGCTGCTGGGCGCGACGGATCTGGAGGGCAAGACCTTCACCTATACCAACCCGCTGGTCGATACCGAACGCGCGAAGTGGCATGTCTGCCCCTGTTGCGTCGGCAACATCCCGCGCACGCTGCTGATGATGCCCACCTGGACCTATGTGAAGGGCGAGGACGGCATCTACGTCAACCTCTTCGTAGGCAGCCGCATCGATGTGGGCGAGGTGGCGGGCACCCGTGTCGAGATGGTGCAGGAAACCGATTATCCTTGGAAGGGCGCGGTGGCGATCACCGTCCATCCGCGCGAGCGCCGGCGCTTCTCCGTGCGGGTGCGCGTGCCGGATCGCGCTACCAGCGCGCTCTACACCGCCGAGCCGGCGGTGAAAGGCCTGCTGCGGCTTTCGGTCAACGGCACGCCGATGGCGCCGCGGATCGAGAAGGGCTATGCTGTGCTCACCCGCGAATGGAGCCCCGGCGACAGGATCGAGCTGGAACTGCCGATGACGGTGCAGCGGGTGAAGGCGGACGCCAAGATCGAGGCGACCCGGGGCAAGGTCGCGCTGCGGTACGGCCCGCTCGTCTACAATGTCGAGCGCGCGGACCAGCCGCGGACCGACCTGTCGCTGGGCCGCGCGGCGGTGGTGCCGGAATGGCGCGGCGACCTGCTCGGCGGCGTGACGGTGCTTCGCGGGCGCTGGCAGGATGGTTCGCCGATGACGGCCATTCCCTATTATGCGCGCGCCAACCGCACCGGGGCGCCGGTGCGCGAATTCCCGCGCGGGGAGGGCACGGTCGAATACGCCCCCGGCGCCACCCAGAGCGGCGGCGGCACCTCTGCGTTGGCCGAAGCGGAGGAGGGGCCGCGGCGCGGATCGCCGGATGCGGTGGTTTGGCTGACCGACCTCGTCTAAGCGGGCGGGGATTGATCGACCTGGTCGATCGCCCCGGTTCGATGCGGCGGCTGGGGCGTTTTCACCTTCGGTGAAGACGCCCTCGCTTTTCGATGCCACATTTTTCGATTCGTCGACCGAGTACGATCAACTCGAACATGCTCTAGCCGGCGCAATCAGTCATGGCACGCCGAGACCGGCGCGACGGGCTTTGCGCGTGGCGGCACCTCGACGGGAGCCAGCGCCTCCCATTCCTGCACGCCCACCCCGGCGACGCTGCCGCCGCTGCTGGAGGCATCAAACACCGCGCGCAGGCACCGCGTCGTGATCGCGGTAAAGCGGACCTCCTCGAAACGGTCGACGCCGGTGCCATAGCCGCTGGCGCCCGGGACCGGCTTCCAGCCGTCGCGCCAATATTCCAGATGCCAGCGGGCCGGCGGTGCAACACCGACGCCCGATCCCGCCGGCTGATCGGCGAAGAAGCGGATGCGGCTCGCGTTCAGCGTCACCGGCGCGGCCCAGCGATATTCCACCCAAGGGCGTGGCGGGTTGTTACCGGCCCAGCTGCCCCACATGTCGGGCGGCAGCGGCGCGGCGCGGACGACGCCGTCGTTCAGCGCGGCGATCCAATATTGCACCGGCAGCGGCAGGTTGGAGGCGGTGGCGAAGGCGCCGGGGGCGATGTTCCGGGTCGGCGGCGGTGCCTTGGCCCGCATCCGCGTGGGAGTCACCGGTCGGATCGCGGCAGGCGTGACGCTGTCGTCCCAGGTAATCGGATCGAGCGCGACCGATCGGCGGAAATGCCCGCCGCCCGTGGCATCGGCGGTATGGTAGGCGAGATACCACTGTCCCTTGAAGACGACCGCGCCCGCGTGCGAGGTCGTGGAGGAAACGGGGGGGAGCAGCACGCCGCGATAGGTCCAGGGTCCCAGCGGCGAGGGGGCAGTCGCATAGGCTTGGCATGCATGGTAGACCGCCGGGGTGCAGGCGCTGTCCGGGCCCGCATTGTTCGCAGCGTAAAGCAGATAGTAAGTGCCCTTGCGCTTCATCAGCCAAGGCGCCTCGAAGAAGCCGGTGGCGCCGGTGATCCGCTCTTCCGGCCCCTTCGGGGTCACCATGTCCGCCGCCAGCTCAATGGCGCGGAGCTGGCCGAAGGTTCCCCAGTAGAGGAAGACGCGGTTGTCGTCATCGACCAGCACCGTCGGGTCGATGTTCTGAATGTCGTTGCCGACGGGCGTGCGCTGCGAGACGATCGGGCCGGCGGGATGCGCGTCGCGCCATGGCCCCAGCGGCGTATCCGCTACCGCGACGCCGATGGCGAACCGATCCTTCGCGTCGCTGTCGCGTTCCAGCACGGGGGCGTAGAAGTAGAAGCGCCCGTCCGTGCCGCGGACGATCTGCCCGGCATAGGCACGTCCGGACTCCGCCCAGCGGAACACGGTTTCGGGGCGCGCGATCGACGGATAGTGCTGCCAGTGGCCGGTGCCGGGATCCTTGGTCGACAGCAGCTGCCATTCGTTCATGATGAAATCATTGACCCCATCGGGCGCTTCATCCCGGCCGGCGAGTATCCACAAGGTGTCGCCATCCACAAGTGGGGCAGGATCCGTGGAGTAATATCGACCATCGCTCAGTATGGGATTGCCGTTGATGATAACCGGCGCAGGCGACTGAGCCGATTGCGCCCATGCCGGCGTCGGAACGAGGGCTGCGACTGCAATTACGCGATGTATAGATCCGAGCATCCGCCGATTCCCTGTTGCCCTGGTGGTCCCTTTACCAGCACGGCGACAAGAGAAGAGGCCCATTCCCATGCCGCCGCACGCTGCCATCCAACCACTAGACCAACCGGAAGGCTGCAACAATATATAGTATACATATGTATTGTTTCCGCTCGTTGGAGCACATCGACCGCAGGCATGTGGGCCTGAACATGACGCTGGTTCAGCGGATCAATTCATCGCCGACACCGTTGCGCTTGATCCGGGCAGAGCCGTGGCGGCCATTCGACGGATGCGGGAGCGGTTCAAGCGTCCGGAGAAAACAGCCGAGGTGCTGCTGCTGGAGATGGAAGCCGATGGGCTGACCGAGACCGTCGACGTGCTGCGGGCGCATGTGCTGTCCCCCGATTGCCGGTCGCTCTTGTCGACCTTGGGCTACGCTTATCATTTCGACGCGGGCCTCTACGCACACTACCTGCGCGGACTGGCCGAGCGAGCAGGCGTGACCCGGATCGAGGGCATGGTCGGCTCGGTCCTGCAGGACGGGGAGAACGGCTTCGTCCGTTCGCTGGCGCTGGACGACGCAGCGTGGTCGAAGGCGATCTCTTCCTCGATTGTTCCGGGCTCCGGGGCGTGCTGATAGGGCAGGCACTCGGCGTCGGCTATTACGACTGGTCGCACTGGCTGCCCTGCGACTGCGCCTGGGCGGCGCCGAGCGCAGCGGAGACGCGCCTTACCCCGTTCACCCGCGCGACGGCGGCCGAGGCAGGGTGGCGCTGGCGCATCCCGCTCCAGCACCGGGTTGGCAATGGCTATGTCTTCGCCAGCGGCTTTCAGGACCAGGCGGCGGCGCGCGCTTCGCTGCTCGCCGCGGCGAACTTTCTAACAGCGACACTCGACGTTATACTGTCAGAGGATTCTCGTTGCCACCGCAGGATGTGACGCTCCCGTGCTAGGCGGCCGGCAATATGTGCATGATGGCCTCCAGAACCTCGGCCACTTCGATGCTGGTGATACACGCGGCGGCTTTTCCGCAAAACGAGAGGTCGTTGAGGCCGCACCCAGTGCACGGTACACGCTTGCTGAGGATCACACCTTCCCCGTCTTGACCCCATTCGTTCCAATTCAGTCGATCGACGTGCAGGCTTACCGTCGGCACGCCCCGGGTGGCAGCCAAATGCTTCGGCCCCGAGTCATTTGCGACGACTAGTACGGCATTCGATATGATTTCATCAAAATCGGACATCGGGATCTTCGACAAAACGTGAACCCGCGGACTTTCCTTTTTTAGATCCGATATGGAATTGGCGACGTTATCGTCGAAAAACAAGACAACATCATAGTTCGTCTTTTCCAGCAGCAAGTTGGAAAGCCCAATGAACTTCGACAGGGGCCAGCGGTTGATCGGGTGCCTGGCACCGGTATGAAGAACCACATATTCACCCGGCGAAAGGTCGCCACGCGCCCAGGACGCCTTGTTCCTGCGGACCGGCGGTCTCTGGGGCGCACTGGCAACACCAAGCGCCTCGATCAACCCCAGTACGGCGGCCGAGTGCGGCATCTTTTCGAGAAGATTGACCTTGTCGCGCGATCGGATCGAGATGCCGAAATCGAGATACTCGAACTCTGCCGGATTGAAGCCGACAAGATAGTGGGCGTTGCATAGCAGCAATAGAGGCCGCGTTTCGTTGCCTGGGGAGAGATCGATTGCCAAATCAAAGGCACGACGCTCCAGGACGCGGGTCAGTCGATCGTGTTCCTGCGCGGAAAGGCTGCGCTTCTCCGTGGCGGGATCATAGGCGAGCGAGACCGTCAGCACCTCGTCCACAATATTGCTGGCATCGACAATATCCCCATGGGCGGAGCTCGTGAGCGCAGTGATCGACGCCGCGGGGAAGAGCGCGCGCAGCCGGGAAATTGCCGGGAGCGATGCGGAGAGGTCGCCCAGTTGGTCCGCGCGCATCACCAGGATGGATCGAATGTCCCGATCGAAAATGGTGCGCGCCGCCGGGCGCACCACCGCCGGCAGCGCCTCCACATAGGCATCGCAGTCCAACATCGCATCCGGAGGCGACGGCACATAGCCGTTAGAACTGGCAAACTCTTCGTCGCTATCTACCGACCCGACCGTCACGAACAGACCGGCGCGCTCGATGTGCGGCCCCGCGGCGATGCTCAGCCAGTGCCGCCCGGGCGGGAGCTGAGCACTGTCGATCCACAGGTTGAAAATCCGGAGCTTCAACGCCGCATGCGTCTCCGCGGGCTTCGTCGGCACGCGCTGGATCAGCCGCGCGTCGTCCCCTATGCCAAGCCAGAGTTCCACATGATTGGCCGCGCGCACCGACAGGACGCGCCCTCGAAGTGCCACGACACCGGCGAGAAACGGCTCCTTCAGTCCGTCGCGGCTCAACGTCATCGAGCCGACCTGATCCAGCTTGATGGCCGCGATCGTGCCGCCGGCCAGTCGCGGGGGCGCCTTTCTTCTTTCCATCAGCGAGCCGAGCGCAGCACGCAGTTGCGCATCGCCCAGCCGCACCCGTCCGGGCAACGCCGCCGCGGTAATCGCCGCGGGGGGCGCCAGCGCGGCGGCATCCTGGCGCTCGGGCTCTGCCGTGACGTTGTAAGAATGCAGGCGAAAACCTTCCCGCCTGTGCGCGTCAGCCGCTTCGGCCAGTGCTTTCGGGCGCTGTGCGGGATCGCGTACCGACAGATAGGAGGCCAGCGCACCCTCGATATCGCCGAACGCCTTCAAGGAGTTGCCGATTTGGATCTTCAGATCTTCACGCCAAGGCAACCAGTCCAACGCGCGGCGGTACTGGTAGACTGCTTCCACCCATTCAGCACGCTCGCGCGCTACGTCCCCCCGGCGCACGTAGGGCAGGCCAAACCGCAGGCGAATCAGCTTGGCAATGCCCCTGCTTTTCCTCGGTACGTCCGTAGACGCCGCAGCGCGTGCGGCGCGCGGCTTTCTCAAACGCCCCTCCATGCCACGAAGCCATAGCAGGTTGCCGGGAAGCCATCGACTGCCACTTTCAGATGCTGTGGCGCGCCAAGCCAATCGCCAATGGCCGCGGGCAGATCATGATGGAAGGGCGGCAAATCGATAAACCGGTCAAACGGCTTGTCGCCCAGCGCGAAATCGAGCGCCGCAACTTTATGGCCTTCTGCCTGCAGCCGTTGTGCCAGCTGCTCGAAATGATGCCGCTGAAAGAGCACGGTGCCCCAGTTATCGATCGTGGGCCCATCCGGGTTGATATTGAATTCCGTGGTATGGACCGAAATGCCGCCGACCTTCAGAACCTTGAGCGAGTTCGCAATGAAATCAAGGCCCTTCTGAATAGAGCCGAGATGCTCGAGTGCACAGACCGACCAGCAGAAGTCATACTCCCGCAGATCGTCGGGAATGTCGTTCATGTCCACGTAGCGCAGGCTGACTTTTTCGTCGAACGTCGCGCGATCGACGAGATGCGCGTGGTACGCCAAGTCGAGGCTTTCGGTATGCTGGCTGGTCGCCGACCAACCGGCAGCCTGCGCTTGCACGGGCTCCATATCCGTCATCGTGATGTCGATGCCACGTGCCGCGAAGTAGCTCGGCAGAGGCTCGACGCCGCACCCGAACCCCAAACCGCGTGCACCTGCGCGGCGATGGCCATGCTCGTGGATGATTTGGAGAACATAGGCCAGTTCCCAAACCTTGCGATGATAGGTAACGGGAATCTGAAGCTCGCGACACCAATATGCCGCCCATTCACTCTCGATGTCCGCCTGAACGGAGGCCTTGCACGGCAGCCCGAGAAAACCGGGCTCGTTTTCGCCACTGGGTAACTCGGTGACCGCGGCCAACTGACGGGCCAGCTCATAACCGAAATTCTTGATGTTCAAATACGCGAGCGGAAGATTTTTCACCACCTCCGAAAGCGCATTGATATTAGGACGAGAATCATCATCGACGAGAGAAAGAAGCAGCTTCATCTTATCTCGGTCCGTCGAAGTTATTTTGGCGACCATACGTCAGTTCTTTCAGAATGTTGCAATTCTCGTGCCCAAAAGAAGCGAGAGATCAATGATTTCTATAGCCACCGCGACGTTCGTCTCGCAATGAATCCCGCAGCGCCTGGTTCGCGGTCAAAGGAAGGCTGATACGGCCCCAGGCGAAGTTGCGCTACATCATGACCCTGCGAAAGCAAGTTCAGACAAATGCGCTCCAGGCCGGTCCGCGTAAAGTGCGGAGCGTAGGCACCGGTCCCGACCACGTGCACCGCCAGCCCCTGTGGCCGCAGGCAGCTGAAGGACCATTCCAACAATCGCTCGACCAGCTTCGCGTCGATGCTGGCGCCGAGCCAGGAACCACAGACAAAATCGAAATCCAGAAGATCCAGCGCCATGGCGTTCTCGGGCGCGGCAGCGTGAAGATAGTGGACAGCCTCGTCGGATGCCGAAGGCGCCTGCGGTCCGACAATTGTCGCCCTGCAGCCGCGCTTGGCAATCAGGGCGACGAGCGCCTCGTCGGCCTCGCCAAGGATCAGCCCTTCCGCGCCCGGCTGCAGTATCTCGAAACCGTCAAGGCTCTGCAGCATATACGCCGAGGACCAGTTCATGAACTCATTCGGCGATGTAAGGCCAAGCTCGCGACAGCGAGCGACATACGCGGTTTCACGCAGCTGCGCCCTGGTTGCGATCTGGGAGGTCGGATGCTTGAAAGACGGCGCTGCAATCTCGACGATATGCGCTGCCCCCTTGAAACTGGCCTGGTTTCCGAAACGCGTGGGCGCGCCATCGCGCCGCTCATCCATCGCCGCCTCGGCCTCGTCGTACAGACGTTCGACGCCGATCATGATGTCGCTGGCAGAGGCATCCGTCTGGCCCGCTACCAAGCCCATCAGCGCATAGCGTGCGCCGCGGAACGCCTCGAACGTGACCTCCACCCTACCGAGGTTGAGCGCCAGCCTGTTGAGCTGGATTCGCTCGCTCGTGACCATCCGCGCGACCGCACCCGGCTCGTCGGGAAGCAGGTGCACACGCAATACAAGCGTGCCCTGCTTCGCCTCCAGGTGAAACAGCGTCACCTCAAAGCGGGCGCGGCCGCGCGCCAGCCGCACATATTCGGTGTGGAATGCGTAGGTAGGATCCGCGTTCGGGGTGGCCCCGCCGATCCCCTTTATGACGCTCGCGGTGTGGCCATGAAAGGAGAATGGATCGAGCCGCGACAGAGTCGATTCAAGTCGGTCCATTATCTCGCTCATCGAACTGTTCCTTCGCGCGTGAGTCGCCAGGGCCGCGCAGATCCTGCCACTCGGCGGGAACGCCGGCCGGGGCGAGTGGCCCTAGCCGAGCGCGACGATCCGTGATCGCAGATCGTATGATGCACACTGGAAGCTGCCCCAATCAGGCCGTGTGCTCGCGAACACCGGCGGCGATCAGCCAGCTGATCGAGTAGAGCAGCAGGGTTCCGATCAGCACGGTGAGCGTGACGCGCCACCGTTCCGGATACAGGCTCTTCACCGGCGTATTGGGCTCGACCACGTGCACGATATAGAGTTGCTGCCGCTGTGCCTGCTCGCGGGCAACCGCGAGGGCGGCGACGGCCGCCTCATAGCGCTTTGCCAGAAACTCCTGCTGCAGCTTGAGCTTCTCGTAGCCGCCGATGTCCGTAGCGATCGCATCGCTCGGCCCGGTCAGCTTTGCAGATGCGGCGGCGACCTGCCCTTCCAGCGCCTTCACGGTAGCGACCATCGAACGATATTGGGGGCTGTCGGGACGAATCGCGCCGCGGACGACGTTCAGCTGCGCACGGGCAGCGGCAAGCCGTTCGTTGAGCGATCGCACCAGCGAGATCTGGGCCTGGCCCGTGATCAACGGATCGATATCCGATCGCGACTGCCGGAACTGCGTCATCTGGACTTGAATGTCGGTCAGTTCCTTTTCGGCCTTGATCACCTGCTGCTTCGCCGAGGCGATGGTGTCGTTGTAGCTCCTACGGTTGAGCTCGTTCACGCGCCCTTCGCCAAGCTGCAGAAGCTTGCGCACCAACTCCACCGAATCCTGCGGCCGGAAACTGCGCACCGTCAGCGTGGTGATCCCCGTCTCGGCAATGTAGGAGACCGTCACCATGTTCTGATAATAACGGACGAGCGATTCCGGGGTCAGGTTGGAGGTCCGGAGCCGGCTGAAATAGTCCACGCTGGGTAGGCTATAACGCTTCACCAGAGAATCTTGCTGCTCGAGCGCGGCAACGGCATCGTGCGACGAAAGATAGTCCGCGACGCTCATCGCCTCGCTTTGGGCGGAGCTAGCGCCGCCTGCCAGGCTGATGATCTGGCCGATGCCGCCCCCCATGGCGGGTGCCGCCGGGGTCGCGGTGCTCCGCACGAGAAAATGTGCTTCGGAAGCATATTGATCGGATGCAAACCCGAACAGATACGTCGCCACCGCCGTCGTGGGCAGCACGACGACGACGAAGAATAGATAATGCGCCTTCATCCACGCCCAGATGCGCTGGAGGAACGACGCACGATTGGCGACGTCTAGGGTGACCGGCTGTATGATACCATGCATATTCATGCCAGAGTGCCTTGTTCGAACTTGCTCATTTTCAGCGCAGATGGAGGCGCTTGCGGCACCTGGAAATAAAGACGAGGCCCAGCCACGTCTGAATGGCGCAAACCGCTATCAAGTAACCACCGTCAAAATATTTGGGGCTTGCGCTGTTGAACTGCCCATAGCGGCAGAGTTCAAAAATGTGCGGCAATGGGAACCAGAGCACGACGCTGCGGTACGGTTCCGGAATCCACGAGACTTGGATGAAGGCGCAGGACAACGGAATCATGAAATAGGCGTATGGGTGCACCAGTCGCTCGAGCGTCCTGTTGTCGTGCGTAACGCTGGAAATGATCATGGACTGACTCCATGAACACCAGAACATCGCGGCAATGCCTAGAAAAAGGTAGAGGGGGCGCGCAGGCAGCGCCATCAACCCGATTCCCCACAACAGGGCGGACAGGATAAGATATGTCGTGAAGGTACCCGCGGCCTCAAGGAGCGCACGCGCCAAGATCACATCGAAGATGGTGATCATGCGATGATAGAGGAGCACCGAGCTCGCTTCGACAATGCCCTCGGATCGGTTAACGATCTGCCGGAACATGATGAACGTCGTGTACCCGAGAACGGTAAACGCCAGCGGCTTGATGTCGCTCCCATAGGCAGTGTGCCCGGAGCTGTGGAGCAGCGCCATCACGCTGGCAAGGATCATCGGCTCGGCGAACATCCAGAGGTATCCGATGTTCTCGCGGCCATATCGCGTATGAACTTCGCGCATCAACACCGCGCCAACGACGCGACTTTGAATGATGAGCGCGCTCAGGAACGAGCCATTGCCTCGCTCCTTGGTGATCACTGGCCCCATCGTGCCCACTTCGAAAAACGCATTGTCGGTACCTGCAGGACAATTAGCTTGAACCTCAAGGCTCACGCTTCATAGCGGATGCCGGAGTCAGGGTCCGATACCCCCCCGCTGTCGAGATGTCGATGGGCAGCAGGCCGGTTCGGCTTCGCCGTCAGGCGGTCATCTTTATGTCGCGTACGTTCTGAACCGCGGCGACTTTCACGGCCGATCCTTCCGCAAGCACGCCGTTGTACAGCGGACATACGAACAACAAACCGTTGTAGGCGAGGGCATCCCGGTGCGACAGGCTGTGCGCGATGGCACGAAGCAGCGTCGGTGCATCGCGGAAGAAATAGACGCCTGCCGACGCGTGCGACGAAATGACCTTCTTTTCTGCCGTCCGCAGCACGTTGCCTTGTGCATCGAGCTCCGCATAGCTGTAGGCAGCGTTCGACGACGGGAAAGTAAGCAGAAGGCCGCCCATCCTGGGATCGGCAAAGGCGGCCACGGGATCGACATCCCCGTCGAACAGAATGTCCGCCAGATCGACGCATATCGGCGCTCCGGCATCGGCAAGGGCAACGCCGCACAAGGTCGTCAGAACAGCACCGCTGGTATACGCACCTAGGAAAATATGTTGGGCACCCGGATACCAGGTCGCGAGGCGCTGCTCTGCAAAAGCGCGCGAGACATGGGTATCGCGCAAGACGAACACCATGTCCGCTGCACCAACCGTCCCCGCGCGCCACCAACTCCTGCTCTCCAGCGCCCGGCGGAGGAGCGGCTGACCTTCAACGATACGATCGGCGCGTGTCTGATTCGCGCCGATCTCGAAGTCCGGCCCGGCGAGGGGAACGATGACGCGCATCAGCGGCTATGCGCCTGAAGATAGCTCTCGAGATCCGCGGGGGTGCCGAGCCCCGACATCGCTTCAGGCGAGACTTCGTATACGCCGATACGGGCACCGTTGCGGATCATGTAATTGTACACCGGGCAGGTGTAGAATTCGTTGTTCACCCGATCGTTGCGGGCGATCATGTCAACTGCGGCGCTGACGAAATCGCTGCCCCGTCGGAACAGGTAGATCCCGACCGTCGCGAGGTCCGAGATTGGCTTCTTTTCGGCTACTTCCGTCACCAAACCGTTCGCATCCACGCGGGCGAAGGACCACTTCGGATCGCGGTTTGCGTCGCGGAACACCAGAATCGAGCCGTCGAGATCGCGCTTGAAGCAGTCTTGGACATAATCGTCCACCGAGAAATCGACCAACTGATCGGAGTTGGCGACCAGCAGCGGATTGTCGTTGTCGAATGCCGCACGGGCGAGCAGCAAGGTGCAGGCGGTTCCTTCCGTGAGGCGGTCGACATGCGTGAACTGCAAGCCGAGACCGGAAAGCGTCGCCAGATCCGACTCGCACCGCTCCGCATGTTCCCGCCGCACGAGCACCCGCACCGAGGCGTTCTTCGGCGTGACATTGTCGATCACGTGCCGAATCATGGGCTTGCCCATCACGTCGATGAACGGCTTGGGCTTTGCATAGCCGGCCTGCGCGAAACGGCTTCCCTCGCCGGCGGCCGGGATCACAACCTGAACCGCGGGATTGGCCTCCTGGGCCGGTGTGGCGAGCGTCCGCAAGATGCGTCCCTCCTCATATTCTTCGATTTTGATGGGCGAGTAGAAGCTGTGATAGCTGGAGGCTGACACCTCGACGCTGCGCACCACCCCCCCGCCGAGAATGATCTCGTTCAGCGCAGGCGCGATATAGTAAAGCCCCTGATGGCTCGCACCGGATTCGATGCATGACTTTGCTGCCTCAATGAACGTCGCGGCCGTCTTGAAATAGTACAACCCGCCAATAGCATGGCGGCTGATGACCCGCTTCTCCGCCGCCTGCGAGACCTTTCCGAAGTCGTCGATGCTGACGTATGACCAGCGGGGGTGCACGGAGTCGAACGTGACAACCGCGGCATCACACTCGCTCGTCTTGAACTCGTTTAGAATGTCGCCGAGATTGGCATCGATGATCTGATCGCCATTGGAAATGACCAGCGGCGCATCGGGATCGAGATCATCCACCGCCAGAAGACATGTGCACAGGCTGCCCTTCGTCTCAGCGCCCAGCTGGATGATCGTGGCACGGCCATCGGTGATGATGTCGAGCGAGCGGTCCAGCGAGAACGCAGCCGCGTCCTCCCGGCGGATGATGAAGACGAAGCGTGCGCCGGGGTCCAGGGGCTTAAGCCCCTCCACAACGCGCTCGATCATCGGGCGCCCAGCGACCTCGACGAGAGGCTTGGGAAAATGAAAATCCTCCTTTTTGAAGAAGGCCGATTGAGTTGCGAGCGGGACGAGAATTTGCACGATAGGTTCCTCAGTTCACTGCTGCAGCATTGATCGCGTCGATGGTCTGGCGAACACGCGGATACGTGACGTCGTTGGTTGTGCCGATCGTCATCAAATGCGCGCCCGACGCTCTGGCAGCCTGGATGCCATGATCGTTATCTTCCAGGATGAGCGTCTCGGCAGGCGTGACGCCAAGCTTTTCCATCGCGAGGTTGTAGATGGCCGGATCCGGCTTGCCGCGCTGGACGTGTTCCGCCGACAGCTGCAGGTCGAGATAGCCGTCGAGCTTAGCCAGACTCATCATCAGCTTGACCGAATCGACGATCGAGTTGGAGCATACGGCGAGCTGGTACCCCTCCTGCTTTAGCCGCGACAATGCATCCCGGTGATGGAACACGGGCCGGCACCGCGCATAAGCGATTTCCTGGGTGAAGCTCTGTTTCAGCCGATTGGTAAAATCGTGAAGGCCTCGCGGGAAGCCGCGCGTTTTCGTCAGCATGTTCAGCTTGTCACGCGTGGGCAGCCCGTCGAACGTGGCGAGATGCGCGTCGCGGGCAATCGCCATGCCGAAATGATCAAGCGCGAGGTTCAGCGCCTCATAATGCCAGTCCTTGGCATCGATGAGCACGCCGTCCATGTCAAAGAGTACCGCCTTAATCATGTTGCCTTCCTCGTGTTTCAAAATAGGCGCGCGCTTCTTCGGGGAAATCAGTGCACAACAGCATGGGGTTGGCGTGGCGGTGCTCGATGTCGCGCCAGGATGCCCAGGCATCGAGATGCGGGCGACGGTGCAACTCCGGCGACACCAGCGCTATCTCACCTGCGACGGCTTCCGCGGCTTCTCCGATCGCCGCAGCATCGGCAAAGGGTCGCTCGAAGGCGTCCAGCCATACGCCGGAAGCCTGCGAATCCAGGCTAGACGGGCCCTCAAATTCGCTCCTCCGAACATAATAGGGCATGCCAGCCCGACGATAGCCCAGCAAATCCGGAACAGACATGTCGAAAACGACATAGTTCGTCACGCCTGCTTCCTGCAGCATGCGCTCGAGCGCAGTCTGGAGGCCATCCGCCTTGATGTTGAGCGCCAGCTTGGTGGGCACGGGATATTCGCGATAGATGTCGAGCAGATGGCGAAACGGCATCGCTCCGGCTAGGGGCGCGTCGTGACTCACGACCAGTTCCCCGTCGCAATCCCGTACATCCGTCTCAATGCCGAAGCCGGCGGCAAACGCACGCCGGAACGCCACTTCGCTGTTCTTCTCTTCCGGTGTTCGCCAGAATCCCCGGTGCGCTAGAAGTTCCACCTCAACCTCCCCCGAATCAATGGATAATTATACCCGCAGGCCGATCAGCAAAGCGTCGCGAGTATCTGCCGAATTTCCTGCGCCGTGCTTTGATCGGCATCGGCTCTGATCTCGTTTTCCAGCTGAGCGATCGTCCTGCGGCCGCGGAAGATTTCGAACCGCACCGAAGAGCGCAGGATTTCCCGGACATTGGTGCCGTGCTCGAACAGGATCGTCCGCAGGTGCGTGTGGGGGAACAAGCGCACGCGATACGCCGGGTCGACTGAGGTCTCGGGGGTCACGATGGACCGCAGCAGTTCGTAACCGTCCATCAAGCGATCGAAGGCCGCACGATCCACCACCATGTAGCGATCGCCCACGCCCTCGATATAGGATGCGTGCGGGTCGTGATCGAACAGGCCCCAATTAGAGTCGCCGGTCAGCATCTGGCCGTGGATGTGCGCCCCCAGCGGCCCAACGACTTCGGTTAGATCAGAGCGGATCAGCAGGGCGTGGGTGACCGGGCGCCCGGCATGTCTCTCCGCATCTTCCACGAGCGCGCGGTGGCCGGCGATGCGGTTCCACATGCGGCCCTGATTGAGCACCGGCGTAGAATTGCTGAACACCTCCGCCAGACGCGAACCAAGCTCGTCCATGTAGGTCGCGTCGTCCGCGATCGAGACGAAAGCGTCGCCGTCGAAAAGCTGCCGCAGCATCGCGGCGTCGACGACCTGTGTTTCCCTGCAATCGTCGATCAGCTTGCGCGTGATGTTGGGGATGAACGGCAAGGCATCCCGCACCGAAAGCGGGCGATGCGGCGCGAGGGCATGCGCGATGGGTGGCGGCAACAAGTCCTGAAGGAACGGGTAGCCGTCACTTTCCTGGAGCTCGCGCTGGCCGCTACCTTCCCAGGTCGCGATCCCGAAGCTCAACCTCCCGCTGTCCCCAACGAGGCTCCGCAGCTCGTTCTTAAGATAGGTCGCGAGCGGCGAGAGGAGATACTTGCCGAACCGTACCTGGCCGAACAGGCCAACATAAAGGTGCATCCCTCCCGGCGCGGCTTGCGCCGAATAGGTCGGCGCAAGGCTGCCGATGGCCGCAAAGGCCTCTTTGGGCTGCAATTCGCAACGCAGTTTCCGCGCCCGGACTTCGATCGAGTTCAACTTGGCGGCGCTTCGCGGATTGGAATCCTGCACGACCGCATTGCGGTCGACCAACGCGCAGTGCTCGGACATCATCCGCGCAGCAACGTCCTTGAAGGCAGCATCCCCGTCTTCGGAGAGGATCAGCAAGGACTTGACGAACACCGGGTCCGACGCGCTCTCCGGTCGCGTGAGGAGGCGGGAGGCAAGTGCCTTCGCCTCGGTCCACTGGCGGGTCGCAACGGTGTACGCGAAGGCGGTCGACAGGATCTTGGTCGCAGTCGTCGCAGGCAGCCGGCTGACGAGGCGGGAAAACACATCCACGCGCAAGTGCAGTGCGTCCGGCACCAGGAACGTCCAGCGCTGGAGGTGCGCAAAGAAATCGTCGGGGTCGTCGATATCGTCGACTAGGGTCTGGAGAAACGCCTCGGCGATCGAAAGCCGCGCCGTTTCCATTTCGGGGCCGGGGAGCGTATCGGCGAACGGCGCGACGACCTCGGCGCTGTAGCTCGCGAGCGTCGCCAGCAAATCCCGCCGCAGTCGATGGAAGGTGGGAACGCCAACGACGCTATCGCGCGAGACGCCGCCCAGCCAACCCATCGCCTCCCGCAATCGGCCGTGCTGCCGATGGTGCTGCGCAATCAGCAGCCGGATGTGCGGATGGCCGCGCAGTTCCGCGGGCATCCGCTCCAGGATGCGATCAGGCGTGTTCGAGATCCCGGCAGTGGTCGACACGACGAGGAGTTCGAGCGTGGCACGAAAATGCTCGGGATTGGCAGTAACAATTGCCTCAAGCCGCGCAGCAGCGCCCGCCACGTCGCCCGAGTCACGAACTGCGACGCACTCGCTTACTTTGTCATCTAGCGACAAGGCCGTCGTCTCTTCCACGCCAACTTCTCCAGTCATCCACCCGCTCGCCAAAATTATAGAATGTCGTGGATAAATTATTGAGACAGCGCCCTAGCCGTGATGAACGGCGAGAAGAGCTGATTCAGGATACCGACGAACTTCGAGATACGGTTGATCTTCGCGTTGCTGACGTAAAGCACGTCCCCCGTCCGCATCATGAATTTCTGAGCGAGGAAGTAGCTTTGCGGCTGCATCAGATCCAAACGATAAATCACCGGCTTGGACTCACCGCCATCTGCGGGGCGCACATAGCGGAAGAGGAATATGGCCTTGGGGTTCGCCAACGCATCATTCGGCCCACCGGCGCGGGCAATAGCCTCCGCGAGGCTGAGCTCCGTCTGATCGAAGGTGACCTGGGTCACCTTGGTCGCAGCACCGAAGACAGTATAGGTTTGCGGTTCCTTGATAAGCTCGACGATATCATCGGCGCGAAGGCGGATGTCGTCGGGAGCGCCGACGCGGATGCGATCAAGCCGCTCCTCGATAACCCTGCCGCTGCGATTAAGCCGGACGAGAATATCCTGGGCGTTGCTGGCCGTGCCACCTGCCTCCGCAATCGCTGCCGAGAGGCGCTCGCCCCGAAGACTGAGCTCGATGCGGCCAGGCTTGCGAACGTCACCGGTCACGTACACGGTATTGCTCAGATTGCGCTTGAGCAGCACCATCGCCTGCGGCGACTGGGAACGCGGGGCATAGCCACGCTCGATCATCCTGGCGATTTCAATGGGCGTCCGGCCGGCCACCATCAGCGAACCGATGTAGGGCAATTTGATGCTGCCGTTCCGGTCGACCGGAATGGCCTCGAATTCCTGCGACCGCGCCGCCGGGATGGAACCGTCGGCGCCGGGGACAGCGCCGCCGAACATGCTGACGCCAACTTCGAAGATTCGGATTGCCAGGACGTCGCCGGGGCCGACGACGTCATTTGCGAACGAGCTCTCACCCTCGGCGAGCTGCGCCAAGGTAACTGCCTTCGCATCCGCCTGGCGATCGTCCTCGACGATCTTGCTGATCAGCGGCGGCGTGATGTCCACCAGCTGCATGCCGATGTTGTTCTCCACGCTGCTAACCGAGCGCGTGACTTGACCCGCCGTCGGGCCGTTCGTGGGCAGCGTCGCGCACGCGGAGAGGCCGATAGCGCTCGTCAGAACGACACAGATGCGCGACCTTCTAAGAGGTGGGGTAAACAGCAAAGTTCTCCAGGGTGGTCGAACGAAAAAAGTCTTTAGGAAAGCTGTTAGCTCGGACGATGGCCCGCCGCACATATAGAGTGGCGTCGCCTAGCTCAACCGGAAGCTAGTGCGACAAGGTCTGTAGCCGATGGTGCACCTCGGTCGCCTCGTCGATCGTATCGTAGAAAACCAGGCTTCCGCCGTATACGACCGCCCCTCTGCGGCAATATTGGCGCAACATGCCAGGGTCGTGCGAGATCATGATCAGCGTGGCATTATCGCGGCGGTGCAGGAGCGCCTCCTCGCAGCGAATGCGGAAGCGCTCATCCCCCGCCCCCGTGATCTCGTCCACCAGATAGCATTCGAAGTCGATCGCAAGCGAGATACCGAAGGCCAGCCGCGCCACCATGCCGGCAGAATAGGTGCCCACGGGCTGATGAAGATAAGGTCCTAGCTGCGCGAAATCCTCAACATAGTGGAGAACTTCCTGCTCCGGCTGATTGTAGATGCGTGAAATGAACCGAGCATTATCCGCGCCGGTCAAATTGTGATAGAAACAGCTTGAATAGCCGATCGGCCAAGACGAACTCATAGCCCGAGTGACATTACCCGACGACGGAAATTCAACCCCCGCAATCATACGCATCAGCGTCGACTTGCCAGCGCCGTTCGCGCCGCAAATACCCACGCTATCACCCTTGGCGATTTCGAAATTCAAATCATTAAATACGCGCTTCTCAAACTTTCGAATGTGATACGTTTTGGAAACATTCTCAAACTTGATCATCAGCGTTGCTTTCAAACGTAAACGGCGTCACGCGCGGTAGGGCGTGTGCGGTGCTGCGCCGTCAAATTCGGTTGCAGTCTATGCGTTCGCCGGATGTTGCGCGTCTAAGCAAGAATCCCCCTGTGTTCAATCTGTTCGTTTGAGTGAATCCTCGTCGGGCGCTCCGGTGTGCGGGGGAGGCGAGGCAAGGTGCCGGCGCGGGGAAGCCGCGGGCTGGAAGCGGCCGGCGAGTCCGGCCCGCCCGGCACAGGCTCTTGGACGAGCATGGCTAAAGGCTAGCGCGGATCGACATTCACCATAGCCAGATCATGGCGGCGGCGAGATGGACGAACCCGGCGAAGTGGATGGTACGACGCTTACAGCGTGTTGCGAAGCGGCGGAAATGTTTGAGGCGGCCGAAGCATCACTCGATCCGGTTGCGCTGTTTGTAGACGGTCGCGTCGTGGGGGATGGCGATCTTGCGGCAGCCGTTTGAAGGGATGACTGCCTTGGCGCCCATATCCGCAATGATGACGCGTAAGGCATTGCCGTCATATGCTTTTCGGCGAGTACGGCCGCACCGTCTCGCCCATGGAGCAGAGCCGGTGCCCGGGTGATGTCGCCGGTCTGGCCGGGCATGAGGATGAAGCGCAGCGGGCGGCCGAGTGCGCCGGCCAGCCTGTAGACCTTTGGTCAGCCACAAACACCCGTTCACAAACAACCGGTTACCGCCGCCCAAACGCCCCGGGTCCGCCACTTGCCCGCCAACAGCGATGCAATCCGTTGCCATTGCGCATCGCTCAGTTCGTACCGCTTCACCGCTGTCACTCGCTCCGCGCCTCAACACGGATGCCTATGAATCAGTGATCAGCTCTCTTAGGAATCCCGAATGTCGATCCGCCTTAGGCACCCCAGCGCGCGAAAAGCGCCGCCAGCCTCGCCGCATAGTTTTCGGGGGAGAATAGCAAGGATCGCCGACGCCCCTTTTCTTCCAGCGCCAGGCGCAGACTGGGGGCGGAGTCGATTGCCCGGATTGCATCGCGGATGCTGTCGACGGACAGGGGATCCACCAGCAGCCCGGCATCCCCCACGACCTCGCGTAGCGACGCGTTGCCGGAAGCGATCACCGCGGTGCCGGCGGCCATCGACTCCAGCGCGGGGAGCCCGAATCCCTCGTACAGGCTCGGAAACAAAGTCGCCTTCGCATTGCGGATAAGGTCCACCATCTTGTCGCGTTCAAGATAGTCGTAGAGACGGACCCGTCGATCTAGCTGCTGTGCAAGCGCCTTCAGTCGACTCTCCTCGGCGTGACATCCCCATCCACCGGCGGCCACGACGACGAGCGGCGTCGCAATGCCGGATGCTTCGAATGCGTCCAGGATGCGTCCGACATTCTTCTTGGGCTCGATTGCGCCGAAGAACAGCAGGTACCCCTTGGGGGCAAGGTCTTGTGATCGCACCCAGGATTCATCCCCGGCGCGGGTCTCCAGTGTCATCTTGCTGTCAAAGGCCTGGAACGTATTGTGAACGCGCTCCGGCGTGATCTCGAACGTCGACAGGATGTCGTCGCGCGAGGTTTCGGACACCGTCAGGACGTCGGCTCCCAACGCGGCGATGGCCCTGCAGGTGCGCAGATATTCATCGCCCCCACGAGAAATCATCCAAGGAAACTTGATCGGCACGATGTCATGCACTGTGTAGACGTTGCGAGCCCCCGGGACGTAGAGGGGGAGCGGATAGGTCCAATGGGCAAGCTCGACGTCCGGAACATGCACGGCGGCGAACCTGCCGGTGCGGCGGAAGTACATCTTCGCCGCGCGAAACAGGCGCGCCCGGTTCCAGGTCGCCGCGCACGCCGCTTGTCGAAAGCCCAGCTCGCTTGCCAGGGCTGCCTGGTCGCCCGCGCGCGGGCGGTAGCCGAGCGGAGCCGCAAGAAGATCATAAGCCTTTAGCAGTGCCCGTCGCCCGGGAAAGGCCGGTCGCGATTCGAGCTCTTCTCCGAGTAGCAGCTCGACGCGGTGCCCCAAGGACTCGGCCGCGGCAATGAACCCCCGGCCATAAGTTGCAATGCCAGTGCCCTTGGGAAGTGCAAGATTGTAGCCGTCAACAAGGATGTTCATAATAAATCGATACGATTCCGCTGATAGTCGGCATGATCGAGGCGCCGGTCGTAAACTAGTCCGATGGCGCGGGATCGCCAGCAACTGGGGTATTCTCCGCAGTCGACCCCAAGGGATGCGGCGCAAACGCCTGCAGGTGGCAGGCAGCCTCTAGAAGCGACGCTGCAATCCGGTGGCCGGTCGCGCTCGCCCAGTCACGATCCTGCGCGCCATTGCCGGTGGTGACGAGGATGCCCGCGGCGCCGACGCGGTCTGCCGCCTCGAGATCGCTTCGCTTGTCGCCAATGACTACCGACCGCGCAAGATCGAGATTCAACCGGTCCGCCGCGTCGTGCAACATCCCCGCCGCGGGCTTTCGGCAAAGACAGGCGTCTTCCGGGCCATGCGGGCACATGAAGATGCCCTCCAGTTGGACGCCTTCCGCCCGCAGCTGCGCCTCGACGGCATCGTTGACGCGCGCAGCTGCCTCCAACGTGAAATAGCCGCGCGCGATGCCCGACTGATTTGTGACCATGACGAGAACCCAGCCGGCATCCTGCAACATGCGCATCCCCGCGGCGGCATCCGTCTCCAGCGCCACCTGCAGCGGATCGTGCAGATAATGGCGCTCGACGATGATCGTCCCATCGCGGTCGAGAAAAGCGGCGCGGCGTGCCTGGGGCGGCCTATCGTCGCCGTCGCGCAGAATCGTCGCGGACGTCACTCCTGGGCCGCCAGGAGCGTGGCAACCCGCGTGGTGCTGCGGCCGGGCAACAGCTCGAAGCGACGGACGTCTCCTCCTCTGGCCAGAACCACATCCGCGCCCACGATGTCCGCGATAGCATAGTCCGCGCCCTTAACGAGAATGTCCGGCTGCAGCGCACAGACGAGGTTGAGCGGCGTATCTTCCGAAAAGGCGACCACGGCGTCCACTGCCGCGAAACCGGCGAGCACATGGCCGCGATCCTCCAGTGCATTCAAAGGCCGCGATGGGCCCTTTAGGCGGCTGACGGAAGCATCGTCGTTCAAGCCGACGATGAGACGGTCGCATTGGCTGCGCGCGAACTGCAACAGCTGCACATGGCCTGCATGGATGATGTCGAAACAGCCATTGGTGAAGCCCACCTTGAGGCCAGCGGCCTGCCACTCGGCGGCGCGCGCCGCGGCGGCTTCAAGATCGAGGACCTTCACGAAGCTGCTCGACCGGTTGGTCATCTGATGCGAAAGCTCGTCGAGCAGCTCGCTCCGAGTGAGCGTGGCGGTGCCATGTTTTGCCACCACGATCCCGCCGGCGGTGTTGGCGATCCGTGCCGCGCCCGCCTGGTCTGCGCCAGCCCCAAGCATGAGTGCAAGGGTCGCGACGACCGTATCGCCCGCTCCCACGACGTCGTACACATCCCGCGCACTCGCCGGGATGTGCGTGACCGCGCCGTCGTGCGAGCGCAGCGACATGCCCTGTTCGGCACGAGTCAGCAGGACCCCCGATACGCCGAACTGCGCCGCGATCGCCGAGACCGCCTCCTCAGCCGACGCGTCGTCGATCGCGCGTATCCCGGTGGCGGCCCGCGCCTCCGCCACGTTTGGCGTGATCAGCGTCGCACCGCGGAACCTGTCGAGATGCACGGTTTTCGGATCCGCGACGACGGGGATGCCTGCCACGAGCGCCTGCTGGATCAACGCCCGCGTGAGGGTGTCCGTCAAAACCCCTTTGGCATAGTCCGACAGGATCAGCACGTCATGCGCGCCAATCTCGCCGGCCACGGTTTCCAGCAGGGCCCTCTGCACGTCCTCGCCGAAGTCCGAAGTCTGCTCGCGATCGACGCGGAGGAGGTGCTGCCCGGACGCGGTGAAGCGCGTCTTTTCGGTGGTCGGGCGGGAAGGATCCCGCACCGCCTTCAGAGCGATGTGTTCGCTGCGCTGAAGCGCGCCGGCCAGCTCCTCCCCGGCGGTATCGCAACCGAGTACGCTGACCAGCGTGCAGGTAGCGCCAAGCGTCACGACGTTGCGTGCGACGTTCGCCGCCCCCCCTGGCACGGTCTTCGCATCGGCGAAGCGAAGGATCGGGACAGGGCTCTCGGGTGAGATGCGGTCGACGGAACCTTCGACGAAGCGGTCGAGCATGATGTCGCCGACGCAGAGTACGCGAACCGTATTGAAGATCGGCAGGTTATCCATTTCAGGCCTTGTCGAACAACGGGATCAATCCCGTCACGATGTGGTACAGGGACGACGCCGGAGCAGATTCGGCAATGATCTCGCCCCGTTCGTCGAGGCGATCATGCCACGCGCCAGACGGTGCGTGGGCCAAAAACCGGCGAAACGCGGCGATGCATTCCATCGTTGCTGCGTAGGTATCCAGGGGCATCGTCGTGGCCACTGTGCACACGGTGCGCAGACGCTCGGTTTGCTGCCAGAGGCGGGAACCCCTGTCTACAGGCTGCCCAGCCGCGTCGACGGCCGCTATCACGCGCCCGTCCTGGACGCCGTGCGTCGTGCCGAACCTGTACAGCCCCTCCACCTGCTTGCTGAAGTCTCGCTCGAGCATGCGACCGGCCTGATCGAGGAGATAGGCCCATTCGAACTGATGGCCGGGCTCGCGAAGGGTGCCCAGCACGTCCGGATGCGGCGACCAATCGCCATCGAAGAACTCGCCGATCGCACCGGTTGACGCGTCGATGAGAAAACGGTCTGCAAGCGTCGCGATCGTGTCTGCCGTCGCGCGGAAAACGCCGTCCTCCCCCAGTGCCAGCCAGGCCAGCATCGCTTCGAGAAGGTGCATATGGGGATTGGACCGAAGCGGCAACCGACGGGGAATCTCTTCCTCGAAGCCAAGTATCGGGTGGGGCAGCGATGCACGCAAGCGGCCGATCAGATTCAGCGCTTCGTCGCGAATGGCCGTTGGCCTTCCCCTCACCTCCCATACCGAAGCCAAGGCCAACAGCACGAAGCTCTGATCATAGAGATCGACATCGTTCGCGTGCACGTTGCCCTGATTGTCGATCGCGGCGCGATAAAGGCCGTCCGGCCGCCGAAAGCAGCGTTGCAACGCTGCAAAGCCATGGTCCACGGCCTGCAGCCAAGGGCCGTTCCACCCCAGGCGTCCCGCTTCGGCATAGACGAAGATCTGGCGCGCCTGCACGCGCAAGCGCAACGGGCGTCGCTCAGGAACGCCATCCGCACGAAGCTTGTCGTGGAAACCGCCCCCCGGGCCATGATGCGCACCGCGTTCCCACCAAAGCGGAAGTGCTGCATCGAATAGCCACGTCCGCAGCGCGTCCCGCTCACCGTCGAGGGTCGGGTGCTGCACGGCACGGGCAGCGGCGGCAGTGCTAGCGCTTACCATGCTCCACCCTCAGCTTTCATTTCGGCTTTCTTTCGTGACCTGCGTGAAATTCAACGGTCGCGGTGCCTGCAGACGCTGGAAGGGTGGCGCCAGGCGGTCGAAATGCGGGTTGTAGTAGGGGTCCCGTGCATAGTGCCCCCAGCGCAGCTGCAGCGTTTGCGTCGCCAGGAAGGCCCGGCGCTGCTTCGCTTCGTCATCATTGTAGCCGCGCGATTTTGACTCGAAATGATAAAGGCAGGCCTGACCTTCATACATAACCTTAAAGCCGCGGGAACGCACCCGCAGACAATAGTCCGTGTCATTGCCCTCAACCGGGAATGCGGTTGCATCGAACCCACCCATCTCGCGGAAAACCGCGCTTCGCGTAGCAAGGCAGGCCCCCGTCACCATGGAGACCTCGCGGGTGAGCAGGTGTCGGTCGAGATAGCCCGGCGCGTTTGCTGCATCGCCAACGCCTTCGTGCGTGGCGAAGCTATGCCATTCATCCATCACCACGCCGGCATGCTGCACCGTTCCGTCTTCGAAGAAGAGCCGGGCGCCAGCGGCACCCACCTCTTTCCGAAGCGCTTGCGCGGTCAACTTGTCCCAGCAATCTGGAGAGAGCACGATCGTGTCGTTGTTCAGGAAGACGAAAACGTCGGCGCTCACATCTCGCACGGCGAAATTATTCATCGCAGCCCAGTTGAACGCCCCGTCGAACCGACAGACGGTGGCATAGGGCGATTCGGCAACCCGCCGCAGAAACGACCGAGTCTCGGGAAGCTCGCTCTGGTTGTCGATCACGATCAGCTTGAGATCGACACGGTTCTCCGGGCGAGAGGCCTCGATACTGCCGAGGCAGGGCATCAAAAGATCGAGCCGATCCCGTGTCGGGACGACGATCACGACGCTGGTTTGCGCCGGCACCGCCCATTGTATGCGAACGGCGTCCGTGGGCGCCTCCATAAAATCGCGCAGAGGTTCGACCGTCGCCGAAACGTCGGTTCCCGCCAGATGTTCGCGAACGACGGCCAAGCGCTCCTGCTGATCCGGACCTGCGACCTGACAAAAATTATACAGAACGCGAGGGATATGCGTCATCCCTGCCCCCCCAGCCGCCGCCCGCAAGACGAAGTCGTAGGAACATGCGCTGCCCAGGCCCGGCCGGAAGGAAAGCTTCGCGACCAGGGTTGTACGCAGCGCCAGCACCGGGCCGCACAGGTCTTGCTGCAGCGCCAGCGTCGAATCGAACGCCTGCCGAAAGGTCGGGGCGACATGCCGCGCCGCGAGCGAAACAGGATCGCCAACAAGTTCGTCCGAATCCGAATAAGCGATGTCTGCACCCGCGCGCATCGCATCCGCGAAAACGGCGACCGCATCCGGGGCGAGCGTGCACCCGGCGGGAACCAGCAACGAGACCGCGTTCTGCGTGCCGCCAATGCGTTCGTTCATCAGCGCCGCCAGCGCATTGTCGGCGATCGCATGACCGGAGACACGGGAACGCCCGCCGAACCGGTCCACAAAGGCATCGACGGCCAGCTGCATCTCGTGGCGAAGGTCGTCCTCGGCAAAGAGGACGGTGATTTCCTCCGGGCACGCGGTCTGTTGCGCGAGCGCCGCAAGGGTCCGCTCCAGCGCGTGCGGCGTTCCCCGGGTCGCGTCCACGAGAACCTGCATCGCAGCATCTGCTGCACCGGCCACCATGCGCTGGTGCGAAGCGCCGTAGTAGGTTCGATGATATTCGTCGTAATTATCGAGCGCAAAGCCGAGCGCCGCGTTGAATTCGGGCAATTTGCTCTCGATACGGTGGATCATTTCCCGCAGCGCCGCCAGCTCCGCGCGGATCTGCCCGATACTGTCGAGGGGCGGGGCGCGGAAATCGCGGGTCTCGAACCGCCCGAGAACCGCGCCGGTGCTCGCCTCACGAACCTCGGCCAGCCGGTCCGTCCCGGCGAGGCTCCCCGCAGGGAAGCTGATCTCGAAACCGGTGGCGCCGGCATAACTCCACCGATCGCCGACGGGATGCGTATGGCTTCCCGTCCGCCCCGCGGCGACGAACCTTCCGCCCAGCCGCAGCTCGACGATCAAGACGCGATCGGGAAAGTTCCGATCCGTCGCCCAACCGGTCACGCTGGCATCCGACCATGCATCCAGCGCACCGACGATGCTTCTCGACGGCTGCTGGATGGACCGTAGCCCTGCGAGAAAAGCGCGCAGCGAGATGCCGCGCCACTCCCGCGCGATGCGCTTGCGAAAACGCCAGTCCCGGAACAGCAGTTCCAACAGGCGCGGCCAGCTGGAGGCGGCGCGGATGGCCTCGCGCGTTTCCTGGGCAAGCGGGAAGAAGTCTGCGGTCCATCGAATCAGGGCGTCGTCGGGCGGTGAGACGTACGCCCGCTCGTCGATCGGGAGGCGGCGCACCACTCGGCTGCGCAGGGCCTTGAATTCCGCGCTGCGAAACGCGCGCGGGATGCTGGTTGCCATCGACTCGGCTACGGCGGCGGCCAGCTCTGCCTCGGTGGGCGAACGCCCGCAGGCTAGGCGGTACAGATGCTCAATATCCTGCGCGGTCGGAATGCCGTCGTGACGGAACGCTGTCATGAAAACGAAATTCTCCGATCGGCCACAGGTGCACCGCGATCCCCGCCTTTCTCCGGCAGACGGGTGCGGGCTTTATCGAGTGTTTGGTTCGAGGTCTACATTGGTCGGAAGACCCCCTCGACGCTTCCGACGGGACTCACTAATGGCCTTGCAACCACTCTGGCGACGGGATCTACACGTGCACAAGCAGCGCTCTGCTGGTTTCTCTCAGTCGGGCGAACTGCGGCTACGGCAATTGGCGGCAGTCACGGGACCGTCGCTCGAATGGAACGGCTCTACAATCCTGGTAACGCAGGGCGAGGATCCGGGCGCAGTTGGAACCCATGATGTCGTCGTCGTCGACCGGATTTTGCAGCGCGAAACAGATTATCGTGCTGCCATTCGATCCTGGTTCGCAGCGACCAAGGTCGGCGGCCACCTCGTCATCGCCGTTCCGCATGCCTTCCTGTACGATCGGCGCTCGGTGCTGCCGGCGGCATGGGATCGTCGGCAGCGACGCTTGTACACCGCGGCCACGATTACCAGCGAGATCGAGGAAGCGCTCGAGCCCAACAGCTACCGCATCCGTCAGGTCCGGGATGACGACACCCACTATGATTATGCGGCGCCTGCCGAGGCAGAGCCAGTCGGCGCCTGCGACGTGGTGGTGGTTCTCGAGAAGATTCCGCAGCCCGATTGGACGGTGACGCCCGGCTCAGCCGCGTCGAGCGACGACGACACCCATCTGTTTTTCGCGCCGACGACGCGGGTGGAACGTGCGGCGAACCCCGCGAACGGCCTGCGCATCCTGTTGCTGAAGCTGGATCATCTGGGCGATTTCGTGATGGCCGTCCCTGCCCTCCAGCAGATACGCACCGCCTTTCCGGATGCGTTTCTCGAACTCGTCGTCGGGCCATGGAATGCGGATCTGGCGCGCGGATTTGGCATTTTGGACAAGGTCTCGGTCTTCTCCGCCTTTCCCCGCAATGCGAGCGAAGAGGATGTCGACGTCCTCGGACAACGCGCCCTTTTCGAGCAGACCGTAACCGAGCATTACGATCTCGCGATCGATATGCGGACCGACCCAGACACGCGCTTCCTGCTCGCCAGTGTCAAGGCAGATCTGCGGGCCGGGCTGGGCAATATCCAGAACCACCCCTTTCTCGATATCTTCCTACCGATCGACGAAAGTCGCGACGGCCGGGAGACCTCCTCGGAGGAACGCTGGGACCCAGGCCTGTTCGCATCGGCACTGCCCTGCGTGGCCAACCCGTTTCGAATCCGCCTCGACGGATCCGGGCGACCCAAACGCGGCGCTCTGGTCTGGGGTCCGTATCGCTGGCTTCGCCATGGCAGCTACATCTTCAAACCCCTGCTGGAAACGGGCCGTGTGCGACTTCCCGCGTCCCTCATCTTGGAGATCGTGATCGACGACCGCCCCGTTTGCCAGCAAACCATCATCAACGACACGATCCCGGAATTCGCCTTCGACGTCGGCCCGGGCGGCGGCGTTCTCCAGTTCAGAATATGGGCGCCGCGTTGGAAGCCGGCATTGCCGTTCAGCTTCTACGGAGGGCGACTCTTTCGGCAAGGCTCTAGCAACGTGCTGCATCAATCCGAATATCTTGCCTTGCTGGCGCGCCTGGTGGACATGCGCATGAATGAGACCGGCATGCTCGAACCCAAGGCTTGACCGTGCGAGAGGTTATCCTGTCACCCTTCTCGAACAGCTATGTTCGCGACTGGCCGGTTGATTACTATCGGATTTTGCTAGAAAAGTTGCTTGCAGTAGCGCCCAGCGACATCCTGTTCCGTGTCATCGGCACACAGGCACAGGCGCTACGCGCGCGGGATATCGTACGCCCGCTGGATGCAGGTCGGGTGTTTAATGATTGTGGTTGTCATACATGGGACGTGGTGGCGAGCGCGATCGGTCGCGCCGCGTGCGTGATCGGCAACAATTCAGGGGTCGCCCACCTTGCAGCCCAGCGCGGCGTACCGACCATCTGCATCTTTGGCGGGTCGCATCAGCGGCAGGAGTGGCGACCGGTAGGTCGCCATGTGACGATCGTATCGCGCGCCATCTGGTGCTCGCCGTGCCATCTGGACCGGTCGTCGCAATGTCGGTTCGACAAGGCCTGCCTGCGGGGGATCGATCCTGAAGACGTTGCATCGGCGGTGTTGCAGACCATGGCGAACGTGGGGGATTTCTGGCCGGCCCCCACGCCAAACGACCAAGCTGACGCCACGAAAGTGGGTTAGAAAGCCGAAAATCCTATCACGGACGAGAAACAGATTGTCCCTCGGTCGTAACATGGGCGATAGGTCCGATCTGGTTTTTCCTGTTGATTACCCCTCTTACAAACACCGGAACTGGGGTTCGGTATGGAGTTCAGAATGCAGAAGGTTGCCCGCCGCGTGAAGAAATTTCTGTTGCCTTCGCCGGCCGCCACCAAAAAGTCGATCAAACGCTCCGCCGGGATAGGCCTTGCCGGCCCCGCCGACAAGGAGGACGTAGCGAATTGCTATCAGTTGTTTCTTGGCCGCCGACATGAGAATGAGGCGGTCTTAAAAGAAAAGATCGGCATGCAACGCAATGCGGTTGTTTTAGCCTTTTTATCTTCAGATGAATTCAAGCGCGACATCTGCGCCTTCCTCGCGGGCGATATCGCCGCTGAGCTTTTCGACGTTCCCGTCACCGACAGCTTGAAGCGATGGGTACAAGACCTGTTTTTGCCGGCGGACTATGACGCGGAAGCCTTCGCCGACGTGCAGGATTTGGCACCGCTTCTTGGGTTTGCGATGCGCTATCCGATCTTGAGCGGACTGTTGGACGATACGCTCGGCGCCGGAACCGCTGAAAAGCTCGCCCCGCGGGCGGCGGCGATCGGCAAGCCTCGCCTCAAGGCTTCGACGACCCGCGAAGACCTTCAGAACTGCTATCTGCTGTTCCTCCAGCGCGCGCCGGAATCCGAAGCCGTGATCGCGGAACGCTCCGACACGCCCCTCGCGGAGGCGGTTTGCGATTTTCTGAGTTCTTCGGAATTCGCGGCCAAGGTAGCCTATCCGGCGATGGATGGTCTGTTCGCGACACGGCCCGTCGTACCTGCCGTAGCCACCTGGGCATCGATCAAGCTGATGGTCGCGGATGCCGACAAGCTCGATTTAGCCGCGCTTATCGCCGGAGTCCTGCTGCAGCCGGCGGTCGCGTACGCGCTGGAGCGGCGCACGCTGACATGGGCGCCCGAAGAAGTGATCCGGCGGCTGCAATTCGGGGCAGGCGCCGTGCTTTCGCCCGAACAACTCGCTTCATTGCATGAGCGACTGGAGCAGGTCGGCCACAATCTGCATGTCCTCGCCAGCAACGACATGGAGCTTTCGTCGGAAGCACCGTTCGTCGAGTTCGTCAACAACGACCCGTGGCTGATCTTGAAGCCACATGGCCGTGCAATCGAGAGCGACCTGATCGCGCTCCGCTTCCGCGCGACGATCGAGGGGCATGTTACCGCCGGCCATCTGTATCTTGATTATGGCGGCGGCTTCGTCGAGGAGAGCTCGCTTCCCCTGGTGCCGGATGCCGACGGTTTCCACCGCGCCACCGTTGCAGCACCGCGCCGCCTCCTGGCGCTGCGCTGGGACCCCGCAGCAGCAACGGGCCGGGCCAGCATCTCGATGCTGGACGCCCAGCCGCTCACTGCGGATGCCTATTGCGCGGAAGAGCTGGGCCATCTTGGCGAAGAGGCGAGCGCGAAGCTGCTGCTTCGCCTCACCATGGAAGCCGCCCGCCATCCGGACGCATTGGCGGCGGTAGCGCTCACCAGGGCACTCTCTCCGTCGGGCGACGCCGGATACGCGCGCTGGATCGCCATGAACGAACTCCGCGGAACGGAAGGCGCTGCGGAACTGCGCCGGCGAAACGAGGCCCTGCGCGACCGCCCGCTGATCAGCGTTCTGGTACCCGTCTACAATCCGTCCTTAGCGTGCCTGAACGAGATGATCGCCAGCGTCAAAGGACAGATCTACGACAATTGGGAGCTCTGCATCGCAGATGACGCGTCAACGCAACCCTATGTGCGGAGCGTTCTGAGAAAAGCGGCAGCCGAGGACAGCAGGATCAAAGTCGTGTTCCGCGAGAACAACGGCCATATTTGCAACGCTTCCAACTCCGCACTGGAGCTGGTGACCGGCGATTGGGTAGCGATGCTCGATCATGATGACGTTCTTGCACCGCACGCCTTGCTGTATGCGGCAGAATATATCAGTAAAAACAAAGATATTAAGATATTCTATTCCGACGAGGATAAGCTTGACGAGCGCGGCCAGCGTTTCGATCCGTATTTCAAGCCCGATTACTCGCCCGAGTTGATGCTGGCGCAGAACTACATGAATCATCTGACGGTCATGAGGACCGAGCTGATTACCGAAGCCGGCGGGTGGCGCCCTGGATTCGAAGGGAGCCAGGATCACGATCTGCTTCTTCGCATCATCGAGAAGGTTGACCTCAGCGAAATCGGCCATCTGCCGCATGTCTTGTATCATTGGCGCGTGCTGACAGGATCGACCGCGCTGGGAAGCGACCAGAAGGACTACGCCCTTCTGGCCGGGAAGGCAGCTGTCGGCGAGCACCTCAGCAGGACCGGTAGAGACGCAGACGTGGAGATCCTGGAAGACGTGAGCCATTACCGCGTCCGGCACAGGCTTCCGGACGACCTGCCGCTCGTCTCGCTCATCATCCCTACACGCGACAAGGTGGAAGTGCTCAAGGTTGCCGTCGACTCGATCCTCGAGAAATCGACTTACACCAATTATGAGATCTTGATCGTCGATAACGGCTCGGTCGAGCCGGAGACACTGGAATATTTTGACGCCATTTCCAAACTCGCCAATGTGCGGGTACTTTCGTACGATCACCCCTTCAATTACTCCAAGATAAACAACTTCGCGACGACGTTCGCCAAGGGCTCCGTCATCGCCCTCGTCAATAACGATATCGAGGTCATAAGCCCTGACTGGATCGAGGAAATGACCTCCTGGGCGATACAGCCGGACATCGGCTGTGTTGGTGCGAAGCTGTTTTATCCAAACATGTCGATTCAACATGCCGGCGTGATCATCGGCTTGGGCGGCTGCGCTGGGCATTCACACAAGTTCTTCCCGCACGATGCCGCGGGCTATTTTAACAGGCTGCGCATCCATCAGAATATGTCTGCAGTCACCGCAGCATGCCTGTTTGTTCGGAAGGACGTATATCTCGAAGTCGGCGGACTTGAGGAGCGACTGAGCGTCGCATTCAACGACGTGGATCTGTGCCTCCGCATTCGGGAGGCCGGATATCGCAACCTCTTCACGCCGTTCGCGAAGCTCTTCCATCACGAAAGCATCTCTCGCGGTGCGGAAGACACACCCGAGAAGATGGCCCGTGCGGCTACCGAGGTGAAGTTCATGCGGGATCGATGGGGTGAAAAGTTGAAGTACGACCCGTTCTACTCTCCCAACCTTCCCTATGACCGGGAGGACTTTGGCATAAATATTGCGACAGTTCCTCGGTAAATTACAGGAACCGAGCACAACGCAGGGCTGCGGCTCTGATTTTTCCTGCCAAGTATTTTGAATCATTCCGCGTGTCGACGTGCAGATCGACGGTCAACGCTGGCCAAGTGCCGAACCGCAGCGACGCGCGGAAAATTTTCTCGACGACTAGATACGTCGCCGGCCGTTCGCCCGCGTCGCGCTCGCAAATGAACACGAAGAACGTCGCTCGACCGCCGATCCTCTTACGTAGTCTACCATGTCGAAGACGAAATTAACCTTTGATTTTTAGGCTGAACGCGCAACTCACGGCCCTCCCCCTCGTTCATCGCGCAACCAGAGGGAGGACACCACATGGCTTCGGCCGTTTTCGGCATCGGGTGCGTGCACGCATGAAACTGCCGGGTACCGACGATTCTTCGACGCTTCTCTACGACCTGCGCACCGATACGCGCAGCGTCGGCATCCTCACCTTCCACCGCTGCATCAATTACGGCTCCTATTGGCAAGCGCGTTGCCTGGCCGAGGGCGTGCATGCGCGCGGGCACCGGGTGATGCTGCTCGACCATGAATCGCCGCGCGTCACCCGCGCCGAGTGGCGCAACGCGCTGCAGCCGACGCTGCCGGTGCGTGCCGGCGCCGAGGACCGCCGCCGCTATGGCGTCAAGCTGCGCAAATTCCTCTGCGCCTTTGATGCACTGCCGCTGTCGCCCGGCTTCGATCTGGTGGACCCGATCGAAATGCCGCGCGTGGATACCGTGCTGGTCGGCAGCGACGAGGTGTGGAACCTGCGCCATCCCTGGTATGGCGGCGCCTCGATCTTCTTCGGCCAGGGGCTCAATGCCGACTGCGTCGCCGCCTATGCGGCGAGCTTCGGCAGCTATGATGCCGATGCCGGGCTCGACCCCTATTGGCAGGACCAGCTGCGCCGGTTCGACACGATCGCTGTGCGCGACGAAAACAGCAGGCTGCTGGTAACGCAGGCGACCGGCAAGACGCCGCCGCTGGTGCTCGATCCCTGCCTGCAATTCCCGCCCCAGCCCGATGCGGCGACGCCGGTCCCCGGGGGCCGCTATGCGCTGGTCTATGGCCATGCCATGCCCGACGACTTCGCCGCGGCAGCCCGCAGCTGGGCGACCGCCCGCGGCATCCGGCTGATCAGTATCGGCTATCGCAACGACTGGGCGGACGAACAATGGCTCGACGCCGGCCCGCACGACTTCGCCGCGGCGACGGCGGGGGCGCAGGCGGTGCTTACCAACTTCTTCCATGGCTGCGTGTTCGCGCTGGTCAACGAGACGCCCTTCGCCTGCGCGCCCTCGCCTTACCGGATGAACAAGGTGCGCGACCTGACCGCGCTGCTCGGTGCCGAGCGACATCTGCTGGTACCCGGCGCGCGGATCGATCTCGGCGCGATCCTCGATGTGCCGCTGGACGCCGCGATCGGCGGCAGGATCGAGGCACTGCGCGACCAGTCGAACGCCTATCTGGACAAGGTGCTTGGCTGAGGCGCCCAGCCCGGCCGCCATCGTTCGCTCCGGATTGTGCATCGGCTGCGGCGGCTGCGCCTCGGGCGGCGGCGGCGGGCATATGGGCTGGGACGGCTATCGCCAGCTCAAGCCCCAGGGCCCGCCCGGCTGGCGCGAGACTCCGACGCCGCGCTTCGCCGCCATTTGTCCCTTCTCGCCCCGGGCGGTCGACGAGAACGCGATCGCCGAAGATCGCTTCCCGGTCGCGCCTATAGCGGACCAGCGGATCGGCCGGTTCGAAACCGCCTATGTCGGCCATGTCGCCGAGGGAGAGTTCCGCGCCGGGGGCAGCTCGGGAGGAATGGTCAGCTGGGTCGCGGCCGAGCTGCTCCGCCGCGGACTGATCGACGGCGTCGCGCATGTCGTGCCCCTGCCCGGCCCCGGTGCGCCGCATTTCGGCTACCGCATCTCGCGCAGCCTCGACCAGATCGCCGAAGGCGCGCGCTCGCGCTACCACCCGGTCCACCTCGCCCATGTGCTGGACGAGATCCGCCGCGTGCCGGGCCGCTATGCGGTGGTCGGTATCCCCTGCTTCATCAAGGCGGTGCACCTCGCCCGCGCTGCCGAGCCGGTGCTTGCCGAGCGCATCACCGCCACGCTGGGCCTGTTCTGTGGACATATGAAGAGCGGGCGGCTGGTCGACAGCTTCGCCTGGCAGCTGGACGTGGATCCCGACGTCGTTACCGCGGTGGAGTATCGTCGCAAGGACGCCGATCGCCCCGCCAACTGGTACACCGCGCACCTGACCCTCGCCGACGGCAGCGCACGCTGGCAGGATTGGTGGCATCTGGCGGACGGCGACTGGGGCGCGGGCTTCTTCCAGAACAGCGCGTGCAACATGTGCGACGATGTCGTCGCGGAGACCGCGGACATCGCGTTCGGGGATGCCTGGGTGGAGCCCTATTCGTCCGACGGGCGCGGCACCAATGTCGTGATCGTGCGCGCGCCGCTGCTGCGCGACATGGTGGCGGCGGCGATCGGCGAAGGGCGGCTGGCGCTCGATGCGGTGGACGCCGACTTCATCGCGGGGACGCAGGACGCCGGGCTGCGCCATCGCCGCGAGGGGCTCGCCTATCGGCTGACCTGGGCGCGGCGGGGGATCCGCCCGAAGAAGCGCGTGATGCCGGGCGCTGCCGGGATCGGGTGGCGGCGCAAGCTGGTCTATCGCACCCGCGCCGGGATCGCGGCCTGGAGCCACCGCATCGCCTGGGCGGCGGATCGGTTCGGCACGCCGGGGCTGTATATCCGCTGGGCCAAGGCATCGCTCGGCCTCTACCAGGCGCTCACCTATTCGCGCGGCCGGCTCGGCGCCTGGCTCGACAAGCTCGCGCGCCGCTGAACGAATCCCGGCCGAGCGCATGCCCGGCCGGGTGAGGGAAGGTTCAGGCTTCCACGTCGCTCTTGGTCCGCCCCGCGCCCGGGCCGGCGGCGATATCGGCGCCGGTGGTCGGGTTGGTCGACGGATCGGACTTGGTCCGCTCGGCCAGCTGGCTCAGCGCGGCGGTGTCGGCCGAACCCAGCGTCACCGTCGGCATGCCGTCGCCATCATCGGCTGGCAGCGTCTGCTGGAGATCGTCGACCCGGTCCCATTCCGGCCCGTCGTTCCACGGCCCCCGCATGTCGCCCTCGCCCTGCGAGGTGTTGACGTACATGCTCGAATATTCCGGCACGCCCGGCAGCTTGCCCGGCGGGAAATTGTCCTCGATCGCATAGAGCGCCTTCTCGAACGACTTCTGGTGCGCCACCTCGCGCGTCATCAGGAACTTGAGCGCGTCCTTGATGCCCGCGTCGTCGGTGATGTTGATCAGCCGCTCATAGACGATCTTGGCGCGGCTCTCCGCGGCGATGTTCGAGCGCAGATCACAGGTCGGGTCACCGCGGCTGTCGACATAGGCCGCCGTCCACGGCACGCCCGCCGAGTTGGTCAGCGCAGGGCCGCCGCCATAGAGGATTGCCTGGGTGTGGCTGTTCCCCCCTTGCGTCAGCGACATGTACAGCTCGGCCTCTTCCATATCGCCTTCGGAGATATGCGCCTTCACGCCCTTGTTGAGCATCGCGACGATCGACCCGATCACCTCAAGATGGCTCAGCTCCTCGGTAGCGATGTCGAGCAGCAGGTCCTTGCGGCCGGGATCGTCCTCGGCCAACCCTTGCGTGAAGTAGCGCATCGCCGCGGCCAGCTCGCCATCGGGTCCGCCGAACTGCTCGAGCATCAGCGAGGCGAGCACCGGGTTCGGCTCGGCCACCCGCACCGTATATTGCAGGCGTTTGTTGTGCATGAACATGCAGTCTCTCCTTGAGCATTGCGTACAGGAAGAGAGCGGATGGGCCCTGCACATGGTTCATATACTTCTTCAGTGATCGATTATTTGCACTTAACGTGCATCAACTAAGATCCGCCGCGTCAATGACTGCGCGGCTCGTTCCGGCTTCTTCAACATAGCTGCCTTTACCGTGCTGAACGACGCAGGCGATCAGCGGAACGTGCGCCCGCGTCGCTTCGTTGGTCGGAGAGAAGCAGCGAAAATCAGGAGCTTGGCGAATGAGCGACAAACAGCCAATGCAGGCGAGCGGTGGCGACGCGCACAAGGGCGCGCCCGACGGCGTCTCCGACGTCGATACCCATGGCAAATCGAAGGGGGAGAGCGAAGGCGGCGCCTATCCGAACCCCTATCCGGAAAAGGCAGCGAAGGAAGGCCCCGGCCATCTGATGGGCCATGGCGGGCAGAGCCATATCAACTACGAGGGTGGGCCGAACCCCAACGCGACCACCAAGGGGGAGTAGGAGCGCTTCCATCCTCTTCCGCCAGGGGGAGGTGGCGCGCGAAGCGCGACGGAGGGGGAGGAAGCACGAACCTCTCGATCGGCGTGCTTCCTCCCCCTCCGTCAGGCTGCGCCTGACACCCCCCCCTGGCGGGGGAGGATAGATCGTCAGCCCGCTGCTGGCGCCAAAGCCTGCGCACCGCCCGGCTCGATCGAGGTGGCCTTGCCCTCAACCACTACTGGCGTCTCCGCGGCGGTCGCGCTGTCGGCATCCGCCTCGCCCTCCTGCCCGACCGGCAGCGTCTTCCCCGTGGTGCGATCCAGCCCGACCGCGGTCACGATATCGATCGCGGTCGCCGCGGCGACGAACGCGATCGCGCCCCACACCGCCTTGTTCTGCGGCGCCCGTCGCGCGGCGAGCCCGAGCGCGGCGATGTCCATCGCATCGCCGGCCACCCGGTTCCACACGCGCACGCCGTGCGCCGGGCCGGAGAGCAGTGCGGCGCCTGCCAGCAACTCGCGCGCCCCGAACGCCCGCACCACACCTTCATGGTCTTCCGCGGACAAGCCCCGCGCAATCCGCTTCGACGCCGCGAGTTCGACGATGCCGAGCCCTATCGAGAAAATGCCCAGTCCAAATCCCAGCTTGCGATAGTCCATCGGTCCGCTCCTTGCGCTTCGTGTGATCGATGCGCCCGGCAGGGTCGATGCCGGACGGCGACCAACCAACTGCCTGCAAATGACCGGCGTTCCGGTACTTTCGCCAATACTATCCTATGTTTACACGATCACTTGAGGGAAGCATCGCTACAGCATCGCCACGAGCATCAGCCCGCCCGCGGCCGGAAACAGTCGCCACATACGAAAAACGCTCCCGGGAGGCGTTCCCGGGAGCGTTCTCTATCGCTGCAAAGCTGAACCCAGCAATGCTAGGCGGCGTCAGGCGCCCTGCGGTGCCGGGTTGCCGAACGGATCCTTGAGCTTGCGCGTCTTGGGGATCGAGGTGCCGCCCACCGCGGGCATGCCCGGCGTACCCGTGGGATCGCCGCGATCCAGCGTCTCGCCGGCGATCAGCTTCTTGATCTCCTCGCCGGTCAGCGTCTCGTATTCGAGCAGCGCCAGCGCGATGGTGTGAAGCTGGTCGGTATGATCGCCCAGGATCTGCCGCGCGCGGTGGAGGCCCTTCTCGACGAAAGCCTTCACCTCGGCATCGATCAGCCGTGCGGTCTCGTCCGACATCGGCTTGGAACGCGCCACCGAATAGCCGGTGAAGCTGTCCTCGCTGTCCGAGAAGTCGAGCGGACCGAGATTGTCCGACAGGCCCCACTTCGTGACCATCGCACGGGCGAGGCGGGTCGCCTGCATGATGTCGTTCGAGGCGCCCGAGCTCACCTTGTCATAGCCGAAGATCAGTTCCTCGGCGACGCGGCCGCCAAAGGCCACGGCGATATCGGCGTGCATCTTGTCGCGATGATAGCTGTAGGAATCGCGCTCCGGCAGCGGCTGCACCATGCCCAGCGCGAAACCGCGCGGAATGATCGTCGCCTTGTGGATCGGATCGGCCGTCGGCTCGTGCGCGAACACCAGGGCATGGCCGGCTTCGTGATAGGCGGTCATCCGCTTCTCGTCGTCGGTCATCACCATCGAGCGGCGCTCGGCGCCCATCAGTACCTTGTCGCGCGCGTCGTCGAATTCCTGCGCCGCGACCAGCCGCTTGCCGCGACGGGCTGCGAGCAGCGCCGCCTCGTTGACGAGGTTGGCAAGATCGGCACCCGAGAAGCCCGGCGTGCCGCGCGCAATGACGCGGGCGTCGACGTCCGGTGCGATCGGCACCTTCTTCATATGGACCTGCAGGATCTTCACGCGGCCCTCGATATCGGGGCGCGGCACCTGCACCTGGCGATCGAAGCGGCCCGGACGCAGCAGCGCCGGATCGAGCACGTCGGGGCGGTTGGTGGCGGCGACGATGATGATGCCTTCGTTCGCCTCGAAGCCGTCCATCTCGACCAGCAGCTGGTTCAGCGTCTGCTCGCGCTCGTCATTCTGGTTGCCCAGGCCTGCGCCGCGCGAACGGCCGACCGCGTCGATTTCGTCGATGAAGACGATGCACGGCGCCGACTTCTTGGCCTGCTCGAACATGTCGCGGACGCGGCTGGCGCCGACGCCGACGAACATCTCGACGAAGTCCGAACCCGAAATGGTGAAGAAGGGCACGCCTGCCTCGCCCGCGATCGCGCGGGCGAGCAGCGTCTTGCCCGTACCGGGCGAGCCGACCAGCAGCGCGCCCTTGGGGATCTTGCCGCCCAGGCGTGCGAACTTCGACGGGTCCTTGAGGAACTCGACGATCTCCTGCAGCTCCTCGCGCGCCTCGTCGATACCGGCGACGTCGTCGAAGGTGACCTTGCCTTCCTTCTGCGTCAGCAGGCGGGCCCGGCTCTTGCCGAAGCCCATCGCGCCGGAGCCCGAATTCTTCTGCATCTGGCGCAGCACGAAGAAGGCGATACCGAGGAAGAGCAGGAAGGGCAGCGACTGGACGAGGATATACTGCCAGATCGACGGGCTGTCCTCAGGACGCGCGTTGATCACCACGCCCTTCGAGCGCAGCGTCTCGACCAGCTTGGCGTCGCCCGGATTGTTCGTGCGGAACTTGCCCTCGCTGGTGCTGCCGGTGATCACCCCGGAGCCGACCGAGATGTTCACGTCCTTCACGTCGCCCGCCTGGACCTTGTCGAGGAAGGTCGAATAGGGAATCGCATTGCCCGTGGGCTGCGCGGTGCGGGTGTCGAACAAGGTGACGAACAGCGCCAGGGCTGCGAGAATTCCCACCCAGATGAGCAGGCTCTTCATCCAGGGGTTGTTGCCCCCGTTTTCCGGACCCTGCTGCTTGCCGTTTTCGCTCATCGTGTACCCGGTACCTTTCAAGCCCTAAGATAGGCGCGGCGGCGTCAATGACAATGGAACAACGTCGATCATGGTGATCGATGCGGGGGCGCCGGCGCGAACTGCCAGCGGGGTCCCGGTCGCACCACGACTCCGGCCAAGGTCGCCACCCCACCGGCATCCACCGCGGCGATCAGCCGGTCAAGTCCGGAACCACGCGGGGGCGGGGCATCGACCACCGTCTTGAGGGCGCGGGCGACGAGACGGCGACGGAGTTCGCGGGGGAGATCGGCGAGGTCGAGCGTGACCTTGCGGTCCTCGACCTGCGCGCGGGGGGCCCATTCGCGCGCGGCCACCCAGTCCAGCACGGCCTCGGCATCGCGCAGGTTGCTTGCGGCGAGGGCAAGGCGTGCGGGCGGCAGTTCGGGAGTTTCGGCGAGCAGGCGGCGCACCCGGCTGCGATCGAAGCGCGGGTGGCGGTTCGAGGGATCCTCGACGGGCTCGATGCCGGCGGCCTGAACCCGCGCCGCGAGCTCGGCGCGCGACCAGCCGAGCAGCGGACGGACCAGCAAGGTGGGCGCACCGGGGCGCAACGGCCGGCAGGGGAGCATTGCGGCGAGTCCGCCCAGCCCTGCCCCGCGCCGGGCGCGGAGGAGGAAGGTTTCGGCGAGATCGTCCTGCTGGTGCGCGGCCGCGACCCAGGGGGCATCGGCGGCGACCGCCCAATCGGCAAGGCAGCGATAGCGCATCGCTCGCGCACGATCCTGAAGATTGCCGCCTGCCAGCATCTCGGGCCGCGGCGGCAGGATCGCATGGGGTACGCCGATCCGCGCGCAGAGCGTGCCGACGAACGCCGCTTCGTCCGCTGATTCCGCACGCAGCCCGTGATCGACCGTGGCGGCGACCACGGCACCAGGGAAGGCAGCACGGGCGAGCAGCAGCAGCGCCAGGCTGTCCGTGCCCCCCGAAACGGCAACGCCGACCGGTGCTTCGGCGCCGGGCGTCTGCCCGGCTACCGCGCGCCAGTCGGCGAGGAAGCGGGCGACGTCGGCGCCCGCGATCGCGTCGATCAGCGACGCGTCACTTGCAGCGCTGATCCGCACGGCCCTTGGCAACGCCCGCGCGCATTTCGGCCGAGAGGCCCGGGCCATAGACCTTGTTCAGCTCGTCATAAACCTTGCAGACCTCGCCCGCCGGCTTGTTCAGCTTCACCAGCGCCTGCGCCAGGTAATAGAGGCTGTCCGGAGCGCGCTCGCCATTGGGGTCCTTGGTGTAGTTCTCGTATAGCGCCACCGCCGCGATGCTCGGCTTGTTGTCGTCGAGATAGGCGCGGCCGAGCAGGTTGCGCGCGAAGCTGGCGCGCTTGCCGGTCGGATATTTGGCCTTGTACTGCTCCAGCGCCTTGGCGGCTTCGGGATAGAGCTTGGCCTGCCACAGGCGGAATCCGTAGAGATACAGATCCTCGCCCGCATCGCCGGTGCTCGGCTTGCCCACCGCGGCGATCTTGGCGGCGCGATCGCCCGAGGGCTGGGCCGGGGCGGAGGAGGAATCGCCCGACGCAGCCACTGCACCATCCGTCGGCATCGCATCGGCGACCGGCTGCGGCGGGGTCTCCAGTGCCTTCACGCGCGCGTCGGTGGCGGCCTTGTAGGCGCCGAACGCATCTTCGAGCTGGCGCATGCGATACTGGTTCTGCTCGATCTGGCCGGTCATCGTCTGGATCTGGCTTTCCAGCGCCGCGACGCGTTCGGTCAGGTCGGCGAGCGGGCTGGTCGCGGGCACGCCGGGGGGCGTGTTGTCGACCTGCTGGGTGATCTGCGGTTCCACCGTCATGCCGGCACCGCCGGGGAACACCTTGCGCTGCACGGCGCGCATCTCGCGCTCCAGCTTGTCGACGCGCTGGCCGACATTGCCGTCCTGGGCCTGCGCCATCGCGGTGCCGTTGAAGCCGAATGCGGCAAAGGCGAGTGCCGCTGCGAGAGCAATACGCATCGTCGATCAATCCTTACGCGCCTCCCGGGGAACGGAGGCGTGGCGCCGCTATAGCCAAGCGGCGCCCGCTTGCGCCACCCCCTCAGGGGTTGGGCGTGTCGCCCGCCGGCGAGGTGGCGGCCGCAGGGGCGGCGGTCGCATCGCTGCTGGCCGCGCGCGGCGTGCTGCGACGGCGCAGCGGCGTTGCCGCGGCGGCCGCGTCCGGCGTCGGCGACGGGGTCGCGCCGGGCTGGCCGCGGGCACGGAGTGCCGCCGAGGTCAGCTCGGCCTCGACCACCTTCACCTCCGTGCCGAGCGGCGCGACTTCGCTGCCGTTGAGCAGCACCTGCAGCTGGTCCGGGCGACCGGTGCGGATGCGCGGATGATCAGCATCGTCGGGCACGTCATAACGCTCGCCGGCGGTCAGTTCCTTCTCGGCGAGCTTCTTGCCGGTCGCGTCGGTAATGCGGATCCAGGCCGGGCCGCGCGCGACGAGGGTGACGTGCTCGACGGCGGGAACGGTCGGCGTCGGGGCTGGCGCGGCCACGGCAGCCGCCGGGGTCGGGGTAGGCTCAAGCTGCTGAACGAGGCTGTCGCCCTGCGAAGAACTGCCGCCGCGGAACCAGTTGGTGCCGTACCAGATGCCGATGCCGGCGATGATCACCAGCGCGACGATCACGCCCAGCCAGACGATCCCGCCGGGTGCTGCGCGCGACGGCTCCTGCAGCGGATATTCGGGCGTGATGGCGGGCCGCTCGATCTTGCCGAGCTCGGCGCGCACATCATGGGCGATCGACACCTCGTCGACATTCACCGCGCGGGCATAGGCCTTGGCGAAGCCGCTGGCATAGGTGATCGACGGCAGCCCCGAATAGGTGCCCTGCTCGATCGCTTCGAGGTGGCGCTGCGGAATGCGGGTGCGCGCGGCGATCTCGGGGAGATCCAGCCCCATGGCTTCGCGCGCGGCGCGCAGACGCTCGCCGGGACGCGCGGTGGACGGGGTGAATTCTTCGGGCGTGTCGCCTTGCATTCTATCCTCCGGCGAACGCGTTAGACCCTGGAACGCCCGCCTTATGCTGCAGGGGATGCCCTCCCGGCCATGTTGCTGTCAACGCCGGGAGGAAATCATTCCGGTGGAGGGTCAGGCCAGTTCGACGCCCTGTGCCGCTGCCCAGCCGGTCAGCACGTCGCGTAAGGGTGCTTCCGGATGCCGCAGCATCTCCTCCATCGTCGCCATCACCGCCCCGCGATCGAGCGAGCGCAGCATCGCCTTGATCGGCCCCACCGCCGCCGGCGTGATCGACAGCCGGTCGATACCGAGCCCGATCAGCGCCAGCGCCTCGAGCGGCCGCCCGCCCATTTCGCCGCACACCGCCACCGGCACGTTCGCCGCCCGCGCCTGGTCGCTCACCCGCTTGAGGAATCGCAGGATCGCCGGGCTCAGCCAGTCGTAGCGCAGCGCCAGCTTGGGGTGCGCGCGATCGGCCGCGAACAGGAACTGGGTAAGGTCGTTGGTGCCGATCGACAGGAACTGCAGCTTGGGCAGCAGCAGGTCGAGCACCTCGGCCAGCGCCGGCACCTCCAGCATCGCGCCGTAGCGGATCTCGGTCGGCAGCTTGCGTCCTCGCGCGGCGAGCCAGGCATGCTGCGCCTCGAACAGCGCGCGCGCCTGGTCGAACTCCCAGGGCTCGGAGACCATCGGGAACATGACATTCAGCGTCCGCCCGGCGGCGGCCTCGATCAGCGCGCGCGCCTGCGCCTTCATCAGGCCATCGCGATCGAGCGCGAGCCGCAGCGCGCGCCACCCCATGGCGGGGTTCTCTTCCTCGCCATCCTCGTCGTGATTCAGATAGGGCAGCGCCTTGTCGCCGCCGATATCAACGGTGCGGAACACCACCGGCCGGTCGCCCGCGGTATCCAGCACGTCGCGATACAGTCGCCGCTGCGCCTCGCGCTGGGGCAGCGTCGCCGAGACGAGAAACTGGAACTCGGTACGGAACAGGCCGATGCCGTCGGCACCGGTAAGGTCGAGCGCGGAAACGTCGTCGCGCAGCCCCGCATTGACCATCAGCGTCACCCGGTGCCCGTCCTTGGTCACCGGCGGCACGTTCTTGAGCTGCGCGAAGGCCGCACGCCGCTTCTGGCTGAGCGCAAGCTTGGCCTCGAACGCCTCCTCCATCGCCAGCGAGGGGCGGACGAACACGCTTTCCTCGCCCACGTCGAGCAGCAGCAGGTCGCCCTCGGCAACCTCGCGGCGGATCGCACGCGCCCGGCCCAGCACCGGCACGCCCATGGCGCGGGCGACGATGGTGACGTGCGCCGTCAGCGAGCCTTCCTCGAGCACCACGCCCTTCAGCCGCCGCCGATCATATTCGAGCAGCTCGGCCGGCCCCAGATTGCGCGCGATCAGGATCGAATCCTGGCGCAGGCCCAATTGCGCAGCGGTGCCGAGCTGGCCCGAGACGATGCGGAGCAGCCGGTTGGACAGGTCCTCCAGATCGTGCATCCGGTCGCGGAGCAGCGGATCGTCGATCTCGCGCATGCGCTGGCGGGTGCGCTGCTGGACGCGCTCGATCGCCGCCTCGGCGGTCAGTCCGGAATCGATCGCCTCGTTGATGCGACGGCTCCAGCCCTCGTCATAGGCGAACATCTTGTAGGTCGCGAGGATCTCTTCATGCTCGCCGCCGCTGCCGAATTCGGCCTGGCTGGTCATGCGCTCGATCTGCTCGCGCATCTTGTCGAACGCGGCATAGACGCGGTGGCGCTCGGCCTCGGTATCCTCGGCGACGGTATGCTCGATGGTGATGCGCGGCTGGTGGAACACCGCGACGCCGCGCGCCATGCCCTCCACCAGCGGGAAGCCGCGGATCGTACCGGAGGCGGTCGGCTGAAGCCGGGTGGAGGTGCCGCCCGTCGCGTCGATCAGCTCGGCATTGGCGATCAGCTCGGAAAGCACCATCGCCACGGTCTGCAGCGCCTCGATCTCGATATCGGCATAGCGCCGCGGATCGACATGCTGCACGGCGAGCACGCCCACCGCCCGCTCGCGCCGGATGATCGGCACCCCGGCGAAGCTGTGGAAGCGGTCCTCGCCGGTTTCGGGATTATGGACGAAATTGGGGTGGCTGGTCGCCTCGTCGAGGTTGAGCGTCTCGACATGCGCGGCGATCGTGCCGACCAGCCCTTCGCCCAGCCCGAGCTTGGTGACGTGCACCGCCTCCTGCGCCAGCCCCCGCGTCGCGAACAGCTCCAGCACGCCTTCGCGCAGCAGATAGATCGAGCAGACCTCGCTGTGCAGCGCCTCGCCGATGATGTTGGCGACGGCGTTGAGCTTCGACTGGACCGGCAGCCGTTTCGCCATCAGGTCGTGCAGGCGGGTGAGGATTTCCCGGGCGGAGGCGGCTGCGGTCAAGGCCATGTGTCAGCGGTAACAGATTGTGCGCACCCGCGCCAAGCGGTGTGCGCAGCAAAAGCGCAGAAGACATGCGGTTGACGCTGCGGCATGGCTGAGGACGCACGCCAAACCAACCATCGTCATTCCCGCGAAGGCGGGAATCCATTTGCCAGGACGCTGGTGGCAGGAACCGCAGGTCCAGCGCCAATGGATCCCCGCCTTCGCGGGGATGACGACGGGTTCGTGGAGGGCGCGGCCTCTTACGCCGCGCGCTTCTCCAGCGCGTGCGCGGCTTCGGCCATCAGCGTTTCGATGATCGTCGCGACCGGCTCTTCCTTGGTGACCATGCCGACCGACTGGCCGGCCATCACGCTGCCATGCTCGACATCGCCGTCGATCACCGCGCGGCGCAGCGCGCCCGCCCAGTAATGCTCGATCTGCAGCTGCGCCTCGGCCATTTCGATGCCGCCCTGGTCGAGCGCCTGCGCCACTTCGCGCTGCTTGGCGGTGAACAGCTCGCCGCCGGCATTCTTGAGCGCGCGCACCGGAATCACCGGCAGGCGCGGATCGATCTGCACGCTGGCGATCGCATCGCGGGCAGAGGCGCGGATGAACGCCTTCTTGAAATTGGCGTGCGCGATGCTCTCGGTCGCCGCGGCAAACCGCGTGCCGAGCTGGACGCCCGCCGCACCCATGTCGAGATAGCCGGCGATCGCCTCGCCGCGGCCGATGCCGCCGGCGACGAACACCGGCACTTGGGCTGCGACCTCGGGCAGAATTTCCTGCGCCAGCACGCTGGTCGAGACCGGGCCGATATGGCCGCCGGCCTCCATGCCTTCCACGACGAGCGCGTCGACGCCCGAGCGGATCAGCTTCTTGGCGAGGCTCAGCGCCGGGGCGAAGCAGATCAGCTTGGCGCCGTGGCCCTTGATCGCATCGAGCGAGCCCGCCGGCGGCAGCCCGCCCGCGAGCACGACATGGCCGACGCCGTGCTTGCCGCACACGTCGATCAGCTCGAACAGCTGCGGGTGCATGGTGATGAGATTCACGCCGAATGGCTTGTCCGTCAGCGCCTTGGTCGCGGCGATCTCGGCATCGAGCAGCTCGGGGCTCATCGCGCCGCACGCGATCACGCCGAAGCCGCCCGCGTTGGAGATGGCGGAAACCAGGTTGCGCTCGGACACCCACGACATCGCGCCGCCGAGGATGGCGACCTCGCTGCCCAGGAATTCGCAACCGCGCGCCATGCGGCGGGCCAGGCGCTCGGCGCCGATCGTGGAGGTGCTGGTCATCGGCCGCGCCTAGCGCTGCAAGCCCCGTTTCTGCAAGGCCCCGCAATCGCGAGTCCGTGCCGCTTTGGCGCTTGCCGCCATCGCCCCCGCTCGCCATGATAGCGCTATCAAGAACAAGAAACTCCAGGAGTTGCGATGTCCGGGCCCTTCGATCCCGCCCTTTCGGTCGATCGCCGTACGCTGTTGCAGGCCTCGGCCGCGGCGACGCTGGTTGCAGGCAGCGCGCGTGCCGGCACCGCTCCCGAGCCGCTGAGCCTGGTGGCGACGGGCGCGGGCTTCCCGCTGATCCGCGGTGGGGTAGCGGCGACGCTGCTGGTCGATTCCGGTGCCGACCCTGCCCTCACCCATGTCGCCGACGCCTTCGCGCAGGATCTGGCGCGCGTCGGCGGCACTGCACCCAAGCGGGTCCAGCGGCTCGAGGATGCGCAAGGCCCGGTGGTGCTGATCGCCCAGCTCGGCCACTCCCAGATCCTCGAAGCGCTGGTGCACGCAGGCCGTATCGATGTGCGCGACCTGGCTGGCCAATGGGAGGCCTATAGCCAGATCGTGCTCGACCACCCTGCCCCCGGCATCCCCCAGGCGCTGCTGATTATCGGGTCGGATCGGCGCGGCGCGGTCTATGGCACCTATGACGTGTCGCAGCGGATCGGGGTCTCGCCCTGGCACTGGTTCGCCGACGTGCCGGTGCGCCGGCGCGCGGACGTGACGCTCGCCCCCGGCAGCCGGCGTGACCAGCCGCGGGTGCGCTATCGCGGCTTCTTCATCAACGACGAGGATCCCTGCTTCAGCGGCTGGGCCAAGAAGCATTTCGGCGGGATCAACGCCGCGATGTACGCCCATGTCTTCGAGCTGCTGCTGCGGCTGAAGGGCAATTATCTGTGGCCGGCGATGTGGGGCAAGGCGTTCAACGACGACGATCCCCAGAACATGGTGCTCGCCGATGCGATGGGCGTGGTGATGGGCACCTCGCACCACGAGCCGATGACCCGCGCGCAGGAGGAATGGCACCGGAACAAGGACCAGGGCGTCACAGGCGGCAAATGGGATTACGCGACCAACGCCGACAATCTCCGCCGCTTCTGGCGCGGTGGGATCGAGCGGATGATGTCGAAGGGCGACGGCAAGGGCTATGACTGCCTGGTCACTGTCGGCATGCGCGGCGACGGCGACGAGGCGATGGCGGAAGGCACCGCGACGGAGTTGCTCGAGAAGGTCGTCGCCGACCAGCGCAGCATCCTCGCGGAGGTGACCAAGCGCCCGGCCGAGGCGACGCCGCAGATGTGGGCGCTCTACAAGGAAGTGCAGGATTATTACGATCACGGCATGCGCGTGCCCGACGATGTGACGCTGCTGTTCGCCGACGATAACTGGGGCCAGATCCGCCGGCTGGCGACCGCCGATCTCAACCGCAAGGGCGGTTACGGCGTCTATTATCACTTCGATTATGTCGGCGCGCCGCGCAACTACAAGTGGCTCAACACCAACCAGATCGAGAAGAGCTGGCAGCAGATGGACCTCGCCTGGCAGCGGGGCGCGCGCACCATCTGGATCGTCAATGTCGGTGACCTCAAGCCGATGGAATATCCGCTCAGCTTCTTCCTCGATCAGGCCTGGAATCCGGAGGCGATGACGCTGGAGGCGCTGACCGCCTACCCGGCGCGCTGGGCGGGCGCGGCGTTCGGTTCTGTGCACGCGGAGAAGGTCGGCGCGCTGCTCACCCGCTACGGACAGCTCGCCGCACGGCGGAAGCCCGAGCTGCTCGATGCCGACAGCTTTGCGCTCGGCCCGGCCCGCAGCGACGGCAAGCTCGACGGCGGAGAATTCGGCCGCGTGGTTGCCGAATGGGAGGCGTTGGAGCGCGACATGGCGGCGGTAAAACCGCGCATCGCCGCCGACGCGCGCGACGCCTGGTTCCAGTTGGTCGAGCACCCGATTATCGCCGTCGCGAACGTCTACCGGCTCTATTACGCCGCCGCGTGGAACCGCCGCCTCGCCGCTGCGAACGACGCGCGCGCCAATGCCTTTGCCGAGCAGGCCGAGCGCGCCTTCGCCCGCGATGCGGAGATCGCCGCCGCCTATCACGCGCTTAACGGCGGCAAGTGGGACGGGATGATGGCCCAAACCAATATCGGCTATACCAGCTGGCAGGAGCCCAAGCAGCAGGTGATGCCGGCGGTGCGCCGGGTTGAGGGCAAGGCCGAGGCGATCGTTTTCGTCCCGCCCACGCCGCCCGCCGAGCAGATCGTGATTGAGGCGCCGGACTTTGCCGCAGCCACCGGCGGCAAGGGCCTGAACTGGCGCCGCGTGCCGCATCTCGGCCGCACGCTGGGTGCGGTGACCACTTTCCCGCAGGGCCGCCCTGCGACCGCCGCCGCCGACGGCGTGCATGTCGACTATGCCGTGATGCTGCCCAAGGGCGGCCCGCTCACCGTCGCGCTGGAGCTGGTCCCGACGCTCGACACCACCGGCCGCAACCAGCAGCGGATCGGCGTGTCGGTGAACGACGGCCCGGTGCAGATCCTAACCGACACGCTCGTCCCCGCCCCCAACGACACCAAAACCCAGGCGCAGCGCGACTGGAACAAGGCGGTCGAGGAAAACGGCCGCACGCGCACCGCGCGCTTTCCCGCGGTGGCTGCCGGCCGGCATGTCGTGAAGGTCTGGCGCATCGACGACAATGTCGTCCTGCAGCGCCTCGTCGTGACGACGGGGGCGTAGCCGGATCGGCCACGCCCCCGCGCAAGATCAGGCGGCGACGTCTTCCGCGTCGAGGCCATAGGCGGTGTGCAGCACGCGCACCGCGAGTTCGGTATAATCCTCTTCGATCAGCACCGAGACCTTGATCTCGGAGGTGGTGATCGCCTGGATGTTGATACCGCGCGCGCCGAGCGTCTGGAACATGGTCGCCGCGACACCGGCATGGCTGCGCATGCCGACGCCGACCACCGACACCTTCGCCACCCGCGTGTCATGGCTGATGCTGCCGAAGCCGATCGACTCCTGCGACTGCGCCAGGATCTCCAGCGAGCGCGCAAGGTCCGCCGCCGGCACCGTGAACGTCACGTCCGTCGCGCTGGCGCTGCCGGCGCTCTGGTGCGCGATGTTCTGGATGATCATGTCGACATTGATGCTGGCATCGGCAAGCGGCGTAAAAATCGATGCCACCGCGCCGGGCTTGTCCGGCACGGCAGTCAGCGTGATCTTGGCCTCGTTCTTGTCGTGCGCGATGCCGGTGATGAGCTGGCGTTCCACGTCCTGAATCTCCTCTTCGCCCACGATCATGGTTCCGGGCAATGTATCTGCCATCGGCGCGTCGTCGCCCGTGAAGGACGAGAGCACCTGCACGCGAACCCCTTCCTTCATCGCCAGGCCGACCGAACGGGTCTGGAGCACCTTGGCGCCGACGCTGGCGAGTTCGAGCATTTCCTCATAGGTCACCCGCTTGAGCTTGCGTGCGCGGGGCACGATGCGCGGGTCCGTCGTGTAGACCCCGTCGACATCGGTGTAGATGTCGCAGCGATCGGCCTTCACCGCCGCCGCCACCGCCACTGCCGAGGTATCCGATCCGCCACGGCCGAGCGTGGTGATGCGATTGTCGTGCACGCCCTGGAAGCCGGGGATCACCGCGACTTCGCCCTTCCCCATGCTGGCGAGCAGCGCGTCGGTGCCGATGTCCTCGATCCGCGCCTTGGCGAAGGCGTCCGAGGTCTGCACCGGCAGCTGCCAGCCGAGCCAGGAGCGCGCCGGCACGCCGATCGCCTGCAGCGCGATCGCCAGCAGGCCGCTGGTGATCTGCTCGCCGGCGGAGACGACGACGTCATATTCCTTGGGGTCGTAGAGCGACGAGGCCTCGCGACAGAAACCGACCAGCCGATCGGTCTCGCCGGCCATCGCCGATACGACCACCGCGACCTGGTTGCCCGCCTCCCACTCGCGTTTGACGCGCGCGGCAACGCTGCGGATACGCTCGATCCCGGCCATCGATGTGCCGCCGAACTTCATTACGATACGCGCCATGGCTGGTTGCTTGTTTCCTGCCCTTGGGAGAGATGGGCGTGCCTGATAGGAGCCAGCGATGCCGAACGCAACAATAGCTACGATTGACCCCCGTGAAGCGGAACATTTCGGTCGTTTGGCGGTCGATTGGTGGAATCCTAAGGGCTCCTCCGCCATGCTTCACAGACTGAATCCTGCGCGGCTCGGCTATATCCGTCGCGCGATCGATGCGCACTGGAGCGGCGATTCGACAGATTTCATGCCGCTGACCGGCAAAACCGCGATCGACGTCGGCTGCGGTGCGGGCCTGCTGTGCGAGCCGCTGGCCCGGCTCGGCGCGCGGGTGACCGGCGTGGACGCGGCGGACGAGAATATCGGCGCGGCGCGTGCGCATGCCGAACAGTCCGGGCTGCCGATCGACTATGTCCATGGCGGCATCGAGGATCTGGACGGCCGGACCTTCGACCTCGTCACCTCGATGGAGGTGATCGAGCATGTCAGCGATCCCGCAGCCTTTGTGCGCGGACTGGCGGGAGCGCTGGCCGGGGGCGGGCTGATGGTGCTCTCCACCCCCAATCGCACGCCGCTGTCGCGCCTCGCGATGATCACGCTGGCCGAAGGCACCGGCGCGATCCCCAAGGGCACCCACGACTGGAGCCGCTTCCTCAAGCCCGAGGAACTGGAGGCGCTGCTGACCGACGCCGGCATGCGGGTGATCGACCGCCAGGGCCTGACCTTCTCGCCCACCCGCGGCTTCGTGGTGAACGAGCACGACGCGCTCAACTATCTGGTCACCGCGGTCCGGGCCTGAGCGCCATGTCGAGCGTGAAGCTGCACCCGAGCTGGCTCGCCCCGCTCGAGGAAGAGTTCGCCCAGCCCTATATGGCGTCGCTCCGCGACTATCTCCGCGCCGAGAAGGCGGCGGGGAAGCGCATCTTCCCGGCCGGCAGCGAGTGGTTCCGCGCGCTCGACCTGACGCCCTTGGGGCAGGTGCGCGTCGTGATCCTCGGCCAGGACCCCTATCATGGCGAGGGCCAGGCGCACGGCCTGTGCTTCTCGGTAAAGCCGGGCGTGCGGACGCCCCCGAGCCTGGTCAACATCTACAAGGAGATGGAAACCGACCTCGGCATCCCGCGCGCGCAGCACGGCTTTCTCGAGCATTGGGCGGAACAGGGCGTGCTGCTGCTCAACGCGGTGCTGACGGTGGAAATGGGTCGCGCCGCCGCCCACCAGGGCCGCGGTTGGGAGCGCTTCACCGACGCGGTGATCCGGCTGGTCAATGCGAAGGCCGAGCCGGTGGTGTTCCTGCTCTGGGGCAGCCACGCGCAGAAGAAGGCGGCGTTCGTCGACTCGATCGACAAGGGCGGCCGGCATCTGGTGCTCAAGGCCCCCCACCCCTCGCCGCTCTCGGCGCATTCGGGGTTCTTCGGGAGCCGGCATTTCAGCAAGGCGAACGCGTTTCTGGAAAACATCGGGCAGAAGCCGATCGATTGGGCGCTGCCGCCGCTGGGGTGAGGCGTTGTGGCTCCCGCCTGGCCGCGCTATATTTGTATAGCAAGGAGGCGGCCATGCTCGCGGTACGGATCGACGCAGACACGGAAAAGCGGCTGGAAGCGCTGGCGGCCCGGACAGGGCGGACGAAGACCTTCTACGCCCGCGAGGCAATCCTGGCGCACCTCGACGATCTCGAGGACTTCTACCTCGCCGAAGAGCGGATGAAGGATTTCCGCTCCGAGGACGCAATCCCGCTGGCGGACCTGAAGGCCGAGCTTGGTCTGGGCGATTGAGTTCGCTCCCGAGGCGGCAGGGAACTGCGCAAGCTCGGCAAGCAGGAAGCCGGCCGCATTCTCCGGACGCTGGAAAAGCGGATCGCGCCTCTGGAGGATCCGCGATCGCTCGGCGCCCCGCTGACCGGGGAACATAGCGGCTATTGGCGGTGGCGGATCGGTCACTATCGCATCATCGCGCGGATCCAGGATGCGCGGGTGGTCATCCTCGTCGTCCGCGTCGGGCACCGCCGCGAGGTGTATCGGTAGCCGGGCGGGCAAAACGCCCACCCGGCTCGATCGTCTTCAATCGTGCTCGCGGCCGCCCGCGCCCATGTAGAGCTCGCTGCCGGTCTCGCGGAACACCTTGCTCATCTCGGCCATTCCGGTCTCGGCATCCACCGTCGCCGGCGTCGCCGCGAGGAAGGTGTCGGCCGAGGCGTTCTGCTTGGCGGCGAAGTCGCGCACTTCCTGGGTGATCTTCATCGAGCAGAATTTCGGCCCGCACATCGAGCAGAAATGCGCGGTTTTGGCGCCCTCGGCCGGCAGCGTCTGGTCGTGATACTGCTCGGCGGTGTCCGGATCGAGCGACAGGTTGAACTGGTCGCGCCAGCGGAACTCGAAGCGCGCGCGGCTCAGCGCGTCGTCGCGCACCTTGGCCGCCGGATGGCCCTTGGCGAGATCCGCCGCGTGCGCCGCCAGCTTGTAGGTGACCACGCCCACCTTCACGTCGTCGCGGTCCGGCAGGCCCAGATGCTCCTTGGGCGTGACGTAGCAGAGCATCGCCGTGCCGTACCAACCGATCATCGCCGCGCCGATGCCGCTGGTGATGTGGTCATAGCCCGGCGCAATGTCGGTGGTCAGCGGCCCGAGCGTGTAGAAGGGCGCCTCGCCGCACGCCTCAAGCTGCTTTTCCATGTTCTGCTTGATCTTGTGCATCGGCACATGGCCGGGCCCCTCGATCATCACCTGCACGTCCTGCTCCCAGGCGCGCTTGGTCAGTTCGCCCAGCGTGTAGAGCTCGGCGAACTGCGCCTCGTCATTTGCGTCGGCGATCGAGCCGGGGCGCAGGCCATCGCCCAGCGAATAAGCGATGTCATAGGCCTTCATGATCTCGGTGATCTCGTCGAACCGCTCGTACAGGAAGGATTCGCGATGATGCGCGAGGCACCACTTGGCCATGATCGAGCCGCCGCGGCTGACGATGCCGGTGACGCGCTTGGCGGTCATCGGAATGTACGGCAGCCGCACGCCGGCATGGATGGTGAAATAGTCGACGCCCTGCTCGGCCTGCTCGATCAGCGTGTCGCGGAAGATCTCCCAGGTGAGGTCTTCGGCGATGCCGCCCACCTTTTCCAGCGCCTGGTAGATCGGCACGGTGCCGATCGGCACGGGCGAGTTGCGCAGGATCCATTCGCGGGTGTCGTGGATGTTGCGGCCGGTGGAGAGGTCCATCACCGTGTCCGCGCCCCAGCGGATCGACCAGACCAGCTTGTCGACTTCGCTCGCCACGTCGCTGGCGACGGCGGAGTTGCCGATATTGGCGTTGATCTTGACTAGGAAGTTGCGACCGATCGCCATCGGCTCGCTTTCCGGGTGGTTGATGTTGTTCGGGATGATCGCCCGACCGCGCGCCACTTCGTCGCGGACGAATTCGGGCGTCACATAATCGGGGATCTCGGCGCCCCAATCCTGGCCGTCGCGGATATATTCGGCGAGGCGTTCGCGGCCGAGATTCTCGCGCTCCGCGACATATTCCATCTCGGGCGTGATGATGCCGCGCCGGGCATAGTGCATCTGGCTGACGTTCATGCCCAGCTTGGCGCGCAAGGGGCGCTTGGCCACGTTCGGGAACTGCGGCACGCCGGCCGAGCGGTCGGGCCCCTTCAGGCCATTGTCCTCGGGGCGGACTTCGCGCGCGTCATAGGCCTCGACATCGCCGCGGCCGAGAATCCAGTCGCGGCGGATCGCCGGCAGGCCGGCCATGATGTCGATCTGCGCATTCGGATCGGTGTAGGGGCCCGAGGTGTCGTAGACGCGCACCGGTGCCTCGCCGCTGCCCGGCTCGAGCTGGATCTCGCGCATCGCAACGCGGTGCTTGCCGACATGGATCTTGCGACTGCCGCGGATCGGGCCCGTGGTGACGCCGATTTCGGTCTTGGCGGGGATGTCGGCCATGCTCGTCTACTCCTTGGGCGGACGTAGAGAGCGAACGGACCTCGGGGAACAAGACCCTCCCTCCCTACGCCGGTGTCAACCGGATCAGGTTCAGCGGGTCGAAGGCTGCAGCCTTCCTCTCAACCGCTGCGCCAGCGGTCCCCCGGGGAATGGACCCATGTACGCGGAAGCGGCGCGCCGGGCAATCCCGACGCGCCGCTTGCCTACCAAAGGTTAGGATGATCAGGCGAAGCGGGCGGCCGTCCGCGCACGGCGGCGGCGGAGTGCCCCGCCGGCCAGGCCGAAGCCACCGATCAGCATCGCCCAGGCCGCCGGCTCGGGAACACCCGCGCCCGCCGTCGCGCCGGCGCTGAACTCGGCCTGGAACTGCACGTCACCGTAGAGTCCGTGGATGTCGTCCCAGGGCCGCCCGGTGATCGCGTCGAGACTGTCGCCCGCATTCGTGTAGACGAAGTCGCCGCCGGTATAGGCATTGCTGCCGAAACTGCCTGCGGTGGGCATCCAGCTGCTCTCGCCGGCGAGGGGCTGCGTGAGGCCCGCGGTGGTGAGGAAGGCGACATAGCGCTGGCCCGCGCGCAGATCGAGCGCGCCCACGTCGAAGTGGAGCGCCTGGAATGCGTCGCCCGTGGTGCCGCCGAAGCTGCGTGCGTCACTGGCGTAGAGCGCGGTGCCGAGCGCCCCGGCGCCGTTCCAGGAATAGACATAGGCGCGCACCTTGGCCGCGCCGCCGCCGAGATAGAAGGTAAAGCCGTTCAGCGCATTGTCGCTGCCGACCGTGAAGGTCTGCCCATATGCCGGGGTGTAACGCGCGCCGAAATAATCGATCTTCGACGTATAGCCGCCGCTGGTGTCGATCGCGGATGCCGCGGCCGGCGCGGCCATCGTCGCACCGAGCACGCCCATGGCGCCAACCAATGCTGCAAGTTTCATGCATCCCCCCTGATGTTGCCCCGCGACCACCCAAGCCGCGAGTCCTGGACGGGCGCGCTACCCATCAAGACTCGCAGCGGCAATTCATAACTTGTTAAGAAATAGGCATTCGTCGCAATGTGGGACGCAGCTCAGAAGGTATAGGCAAGCCCCAGCGCGCCGTACCACTGGTTGCGCGAACCGGCGATGCGGACCACCGGCGAGTCCGCGGCATCGTCGAGCATCCGCCGATAGGCGACGCCGCCGACCACCGACAGGCCATGGGTGAGATCGCCGGTAAGCGCGACATTGCCCATCGCGCCCAGCGTCCAGTCCTTCCAGCCCTTGTGGGCGTAATAGACCGGCAGACCGCTGCGGGCACTGCCGCCGGGCGTCACGCCGAAATAGGTCTGGGCATAGCCGTCGCCCATGTAGTTCGCGGAGGCATTGAGCAGCACATAGGCCTTGCGGCTGAGCGGCGTGCCGTAGCTGACGGACGGCGACATCACATAGCTTTTGTGCACGTTGCCGACGTCATGGATGTAGGAGACGCTGGCGGTCAGCGTGTCATAGTCGCTGGTGATCAGCCCCTGCTTGGCGATGCCGACGAATCCGCCGGCCTCGATCGCGGTATCGACCTTGCCGAGCGCTGCCACCTGGCGGTCGTCGATCCGCGAGGTGCGGTTGAGGTTGACGTTGACCACCGGGCCGGCCTGGAAATCCCAGCCCGGGCCGTTGTTATCGGCGATCACGTCCGCCCAGGCGCGGCTGCCGAGCACGACGAAGTTGATGCCGGAGACGCGGCCGCGGACCAGCGGCGCTGCGGTGAGGACGTTCTTGTCCGAACCTTCATAGCTCGGCACCATCGCCGCGCCGACGCCGAGCGTCACCGTATCGCGGGTCGTGTCCGGCGGGGTATCCGTATTCTGCTGGGCGAAGGCAGGCGCCGCCGCGAACAGCGGGAGCGAGACGAGCGCGGCGCTCGCCGCGTTGCGCAGGAAAGACATCGAGTACTCCGGGAACAGGATCGTGGCGATCAGAACCCGGCAAACGCCTGCAATCCGGTGCAGTTCCTAGAGCAGGTAGCGCAGCTTCACTTCCTGCCGGTCGTTGCCGCCCTCGAGCGGGAACCGGGCGGCGGAGAAGCGCGGCGGTCCGAAGCCGATCACCGGGTTGCGCGAAAAGCCGAAGCCCTCGCGCGGAATGCCCATGAAGGTGTCGAGCTTGCCGTTGCCGTTGGCGTCGTGGATCACCGCCACCGCATAGTCGCCGGGGGCGAGGCCGCTGAGGCGCAGCTTGCCGTCGGCGGCGGGAATCGTCCGCTTGATCGCGCCGTGCCCGTCGCGACAATCGGGAAACTCGCTCGCGGCGGGCGCGATGCAGATCTGCAGAAGCCCGCGGGTCGAGCGCAGGCTGGTGAAATCAAGCTCCAGCGTCGCCAGCGGCGCGGCGCTGGTCAGCAGCGGCAGGGCGACGAGGGCCCAGGCGCCGCGCCGCAGGATCGAACCGCCCCAGCCCCTGGTCGGTGCCGCACAACCGGTCCCAGAACCGGAAATATAATCCATAGTTGCACCCATACCGCTCATGATGCCGCTGGTGATGGCTCGCCGTGATCAGCCACGCACCCAGAGGCCCCCGCCACATCCACGCCGGGAAGATTTCCCAGCCCATATGATTGGTCACCCCCATAACCGTCATGATCGTCAGCACCAAGCCGAGCGCGGCGACATGAATGGGAATTACGAAGACCAGCAGCGGAATCACGATCGCGCCGGACAGCGCCTCGCCCCAGTGGAAGCTCATTGCCGCCCAGGCGGTGGGCGGGCGGCTGGCATGATGGACGGCGTGATAGCGGCGGAACAGCGCGGGCACGTGCATCGCCCGGTGCGTCCAGTAGAACCAGGTGTCGTGGAGGAACAGGTAGAGGAACACCGACAGCGGCAGGTACCAGAGCGGCATGGCGTGGACATCGGCATAGATCCGCGTCCAGCCTTGCGCCTTCCAGCCCCAGGCGACGATGCCGGCGGGGATGCCGTAGATCGCTACGGAGGCGAGGCTCCAGCCGATCTCCATGCGGATCTGCCTGGACTGGCCGGCATAGAGGCCCGGATGGCGCAGCCGGGTCGCCAGCGCGAACCCCGCCGAGGCAGCGACATAGCGCACCCCGACGATCACCGTCATGGCGATCGCGGAGGCGAGGATGGCTAGGGCGATATCCATGCCTGCCGCTGCTACGCCTTCGCGCCGCCACCGGCAATGCGGCGCAACCCCGATTGTCGAGCCGCACGAATGTTGCCGGCCCGTAACACTCGTAATTCTACGAAGAAGCGCAGCACCTAAATATCAATATCCAACATCTTAGACTGCTCCGCCCAGAAGAACACATATGGGTCGGGAGAGGTTGTCGTGAAACTGCGGTATATGCTGCTCGCTTTTTGCGCGAGCGTCATCGTCCAGCCTGCATTCGCCCAGTCCACGGACGGTGCGCCCAAGCCCGCCAAACCCGCGCAAGTGCCGGAGAAGGAAGTCTTCTCGACAGGCGTCGCCAAGGGCCGCGATCGGCTGGACAGCGCGACCTCCACCAGCGCCTATCGCGCCGCCGAGTTCGAGAAGCTGGGCCCGCGCCCCTTGGGCGACATCCTCCGCACCATGCCCGGCCTCCGCGTCGAGAGCGGTATCGGCGAGGGCAATGCCAATTATACCGTGCGCGGCCTGCCGCTGGCAGCGGGCGGCTCCAAATACATGCAGTTCCAGGAAGACGGGCTGCCGGTGCTGGAGTTCGGCGACATCTTCAACGTCGCGGTCGACGTGTTCATGCGCGCCGATTTCAACGTCGCGGCGATCGAATCGATTCGCGGCGGCTCGGGCTCGACCTTCTCGTCCAACGCGCCGGGCGGGTTGATCAACCTGATCTCGAAGACCGGCGAGACCCGCGGCGGTGCCGTCCAGGCCAGCGTTGGCCTCGGCTATGGCGAGAAGCGTGTGGACATGGATTACGGCCAGCCGCTCGGCGACGGCTGGCGCTTCCATGTCGGCGGCTATTACCGCTCGGGCGAGGGCCCGCGCGACATCGGCTTTACCGGCTACAAGGGCGGCCAGTTCCGCTTCAACGTCACCAAGCAGTTCGCCGCCGGCTATGTCCGCGTCAGCGGCAAGTGGCTGGACGACCGCTCACCCACCTTCGCGCCCTATCCGATCAAGATCGGCGGCACCAACGACAATCCCGTGGTCAGCAGCGTCAGCGGCTTCGACATCCGCAAGGATTCGCTGCTTTCCCCGTTCATCGGCCCGGTCACCACGCTGGACGGCACCAACAAGCTGGCACGCTTTGACGTCGCCAACGGCATGCACGCCAAGAGCAAGACGATAGGCCTGGAGGCGCAGTTCGACGTCGCCGGGATCACGATCAGCGAACGTGCGCGCTATTCGGCCAATTCGGGCGACTTCCTGCGCGTCTTTCCCTCTGCCGTCGGCCCGATCGCGACGATCGCCGCCTCGCAGGCGGGCGCCGGCGCGGTGGCGACCTATGCCAGCGGCCCCAATATCGGCCAGCTGGTGCCGGTGAACGCCAACGGCAACGGCCTGCTCTCGTTCAACTATATGGCGCAGACCCGGATCGGCGCGCTCGACAATTTCACCAACGACATCCGCGCGACCAAGGTGTGGAAGCTCGGCAGGGGCGACCTGACCGTCACCGGCGGCCTCTACAAGGCCAACCAGAAGCTCTACGCGACCTGGCTGCACTCGGGCATCGATACCGACGTGGCCGGGGACGGCCAGACGGCGATGGTCAACGTCACCAGCGCGGCGGGCGTCGCGCAGACCCAGAACGGCTATTACACCTTCAGCCGCAACGGCAGCAAATTCCGCCGCATCTTCGACGTATCGTACGACATCCTCGCGCCCTATGGCTCGGTGAACTACCATATCGGCAAGCTCTCGATCGGCGGCAGCCTCCGCTATGATCGGGGCCGGGTGCGCGGTTCGCTGATCGGCGCGGATCTGGGCGGCGGCCGCGTTGGGCTGATAAGCTACGACATCAACGGCAACGGCGTGATCTCCGCGCCGGAGAAGCGCGTCGCCTTCCTGCCGCTCGATACCCCGGCGCCGGTGAACTATAATTACGGCTATTGGAGCTATTCGAGCGGCATCAACTACCGCGTCGCCGAGCCCTTCTCGGTCTTCGCGCGGTACAGCCGCGGCGCGCGCGCCAATGCCGACAAGATCCTGTTCACCCCCGCGGTGAGCGCAACCACCGGCGGCGTGCCCAACGCGGCGGACAAATATGACCAGGTCCGCCAACTCGAAGGCGGGTTCAAGTTCCGCAAGGCGGGCGCGACGCTCAACGTCACCGCCTTCCGTGCGACCGCGGACGACCATAATGTCCTCAACGGATCGGCCAACCAGACCATCCGCAGCTACCGCGCGACGGGCGTGGAGATGGAAGGCGGCTATCGCCGCGGCATCTTCAGCATCACCGCCGGCGCCACCTACACCACCGCCAAGATCACCAAGGACTTCCTGGATCCGACGCTGACCGGCAAGGAACCGCGCCACCAGCCGGCCTGGACGCTGGAGGCTACCCCGCAGATCGAGCTCCGCAACGTGACCGTCGGCGCGAACGTGGTGACGATCACCAGCAGCTATGCGCAGGACAGCAACTTGCTCAAGATGCCGGGTTTCACCGTGGTCAACGCCTTCCTGGTGGTGAAGCCGATCGACCGGGTACAGGTGATGCTCAACGCCAGCAACCTGTTCGATCAGGTGGGCTTCTTCGAATTCAACCAGAGCGAAGTGCCGGCAAACGGCATCGGCTGGGGCCGCGCGATCAACGGCCGCACCGTCTCGATGTCCGCCAAGCTCGCCTTCTGACGAGGAGGAGGCGCCGGTCCGCCCGGCGCCTCCCGCATTCTCAGGCGAATACTGGCTTCTTCGCCCGGCGGCGCAGCGCCGCGCCGGCAAAGCCGAAGCCGCCGATCAGCATCGCCCAGGCGGCCGGCTCGGGCACCGCGCTCGGCACCAGCGTGGCGGTGAGCGTCAGGTCGTCGATCGCGAGACCATGGTCCGAGCCGCCGACGTCGCGATCGGTCCAGCGGATGGCGAAGCCGCCGCCATCGGCGATCAGCAGGTTGCCGATCGTCGCACTGATGTCCGTGCGGTTGCCCGCGGCATTGCCGTCGAGCGCGCTGCTCGCGCTGCCCGAGCCGCTACCGTTCTTGATGCTGGCAAAGTCGAGCGCATTGAACGACGTCCAGCTGCCGTTCGACAGCGACGTGGCGTCGAGCGAATATTCAAAGCTGAGCCGGTCGCTGCTTGCGGTGCCGAGGCGCCACTGCTCGCCGAAATAGTCGAGCGTGATCGACTGGATCGCGCTGCCCAGCGCGTTGGTGAAGAAGGCGCCGAACAGAATCGGCGTCGCGCTGCCCGAGGTGACGCTGCCCAGCGCGCGCTCGCTGCCGGTGCCGAAGGCATAGGCGGTGCCGGTATTGGCGTTGCTCGTCGCATAGGCGTCGTCCGAACCGGCGGTGCTGCTGCCGCGCTCGTCGAGCTTCCAGCCGGTGGGCAGCGCCTTGCTGGTGCCGCTGGTCGCCAGCGTGTTGAAATTCTGCGTGTAGGTCTTGGTCGTCAGCGCGACCTGGGCCTGCGCGACGGGCGCGCCGAGCAGCGTGGCGGCGACCAACGTCGCGCCAAAAAGCTTCTTCTGCATTGTGTTGGTTCCCCTACTTCACAAACCGCCAGCGCGGTTCCCCGGCACTAGGGGCGAAGTGTGCAAGCCGTGTGACGATAGTTAAAAGAAAATGAACCACTTGGCCCTGCGCCGGGGCGCCCCCGGCCAGCGACCGTTTCGCCGCGCGCCCCCAAAGGCGGGGTTCCCTCACCCTCGGCCTTGGGCTAGGCGACGGCGATGCCTTCAACCATCAGTTGTGACGTCGCCATTGTCGGCGGCGGCCTTGCCGGCGGGCTTATCGCGCTGGCAATCCGGAAGAAGAAACCTGACTGCACCGTCCGGCTGATCGAAGGCTCGGCACGGATCGGCGGCAATCACCTCTGGTCGTTCTTTGCGGACGACGTCGCGCCCGAGCATCGCTGGCTGTCGGCGCCACTGATCGGCCATGGCTGGAACGGCTATGACGTCGCCTTTCCCGGCCATTTCCGCAGCCTGCCCTCACGCTACTACTCGGTCGAGTCCGAGCATTTCGATCGCGTGGTGCGCGCCGAACTGGGCGAGAAGAGCCTGTTGCTCGAGCGTGAGGCGGCGGACGTCACCCCCACTGCGGTGGCGCTGGCGGACGGCGATCTGGTCGAGGCCGAGGGCGTGATCGATTGCCGCGGCGTGGGTGATACCAGCGCGCTCCAGCTCGGCTGGCAGAAATTCCACGGCGCCGAACTGGTGCTGAGCGACCTGCACGACGTGAAGCGCCCGGTGATCATGGATGCGACGGTGCCGCAGATCGACGGCTATCGCTTCGTCTATTGCCTGCCGTTCAGCCCGACGCGGATGTTCGTCGAGGACACCTATTACAGCGACACGCCCTCACTCGACATTCTCGCCACCGGCGACCGGATCGAGGCCTATGCCGACGCCGCGGGCTGGCAGGTCGATCGCGTGCTGCGCGAGGAAGTGGGCAGCCTGCCCGTCGCCATGGGCGGCGATCATGCCGCCTATTGGGCCGCCGGCGGCCGCGGCATCGCCAAGGCGGGGATGAAGGCCGGGCTGTTCCACCCGATGACCGGCTATTCCTTCCCCGACGCGATCCGTACGGCGGCGCTGATCGCCGAGACCCGCGACTATTCGGGCGAGGCGCTGCACCAAATGCTGTATGGCTATTCCCGCGCGCTCTGGCGCAAGCGCGGCTTCTATCGCATGCTCGCCGCGATGCTGTTCAAGGCGGCCGAACCCGAGGAGCGCTATCGCGTGCTGGAACGATTCTACCGTCTGGATGCAGGACTGATCCAGCGCTTCTACGCCGCACAATCGACCTTCGGGGACCGCCTCCGCGTGCTGTCGGGCAAGCCGCCGGTGCCGGTCGGCCGCGCGCTTTCCGCGATCTGGGGCCGCTGATGCGCCGCGCAGTCGTGATCGGCGCCGGGTTCGGCGGCCTCGCCCTTGCCATCCGCCTCCAGTCGGCGGGGGTCGACACCACCGTGATCGAAGCCCGGGACAAGCCGGGCGGCCGGGCCTATTATTGGCAGCGCGACGGCTTCACCTTCGACGGCGGCCCGACGGTGATCACCGATCCGGATGCGCTGAAGGAGCTGTGGCGCCTGTCCGGCCATGATATTTCCGAAGACGTGAACCTCAAGCCGGTCACGCCCTTCTACCGTCTGTCCTGGCCCGACGGCACGACCTTCGACTATACCAACGACGATGCCGTGCTCGCGGGCGAGATCGCCAAGCTCGATGCGAACGACATCGCCGGCTATCGCAAGTTCCTCGACTATTCCGAGCGCGTCTATCAGGAAGGCTATGTGAAGCTGGGCGCCAAGGCGTTCCTGGACTTCAAGTCGATGCTGAAGGCAGCACCCGCGCTGATGCAGAATCAGGCCTGGCGGTCGGTCTATTCGGTGGTCGCGGGCTATGTGAAGAACGAGAAGCTGCGCGAGGCGCTGTCGTTCCACACGCTGCTCGTCGGCGGCAACCCGATGGCGACCAGCAGCATCTACGCGCTGATCCACAAGCTGGAGCGCGACGGCGGCGTCTGGTGGGCCGAGGGCGGCACCAACCGGCTGATCGCCGGCATGATCACCCATTTCGAACGGCTGGGCGGCACGGTGCGGATCGGCGATCCGGTCGACGAGATCCTGACGCTGGGCGATCGCGTCGTCGGCGTGCGCACCCATAGCGGCTTCGAGGTCGAGGTCGACGCGGTGGCGAGCAACGCCGACATCGTCCACAGCTACCGCGACCTGCTGCGCAATTCGCGCAGCGCACGCCGGACGGCCAACCGCCTCGTCAACAAGCGCTTCTCGCCCTCGCTGTTCGTGGTCCATTTCGGGCTGCGGGGTACCTTCCCGGACATCCCGCACCACATGATCCTGTTCGGGCCGCGCTATAAGGGGCTGCTCGACGACATCTACACCCACGGCGTGGTAAGCGAGGACTTCTCGCTCTACCTGCACCATCCGAGCGCTTCGGACCCAAGCATGGCGCCTGCGGGGCATTCGACCTTCTACGTGCTGGCGCCGGTGCCGCATCTCGGCAAATTCCCGGCCGACTGGAGCGAGGTGGGGCCGATCCTCGAATCGCGGATCCTCGCCGAGGTGCAGCGCCGCCTGATCCCCGATCTGGCCGAGCGGATCGTCACCAAGTTCCACTATGCGCCGACCGACTTCCGAGACGATCTCGCCGCGCATCACGGCTCGGGCTTCAGCCTGGAGCCGATCCTGACGCAGAGCGCCTGGTTCCGCGTGCACAATCGCGACGACGCGATCTCGAACCTGTATTTCGTCGGGGCGGGCACGCATCCGGGCGCGGGCATTCCGGGCGTGGTGGGGAGCGCCAAGGCTACCGCCGAGCTGATGCTGGGCGAGATGGCCTGAACCATTTTAAGCCCCTCCTCCTTGGAGGCGGGGTTGGGGGAGGGTTTCCAGAACCTCTGTTGGTCTCGGTGAGACCTTGCCCCCTTCCTCCAGGGAGGAGGGGCTAAGTACCCCCTCTCCCTCCCCGCCAAAACACGCTATCAGCCCCGCCACAGGAGCATCACATGAAGCGTATCGCCGTCTATTGCGGTTCGGCCAGCCCGGCCGACCCCGTCTATATCGAAGCCGCCCGCACCCTGGGCCGCACGCTTGCCGAGCGCGGCATCGGCGTCGTCTATGGCGGTGGCCGTCTGGGCCTGATGGGCGCGGTCGCCGATGCGGCGCTGGAGGCCGGCGGCGAGGTGATCGGCGTGATCCCGACCCTGCTCGTCAATGCCGAGGTCGCACATAAGGGCCTCACCAGCCTCGAAGTCTGCGAGACGATGCACGAGCGCAAGGCGCGCTTCACCGAGCTGGCCGACGGCTTCATCAACCTGCCCGGTGGCACCGGCACGATGGACGAGCTGTGGGAAGCGATGAGCTGGGCGCAGCTCGGCTACCACGCCGATCCGATCGGTCTGCTCAACATCGCCGGCTATTACGACAAGCTGGTCGAGTTCTGGGAGCATATGGGAACGGTCGGCTTCGTGCGGCCCCAGCACCAGGGGCTGCTGCTGGTCGACAGCACGATCGACGGCCTGCTGACCAAGATGGCCGAGGCCCAGCCGGTAGTGCCGATCGCGCAGCTGCGGCGCGAACAGCTGTAATGCGCTTTCCCGGCCGCGATGCGATCGTCGCGACCGCGGGCGAATCGATCGCCCGCGGCTCGCGCAGCTTTGCAGCGGCCAGCAAGCTGTTCGACCCCAAGACCCGCGAGCGCGCTTGGCTGCTCTATGCCTGGTGCCGCCGCTGCGACGACATCGTCGACGGCCAGGACCATGGCCATGGCATGACCCGCGTCGCCGATCCGGCCGCGCGGCTGGGCGAGGTGCGCGAACGTACCGCAGCGGCACTGGCGGGCGAATGGGTTGGCGATTCGGCGTTCGACGCACTGCGCATCGTCGCGGCCGAGACCGGCATGCCGCACCGCTTCGCCTGGGACCTGATCGACGGCTTCGCGCTCGACGCCGAGGATTGGCGGCCGCAGAGCGAGGACGATCTGTTGCGCTATTGCTACCATGTCGCCGGCGTGGTCGGCTGCATGATGGCGGTGGTGATGGGCGTGCGTCCGGATAACGAGGCAGTGCTCGACCGCGCCTGCGACCTCGGCCTCGCCTTCCAGCTCGCCAACATCGCCCGCGATATCGGCGAGGATGCCGAAGCGGGACGCTGCTATCTGCCGGCCGACTGGCTCGCCGAGATGGGGCTGACCGCGGCAGATCCGATGGCGGACCGTAATGCACTGGCGATACTCGGCACGCGCCTCGCCGATCGGGCGGAAGGCTATGAGATCAGCGCGCGCGGTGGTGCGGCGGCGCTGTCGTTCCGCTCGGCCTGGGCGGTGCTGGCGGCCGCGGACATTTATGGCGGGATCGCGCGGAAGGTGCGCGCGCGCGGCCCGCAGGCCTGGGACAGCCGCACCACCACCTCCGGCCGCGAAAAGCTCGGCGCGATCGTGAAGGCCTGGGGCGAAGCCCGCCGCCGGGCACCGACCCCGCGCCCGGCAGGATTATGGACCCGGCCGCGCTGACCCGGCTCAGCCGTTCAGCGCATTGATCGCCGCGTGCACCCGCGCCTCGACCTCGCGGCGGGGCAGGCCCGGCGGGATCGGATCGCCGAAGCGGAAGACGATTTCGCCGCGATGCATCCGCCCCTTGCGCGGCCAGACATTGCCGCTGCGCACCGCCACCGGCACCACCGGCAGGTCGAGCGCGCGGTAGAGCCCGGCAAAGCCCGAACGCAGCGGCGGCGCCTCGCCCGGCAGCACGCGCGTGCCCTCCGGGAAGATCAGCACCGAGCGCCCGGTCGCCCGCGCCGCCTGCGCCGCGCGCATCATCGCCCGCAGCGCCGTCGCATTGGCCTCGCGATCGACCACGATCGTGCCATAGCGCTGCGCCGCCCAGCCCCAGAGCGGGATCTTAGCCAGCTCGCGCTTCATCACCGTCGCCGGACTGCCGAGCATGCGGGTCAGCTCCAGCGCCTCGAAATAGCTTTCGTGCTTGCCCGCGAACAGCAGCTGCCCCTGGGGCACGGTCCCCTCGATCCGCACCCGCGCACCGACGATCCTGCGGACCATCCATTGCAGCAGCCACGCCCAGAGGTTCGAATAGGCGCGCAGGAACCGGCTGCCGAACAGCGCCGCGATCGGTGCGCCCAGCACCAGCACGATCGACATGCCGTAGAAGAAGATGCGGAAGAGAAAAGTACGCACCGCGTCCATCAATCGACCCCCAGCAGCAGCGCCCCCCGGCGCACCAGATATTTGTGATATTCGCGCAGCAGCATCCGCCAGCCGGGGGTGCTCGGCACGCCGTCGCCGACGATCGCCACCCCCTGCAATACATGGCGCAGCTCCAGCCGGGCGCGCGCCATGTGCCAGTCCGAGGTGACCAGCCTTACACTGCGATAGCCGTGATCGCGCACCCAGCGGCCGGTCTCGTCGGCATTGGAGCGGGTGTCCACGGCCTCGTGGCCGAGGTCGACGCAGCAGCGGAACAGCGCGCGCTCGGCGGGGAATTGCGCCGCCAACTCGTGGGGGCGCACGTCCGGATTGACCCCGCTGACCAGCATCCGCCTGGCATCCTCGCGGCGCAGCGCATCGAGCCCGCGCTGGATTCGCCCCGGCCCGCCGGTCAGCACCACAACCGCGTCGGTGCGATACGCGCCCAGCGGCTTGCCCAGGCTGAACAGGAACAGCGCGAAGCCCGCAGCCCAGGCGAGTGCCAGCAGCACCAGCAGGAAGAACAGCCGCCGGATCACAGCTTGCGCCCCAACGTGTGGAGCACGGTCAACCGCGTCGCCACGGTGGCGAGCAAGGCAAAGCCGATCGGCAGCAGCAGGAGCAGCGTCCAGTCGACCGGCGCCAGCGTCGCGCCGCCCAGCACTTCCGAGCCGGTGAGCGCCAGCTTGGTCTGGAACAAGGCGACCAACGCCAGCGCCGCCAGCGTGCCGATCGCGCCGCCGAGCAACGTGTCGCGGGCGATTCGGCGCTGGAGGAGGCGCGCTACCTGGAGGTCGGTCGATCCGAGCATGTGGAGCACGTCGATGGTATCGCGGTGCGTGTCCAGCCCCGCGCGCGCAACGAGCAGCGCGACACCCGCGGTCGCCGCCGCGATCACCAGCACCAGCCCGATCGCGACCAGCCCCAGCGCCCCGAGCAGCCCGCGCACCGGCGACAGCCAGCGCGCGCTGCTCTCCACCCGCGCCTGCGCGGCGACGCGCTGTACGGCGGCGGTCACCTGCGCGGCGGTCCCTTCTGCCGCGGTCACGTCGATCAACACCGGCATCGGCAGCTCGGGATCGAGCCCGACATCGCCGAGCCAGGGCTTGAGCAGCGCCGCCAGTTGGGCGCGATCGGCCTCGCGCACCCGGGTGACGCCAGGCACCTTGGCGATGGCGGCGACCAGCGCCTTGGCCCGCACGTCGCGCACGCCGGCATCGGGCTCGACCAGCTGCACGGTCAGCTGCCCGGCAAGCTGCCGATCGAGCCCGACGGCCGAGCGCGCCACGCCCAGTCCCAGCGCGCCAGCCAACACGGTGAGGAACAGCATGATCCCCATGATGCCCGCCATCACCCAGCCGCGCTGGCCCTGCCCGAGCAGCCGCAGGTCGATCGCGGCGCGGTGTCGGAAGCCGTTCATGCGCCCCCCGGCGGATGGCGGAGCAGGCCGCTGGGATCGACCAGCCTGCCCTTTTCGACGCGCATCAGCTGCGCGCGCGGGATGCGGCCGATCAGGTGCAGGTCGTGCGTCGCGACGACGATGGTGGTGCCCAGCCGGTTGAGCGCCTCGAACAGGTGCAGCAGGCGGTCCGCCATCTCGGGATCGACATTGCCGGTCGGTTCGTCGGCGACGAGGATCTCGGGCCTGGCGATCACCGCGCGCGCGATGGCGATGCGCTGCTGCTCGCCGCCCGACAGCGTCGGCGGCTTGGCGGTGACGCGCGCGCTCAGCCCCACCCAGGCGAGCATCTCCATCACCGGCGCCTCGATCTCGCTCTCGCGCACGCCCGCCACGCGCAGCGGCAGGGCGACATTGTCATAGGCGGAAAGCTGGGGGAGCAGGCGGAAATCCTGGAACACCACGCCGATCCGGCGGCGAAAGCCGGGCAGTCGCGCCCGGGGCAGCGCGCCCGCATCCTCGCCGAACAGCCGCACCGCGCCGCGGGTCGGCCGCTGGGCGAGGTAGAGCAGCTTGAGCAGCGAGGTCTTGCCGGCACCGCTTGCGCCGGTGAGGAAATAGAAGCCGCCCGTCGCCAGCGTGAAGCTCACGTCCGACAGCGTTTCCGGTCCGGTCCCATAGCGCAGGCCGACATTTTCGAAGTGCACGATGTTGCCCATGCGCCGTGCGGCCCGGCCTCCTGTTCGCGGTGGTCTCTGGCCGCCATCGCACAGCCCCGGATGCCGCTCAAGCCGCCGTCCGTCCCAAGCCGCTTGCTGGCCCGAATCGGCCCCGCTAGACTCGACCGTCCTGTCGCGTTTCGGGCAGGTACCAGGGGGTTTTGGGCATGATCTTGGAGTGCAGCCAGTGCGGATCGCGCTACGAGGTGCCGGATTCGGCGGTCGGCCCGGATGGCCGCACGGTGCGCTGCGCCAATTGCAAGCATAGCTGGTTCCAGTCCGGCACGCAGCTGGCGCCGGCCGCCCCGCCCCCCGCCCCGGTCGCGGCACCCGCGCCGGCGGTGGAGCCCGCGCCACGCCTCTCGCGCAGCGTCGCCGCGGCGGATCCCGCTCCGGAACCCAGCTACGATCCGTTCGACGAGCCCGCGCCGAAGAAAAGCAGCGGCATCCGCTGGACGATCGCGGCACTGGTCGCACTCGTCTCGGTGCTGCTCGGCGGCGCGGCGTTGCTTTACTGGAAGGCGCCGCAGGTGCTGACCCAGCTCGGCCTGCCGATTGGGGGCGCGAATGCGCAGCTGGTGTTCAGCGAGAAGAACGTGGCCCTGCAGGCCCGCGCCGACGGCAGCAAGCTGTTCATCGTCTCGGGCAAGGTGCTCAACGACAGTGGCGCGACGCAGCACGTGCCGGACATCCGCATCCAGCTGCTCGATGGCGAGCGCCGCGAAGTCTATAGCTGGCGGATCACTCCGCCGATCCGCACGCTGGAGCCCAAGGCAGGCTTCGACTTCAACGGCGCGAAGGTCGACGTGCCGAGCGGCGCCAAATCGGTGAAGCTCAGCTTCGTGAGCGAATTCGACGGGTGACGACGAGCAGGCGGCCGCCATCGAGCAGTGCCGCCGCGACCATGCCCAGCCCCGAGGCGAGCACCAGCGCCTGCGCGCCCCAGCCGGACTGGACCAGCCAGAGGCCCAGGCCGCCGGTCACCACGAAGAAGGCGAGGATGCCGTTGATGCCGGCGGCAACCTGGTCGCCCAGCGAACGCAGCGCATAGACGAACACCACCTGGACGCCATCGAACAGGATGAACGGCGCCCAGAGCAGCAGCATCGTCGCCGCCATCGCATGCACCTCGCCCGGCGCGGGGAAGCGCGCCACGACGAGCATCGGCACCAGCATCAGGCACGCCGCGAGCAGCCCGGTGGCGAGCGCCGCGAGCAATGCGGCGATGCCGGCCCGCCCCGCCGCCGCCTGCGGCACGCCCTCGCCCAGCGCATTGCCGACCCGTACCCCCGCCGCCGATCCCAGTCCGAGCGCCACCGCAAAGGTGACGTTGTGGATCGAGAAGACGATCTGGAAGGCATGGGCGGTGGTTTCGCCCAACCGGGTCGAGAGCGCGATCAGGATCGAGAAGCCGACCAGCTCGAGTCCGGACGCCACCGCCGGCACCACGCCGAATCGGGCAAGCGCCCAGGCACCGCGCCAGGTCTCCGCCCGCCCCCAGTCGCCGAGCAACCGCACCCCGCGCGGCTCGGCCCGCGGCAGCGTCCAGGCGGCGGCGAGCATGCCGGCCGCACCCAGCGCCGAGGCGATGGCGGTGGCCGCGGCAGCGCCCACGGCCCCCAGCGCCGGCAGTCCCCAGGCGCCGGTCGCCAGCAGCCAGGCGAGCAGCGCGTTGATCGGCAGCACCGCGAGGTTGACCACCGTCACCCGGGCCGGGCGGCTGACGCCTTCGAGGAAGAAACTCGTCGCGATGGTGAGCAGCTGGAAGGGATAGGCCAGCGCCATCACCTGCACCACCGGCGTGCTCGCCGCGACCAGATCGGGCGCGACGCCCACCCCGGCGAGCAAAGGCGCGGCGAAGCCGAACAGGATGCCCATGCTCGCCACGCCGAGCAGCAGCGCGAGCAGCAGGCCTTCGTGGAGCACGCGGCCGGTCTGGCGCAGCTCGCCCGCGCCGTCAGCGCGCGACACATGGACGAGGATGCCGGTCAGCGCCCCCAGGCCCATCACGATTCCCGGGAAGGTGATCGTCCGGCTCGCGCCCAGCGCCGCGACCTGGTGGGTGCCGGCCAGACCGACCACCACCACGTCCGTCACGTGCAGAATCGTCCAGTTGAGCCCGGTCAGCATCACCGGCCAGGCCAGCGCGAGGAGGCGGCGCGTTTCAGCGGTGAGCGGCGTGGCAACAGGCATGGCCCGGGGCATAGGCGGAAGCAACAATGCAAGAAACCCGCACAAAGCGGGTTGCCAGCCCCATTTCGCTTTGCTAGGGGCCGCTGCCTTACCAGCCGCTGGTATGGAAATGCCGGCGGAAATTCACGTGCGGTCGTGGCGGAACTGGTAGACGCGCAACGTTGAGGTCGTTGTGGCCGAAAGGCCGTGGAAGTTCGAGTCTTCTCGACCGCACCATGAATACAGAGGATGGGGGCTCCGGCCCCCATTTTCGCATCCGCGCGACATGCGGAACAACCTATTCGATAATCCGGCACAGTTTTGCGACATGTGCGTCGTACCCGCTTCATGAAAGGAAGCGGGCCTGCGGGCCCGCTTGTGATTCGAAAAAGGGACGGAGCAACGATGAAGCGACTGGGGACCACCCTGGCAGGACTGTTGGCGGGCGTATCGCCGCTGGTGGCGCAGGCACAGACGACGACGCCGGCACAGCCCTCGGGCGGTCGCCCCGGCTCGACCCGGCCCGCCGCCCCGGCGCAGGACGATCCCTATACCGACGAGATCGTCGTCACCGCCGGTCAACAACGCGGCGCTGTGAAGGGAGACATTCCGCCCGAAATCCAGCTCAACCAGGCCGACATTCGCGCCTATGCCGTGTCGTCGGTCGCCGACCTGCTCACCGAACTCGCGCCGCAGACCGGCAGTGGGCGCGGCAGCGGCATGCCGGTGGTGCTGCTCAACGGCCGCCGCATCTCCAGCTTCGCCGAAATCCGCGACCTGCCGACCGAGGCGATCGAACGCGTCGACATCCTGCCCGAGGAAGTCGCGCTCAAGTTCGGCTATTCGGCCGATCAGCGCGTGGTGAATTTCGTGCTGCGCGAGCGATTCCGCGCGCTCACCACCGAACTGCAGGGCGGCGTGCCGACCGAGGGCGGCAACAGCACCCAGCAGGGCCAGGCGGACATCCTGAAGATCAACCGCGATCGCCGCGTCAATCTCGACGTGAAGTACCAGGGCACGACCGCGCTGCTGGAAAGCGAGCGCAACGTGCTGCCGACGACCAGCGACGGCAGCGGCGTAAACCAGGCACCGTATCGAACGCTGGTCTCCCCCAGCCAGGACCTCAACATCAACGGCAGCTATGCCCGCAACCTCACCGAGAAGGTCGGCGCGACGGTCAACGGCACGCTCGAGGTGCAGCAGAGCGAGGCGCTGCGTGGCCTCGCGCTGTCGCAGACCGCGGCGCCGGTCGGGCTTTCCGCCGATCCCAGCCCGCTTACCGCCAGCAGCCGCACGATCACCGCGCACCTCGGCACCACGCTGAACGGCGACGGCCTGCCCTGGGGGAATGCCTGGGGCTGGTCGCTGACCAGCAGCTACGACCGCGTCGAAAGCAAGACGATCACCGATCGCGGCTTCGATACGCTCGGCGCCGCGCGCCCCGCCGATCGCGGCAATTCGACCTCGAACGTCGGCACCGTCGACGCGCTGATCCGCGGGCCGCTGTTCAAGCTGCCGGCGGGCGACGTCTCCACCTCGCTCAGGATCGGCGGCAGCCTGAGCGGGTATGATAGCACCAGCTTCCGCAACGGCGTGGCGCAGCCGCCCGCCTCGCTCACCCGAAACATCGCCAGCACCCAGCTCAACGTCGACGTGCCGATCGCCAGCCGCCGCCGCGACGTGCTCCAGCCGCTCGGCGACCTGACGATCAACGGCAACGTCGCCGTCCAGCACCTGTCGGATTTCGGCACGCTCACCACCACCGGCTACGGCGTGAACTGGTCGCCGCTGAAGCCGGTGCGGCTGATCGCTTCCTGGACCGACGCGGAGGACGCGCCGACCACCACCCAATTGGGCGGCCCGTTGATCACCAGCCCGAACACCCGCGTGTTCGACTATCGCACCGGCCAGACGGTGACGATTACCACCATCACCGGCGGCAACCGCGCGCTCCAGGCCGAGCAGCGCCATGTGATGAAGCTGGGGCTGGAGCTGCGCCCGTCCGAGAAGACCGATTTCTCGATTCGCGCCGACTATGTGACCAGCCGCATCCGCAACGACATCGCTTCCTTCCCCGCCGCTACCACGGCGATCGAGGATGCGTTCCGGAGCCGCTTCGTCCGCGACGACGACGGTACCCTGATCAGCATCGACAATCGCGCGGTCAACTTCGCCGAGAACAACACCAGGCAGCTGCGCTGGGGCTTCAACCTGTCGGTGCCGATCAAGTCGTCGCTGGAAAAGAAGATCGCGGCGATGCGCGCCCAGCGCGAGAAGGAGCGCGCCGACGCCATCGCTGCGGGCAAGCCGCTGCCGGCGGAAGGCCAGGCGCGGATGTTCGGCCAGGGCCAGAACGGGCAGCGCTCGCCGTTCGGCGGCAGCCTGTTCGGACCGCCCCCGGCACCTCCGGCGGGCGCGGCACCGGGTGGCGCTGGCGGTCCGGGCGGCGGCGGCGGCCCGGGCGGCGGTGGCCGCGGCCGCGGCGGCTTCGGCGGGCCCAATGGCGCGCTGGCCGGCCGGCTGCAGTTCAGCCTCTACCACACCTGGTATTTCAAGGATCAGATCAAGATCCGCGACGGCGTGCCGATCCTCGACCTGCTGCACGGCGATGCCGCCGGCAACAATGGCGGCCAGCCGGCGCACCAGATCGACGCGCAGGCCGGCTTCACCAAGGACGGCGTCGGCATGCGGCTCGGCTTCAAGTGGCAGAGCAGCACCAGCGTCTATACCGGGCTGAACAACACCAACCAGCTCAACTTCGGCGATCTCGGCACCTTCAACCTGCGGGTGTTCGCGGACCTCGGCCGCCAGTTCAAGCTGGTGCGCGAACATCATTGGCTGCGGGGCACGCGGGTGAGCCTGAGCGTCACCAACCTCCTCAACAGCCGACAGCGGGTGACCGACCAGACCGGCGCGGTGCCGCTCAACTACCAGCCCGATCTGCTCGATCCCACCGGCCGCGCGGTGACGCTCAGCATCCGCAAGCTGTTCTTCTGATCGCCAGGCGGGCGCGGCGCCGGTTGCGCGCCGCGCCCGCTTGGCCCATCACCCGGCACGAACCGAGTGGGGGATGGCGAATGAAGCGTGGGTTGCTGCTGGCGGCATGGGCCGCGGCGAGCGTGCTGGCGGTACCGGCACAGGCACAGGTGAGCGCCGACTGGGTGCGCGCGCACGAGACCTTCCTCGCCGGCGACGAGCTCCGCGGCCGCGGCAGTGCGACGCCCGATGAAGCGATCGCCGCTGCCTATGTCGCCGCGCAGTTCCGCGGCTTCGGCCTCCAGCCCGCACCGGGCATGGACGGCTATCTGCAGAAGGCGGAGATCGTCCGGCTGAAGCTCAAGGCGCCGATCACCCTCACCGCCAACGGCCAGGCGGTGCCCGGTGCCGTGCTGCTCGCCGGCGACGGCCAGGGCAGCGAAGGCGTGGCGCGGCTCACGCCCGCCAAGGCGATGTCGAAGATGGCCCCCGCGTCGGTGATGCTGGTAACCGGCGATATGCCGGCGATGCAGCTCTATCGCATGGCACGGGCGCTCAAGAACCCGCGGCTGCTGCTGATTCGCGAGAGCGCCGACACAAAGGCGATGGTCCAGGCGTTGCACGGCGAGCCGCGGCTGCCCGGCGGGCTGCGCGACGTGCCGCACGATCCGAGCCCTTCGGTCGTGGTGGTCCCGGCCGCAGCCTTCGACGGGCTCGCGGCGCAGAAGGACGTGAAGGTCTCGCTCACCGTGCCGGTGGAAGAAAAGGTCGCGACCACCACCAATGCCATCGGCTGGCTGCCCGGCACCGATCCCAAGGCAGGCGTGCTGCTGCTCAGCGCCCATCTCGACCATCTCGGCGTCCAGGCCGACGGCACGATCCTGCACGGCGCCAATGACGACGCCTCGGGCACCACCGCAGTGCTCGAACTCGCCCGCACGCTGGCCGCCAAGGGCCGCACCAAGCGCGGCATCCTGTTCGTCGCCTATGGATCGGAAGAGATCGGCGGCTATGGCTCGACCTATTTCGGCGCGCATCCGCCGGTGCCGCTCGACCAGATCGTCGCCAATGTCGAGGTCGAGATGATCGGCGCGCAGGATCCCAAGTTGCCCGCCGGCACGATGATGATGACCGGGTTCGAGCGTTCGACGCTCGGCGAGACGCTCAAGAGCCACGGCGCGCTGGTGACGGCCGATCCCTATCCGGAGCAGAACTTCTTCCAGCGGTCGGACAATTATTCGCTCGCGAAGAAGGGCGTCGTCGCCCACACGATCTCCGGCTGGGCGGTGGTGCCGACCTATCACAGCAAGGACGACACCGTCGCCAATATCGACATCCCCTTCATGACCCGCGCGATCCAGTCGCTGGTCGAGCCGCTCCACGCGCTGGCCAACAGCGACGCCAAGCCGGAATGGAAGCCCGGCGGCAAACCCGAATGATCGAACGAGGTAGCATGACCACCCCCCATATCGTCGCGCTCGGCGGAACGCTTCGCCCGCAGTCCAGCACCGCACGCTTGCTCAGCGCCGCGCTCGCCCGCGCCGAGGCGCGCGGCGCGCGCACCACGCTGCTCACCGGGCCCGACATCGTCTTCCCGCATTTCGAGCCCGAGCATGGCGACACCGACGCGAAGGTGATCCGCTTCGTCGAGACGCTGCGAACGGCGGACGCGGTGATCATCGGCTCGCCGGGCTATCACGGCACGCTTTCCGGGCTGGTGAAGACAGCACTCGACTATGTCGAGCTGCTCAGCCGCGACGACCGCGTCTATTTCGACGGGCTACCGGTGGGGCTGATCGCCACGGCGGCGGGCTGGCAGGCCTCGGTCGCGACGCTGCAGGCGCTGCGGACGATCACCCATGCGCTGCGCGGCTGGCCGACGCCGATGGGGATTGCGGTCAACACCGTGGAAGCGCCTGACGTCGAAGCGCACTGCCAGGGCTCGCTCGACGTAATGGTGGGGCAGATCTTCGACTTCCTGAAGTGCTAAAGCCCCTCGGTTCCGCATCCGTGCCCCTTTTGTCATTCCGGCGAAAGCCGGAATCCATTGCGGTCTCCGCAGCCTTTTTAGCTGCAGCGTAGTGGCGAATGGATCCCGGCTTTCGCCGGGATGACAGATGTCAGGAAGTCACTCGAACCAGTGGCGGCGCAGGAAATAGCCGGTGATGCCTAATGCCATCGCCAGGCACACGCCCACCACGCCCCAGAATGCCCAGGGCTCGTGCGCATAGGGGATGCCGTCGACGTTCATGCCGAGCAGGCCGGTCAGGAAGGTCAGCGGCAGGAACACCATCGCGACGATCGCGATCACCAGCGAGCGCTGGTCGAGCAGTTCGCCGCGCAGGTCGGTGAGCGTTTCGTGGGTCAGCGCGGCGCGTTCGCGGATGCTTTCCACCTCTTCGGCCATGCGCGCCGCGCGGTCGGCGGCGGCGGAGAGGTGGAGCCGATCGTCCTCGCGCAGCCAGTCGCCGGGCAACCCGGCCAGCTTCTCGATCGCCGCGCGCTGCGGGTTGAGGAAGCGACGATAGCCGATCGCCTGCACCCGCACCTTGTTGACCATCCGCCGCAGCTCGAAGGCGCGGTGGCCGGAAATCTGCTCCTCGCAATCGTCGAGGGAATCGCCGAGTTCGGCGACCACCGGATCGAGTTCCTCGGTAATCTGCGAGGCGATGGCGGCGATCAGGTCGCCCGGATCGAGGATCTTGCCGCTCTCCACTTCCTCGCGCACCGGCTGGAGGGCGTTGAGGTGCTTGCGCGTCACCGAGAAGACGCAGCCGCCCATCGCATAGATGCGGATCGAGGCGAGCGGATCGGAGGCGGTGGTGGCCTCGCTCGAAAGCCCGCGCAAATTGATCACCGCGCCGTCGCCCACCGCGTCGCAGCGGGGGCGCGTCTCGGTCGCGGTCAGCGAATCGATGACGTAGGGCGAGAGCTTGGCCTCGCCGCCGAGCCAGAGCTGGGCACGCTCGTCATTGGTGGTGAGGTGGATCCAGGTGAGCCCGCCGGTCTCGGCGAGCGCGGCGCGCATCGTTGGCTGCTCGACCTTCCCGTCCTTCACGACATAGGCGAATCCGCTCAACCCGCCATCTCCAGCCAGAGCGACAGGCCTTCGCCGGGATCGGCAGGGGGTCGGGCGACGAAGCGTGCGGCATCGGCACGCGCGCGGTTGAGGATGGCGTCGGGCACATCGCCTAGATGGAAAAGCCGATCGGCCTGCGCAAGCAGCCGGGCGTGACGCAGCGTGAGGTCCTCGGGATCGGGCGAGGTCAGCCGCAGCGTGACGAGTTGTGCCTGCGGTGCGGCGCCCTCGGCCAGCCAGCGATCGACATCGCCGTCGCCCGCCAGCAGGTCGAGCATCCCGCCCTCCCCCAGCGCATCGGCCAGCGCCCGGCGCCGCGCACCGGCATCGGGCCAGCGCGCCTTCATCGCCGCGCGGCTGCGGCCCAGCCCCTTGGCGAGCGCACCGAGGCTTGCCGGCAGCAACGCCTCCAGCCGCTGGCGCAGCGCCGCCGCCAGTCCGGCCGACACACCGCCGGTGCCGATCGCGATCAGCACCGGATCGCGGTCGACGATCGCCGGCAGCGTGAAGTCGCACAGCTCGGGCCGGTCGACGCAATTGACCAGCACGCCGCGTGCCTTGAGTCGCGCGACCACCGCTTCGGGCGCGTCGAGCGCGACGATGGCGAGCGCGGCCGTCTCGTCCTCGCCCACCACCTTCGCGCCGGCGCGGTCGAGCAGGCGGCGCTTGGCGTCCGCCGGCTCGCCCTCGCCGACCAGGATCACCGGCCGCCCCGCCAGTTTGACGAACAGGGGCAGCGCGGCGAGCGTCACTTCAGCCAGTCCGGCACGTCTTCGGCGGCCATGATCTCCTCGGCGGAGATGCGGCCGGCGACGATGGCGTAGCGGTCACCCGAGACCAGCACCTCGGGCACCAGCGGGCGGCTGTTATAGGTGCTGGCCATGGTCGCGCCGTACGCGCCCGCCGTTTCCAGCACGGCGAGGTCGCCGGACTTCACGGCGTCGATTTCGCGCGCCTTCACGAACACGTCGGTGCTTTCGCACACCGGCCCCGCAACGTTCGCGACGAAGCGCTCGCCATTGGGCTTCACCGCCGCGAAGCCGTGATAGGCGTCATACAGCGCCACCCGGGCGAGATCGTTCATCGCAGCGTCGACCACCACCCAGGGATGGACCTGCCCCGGCTTCACCCACAGTACTTCCGTCACCAGCACCCCTGCGCTGCCGGCGATGGTGCGGCCGGGCTCGAACATCAGCTCGACGTCCCAGTCCTTGGTCACCCGCGCGACCATCTCCGCATAGGCTTCCGGCGTCGGCGGCACTTCGCCGGGGCGATAGGCGACGCCCAGCCCGCCGCCGAGATCGACATGGGTGATGGTGTGACCATTGGCGCGGAGCTCGGCGAGCAGCCGGCCGACCCGCTCGAACGCGGCTTCCAGCGGCGCGAGGCCGAGCAGCTGGCTGCCGATATGCACCGCGATGCCGTGCAGATCGAGGCCGGGCAGATTGCCGAGCCGATCGAAGATCGCCGGCGCCTCGCCGATCGGCAGGCCGAACTTGTTCTCCGCCTTGCCGGTCGAGATCTTCTCGTGCGTGCCGGCATCGACGTCCGGGTTCACCCGCAGCGCCGCCCGCGCGGTGAGCCCGCGCTCGGCCGCCAGCGCCGCCAGCACTTCGCCTTCCTCGACCAGCTCGAGGTTGAACTGACCAATCCCGGCTTCCAGCCCCTTCACCAGCTCGCGACGGGTCTTGCCGACGCCCGAGAAGACGATGTCCTTGGCCGCGACTCCCGCCGCCAGCGCACGCGCCATCTCGCCGCCCGAGACGACATCGGCGCCGAAGCCCTCGTTCGCCAGCAGCTTGAGCACCGCGAGGTTGGGATTGGCCTTGATCGCGAAGGCGAGGTGGATGCGCCCCAGCGGCTTCAGCGCGTCGCGAAAGGCGCGGGCATTGGCCTGGAAGCGTTCGGTGGAATAGACATAGACGGGCGTACCCACCTCGGCGGCAATGCGCGCGAGGGGCAGCGATTCGACGTGCAGTTCGCCGTCGATCATCGAAAAATCGGTCATGAGCCTCTGGGTGCGGCGCGAATGGCCGCCAAAATCAGTTGGGTGGCAGGTCGAACTCGTCGCTCCGCCGCGCTTCGGACGCCTGGATCAGATCGTCGCTGCGCGCCGGGCGGGTCTGTGCCGACGGTTTCAGAAGAGCGGGAGGCGTGGGCGTCGCCGCGGCGCCATACGGCGCTACTGGCAGCGGTGCCCCCGGCCGCGGGGCCAGGGCCTCGCGCGCGCCGCAGCCGCTCAGTGCCAGCCCAAGGGCCGGGACGGTGAGCAGCAGTCGCTTCCTCATGCTTCCTCCTCACGGCCCTTGCGGGCCGCTGCTATCGCCGCGCGAACGCGCGACGGTGCCGTGCCGCCGAAGCTGGTCCGGCTGTTCACCGATGCGTCGACGCTGAGAACGCCGTACACGCGTTCGTCGATCCGTGCATCGATTTCCTTGAGCGCTGCGATCGGCAGCTGATCGAGCCGGATGCCGTCGGCTTCCGCCTTCGCCACCGCGCGGCCGGTGATGTGGTGCGCCTCGCGGAACGGAATGCCGCCCTCGCGGACCAGCCAGTCGGCAAGGTCGGTCGCGGTCGAGAAGCCGGCCTCGGCCGCTGCGCGCATCCGCTCCAGCCGGAAGGTGGCGCTCTCGACCATGCCGGTCATCGCCGCAATGCTGAGGCCGAGCAGGTCGTGCGCCTCGAACACCGGCGGCTTGTCGTCCTGCATGTCCTTCGAATAGGCGAGCGGCAGGCCCTTCATCGTCATCATCAGGCTGAACAGCGCGCCGCTGATCCGGCCCGAATGCCCGCGGACCAGCTCGGCTGCGTCGGGGTTGCGCTTCTGCGGCATGATCGAGCTGCCGGTCGACCATTGGTCGGACAGCGCGACGAAGCCGAAGGGCTGGCTGGCCCAGATCACGAATTCCTCGGCCAGCCGGCTGAGGTGGAGGCTGCACTGCGAAGCCGCCGTCAGATAGTCGAGCGCGAAGTCGCGGTCCGATACCGAATCGAGCGAGTTGCGGGTCGGGCCGTCGAAGCCCAGCGCCTTGGCCGTCGCCTCGCGATCGAGGTTGAAGCCGGTGCCGGCCAGCGCCGCCGATCCCAGCGGGCACAGGTTCATGCGGGCGCGGGCATCCTGCAGCCGCGAGCGATCGCGCGCGAACATCTCGAAATAGGCCATCAGATGGTGGCCCAAGGTCACCGGCTGCGCGACCTGGAGATGGGTGAAGCCCGGCATCACGCTATCGGCATGCTGCTCGGCACGCGCGAGCAGCGCGTCCTGCAGCGCGCCCAGCGCCGCATCGGCCTGGTCGATCGCGTCGCGCACCCAGAGGCGGAAGTCGGTCGCGACCTGGTCATTGCGCGAGCGTGCGGTGTGGAGGCGGCCCGCAACGGGACCGATCTTCTCCGCCAGCCGGCTTTCGGCGAGCATGTGGATGTCTTCGAGCGCCAGATCCTCGGGCACGCCGTTGGCGGCGAAGTCCGCGGCGACCTGCTCGAGCCCCGCGCCGATCGTCGCGGCGTCTTCCGCCCCCACGATCCCCTGCTGGCCCAGCATTGCGACATGCGCCTTGGAGCCGCGCAGATCCTGCTGCCACATTCGCTTGTCGAAGGGGATGGAGGCGTTTATCTCGCGCATCACCGCGGACGGGCCTTCGGCGAAGCGCCCTCCCCACATGGAATTGGAGCTGTCCTTGCGCTCGGTGATCGGTCTTCTCCTTCTGGGCGCCCTCGCACTGGGCGCGTGCGATAAGCAATCGCAGCCTTCTCAGCAAGCGAACGAAACTTCGCCCCCGGCAAACGCCGCTGCACCCGCGCCCAGCGGCGCGATCGACCGCAGCCACAAGGGGGAAGCGGCGCCGACGATTTCCTTCACCGATGCGGCGGGCAAGAAGACCACGCTGGCGGCCTTCAAGGGCAAGCCGGTGCTGCTCAACCTGTGGGCGACCTGGTGCGTGCCGTGCATCAAGGAAATGCCGACACTCGATACGCTGGCGGGCAAGGTGGGTGACACGCTGGTCGTCCTGCCGCTGAGCCAGGACCTCAAGGGCATGGAGGTCGTCGGGCCGTTCTTCCAGAAGAACGGGTACCAGCACCTCAAGCCCTATCTGGATACGGACACCGCGTTCAGCGTCCAGCTCGGCGTCAACCTGCCGACGACGATCCTGTATGATTCCACCGGCAAGGAAGTGTGGCGCGTCTCCGGCGAGTTCGACTGGGCCGGCGACCAGGCCGCCAAGCTGATCGCCGAAGCGAAATAAGCTTAGCCCATCCGGGCCAGTACCTCGCGCAGCCAGGCGTCGGTTTCGGCGGCGTGGGTAACCGGCAGCATGTGTCCGCCTTCGATCAGGGTGAGCGTCGCCCCCGGTATCTCCGCCGCGGTCCGCTCGCCCTGCAGCGCCGGGTCGAGCACCGTGTCGCCGCGCCCATAGAGGATGGCGACCGGCAGCCGCAGCGCGCCATAGTGCGGCACCAGCGCGCCCATCGCATCGCGCGCCATCCGCACCTCGAAGCTGCCCATCTGATAGGATCGCGGCCGCGCCGCCAGCGCCCCGCCCCCGGCGGCGGCGAAGTCCGCCGGCACCGGATCGGGGGCGAACACCGCCACGGCATTGCGGGGGCCGAACACCACCGCCATCGGCACCGCGATCGTCCAGGCGATCGATTCGCGCAGGCCCGGCGGCGCCATCAGCCCGCGGAACACCGCCGGGGGATTCTCCACCACCTGGGTCAGCGGCGCGATGAGCGCGAGGCCGCCCGGCACCTCCGGCCGCTCGACGGCCAGCGCCAGCGCCACCGCACCGCCCATCGAATGGCCGACGACGAGCGGCTTTTCCAGCCCCAGCGTCTCGATCAGCTCGGCGATCATCCGCGCCTGCCCGGCGAGATCGGGGCGCGGGCCGGTGAGGTGCGAATGCCCCCAGCCCGGCCGGTCGACCAGGATCACGCGGCGATCCGTGGCGAGATGCGAGGTCAGCGAATGGCTGAAGTTGCGCAGCTGGCCCATCAGCCCGTGGATCATCACGATCGCCGGACCCGCGGCATCCTGCGGCCCCAGCTCGACGACATGCAGCCGCGCGCCGGCGACATCGACGAGGCGCCCGTCGACCGGCACCATCTCCTCGGCCTTGCGCCCCGCCCAGGCCGACCATCCGGCCAGTCCCAGTACGCCCAAGCCTGCCAGTCCGAACGATATCCGCATGTGCGCCTCCCCTGTCGGTCAGCGGCTATAACCGGTCTTGCGGAGAAAGGCTGCCAGCGACTGCGGGAAGGTCGCATAGTGCGTTTGCTTGCCCGACGGGCAGCCACCGCCATTCCACTGCGCGGGGGGCACGGTGCAGTCCTGCCAGATATCGATGCCCTCGCGGTTGTAGTGGCGGAGCATCTGCCGCCACGCCGCCGCATAGAGCCCCATCCGCGCGGCCGTCGCAACATAGGCCGCGCAGCTGCCGTTGCGATAGCGCTGCGCCCGGTCGAAGCAGCGCTTGCGGAACACCGGCAGGTCTGGGCGAAAGGCGGCGGCATAGTCGGGCAGCCGAGAGGCATCGATCGGCCGTCCATGGCGGACGGTGAGGACGATGGCGGGCCGCGGCGTACAGGCGTTGCAGCCGAATGCGTAGGCGAAGGCGCCGTCTCCCAGCACGAAGTCGATGCGGCCGTCGCCGGACAGATCCTTCAACCGATCCGGCAGTGCGCCTTGAAGATAACCCGGCAGCCAAGTCTGCCGGAATCTGCGCCCGCGCGGAAACAGCAGTTGCTCACGCACATCGCCCGACGATCCACCCGACTGGTTCTCGATCACGACCCCGGGCCGCGCGTCCCCCCGCTCGAAGCGGACGACAGCGACGCGGTACCTTGACGACTGGCGATCGCCGAGCACGCGATAAATGGGCAGGCCAGGTGCATGGACCGTCACCAGCGGCTGGTTGTTCTGCGGGTCGAAGCGGCAGCCCTCCGTCTGCGGCGGCGTGGCGCAGGGCGCCGGTTCGATCTGGATGCGGATGCCGCCCGACCGCCAAGCGACTCGTCCGTCACTGGGCTTCCATGGGCGAAAGGTACCGAGCGGAACCTTGCCCGGCCTAAGCTTGGCGGCCGCGGGCACCCCAAGCGACAAGGCGGCAACGAGTACCGACACGGGCAATGACACACGCATGGATCCAGCGGCTCCGGTTCGAGGAACGCCGCAACTCTATCGGGCGCGCAATCCACCGTCCATCGACAGAACGAAACGCTCCGTCGCACTCATTCCGCGACCGGCGCCTCGCCTTCCTCGCGCTCCTGCGCCTGCCGGGCCCACATTTCGGCATAGATCCCGTCCTGCCGCAGCAGCTCGGCATGGGTGCCCTGCTCGACCACGCGGCCGGCCTCGAGCACGACGATCCGGTCGGCATGGACCACGGTCGAGAGCCGGTGCGCGATGACGATGGTGGTGCGGCCCTGCTCGATCGATTCGAGCGTCGCCTGGATGTCGGCCTCGGTGCGACTGTCGAGCGCGCTGGTCGCCTCGTCGAGGATCAATATGGGGGGGTTCTTCACCAGCGTTCGGGCGATCGCCACGCGCTGCTTCTCGCCGCCGGAGAGCTTGAGGCCGCGCTCGCCAACCCGCGTGTCGAGCCCGTCGGGCAGCGCCTGGATGAAGTTCGCGATCGACGCGCCGCGCACCGCATCGGCGATTTCCTCGGGGGTTGCGCCCTCGCGGCCATAGGCGATGTTGTAGCCGATCGTCTCGTTGAACAGCACCGTGTCCTGCGGCACGATCCCGATCGCGGCGCGCAGGCTCGCCTGGGTCACGTCACGGATGTCCTGCCCGTCGATGGTGATGCGGCCGCCGGTGACGTCGTAGAAACGGTACATCAGCCGCGCGAGCGTCGACTTGCCAGCGCCCGAGGGGCCGACCACTGCGACGGTGGCGCCCGCCGGGATGTCGAGGTCGATGCCCTTCAGGATCTGGCGATCGGCATCATAGCCGAACTGCACGCCCTCGAAGCGTACATGGCCCTGCTGGATCGCCAGCGGCTGTGCGTCGGCAGCGTCCTTCACCTCGGCGCCGGTATCGAGCAGGTCGAACATCGCGCCCATGTCGATCACGCCCTGGCGGATCGTGCGATAGACCCAGCCGAGCATGTCGAGCGGGCGGAACAGCTGGCTGAGCAGGGTCGACACCAGCACCACGTCGCCGGGCGTGAAGCGGCCTGTCGACCAGCCGAACACGATCAACGCCATGCCGGCCGCGAGCATCAGGTTGGTGATCACCGCCTGGCCGATGTTGAGCCAGGCGAGCGAGTTCTCGCTGGTGACGGCGGCCTTCATATAGGCCGTCATCGCCTTGTCGTAGCGCGCGCTCTCACGGGCTTCGGCGTTGAAATATTTGACCGTCTCGAAGTTGAGCAGCGAATCGACCGCGTGCGCGACGGCGCCGGTATCCAGGTCGTTCATCTGCTCGCGCAGCTTGGAACGCCAGTCGGTCACCCAGCGGGTGAAGGCGATATAGACCACCACCATCGCCAGCGTGCCGGCGACCAGCCACCAGCCGAAGCGGGTGCCGAAGATGCCCAGCACCATGCCGAGTTCAAGGATGGTCGGCGCGATGTTGAACAGCAGGAAATAGAGCATCGTGTCGATGCTCTTGGTGCCGCGCTCGACCACCTTGGTGACCGCACCGGTGCGGCGGTTGAGGTGGAAGCGCAGGGACAGCTGGTGAAGGTGGCGGAACACGTCGGAGGCGAGGCGTCGGGTCGCATCCTGCCCCACTCGCTCGAACACCGCGTTGCGCAGATTGTCGAACAGCACCGTGCCCAGCCGCGCGGCGGCATAGCCGGTGACGAGCGCGATGATCAGCCACACCGCGTCACGCGGGCCCGAAGCCATCCGGTCGATCGCCCCCTGCAGCGCGAACGGCGCGCCATAGACCTGCACCAGCTTCGAGCAGAGCACGAGCAGCAGCGCCAGCACGATCCGCACCCGCAGCGCCAGCGCATGGCGCGGCCAGAGGTACGGCAGGAAGCGCTTCATCGTGCCGAAAATGGGCCGGTCGAGCTTGGCGGACGAGGTTTCGGGAGGCATCCGCCCTAATCTGGGACGCCACGCCACGCGACGCAACCACGGGAACAGCCCGGAGGTCTGTCCGTTGAATCAGGCAGGAGGTCATCTGCCATGGACCAACTGCTCTACGTGCTGGCGATCATGGGCTGCAGCGACGATGCGCAAGCCTGCCGCCAGGTCCGCCTGGAACCCGTCAACTATACGTCGCAGGTCGCCTGCCAGGAAGCCATGGAGGGCGCGCTTCGTCGCGCCACCGATGTCGACTATCCCGTCGTGCAGGCCGCGTGCCAGCGCCGGAGCGAGCGACTGGTGTCACGCGAACCCCAGCAGCCGATTACCGGGGGCTGAGCCCACTCCAACAAGCGTCATCCCGGCGAAAGCCGGGATCCATTGGGGTCTCCGTCACGGCGTTTGCTGAGACGTAGAGGCGGATGGATTCCGGCTTTGGCCGGAATGACGACTTAAAGGGCAGGCAGCGCTTACTCGTGCGAACGCCCGAAGTCCGGCCGCGCGTCGTCCTGCCCCTGGTCGATGATCGAGCGGCGGATCGTGCGGGTGCGGCTGAACAGATCGAACAGTTCGTCGCCCTTGCCCCAGCGGATCGCGCGCTGGAGCGCGGTGAGATCCTCGGTGAAGCGCTGGAGCATGTCGAGCACCGCCTCGCGGTTGTTGAGGAACACGTCGCGCCACATCGTCGGGTCGGAGGCGGCGATGCGGGTGAAGTCGCGGAAGCCGCCGGCCGAATATTTGATCACTTCGGACTGGGTGACCTCTTCCAGGTCCGAGGCGGTGCCTACGATCGTGTAGGCGATCAGATGCGGCAAATGGCTGGTCACCGCGAGCACCCGGTCGTGGTGCGTCGGCTCCATCGTCTCAACCATCGCGCCCAGCCGCCGCCAGAATTCGCTCACGCGCTCCACCGCAAGCGGATCGCTGCCCTCGGGGGGCGTGACGATGCACCAGCGATGGTGGAACAGCGAGGCGAAGCCGGCGGTCGGCCCGCTATTCTCGGTACCCGCCACCGGGTGGGCGGGGATGAAGGTCGCGGACGGCAGCGCCGCGCGCACCGCCTCGATCACGCTTTCCTTGGACGAGCCGACATCGCTGAGGATCGCCTCCGCCGGCAGATCGGCAGCGAGTTCGGCCGCGACCGCGCCCATCGCGCCCACCGGCACGCACAGGATGACGAGGTCGGCATCGATCACCGAGGTGCCCGCGCTGTCTGCCACGTCGTCGCACAGGTCGATCGCCACCGCGGTTTCGCGCACGGCGGGATCGGCGTCATAGCCGGTCACCCGCACGCTCGGCATATGCTGGCGGATGCCGCGGGCGATCGACGAGCCGATCAGCCCCAGCCCGATAACCGTGACACGCGCGAAGGGCAGCATCAGGCGCCGAGCAAGCGGCGCAGCGAGGCCGCCACGCCCTTGATCTCTTCCTCGGTGCCGATGGTGATGCGCAGCCCGTGCGGCAGACCCTGGCCGGGCAGCCAGCGGACGATATAGCCGTCCTCCATCAGCTGCTTATAGGCCTGTTCGCCGGTCACCTCGCCCTCGAACAGGACGAGCTGGAAGTTCGCCTTGGAGGGCACCGCGCGGACGCCCTTGTTGCCCATGCTGGTGATCTCGTCGGCGAACCACTGGCGCCACTTGGCGTTGTGCGCGCGGCTATGCTCCACGAAGTCCTTGTCGCCCAGCGCCGCGATCGCCGCGCGGCCCGCGCCGATGCCGAACGCGAACGGCGCGCGGATGCGGTGCATCGCGGCGATGATGTCCGGGTGGCCATAGCCCCAGCCCACCCGCTCGGACGCCAAGCCGAAGATCTTGGAGAAGGTACGCGTCACCAGCACGTTGGTCTGGGTGCGGGCGAGCTCGAGGCCGCCATCGTCATCCTCGGGCTCGAGATATTCGGTGTACGCCTGATCGAGCACCAGCAGCACGCTCTTGGGGAGCGCGGCGTGCAGGCGGGCGATCTCTTCGCGCGCCGTATAGGTGCCGGTGGGGTTGTTGGGGTTCGCCAGGAAAACAACCTTGGTCTTCTCGGTCACGCAGGCGAGGATCGCGTCGACATCGGTCGCATAGTCGCGATCGGGGGCCACCACCGGCGTCGCGCCGACCCGCCTAGTGGCGATATCGTACACCGCGAAGCCGTAGCGGACATAGATGATCTCGTCGCCCACACCCGCGAACGCGCCGGCGGCGAGGTGCAGCACCTCGTCCGAGCCGGTGCCATAGACGATCCGCTCGGGCTCCACCCCGTAATGCACGCCCAGCGCCTCGCGCAGCGCGACCGCGCCGGCATCGGGATAGCGCTCCAGCTCGGTCGCGGCGGCGGCATAGGCGTCGCGCGCGGCCTGGGGCGTGCCGAACGGATTCTCGTTGGACGAGAGCTTGGCGGCGGGCTTGCCCGAATCGGTGGTGGCGCGGCCCGCGACATAGGGGGCGATGGCCATCACCCAGGGCTTGGGGACGGGTGCGTTCATGGGCCGGGGGATTGGCCGAACGGGGGCCGAATGGCAAGCCGTCCAGCAGGGATGCTTGAACGGACGCGCGGGTGCGCCTAACCGCCGGACATGTCCGATGATCCGCGTTTCGGCCTTCGCCGCTCGGTAACGCTGCCGGGGCCGTTGCGCCTCGACGGCGGCGTGCTGTTCTCGCCGGTCGACATCGCCTACGAGACCTATGGCACGCTGAACGCCGATGCGAGCAACGCCATCCTGGTCTGCCATGCGCTGACCGGCGACCAGCACCTCGCCTCCGAGCATCCCGTCACCGGCAAGCCCGGCTGGTGGGCGCGGATGGTGGGGCCGGGCAAGCCGATCGATACCAATCGCTGGTTCGTGATCTGCTCGAACGTGCTGGGCAGCTGCCTCGGCTCCTCGGGCCCGGCGACGATCAACCCGGCGACCGGCCAGCCTTGGGGCATGCAGTTCCCGGTGATCACCATCCGCGACATGGTCCGCGCACAGGCCATGCTGCTCGACCATCTCGGCGTGCACCGCCTGTTCGCGGTGGTCGGCGGGTCGATGGGCGGGATGCAGGCGCTGAGCTGGGCGGCAACCGTCCCCGAGCGCGTCCGCGCCGCGGTGGTGATCGCCTCGGCCCCGCGCCACTCGGCGCAGAACATCGCCTTTCACGAAGTCGGCCGCCAGGCGATCATGGCCGACCCCAAGTGGCGCGGCGGCGCCTATTACGAGGCGCAGGATCCTCCCGCAGCCGGACTCGCCGTCGCACGGATGGCGGCGCATATCACCTATCTGTCCGAAGCAGGGCTGACCGCCAAGTTCGGCCGCAAGCTGCAGGGTCGCGAGGCCAAGACCTTCGGCTTCGATGCCGACTTCCAGGTGGAAAGCTATCTGCGCCACCAGGGGCTGGCGTTCGTCGACCGGTTCGACGCCAACTCCTACCTCTACATCACCCGGGCGCTCGACTATTTCGATCTGGCCGAGGAGCATGGCGGGCTGCTCGCCAACGCCTTCCGGCAATCGCAGGCACGCTTCTGCGTGGTGAGCTTCGACACCGACTGGCTGTATCCGACCGCGGAATCGCGCAGCATCGCCCATGCCCTCAACGCTGCCGGCGCGCCGGCCAGCTTCGTCGAGCTCAGCTCGCCCTTCGGCCACGACGCCTTCCTGCTGGAGAGCCCCGAGCTGGACCGCGTGATCGGCGGCTTCCTTGCGGCGGGAGAACGCGCATGAGCCTTCGTCCGGACCTCGCGATCATCGCCTCCCATGTGAATCTCGGCGCGCGTATCCTCGACGTCGGCTGCGGCGACGGCGCGCTGATGGCGGCGCTGCGCGACGATCGCGGCTGCGACGCGCGCGGGCTGGAGCTGGAGCCGACCAACGTCGCCGCCGCCGTGGGCCGCGGTCTGTCGGTGATCCAGGGCGACGCCGATACCGACCTTGCCGACTATCCCGACGACAGCTTCGATTACGCCATCCTCAGCCAGACGCTGCAGACGACGCGTCGACCCGACTGGGTGCTCGAGCAGTTGCTGCGGATCGGTCGCCACGCCTTCGTCTCCTTCCCCAATTTCGCGCATTGGCGGGTGCGCGCCTCGCTGCTGTTCGGCGGGCGGATGCCGGTGACGCGGCTGCTGCCGATCGCCTGGTATGCGACGCCCAACATCCACCATGTCACCGTCGACGATTTCCGCGCGCTGGTGAAGGAACGCGGCATCGCGATCGAGGGCGCCTGGTTTCTATCGGGCGACCAGCAAACCGGCTCCGGGCTCGCCAACCTCCTGGCGGAACACGCCGTCTTCCTGTTGAGGCACGACCGATGACCGACGTCGCCCTGCTTTCCACCCATGCCGCCTATCGCGACGATATCGGCGACCTCGTCACCCGCCGCCCGGTGCCGGGCCCGGGGCTGGAGCAGATCGGCGCCTTCCTGTTCCTCAACCATCACGGACCGCAAACCTACCGCCCGAACAATGCCGGCCTGCCCTTCGGCCCGCACCCGCATCGCGGATTCGAGACGGTGACCTTCATCCTGGAAGGTTCGCTCGCGCACACCGATTCGGCGGGGCATGAGAGCATCATCCGCACCGGCGGCGTGCAGTGGATGACCGCCGGGCGCGGCATCGTCCATGCCGAGGTCTCGCCCGCCGAGTTCAAGCAGGCCGGCGGGCCGATGGAGATCCTCCAGCTCTGGGTGAACCTGCCGAGCCGCCTCAAGATGACCGCGCCGCGCTATGTCGGGCTGCAGGCGGAGGCGTTTCCAGGCGTGGCGGCGGGCGACGGCGCGACGGTGCATCTGGTTTCGGGTGACTTTGACGGCCGCACCGGCGCGATCGAGTCGCTGACCGGCGTGTTCCTGTGCTGGGTCGAACTGGCGGCAGGCGCGACGCTGACCTTCGACGGTCTCAAGGACCGCGACCTGTTCCTCTATGCGGTGCGCGGCGGGGTGCGGGTGGGCGATCGCGCGCTGCCGACCTGGCACCTCGCCAGCCTCTCGGCGGGCGACACGCTGACGCTCACCGCCGACGAACCCGCGCTGATCCTATTCGGCCATGCCGCGCCGATCCCCGAGCCGGTGGTCGCCCACGGCCCGTTCGTGATGAACAGCGTGCAGGAAATCCACCAGGCCTATGCCGACTACCAGCGCGGCACGTTCGGCGTGGCGGAGATTGTGGCGGGCTGAGCCCGCCCTACCCTCTTAGCCGTCATTCCGGCGAAAGCCGGAATCCATTGGGGTCGCCGTTACAGCAGGAGCGACGACCGAGTGGCGTCTAGATCCCGACTTTCGTCGGGATGACAGAGAAAAAGAGGCCGCCCCTGCTCCTCGCAGCGGGCGGCCCCTGCGCTATCAATGCGCCGCCTGCTCGCCGCGGACGATGCCGCTCTTGCCGAGCTGGTCGTCGATCTGCGCCATCAGGCGATCGAGACCTTCCTGGTCCTTCGCCTCGGCACGCGCAACGAGCACGTCCTGGGTGTTGGACGCGCGCAGCAGCCACCAGCCGTCGTCGGTGTTGACGCGCGCGCCGTCGGTGCGGTCGACCTGGGCGCCGTCGGCTTCCAGCCGGTCGAGCACTTCCTCGACGACCGGGAACTTGCGGCTCTCGTCGACCTGGAAGCGCATCTCCGGCGTGTTGACCATCGCCGGCATCTCGTCCTTGAGCTGGGTGAGCGACTTGCCGATCACGTGCACCGCCTGGATCAGGCGGATCGCGGCGTACTGGGCGTCATCGAAGCCGTAATAGTCCTGCGCGAAGAAGATGTGGCCGCTCATCTCGCCCGCGAGCGGGGCGCCGGTTTCCTTCATCTTGGTCTTGATCAGGCTGTGGCCGGTCTTCCACATCACCGGCTTGCCGCCCAGTTCCGCAATGCGGTCGTAGAGCGCCTGGCTGGCCTTGACGTCGGCGATGATCGTCGCACCCGGATCGATGCGCAGCACCGGCTCGGCGAGGATCGAGAGGAGCTGGTCGCCCCACACCACCCGGCCCTGGCCGTCGATCGCGCCCAGGCGATCGCCGTCACCGTCGAAAGCGAGACCGAAATCGAGGTTCTTCTCGGCGACGAGCTTCTTCAGATCGGCGAGATTCTTCTCTTCGGTAGGATCGGGATGATGGTTGGGGAAATTACCGTCCACATCGGTGAACAGCGTATGGTGCTCACCCGGCAGCAGCTTGACGAGCTTCTCGATCACCGGGCCAGCGGCGCCGTTGCCGGCGTCCCAGCCGATCTTGTACGAACCGCCGGCATAGCCGGCGATCAGGCGACTGACATAGAGGTCCTCGATGTCCGCGTCGGTCACCGTCTCGGTGCCGTCGCCCTCGTCCCAATCGCCTTCCGCCGCCATCTTGCCCAGCGTCTGGATGTCCTGGCCGAAGAACGAGCGGTGCTGGAACACCATCTTGAAGCCATTGTAGTTGCCGGGATTATGGCTGCCGGTAATCTGGATGCCGCCATCCACCTCCAGCGTTGCCTCGGCATAATATAGCATCGGCGTCGGGCCCATGCCGGTGCGCACCACGTCGCAGCCCGAGGCGGTCAGGCCCTCGATCAGCGCGGCCTCGAGCATCGGCGAGGAGATGCGGCCGTCACGGCCCACCGCCACCCGGCGGCCACCGGCGCGGCGCAGCAGCGTCGCGAAGCCGCGGCCGATCGCCCGCGCGTCGTCCGGACCCAGCGTCTTCCCCACGATTCCGCGGATGTCGTATTCGCGCAGCGACGTCGGATCAAAACGGTGCGTCATGTAAGCCCTCCCGAAGGTAAAGATGCGCGCCTCTTCCGCGACTCGAAACCAAGTTTCAAGCCGCCCGAGGCACGAATAGATTAATATTTTGCACTGCAACATCGTCGCAGGCAAATGTTACGTGAAGAGGACGGACCTCAGCCGCGCAGCAACGTATCGCGGGCCAGATTGATCCGTCGGGTAAGCTCGGCCGAGCCCCCCTTGTCGGGATGCAGCGCCGAAACGAGCCGGCGGTGCGCCGCGCGGATTTCGTCGGGCCCTGCGGCCGCATCGACGCCGAGGATCGCCCGCGCCTCGCTCTCGCCCAGCCGGGGCGGCGGCACGACAGGGGCCTTCTTCTTCGGCTGCAGCCAGCGCCACAGGATGTAGAGCAAAGCCGCCGCGATGAGGAGCTTCGCCATCAGGCGAACAGCGGCGCGTTGACGTCGGGAAGCGCCAGGCCGGCCATCATCTCGCGCAGCTCCTGCCGCGCTGCGACATGGCTGAGCCCCATCTCGCCGAACTCGCGCGAGTCTAGCATGGTCAGCCCCTGCGGGAACAGCTCGCGATAGATCACCCGCTCGGACAGGCCCGAGATCACCCGGAAGCCGACGCGCTTGGAAAGCTGGTCAATTGCCTCGGACACGCGCTTCATGTTGCGCGCCTCGATATGCTGCATGCGGTTGCGCAGCACCACCCAGTCGATCGTCTCGCCGTCCGCCTTGGCGCGGCGCTTGCGCGATTCCCAGATCATCTCCGAATAGAAGCTGGGGCGCGTCACCCGGAAGCTGTCGGGATCGACCTGGCCGATCAGGTCGAAGTCCACGAAGCTGTCGTTCATCGGGGTAACCAGCGTGTCCGCGTTGGTCACCGAGATGCGGGCGAACTTGTCGTCACGGCCGGGGGTGTCGATCACCAGGAAGTCGGCGCCTTCGCCGAGCCGGTCCAGCGTATCGGTGAAGAAGTCCATGCTCTCGCCGTCATGCGTCTCATAGACCGGCATCGGCAGCTCGCGGCCCATCCGGCGCATCGTCGCGCGGCGATTGTCGAGGTAGCGGCCCATCGTCCGCTGGCGGTGATCGAGGTCGAAACAGGCGACGCGCGCGCCCTTGGCGGCCAGCGCGATCGCCGCGTGCACCGCGGTGGTCGACTTGCCCGTGCCGCCCTTTTCATTGGCAAAAACCAGCACATGCAGTCGTTTAGCGGGCTGATTCAATGCAGCTATTCCTTCACTTGATCGGGCGGCCTCCCCCCCATAGAAGGCCCCGCTTCCGTTCATATCGAAAGTGCCCAAGCGTGCAAACCGTTCGCCAGATCGACGATCTTCGCCAGGCGCTGGACGCCTTCCGCAGCGAAGGCGCCCGGCTGGCCTTCGTTCCCACCATGGGCGCGCTGCATGACGGGCATATGGCGCTGGTCGAAGCGGCGAAGCGCGCCGGTACCCGCGTGATCGTGTCGATCTTCGTCAATCCGATCCAGTTCGGACCAAATGAGGACTTGGCAAAGTATCCGCGCCGTGAACAGGCCGATTCGCGGCTGCTCGCCAATGCCGGGGTCGACCTGCTGTGGATGCCCACGCCGGAGATCATGTACCCGGAGGGCTTCGCCAGCAGCGTGCGCGTCTCGGGGGTGAGCGAGCCGCTCGACGGCGCCCACCGTCCCGGCCATTTCGACGGCGTCGCGACCGTGGTCAGCAAGCTGTTCCACCAGGTGCAGCCGCATGTCGCGCTGTTCGGCGAGAAGGACTGGCAGCAACTCCAGGTGATCCGCCGCATGGTCGCCGATCTCGACATGGCGATCGAGATCCAGGGCGTCCCCACCCAGCGTGAGGATGACGGCCTCGCCCTCTCCTCGCGCAACGCCTATCTGATGCCCGAGGATCGCACCCGCGCGGTGGCACTGCCGCGCGCGTTGGGCGCCGCCGCCAAGACGATCGGCGAAGGCGGCGACCGCGAGGCGGCGCTCGCCCAGGCACGCGATACGCTGACCGCCGCCGGCTTCGAGGTCGACTATGTCGCGCTGGTCGACGGAGAAACGCTGGGCGAGCCGATCAGCGGCAAGTCGATGCGGCTGCTCGCCGCTGCACGGATCGGCGGCACCCGGCTGATCGACAACATCCCCGTACTATGAACTAATACGGTTAAGCCGTTTAACCTTTTATTGTCCTTACCCCCCCAAATTCGGAGTCAACAAGGGCACCGAATCCGGGGTGGAACGACGATGGCGAATAGTGAAAAAAGTGCGCGGTTTCTGATCGAGAGCCGGTTGCGTGATGCGGCGCGCGGTAGTGCCGATGCCTGTTTCGATCTTGGCGTCGTCTATTCGAGCGGGGCGGAAGGCATGACGATCGACTTGGTCGAGGCGCACAAATGGTTCAACATCGCCGCTATGACCGGCAGCGTCGAGGCCCAGGCCTGCCGCGCCGACATCGCCGAAGACATGACCGCGCGCGAGATCATCGAAGCGCAGAAGGCTGCCCGCGCCTGGCTGCGGGGTCTCGAGAGCCGCGCCGCCTGAGACGCCTCACGGCGCCTTCTGACCCCAGGTGATCGAAACGCGGGTGCGGCCGAGATGGCCTTCCACCACCACGCGCAGGCTGCGTTCGTTTTCCTCGCCCGCCTCGTAGCTGAAGCCGGTCTCGCGACGATATTTAAGGCCCGAGGCATTAGCCTGGGCGCGCGACCAGCCGAGCACTTGCTTTTCCGGCGCGTCCGTCTCGTAGACGAGATTGCCGCTGACATGCCGCCCCGGCAACCCATCGGGTGCCGCCGTACAGCTGAGAATCGTCGCATTGGCATAGACCGGCACGAAATCCGGCTTGTTGCTGCAATCGATCGCCGCCGAGACATTGGCCGGCACCCCCGCCGCCGCCGCGGACGCGACATTCTGCCCGACCGGATCATCGGTCGTCTGCTCGCCGCCACGGCCGCAGCCCGCGAGCAGCACGAAAGCCCCGACCAGCGTGGCGCGCGCGATGATGTGACGACGTTGCATCCTGGCCCCTTTTCCGCCCGGTCTGTCTTGCACCGGCGCTGCGGCTAGGAACGGCCCGGCCCGCGCTTTGCTCCCCGCCCTTGGTACGACGGACTGGCGCTGCTAGCGATGGATGCGGGCCGCACAGGTCCATCTGGGGGATTGCCGCACACATGGTTCGATTGTCGTCCGCCGGGCTGGCGCTGGCCGGTGCCCTGCTCGCGTTGCTCTTTTGCGGCGGCCTGCTGGTTTATGGCGCCGGGCGCGGCATCGATCTGACCGACGAGATCTTCTACCTCGTCTGGGCGCGCGATCCCGAGGCCTATGCGCTGCTCTACCAGCCCTTCGGTTATCTGCTCCACCCCCTCTACGCGCTGTGCGGCGGCGACGTGGCGCGCTACCGGCTGGCGGGATTTGCGATCACCGCGGCGGCAGGTGCGCTGCTCGGCCGGCAGCTCGCACCAGAGCCGGCAGAGCGCTGGGGCTTCGCGGTCTTCGGCGCGGCGGCGGCGCTGGTCGTCTATTTTCCCTGGATCATCACGCCCAGCTACAATTCCACCGCCAATGTCGGCGCGATGCTGGTGCTGACGGGGGTTGCAACGCTGCTGCGAGATCAGGCAGCTCCAGCGAGCGCGAGCCCAGCAGCGGTAACGATCGCCTTTGGCCTGTGCCTTGCCGCCTTCGCCAAGCCGCCGCTGTTTGCGCTTTGCGGCGTGCTGCTGGTCGTCCTCGCCGCCGCCGCATTCCGACGCCATCGATGGCGCGCGGTCGCTCTCGTTAGCGCGCTGCTCTTCGCGGCATTGCAGATCAACTTTTTCCTGCCCTTTCGGCAGATCCCGGCTTTGCTCGCGCGGATCGCGGCGAGCCAGCATATCCTCGCGCTGCCCAACACGCCGCTCCGCCTGCCGATCAAGGTGCTCGGCGACTGGGCGGCGGTGCCGCCCTTGCTGTCTGTGTCGACGCTGGCGGCGATCGGCGCACTGGCACTGCGGCGCGCGCGCTGGGGTAAATGGCTCGGCTACGCCGCCATCGCATTTGGCCTGCTCTATCTGGCGTCGACGATTCCCGACACGCTCGACGGCGGCATCCCCGAATTTCTGGGTCTGGCGCTGCTGCTGATCGCGACCGGCTATGCGGCGCTGGTCGCCCGCCGCGACGCGCTGCTGCTGGCGCTGCTCCTGATCGCCCCGTTCGCGGTGGCGCTGGGCACCTTCAACAACCAATGGGCGCAGCTGGATTTCAGCATGGTCTTCCCGCTGCTCGCGCTGTTCCGGCTGGCCAGCGAGGATGCCGTCCGCTGGCGGCAGGCGGCGGCCTATGCGCTGAGCATCGTCGCAGCCCCGCTGCTGCTGCTCGCGGCGGCAATGGCGCCCTACAGCCTGCCCGATTCGATCTTCGCGCAGACGATTCCCGTGCGCCACCCGCTCACCGGCAGCCCGTTGCTGGTCGATGAAGAGACCGCCGATTTCCTGAAGGGTGCGCAGGGCAAGGCCGCTGGCGCCATACTGGTGGATCTGTCCGGCACCGGCCCCGGCGTCGCCGCCGCGCTGGGGGCAAAGGCCCCGGTGCTGCTCTGGCTCAATCCGGCGACCGCGACCTGGCCCGATGTGGTGTGGGATCGCCTGAGCGAAGCGGAGCGGGAACACGCCTGGTTCGTGGTGCCGGTGCTGCCGCTGTTCGCGCCTTCGGGACCGGCGCGCTGGCTGGCCGCGCATCGCGGCGGCTATTGCGCGACCCCGCTGCCGCGCATGACTTTCTGGTGGGAGGAGCGGGCGCTCGAACTCTGGCGGCCCTGCGCCGCGCCCACACCGGGCGCAGGCCGCTAGGTCGGCCGATCAGAACGGCACGTCGTCGTCCAGATCGTCCGGGAAGCCACCGCCGAAGCCGCCGCCGCTGGCACCGGCACCGGCACCACCGCTGCGCTGGCCGCCACCGTTGAAGTTGCCGCCGCCGCGTGCCGCCGGTGCACCACCGCCGAAGCCGCCGCCGCCACCGCCGCCGCCGAACGATTCGTCCGCACCCCAATCGTCGCCGCCGCCGCTGCTGCTACGGCCGCCACCCTGGCCGCCGCCGGGGCCGTCGAGCAGCACCATCTGGGCGTTGAAGCCCTGCAGCACGATCTCGGTCGAATAGCGGTCGGCGCCGCTCTGGTCCTGCCACTTGCGGGTCTGCAGCTGGCCTTCGAGATAGACCTTGCTGCCCTTGCGCAGATAGCGCTCGGCGACGTTGGCAAGACCTTCGGAGAAGATCTTCACCGTGTGCCACTCGGTCTTTTCCTTGCGCTCGCCGCTGTTGCGATCCTTCCAGCTCTCCGAGGTGGCGATGCGCAGCTCGACCACCTTGCCGCCGTTCTGGAACGCCCGGCTCTCGGGGTCGCGCCCCAGATTGCCGACGAGGATCACCTTGTTGACGCTGCCCGCCATGCTGCAAAAACTCCGATATACGATGGTGCGCCCGCGTGCAGGGGCGCTAGAAAGACTCAAATATGGCCGACATCCTTAACCTGAACAAAGCGAGAAAAGCGAGAGCGAAAGCGTCGGCCGCTGCCGAGGCCGAGGCCAACCGCGCGCGCTTCGGCCGCACCAAGGCGGAAAAGGCGCGCGACGCCGCGGAGGCGGAGCGCAAGGTGCGCACGCTCGATCAGGCGAAGCGCGAGATGCCGGAGGAGTAAGCCCTCGGCTCGACGCTTTGCCGCTGTCAAAGCGGAACGCATCGTGTACAACATGCCCCGTCCGATGCTGCCGCCGCTTCCCTATCCCGCGCTTCACGCCAGCCATTCGGGCGTATGGATCGCCACGGCCGAAGGCACGCGCGGGTTGAGCCGGGGCGAGGCGATCCGCATTGCCGCCGATACGCCGGTGCTGCTGCTCAACGCCCCCCTGGTCGGGCAGCGGCTGGGGCATCCGGAGCTGAGCGGGCTCGACCTGCTCGAGCTCTTCGCCTTTCTCCGTCCCGCCCGCTTCATGGTGCCGACCCCCAAGGGCCTCGCCCGCGCCTGCGGCCTCGAGCCGCCCAAGGACGACGCCCAGGTTGCCGCCTTTCTGCGCGACGCCGCCGCGAATCTGCTCGCGCTCGCGGAGACCAACTGGCCCGAGCGCGAGGGCGCCTGGCACGGACTGCAATCACTCGGGCGGCTGCGCTGGCAATGGTCCGCCGCGCTCGGCCAGCGCATCGCCAAGCCCGAGCGCGCCGAGCGCTGGCTCTTCTCCAAGCTGCCCGAATGGGAGGAAGGCGCCCCCCGCCCCGCCCCGCGCACCATCACGCTCGATCCCGCGCAGGTCGCCGAGCGGCTCGCCCGCCTGACCGGCGCCACCGCCGAGCGTCGCCAGGGCCAGCGCGACTATGCCGAGGCGGCCGCCCAGGCCTTTGCCCCGCGCAGCGTGCCCGACACCCCCAATCTGGTGCTGGCCGAAGCCGGCACCGGCATCGGCAAGACGCTCGGCTATCTCGCCCCCGCATCGCTCTGGGCGGAGCAGTCGGGCGGCCCGGTGTGGGTGTCCACGTTCACCAAGGCGCTGCAGCGCCAGCTCGGCAACGAAGGCGAGCGGCTGTTCCCCGATGCCGAGCAACGCCGCGCGCGGATCGTCACCCGCAAGGGCCGCGAGAATTACGTGTGCCTGCTCAACCTGGAGGATGCGCTACAGGGCGGGTTCGCCGGGCGCGCTGCGATCCTCGCCCAGCTGGTCGCGCGCTGGGCAGCCTATACCGCCGACGGCGACATGATCGGCGGCGACCTGCCCGGCTGGCTCCCCACCCTGTTCCGCCGCAACGGCTCGACCGCGCTCACCGATCGCCGCGGCGAGTGCATCTATGCGGGCTGCCCGCACTATCGGAAATGCTTCATCGAGCGCGCCGCCCGGGCCAGCGCCGATGCCGATATCGTCATTGCCAACCATGCGCTGGTGATGGTTAACGCCGCGCGGGGCCGCGAGAATCAGACGCGCCCGACCCGCTATGTGTTCGACGAGGGCCATCACCTGTTCGATGCCGCCGACGCGATGTTCTCGGTGGCACTGACTGGCCAGGAATCGATCGAGCTGCGCCGCTGGCTGACCGGCCCCGAATCCGGTTCGCGCGGACGCCGCCGGGGCCTCGCTGCGCGCCTGTCCGACGTCGCCAGCTATGACGATGCCGGCGGCCGCGCCATTTCCGAGGCGGTCGACGCCGCGCGCGCGCTGCCGAGCGACGGCTGGCTCCAGCGCCTGGGCGAAGGCGAGCCCTTCGGCCCCATCGAGGCGCTGCTCGCGGCCGTGCGCGGCCTGGTCTATGCTCGCGATGCCAATGGCGCGGCCGATGCCGGCTACGGCCTGGAGACCGAACTCACCGAACCCGATCCCGCCCTGGTCGAAGCGGCCGGCAACGCCACCGCCGCACTCGACGCGCTGCTCCGCCCGATGGTCGTCCTCGGCCGCCGCCTCGAAGCGGTGCTGGCCGAGGCGCCCGACTGGATGGACGGCCCGGCGCGCGCCCGCATCGAAGGCGCGATCGCGTCGCTCGGCTGGCGGGTGGATACGGTGGGCGCCTGGCTGGCGCTGATCGCCCGGATCGGCGGCCCGGCCGATCCCGAATTCGTCGACTGGCTGGCGGTCGACCGCGTCGAGGGCCGCGAATTCGATATCGGCCTGCATCGCCACTGGCTCGACCCCGCCAAGCCGCTCGCCAAGACCGTGCTGGAGCCCGCGCACGGGGTGCTCGTCACCTCGGCGACGCTGCGCGCCGGCGGCGACTGGGACGTGGCCGAAGCGCGCTCGGGCAGCGTCCATCTGCTCCGCCCCGCCCAGCGTTTCGAGGCGAAGAGCCCGTTCGACTATCCCAACCAGGCCGAGGTACTGATCGTCACCGACGTGAAGCGCGGCGACCTGCCCGCGCTCGCCAATGCCTATGCCCGGCTGATCGCGGCGGCGGGCGGCGGCACGCTGGGACTGTTCACCGCGATCCGCCGCCTGCGCGCGGTGCATGCCCGCATCGCCGACCGGCTAGCGCGCGACGGGCTGCCGCTGCTCGCCCAGCATGTCGATCCGATCGACACCGGCACGCTGGTCGACATCTTCCGCGACGATCCCCGCGCCTCGCTGATCGGCACCGATGCGCTGCGCGACGGCGTCGACGTTCCCGGCGATTCGCTGCGGCTGGTGGTGATGGAGGGCGTGCCCTGGCCCAAGCCCAGCGTGCTCCATGCCGCGCGGCGGCTGGCGGGCGGCGGATCGGCCTATGACGACCGCATCGTCCGCGCCCGGCTCGCCCAGGCGTTCGGCCGGCTGATCCGCCGGGCGGATGATCGCGGCGCCTTCGTGCTGCTCTCCGCCGCCACGCCGTCGCGGCTGCTCGATGCCTTTCCGCCGGGCACGCGGATCACCCGCACGACGCTGGATCAGGCCGTTGAGCGGGTTCGGCTTTCCTTGGGGCCCGGGTTGCGGCATGAGGCGGGCGAAGCCGCCAGCGTCCAACTCGGGGAAGCATGAAGACCCTTCTCGTCCTCCGCCACGCCAAGTCCGGTTGGGACGATCCGGTCGCCCGCGATTTCGATCGGCCGCTCAATCCCAAGGGCCAGCGCGCCGCGGTAGCGATGGGCCGCTATCTGCGTGCGGAGGGACTGCGCTTCGACCATGCTATCGCCTCGCCGGCGGTGCGGGTGCAGGAAACGCTGGTGCAGGTATCGAACGGCTATGGCGAGACGATCGCGCCGGCCTGGGACAAGAGGCTCTATCTCGCCTCGCTCGGCACGCTGCTCGATGCGATCGAGGCGCTGCCCGATACTGCCGATGTGGTGCTGCTCTCCGGGCATAATCCGGGGCTGGAGGAGCTGGTGCTCGACCGCGTATCCGCCCCCGGCCCGTTGCGCGACGAAGTCGAGCAGAAATACCCGACCGCAACGCTCGCCGTGCTGCGCTTCGATATCGAGCATTGGGCCGAGGCGTCCGGCGCGGACGCCGAACTCGTCCGGTTCGTGCGTCCGCGCGATCTCGATCCCAGCCTCGGGCCCGATGCCTGAGGCCTAGCGGCCTTCTTCCAGGGCGTCGGACAGCGAGTCCCGGATCGCCTGCAGCTCGGCGGCCTTGCTTCGGCCGCGCGCTGCCTTTTCCTCCGCCAGCAGCTTCTGCACGCCGCGGATGGTGTAGCCCTCCTCGCTGAGGAGCTGGTGGATGCGGCGCACGAGCGCCACGTCATCGGGTCGATAATACCGGCGGTTGCCCGCACGGGTGAGTGGCTTCAGCTGGGGAAACCGGGTTTCCCAATAGCGCAAGATATGCTGCGGCCTGCCGATTTCAGCGGCGAGCTCACCTATGGTCCGCAACGCACCGGCGGCCTTCTCGGTCGCCGGCATCGCGGGCCTCAGCGGGCCGAGACGATGCGGTCGCGCATCATCTGGCTGGCGCGGAAGGTAAGCACGCGGCGCGGTGCGATCGGCACCTCCACCCCGGTCTTGGGGTTGCGGCCGACCCGCTCGCCCTTGTCCCGCAGCACGAAGCTGCCAAAGCCCGAGATCTTGACGTTCTCGCCCTTCGCCAGCGATTCGCACATGTGCTTCAGGATCTGCTCGACGATCCGCGAGGCGTCGGCGCGCGACAGCCCCACTTCGCGATGCAGCGACTCGGCCAAGTCTGCCCTGGTCAGCGTACCCGCAGCATTCATTCCGGCAATTCCTTTCGTGTACTCGGCTACCCGTATCAGATTGTTACGCGCTATCAAGAATGATCTTGAAGCGGCAGTAACGCCTCAGACATATTCTGGAAAAACACGTAACTCGTCCAAAATGGGGATATCATGCCAACGCTTAGAAGCGGATGACGGCTGCACCCCAGGTGAACCCACCGCCCATCGCTTCCAAAACGAGTAGGTCGCCGCGCTGGATGCGCCCATCCCGCACTGCGGTATCGAGTGCCAGCGGAACCGACGCGGCCGAGGTGTTGGCGTGGCGATCGACCGTGACGATCACCTTTTCGGGTGCGAGATCGAGCTTGCGTGCGGTCGCATCGAGAATGCGGGCATTGGCCTGGTGCGGCACCACCCAATCGACATCGCTCGGGCCAAGGCCCGCCATCGCGAGCGATTCGTGCATCACCGAGGCAAGGTTGGTGACGGCGTGGCGGAACACCTCGCGCCCCTTCATCCGCAGCTTGCCGACGGTGCCCGTGGTCGACACGCCGCCATCGACATAGAGCAGGTCGTTATAGCGGCCGTCGGCATGAAGCTTCGTGGAGAGGATGCCCTGCGGCGCCTCGCCCTCGGTATTCTGCGCCTCGAGCACGATCGCGCCGGCGCCGTCACCGAACAGCACGCAGGTGGTGCGGTCTTCCCAATCGAGCAGGCGGCTGAACGTCTCGGCGCCGATCACCAGCGCGCGGCGATGCACACCCGCGCGCAGCATCGAATCGGCGACCTGCACGGCATAGAGGAAGCCCGAGCACACCGCGGCCACGTCGAAGGCGACGCAATCGAGGATGCCGAGCGCGTTCTGCACGCGCGTCGCGGTGGCGGGGAAGGTCTGGTCCGGGGTGGCGGTGGCCAGCACGATCAGGTCGATCGAGGACGCCTCGATGCCTGCCGACTCCAGCGCCGCACGCGCCGCATCCGCGGCCAGCGTGCCCGTCGTCTCGTCGGGCCCCGCGAGGTGGCGGAAGCGGATGCCGGTCCGCTCTACGATCCATTCGTCGCTGGTATCGACGCGCTCCGCCAGCTCCGCGTTGGAAACACGCTGTGCCGGCAGGGCCGAACCCGTACCGAGAATCACCGAACGTACGGTCATGCGACCCCTTCTTATCCCGTCTTCCTACGCGGCCTTGGCCTCGAAGTTCCCCAGATCCTCGGCAATACGCCGGGTCAGTTCGTCGCGCACCATCTTGGCGGCGAAGCCGATCGCGGTATCCACGCCGACTTCGTTCGCGCCGCCATGGCTCTTCACGACGATGCCGTTCAGCCCGAGGAAAACGGCACCATTATGGTTGTTCGGGTCGAGATGGTGGCGCAGCAGGTCGGTCGCCGGCTTCGAAATCAGGAAGCCGAGCTTGGACCGCAGCGAGGAACTAAACGCGCGGCGGAGCAGATCCGCCACGAAACGCGCGGTGCCTTCGGCGGTCTTGAGCGCGATGTTGCCCGAGAAACCGTCGCAGACGATCACGTCGACATCGCCGCGCGACAGCCGGTTGCCTTCGATGAAGCCGGTGAAGTCGAGCGGCAGATGCTTGGCCGCACGCAGCTGGGCGGCAGCATCGCGGATGCTGTCGGTGCCCTTCATCTCTTCGGTGCCGATGTTGAGCAGCGCCACACGCGGGCGATCGAGATCGAGCGCAGTGCGGGCATAGGCAGCACCCATCACCGCGAACTGGACGAGATTGCGCTCGTCCACTTCGGTGTTGGCGCCGAGATCCAGCATCACCGTGTCGTTGGCACCGAGCGACGGCAACAGCGCGGCGAGCGCCGGCCGGTCGATCCCCGCCATGGTGCGAAGCGACAGCTTGGCCATCGCCATCAGCGCGCCGGTATTGCCCGAGGAGACGGCCGCGCCGGCACGCCCCTGCTTCACCAGATCGATGGCAATGCCCATCGACGTGGTCTTGGCACGACGGATCGCCTGGCTCGGCTTGGCATCGGACGCAACGACTTCGGCCGCGTGGACGATCTCCGACGCGGCTGCCAGATTCGGATGTGCCTTCAGGCCGTCGCGAATACGCGACTCGTCGCCGACGAGAAGGAACTCCATCCCCTCGAAGCGGCGACGTGCACGTGCGGCGCCGGCGAGCATGACGGCGACCCCCTCATCGCCGCCCATTGCATCGACGGCGATCCGCGAGGGAACAGTCATACCGGCACCCCCCCGTTGCGGAACGCGGTTCAGCCCTCGACCGAAACGATTTCGCGGCCGTTATAGTGACCGCAAGCGTTGCACAGGTTGTGCGGACGCTTGAGTTCGCCGCAGTTCGGGCACTCCTGGAACGACTCGACAGTGAGCGAATCGTGCGAACGACGCATGCCGCGCTTCGAGGGCGAGGTCTTTCTCTTAGGAACGGCCATTTCGGCACCTTCAACAAGCTAATGAATCAATAAGTCGCGATACGCCCACAGGGTGGTTCAGGCAAGCGACGGCTAGGCCGGCCGCTCGCCGGACCAGCGGACAGGTCACGAAGCGAGCCCGCGCGTATAGCGATTCTCGTCCACGTTGCAAGCAGAAGCCGCACGTGGCAGGGGTTCGCGCCTTGGTTTTAGGGGGACGCGCATGTTTTTTCTGCCGGTTACACTCTCCAGCGCGGGCGCGGCGGCGCTGCTCAACCTGTGGCTGGCGATTCGCGTCATCCAGATTCGCCACGCCGAGCGAATCCTGACCGGCGACGGCGGCAGCCCGCGACTCCTCGCGCGCATGCGCGCGCAGATGAACTTCGTCGAATACACGCCCTTCGTGCTGATCCTGATCGGCCTGATCGAGCTGGCCCAGGGCAGCAGCCTGTACCTCTGGGCGGTGGCCGCGGTGTACCTGCTCGGCCGCGTGGTGCACGGCATCGGCATGGACGGCTGGCGCCGTGGGCGCGAGATCGGCGCGGGGATCACGTTCCTGATCGTCGCCGGGCTGGGCCTCTATGCCGCGTGGCTCGGCTATCCGGGGTCGAACCCGCTCCACTGATCCGTCAGGCGCGCGCCAGCACCGAATCGGCGACGAACGGGTTGGTGCGCCGCTCCTGGCCGAAATTGCTCGGCTGGCCATGGCCGGGCACGAACACGGTCTCGTCGCCCAGCGGCCAGAGCCGGGTGGTGATCGCGTCGATCAGGTCCTGGTGATTGCCCAGGGGGAAGTCGGTCCGCCCGATCGATCCCTGGAACAGCACGTCGCCGACGATCGCCAGCTGCGATTCGGGATGGTGGAACACCACATGCCCCGGCGTGTGCCCCGGGCAGTGATAGACGTCGAGCACCAGTTCACCCACCGTCACCTGGTCGCCCTGCTCCAGCCAGCGGTTGGGCTCGAACGGCTTGCCGGGCACGCCATAGGCGCGGCCGTCATCCTCCAGCCGGGCGATCCAGTAGCGATCGGCCTCCTGCGGGCCCTCGATTGGCACGCCCAGTTCCTCGGCGAAGATCCCCGCCGAACCGCAATGGTCGATATGGCCATGGGTGATCAGCAGCTTCTCGATGGTGACGCCGTGCTGGGTCGCCGCGGCGCGCAGCCGGTCGAGGTCGCCGCCCGGATCGACGAACGCGCCACGCATCGTCCTGGTGCACCAGAGCAGCGTGCAGTTCTGCTGGAGCGGCGTGACGGGCACGATCGCCGCGCGGAGCGGCGGCTGGGCAGCGTTGGGATCGGAAGCCATGCCCCCTCGCTACCCCGCGGGCGCGCGCGCGGCAACCAAGGCTTGCCCTTCGCGGCGCGGCTCTGCATTTCAGCGGGCTGATGGTTTTGCGTCCCCCCTTCGTCCTGCTCGACGACGCGCGCGCCGATGGCGAGGCGCGACTCTATGTCGATCCCGTCGAGATCGTCGTCGCGCACCGCCTGGAGGAAGTCGCCCCTGCGCTGGACCGCCTGCGCGCGGCAGCGGCCGAGGGCCTGGATGCCGCTGGCTGGCTCGCCTATGAAGCCGGCGCCGCGCTCGAACCCGCCGCACCCGCGCGCGAAACGGACGGCCCGCTGCTCTGGTTCGGCCTGTTCCGCGGTCACCAGCGCTTGGCCGCGGGCGCGGTCCCCGCGCTGCTCCCCGATCCCGCCGGTGCCTGGGCCGGGCGCCCCCGCCCGCTGCTCGACCGCGCCGCCTACGACACCGCCCTCGCGCGCGTGCTCTCTTATATAGAAGCCGGCGACATCTATCAGGCCAACCTCACCTTCCGCGCCGAGGTGCCCATCGCCGGCCACCCGGCGGCGCTCTACGCGCTGCTTCGCGCCCGCTCCGCCGCTGGCCATGGCGCGCTGGTCGCGACCGGCGACCAGTGGCTGCTCAGCCTCTCGCCCGAGCTGTTCTTCACGCTGGACGACGGCATTCTAACCGCCCGCCCGATGAAGGGCACCGCGCCGCGCGACGCCGACCCCGCTATCGACGCCGCCCTCGCCGAAGAGCTCGCGACCGATCCCAAGCAGCGCGCTGAGAATCTTATGATCGTCGATCTGATGCGCAACGATCTCGGCCGCGTCGCCCAGCCGGGCAGCGTCGCGGTGCCGCAGCTCTTCCACGTCGAGACCTATCCCACCGTACACCAGATGACCTCGACGATCACCGCCCGCCTCGCCGAAGGGCTCGGAGCCGTCGACGCCCTTGCCGCGTTGTTCCCCTGCGGATCGGTGACGGGTGCACCAAAGATTCGTGCAATGCAGGTAATTGCCGAAATCGAACCCAGTGCGCGTGGCGTCTATACCGGTTCGATAGGGAGGATCGACGCCGATGGTGGGGCAGAGTTCAATGTCGCGATCCGGACCCTGGCCATCGATGCGGCCGGCCGCGCCCGCCTGGGCCTCGGCTCGGGAGTCGTCGCGGATTCCTATGCCGACAGCGAATGGGCGGAGTGCCGCGCAAAGGGGGCGTTCGTGACGATGGGCGAACCGGGCTTCGACCTGATCGAGACGATGCGCTTCGATCCCGAAGACGGCATCCTCCTGCTCGAACGCCATCTCGAACGGATTCGCGATAGCGCCGCCACCTTCGGCTTCCCGTTCGACCGCCATGTCGTCCGCAACGAGCTGCAGGCCGCCACCTTCCGCCTGCGCGATGCCGCCAAGGTGCGGCTGCTGCTCGGCCCGTCGGGCGCGGTGGCGATCGGCATCTCCCCGCCGCCGGCCCCGCCGGCCGGGCCGGTAAAGGTCCGGATCGTACCCCATTCGGTGCCGCGCGACGATTTCCGCCGCGCCCACAAGACCACCCGGCGGGCGCTCTACGACGAACCCCGCCGCGCCGCAGGCAGTTGGGAAGTGGTGTTCACCGAAGCCGAGGGCTATCTGACCGAAGGCAGCTTCACCGCGATCTTCGTCGAGCGCGACGGCGTGCTGGTGACCCCGCCTTTGTCGCGCGGGCTGCTCCCGGGCGTGCTCCGCGCCGAGCTGCTCGCCAGCGGCCGGGCGGTGGAAGGCGACCTCCGCCCGGAGGATCTCAGACACGGATTCCTGCTCGGCAACGCGCTGCGGGGACTGATTGCAGCCGTTACAGTTGCGGAAGGCGCCGAAGCGGACCTATAGGCGCGCATCTTCCCCGGAAAAGGCGTCTAGACCATGCAGACTTCCGCCGCGCTCCAGCGCATCCAGCCCTCCGCCACGCTCGCCATGACCAGCCGCGTGTTCGAGCTGAAGCGTGCCGGCGTCGACGTGATCGGCCTGGGCGCCGGCGAGCCCGATTTCGACACGCCCGATTTCGTCAAGGAAGCCGCGATCCAGGCGATTCGCGACGGCAAGACCAAGTACACCAATGTCGACGGCACGCCCGAGCTGAAGGACGCCGTGATCGCAAAGTTCAAGCGCGACAACGGCCTGGACTACACGCCCCAGCAGATCACGATCAACGTCGGCGGCAAGCACACGCTGTTCAACGCGATCGTCGCGACGGTGGAAGCCGGCGACGAGGTGATCGTACCTGCGCCGTATTGGGTCAGCTATCCTGACGTAATCCAGTTCGCCGGCGGCACCCCGGTGTTCATCGCCGCCGGTGCGAACCAAGGCTACAAGATCACGCCCGAGCAGCTCGAGGCAGCGATCACGCCCAAGACCAAGTGGGTGATCCTCAACTCGCCGTCCAACCCGACGGGTGCGGCTTATTCGGCCGCCGAGCTCAAGGCGCTGGGCGCAGTCATCGAGCGCCACCCGCACGTCTGGGTGTTCGCCGACGACATGTACGAGCACATCCTGTACGACGGCTTCGAATTCGCCACGATCGCGCAGGTCTGCCCGTCGCTCTACGAGCGTACGCTGACGGTGAACGGCTGCTCCAAGGCCTATGCGATGACCGGCTGGCGCATCGGCTTCGCCGGCGGCCCGGCGCCGCTGATCAAGGCGATCGCCAAGCTCCAGTCGCAGTCGACCTCGAACCCGTGCTCGATCGCCCAGGCGGCGGCCGTTGCGGCGCTGAGCGGCGACCAGAGCTTCCTCAAGGACCGCGCCGCCGCCTTCCAGACGCGCCGCGACCTGGTCGTCTCGATGCTCAACGAAATTGACGGCATGCACTGCCCGACCCCGGAAGGCGCCTTCTATGTCTATCCGGAATTCAGCGCGCTGATCGGCAAGACCACGCCCAAGGGCAAGGTGATCGCCACCGACGAAGACATGATCGGCTATTTCCTCGACGACGCCCGCGTGGCGGCGGTGCACGGCGCAGCGTTCGGCCTGTCGCCGGCGATGCGGATCAGCTATGCGACCTCCGAGGCGCTGCTCCGCGAAGCCTGCACCCGCATCCAGACGGCTTGCGCCGACCTGCGCTGAGGGACCTGTAACGCGGGGGCTTCTTCTTCCCTATATGGGGGTATCATGATCCGAAGCACGTTGAAGCTCCCGCTTTCCCTCGCTGCCCTTGCCGGCGGTGCCTTCCTGCTGATCGCGGCCGGTGGCTTGCGCATCGAGAAGGTGACCGCCGTGGCGGTGCCGCCGCCCGCGGTCGACGTCTCCAAGGCGAAGAAGCCGCAGACGGCGGTGTTCGCCGGCGGCTGCTTCTGGGGCATGGAGGCAGTGTTCCAGTCGGTGAAGGGCGTCCAGTCGGTCACCAACGGCTATGCCGGCGGCACCGCGGGCACCGCGACCTACGACCAGGTCAAGAACGAGAATACCGGCCACGCCGAGGCGGTGAAGGTGGTCTATGATCCCACCCGCGTCAGCTATGGCACGCTGCTCCGCGTGTTCTTCTCGGTAGCGCACGATCCCACCCAGAAGGGCGGCCAGGGCCCCGATCGCGGCCCCAGCTATCGCAGCGCAATTTTCCCGCAGACCGCCGAGCAGCGCCGCGTCGCCGGGGCCTATATCGCCCAGCTGACCCAGGCCAAGGCGTTCGCCAAGCCGATCACCACCAAGCTGGAGACGGGCAGCTTCTACCCGGCCGAGGAATACCACCAGGACTTCTTCTGGCGGCATCCGACCCACCCGTACATCATGCGCTGGGACCAGCCCAAGGTCGCCGCGTTCCGCTCGACCTACCCGCAGCTGGCGCACTGATCGGGCGCCTGTCCTACAGGCAGCGTTGCTGCTATGTTCGGCAGGTTCTTTGAATGTGTCGGCTATTCGCCTTGCGCTCTAATCCCCCTCCCGCAGGCGGGAGGGGAACAAGTGCGGTGTCCCTAAACTTCCTGAACTTCACCCGACGAAAACGCGCACGGGCCTAAACTTCGTAAACTTCGCCCCAGCGAAAACCGCATGAGCCTAAACTTCGTGAACTTCAGCCCCGCTGAAAACGCGCACGAACCTAAACTTCGTAAACTTCGCCGCCCACCCGGCCGTCAAAAATCGACCGCGATGCCCTTCAACTCCCAGTCGCCATAGCGGACGGGATCCTTGTCCAGCGGGTCCTGTTCGGGCCGCTGCATCGGTTCGGGCTTGGGCACCGGCGGGCTCTTCGAGAGATAGGCCGGGGGCTGCACATGGTCGGGTCGCTTGCCCATCGGGATTGCCTTCCTTGGTTGCCCGGCCCATGTCGGCCGCCAAAGGAGCATGGTCAAGTGAACGGTTGGGTAGCGCAGGCACGAGCAGACAATATGATGGGAGTGCGCTGACCATGGGCCGCCCGACCACCCGCCGCCCCGCCGAGCGCGAGCCCGATGCCCCCGGCGTCCCCGCCCGCCGCGCCGCGCTCAAGCTGCTCGATGCGGTGCTGCGCCGCGGGCTCGCGCTTGAACAGGCGCTCGACTCCGCCGCACAAGGGCTCGCCCCCAACGACCGCGGCCTTGCGCACGCGATTGCCGCCGAGGCGCTGCGCCGGCTGCCCGATCTCGACGCGCTGATCGATTCCGCCACCCGCCAGCGCCTGCCCGACGACGCCAAGGCCCGCTTCGCGCTGCGCATCGCGCTGGTCCAGGCGATCGCGCTCGGCACCCCCGGCCATGCCGCGATCTCGACGGTGCTGCCGCTGGTCGATGGCGGCCCGCGCAAGCTGGTGCACGGCGTGTTCGGCACACTGATGCGCGGCAACGCAACGCTGCCCGACGTGCCGATGCTGCCCGATCCGGTGGCGCTGCGCTGGCAGGCGCAGTGGGGCGACGCGGTGGTGCAGGCCGCATGCGAAGCCATCGCCACGCCGCCCCCGCTGGATCTCAGCCTCAAGACCGACGGCGTGACGGTCGAAGGCGCGACCAGCCTCGCCCCGCGCCACGCCCGGCTCGAACCCGGCACCAGCGTGCCCGACCTCCCTGGCTTTGCCGAGGGCGACTGGTGGGTGCAGGATCTCGCCGCCTCGATCCCCGCCCGCCTGATCGGCGCGGGCACCGGCACCGCGCTGGACCTCTGCGCCGCACCGGGCGGCAAGACGCTCCAGCTCGCCGCCGCCGGCTGGCAGGTGACCGCGGTCGACGTCGCCGAGAACCGCCTCGCCCGCCTGCGCGAAAATCTGGAGCGCACCGGCCTGTCGGCACAGATCGTCACCGCCGATTTGCTGACCTGGAACCCCGCCGCGCCCGCAGACGCCGTGCTGCTCGACGCGCCGTGCAGCGCCACCGGCATCTTCCGCCGCCATCCGGACGTGCTCCACCGCGTCCGCCCCTCGCTGATCGCCGAGATGGCGGAGCTGCAGGCCAAGCTGCTCGATCGCGCCGCCGCCTGGGTGAAGCCCGGCGGCACTTTGATCTTCGCCACCTGCTCGCTGGAGCCAAAGGAAGGCGAGGCGCACCTCGCCCCCTTCCTCGCCGCGCATCCCGAGTTCGAACTGGTGCCCGCGACCGCCGACGAGCTTCCCGCCGGCATTGCGCCGCGCGAAGACGGTTCGGTGCGCGTTCTACCGGGCATGCTGGCTGAGCAGGGCGGGCTGGACGGCTTCTTCATCGCCCGGTTTCGCCGCCGCTGATCGCACGTTCGGGGCCCTTCGTCCCGCCTGTGCAGCAAGCTGTGGATAAGCCTGTGGAAAAGCAATGCGCAACCGGTGGGCACCCGCCCCCTCCGGTTGCGCCCGACTCGCCCCTTCCCTAGGAGACGCCCATGTCCGTCCGCATCGCCCCTTCGATCCTCTCGGCCGATTTCGCGCGGCTCGGCGAGGAAGTCCGCGCCATCGACGCCGCCGGCGCCGACTGGATCCATGTCGACGTGATGGACGGGCATTTCGTGCCCAACATCACCATCGGCCCCGCGGTGGTGAAGGCGCTGCGCCCGCACTCGGCCAAGAATTTCGACGTGCACCTGATGATCACGCCGGTCGATCCGATGCTCGCCGCCTTTGCCGAGGCCGGGGCGGACACGATCTCGGTGCACCCCGAGGCCGGCCCACACCTCCACCGCACGCTCCAGACGATCAAGGCGCTGGGCAAGCGCGCCGGCGTGGTGCTCAACCCGTCGACCCCGGTCGATGCGATCGATTATGTGATGGACCTGGTCGATCTGATCCTGGTGATGAGCGTGAACCCCGGCTTTGGCGGGCAGAAGTTCATCATGAGCCAGCTGCCCAAGATCACCGAGCTGCGCCACCGCATCGAAGCGAGCGGCCGGGCGATCGACCTCGAAGTCGACGGCGGCATCGACCGCGAGACCGCCCCCAAGGCGATCGCCGCAGGTGCCAATGCACTGGTCGCCGGCACCGCGACGTTCACCGGCGGCCCGAGCCAGTACGCCGCCAATATCGCGGCACTGCGCGGGGCTTGACCGACCCGACACCGGACTCCGCCGCCGACGGAGCCGAAGAAGGCAAGCGGCTGATCCGGGTAGGCGGCGACCGCGGCCTGTCGCTGGCCGACCGCATCGCCGATCGCTTCCAGCGCCTCGCCTGGCGCTCGCCGCTCTATGCGATGCGGCTGAAGGGCCGGCATCCGCTCAAGCTGCTCACCGCCGCCGACGATCCGTTCTTCGGCGATCCGCAGCGCGGCAACGCCCTGCTCGACGGCGAGCTGCGGCTGTGCGGCGAGGTCCGGGCGGTCGAGACACTCGATTTCGCCAAGCCCGACTGGTCCCCCGCCTTCACCCAGCATCTCCAGGGCTTTGCCTGGCTGCGCGACCTATCCAGCGTCGCCACCCGCCAGCAGGGCGCGCCGATTGCCGAGGACCTGATGCGCCGCTGGCTCAAGGTGCACGGCGAGCAGGTCGCGGACCCGGCCTGGCGGCCCGATCTGGTCGGCCGGCGCATCCTTGCCTGGGTGGCGCATGCGCCGCTGATCCTGTCCTCCACCGACCAGGTCTATCGCTCGGGCGTGATGCATGCCCTGGCCCGCGGTGCCCGCCATCTCGACCGCAGCGCCGACAAGGTGCCGGTCGGCGTGCCGCGGCTCGCGGCCTGGGCGGGACTTACCGTCGCGGGCCTCGTCCTGCCGGGCGGCGACCCGCGCCGCGCCTTTGCCGAGGCCGGGCTCAACCGCGCGATCACCGCCTCCGTTTACGAGGACGGCGGCACCGTCGGCCGTTCGCCCGACGGCCAGCTCGATGCGATCCAGCTGATCACCCTGCTCTGCGAAACCTATGCCGCCCGCCGCATCGAGCCGCCGGCCTTCGTGCTCGGCGCGCTCAACCGGATGGTCGCGGCGCTGCTGGGCGTCTGCCACGGCGATGGCGGGCTCTCGAGCTGGCAGGGCTGCGCGCCGATCAGCGGGGAGTGGATCGAGCAGGCGATCGAGGCGACCGGCGTCCGCACCCGCCCACTCAAGCAGGCGCGTGACTGGGGCTATCAGCGCCTGTCCTGCGCCGGCACCGTGCTGATCCTCGACGCAGCCCCCCCGCCCGACGCCCGGGTGGCGCAGACCGGCTGCGCCTCCACCCTCGCCTTCGAGCTGTCGGACGGCGCGGACCGGATCGTCGTGAATTGCGGCGGTAGTCGCGCCGCCGATGCCCGCCTGCCCGCCGAGTTGGTCCAGGGCCTGCGCACCACCGCCGCGCATTCGACGCTGACGCTGGGCGACAGCAACTCCACCGCGATTCATGCTGACGGCACGCTCGGCCGCGGCGTCAGCGAAGTGGAGCTGGTCCGGCAGGAGACCGAGCATGCCAGCCGGATCGAAGCGGCACAGGACGGCTATGTCCGCCGCTTCGGGCTGCTCCACCGCCGCGAGCTCACCTTGTCGCACGACGGGCGCGACCTGCGCGGCGAGGATCTGCTGCTCCCCGCGGGCAAGCGGCGGATCGAGTCGAAGCCCTTTGCAGTGCGCTTCCACCTCGCCCCGCAGGTCGAGGCATCGCCCACCGCCGACGGCCACGGCGCGATCCTGCGCACCGCCTCGGGCATGCTCTGGCAGTTCCGCGCCAAGGGCGGCACGCTGGCGATCGAGGAGAGCCTGTGGATCGATGCGCGCGGACGTCCGCACGCCACCCAGCAGCTGGTGATCCATGGCGAGACGCCGGCGGGCGGCGCCAGCCTAAACTGGGTGTTCCACCGCTCCAAATAGGGCTTGCCCCGGCGCGCCCGATTGAGGAGAGGGGCGGGCCATGGACATCAAGATCACCCGCGCGCTCCTCTCGGTCTCCGACAAGACCGGGATCGTCGAACTCGGCCAGGCTCTGGCCGCCCAGGGCGTCGAGCTCGTCTCGACCGGCGGCACCGCCACCGCCCTCCGCAACGCCGGCCTGGAGGTCCGCGATATCTCGGACCTCACCGGCTTCCCGGAGATGATGGACGGCCGGGTGAAGACGCTGCACCCCAAGGTGCATGGCGGCCTGCTCTCGGTGCGCAACAATCCCGAGCACCAGGCCTCGATGGCCGAGCACGAAATCGCACCGATCGACCTCGTGGTGGTAAACCTCTATCCCTTCGCCCAGACCGTCGCCAAGGGCGCGGACCGCGACGAGATCATCGAGAATATCGACATCGGTGGCCCCTCGATGGTGCGCTCTGCCGCCAAGAACCATGAATCGGTAGCGATCGTCACCGATCCGGCCGATTATGCGCTGGTGATGGGCGGGACGACCACGCTGGAGCAGCGCCGCAAGTTCGCCGCCAAGGCCTATGCCGCGACGGCCGCGTATGACGCGATGATCTCCAGCTGGTTCGCCTTTGCCGACCAGGGCGAGGCCTTCCCGGAGACGCTCAATATCTCGCTGAAGCGCGGCCAGGCGCTGCGCTACGGTGAGAACCCGCACCAGCAGGCGGCCTTCTATGCCGCGACCGGCCCGGCCGCGCGCGGCATCGGCCAGGCCCGCCAGCTGCAGGGCAAGGAACTCAGCTACAACAATTACAACGACGCCGATGCGGCGCTCGAGCTGGTCAGCGAATTCCGCGACGGCCCGCCGACCGCGGTGATCGTCAAGCACGCCAATCCCTGCGGCGTGGCGAGCGGCGCGACGCTGGCCGAGGCCTATGCCGCAGCGTTCGCCTGCGACACCGTCTCGGCGTTCGGCGGCATCATCGCGGTCAACCGCCCGCTCGACCGCGCGACCGCCGAGCAGATCACCGGCATCTTCACCGAAGTGGTGGTAGCACCCGACGCCGACGAGGAAGCGCTGGCACTGTTCGCGGCGAAGAAGAATCTCCGCCTGCTGCTCACCGGCGAGCTGCCCGATCCGGCGCGCGCGGGCCTGTTCGCCAAGTCGATCGCCGGCGGTTGGCTGGTCCAGGGCCGTGACAACGGCATCGTCACGCGTGACCAGCTCAAGGTCGTCACCAAGCGCCAGCCGACCGAGCAGGAACTGGCCGACTGCCTGTTCGCCTGGACGGTGGCCAAGCACGTCAAGTCGAACGCGATCGTCTATGCCAAGGACGGCAGCACGGCGGGCGTCGGCGCCGGCCAGATGAACCGTCTGGAAAGCGCCCGCATCGCCGCGTGGAAGGCCAAGGACGCCGCCGACAAGGCCGGCTGGGCGACCCCGCGCACGATCGGCTCGGCGGTGGCGTCGGACGCGTTCTTCCCCTTCGCCGACGGTCTGCTGGCGGCGGTGGAAGCGGGCGCGACCGCAGTGATCCAGCCCGGCGGCTCGATCCGCGACGACGAAGTCATCGCGGCAGCCGACGAAGCCGGGCTGGCGATGGTGTTCACGGGCATGCGCCACTTCCGGCATTGAGGCACAGGCGCCGCGCTTCCGGTGGGGGCGCGGCGCAGCTCTTAAGTTTACGAAGTTTAGGCTGTGGCGCGTTTTTCCGCGGCCTGAAGTTTACGAAGTTTAGGCCCTCGCGCAGTTTCAGTCCCGCTGAAGTTTAGGAAGTTTACGTCCGTGCGCGTTTCGCGCCGGGGATATGTTCGAGCGCGTGCGCATCCGTGGATGCGCACGGCATGGAGTGGCTCGCGGGTTCAAAGAGCAGCGTAGAACATATGGGGATCAAAGCGGGCCGAGCAAGGTTTGCCAGGGATACCGCTTCGCTGGCTTTCCGGCGGCGGTGTGCGCTGCGCCGCCCCCTCCACCACCGCCTGCGGCGGCGGTTCCCCTCCCCCGGCTTCGCCGAGGGAGGGGAACGGTTAGGCAGTCTCGCCTGCCATTGCCTCGGCACGCGGCGCTTTGCGGAACAGGGCGCGGTCCTCAGGGCCGAAGCCGAAGCGGATGATCACGAACAGGAAGGTGGCCAGGATCGCCGGCATGCCCAGGCTCATCTCGGCCCATTCGAAACGGTGCGGCAGCGCGGTGAAGGCGCCCCCCACCAGCCCTGCGGTCGCCATCGCGGCGAAGAAGCTGGGGCGGATGCTCACCACCGGCGCGCCGAGCTTGGCCTGGAGCAGCAGGCCCTTCGCTATCGAACCGATCGTCAGCGAGAGCGCCAGCGCCACCGCCGGGCCCGCCGACTGCACCGGCACCGGCCAGCCCTGACCCCGCGCGACGAAGATCAGCACGAAGCTCAAGCCGATCTGCAGCATCAGCACGCAGATCGAGATCGCCAGATTGGTGTGCCGGGCGATGTAGATCAGCGCCGTCTCGCACACCGCTCCGGGCGAGGCGAGCACCTCGGCGAAGAGCAGGATGCACAGCACCGCCGAGCCGATCACGAACTCGCGGCCGAGCAGACCCATCACCCCCTCGGCGGGGATCGAGAACATCACGGCGAGTCCCGCCTGCGCGCAGAGGATCCAGAAGCCGACCTGCCGCACCTGGTTCGCCACTGCCGGGCGGTCACCCGCCGCGAGGCTCTGGGTGATCACCGGCCCCAGGATCGGATCGAAGCTCGATTTCAGCCGCTGCGGCACCGAGGCGACCTGCTGCGCCATGTAATAGATGCCGACCACCGAGGGCGCGAACAGCAGGCCGAGGATGAAGCGATCGACATTGCGCGTCGCCCATTCGATCGCGTCGGCCCCCGCCAGCGGCGCGTTGAGCCGCGCCAGACCCCAGATCTCCGCCGGCTGCGGCCTCCAGCCGACGGGCAGGCCATATTCGCGCACGAACGGCACGATCGAGGCAACCAGGGCCGCGCTCATCGACAGCACATAGGCCATCAGCAGCCCGTCGCGCGACGAGACGAAGGAGAAGACATAGGCCGCGATACTGATCGTCCACGGCTCGATGATCGCCCGCGCGGTCACTGCCGCGCCGATATTGTGGCGATAGGCCAGCGCGGAAAGCGACACGTCCGATAGCGCGATCGCGATCACCGCGACGGAAAGGAAGCGCTCCAGCCCCATCACCGGGCTGTTGGGGAACATCGCCTGCGGGAACAGCATCATGATGCCGCTGGCGATCAGCGCCGCGACGAAGGCCACGACCATTGCGTCCCACACGACATGGGTGTGCGGCCGATCGGTGCGCGACAGCGCCTGCGCCAGCCCGCGCTTGAGCCCGAGCGTCGCGACCAGCGCGACGAACTCGATGACCAGCACCGCGATGGCGTACCGCCCGACGATCTCCGGGCCATAGGAGCGCCCGGCGATGAACAGGAACGGCAGCCGCGCCACCAGCCGGATGATGAAGCCCAGCATGTTGGTGCGCCCGCCCTTGGCGAGCGCGTTGATATCCTTGGACGCTTCCGTCTGGCTCAATGCGCGGCGCCCCAGCTGGGCCCGACGCCGATCTCCACGCCCAGCGGCACGGTGAGCTGGATCGCCGGTTCGGCGGCGGTGGCCATCACCCGCTCTATGATCGGCCGGGCGGCCTCGACATCGCCTTCGGGCAGCTCGAACACCAGTTCGTCGTGCACCTGGAGGAGCATGCGGACCTTATCCAGTCCCGCCTCGCGCAGCGCCGGGACCATCCGGGTCATGGCGCGCTTGATGATGTCGGCGCTGGTGCCCTGGATCGGCGCGTTGATCGCGGCGCGCTCGCTGCCCGCCCGCTCATTCGGGTTGGACGCCTTGAGCCGCGGGAAGTGCGTCTTCCGGCCGAACAGCGTGGTGGTATAACCGCGCTCCTTGGCCTCGCGCAGCGTGTCGGCGATGTAGCGGTTGATGCCGGGGAAGCGCTCGAAATAGCGATTGATCATCGCCTGCGCCTCGTCCGGCGTCACGTCGAGCCGGCCGGCCAGCCCCCAGCGCGAGATGCCGTAGAGGATCGCGAAGTTGATCGTCTTGGCGCGGCCGCGAGTGTCGCGGTTCACTTCGCCGAACAGCTCCATCGCGGTCAGGCTGTGGATGTCATCCCCGTTCGCGAACGCGGTGCGCAGCGCCGGCACGTCGGCGATGTGCGCGGCCAGGCGCAGCTCGATCTGCGAATAGTCGGCGGAGAGGATGACGTTGCCCGGCTCGGCGACGAAGGCGTCGCGGATCTGGCGGCCGGTTTCGGTGCGGACCGGAATGTTCTGCAGGTTCGGATCGGTCGAGGAGAGCCGCCCGGTCTGCGCGCCGGTGAGGCTGTAGCTGGTGTGGACTCGGCCCGTATGCGGGTTGATCTGCGCCTGCAGCGCATCGGTATAGGTCGACTTGAGCTTGGAGAGCTGGCGCCAGTCGAGCACCTTCAGCACCATCTCGCGGCCGGGCGAATCCTTGTCGGCGGCGATGCGCTCCAGCTCGTTGACGTCGGTGGAATAGACGCCGGACTTGCCCTTGCGGCCGCCCTTGATCCCCATCTTGTCGAACAGCACGTCGCCCAGCTGCTTGGGGCTGCCGATGGTGAACTTGAACCCGGCGATGGCGTGAATCTCTTCCTCCAGCGCGGCGATCTGCTGCGCGAAGTCGGACGAGAGCTTCGCCAGCACGGCGGCATCGACCTTGATGCCGGTGGCCTCCATTTCGGCCAGTACGGACACGAGCGGGCGGTCGACGCTCTCGTAGACGCGGGTCACGCTCTCATAGGCGAGCCGCGGCTTGAGGCGGCGCCACAGCCGCAGCGTGACGTCGGCATCCTCGGCGGCGTAGCGGGTCGCGGCCTTGAGATCGACCTGGCCGAAGTTGAGCTGGCTCTTCCCCGTGCCGACCACGTCCTTGTAGGCGATGCAGCTGTGCGCGAGGTGGGTGGCAGCGAGCTCGTCCATGCCGTGGCCGTGCAGGCCGGCGTCGAGATCGAAGCTCATCACGATCGTGTCGTCATAGGGCGCGACGCGGATGCCCGCGCGGCCGAGCACGATCATGTCATACTTCAGGTTGTGCCCGATCTTGAGGACGGCGGGATCCTCCAGCAGCGGCTTCAACCGGGCGAGCGCCTCGGCCCGGTCGATCTGATCGGGCTTCTCGGCGAACATGTCGGTGCCGCCATGGCCGAGCGGGATATAGCAGGCGAGATTCGGCGCCAGCGCCATGCTGACCCCGACGAGATCGGCCTGGGTCGCATCGAGCCCGGTCGTCTCGGTGTCGATCGCCACCCAGCCCTGGTGGCGCGAGACGGTGATCCAGCGGTCGAGCGCGGTCAGATCGGTGACGGTCTCATAGCCGTCATGGTTGCAGGGCGGGTCTTCCTCGACGCCGGGGGTGTCGTGCGTCTCCACCGGCGCATCGGCCACCGAGGACAGGCGCGAGAGCAGCGTCTTGAAGCCGTGATGCTCAAGGAACGCGCGCAGCGGCGCGTCGGGGATGCCCTGCAGCTCCATCGCTTCCAGCGGTTCGGGCAGCGGCACGTCGCAGGCGAGCGTGACGAGTTGGTGGCTCAGCCGCGCGAGATCGGCATGCTCGATCAGATTATCGCGCAGCTTGCCCTTCTTCATCGACGGGGCAGCGGCGAGCACCGATTCGAGATCGCCATGTTCAAGGATCAGCTTGGCGGCGGTCTTGGGGCCGACACCGGGCACGCCGGGGACATTGTCGACGCTGTCGCCCATCAGCGCGAGCACCTCGCCGAGCTTCTCAGGGCCAACGCCGAACTTCTCGCGGGTATCGTCCGGGCCCATCCGCTTGTTGTTCATCGTGTCGAGCATGTCGACGGAAGGGTCCGTCATCAGCTGCATCAGATCCTTGTCGGAGCTGACGATGGTCACCGCCCAGCCCTGCGCCAGCGCCGCCTTGGTATAGCTGGCGATCAGGTCGTCCGCCTCCCAGCCCAGTTCCTCGATACAGGGCAGGCTGAAGGCGCGCGTCGCGTCGCGGATCATCGGGAACTGGGGGACCAGATCCTCGGGCGCGGGCGGGCGATGCGCCTTGTACTGGTCGTAGAGATCGTTGCGGAAGGTATGCTCGGACTTGTCGAGAATCACCGCCATATGGGTGGGCCCATCGGCCTTGTGGAGCGCGTCGACCAGCTTCCACAGCATCGCGGTATAGCCGTACACCGCCCCCACCGGCTCGCCATGCTTGTTGGTCAGCGGCGGCAGCCGGTGATAGGCGCGGAAGATGTAGCTGGAGCCGTCGACGAGATAGAGATGGGGCATGGGGCGGGAGATAGCAGCGCGGTGCGCCGCCGTCATCCCGCCGAGCCCCTTGTTTTCAGTCCGTGATTTTCAGGCGCCGGCCTGATGCTCGTCGACGACCGCGCGGACCACCGCGTGCATCAGTAGCTGGCGCTCGTTGATCGGGCGCGGCGTGTCGCCGATCATCACCGCCAGCGCATAGGACCGGCCGTCGGGCGCGGTGAGCAGCGCCACGTCGTTATAGCCGGCGGTGCGGCCGAACAGATCCTGGCCGGTGCCGGTCTTGTGGGCGAGCTGCCAGCCCGGCGGCAGCGCGCCGCGCAGGCGGAACTTGCCGGTGTGCGAGGCCTGCATCGTCGCGATCAGCCACTGGGTGGAGACGGGCGAGAGCAGTTCGCCGCGCTTCAGCCGGGCGAGCGCGCCGGCAATGGCGAGCGGTGCCGCACCGTCGGGCGGATCGGCGACATAGCGCTGATAGGCGGCGACGCGAGTCTCGCGGGGCAACTGCGCGCGGGCCACCGCGAAGCTGTTGCCCATCGAATATTCGGGCTTCCAGGCGGTCAGCCCCGAGGTGCCGAGCTGGAGCAATTTCTCGCCCGGGCCGAAGCGGATCGAGCCGAGCGCGTTGCGGGCGATGAACGAGCGGACCGCCGGCGGACCGCCGACGAGGCGCAGCAGCTTGTCGTTGCAGGTGTTGTCGCTCATCGTCAGCGCGCGGCGCAGGATCTCGCCGACCGTGCTCTGATAGCCCTGGTCGCCCTTCACCAGCGAGGCGACCGGCTGGTGGAACAGGGTGAAATCGGCGCGGGTGATGACCAGCGGATCGTTCAGGCGGATGCGGCCCTGGTCGACCTGGTCGAGCACGGTCATCGCCACCCACAGCTTGGAGACGCTCTGCTGCGGCAGCTTGCGCGCGCCGCCCTGCGAGGCGGTCCAGTTGCGGTCGACGCTGGTCACCGCGATGCCGACGACGCCGTCGAAACTATGGGCGACCTCGGCCAGGCGATTCACCAGCGCCGCGGGCGGCGGCACTTCCGGGCGGGGTGCTGCCTGGGCGCGCGGAATCGGCATCAGCTCGCCGTAATTGGGCGCGGGCAAATAGGCGGCGAGTTCGGGATGTTCGTGGACGGCGCAGCCCAGCAGCACCGCGGGTCCCAGCCCCGCAACGGTCAGCGCACGCTCGACTTTCGAAAACCGGATTTTACGCACCGCAACCAACCTCTTGCCCAGGTCCATCATGCGACCGCCCCTAGAGGCGGCAAAGCAAGGGATTCCCGCAATGCGACGAAGCGAGTCGGAGGAGCGACGAGGCGTGGATCCGTCCGCAACCCGATCAAGGCACCAGCACCGTGTCGATCGCCTCGGCCGCCGTCTCCGGATAGTCGAGCGTATAGTGCAGCCCCCGGCTTTCCTTGCGGTGGAGCGCCGAGCGGACGATCAGGTCGGAGCTCTCCAGCAGGTTGCGCAGCTCGATCAGGTCGGGCGTTACGCGGAAATGGCCGTAATAGTCGGCGACTTCCTCGCGCAGCAGCTTGATGCGGTGCGCGGCGCGCTCCAGCCGCTTGGTGGTGCGGACGATGCCGACATAGTTCCACATGAAGCGGCGGATCTCGGTCCAGTTCTGCTTGATGACGACTTCCTCGTCGGAATCGGTCACCCGGCTCTCGTCCCAGGGCCGGATCGCCGGCGGCGGGGCGAGATCGCCCCAATGCGCGCCGATGTGATTCGCCACCGCCTCGCCGAACACGAAGCATTCGAGCAGCGAGTTGGAGGCCAGGCGATTGGCGCCGTGCAGCCCCGACTGGCTGACCTCGCCCGCGGCATAGAGGCCCGGCAGGTCGGTCCGCCCGTCGCGATCGATCATCACGCCGCCGCAGGTGTAATGCTGCGCGGGGACCACCGGGATGGGCTCCTTCGTCATGTCGATGTCGAGGTCGAGCAGCCGGTGGTAGATGGTCGGGAAATGGTGCTGGACGAACTCGGGCCCCATGTGGCTGATGTCCAGGTGCACATAATCGAGGCCGAGGCGCTTGATCTCATGGTCGATCGCCCGCGCCACGATGTCGCGGGGCGCCAGCTCCAGCCGAGGGTCGAAATCGGGCATGAAGCGGTGGCCCGCCTCGTCGCCCGCTTCGGGGGGCAGCAGCAGATGCCCGCCCTCGCCGCGCACGGCTTCCGTGATCAGGAAATTCTTGACGTCGAGATTGTAGAGGCAGGTCGGGTGGAACTGCATCATCTCCATGTTGGAGATGCGGCAGCCCGCACGCCAGGCCATCGCGATGCCGTCCCCGGTCGCGCCGCGCGGGGCGGTGGAGAAGAGGTAGGTCCGCCCCGCCCCACCCGTCGCCAGTACGGTCGCGCGGGCGGTGAACAGTTCGACCCGGTTGGTCTGGCGGTTGAAGGCATAGACGCCCCAGACATTGCCGGCGCCCGAATAGCGGAGCTCATGCCGGCTGGTGGCGAGGTCGATCACCACCATGTCCGGCACCAGCGTGATGTTCGGATGGGCCTGCGCGGCGCGGAGCAATGCGGTCTGCACCGCGAGGCCGGTGGCATCGTCGACATGCGCGATGCGGCGGTGGCTGTGGCCGCCCTCGCGGGTGAGGTGCAGCGCATTGCCCTCGGTATTGAACGGCACGCCGAGCTGGACCAGCCGCTCGATCGCGGCGGGGGCATTCTCGACCACCATCTCCACCGTCGCGCGGTCGTTGAGCCCGGCGCCGGCGACCATCGTGTCCTCGATATGGCTTTCGAAGGTGTCGCCCTCTTCCAGCACCGCGGCGATCCCGCCCTGCGCCCAGGCCGTGGAGCCCTCGGCAAAGCCGCCCTTGGCCAGCACCGTCACCTTGAACCGGTCCGCCAGATGCAGCGCGGTGGTAAGCCCCGCCGCGCCGGAACCGAGGACCAGGACATCGCTTTGGTGATTGGTGTCGGACAAAGAGGCACTCCTTTGCGGCGCTTAAAGCGCGCATGCGCCGGGTTCCGCAATCCCTACCCTTGGGCATAAGGGGGTTGCGCATAGGAGAAGCAGATGCGGTTGGGCTGGTGGATCGGAGTGGCGATGCTGTTCGGCAGCGGCTCGGCACAGGCGGCGACGTGCCGGCTTGGGGCCGCTGGAACGACGGTGCCGGTGGCGATCGAGGGCACCGGCCGATCGATGCTGGTGCATGTCCCCGCCGGTCGCAGCGCCGCACGGCTGCCTTTGGTGTTCGTGTTCCACGGCAGCACCGGCAAGGGACGCGACATCCTCGACCAGTCGAAGCTGGAGGCGACCGCGGACCGCCACGGCTTCCTGCTCGCCGCGCCAGACGGCGGCATCCCGGCGGAGAAGGGCTTCGTGTGGAACATCCCCGGCGTGCCGACGGTGACTGGCAAGATCCCCGGCCCGGACGATGCGGACGATGTCGCCTTCGTGCAGACCGCGATCGACCAGCTCGCGGCCAAGGGCTGCGTGGACCGCGCGCGCATCTACGCCACCGGATATTCAGGCGGCGGGCGGATGACCTCGTGGCTCGGCTGCGTCGCCGCGGACCGCTTCGCCGCGATCGCGCCGGTGGTGGGCCTGCGCGCTGGCAATCCGCGCAAGGACCTGCCCCGCGTCCCCGATCCGGCGACCTGCACGCCCGCGCGGCCGATACCGGTGCTGGCGTTCGCCGGCGATGCCGACACCACTAACCCCATCCAGGGCGGCGGCGCGGGATACTGGCAATACACGATGCACACCGCGCTGGTCCGCTGGGCGGATCTGAACGGGTGCCGGGTGGGGCCCGTGGAGCGCGAGGTGTCAGCCGACGTGCAGGAAGAGCGCTTCAGCCGCTGCTCGGGCGGCGCGGACGTGGCTGGTCGGGTGAAACATGGCGCCGGTCATGTCTGGGTGGCGGACAACGAAGCAATGTGGGACTTTTTTGCAAAGTATCGACGATAGTCGTCTATAATGAGAGTGTTTCTCTGAGGACCTCGCTGTGGCTTTCGATCTGAAGAATGAGCATGGGCGCGAATTTCGTATCGGCGGCGGCCCGTGGGCAGTTTACCTGAACCTCGCCAGCTCCTTTGGCTGGCAACCTGAAGGTACCACCCTCGAAAGCGATCCCGATTGGCGAGGTGGCTATGACTCCAATGATGGGCAGACTGTCAGCGCTAGCGATGCGCATAATCTTTGCCGCCACCTGGTCACAGCGGCGCATCATCCCAAGTTCGGCTTTGCTGTCGCTGACGTAATCCGCCGCCTCGAAGAGCAAATCGAAGCGACCGGGAGGGCGATCCCAGATGCGATGCGAATCAAGCCCGATACGATCACGGAAAGCTTTAACGACGTCTGCTTGTTCCTGAACGAGGGCTCGTTCCAGATTTGGTGAAGACCTAAGCCTCTCCCTACCCCGCCCGCGTCAAATTCAGGAACACATCCTCCAGGTCCGCCTCGCGGGTCGACACGTCGACGATCCCCAGCCCCGCCGCCTGCACCGCGCCCAGCACTTCGCCGGCATTGGCCTGGTCCTTGCGGTAGGTGATCACCAGCACCCGCTCGCCCTTCAGCTCCACCTTCTGGAAGCAGGCATTGTCCGGTGCCGCAGCGATGTCGCGGTCCACCGTCACCTCGACCACCTTTTCCTGCGCCATGCCGACCAGCTCGCGCGTGGGCTTGTTGGCGATCAGCTGGCCGTGGTTGATGATGGCGATGCGGTCGCACAGCTCCTCGGCCTCTTCGAGATAGTGCGTCGTCAGCACCACCGTCACGCCGCGCTGGTTGAGCTGCTTCACATAGGCCCAGAGCTGCTGGCGCAGTTCGACGTCGACGCCCGCGGTCGGCTCGTCGAGCACGATGATCGGCGGCGAATGCACCATCGCCTTGGCAACCATCAGCCGCCGCTTCATGCCGCCCGAAAGCGTGCGCGAATAGGCATTGGCCTTGTCTTCGAGATGCACCGCGCGGAGCAGCGCCATCGCATCGAACGTGCCCTTCGGCACGCCGTACAGGCCCGCCTGGATCTCCAGCGTCTCCTTGGGCGTGAAGAAGGGATCGAACAGGATCTCCTGGTTGACGATGCCGATGCTCGCCTTGGCGTTGCGCGGATGCGCGTCGATGTCGAAGCCCCAGATCGAGACCTTGCCGTCGGTCTTGTTGACCAGCCCCGCCAGGATGTTGATCAGCGTCGACTTGCCCGCGCCGTTGGGGCCGAGCAGGCCGAAGATCTGCCCGCGCGGCACGTCGAAGCTCACCCCGTCGAGCGCGCGCTTGCCGCCCTGATAGGTCTTGCACAGAGTGTCGATCGCGATCGCTGCCTGGGTCATGGCCGGCAGCTTTAAGACCCTGCGCATCCGATTGCGAGCCCCCGCGCGCTTTGCTAAGGCGCGGGACATGATCGCCCCGCCCGAAGTCATCCGCACCGCCCACGCCCGCGTCGCCTGCGACGGCACCGGCCCCGGCCTGCCCGCAGCGCTCGGCCACCCGCGCGTCTATCTGCAAATCGATGAGACCGGCTATGTCGATTGCGGCTATTGCGACCGCCGCTTCGTGCTGATCGGCGGCCCTGCCGACGGCGCCGACCAGAGCCAGCTGCCCGACCACCCGGCAGGCGCCAGCATCTGATCGTCGCGGGAGCGCGTGACTCTGCGCACGCGCCTCCTATATCGGTAGGATGAGCATTCCCAACGATCCCCGCGCCTTCCTCTATCGCGACGGGCTTGATCCCGACGCTGCCGTTCGCTTGACCGCCGATGCGCTGGGCCAGGCTGAGGATGGCGAGCTCTATCTGCAATATCGCAAGTCCGAGGCGTTCGGCTTCGACGACGGCCGGCTGAAGACCGCCGCCTATGACACGCAGTCGGGCTTCGGCCTGCGCGCGGTCTCGGGCGAGACGACGGCCTTCGCCCATGCCAACGAGATCAGCGCCGCCGCGATCCGCCGCGCCGCCGAGACGATGGCACTGATCGATCCGGCCAAGCAGGGCAAAGCGCCCCCGCCCCAGGGCAACAACCGCCACCTCTATACCGATGCCGATCCGCTCGACCTGGTGCCCTTCGCCGACAAGGTGAATCTGTGCCAGACGATCGACGCCGCCGCCCGCGCCCGCGATCCCCGGGTGAAGCAGGTCTCCGTCAGCCTCACCGGCCAGTGGAGCGTCGTCGAGGTGGTGCGCGCCGACGGTTTCGTCGCCACCGATGTGCGGCCGCTGGTGCGGCTCAACGTCTCGGTGGTGGTCGAGCAGAACGGCCGCCGCGAGACCGGCAGCTTCGGCACCGGCGGTCGCGTCGTCTATGACCGGCTGTTCCAGCCCGAGACCTGGAACCGTGCGATCGACGAGGCGCTGGCGCAGGCGCTCGTCAATCTCGATGCGGTCGCGGCCCCGGCGGGCGACATGACCGTATTGTGCGGCCCCGGCTGGCCGGGCGTGCTGCTCCACGAGGCAGTGGGCCATGGCCTGGAGGGCGACTTCAACCGCAAGGGCACCAGCGCCTTTTCCGGCCGCATCGGCGAGCGCGTCGCGGCGGCGGGCGTGACGGTGGTCGACGACGGTTCGATTTATGATCGCCGCGGCTCGCTCTCGATTGACGACGAGGGCACGCCGACCCGCGAGACGGTGCTGATCGAGGACGGCATCCTCAAGGGCTATATGCAGGACCGGCTCAACGCCCGGCTGATGGGGGTCGAGCCCACCGGCAATGGCCGCCGCGAGTCGTTCCAGCACGCGCCGATGCCGCGGATGACCAACACTTTCATGAAGGGCGGCAAGGACGATCCGGCCGAGCTGCTGTCGCGCGTGAAGAAGGGCATCTACGCCAAGAGCTTCGGCGGCGGACAGGTCGACATCGTCTCGGGCAAGTTCGTCTTCTCGTGCACCGAGGCCTACCTCATCGAGAACGGCAAGCTGGGCGCCCCGATCAAGGGCGCGACGCTGATCGGCGACGGGCCGACCGTGCTCCACCGCGTCACCGGCATCGGCAACGACTTCGCGCTCGATGAGGGAATCGGCATGTGCGGCAAGGGCGGCCAGTCGATCCCCGCCGGCGTCGGCCAGCCGACCCTGCTGGTGGAAGGCCTGACGGTGGGCGGGACGGCGGCCTGATCCGTCGTCAGTAGCCCGAGATCAGCATGTCCAGCGCCCCGGCACGACATATTCCTGGTCGCGGACAGAGCCAATGCGCGCTCCAAGCTCCGCGAGCGGGATGGCAGCGGCGAAATGGGTGAGCATGATGCGCGGCGCGCCCTCGACCTCCAGCACCGGGGTGAGGCGCCGGTCGATCTGAACTGCCTCTTCTGGCTTAGCGAGCGGCACCACCAGCCGCGTGTTGAGGTGCTGCAGTAGGTCGTTCTGGCAGTCGAGCAGAAGCGTGCCGCCTCCGCCGCGATGCACATCGAACTTAGCCATCAGAAAAGGCGATGTTTCGCCAGCGGCAGGCCGTGCTGCTCGACCCAGGCATTGTTCGCCTCGATCGCCTCGCGATGCTGCTCCTGCCAGAGACGGTCCTGTTCCGTCTTGGTGGCGCTACGGATGGCGGCCTCACACACCTGCGAAAGATTCAGTCCCGCCTCGCGCGCGGCGGCGACGATACCCGTGTCGAGCGACAGGTTCACCGCCTTGCGCTTGCCGGACGCGATCGGATCGTGCTTCATGCGAACAAGCTATGCGCATGCCCCATGCGCGTCAATCATCGGAGGCCGGCATGGCGCTCGTCGAACTCGGCCGGTTCAACCGGCAGGAAGCCTTCATCGTCCAGGGCCGGCTGGAGGATGACGACATCCCCAGCTTCGTGTTCGACGCGGGCGCCAGCATTGCCGACGGCAGCTATCTGCTGATCCCGGTACGCGTGATGGTGGACGACGAGGACCTCGACGCCGCCCGCGCCATCGTCGACGCGGCGGGTGACCCTACGCCGTAATCCCCTGGAGCAGCTTGGGCACGTCACCGCTCTCGCCCCGCGCCTCGCCCATGAACCAGTTCTTCAGCGGCGGCAGCTTGTCCACCGCCGACAGGCCGAAGCGCCGCACCGCATTGGGCAGCGCGCCGGGGATGCCGAACAGCCGGGTGAGCCCGTCGGTCGCCAGCGAGACCATGAAGGTGTCGAGCCCGCGCCAGCGCTGGTAGCGGGCGAGCAGCTCGGGATCGCCCATGTCGAGCCCCAGCCGCTTGCCGTCGACCAGCACCTCGACCAACGTCGCCACGTCGCGGAAGCCGACATTGACGCCCTGCCCCGCGATCGGATGGATGCCGTGCGCGGCGTCGCCGACGAGCGCCAGCCGCTCGGCGGTAATCCAGGCGGCATGGTGGAAGCCCAGCGGATAGGAAGAGCGCGACGACAGCGGCCCCAGCTTGCCCAGGAACCCGCCCATCTTCTTCTCGGCCTCGGCCAGATAGGCGCGGTCGGAAATCTTGTGCATCGCCGCCGCGTCGCGGGCATGGACGGTCCACACCACCGCCGAGCGATGGCCGCGTTCGTCGTCGAGCAGCGGCAGGATCGCGAACGGGCCCTGCGGGTAGAAAATCTCGTAGGCGATGTTCTCGTGGGACCGCTCGTGGTTGAGCGTCGCGATCATCGCGGCATGGTCATAGGTCCAGCGCGCGACCTTGAAGCCGGCCGAATCACGGGTGGGCGAGTTGCGCCCCTCCGCCGCGATCAGCAGCTGCGCGCGCACCGTCGCCCCCGAATCGAGCGTCGCGACCACGCCGTGGGGGCCGCGCTCCACCGAAACCGCCTGAGTCTGCATCCGAACATCCGCCAGCGGCGCCGCCTGCGCCGCCTCGAACAGCGCGGTGCGCAGCACGCGATTCTCGAACATATGGCCGAGCGCGCCGTCATCGGCGTCCGGCGCGAAATCGAGCTTGCCCGGCTCCAGCCCGTCGGAGACGCGGATGCCCTCGATCGGGCACCCCTTCCCCGCCAGCCGCCCGGCGACGCCGATCGCCTCGAACATCCGCATCGGCGCGCTCGCGATCGCCGAGGCGCGGCCGTCGAAGCTCGCGCCGAGGATGGTTTCGGGGTCCGCCGGATCGATCACGATCGAGCTGATGCCATGCGCGTCGAGCGCAACCGCCAGCGCGCTGCCGACCAGCCCGCCGCCTAGGATGAGAATGTCCGCCTGGTCCATGGCCCTGCCCTAGCAGGTTCGCACGCGCCTGCCAGCCGTCAACAGGTGCAGGGGCGGGAAACCCCTGCACCTGCCCGACATCAATGCTGGTGGAGCCGCTCGATCATCCCGTCCATCCGCTTGGCGAGGAAGCCGGGCGAATAGCTGTCGCGATAGTTGCGCGGATCGGCCTTGGTCGAGGCCATCGGCTCGAACGGCACGAAGCTGGTGGTCAGCGCCACCGCGCCGCCCATCGTGCCCGCGCCCTGGATCGCCAGCGTCAGCTCGGTCACGTGGAGGATGAAATCGGGCGGGATCGGGCACGGCTCGCCCATCCGCAACGCGCGTGCGGTCTCGGCGACGCCGAGCATCTTGTCCTGCGCACCGACCTCGCGGCGCTTGGCGCCGGCGACCAGCTTCTTGAAGAACGAGGTCTTGCCCGCGGCATTGGCGCGCATCGTCGCGAACGACTTCCAGTGGCGGACGAAGGGCAGCACCCGCCCGCCGACGCCGAAGCCGCGGCCGAACAGCGGCTGGAGCCGCAGGCTGCGCGCCTTGCGGGCATTGAGGCTGAGCTGGGAGAAGCGCTCGAGGAACACCGGCGACTGGTAATGCCGATAGGTATCGGTGCTCAGCTCGCCCTCGTCGCCGATCACCCGCATGCGGTGGTCTGCCGGCGCCGCGATGCTGCAGGTGACGCGCGCGGTGACGCCGCTGACGAAATCGAGCGTCGCGACCGAAAAGTCGGGCGTGTTCGCCGGGTGCATCGGCTGGTCGGTCTTGTGCGGTACGACGACCTTGGAGAAGGCGGTGACCGAGCGCACCGGCCCGAACATCGCCAGCATCCACACCAGATGGTAGCCGACATGCTCGAAGGTGCAGCCCATTTCATATTCGTGGATATAGGGCCAGGGCGCGCCGGTGCGGCTGCGCCAGGTCTCCGGCTTCATCAGGTAGATGGGGTTGTCGTCGAACTCGGCATAGATCAGCAGCGGCTTGCCGATCGCGCCGTCGCGCACCGCTTTCCACATCGTCTGAACGCTGTCGCTGAGGAAGTTGCACGGCGCGCTCGACAGGACGAGCCCGCGCTCCTCGGCGATGCGGAACAGCGTGCGCGCCTCTTCCAGATCGGTGGTGAGCGGCTTTTCCGAATAGACGTTCTTGCCGCCTTCGAGCAGCGCGCGGGTCAGCTCGAAATGCGCCTCGATGGTGGTGAGGTTGAGCACCAGCGTGACCGCGGGATCGTCCAGGATCGCCTGGAGATCGGGATAGACCGAGAAGCCGTAATAATCGGACACCTTGGCCGAGCGGGCCAGATCGATGTCGTACACGCCGCGCACGTCGATCTCCGGATGCGCCCATGCCGTCGTCATGTAATGGTCGAACACATAGCCGCAGCCGATGATGGCCACGCCCGTCTTGCCCGTGGTTTCGCCCTGCATCTTCATTTGCCCTGTCCCCCGATCCGTTCGCGCACTGTGTCCATGGTTTCCATCACCGCGATGCTGTCCGCCAGCGTCATCTCCGGACTCTCCTGGAGCCCCGCGGCGAGGCAGCGGCCGACTTCTTCGACCTGATAGTGATAGCCGTTGCCGGCGAACAGCTGCCGGTCGACCTTGCCGCCGCGCGTCAGCAGGCCGTGGAGCTGCGACAGCTTTTGCGGCAGCCCCTGTTCGCGGAGCAGCGCCTTGCGGCCGAGCCCGGAGCCGCTCCCCTTCCGCCGCGGGGTCATCCGCTGGAGCCGCACGCCAAAGGGGCGGAAGATCGGGCCTTCGAACGCGACGCTGCCATGCGTGCCGCCGATGCGCAGGCCATTGTCGCCGAGCGCGCGCAGGCTGGTATTGACCGTCGCCACCACCCCGCCGGCGAAGCGCAGGCTGATCGCCGCATCTTCCTCGACGCCGGTATCGCCGATCCGGCCGAACGCCTCCACCGCCTCGGGCGCGCCGAACAGCCAGTGGAGCAGCGAGATCGGATAAACGCCGAGCTGGGCGAGCGCCCCGCCCCCGCGCTGCGGATCGAAGCTGGTGTTGGCGGCATCGGGCTCGTTGGTGAAGCAGAATGCGCCGTGCGCCTGGCGCGCCTCGCCGATCGCGCCGTCGCGGACCAGGTCGCGCAGGCGGCGGGCGGCGGGATTGAAGCGGGTCCACATCGCTTCCATGCAGAACACGCCCTGCGCGCGGGCGGCATCGGCGATGCGCCGCGCTTCCGCCACCGAGGAGGCGAACGGCTTCTCGATCAGAACCGCCTTGCCCGCCTCGATACAGGCGATCGCGTGGCGGGCATGTTCGGACGGCGGGGTGGCGATATAGGCGACGTCGAAGGGCGAGGCCGCGGTGACGCTGTCATAGCCCTCGGCCACCTCGGGAATCCCGAAGGCATCCGCAAAGCGCCGGCCCGACTCCGCACTGCGCGATACCACCAGCTGCGGCTTGGCGCCCTTGGCGTGACGAAGGCCCGAGACGAACTTCGCCGAAATCCCGCCGGTGCCGAATATCGCCCAACGTGTGTTCACTACTGAATCCCCCAACGTCGTTGCCGCATAGTGCCGGTAGCCAAGAACGTTCGGCTCCGTTGCTGATACTGTTCGCGGTTTCCACTAAAAGCAGCGACCGCGGAACCGTTCCACAGGCGCACCGATTCCGATGCGCGGTTCGTTAACGGCATAGCAGGGATGAACTTGCTGCGCCGCAAAATGTTCGACGAGCCGAGTCCCGCATGCGATGGTAAGCATGCCGTAGTCCCCCGCGCCTTGACGGCGGAGTCCGCAGGCGCGATGATTCCGCCACGTTTTTCCTTACAGATCCGGAGGCTGGGCGATGGCGTCCCGCGCAGAAGCGCCGCATTGGCGCGACACGATGAAGGCGGGTGTCCGCCGCGGCGGGTTCGTCCTGGCGGGCACGGCGCTGTTCGTGCTGACCGTCGCGCTCGTGCTGGCGATGCTGAGCTACCATGCCTCCGATCCGGCATTGAACACCGCCGCGGGCGGGCCGGTGCGCAACTGGCTTGGCCCGGTCGGCGCCTGGATCGCCGACATCCTCTACACGATCGTCGGCCTGCCGGTGCTGCTGCTCGCCCCCGTGGGACTATTGAGCGCCCACCGGATGATGATCGACCGCCCGATCGAGCACCCGCGCCGGATGATCGGCAGCGCGCTGGCCGCCACTACGCTCGCCGCGATCGGGCTCGGACTGCTCCATTTCGACTGGTCGCTGCCGCTCGACTGGCGGCTGCCGGCCGGCATGGGCGGGATGATCGGGCTTTCGATCGCGGGCGGCGTCGACTGGCTGATCGGGCTTGCGGGCGATCCGGCGGTGTCCTTCTGGGTCGGCCGCGGCATCGGGCTGCTGCTGCTGCTCGGCGGGCTATGGCTGTGGTGGATACGGCTCGAGTTTACCTCGCCGCTGCGCCTGTTCCGTATGCCGCGCTTCACCCGCTCGACCGGCGAGGCGCGAATCGTCACGGCCCCCGAAGGCGCGGGCTTCCGCGCCCGGCCGCAGACGGTGGCGGCGTTCGACGAGGATCCCGACGAGGACGACGACGACCTGCCCTTCGACCGCGACCCGCCCCGCGCCGCCGAACCGCGCCGCGTGGTGGTGCCGGACAACCGCCCCGGCCCGGTGATCGCCGACCGCACCATCGCCACCGCGCCTGCCCGCACCAAGCCGCCGGTGCAGGCCGCCCTCGACTTCAAGGACAGCTACCAGCTGCCCCCGCTCGACCTGCTCACCCCGCCCCCGGCGAATCGCACCGCGACGGTCGACAAGGCCGCGCTGGAGCGCAACGCCCGGCTGCTCGAAAGCGTGCTCGAGGACTTCCATGTCAAGGGCGAGATCGTCGAGGTCCGCCCCGGCCCCGTAGTCACCATGTACGAGCTGGAGCCGGCGAGCGGCATCAAGGCCAGCCGCGTGATCCAGCTGGCCGACGACATTGCCCGCAACATGAGCGCGATCTCGGCCCGCGTCGCCACCATCCCCGGCCGCACCGTGATGGGCATCGAGCTGCCCAATGCGACGCGCGAAGGCGTGAGCCTGCACGAGCTGATCGGCAGCCAGCAGTTCGAGGAACAGGGCGCCACCCTGCCGGTGGTGCTCGGCAAGAACATCGCCGGCGAGCCGGTGATCGCCGACCTGGCGCCCATGCCGCACCTGCTCGTCGCCGGTACCACCGGCTCGGGCAAGTCGGTGGGGCTCAACTGCATGATCCTGTCGCTGCTCTATCGGCTCACGCCCGAGCAGTGCCGGCTGATCATGATCGATCCGAAGATGCTGGAACTCAGCATGTACAAGGACATCCCCCACCTGCTTGCCGACGTGGTGACCGATCCGCCCAAGGCGGTGCGCGCGCTGAAATGGGCGGTGGAGCAGATGGAGGATCGCTACCGGATGATGGCCTCGGTCAACGTCCGCAGCCTGGCCAGCTACAACGACAAGGTGCGCACGGCGAAGGCCAAGGGTCAGACGCTCGGCCGCAAGGTGCAGGTGGGCTACGATCCCGAAACCGGCAAGCCGATCTACGAGGAAGAGACGCTCGACCTGCAGGTGCTGCCGCTGATCGTCGTCATCGTCGACGAGCTCGCCGACCTGATGATGACCGCGGGCAAGGAAGTCGAATTCCTCATCCAGCGGCTCGCGCAGAAGGCGCGCGCGGCGGGCATCCACCTGATCATGGCGACGCAGCGCCCCTCGGTCGACGTCATCACCGGCGTGATCAAGGCCAACCTGCCGACCCGGATCAGCTTCCACGTCACCTCAAAGATCGATTCGCGCACCATCCTCGGCGAACAGGGCGCCGAGCAGCTGCTGGGCAAGGGCGACATGCTCTACATGTCCGGCGGCAAGGGCATCACCCGCGTCCACGGGCCCTTCGTCAGCGACGACGAGGTTCAGGCGGTCACCGATTTCTGGCGATCGCAGGGGGCGCCGGATTACATCTCGGCGGTGACCGAGGAGCCCGAGGACGGCGGCTTCACGCTGGAAGGCGCACCCGACGGCGAGGACAGCCCCGAGGAGCAGACCTATCGCCGCGCGGTGCAGCTGGTGGCGGAGAGCCAGAAGGCATCCACCTCCTGGCTGCAGCGCCAGCTCCGCGTCGGCTACAATTCGGCGGCGCGGCTGATCGAGCGGATGGAGCGCGAGAATCTCGTCTCCAAGCCAGACCATGTCGGCCGCCGCGAAGTGCTGATGGATACCGACGGGCGGCCGCTCTAAGGCAAGCCGTAACGGGATCGAATCGGGTGGGGTGCGGGTTCACAGCCCGTTCAAGCCCCGCCCGCTACCCGGGCGACCAGCAATTCGGAGACGTTCCTCGTGTTTTCCCGTCCCTTGGCCTTGTCCTTGCTCGCCGCCCCGCTGCTCGTCGCGGCGGCGCCGGCGCCCGAGCTGGATCAGGTCCAGCAGCATCTGAAGGCGGTCACCAGCATGACCGCGGACTTCACCCAGGAAGACCGCAACGGCCGCGTCGTCGCCGGCACGATGACGCTGAAGCGCCCCGGCAAGATCCGCTTCCAGTACGAGAAGGGCGTGCCCCAGCTGATCGTCGCCGACGGCAGCAGCCTCTATTTCATCGACTATCAGGTGCGGCAGGTGCAGCGCTGGCCGATCGGCAATTCGCCGCTGCGCGTGTTGCTCGATCCGAATCGCGACATCAGCGGCTATGCGACAGTGAAGCCCACCGCCGATTCCCGTGTGGTCTCGGTCGAGGTGCACGACAACAAGCATCCCGAATATGGCCGGATCACCCTCGTCTTCCAGAAGGATGCGGCCGCGCCCGCCGGCCTCAAGCTCCAGGGCTGGGTCGCGCTCGACGCGCAGAACAACCGCACCACGATTCGGTTGAGCAACCAGCGCTTCAACGTGCCCGTCGGCGATTCGAGCTTCCGCTGGACCGATCCGCGTCCGCAGGGCCGCACGCACTAATTTCGCTTTCTGTGCAATCGTTCATCCAAGCGACAGGTTCGCCGGTCTAAGAGCGTAAGTGCGGATGGGGTTTTTGCCCGGGATTTTTCCCCCTGTTGCCCGGGCCTGGTACCCCTTCCCGCCTGCGTGACGAACGCTAGGTCGGCCCTCGCTCCATTGCCCCCGGAGCGGGGGCCTTTCCTTTTCCGGCTGGTCTGGCGCTCCGCCGAAGAATCGCTACATCGGCGCGCGTGAAGATCGCCTCCTGGAACATCAACTCCGTCCGCTTCCGCATCGCCATCGTCGAGCAGTTTCTGCGCGAGGAAGCCCCTGACATCCTGTGTCTCCAGGAGACCAAGGTGATCGACGGCGACTTCCCCGAGTCGCCGTTCCACGACCTGGGCTATGCCCATGTCATCAAGCACGGCCAACGGATGCACCACGGCGTCGCGATCGTCTCCCGCGTGCCGCTGGTGGAGGACGACCGGCTCGACTGGCAGGCCAACCAGGAAGCGCGCCATGTCGGCGTACGGCTGCCGAACGGCGTGCGACTCGAGAATGTCTATGTCCCCGCCGGTGGCGACGTGCCCGACCGGGAGGTGAACCCCAAATTCGGCCAGAAGCTCGATTTCGTCCAGCGGATGACCGAATGGTCCGAGGGCCTGAACGTGCCGACGATCCTGACCGGCGACTTCAACATCGCCCCGCTCGAATCGGACGTTTGGAGCCACAAGCAGCTGCTCGACGTGGTCAGCCATACGCCGATCGAGGTGGAGGCGCTGGGCCGCTTGCAGGCAGCGCATGGCTGGGTCGATCTCGGCCGCAAGTTCATCCCCGCGCCGCAGCGCTGCTTCACCTGGTGGAGCTACCGCGCCAAGGACTGGGCCGCCTCCGATCGCGGGCGCCGGCTCGACCATATGTGGGCCAGCCCCGAGGTTGCGGAAAAGGCGACGGCGCACAAGGTATGCGAGCCGTGCCGCTCCTGGCTCAAGCCCTCGGACCATGTGCCGATCGTGACGGAGTTCGACTTTTGACGAGTGCCCGCGCCGCCGCCAAAGCCGTGGACGCGCTGCGTCGCGGCTGGCCGATCGCCATCAAGGGGGCGGAAGGCACGCTCAAGCTGCTGGCGATCGAGACCGGCGACGGCGCGCGGCTGGCGGCGTTCGATCCCGCGGGCACCGCGCCGGTGCTGCTCTCGGCCGGCCGTGCGGCGACGCTCAAGCTCGCCAACCAGCGCGATGCCGCGACGCCCGATGCGCCGGTGCTGGTCGAGCGGGTCGACTGGCTCGATTTCGATGCGGCGACGGCGCTCGCCGACCCGCAGTTCGACCTCGCGACGCCGCTCAAGGGGCCCTTCCGCGCGATTCCGGTGGTGCAGCCCGATGCCGCGACGGCGGCGCTTCGGCTGGCGCGAATCGCCGGGCTGCTCCCCGCCTTCTTCGTGCTCGAAGGCGATGCCGAGGACGCGATCACGCTCGCCGATATCGACGCGCATGAGGATGCCGATCGCCTGCGCATCGTCGGCCGCGCCCGGCTGCCGGTGGAGGCCGCCGAGGATGCCGAGATCGTCGCCTTCCGCACCGACGAGATGCCGGGCGAGCATATCGCGCTGCTGATCGGCCAGCCCAATGGCGACACCCCGCTGGTGCGGCTGCACAGCGAATGTTTGACCGGCGACATGCTCGGCAGCCTCAAATGCGATTGCGGGCCGCAGCTCAAGGCGGCGATCGCGGAGATTTCCAAGAGCGGCTGGGGCATCCTGCTCTATCTGCGCCAGGAAGGGCGCGGCATCGGCCTGATCAACAAGCTGCGCGCCTATGCGCTGCAGGACCAGGGCTTCGACACGGTCGACGCCAACACCCGGCTCGGCTTCGCGATCGACGCGCGCAACTTCCGGGTGGCGGCGCGGATGCTGACCCTGCTCGGCCAGCCGCGCATCCGGCTGCTCACCAACAATCCGCAAAAGGTGGAGACGCTGCGGGCCGCGGGTGTCGACGTGCTGGAGCGGGTGCCGCACGTGCTGCCGGCCAACCCGCACAATGCGCGGTACCTGGCGACGAAGCGCGACCGGACCGGGCACGAGTTTTGACTCTAGCGTATCCTCCCCCGCCAGGGGGAGGATACGCTAAGGTCAGGCAATCAGCCGGGCGACGTCGTCGAAATCCTGCGCGATGTGGTGCACGCCCAGCGCCTTGAGCCGCTCGCCGTGATCGGCCGCGCAGTGGGTGCCGCCGCACAGCCCGATCACCGTCGCGCCCGAGGCGACCGCGCCCTTCACCCCCACCGGCGAATCCTCGAGGATCACGCAGTCCGCAATCGGCACGCCCAGCGCGGCGGCGGCGTGGAGGTAGAGGTCGGGCGCCGGCTTGCCGTTGGCGACATGCTCGCGGCCGCTGAACAGCTTGTCGCCGAACAGGTCGCGCACCCCCAGATGCCGGAGATGGGTGTCGAGCCAATGCGTAGGGCTGGACGAGGCGATCGCCTTGGGCAGGTCCGCAGGCAGGCTTTCGAGGAAGCGGAGCGCGCCCGCCACCGCGGGCAGCCCCTCCGAGAGCGCCCTCGCATCTTCCTCGGCGCGGGCTTCGTGGAAGCCCTCGGGCACCGGACGACCGATCCAATGCTCGACCGCAGCGAGGAAATCATGCCCCGCCAGCCCCATGAAGTGCGCCATCGAATGTTCGGGCGTGGTCGGGTGGCCGATGCTGGTCAGATAGTCGGCGATCTGCTTGTTGCCGGCATATTCGCTTTCGAGCAGCACGCCGTCGAAGTCGAAAATGATGCCGGCGAAGCGCATCGGGATCGTGCTGGACAGGCCCGTCATCGCGTTCATGCCCGGTCTCCGAACAGTGCCGTGCCGACGCGGATATGGGTGGCGCCGAGCGTCACCGCGGTTTCGTAGTCGCTCGACATGCCCATGCTGAGCCCGTCGAGGCCATGGTCGCGCGCCAGCTTGGCGAGCAGGGCGAAATAGGGTGCAGCCTCCAGCCCGGCCGGCGGCACGCACATCAGGCCGGCGACCGGCAGGTTCGCCGCGCGCGCCTCGGCGAACAGCGCGGGCAATTCGGCCACCGGGCAGCCGCCCTTTTGCGGCTCGTCGCCGATATTGACCTGGAGGAAGCAGGCCGGGCGGCGATCGGCCTTGTCCATGGCCTTGGCGAGCGCGCTCACCAGCGACGGCCGGTCGACACCGTGGATCGCATCGAACAGCGCGATGGCTTCGTCGGCCTTGTTCGACTGGAGCTGGCCGACCAGATGGAGTTCGATGCCCGAAGTTGTCTCGCGCAACTGCGGCCATTTGCCCTGGGCTTCCTGGACGCGGTTCTCGCCGAAGACGCGCTGGCCGGCGTCGATCAGCGGCTGGATCGTCTCCGCATCATGGGTTTTGGAAACCGCGATCAGGGTGATGTCGGCGGGCTTGCGGCCGGCGATCTTGGCGGCGCGGGCGATCGCGGTCTGCACCGCGGCGAGCCGCTGGCTGGCATCGTCTTGAAGCATGGGGCGGGCTATAGGCACCCGAATGCCGACCCGCCACCCCCCAATCCCGCGCCTGTGGCTGATGACCGACCCGCGGCTGGGCGACGCGTTATGGGCGGCGCTGGCGCGGCTGCCGCGCGGCAGCGGGGTGATCTTCCGCCATTACCACCTGCCGAGTGCCGAACGGCGCGCGCTGTTCGCCCGCATCGCCAAGGTGGCGCGACGGCGCGGGCTCGTGCTGCTGCGTGCGGGTGCGGAACCGATGCGCGGCGAGACGGGCACCCATGGGCGGCGCGGGCCCGGCCTCAGGACGTGGCCGGTGCATTCACGGCGGGAAGCGATCGCGGCGATCCGCGCCGGCGCCGATGCGCTGCTGGTCTCGCCGGTCTTCCCCACCCGCTCGCATCCGGGCGCCGCGGTGCTCGGCCCGGTGCGATTCGGGCTGCTGATTCGCGGCCTCACCGTGCCGGTCATCGCCCTCGGCGGGATGGACGCGGACAAGGCCAGGCGTCTCAAGCCGCTGGGTGTGCATGGGTGGGCGGCGATCGATGCCTGGACCCGCTAACCGGGTCCAGCAGATCAGAAGTGGAAGGCCGTGCCGATATAGATCGACTGGCTGTCGCGGCGCGTGTCTTCGTTGAACTGCACCAGGCGATCGCGCTCGCTCTTGTAGCGCACGCCCGCGGTCACATCGAGGCGACGCGACACGGCATAGGAGCCACCGAGATCGAACGAATAGCTTGGCTTGTCACCGATCAGCACCGGGGTGCCCGCCAGCGGACGATCCTCGGCCGCGGCGATGCGGCCGCTCAAGCGCTTGCCGGTGTAGCTGAGCGCCACTTCGGAACGATCGCGGCTGCCCGGCTGGGTGTTGGCCATGTCGATATGGGTCACGTCACCCGACACGGCGAGACGCCGCCAGCCCACGGCGACGCCCAGATTATAGGCGATCGGGGCGAGGCTGACCGACGCAGGCTTGGCGGCCGCGAGGCGGCTGCCGGTATCGACCGCGCGATTCGAGGCCGTGTTCACTGCCACGGTCACGCCGCGATTCGCCCCGGTGCGCGATTCGGCCGGGGTGAAGCGGAAGCTCGCCCCGTTCATGCCGCTGCGCGCCAGCATGGCGGCGAGCTTGGGATCGGCGGATGCCGGGGTAAACCCGCCGGCGCCCTGCGCCAAGGGTGCGGGGTGAACGGCCGCCTTTAGTGCGCGGTCTCGTTCCTGTGCCTGGAGCGTGGGCGCGACGAGGAACCCGGCGGCGCAAAACGCCCCCAGCCCAAGTCCCGACATCCAACGTACCAAGCGCATTTGCATACCTCTCTTATTGGGGGTCCCTACCATGGAAACAAAGCGACGTTCCACCGGTGGCAGCAATTTTCCCGGAGTGTTGCACGCAACCCACAGAATCGTACCATTCGTGACCAATCGGATACCAGCGCGTCGCGCCTTGCTCCCGCCACATCCCGCCCTATAGATGCAGGCACTCATTCCCTTGCCGGTAGGAAGTACGACGTCCATGAACCGCCTGTTGCGCTTTGCGATCCTGGGGTCGCTCGCTGTTTCCGCCTCCGCCTGCAGCCACCACAAGAAGGGCGTGAATCCGGATCTGGCGGCGTCGAAGGTGACGACGATCGGCGTCAACGCCTATCTGTGGCGCGCCACGCTGGACACGCTGAGCTTCATGCCGCTGCTCCAGACCGATTCGAACGGCGGCGTGATCGTCACCGACTGGTATGTGAACCCCAACGTCCCCACCGAGCGGATGAAGGTGACGGTTACCGTGCTCGACCAGGATCTGCGCGCCGATGCGCTGCGGGTCGCGGCGCTGCGCGAAGTGAACCGCAACGGCGCCTGGGTCTCCGCACCCGTGCAGGCCGCAACCGTCCAGAAGCTCGAGGACATCATCCTGACCCGTGCACGCGACCTGCGCCGCGCGGCCGTCGCGACCAACTAATCGGAATCCCAATATGGCGTCTCGCTTCAATCCCTTGAAGGCGGACGCGGCGTGGCAGAAGGCGTGGGAGGAAAACCGCACCTTCGCCGCCCGCGACGATTCGCCCAAGCCGAAGTCCTATGTGCTCGAGATGTTCCCCTATCCGTCGGGGCGCATCCATATGGGCCATGTGCGCAACTACACGATGGGCGACGTGCTGGCGCGCTTCCGCCGGATGAAGGGCATGGAAGTGCTCCATCCGATGGGCTGGGACGCCTTCGGCATGCCCGCCGAAAATGCCGCGATGGAAAAGAAGGTCCATCCGGGCGCCTGGACCCGCCAGAACATCGCGACGATGAAGGCGCAGCTCAAGCGCCTCGGCTTCGCGCTGGACTGGACGCGCGAGATCGCCACCTGCGAGCCTGACTATTACGGCCAGGAACAGGCACTGTTCCTCGACCTGTATGAGGCTGGCCTGGTCTACCGCAAGGAAAGCGCGGTCAACTGGGATCCGGTCGACATGACCGTGCTCGCCAACGAGCAGGTGATCGACGGGCGCGGCTGGCGCTCGGGCGCCCTGGTAGAGCGGCGCAAGCTCAACCAGTGGTTCCTCAAGATCACCGATTTCGCCGACGACCTGCTCGAAGGGCTGAAGGGCCTCGAGCATTGGCCGGACAAGGTGAAGCTGATGCAGGAAAACTGGATCGGCAAGTCGGAAGGCCTGCAGTTCACGTGGGCGTTGTCCAACGGCGAAGGGCTGACCGTCTATACCACGCGGCCGGACACGATCTTCGGCGCGAGCTTCGTCGCGATCGCGGCGGACCATCCGATCGCGCAGGCCCTCGCCGCGGGCAATCCGGAAGTGCAGGCGTTCATCGAGCGCTGCAAGCAGGGCGGCACCACCGCCGCCGAGCTGGAGACGCAGGAAAAGCTCGGCTGGAACACCGGGCTCACCGCGCAGCATCCGTTCGATGCGAACTGGCAGGTGCCGGTCTATATCGCGAACTTCGTGCTGATGGATTACGGCACCGGCGCGGTGTTCGGCGTGCCGGCGCATGACCAGCGCGACTTCGAATTCGCGACCAAGTACCAGCTGCCGATCCGCCGCGTCGTCTCCGAAGGCGACAAGACCGATCCTAAGTTCGACGGCACCGAGGCCTATACCGGCCCCGGCACGCTGGTGAATTCGCACTTCCTCGACGGGCTCGACGTCGTCGATGCCAAGCGCGAAGTGATCCGCCGCGCCGAGGAAGGCGGCTGGGGTACCGGCAGCACCGTGTGGCGCCTGCGCGACTGGGGCGTCAGCCGCCAGCGTTATTGGGGCACCCCGATCCCGATCATCCATTGCGAGGATTGCGGTCCCGTCGGCGTGCCCAAGGCGCAGCTGCCGGTCTCGCTGCCCGAGGATGTGACGTTCGACGTCCCCGGCAATCCGCTGGATCGCCACGCGACGTGGAAGCATGTCGATTGCCCCAAGTGCGGCAAGCCCGCGCGCCGCGAGACCGACACGCTCGACACCTTCGTCGATTCGAGCTGGTATTTCCTGCGCTTCGCCAGCCAGCCTTCGGACAAGCCGTTCGACAAGGCGGTGGCCGAGCAGTGGCTGCCGGTCGGCCAGTATATCGGCGGCGTCGAGCATGCGATCCTGCACCTGCTCTATGCGCGCTTCTTCACCCGCGCGCTGCGCCATATCGGCCGCATCGACGTGGCCGAGCCATTTGCGGGTCTGTTCACCCAGGGCATGGTCACCCACGCCAGCTACTATCAGCTCGAAGAGCATGAGGGGCTGGAGCGGAAGCTGTATTTCGAACCGACCCAGGTCTCGTTCCGCGCCGATGGCTCCGCCTATCTGACCGACACCGGCGCCGAGGTTACCGTCGGCCGCGTCGAGAAGATGTCGAAGTCGAAGAAGAACACCGTCGACCCGACCGAGATCGTCGACCAGTACGGCGCCGACGCGACCCGCTGGTTCGTGCTCTCCGACAGCCCGCCCGAGCGCGACCTCGAATGGAGCGAGAGCGGCATCGAAGGTGCCTGGCGTTTCGTCAACCGGCTGTGGCGCCTGTTCGACGGGCTGGAGCAGGCCGAAGGCGAGGACAAGGATCTCGACCGCAAGCTGCATCGTACCATCGCCGGCGTGGCCGAGGACATCGAGGCGCTGACCTTCAACAAGGCCGTCGCCAAGCTCTATGAGCTGACCGCGGCGATCGAGAAGGCCAAGCCTTCCGCCTCGCGCACCGCCGCCATCCGCGCGCTGGTCCGCATCGTCGCGCCGATGGTGCCGCACATCGCCGAAGAGGCCTGGGCGGCGATGGGCGAGACCGGCATGATCGCCGATGCCGAATGGCCGGCGGTCGATCCGGCGCTGCTGATCGACGACGAAGTGACGATCGCGGTGCAGGTCAACGGCAAGCTGCGCGATACGCTGGTGATGCCGAAGGGCGCCGCCAAGGACGTGGTCGAAGCCGCGGCACTTGCGTCGGACAAGATCGTTCGGCTGCTCGAAGGCAACGCACCGCGCAAGATCATCGTGGTGCCCGATCGATTGGTGAACATCGTCGCATGAACAAGACCGTCGCCCTGCTCGCCCCCCTCGCCCTCGCGCTTTCCGCGTGCGGGCTGCATCCGATGTATCAGGGGGGCAGTAGCGGCCCGGTGGCGACGACGCTGTCGGCGGTCGAAGTCGCGCCGATCCAGGGCCAGTCCGGCTGGCTGGTGTCCAATGCGCTCAAGGACCGGCTTGCCAACAATGGCGGTGCACCGGCGTACCGGCTCGAAGTGAAGCTCGACGACCAGATCATCGGGCTGGGCGTGCGGCGCGACGACTCGGTCTCGCGCGAGCGGCGGACGTTGCGCGCCCGCTATCAGTTGATCGACCTGCGGAACGGCCAGGTGGTGCTCGACGCCACCGCCGGTTCGGACGCGGGCATCGACGTGGTCGGCTCCGAATATGCCACGATCGCCGCCGAAAAGTCGGCGCTGGAGCGGCTCTCGGGCATCGTCGCCGACCAGATCGTCGCCCGGCTGGCGCGGACGGTGCGCGAGGGCGGCGCGCGGCCCAAGTGAAGGCCAATGCGGGCCAGATTCGCGCGGCGGTAGACTCGCCGAGGCCCGATACCCGGCTCTATCTGCTCCACGGCCCCGACGAAGCGGGCGCCGCCGACCTCGCCCAGCGGCTCGGCAAGGCGCTGGGGCCGGACGTCGAGCGCATCGACATCGACATGAAGATGCTGCGCGACCAGCCCGGGCTGCTGGCCGACGAGGCGGCATCGCTCTCGCTGTTCGGCGGGGCGCGCTACATCCGGGTTACCAATATCGAGGAAGGCGCGGCCGAGGCGATCGCCCTGCTGCTCGGCGCCGAGCGCGCGGGCAATCCGGTGGTGGCGATCGGCCCCAACCTCAAGACCAGCGGCAAGCTGGTAAAGGCCGCGATCGCCGCGCCCAGCGCGATGGCATTCGCCTGCTATGTGCCCGAAGGCGCGGGCGCCGCGCAGCTGGCGGGCACGATCGCGCGCGAGCATGGCCTGCGCCTCACCGGCGACGTGCCGCACCGGCTGGCGCTGGCCTCGGCCGGCGACCGCGCCGTGCTGACCCGCGAGATCGAGAAGCTGGCGCTGTTCCTCGATGCCGATCCCGAACATCCCCGCGATGCCGATGGCGCGGCGCTGGATGCGATCGGCGCTGACCTCGGCGAAGGCGAGCTGTTCGGCGCGATCGAGGCGATTCTCGACGGGCGCGTCGCCGAAGTGGGCGAGGAACTGGCCAAGCTCGGCGAAGGCGGCGGCTCGGCCATTCCCTTGATGCGCCAGCTGGTCCGCCGGCTGATGACGCTCGCCGAACTGCGCGCCGAGATGGACCAGGGTGCCAGCGTCGACGATGCGATGGAGCGCCACCGCGTCTTCTTCAAGGAACGCCCCGCCACCGGCCGCGCGCTCCGCCGCTGGTCCGCACCGCAGATCGCCCGCGCGATCGAGCGGGTGCGGCTGGCCGAGCGGGCGATGATGAGCAGCGGCAGCGCGGGGGAGTTGCTGGCCGAAGTGGAATGCGTGGCGATCGCCCGGGCTGCGGCACGGGCGAAGGGCTGACAACCTGCGCTCCCCTCCCGCTTGCGGGAGGGGTCGGGGGAGGGGCTGGACCATAGCAGCGCCTCTTCCACGTCAGTCCCTCCCCTAGCCCCTCCCGTAAGCGGGAAGAGGACGTTTGCTCCAGGGGATTCCCTTCCGCCGCTGCGCATGCTTCAAGCCCCGCATGCGCTATTTCGCCCTGCCCGCCCTGCTCGCCCTTCCCGTCGCCGCGCATGCGCAGCAGGCGGTACTGTTCGACGGCCGAACCACCGCCACCATCGTCCATGACGACGCGACCTCGGCGAAGCTCGCCGGGGATCTGCTCGCCCGCGACATCGGCAAGCGCGCGGGCAAGACGCCGCTGGTCGCGGGCGACCTCGCCGCCTGCGAGAAGCTCTGCGTCGTCATCGGCCAGAAGGACTCCACCCTCGTCCGCACCGTCGCCGCCGATACCAAGGTCGATCTCGCCGCCTTGGACGGCCAGTGGGAGCGCTATATCCGCGTCCTCGCCCCCTCGAAGCAGCATCCCGGCCGGTCCTATCTGCTGATCGCCGGATCGGACCCACGCGGCGCGATCTGGGGTACGGTGGACCTCAGCCGCGCGCTCGGCATCTCGGCCTGGGAATGGTGGGCCGACGTCACCCCCCGCCATGCCGACCGGCTGGTCGTCGACGGCCGCCGCCTGCTCTCCGACGCGCCCTCGGTCCAGTATCGCGGCATCTTCCTCAACGACGAGGATTGGGGCCTCCAGCCCTGGGCGGCCAAGACCTACGAGCCCGAGACCGGCGATATCGGCCCCAAGACCTATGCCCGCGTCTTCGAACTAATGTGGCGGCTCAAGGCCAATCTGATCTGGCCGGCGATGCACGAAAGCACCAAGCCCTTCTACCAGATCCCCGGCAATGCCGAGATGGCAAAGGCGTACGGCATTATCGTCGGTACTTCCCATGCCGAACCAATGATGCGCAACAACGTCCGCGAGTGGGACGAGAGGACGCAAGGCCCGTTCAACTTCTTCACCAATCGCGACCGCATGGTCGATTATTGGCGCCGCCGCGTCGACGCGGTGAAGGCGTACGAGAACGTTTACACGATCGGCCTGCGCGGCAAGCATGACTCGGCGCTGGAGGGTGCCAAGAGCCCCGAACAAGCGCTTGCCGCCACGGCCCAGGCGATCGACCTGCAGCGCGGCCTGCTCGCCGCCGCGCAGGGCAGGCCGGCGGACCAGATCCCGCAGGTGCTGACGCTCTATAAGGAGGTGCTCGACGTCTATCGCAGCGGGCTCAAGGTGCCCGAGGACGTGACGCTCGTCTGGCCCGAGGACAATTATGGCTATCTCGGCCAGCTGCCGACCGCCGCCGAGCGCGTGCGCAAGGGCGGATCGGGCCTCTACTACCACATCAGCTATTGGGGCCGGCCGCACGACTATCTGTGGCTGGCGACCACCCATCCCGCGCTGATCCGCGAAGAACTCGACCGCGCCTGGCAGACCGGCACGCGCAAGCTGTGGGTGGTCAATGTCGGCGACATCAAGCCGGGCGAGGTGCTGGCCAGCTACTTCCTCGACGTGGCGTTCGACGCGAAGCTGCTCAACAAGCCGGTGCGCACCCAGCTGTACGACTGGGCGACCACGCAGTTCGGCGCGCAGGGCCCCGCCGTGGGCGACGTGCTGATGGACTTTTACGACCTTGCCTGGGAGCGGAAGCCCGAGTTCATGGGCTTCAGCACCGTCGAGCCCGAGACGCCGATCCGCATTGGCGACTATGTCCGCACCGGCGGCGACGAGGCACAGGCGCGGATCGCCCGCTATCAGGCGCTGCTCGACAAGGCCGAGGCGCTGGCGGCGACGATGCCGGCCGATCGCCGCGACGCCTTTTTCCAGCTCGTCCTCTACCCGGTCCGCGGGGCGGCCAAGCTCAACGAGCGCAACCTCAAGCTCGATCTCGCCGCGCTCTATGCCCGGCAGGGTCGTGCCAGCGCCAATGCGCTCGCCGATCAGGCCCGCGCCGCCCACCAGGCGATCGTCGCCGACACCACCGCCTACAATGCCCAGAACGGCGGCAAGTGGCGCGGCATCATGGACATGGCCCCGCGCCAGCTCGCGGTGTTCGCCGAGCCGCCCACTCCCAGGATCGACCTCGCGCCCGTCGCCCCCTGCGGCGCCGATGCCCGCGCGCTCGCCTTCGCGCCGGGCAAGGCGGAAACGCGGTTCATGACCGTCTATGGCAAGGGCGCGGTGAGCGACTGGACCGTGGAGGGGCTGGAAGGCGTCGAACTCTCCGCCCGTTCCGGCCGGCTCGATGCGAGCAACGGCTATGAGATGCGCGTTGCCGTGACCTATGACGGCAAGGGCGCCATCGCTGCCGGCAAGATCCGCTGCAACGGCGCGATGGTCTATCTCGAGCCGGTGCTCCAGCCCTTCCCCGCCGGCGACGCGACGCCGGAGGTGAACCACATCATCTCGCTGACTCCGGCGGACCTCAAACTGGCCGGCGCGCCGTGGGAGCGGATCGCGGAACTAGGCTCGCGCGGCGCCGTGCTGCGCAGCAAACTCGACCTGTCCTCCAGCGACCACGCCGATGCCGCGGCTCCGCTTGTCCTGCCCTTCGTGCTGGGCAACAAGGGCGATGCCGAGCTCAGGATCGTCGCCCTGCCGGTCCACGCCCTCACCTCCGCCAACAAGCTGCGGCTGGGCGTACGGGTGGATGGCGGGGCGATCACCGTGCTGGACTATGAGACCCATGGCCGCAGCGATGAATGGAAGGCCAACGTCCTCTCCAACACTGCGGTGCGCACGCTCAAGCTGGGCCTGCTGGCCGCGGGTGCACACAAGATCGAAGTGTTCGCGATGGACCCCGGCTTCCTGCTCGATCGGATCGACGTGCGCCTCGACGGCGCCCCCGATACTTACGGCGCGCCGCCGACCCGCTGAGCCGCCAGCTCGGCGGCGGCGACGTCGCGCAGCCGCCGGGCGACCTCGGGGTTGATCCCGAGATCCTCCGCGGCGCGCTCGCGCGGGCCGAGGCTGCGCGGATCGCGGCCGGTGATCCCGCCGAATTCGACCAGCGCCTCCAGATAATAGCCCTCGGCGCTGGCGTGATACTGGTCCCAGGTCCACAGGCTGAACTGGCCCCAGGCGATGCCGTCATAGGGATTGGCATCGGCAAAGCCGTCGCGGATCGCGCGGTTCCAGGCGGTGCCGACCGGCAGCACGCCGTGGATGCCAGCGCCCGGCACCAGCCCCAGCCGGTTGGCCGCCAGCAGGTCTTCCGCCATCCGGTAGATCGACGAGCCGTGCCAGTGCCCGCCCGGCCGATAGGTCTGGTCGGCGCGCGACCAGGTCGCGACCAGCTCCACCTGCGCCGCGGGATTGCGGGCATGGACCAGCGCGGCGATGGCGCGGGCGGCGGCGAGGTGGCGGGTGGGATCGCCCGGCCGCTCGGCATCCAGCGTGCTGAAGCCCTGCAGCACCACCACGTCCCAGCGCCGATCGATCAGCGCACGACGGTTGGCGAGGTGCCAGGCAAGATCCTTGCCGGGCGAGGTTTCCAGGCTCACCTGCCAGTCGAGCCCGGATTCGATTGCGAAGGTGCGGAACAGCGCAGGCACACCGCCGATCCCCTCATGGTTGAGGTCCATCACGCGGTCCGGCCGATAGCGCATCACCGGCGAATTGGCGCCGAAGGTAAAGCTGTTGCCGATGAACAGGATCGTCTTCGCCGCCGCGGGCAGTGTCCACAGAAGACAGGCGAGCAGGAGGGCGAAGCGGCGAGGAAACGTCTGCATGCCTTCTCCCTTAGCCGCGCACCTGCCCGTTTCACAATGACTTGGACCGGAAACGCTGTTCCCTATTCGTTCATCCGGCGGTATATCGGCGCCATGGCTGCGCCGCCCATCCGGAAGATCCTGCATATCGACATGGATGCGTTCTACGCCTCGGTCGAGCAGCGCGACGATCCCAGCTTGCGGGGCAAGCCGGTGGCCGTGGGCTCGGCCGCGGCGCGCGGGGTGGTGGCGGCGGCAAGCTATGAGGCGCGCACCTTCGGGGTGCGCTCGGCCCTGCCCTCGGTCACGGCGCTCAGGCGCTGCCCGGACCTGATCTTCGTGCGGCCGCGCTTCGACGTGTACAAGGCGGTGTCGCAGCAGATCCACGCAATCTTCGCCGACTATACCGATCTGATCCAGCCGCTGTCGCTCGATGAAGCCTATCTCGACGTGACCGCGGATCGCCGCGGGCTCGGCACCGCCTGGGCGACGGCGAAGGAGATCCGCGCGCGCATCCTGGCCGAGACCGGGCTCACCGCCTCGGCCGGCGTCTCGTACAACAAGTTCCTCGCCAAGCTCGCCTCGGACCATCGCAAGCCAAACGGCCAGTTCGCGGTGACGCCCGAGATGGGCGCCGCCTGGGTGGAGACGCTGCCGGTCTCGCGCTTCCACGGGGTGGGGCCGGTCACCGCCGCCAAGATGCAGCGGCTGGGGATCGAGACCGGGGCGGACCTGCGCGCCAAGTCGCTCGACTTCCTCCAGCAGCATTTCGGCAGCAGCGCCGAATGGTATCACCAGATCGTGCGCGGCGTGGACGAGCGGCCGGTAAACCCCAACCGCGAGCGCAAGTCCTCGGGCTCCGAGACCACCTTCAGCCGCGACCTGACCGAGGATGCCGAGATCGAAGCGGCAGTGCTGGGCCAGGCGGACGACGTGTGGGAATGGTGCGAGCGCACCCAGGGCTTTGGCCGCACCGCGACGGTGAAGATCAAATATGCCGATTTCCAGATCATCACCCGCAGCCGCAGCCACACCGCCCCGATCACCAGCCGCGAGCAGCTTCATGCCGCCAGTATCGCGCTGCTGCGCTCGGTGCTGCCGACGCCCAAGGGCATAAGGCTGGTAGGCGTGACCGTCTCCAATTTCGAGCGCGGGCTGGCAGAGCCGCTGCCGTTGTTCGGACATGCGGACGCGCAGTAACCGCCGCGTTCTCAATAGCCTGCACCTTGGGACGCAAGGAACCGGGCCCAAGGGTCGCGCGCTTTCCCGCGACAAGAAACAGGGGAAGCAGGATGGATCCGAAGGGGCGCGACGCGCACAGCCCATGGGCGATGCCTTGGGCGGGATGGAAGTCCGTGCTGTGGCGCAGCTGGAACGAGGCGAGCGACGACAATATCGGGCTGATCGCCGCCGGCGTGGCGTTCTACGGCTTCCTCGCGCTGGTGCCGCTGCTCGGCGCGGTGGTGCTGAGCTACGGGCTGATCGCCGACCCGGTGACTGTGCTGCACGACGTCCGCGCGCTTTCCACCGTCCTCCCGCGCGACATCGCCGCGGTGGTGGGCGACCAGCTGCTCGGGCTGGTCCACAGCCCCGATGGCCAGAAGGGCTTCGGCATCCTGATCGCGCTGGCCATCGCGCTGTTCGGCGCGCGCAACGGCGCCGGGGCGATCATCGCCGCGCTCAACATCGCCTATGAGGAGAAGGAGAAGCGCAACTTCATCTGGGTGAACGTGACCGCCATCGCGATCACCGTCGGCGCCGTGTTCGCAGCGGTGCTGGCGGCGGGGGCGATGACGGCACTCGGCGCGCTCGATCACCTGCTGCCCTTTGCCCCCGACGCGCTGCTCGTGCTCGGCAAGATCGCGAGCCATGTGCTGCTGACGCTCGCCGGCACCGTGGGTGCAGCGGCGCTGTATCGTTGCGGCCCGTCGCGGGCGAAACCGCGCTGGGCCTGGATCACGCCGGGATCGCTGCTCGCGGCACTGCTGTGGCTGGGGCTGACCCTCGGCTTCGGCGCCTATGTCCGCTATGTCGGGCGCTTCGATGCGACCTATGGCGCGCTCGGCACGATCGTCGCGCTGCTCACCTGGCTCTACCTCTCGGCCTATATCCTGCTGTTCGGCGCAGAGCTCAATTCGGAGCTGGAGCACCAGACCACGCACGACACCACCACCGGCGCACCCCAGCCACTCGGCCAGCGCCGGGCCTGGGTGGCGGACAATGTCGCCGAGTGATTGACGACAACGGCTCGTCGCGCAGGCCATGGCCCTGCCCTGCCCGCTTCCCCTATAGCGGCGCGATGCGTCGACTTCCCCTGATCCCGCTACTGCTGGCGCTGCTCTGCGCCGCGCTCCCCGCCCAGGCCCAGCAAAACGCCTTCGACCTGGTCGGGCCGGACCTGAAGCTGACGGTCACGCGCGGCAACACCACGCTGCCGATCGGCGCGGTGCCCTCGCTCCAGCCGGGCGACAAGGTCACGGCCGAAGCGGCGCTGCCCCCCGACCAGTCGGCGCATTATCTGCTGGTCGTCGCCTTCCTGCGCGGCGCGACCAACCCGCCGCCCAAGGACTGGTTCTTCGTCGCCGAGACGTGGCGCAAGAAGAAGAACAAGCTCGAACTGACCGTGCCGGACGGCGCCGAGCAGGCCGTGCTGCTGCTCGCGCCGGACACCGGCGGCGGGTTCGATGCGGTGCGCGACGCGGTGCGGGGGCGACCGGGCGTGTTCGTCCGGGTGGCGCAGGACCTGTTCCAGGCCTCGCTCGATCGCGCGCGGCTCGATGCGTTCGTGAGCGCCATCGCGCGGATCGGCGACACGGCCCCCGAGCGGCTCGCCACCGCCGCGCCGGTGCTCGCCAATGCGCTGCGGATCAAGCTCAACGCCGAATGCCTTTCTCGCCCGCGCGGGCTGCAGGCGGCCTGCCTCACCCAAAATCGCGATTCGCTGGTGCTGCAGACCCAGCGCGGCACCACCCTGGCCGAGACGCTGACCGGCACCCCCGCCGACCTCGCCTACAGCATCGCCGCGACGCCCCAGGCGGGCGGCGGCTATTACAGCTCGTATATCGGGCTGGCGCGCGACGTGGCGAAGCTGTTCGGCGCGTTCCGCAGCCCGCAATATCAGTATCTGCCGGCGCTGGCGCTCGGTCGCGGCGACACGCTGAAGCTGCTGCTCAACGCCGCGCCTTCGTTCCAGAGCCCGCGCTCGGTGCTCGCCGCGCCGCTGCCGCCGATCGGGCCCGCCACGCCGCCGATCTGGCAGGCGGGCGGGCCGACGCCGGTGTGCCTCGCCAAGCCCGATCTGGTGCTGCCGCTGGAGGACGCGCCGCTCCTCTACGCCACCGATTTCGGCCGATCGCTCTCGGTACGGGTGACCAGCAACGAGGGCGCGACGCGCGACTTCCCCGTGCTGCCCGATGTCGAGAAGGGCGGCGTGAAGCTGGACGGCGCGGTGCCGGCGGATCTCGGCACGGTTTCTAACGCGGTGCTGCAGGGCCGCTGGGGCTTCGACAGCTTCTCCGGCCCGCGGCTGCCGGTGCAGCTCGACACCATGGGCGCGTGGCGCGCGGTGCCGGACAGCAATGTCGTGGTGGGCCGCGAGCATCCGCTGGTGCTGCGCGGCGGGGCGGCCTTCTGCGTCAGCCAGATCGCGCTGAGCGACGCCGCCGGCACGCGCACCCCGGTGCCGTTCAAGGTGACCGGGCAGGACGAGCTGACCATGACGCTGCCGCTCAAGGACGCCAAGCCCGGCGCCCTGACGCTCAATGTCGCCCGCTTCGGCAGCGCGCCGCCGGACACGATCCCGCTGGTCGCGCGGCTCGAGGCGAGCCGGCTCGATCGCTTCGTGGTGCACGAAGGCGATGCCGAGGGGGTGCTGGAAGGCGCGCGGCTCGATCAGGTCGCGGGGCTCGACTGGCACGGGCTGCACTTCAGCGCCGGCGCCCTGTCGCGCGTCGGCGAGGGCGACCGGCTGGCGCTGATCGCACCGGGCCCGATCCCCGCCGGCGACGGCGAGGCGGTGGTGCGGCTCCGCGACGGGCGCAGCGTAAAGCTGGCGGTCCGCGCAACGGCCCCCCGCCCCGCGGCCACCCTGCTCAGCCGCGCGGCGAGCGGCAAGCCCGCCACCGGCGCGCTGCCGATCACCCTGCCCGACGGCGTGCTGCCCGCCGACGCCGCGATCGACTTCTCGTTCAAGGTCACCCGCGGCACGCTGGGGGATAGCGGTACGGTCGAAATCGCCGGTGGCGACGGTCCGAGCGCCCGCCTCGCCTTCCGTGACGGCGCGCTCCAGCGGGTCGGCGGCGATGTGGTGGTAGCCCATTTCGTGCCGCGCGCGCTGCTCGGCGCCGGCATTGCCGGGCCGCTACGCTACCGGCTGGTGCAGGACGGTACGCCGGGAGATTGGCAGCCGCTGGTCACCCTCGCCCGGCTGCCGGAGCTGACCGGGCTCGCCTGTCCCGCCGAGGCCACGCCGTGCACGCTGACCGGGCAGGACCTGTTCGTGCTCGCTGCGATCAGCGACAAGCCGGACTTCACGAGCGCCACTGCGGTACCGCTCGGCTTTGTCGGCAGCAGCATCGCGCTCCCACGCCCGGCGGGGAAGACCTTGTATCTGCGGCTGCACGACGCGCCGGACAGCGTCGCGACGGTGGCGCTGCCCGGCTGATCGGGCTTACTGCACGCTGGGCAGCGCCGCGCGGCAATCCTCGGCACATTCGCGGCACATCGTCGCGCAGAGCCGGCAATGTTCGTGGTCGTGCTTGGCGCATTCCTCGGCACAGAGTTCGCAGGCGCGGATGCACGTCTCCAGCATCGTCCGCAGCATCGCGATGTTCTGCCCGGTGCGCCGCGTCGCCAGCCGTGCGGTCGCCGCGCAGACATCGGCGCAATCGAGGCAGCTGCGCACGCATTGCCGCATGTCCATCGCTTCGGCGACACAGGCGTCGGCGCAGCTGGTGCACATCAGCGAACATAGCATGGCGTGGCGCGCCGCCTTGGCGAGCGCGGCGTTGGCATCGGCGCCCACATCGGGGTGCAGCGCGATCATCTTTTCGAGGGACATGGGATGGCTCCTTGCTGGCCGGCATCGGTCGCCTTCCCAACGGGCCGGAGCGCCGAGGGTTCAGATAAAAGACCGGGGAACCAGCGCGTTGCGCCGCCCGTTGTCGAACATAACAGGAACTTCAGGAGGCGATCATGGCCGAACCACTGCACAATCCGAAGCTCGACGAACATCCCGGCTCGAACACCGAGAAGGATCCCGACGACTGGGTATCGGGCGACGATCCGATGACCGGCGCGCAGGCCTCCTACCTCACCACGCTGCTCGAAGAAGCGGGCGAGCCGCCGATCGAGGGTGATCTCAACAAGGCCGAGGCCTCGAAGCGGATCGATGCGCTGAAGGAACAGCTGGGCCGCTGAGCGGCGCCAGGCTCAGCCCGCCTTGGCGAGGCCGTCGAACGCCTTGAGGCGGGTGAGCAGCGCGCGCATCTGATCGAGCGGCACCATGTTGGGGCCGTCGCTGGGGGCGGTATCGGGCGCCTGATGCGTCTCGACGAACACCGCCGCCACGCCCACCGCCACCGCGGCGCGTGCCAGCACCGGCACGAACTCGCGCTGGCCGCCCGAACTGGTGCCCTGCCCGCCCGGCTGCTGCACCGAATGGGTGGCGTCGAACATCACCGGATAGCCGGTCTCCGCCATGATCGGCAGCGACCGCATGTCGCTGACCAGCGTGTTGTAGCCGAAGCTGGCGCCACGCTCGCACAGGATGATGTTCTCGTTGCCCGACGAAGCCAGCTTGTTGGCGACGTTCTTCATGTCCCAAGGCGCGAGGAACTGGCCCTTCTTCACGTTCACCGCACGACCGGTCTGGGCGGCGGCGATCAGCAGGTCGGTCTGGCGGCAGAGGAAGGCCGGGATCTGCAGCACGTCGACCACCTCGGCCACCGGTGCGCACTGGCCGGCATCGTGCACGTCGGTCAGCACCGGGCAGCCGAACTGCGCCTTGAGGTCGGCGAACACCTGCAGCGCCGCCTCCATGCCGATCCCGCGCGGCGCGTCGATCGAGGTGCGGTTCCCCTTGTCGAACGAGCTCTTGTAGATGAAGCCGATGCCGAGTTCGGCGCACAGCGTGGTCAGCGCCTCGGCCATGAAGAAGGCATGGTCGCGGCTTTCCATCGCGCAGGGGCCGGCGACGAGCACGAACGGCTTGTCGTTGGCGATCTCGAGGGCACCGACCTTGACCGTCTTCATTCCCGAATCCTTCAGAACGTGCCGCAATCGGCGAGGATAGCATCCACGTCGCGGCCGCGTGCAGCCTGCATGCGGATCGTCGCTTCGTTGGACAGCACGTCCCACGCCGCCGCTTCGATCTGCGGCCATAGCGTCCTCGGCACCGCGACGATACCGTCATGATCCGCGAAGATGACGTCGCCATTGGCGATGCGCACCTCGCCCATGGTGATCGGGCGGTTCATCGCCTTGACCGTGCCTTCGTACTTGATGTCGTCGCAGGTCTGGCTGCGCGCATAGACCGGCAGGCCCAACGCCCGCACGTCGGCAGTATCCCGCGTCGCACCGTCGATCACCGCGCCCACCGCGCCCGATCGGATCGCGAGATTGGCGTTGAGATCGCCGAAATAGGCGAAGTCGGGCAGTTCGGTGGCGACCATGATCACGTCGCCGGGGCGCACGAAGCGATAGGATTGCAGCGCGCCATAGATGCCGTTCCACGCGCCGCCGGGCTCGCGATCGGGCCTATTGGGCAGCGCGGCGAGCTCGAGCGTCTTGGCGCGGCCGAGGAACTTGCCCCCCGTGGTCGGGCGCAGCGCCTTGGGCAGCACCACGCGCTGGCCGCGCTCCTTCAGGATGTCCGACAGCAGCGGCGAGGAGAGGTGCGGCAGCATCGCGCGGAAGCGGGAGACTTCCGCCTGGCGGAAGCCCGCCGCCACCGTCTCGGCGATTACCAGGTCGTGATGATGATTGATGTCGATCTGTTCGATCGGATCGAGATCGAACAGGATCGGGCGGGTGCCGAAGCGGCGCGTCGCCGGGCCCTCGCCGGTTCGGCGGACGATGTACAGGCTCATTGCCTCGACGATGGTTTCCGGCAGCTCGACGCTGTTGGGGATGCGGCCGGTGCCATAGGCGGGGCCCTGGCCGGTCCAGCAATATTGCTTGGCGCGGGTGACTGCCACCAGGCTGTCCGCCTCCGGATCGGCGAGCAGCCGCTCGATCGCGCGGCCGATCGTCTCGGCGGTGACGAAGGGCGCGGTGCAGAGCAGCTGGATCCAGATATCGGCGTCGGGGCGCTGCGCGCATTCCCAGGCGAACATGCCGTGCCCGTCGGTGGCGTTGGTGGCGAGTTCGGCGGGGCGCTGGAGCCAGGTGACCGGCAGATCGCTCGCCAGCTCGGCCATCGCCGCGCTTTCGGTATCGAGGCAAACTTCGCTGATCGCCGGGCAGTCGAGCGCCTGCAGCAGCTTGCGGCGGAACAGGTGCTCGCCGTCGAGGATGCGCGTGTTCTTGTCCGCCACGCGCTCGCTATTGCCCTTGGCGGGAACGAAGGCGACGATCTTCAGGGGCTTAGCCATTCAACAAGTCCTTGGCGTGCAGCATGCCGTGCAGAAGCCCCGCACCGTCGACCACGGGCAGGACCGAATAGCCGCCTTCGCGCTGGCGCAGCAGCAGGAGCGCGTCGCCCAGCGTGGCGGCAAGGTCGATCACCTGGGGGCGCGGCTGCATCAGCGCACGGGCGGGGGTATCGTAGACGTCCCGGCGGGACTGGAAATGGCGGCGAATGTCGCCGTCGACGACGAGGCCGAGCAGCTTGCCGTCCTCGCCCACCACACAGGCGGCCCCCATCCGCCCGCGCGACATCATGGCGAGCAGATCGGCGACCGGCGCGTCCGGCCCCACCATCGGCAGCTCTTCCCCCGTGCGCATCAGCGTGCGCAGCGGCAACGACTGGCGGCCGAGCAGCCCGGCGGGATGGTGGCGGAGGAAATCGGCGCGGGTAAAGCCATGGGTACGGCTGACCGCGACCGCCAATGCGTCGCCGATCGCGAGCTGCAAGGTGGTGCTGGCCGTTGGTGCCATGCCGATATGATCGGCTTCGCAGGCCGTGCAGGCCGGAATCAGGATATCGACGGCGCGGCCGAGCGGGGAATCGGGGCGGCCGATCACGCCGATCAGCACGCAGTTGCGGCCCTTGAGCACGGGCAGGATGCGCAGGATCTCGTCGGTGGTGCCGCTGTTGGAGAAGAGCAGCACGACATTGCCGTCCTGCACCGCGCCCAGATCGCCATGCGCCGCCTCGCCCGCGTTGAGCGCGAAGGCCGGTGTGCCCAGGCTGGAGAAGGTCGCCGCGACCTTGGCGGCGATCAGCCCGGACTTGCCCATGCCGAGGCAGGTGAGCGGGCTCGCCTGCCCGGCGATCACCGCGACGGCGTCGCCCAGCGACGGCGGCAAGGCGGACTCGAAGGCTTCGAGCGCACGGCGTTCGGCGGCGATCACCTCGGCCGCCCAGGCGAGTGCGGGCGCAGGCGCGGCATCGGCGCGCCGTGCGATCACGGCATGCTTCATGCCCCGCGGCTCCCGGCGACGGGCCGCCCGCAGGAATGCGCGTCGGACGAGAGAGATGCCGCCAATGCCTGCTCCGTTACGAACCCGGGCCAAGACGCCCATTGGTTTCTTATAGGAACCGCCACGCTTCGGCCGGGCGCGACGCTAGGAAAAACTTGCCTAGTTCGGGACGGGGCCGGAACCGCGGCGCGGCGCACCGGTTGGGCGGGCATCTCCCCGCGACGTGAATCGGAACGTTCCCATGGCCGACCATCAACGATCCTCGCGATCGCTCACCATCCTTGCCGTGATCGTGGCGCTGATCGGCCTGGCGATCGGCGGCGGCGGGCTGTGGCTCGCGCTGCTGGGGGGATCGATCTACTATCTGCTGGCAGGGCTGGCGCTGCTCGCCACCGCCTGGCTGCTGTACCGGCGGCGTGCGACGGCGCTGACGCTCTATGCGGTGCTGCTGGTCGCGACGATGGTCTGGGCGGTCGCCGAGGCCGGCTTGGACTTCTGGGCGCTCGCCCCGCGTGGCGACATACTGGTGCCGCTCGGCATCGTGCTGGCGCTGCCCTTCGTCACCCGGCGGCTGGGCTCGCCGCGCTGGCCGGGCCGCGCCTGGCCGCTGGTCGGCAGCCTCGGCATCGCGGCCCTCGTGTTGCTCACCACCGCCTTCACCGACCCGCACGACCTGGCCGGCGAGCTCCCCGGCGCCCGCGGCGTCGCGCCGGCCAGCGTGCTGGGCGGCACGCCCAAGGAGGACTGGAACGCCTATGGCCGCTCGTGGCGCGGCGATCGCTGGTCGCCGATCGACCAGATCACCCCCGTCAATGCGGCCAAGCTTGAAAAGGCCTGGGAATTTCACACCGGCGATCTCAAGACCGGCGCCGATCCGGACGAGTTCACCTATGAGGTGACCCCGATCAAGGTCGGCAACCTCGTCTATCTCTGCTCGCCCCACAACATCGTCTTCGCGCTCGATGCCGAGAGCGGCAAGCAGGTGTGGCGCTACGATCCCCAGATCCGGTCCTCGCAGGAGATGCAGCACCTCACCTGCCGCGGCGTTTCCTATCACAGCAACGGCGCCGCCCCCGGCACCGGCGGCGTGTGCGCCAACCGGATCCTCATGGGCACCAACGACGCCCGGCTGATCGCGCTCGACGCCGCGAGCGGCCGCCCCTGCCCCGGCTTCGGCACCAATGGGCAGGTCGATGTGTGGCCGGGCCTGCCAGGCCAGCAGCGCGGCTGGTGGCAGATGACCTCGCCGCCCGTGATCGTCGGCAACCTCGCGGTGTTCGGCGGCGCGGTCTATGACAACAAGACGACCTTCATGCCCTCTGGCGTGGTGCGCGGCTATGACGTGAACACCGGCCGCGCGGTCTGGGCGTTCGATCCGGCCAATCCGAACGACACCACCCCCAAGGCACCCGGCACCGGCCGCTACACGCCGTCGAGCCCCAATAGCTGGACGATCGCCGCCGCCGATCCCGCGCTCGGCCTGGTCTACATCCCGACCGGCATGGCCGCGATCGACCAATGGGGCGGCCGCCGCACGCCCGAAACCGAGCGCTTCGCCACCTCGGTGATCGCACTGGAAGCCGCCACCGGCAAGGTCCGCTGGACCTTCCAGACCGTCCATCACGACCTGTGGGACATGGACGTCCCCGCCCAGCCCGCGCTGGTCGACCTCAACCTGCCCGGCAAGGGCCGCGTGCCGGTGCTGATCCAGTCGACCAAGACCGGCAACATCTTCGTGCTCGACCGCCGCACCGGTAAGCCGGTGGTGCCGGTGCGCGAGATTCCGGTGCCGCAGGGCGCAGCACCCGGTGACCACACCTCCCCCACCCAGCCCGAATCCGCGCTGAGCCTGATGGAGAAGACCCGCGTCACCGATGCGGACATGTGGGGCGCGACGATGTTCGACCAGCTCGCCTGCCGCATCAAGTTCAAGCGGCTGCGCTACGAAGGCCCATACACCCCGCCCTCGCAGCAGGGCACGCTCGTCTTCCCCGGTAATTTCGGCGTGATGGACTGGGGCGGCATGGCGATCGATCCCGTGCGCATGATCGCCTTCGCCCACCCGAACTATATGGCGTTCGTCGACCGGCTGGTGCCGCGCAAGGAATCGGATGCCGCGCCGCGCGGGCAGCGTGGTCCGGCCGGCGGCTCGGACTTCAGCGGATCGGACATCAAGGGCTTCAACCCGAACACGGGCGCGCCCTTCGCGGTGGCGCTCAACCCGTTCCTCTCGGCGCTCGGCCTGCCCTGCCAGGCGCCGCCCTGGGGCTATGTCGCCGGGATCGACCTGGTAAGTGGCAAGACCGTGTGGAAGCACCGCAACGGCACCTCGCGCGACCAGACACCGGTACCGCTGCCGTTCAAGCTGGGCGTACCCTCGCTCGGCGGGCCGATGCTGACCGCGGGCGGCGTGGCGTTCATGGGCTCGGCGCTCGATTATTACCTCCGCGCCTATGACGTGACGAGCGGCAAGGTGCTGTGGCGCGGCCGGCTGCCCGCGGGCGGCCAGGCGACGCCGATGAGCTACTGGTCTGCGAAGAGCGGCCGCCAGTTCGTTGTCATCGCCGCCGGCGGCCATGGCTCGCTGGGCACCAAGCGGGGTGATTCGATCGTCGCCTATGCGCTGCCCAAGGGGACGCAGTGAGGGCCAGAGGTCGTTTCGCCCTAGGTATTGATCCAGGATATGGGTTTGACTTTCCCCATGAAATACATGCCTGATCCGAAACGGGCATGATCGGCCCGGAGAACGGGGACGGGTCACTTTGCGACGCTCGCTGATCCTGATGGGTCTCACCGGCCTGCTGCCGATCGTCGTCCTCGGCTCGGCTTATGGCGCGGTGACCTTGCGTGAGCAGCGCGCCGCGCTCGATCGCCAGGCGGCGCTCGCCAGCCGGTCGACCGCACGGCTGGTCGGCCGCGAGATCGCCGCGACGGTGGACGCGGTGAAGATGATCAGCCGCTCGCCGACGCTCGATGGCGGTATCGATCGCCCCCGTTTCACGCTGCTGGGCCTGCGCCTGTTGCAGGACCATCCGAATTGGGCCGCCCTCAGCGTCGCCGATTCGGACGGCAATCGCCTGCTCGACCTGCCCAAGCCGATCGGCGGCAAGATGGGCAAGGTGGTCGATCCGATCAGCCTCGCCCGCGCGGTACGGACGCGCCTGCCGCAGGTGGGCCACGTCGTAAGCGATGCCGGCCTGACGGCCTTCGCCGTGCGCGCACCCGTGCTGAATCACGGTGCCCCGCCCTATGTCGTCTCCGCCGTGGTGCCCATCGCCTCGATGCAGCACCTGCTGTTCGCCGAGGAAATCCCCGCCGGCTGGCGGCTGCGGATCTTCGACAAGCGCGGTGCGGTGATCGCCCAGTCGGGATCGGCCGGGGAGGAGGCGATGCAGTCCCTCGTCACCCCCGTGCCGGAAGCGGGCTGGCACGTCGAAGTGGCGGTGCCGCGAGGCAACTTCGCCGCGCTCACCCAGCAGGCCCAGCTGGTGTTGATCGGCGGCAGCGTGATTGCGCTGGCGCTGTTCGCAGCGCTTACCTTCGCGCTCGCCATCGAGCTTCGCCGCTACCGACAGCGTCAGGCGGCGACCTTGCAGGCGCAGCGGCTGGAGGCGCTGGGACGGCTGACCGGCGGCGTCGCGCACGATCTCAACAACCTGCTGACCCCGATTCTGGGCGGGCTCGATCTGCTGCGCGCGCGGATCGGCGAGGATGCCAAGGCGCTGCGCTACATCGACAGCGCGACGAGCAGTGCCGAGCGCGCCCGCACACTGGTCGCGCGGCTGCTCGCCTATGCCAAGCGCCAGTCGCTTACCCCCGAGGCGATCGATGTCGGCGCGATGCTCGCCGACCTCCACGAACTGCTCCAGCGCTCGGTGGGACCCACCATCACCTGTACCATCCGCAGCGCGCCCGATCTTCCCGCCGTCCGCGCCGATCGCAACCAGCTGGAGCTGGCGGTACTCAACCTGGTGATCAACGCGCGCGACGCGATCAAGACCGATGGCCGGACCAGCGGCACGATCGTGGTCGAGACGCGCCTCCCCCGCCGCGACGAGGCACGCGGCCTCGCCCGCGGCGACTATCTGGCGCTGGCGGTGCACGACGATGGCTGCGGCATGGACGCCGCCACGCTGCGCCGCGCGCTGGAGCCCTTTTTCACCACCAAGGCGGGCGACCGCGGCACCGGGCTGGGCCTGTCGATGGTGCATGGCTTTGCCGAACAATCGGCAGGCCGGCTGGTGCTGGAAAGTACGCCGGGCCAGGGCACCAGCGTCATTCTGGTGCTGCCGGCAACCGACGCCGCGCCGCCGACGCTCGATACCCTGCGCGATCGGCCGACCCGCACCGCCGAGATCCTGCTGGTGGACGATGACCCCGCCGTGCGCGAGGCCGCCGCCGAAGTGCTGCGCGCGCACGGCCATCTCGTCGCCGAGGCGGAATCGCTGATCCAGGGCATGGCCGCGCTCACCGGTGCGCCCGAAACGGCACTGGTGATAACCGATTACATGATGCCCGGCGGCACCGGCGGCGAATTCATCACCCGCGCCCGCGATGCGGGGCTCCCCCAGCCCTTCCTGCTGCTCACCGGCTATACCGATGCGGCGGAAGACCTGCCGGGCGACGTGCCGCAGCTCCGCAAGCCCTTCCGCGAGCGCGAGCTGCTCGACGCGGTGGACGCGTTGCTCGGCTGAGCGCGGTTCACATCTCGCCGGGGCCGGGCAGCCAGGCGGGATCGAAGCGGATGTGCCGCGGCGGCACCGGCGACATCTTGCGCAGCGCCTCGATGTCGCCGAACGCGATGCGCTGGCCATGCCGGGCGATCAGTCCCTCGCGTTCAAGCAGCCGCAGCGTCCGGTTGACGTGCACCGCCGTCAGCCCGAGCGCATCGCCCAGCACTTCCTGGGTCAGCGGCATGTCGAAGCGCCCCTCCTCCACCGCGCCGATCTTCGCCAGCCGATCGTGGAGATCGAGCAGCAGCCGCACCATCCGCTCGCGCGCCGAGGACTTGCCCATCGCCGCGACGATGTCCATCAGCGCCAGCCGCTCGACCTGCACGCCCATCAACAGCAGCGGCCCGAGCCGCGGAGAGGCGATCAGCACCTCGCGCAGGCGGTCAAACGACACCTTGGAGACGCGACATTCGGTTACCGCCGTCAGCGTATCCGCGGCGGTGTCGAGCACCATGCTCGGCGTGCCCATCATGTCGCCGGTGATGTGGACCTTGACGATCTGCCGCTGCCCGGCGGGAAGCCGGATCGATGAGGTCGCCCACCCTTCCAGCAGCAGATACATACCATCAACGGGTTCGCGGTCGCGCCGGATGGTCGCATTGCGGCGATAGACGATCTCCGGATCGCCGAGGCCGTGCAATGTCTGTGCTTCGTCATCGGTGAGCGTCGCCTGCTCGTGGAATCGCGTCAACGGGTAGTTCGGCACCCCAGATGCTCCCCTGTCCTGGATGTGTCCCCCGCCGGCAGAACGCCGGCGAACGGAGGGGCGGCCCCCATGAAAGGGGCCGCACCGCTCGCGAAACAATGCCTAGCGGGCGGGTGTCCCACTGACAATTCCACCCTGCGGGGTATTCGACTTAACCTGTTATAAGGTTTGCCTTTTCATCCGTGAAGACAAGGTGCTTGCGCTCACACTTCCGGCAGCTGTTCGAGCAGCTTGTCTGGGGTGATCGGGAAGCTCCGCACCCGCACCCCGCAAGCATGATGGATGGCATTTGCGATCGCCCCCGCCGCGCCGCAGATGCCCAGCTCGCCGACGCCCTTGGCCTGGAGCGGGCTGCCCGCCGGATCGCGCTCGTCGACCAGCACCACGTCGAGCGCGGGCACGTCGGCATTCACCGGCACATGATATTCGGCGAGGTCGTGGTTGACGAGGTGGCCGTCGCGCGGATCGAAGACGAGCTCCTCGGTCAGCGCGCTGCCGATGCCCCATACCATGCCGCCCAGGCACTGCGAGGTCGCCGTCTTCTCGTTGAGCGCACGGCCGAGCCCGAAGGCGCCGGTCATTCGCCGCACGCGGGTCTCGCCGGTATAGGCATTCACGCCCACCTCGACGAAGAAGGCGCCGTACATCGCGATGGCGAACTGCTCGTCGATCCCGCCATTCTTGAAATGGCCGGTCTCGGTGAGGTCGGCCTTGAGCAGTTCAGTGAACGGAATGCGGCGGTTGCCTGTGATCGCCTCGCCATCCTTGAGCGTGAGATCGGCTTCCTCGACGCCGAGTTGCGCCGCCAGCTGCTCGCGGATCGCCTCGCAGGCGGCGAACACTGCCGAGCCGGTAGACGCCGCGCCCCAGCTGCCGCCCGAGCCGGCACCCGGCGGGAAGCGCGTGTCGCCGAGCTGGACGAGCACCTTTTCCGGCGGCAGGCCGAGCATCTCGCCCGCGATCTGGCCCAGCACGGTATAGGTGCCGGTGCCGATATCGGTCATGTCGCTTTCGACCACGGCGGTGCCGTCCGCCGACAGCGTCACCTTGGCCTGCGCCTCGTTGAGGTTGTGGACGCGGCAGGCGGTTGCCATACCGGTGCCGATCCACCATTCGCCCTCGCGGCGCTGAAGCGGGCGGCGGTCGCTGCCGTCCCAGCCGAAGCGCTCGGCGCCGACCTTGAGGCTCTCCGCGAACCGCCGCGAGCTATAGGGCAGGCCCTCGCTCGGATGCTGTTCGGGGATGTTGCGCAGCCGCAGTTCGACGGGATCGATACCGCTGGCCAGCGCGAGTTCGTCCATCGCGGCTTCAAGGCACTGCATGCCCACCGCCTCGCCCGGTGCGCGGACCGAGCCTGCGGTCATCCGGTGGATGCGGGCGAGATCGATCCGCAGCGTGCGGTGCTCGCCGCGATAGAGAAACTCGCTCGCCTGGGTGACCGGCTCCGCGAATTTCTCGCCCGGCAGGTTGGAGACCCAGGCCTCATGGCCGAAGCCGTCCAGCCGGCCCTCGGCATCGGCGGCGAGGCGGATGCGCTGGCGCGTCTCGGAGCGCCGCATCACCGTCTGGAACACCTGCTGGCGGCTCATCACCACCCGCACCGGCCGGCCGAGCTCGATCGCCGCCACCGCCGCTGCGGTGAGCTCGGCGCTGATGCCCAGCTTCGAGCCGAAGCCGCCGCCGACATAGGGCGAGATCAGCCGCACCTGCTCGGGCTTGATCCCCAGTGCGTCGGCGAGCTCCTTCTGGTTGTATTTGAGCATCTGCAGGCTCGAATGGGCGGTGAGCGTGTTGCCGTCCCATTCGGCGATGCTGGCATGCGGCTCCATCGCCGCGCTGGCATGGCCCTCGGTGGTGTAGGTGACGTCGACGGCATAGACGGCATCGCGCATCGCGGCGTCGAGATTGCCCTGCTGCACCGGGTCGCCATAGGCCTCGTGGGAGGCATGGCTGTCCTCGGAATCGAGCGGCACCTTGGCGGGATCATCGGCGCGATAGGCGATGCGCAGCCGTGTCGCGGCATCGCGCGCCTGCTCGAAGGTCTCGGCGACGACGAGTGCGACCGGCTGGCCGAAATAATCGACCTTGTGGATCTCGCGCACCGGCGACTTGCCCGCGCCGCCTTGCGCCGAGCGGGTGATCATCCGCGGATCGGCAATCACCGCCAGCACGCCGGGCATGGCGAGCACCGGCTCGGATTCGATCTCGACGACCTCGCCGCGGCTGATCGTCGCGAGGACGAGCACGCCCTCCGCGCAGTCGGCGATCTTGTACTCGGCCGCATAAGGCGCGACGCCGCTGGTCTTGGCGCTGCCATCGGGCCGGTCGAGCGGGCGGCCGATGATGCCCTGCGCCATCGCATCCAGCCGGTTGCGGTCGTCCGGCTTGTCCATCGTGTACAGGCGAGTCACAGCGTACCTCCCGTCGCTTCGCGCAGCACCGCTTTCAGCGTGCGGCGGGTGAGCGGAATCTTGAAATCGTTGCTGCCTTGCCCGCGGGCATCTTCCAGCAGCAGCGCCGCGGCCTGGTCGAACAGCGCATCGGAGGGCGCCTCGCCTTCGAGCAGTGCCTCGACGCGGGTGTCGTGCCAGGGCTTGTGCGCCAGCCCGCCGAACGCGAGCCGCGCCTTGGCGATCTTGCCCTCCGCGACATGGATCACCGCCGCCACCGAGACGAGCGCGAAGGCATAGGAAGCACGGTCGCGGACCTTGCGGTAGAGCTGCGTGCCACCCGCCGGGGCCGGCAGCACCACGCCGGTGATCACATCGCCGGGTTCGAGGACATTGTCGCGCTCGGGCGTGTCGCCGGGCAGGCGATGGAAATCGCGCACCGGGACCATGCGCTTGTCGCCCTTCGCGTCGACGATCTCGACCGTTGCGTCGAGCGCCGACAGGGCAACCGCCATGTCGCCGGGATAGGTCGCGATGCAGGCGTCGCTCGCGCCGAGGATCGCGTGGATCCGGTTGAACCCGCCGATCGCCGCGCAGCCGGTGCCGGGCTCGCGCTTGTTGCACGACTGGCTGAGGTCATAGAAATAGTAGCAGCGCGTCCGCTGGCAGAGATTGCCGCCGGTCGTCGCCTTGTTGCGCAGCTGGAAGGTCGCGCCCGCCAGGATCGCACGCGCCAGCACCGGATAGTCGGAGCGGATCCGCGGATCGGCGGCGCAGGCGCTGTTCGAGACGAGCGCGCCGATGTGCAGCCCCTCGCCATGCTCCGTGATCCCGCCCAGCGGCAGGCGGTTGACGTCGACCAGCGCGGTCGGTGTCTCCACCTCCAGCTTCATCAGGTCGAGCAGATTGGTGCCGCCGGCGATCGGCTTGGCACCGTCGGCGACGAGCAGCTGTCCCGCATCGCCCAGGCCATGGGCCCGCTGATATTCGAAGGGTTTCATGCCTGCGCCTCCGCCACTTCCGAAATCGCCGCGACGATGTTGGAGTAGGCACCGCAGCGGCAGACATTGCCGCTCATCCGCTCGCGAATCTCGTCCTCGGAGAGCTTGGGGGTGCCGGCGACGTCGTCGCTGACATAGCTGGTCCAGCCCGCCGCGATCTCGTCGAGCATCGCCTTGGCCGAGCAGATCTGGCCGGGCGTGCAGTATCCACACTGATAGCCGTCATGCCGCACGAACGCCGCCTGGAGCGGGTGCGGCGCATCGGGGGTACCGAGGCCTTCGATCGTGGTGACGCTGTCGCCGTCGTGCATCACCGCGAGGGTGAGGCAGCTATTGATCCGCTGGCCGTTGAGCAGCACCGTGCAGGCGCCGCACTGGCCGTGATCGCACCCCTTCTTGGTGCCGGTAAGGCCGGCGTCGCGGCGGAGAAAATCGAGCAGACTGGTACGGGGATCGACGTCGAGCTCATGATCGACGCCGTTGATGGTGATGGGCATGCGCGGACTCCCTGGGTCAGGAGGCGAACGCGCAGATGTCGGGATTGGTCCCGATCTACTGCAAGATCCTCCCCTGCAAGGGGAGGTGGCGCGCGCAGCGCGACGGAGGGGTGTCAGCGCTGGTGTGGCGGACCTCCGCTTCGACGGGGACACCCCTCCACCACCGCTTCGCGGCGGTCCCCCTCCCCCTTCGGGGGAGGATCGGTTCTGCTCAACGCCCTTTGCGCGGGATCAGGTGGAGCAGCCCCGCGACAACCGCCCCCACGACCAGCCCCGCCACTGCCGAGCCCAGCGCATAGACCAGCCATGCGACCACGCCGCTCAGCGGGCCGGTCGCGGCACCCACAACCTCGGACCAATGGTGCAGCGCGTGGGGTACCGCACCGACGCCGAATTCCTCCAGCCCATGCAGCAGGATGCCGCCGCCCACCCAGGCCATTGCCGCCACGCCGATATGCGACAGCGCGGTGAGCAGCACCGGCATCGCCGTCACCAGCCCGCGCCCGAACACCGCGACACCGCCCGATCCGCCATTCCGGCTGAGGTGCAGGCCGATATCGTCCATCTTCACGATCAGCGCGACGACGCCGTAGACGCCGATGGTGATGGCGAACGCCACCAGCACCAGCGCGCCCGCGCGGGTAACGAAGGACATGTCGGCGGGCAGCTGCGCCAGCGCGATCACCATGATCTCGGCCGAGAGGATCAGATCGGTGCGGATCGCGCCGAGCACCTGGCGCTTCTCCAGCGCCTTGGCGTCGGTGATCTCGGCCACCGCGTCGGCATCGTGCGTCCCGGTCAGCGCCTCGAGGATCTTCTCCGCCGCCTCGAACGAGAGATAGGTGCCGCCCAGCATCAGGATCGGAGTCAGCGCCCAGGGCGCGAAGGCGCTGAGCAGCAGCGCGAGCGGCAGGATCACGACGAGCTTGTTGGCAATCGAGCCCAGCGCGATCTTGCCGATGATCGGCAGCTCGCGATCGGGGGTTAGCCCCACGACATAGCGCGGCGTGACCGCGGTATCGTCGATCACCACGCCCGCGGCCTTCACCCCCGCGCGGCCCGCGGCGGCGCCCACGTCGTCAAGCGACGCCGCCGCCAGTTTCGCCAACGCCGCGATATCGTCCAGCAATGCGACCAGGCCACCCGCCATCAAATCCCCCTCATGTTTCGCCCGGGCTAGCCGAGATGAAGCGGAAATGCACGCGGATGGCCGAGGCTCCGCCTCAATTCGGCAGATCGATCGCCTTCTCGATCTTGAACTGCACCGACGCCCCCGCCGCACCGCTGCCCGGCTGGCCGCCGCCGACGGTCGCGCGATAGGTGCCGGCGAGCACCCGGTGCTGCCCTTCCACCGTCACCGTGCTCAGGTCACGCGGCGAGAGGGTGAAGGTGACCTTCCGCGCCTCGCCCGGCTTGAGCGACACGCGCTGGAAGCCGCGCAGCGCCACCTTGGGCGCGCCGGGATCCTCGGGGAAGTTGAGGTAGAGCTGCGCCACCTCGTCCCCTGCCCGCGCGCCGGTGTTGCGCAGCTCGGCGGTAACCGTCAGCCCCGCCTCGGCCTTCTCCACCACCGGCGCGCCATAGGCGAAGCTGGTGTAGCTAAGCCCGAAGCCGAACGGATAGACCGGCGTGCCGGTGAAGTAGCGATAGGTCCGCCCTTTCATGCCGTAATCGCCGAACGGCGGCAGGTCGTCGACGCTGCGGTAGAAGGTCAGCGGCAGGCGGCCCGAGGGGCTGGTCTTCCCCGACAGCACATTGGCGATCGCGGTGCCGCCCACCTCGTCCGGATACCAGGCTTCCAGGATCGCGGCGGCATGGTCCTTCGCCCAGCTCAAGTTGATCGGGCTGCCGTTCATCGCGACGACCACCAGCGGCTTGCCGGTCGCCCTGGCCGCGTCGAGCAGCGCCTGCTGGTCGGGCAGCAGGTCGAGGCTGGTCTTGTCGCCGCCCTTGAAGCCTGGGACCTGGATCGGCGATTCCTCGGCCTCGAGGTCCGAGGTAATACCCACCACCGCGACCAGCACGTCCGCCTTGGCCGCCGCGGCCTTCATTGCCGCCACCGGATCGGCGCTGATCCGTTTCCAGACGAGATCGATGCCCGAGAGCACATGCTCGTCGGTGCGCACCTCGATCGGATAGCGCTTGCCCTTGACCAGCTGCACCTCGCGCATCGTCGGCAGGCTGCCCCAGCCGGACTTGGTAAGGTCGACAAACGGCTTGCCGTCGAAGCTCATCGCGCCGCCGAAGCCGGTCAGGCCCAGCCGATAGGTGCCGGTTTCGGGCGCCACGAGGAAGCCGGTCCAGATCGTGCGGTGATGCTCAGAGACGGTCGGCAGGTCGAGGCTGCGCGCCGAGACATCGGCCTCGACGCGGGTCACCACCGGCGTGTCGGCGAACTGCATCTTGGCGACGGCATCGCGGAAGGTGCCAGGGGCGAACTCGGTCGGCGCCGGCGTCGTCGGGTTGAAGTAGCGCGCGAGCAGCCCCGGCTTGCCGCTGGGGGTGCGCAAGGCCGAGCCGGAGACGCGGTCGCCATCGGTCACCGAGGCGCTGAACGGCGCATAGCTGACGTTCGCGCGCGGGAAGGCGCGGCGCAGGCCCTCGACCACCGAGACGGGCTGCCCCGACAGCGACGAGGAATAATTGCCGCGCAGCACCCGCGTCGCGTCGCCGAGCGGGCCGATCACGGCGATGCGGCTGCCGCGCTTGAGCGGCAACAGCCCGTCATTCTTGAGCAGCACCAGGCTCTTCTCGGCCGCATCGAGCGCCAGCGCACGGTGCGCCGGCGCGCCGACATCGGCGGCCTTGCCGCTGGTGGTGCGGATGCCCGGCAGGTCGCCGTTGCGCAGCCGCGCGGAGAACAGGCGGACCAGCGTCCGGTCGATCTCGGCTTGCGTGATCAGTCCCTTGGCGAGCGCGTCGCGATACCGATCCCCCAGCCCCGCCGTATCAGTGAGCGTCGCGCCGTTGCATTCATTGTCGACGCCCGCGCGGATCGCTGCCGCCACCGCGGTCGGGCCGTCCGGCGCATAATGATGGTTGTCGCTGATGTCCTTCACCGCGTCGCAATCGGAGACGACATAGCCCTTGAAGCCCCAGGCGCCGCGCAGATGCTCCTTGAGCAGTTCGTCGCTCGCGCAGGCAGGCTGGCCGTCGATGCGGTTATAGGCGCACATCACCGATCCCGCCTTGCCCTCGACGATCGCGGCGCGGAACGCGGGCAGATAGGTATCCTCCAGATCGTGGCGCGAGACGAACACGTTCGCCGCATGCCGCGTCGATTCCGGGCCGCTATGGACGGCGAAATGCTTGGGCGTGGCGATCACGTTCGGCAGGTCCGGATTGGGCCCCTGCATGCCCTGGATGAAGGCGACGCCGATCTTCGCGGTGAGGAACGGATCCTCACCGTACGTCTCCTGCCCCCGGCCCCAACGCGGATCGCGGAAGATGTTGATGTTGGGCGACCAGGTATCGAGCCCGGTGCCGATCCGGCCCATCCGCCCGGTTTCGCGGGCGAGCGCGTGCAGCCCCTGCACCTCGCTGCTGATCGCAGCGGCAACATCATGGACCAAGGGCGCATCGAAGCTGGCGGCAAGGCCGACCGGCTCGGGAAAATTGGTGGTCGGCAGCGTGCCGAGCGCGCCGTGGAGCGACTCGGTCCACCAATTGTAGCGCGGGATGTTCAGCCGGGGGATCGCCGGGGCGACGTTGAGCAGCTGGGCGAACTTCTCCTCCGGCGTCAGCTGCGCGACGATCGCCGCCGCCTTGGCATCGGCCTCGGCGCGCGGATCCGCCGCGGTCTGGGCAAGTGCGGGCAGCGGCAGGAGCGCGGCGGCCAGCAGCGCGGCGCGGAAGGTGCGATTCATGGTGATCTCCCCTGGGGCCGTCAGACCGGTTGCAGCCCGTGTTCGTGAATCTTGCGGATCAGGTCGCGGTGGCGCGGCAGCCCGGCACAGAGCCGTTCGGTCTGTGCGGCATTCTCGCGCATCGCCCGCTCGGCGAGCCGCTGGTCGCCGCTCAGCGCCTCGGGCTCCACTTCGCTGCGGAAGCCCATGCCGTAGAGGACGTACTGGTAGCTGGCGGGCGGGAAGACCTCCTCCACCCGATCGAACTCGTCATGAAACCAGGGCGGCTGGTAGCGCCACAGGGTGAGCAGTTCCTGGAGCCGCTCGGGGATCGTCTCGGGCAGCAGATTGTCGCGCCAGAAGGCCGTGTCGGTGCGCTTGGTCAGCACATAATGGAGCTTCAGGAAGTCGATGATCCGCCCCCAGCGATAGAGCGTGGTGGCGTTGAAGCGCTTGGCGACCACGTCCATCACCTCGCGCACCGCCGGCATCTGCTCGGCGATCAGCTTGGCGGAAAGCTCGATCAGCACGATCGCCGAGGCTTCCAGCGGCTCGAGGAAACCGGCGGCGAGGCCGACCGCGACGACATTGTTCTTCCAGAAGATCTCGCGGTGGCCCGAGCGGATCGGGATGCGGCGGACGGCGACGTCGGCGCCGGCGGGGCCGAGATAGGCGCGCAAGGTCGCCTCGGCCTGGTCGTCGCTGGTGTGGGCCGTGGAATAGACATAGCCGGTGCCCCGCCGCGTCGGCAGGCCGATGTCCCAGATCCAGCCCGATCCTTGCGCCGTGGAGAGGGTGTGGGTGGCGATCGGCGCATTCTCTTCCGGATAGGGAATCTGCGCGGCGAGCGCGGCGTCGCAGAACAGCACGTCGCCGCAATCCTTGAACTTCACGCCCATCGCCTCGCCGAGCAGCAGCGAGCGGAAGCCGGTGCAGTCGACGAACAGATCGCCTTCGATCCGCCCGGCCTGTTCGGTGTCGATCGCGGCGATGTCGCCATTCTCGGCCAGCTCTACGGAGCGAACATCGGCGAGCACATGGCGGACCCCGAGCTTACTGGTGCAGTGGCGGGTCAGGAAGGGCGCGAACTTGCCGGCGTCGAGGTGATAGGCATAGTTGGCCTGCCCGTGATATTCGGGCGTGGCGACCGTCTTGGGCGCGAGCCCCGCGTCGCAGATCCGGCCCTGCGGGGTGACCGTGTCGCAGAAGCTGCGGCCCTTCGAATCGGTGATCCAGTGCGGCACCAGGCTCAGCTGGTGGAAGCCCTGGGGCAGCATCAGCGGGTGGTAATAGGCGTCGTCCGCGGCGCCGGTGGTCCAGCGGGCGAACAGCGCGCCCTGCTTGAACGCGGCGTCGCATTCGCGGAAGAACTCGGTTTCGGAGACGCCGATCTTGGCGAGCGTGGTCCGCAGCGTCGGCCAGGTCCCCTCGCCCACCCCGATGATCGGCGTGGTCGGCGATTCGACCAGGGTAACGGTGAAGCCGCCGGGCATCCGGCTCTGATGCCGCGCGGCGATCACCCCGGCGGTGAGCCAACCGGCGGTGCCGCCGCCGACGATGACGATGTTCTGAACCCGTTTCACGCGCGCCGACCCGTGGAAAAAGAAGGGGGATGCCGGACGATACCGACATCCCCAGTCGTGGGAAGAGACCTTAGAAGCGATAGCGCACGCCCGCGGTGAAGCGCCGGCCATAGGCGAACACGTCGAGCAGCTGGTTCGAGAAGCGGCCATGGGTGCTCTGCACCTCGTCGGTGATGTTGAGCGCTTCGCCGAAGATGTTGATCGCCTCGGTGATCTGGTAGCTCGCGCTCAGATCGATCTGCAGGCTGGAATTGACGAAGGTCGGCTCGGCACCGAACGACCCCGTATTCTGCGCTTGGCCGAACTGGAGCAGATACTTGTCGCGCCAGTTGGCCGCCGCGCGGAATTCGATGCCATGCTTGTCGTAGAAGCCGACGAAATTGGCCGAGTTTGCGAGGCCGGTCACCGCGAAGCCGCTCTGGCTGATGTCGCTCGAGTCATAGGGCTTGTTGGTGTCGACCAGCGTCGCATTGGCGATGAAGCCGAAGCCGCTGTCGCCGAAGGTGTTCTGCCAGGCGATCTCCACACCGCGGACAGTTGCCTTGGGGCCATTGACCCGCTGCGAGACGGCAAACTGCGCCAGCGTTCCCGTCGACGGATCGACCACGTTGTTGATGGTCTGCCGCTGCACGCCCTGGACGATGAAGTTGCGCACGTCCTTCAGGAAGAAATTCACCGCGGCATAGGAGTTGCGCTGGTAATACCATTCCACTGCCGCGTCGAAATTGTCGGCGAGGTACGGCTGCAGCGTGGGGTTGCCGCCATCCGCGGTCAGCGCCCCCACGCGCTGACCGATGCCGATGTTGAGCGCTGGCGTCAGCAGGTTGAGCGTCGGGCGGGTCAGCGTGCGCGAGGCGTCGAACCGCAGGTGCAGCGAATCGGTGAGTTCGAGCTTCAGGTCCATCGACGGCAGCAGATAGGAATAGTCGGACTTGGTGGTAATCGGCTGCTGGTTGCCGGGGATGATGGTCAGAAGCGTCTTGTCGGTATCGCTGCCGACGATACGAACCGGCAACTGCCCGATACCGGTGGAGGAGACATGGGTGACTTCCTCGCGCACCCCGGCGTTGAAGTAGAACGGCATGCCGGCGACTTCGCTCTTGAAGTTCGCCGACAGATACAGCGCCCAGGTCCTCTCGCCGATGTCGCGATAGCTGCCCACGTCGTTCGCTACCGCGAACTGTCCTGCGAACTGCCCTTGGCAGCACGTCGTGTTGTAGCCCGGAATGGTCTTGGTCTGCGGATTGCCGAGGCTGGTCAGATAGGCCTGATAGTCTGCGGCACGGAAGTTGAGCAGTGCCGGCGGCAACGCGCCGGTATAGCCCGGCAGGAAATTGGCGGTGCCGACGGTGCCCTTGTACAGGCTTGCGGGCAACGCGACGCCGCCGGGGGTGCCCGAGGCGGGGCCATAGCCCGAATAGGCCTGCCAGAAATTGTTGGTGAAAGTATTGGCACTGCGGAAGCTGAACTGATCGTCCAGATAGGAGCCGCCCACCCGCAGCGTCAGATCGTCCTGCTGCCACTTGAGGCCCAGCCGCGCCTGCTTGATCTCGTCGGTGTTCTTGTTGGCGATGTTGACGGTGACATGGCTGCCGATCGCGGACAAATCGGTCCAGCGGCTGGCGTTTCCGTTGACGCCATATCCATGCAGCACCGGAATCGTGTCCTTGCTGTCGCCATTCACGGCGATGCCCAGCGCGGGACCGATGTCGAAGCCATAGCCGACGTCCGCCCCCTTCGAGTTGACCCGCCCATCCGGGTTCAACCAGCTCTTCGACCAGCTGCCGTCGGCTTCGACCTGCAGCTTGTCGGTCACGTCCCATTTGACGTTGAGGCCGGTCTGGTTGGTGCGGCGATAATTGCTGTCGGTCCCCGCGGTGAAATCGGTCTGCGAACCGGCCTGCGTGAAGTCGACGATCGTGCCGTTCTTGTCGAGCTTGACGTTGCGCAGATTGCCCTGGTTGAACCAGATGCCGAAGCCGAAACTGTCCGTATTGATGCGCTGATCCGAGTAATTGTCGTCGAGCGTCAGCAGGATGTTGTCCGCTGGCTTCCACTGCAGTGCGATGCGGCCGTCGACGCGTTCGTCACGCGTATAGTTCTGGGTGGCGCCGAACTGCTGTTCGAACCAGCTGACGATCGTCTTGCGCTGGCTGGGATCGGCAGTGGGGTCGTCGGTGGGAATACAGGTCGCCGCGGTGCTGCCGGCCTGTTGGCAGGGCGCGATCTTGCCGCCCGGCCAGCCATGGACGAACACGTTGTTGGTCTGGGTATCGTGCCGCGTGTAGATCGCGTTGGCGAGGATGCCGAAGGTGTCGTCGGCGAAGGTCTTGCTGATCAGCACCCCGCCGGTCGGCACCACCTTGCCGGCATCGTCCTGGATCGAGCCCGAGGCCGAGACCGCGAGGTGGAAGCCCGGCCGGTCGAACGGCTTGGGATAGGCGACGTTGATCGTCGCGCCGATCGAGCTCGACGACAGCGACACGTCGGGCGTCTTGAGCACGGTCAGCCCGCCGACGAAGTCCGACCCCACGGTCGAGAAGTCGATCGAGCGGCCGCCGGTTGCGGTCGAGAGGCGCCGGCCGTCGACCAGCGTTTCGTTGAAGTCGCCGCCGAAGCCGCGGACGGTGACGCCGTTGGGCTCGCCGCGCGGCCCGTCGCGCTGGATCGAAATGCCCGGCAGGCGCTGGAGTGAGGCCGCGACGTTCGAATCCGGGAACTTGCCGATATCCTCGGACGAGATCTGCTCGATCACCCCGGAGGCATTGCGTTTCGCATCCAGATTGCGTTGCAGCGAACCGCGAATACCGGTGACGATGATCTCCTCATCCTGCGCCTGGCTGGTGGACGGCGCCGTCGTCTGCGCCTGTGCCGGCGCAACCAGGCTCAGCGCCATCATGCTCGTGGCCCCCGCCAGTACATGCCGCGCAAGACGTGCGCGCCGCTGCGAAGAACCCGTTTCGACAATGTTCTGCATGTGCCTACCCCCTCCGTATTTATTGTTGGGATCGATACAGATCCGCACCCGCTGCACCGCAGTGCACGCGACATATGCTCGGAGAATAGGCGCAAGCCTTCGCATCCGCACAAATAGCGGCACAACATCCTCCCCGATTCATTCTTCTTATGCGAATCTATAGGCAGGTGTAGCTCGTCACGTTAGCGCTATCAACTGGTTTTTTGTCGGCGTATTCTTGTCCTTTAGTCAGGCCATTGGCGGCAGAGGTGCGAGCCGATATGCAGAAGCGGGCACGCACCGCGCGCCGGATGGGAGAGGATAGGAATGGCTGAAGGCGTGACATTGCTCGATTCGGTGGAGCATCGCGATTTGCGGGTCCGCCCGGCCGCCGGCCCCCTGCCCTATTTCGTGCCGGTCGTGGCCGCCGAGTTCGCCGCCGCTGCCGCGGCCTGCCCGGTGCTGCTCACCAAGGATGCCGAGACCGGGCGCTTCTATGTCGGCGCGATGCTGGGCTTCGAGCCCGGCGAATCGCTGGTCGAGTTGCGCACCGGCGAAGGCTTCTGGCCGCTCCATGTCGAGCGCCAGGGCTTCTTCATCGCCGGCGATTCGATCGCAATCGATCCGCAGGATGCCCGCTTCGCCGGCCGGGACGGCGAGCCGCTGTTCGGTGAGGACGGTGCTCCTGCCCCGGCGCTCCGCGGCATCCAGCAGACCTTGGTCCAGCTGCACCGCGGCGTTGAGGCTACCCAAGCCTTTGTCGACGCGCTGCTCGCCCACAAGCTGCTCGAGCCGATCGACGTGACGCTGCGCTTCGACGACGGCACGTCGCTCGACCTGACCGGGCTCTACACGGTGAGCCTGGATGCGCTCCACGCACTGGACGATGCGGCGGTGCTCACGCTGTTCCGCGCCGGGCATCTCCAGCTGGCCTATGCGCTGGCCGGCTCGCTACGCCAGATCGCGGTGCTCGCGGCGAGGCGCAATCGCCGGCTCGCGGCCTGACGATGCTGCGCGAGGTCGCCGCCGACATCGCACCCGCCGACTTCGCCGAGGCGCGCCGCGCCTGCCAGCCGATCGTGCTGCGGGGCGCGGCATCGGCCCTCCCCGTCACGCAGGCGGCTGTTGGCGTCGAGAGCCTGTGCCGCTATCTGCGCGGCTTCGACAACGGACGCACGGCCCAGGCGTTCGTCGGCGATCCGGCGATCGGCGGGCGCTATGCCTATGGCGACCAGCCCGACGGCTTCAACTTCTCCCGCGAAACGCTCGGCCTGGGTGCGGCGCTGGACCGCATCGCCCGCGCCGCCGCCGATCCGCACCAGCCCAGCGTCTATTGCGGCTCCCTCCCCGCCGAGGACCATCTGCCCGGCTTTGCCGAGGCCAACCCCATGGCCCTGGTGCCCGAGGGTATGCTGCCACGGCTATGGATCGGCAATGCCTCGACCATCGCCTGCCATTATGACCGGTTCGACAATCTCGCCTGCGTGATCGCGGGCGAGCGCCGCTTCACGCTCTACCCGCCCGATGCGATCGGGGATCTGTATGTCGGCCCGATCGACCATACCATGGCGGGCCAGCCGGTGAGCCTCGCCGCCACCGCAGCCTCGCAGGATCCCCGCTATCCCCGCTTCGCCGCAGCCCGGGCGCTCGCGCTGACGGTGACGCTCCACCCCGGCGACGCGCTCTATCTGCCCAAGCTCTGGTGGCACCAGGTCGAGGCGACCGCGCCGTTCAACCTGCTGATGAACTATTGGTGGGACGATTTCGCCAGTGGCCCCGATTCCCCCTACACCGCGCTGCTGCTGGCGATGACGACGCTTGCCGAGCGGCCCCCGGCCGAGCGCGCAGCGTGGCGGGCGTTTTTCGATCATTATGCCTTCCGGCCCGACGGCCATCCGCTCGCGCATCTGCCCCCCGAGCGCCACGGCATCCTCGCCGACAGTCGCGAGAATCGCGGACGGATTCGCGCCTTCGTGATGCAGCTGCTGCGCGGCGGCTGAGGCTCAGCTATGCTCGGTGCCGAAGGCGCGGTCCCCGGCGTCGCCCAACCCCGGCACGATATAGCTGTGCGCATTGAGCTCGGCATCGAGCCCCGCCGTCCAGATCCCCACCTCGGGATGCGCCGCGCGCACCGCTGCCACGCCTGGCCGCGCCGCGAGCAGGCAGACGAAGCGCAGGTCGCGCGCCCCCGCCGCCTTCAGCCGATCGAGCGCGGCGACCGCGCTGTTGCCGGTCGCCAGCATCGGATCGACCATCACCACCGGCCGCGACGCAATGTCGGCAGGCGCCTTGAAATAATATTCGATGGCCTCAAGCGTCTGCGGATCGCGATAGAGGCCGAGATGTGCCACCGCGGCCTCTGGGAGCAGATCCAGCAGCCCCTCGGCCATGGCGAGCCCGGCGCGCAGCACCGGCACCACCACGGGGGCTGCGCAGCCCAGCACTGGCGATTCCATTGCGGCTACCGGCGTCTCGATCGCGCACGGCGCGAGCGGCAGATCGGCCAGCGCGGCCGCCCCCAGCAGCGTCGCCACCGCACGCAATTCGGCCCGGAAGCGCTCGGGCGGCGTGGTCCGGTCGCGCAGCCGGGTAAGGCGGTGCTGGACCAGCGGATGGGCGACGATCGTCGGCCCTTCGAAATGGGGTTCGGCCATGGCCGCGTGGTGCGCGATGCACCGCCGGCATGCAAGCCGGTGGTGGGGCATGCGTTGACGCGTCTCTTCTTCTGGCGCTCCGGTTGCTGTATTTAGGCAGATGATAGCGCTACCGTACATCGGGGCGCACAACGCCGATCGTTGCTGATGAACGCTGCTGGTCAGCACGTTCCTTGGTGCACTGCCGACAAGAAACGATGGCCGCTACGGCCGACAAGGGAGAGAATGCGATGCGCAGTCGATACGTCGTGGTGGGCGCCGCCCTGCTGGCCAGCCTCTGGATGGCCCCGGCAGTGGCACAGGTCCAGACGCAGATACCGCCGGTGGTGGCCGGTGCCAAAGCGGTGACGGTGGAGCGGATCAAGGTCCATTCGCCCGCGATCGAAGGCAATCTGGAAGGCGAGAGCGCCGACCGCGACGTGATCGTGGTGCTGCCGCCCGATTATGCCCGCGCGCCCCGCAAACGCTATCCTGTCGTCTATGCACTGCACGGCTATTCGATCGGCGCCGAGCAGTGGATCAAGGAGATCCATGTCCCCCAGGTCGTCGAGGGCGCCTATGCGCTCGGCGCCAGGCCGGTGATCCTGGTGCTGCCGGACAGCAAGACGCTGCACAACGGATCGATGTATTCGAGCTCGCCGACCACGGGCGACTTCGAGCGCTTCGTCGCGCATGATCTCGTCGCCTATATCGATGCGCATTACCGCACGATCGCGACGCGTGAGAGCCGGGGCCTGGTCGGCCATTCGATGGGCGGCTATGGCGCCAGCCGCATCGGGATGAAGCATGCAGATGTGTTCGGCGCGGTCTATATGATGAGCCCCTGCTGCCTCTCGGCACGCGACGCGAGCATGCTCGATGCCAATGGGCTCGCGCAGATCGCGGCGATCAAGACTCGCGAGGATGCGACCAAGCTCCCCTGGGGCCTGCGCGCCACGCTGGCGGCCGCCGCGGCCTGGTCACCCGATCCCAAGGCGCCGCCGCTCTATCTCGACCTGCCGATCGAGAACGGCAAGCAGCGGCCCGAGGTGCTGGCGAAATGGGCCGCCAACGCACCCCTGGCGTTCGTCGACCAATATATCGGGGAATTGCGCCGCTATCGCGCCATCGCGATCGACGTCGGCGACAAGGACGGCCTGCGTGGCGACGCGCAGGCGCTGCACGAGACGCTGGACCGCTACGGCGTCGCCAACAGCTTCACCCTCTATCCGGGCGACCACACCAGCGCGGTGGCCGACCGGTTCCAGAATTACGTCCTGCCCTTCTTCAGCAAGAACCTGGTTTTCCCGAACCAGCGCTGAGGCCGCTCCTGGGGCGACGCGAGCCGGTGGCGGATCGCGTCGCGCGCGGCGTCATGCCAGGTCGGGCGCAGCGCCTCGGAGCCGTGGCCCCGCCATTGGTCGTCGTGCAGCTGCTCGATCATGCCTCACCCCTCGTCCTGCGCCAACGCTGCAGTGCGACGAAGTGTTCACCATTTCTTTACCATGATCCAGCATTTTGCCGCACTGCTACACTTCAATCCGCGCAGGTGCGAGCAGCTCGGGGATGCGTTCCGCGAGGGCGAAATAGCCCTTTCGGCAATGGGGCCAGGCTTGCTCGTCCCAGGCGCGACGATATTCGGCGATACGGACCCCCGCCCCTTCGGGATGCGATTGTAGCGACTCCGCAATGGGTCCCACGAGCGCGTAGCCGGTAACGATCTGCGCACAGTTCTCGGCCTGCGCGACTGCCAGTGCGGCGTCGATATCGTCCACCCAAAGCGCCGGCACCTGCCAATGGCTCGACGCGCGCTGCAGCCCGTCCGCGACCGCGGCAATGTCGGCGGCGCCGCTGCAATGCTGGCGACAGGCGATCACGCGCCGCACGTCGAGGGCGTGGAGCTTCGTCTCGTTCTCCAGCGACAGGTCTTCCGGCGTCAGCAGCAACAGCGATGGGGTATGCAGCTCGGGAAGTACTGGGGCTCGGATCGGAGCTGGCTCCGGAAGAAATGTTTCACGTGGAACGTTAGCCTGTGTTGCCAGGCCCACCGGGTTGAAACGCCCGCCCGTCATCATCCGGATTCGCTCTGCGTCCGCCAGATACGGCTTCCCTCGCGTGTGCAGCCCGGCAACCCAGCGCCACGAAAGCGTGTTCGACGCGGGGTCCGCGTCGACGAGGTGCCGAAAGGTACATGCCGCACCGAGCTCCCAAGGCAGCCCCAGCGTGAAGATCCAGATCGAGGCGAACTGCATCCGCGCCCAATTGTGCAGATAGCCCGTCTCACGAAGCTCCCGCGCCCAGACGTCAAAAGCATCAATGCCCGTCCGGCCGTCGAGCGCCGCCGCGTAGCCGTCCGGCACCCCCTGCTCGATCAACCGCGCGCACGCCGATCGCCAGTTAGCCCATACGGAGGGGTGCTGCTCCAGCCATCCCTTCCAATAGGTCCGCCAGAACAGCTCGGCGACGAATTTGGAGGCTGCCGAATAGCCGTGCAAGCCGATCACCGCCTCGGCGACCTCGGCCTCGCTGACCAGCCGGCGGCGCAGGGCGGCGGAGAGCCGCGACACGGCATGGTGCCGCCCCTGCCCGCGCTCCTCGTTGCGATACTGGGCATACTCCGCCCCCGCGTGCGGCAGAAACGCGTTAAGCCGCGCGAGCGCCGCGCTGCGCGACAGCGGGAAGTCGAAGGACAGGATCGGCCCACGGCCCGGTGCGGAGAGCAGCATGACGACAGGCTGCCATGCTGCTCCAAAAGGTCAAACCTGCCACTAGGGACAGCGGAACCCGATCAGATCCGCTCGCCGCTCAGCCGCTGGCAGATCATGTCGAGCTGGTCGAGCGTCGAATAGCTGACCGTCAGCGTGCCGCCCTTCTCGCCATGCGCGATGCGGACGTTGAGACCCAGCACGTCGCCCAAATGCCGCTCCAGCGCCGTGATATCGGGGTCGCCTTCGCTGCGGCTCTCGCTGACCTTGCGCTTGGACGCCGGCTTGGCGGTGCGTGCCAGCTTCTCGGTATCGCGCACCGACAGCCCCTTGGCAACGACTTCGCGTGCCAGCTTTTCGGGATCGGGTGCACCGATCAGCGCACGGGCATGGCCCATCTCCAGCGAGCGATCGACCACCATTTCGCGCACCGGCACTGGCAAGTCGAGCAGGCGCAGCAAATTGGCGATGTGGCTGCGCGACTTGTGGACGATCTTGCCCAGCGCCTCCTGGGTATGGCCGAACTCGCGGATCAGCCGGGCATAGCCCTCGGCTTCTTCGATCGCGTTGAGGTCCTGGCGCTGGATGTTCTCGATCAGCGCGATTTCAAGCGTCTCGGCGTCGCTCAGCTCTCGGACGATCACCGGTACCTCGTGGAGCCGCGCCCGCTGCGCCGCCCGCCAGCGGCGCTCGCCCGCGACGATCTGGAAGCTCTGGCCATGCGGCCGGACGAAGATCGGCTGGATCAGCCCGCGGGTACGGATCGACTCCGCCAGCGTGTCCAGCGCCTCCTCGTCGAAATGGCGTCGCGGCTGGTTGGGATCGGCGACGAGCGAACTGATCGGCAGCATCCGAACGCCCGAGGCGCTGGTCGGATTACCCTTGATCGGCTCTTCAGGGATGCTGTCGCCCAGCAACGCGGAAAGCCCGCGGCCGAGACCGGGGCGGGGCTTGCGGGCGGCGGCGGGAGATTCGGTCATGCGGCTTTCTGCAATTTGGGAAGGCGGTCGATCACTTCGCGGGCGAGCGCGATATAGGCTTCGGAGCCGGCGCAGCGATGATCGTAGATCAGCGCGGGCACCCCGTGGCTCGGCGCTTCGGACAGGCGGACGTTGCGCGGGATGACGGTGTCGAACACCACCCTGCCCAGCACTGCGCGGACATCGTCCGAAACCTGGTCGGTCAGGCGATTGCGGCGATCATACATGGTCAGCGCGACGCCGAGGATCGACAGGCCCGGGTTGAACCGGGTGCGGATCCGCTCGACGGTGTTGAGCAGCTGGCTGAGCCCTTCCAGCGCGAAGAACTCACACTGGAGCGGCACCAGCAGCGCGTGCGCCGCAACCATCGCATTGACCGTCAGCAGCCCCAGCGAGGGCGGGCAGTCGACCAGGATCACATCCCAGCGCTCGGCCTGGTGGCGCTTGATCGCGGCGTCGAGCCGGTGGGTACGCGCATCGAACTCGATCAGCTCGATCTCGGCGCCCGATAGGTCCTGCGTCGCCGGCACCACGTCGAGGCCCGGCACGGTGGTGGGCACCGCCACATCTTCGAGATCGGCGTCCGACACCAGCAGGTCGTAGCTCGAATGCTCGCGATCGCCGCGGCCGATGCCGAGCCCGGTCGAGGCATTGCCCTGCGGGTCGAAATCAATCAGCAGCACACGCTTGCCGGTCGCGGCGAGGGCGGTGCCGACATTGATGGCGGTCGTGGTCTTGCCCACCCCGCCCTTCTGATTGGCGATCGTGATGGTGATCATCTGGCGCCTATCTGTGTTGCGACCACGATGCCCGAGTCCGGCTGCGTGATGCTGGGTTCCACGTGAAACCGACCTTGCCATTTCGCGCGCGCGGCATCCACCTCCGATTGCGCACTCCGCCCCTTGGGCAGCAACCAGACTGTGGACGAATCGGTGCAGTGCACTGTGGATAACATCAGCGCGGACATTTCGGCGACCGCTCGGGCGGACACAACGGCCACGGGCCGATCCGGACGATAGGATTCCACCTTGCTGCCGATCACCGTCACGCGGCCGCCGATCCCGAGCTGGTCGGCGGCATCGCGAAGGAACTGGACTCGCTTGGTCCGCGGCTCGACCAGCAGGACGGGACGATTGGTGAGCAGCGCCACCACAATGCCGGGCAATCCGGCACCGCTGCCGACATCCAGCCAGGCTCCCTCTCCCGCCGCTTCGGCCAACGGCACCAGCTGGGCGGAGTCCGTGAGATGGCGGCCCCAGAGGCTATCTAGCGTCGAGCGCGCGATCAGGTTCTGGTGCTCGGCTTCCGCGACAAGGATGTCGCCGAACGTGGCAACCAGTGTTTCACGTGAAACACCGAAGCGGTCGCGTACCCAGGCCTTGGCTTCGTCTTCGTTCATGCCACGGCCTTTCGCGCGTGCAATAATATGGAGGAGAGTGCGGCGGGGGTGATTCCGCGGATGCGAGCAGCGGCCCCCAGCGTCTCTGGGGCAGCGACACTCAACCGTTCGACCATCTCGTTCGACAGCCCGGGAATGGCGGCATAGTTCATGTCGACCCGCAACCGCACGGCGTCGTTCGCGCGCAGCTGCGCAACCTCGGCATCCTGGCGTTCGAGATAGGGTGCATAGCGCGCGTCCTCGACATACTCCGCCAACAGCGCCGGATCGGCATCCGGGTCAGCATCCAGTACATGCTCGAGCGCGACGCCGGGGAAGCGCAGCCACTCCCGCGCCGGCCGCTTCGCGCCGTCCTGCGCCACGGGTGCGCCGCGGGTGGCAAGCTGATGCGCGGTGCGCTCGACCGCGAAGATCACGTCGAGCTTCTCCCGGCCTTCTCGGCTACGGTCGAGCCGCGCCTGGCGCTCCGAACCGAGCAGCCCCAGCGCCTCGCCAATCGGACCCAGCCGCGTCTCGGCATTGTCAGCCCGCAGGCGCAGGCGGAACTCGGCGCGGGCGGTGAGCATGCGATAGGGTTCGGTCACCCCTTGCAGCACCAGGTCGTCGATCATCACGCCCAGATAGGAGGTGGCGCGATCGAGCACTAAGGGCGCGATGTCCAGCGCCAGTGCCGCGGCATTGGCGCCGGCGGCGAGCCCCTGCCCGCCTGCCTCTTCATAGCCCGTCGTGCCGTTGATCTGGCCGGCGAAGAACAGGCCGGGGATCTGCGGCAGCGCCAAGGTCGATTCCAGCGCGCGCGGATCGATATAGTCATATTCGACCGCATAGCCGGGCACGGTGATGACCGCCTGCTCCAGCCCCGGGATCGACGCAATCATTGCCGCCTGCACGTCGGCCGGGAGCGAGGTCGAGAGCCCGTTGGGGTAGATCCAGTGATGGTCGAGCGCCTCGGGCTCCAGGAACACCTGGTGCCCGTCGCGGTCGCCGAAGCGGTGGACCTTGTCCTCGATCGAGGGACAGTAGCGCGGCCCCTGCGCCTCGATCGCGCCGGTGAACAGCGGCGAGCGATCCAGCCCGCTGCGGATCGCATCGTGCGTCGCCTGCGTCGTGCGGGTGACCGCGCAATGGAGCTGCGGCAGCGGGCGCGTCGCGTTCATCGCCGACATCGTCCACGGCTCGGCATCCGAGGCCTGCTCCTCGGTGCGCGCCCAGTCGATCGTGCGGCCGTCGAGCCGCGGCGGCGTGCCGGTCTTGAGCCGACCCATCGGTAGTGCCAGCTCGCGCAGCTGCGCGGCGAGGCGAAGCGCGGATGCCTCCCCTACCCGCCCGCCCTCGAACCGCTCCTCGCCGCGGAACAGCCGGCCGCCGAGGAAGGTGCCGGTGGCGAGCACGACGGCAGGCGCAGCCAGGCGGGTGCCGTCGCGCAGCTGCACACCCGCGACGCGACCACTCTCAAGGATCAGCGCTTCCGCTTCGCCCTCGACGAGCTTCAGATGGTCTTGTGCACGCAGCGTCGCCTGGATCGCTGCGGCGTAGCGCGTGCGATCGGCCTGGACGCGAGGACCTTGGACGGCAGTGCCCTTGGAGCGGTTGAGCATGCGATAATGGATGCCGGCGGCGTCGGCCGCGCGCGCCATCAGCCCGTCGAGCGCGTCGATCTCGCGGACGAGATGGCCCTTGCCGAGCCCGCCGATTGCCGGGTTGCACGACATCGCGCCCAGCTTTTCCAGATCGAAGCTGAGCAGCGCGGTGCGGGCACCACGGCGCGCGGCCGCAGCCGCTGCCTCGGTACCGGCATGGCCGCCGCCGATCACGATCACGTCGAATTGCATGGCACCGCTAAACGCCTTCGGCGCGCGCTTGTCCAGAGGGGTGCGGTGGAACGCCCCATGCGTGTTCCACGTGGAACACTTTATTTACCGATGCAGAACTTCCCAAACAGGGCGTCGAGCACGTCCTCGACACCGGCGTGACCGGTGATCGCATCGAGCGCGCGGCGCGCGGCGCGGAGCTCCTCGGCGAAGAGCAGCGGGTCCATGAGTGATGCAGCGCGTGCCAAGGCGCCGGCAGCCGCCATGCACCAACTGCGCTGGCGCGCGTTGAGTGCGACGAGGTCGGGCGGCGGGAGCAGGTCGGAAGCGAGCACCGCCATGCGCTGCCAGAGCGTATCGAGCCCCCTGCCCTCGCGTACCGACACGACCAGCTGATCTGGCTGCGCGGGCGCGCGGCCCTCGACATCGGCGCGGGCATGGACCCATAAGGCACAGGCATGCGGCGGTGGCGGATCGTCGCCCAGCCACAGCAGCATGTCGGCCTCAGCCAACGCATCGCGGGCGCGTGCCACGCCGATCGCTTCGATCGGGTCGTCGGTTTCCTCCGCGAGCCCGGCGGTGTCGATCAGCAGCCAGGCTATCCCTTCACGGACCACCGGCACTTCGATGCGGTCGCGCGTGGTACCGGCGATCGGCGACACGATCGCCGCGTCGCGCTCGGCAAGGGCATTGAACAGGGTAGACTTGCCGGCATTGGGCGGGCCGCCGAGCGCGACGCGCAACCCGTCGCGCAGCCGCTCGACCGGCGGCCTTGCGGCCACGGCGGCGATGTCGCTGCCCAGCGCCGCCGCCCCCGATCGCAGCGCCGGCAGCGGATCGGCGCCGGCAACGTCATCCTCATCCCCGTGGTCGAGCTCGGCTTCGATGCGCGCGGCGAGGCCGAGCAGCCGCGTCGTCCAGTCCTCGGCATGGCGCCGCACCGCGCCGCCCGCGCTGCGGATCGCCGCGCGCCGCTGCGCCTCGGTTTCGGCCATCAGCAGATCGCCCAGCCCCTCGGCCTCGCTCAGGTCCAGCCGGCCGTGAAGCAGCGCCCGCCGAGTGAACTCCCCTGCCTCCGCTGCGCGAAGTTCGGGAAGTTTCGCCAGCGCCGCCTCGACCGCACGCACGACGGCGCGGCCGCCATGCAGGTGCAGCTCGGCAAGATCCTCGCCGGTCGCCGATCGCGGGCCCGGGAAGCACAGCACCAGTGCCTGGTCGAGCGGCTCGCCCGCCGCATCGCGCAAGGTGCGCAGCGCAGCGCGCCGCGGTGCGGGAACATCGCCCGCAAGCTGCTGCACCGCAGCAAAGGCCTGCGCGCCGCTGATGCGCAGCACCGCGATCGCTGCGGGCGGAGCGCCGCTCGAAACCGCGAAGATCGTGTCCATGCGGGGCGCCGTCAGCTCCCGGGCTTCTTGGTCGCGGCGTCGAACATGCCGCGCCAGAAGTTCATCCCCGCCTCGCCCATCGGCGCCCAGCTGCGCATCATCTGCTCGAAGCCTTCCGGGGTGCCGTGGTTCTCGATCGCCTTGACCATCAGCTGCACATAGCGATCGTGCACCGGCGTCAGGTCCGGAAGTCCCATGGCGCGGCGGGCTTCTTCCGGCGTGCACTCGACTTCGACGTTGATCTTCATGTGATCCCTTCCGCGCTTGAGTGCATCCCCGGCCGCCTGCTAGGCCATGGCCATGTATGCGCGCGACCATGCCCTGATCGCAACGCCCATCGGCCCGATCCGGATCGAAGGCAAGGACGGGTATCTGGAGCGGATCACCATCGACGCGGGAGGTCCGCCAAGCCGCGGGAGCGCCGACGCGGTCCGCATGGCAGCGGAGCAGCTCGAACAATGGTTTGCCGGCGAACGGCGCGCGTTCGACGTGGCACTGTCGCCGGCCTCGACGCCGCGCGGCGCGTGTTTGCGCGAGGGCCTGATCGCGGTGCCGTTCGGACAGACCATCAGCTATGGCGAACTTTCGCGTGCGCTGGGTTCAAGCGCCCGCGCGATCGGTCAACTATGTGCACGAAACCCGTTTCCGCTCGTTGTACCCTGCCACCGCATCCTCAACCAAGGCGGCGGACTCGGCGCCTATTCGGCCGGGCAAGGGCCGATCACCAAATCCTGGCTGCTCGAGCATGAGCGGCGCTTAACCGGAGACTATCTGCTATGAGCAATCTGACGATCGACGCGCTGGACGAAAGCGGCAGCTTCTCCGCCTATGTCGCGCGCCCCGAAGGCACCCCGCGCGCCGCGATCATCGTGATCCAGGAAATCTTTGGCGTGAACGAAGGCATCCGCCAGAAGTGCGAGGATTTCGCGCGCGACGGCTATCTGGCAATTGCGCCCGACCTGTTCTGGCGCCTCAAGCCCGGCATCGAGCTCGATGCGGACGTGTCGGAGGAGTTCCAGCAGGCGCTCGACCTGTTCGGCAAGTTCGATCAGGACAAGGGCATCGCCGATATCGAATCGACTATCCAGGTGGCGCGTGCCGAGCTGGGCGGCGGCAAGGTCGGCGCGGTCGGCTTCTGCCTCGGCGGCCGTCTCGCCTACATGACCGCGGCGCGCACCGACATCGATGCGAGCGTCGGCTATTATGCCGTGGGGATCGACGGACTGCTCGACGAGAAGCACGCCATCGCCAAGCCGCTGATGCTGCACATCCCGGAGGCCGATCATTTCGTGTCGCCCGAGGTGCAGGCGAAGATGCACGAGGGGCTGGACAATCACCCCAAGGTCACGCTGTACGACTATCCGGGTGAGGACCATGGCTTCGCCGCCGAACTCGGCAAGCGCCGCTCGGAAGAAGCCGCACAACTCGCCGACAAGCGCACCGCAGACTTCTTCGCCGCGAACCTCGGCTGACGCCCCTGCCCGCCCCTCCCTGCCGCGCAGGGAGGGGGCCTGGGGGCTCAGAACAGGCTGGTGATGCCGGCAGTGCCAGGCGTGCCCACCCAGCCCTCATAGATCATCTTGAACGCCACGAAGACGATCACCGCCAGGCCGAAATAGGCGATCCAGCGGTGCTTATCGATCAGCTTCGCGATCAGGTTCGCCGCCAGCCCCATCAGCGCCACCGACAGCAGCAACCCGACCACCAGGATGCCAGGGTGCTCCCGCGCCGCACCTGCGACGGCCAGGACATTGTCGAGGCTCATCGAAACGTCTGCCACAGCGACTGCCCAGGCCGCCCCGGCAAAGCTGCGCGCGGCACGTACGCCCGAGCGCTCGTCACCCTCGATCTCTTCGGATCCCGCGCTCTCGCCGCCATGGCGGATCTCGCGCCAGAACTTCCAGCTGACCCAGAGCAGCAGCAGCCCGCCCGCGAAGATCAGCCCAACGATCCCCATCAGCCAGCTCACGATCAGCGCGAAGGCGATCCGCAGCACCAGCGCAGCACCGATGCCGATCAGGATCACCTTCTTGCGCTGGTCCGCGGGCAGCCCCGCCGCCAGCGCGCCGACGACGATGGCATTGTCGCCGGCCAGCACCAGGTCGATCATCAGCACCGATCCGAACGCGGCCAATGCCGCCGGATCGCCGAGATTGGAGAAATCGGCGACGATGTGCTGCCAGATGTCGAGCGGGGAGCCGACGCCCCCGGCGGCTGCGCTGAGAAGAAGATCGATCATGCCAAAACCCTAGCGCCCTGATCGGCGCACGCAACGCCTACGCTTGCCCGAGCCGAGACGTTCCCTGCAGCCAAACGCAAAAAGGCCGGGCACTCAAGCCCGGCCGTTCCGAAATCACGAAGGCAGGCGCCTGCGTTACTGGTTCATGCTGTCGAAGAAGTCTTCGTTGGTCTTCGAATCCTTCATCTTGTCGAGCAGGAATTCCATCGCGTCGATGGTGCCCATCTGCATGAGGATGCGGCGCAGCACCCACATCTTGGTGAGCTTGGCCTTTTCGACCAGCAGCTCTTCCTTGCGGGTGCCCGACTTGCCGACATCGAGCGCCGGGAAGATGCGCTTGTCCGCCACCTTGCGGTCGAGCACGATTTCCGAGTTGCCGGTGCCCTTGAACTCTTCGAAGATCACTTCGTCCATGCGGCTACCGGTGTCGATCAGCGCGGTGGCGATGATCGAGAGCGAGCCGCCTTCCTCGATGTTGCGCGCCGCGCCGAAGAAGCGCTTCGGGCGCTGCAAGGCGTTGGCGTCGACACCGCCGGTCAGCACCTTGCCCGAGCTCGGCACCACGGTGTTGTAGGCGCGGCCGAGGCGGGTGATCGAGTCGAGCAGGATCACCACGTCCTTCTTGTGCTCGACCAGGCGCTTGGCCTTTTCGATCACCATTTCCGCGACCTGCACGTGGCGCGTCGCGGGTTCGTCGAAGGTCGAGCTGATCACTTCGCCCTTCACCGAACGCTGCATGTCGGTGACTTCTTCCGGGCGCTCGTCGATGAGCAACACGATCAGGAAGACTTCAGGATGGTTGTCGGTGATCGCCTTGGCGATGTTCTGCAGCAGCACCGTCTTACCGACGCGCGGCGGGGCAACGATCAGCGCGCGCTGGCCCTTGCCCTGCGGCGCGACGATGTCGATCACGCGGGCCGACTTGTCCTTGACCGTCGGGTCGAGCGTGTCGAGGCGCAGCTTCTGCTCGGGATAGAGCGGCGTCAGGTTGTCGAAGTTGACGCGGTGGCGCACCGCATCCGGATCGTCGAAATTGACCTTCACGAGCTTGGTGAGGGCGAAATAGCGTTCGCCGTCCTTCGGCCCGCGGATCTCGCCTTCCACCGTGTCGCCGGTGCGCAAGCCGAACTTCCGGACCTGGTTGGGGCTGACATAGATGTCGTCGGGGCCGGCGAGATAATTGGCTTCGGGCGAGCGGAGGAAGCCGAAGCCGTCGGGCAGCACTTCGATCGTGCCTTCGCCCATGATCTGGTCACCCTGTTCGGCCTGGGCCTTGAGGATGGCGAAAAGCAGGTCCTGCTTGCGCAGCGTCGACGCGCTCTCGACGCCCAGTGCCTCGGCCATCGTGACCAGTTCGGCGGGGGCGGTTTTCTTGAGGTCCTTGAGATGCATGTAAGGTCCGGAAATTCTAAGGGGGAGAGCGTCGATCGGCGATAGGTACGCGCAGGATTCGATGCTTGAAGGAAGGATGCACCGAGGTCCGGTACACAGCCACAAAATTAGGTGGGGGCTCCCGCCAAGTCAACTGCGATTCGGCGCAGATTTACCCCGCCGAATCGCAGTGGTTCTCAGAACGGCTTCACCTCGGCGAGGATGACGATGAAGACCAGCGCCAGCGCCGGCACTTCGTTGAGGAAGCGCAGCGTGCGGGTCGCGATCGGCGCCTCGCCACGGCCGAGCTTCCGCGCATAGCCCACCGCCCAGCCATGATAGCCGCTGAGCAGCACGACGAGCAGCAGCTTGGCATGGAGCCAACCGATGCCCGGCTGCCCTTCGAACAGCCCGATATTGGCCGATAGCGCCAGCCCAAGAACCCAGACGATGAGCATCGAGGGCGTGAGGATCATCCGCTTGAGCAACGCCTCGCGCCTCGCCCAGGCCGCCGCCTCGGGCGTGCCCAGCGCTTCTTGGTGGTGGATTAGGTAGCGCGGGAACAGGAACAGCCCCGCCATCCAGAACACCACGAAGATGACGTGGAACGCCTTCACCCACAGATAAGCACTACCGAGCCAGCCGATCATGCCGCGGTCCCCCGCACGCGAGCCAGCAGCTGCTCGACATGCGCGATCGGCGTGTCGGGCAGGATGCCGTGGCCCAGGTTGAACACATGCGGCCGCTCCGGGAAGGCCGCGAGGATCCGGTCGATCGCGCTGTCCAGCACCGGGCCGCCGGTGATCAGCGCCAGCGGATCGAGATTGCCCTGCACCGGCAGCCCCTCCGGCAGCACTGCGTTGGCCCAGGCGGGGTCCACCGTCTCGTCGAGTCCGATCGCATCCACACCGGTTTCGCGAGCATAGGCGGCGAGTTTGCCCCCTGCCCCCTTCGGGAATCCAATTACGGGCACCAGATCCCGAACGGCTGCCGCGATCCGCGCATTGGGGGCGATCACCCAACGTTCGAACTGAGCGGGGCTGAGGCTGCCCGACCAGCTGTCGAACAGCTGCACCGCCTCCACGCCCGCCTCGGCCTGGGCGCGCAGATAGGCGATGGTCTGGTCGGCGATGCGATCGACCAGCGCCTGCATCAGGCCCTCATCGCGATAGGCGAGCCGGCGCGCCTCGGCCTGCTCGCGGCTGCCCTGGCCGGCAATCATGTACGTCGCCACGGTCCAGGGAGAGCCCGCAAAGCCCAGGAAGGTGGTTTGGGGGTCCAGGACCGCCTTCACCCGCCGAATCGTGCCGTAGATGGGTTCCAGGACGCTGGAATCGGCATCGAAGCCGTCGAGCACGTCCCGCGCCGTCACCGTCGGGGCAAGTCTGGGGCCCTCTCCTGTCTCGAACCAGAGCTGCTGGCCGAGGGCCATCGGCACCACGAGGATGTCGGAAAACAGGATCGCGCCGTCCATGCCGAAGCGGCGGATCGGCTGCAGCGTGATCTCGGCCGCGGAGTCGGAATCCATCGCGAGTGCGAGGAATCCGCCCTTCTCGGCACGGAGCGCACGGTATTCGGGCAGGTATCGGCCGGCCTGGCGCATGAGCCAGACGGGCGGAACGGGCTGGCGAGTCCCTTGCAGGGTCGCGAGCAGCGGCTTGGAAGCGCGAAGAGTCAGAGCCGGGATCCCACTACTAGAAGATTCGATTCTCAGGATGTTGGAGTCTGTTGGCCGGTGAAAGCCGGGGCTTATGGTGATGTGAGTCAGTTGCCAACAATTTGACTCCTGTCGCTATGCGGAATCGCACGGATTCGGAAAATCTGTCCACAAGACTCACAGGCTGTGAATGAAAAGCACAAGCTGGGGACGCTGCTGTGGACGAATCACCAGCTGAATCGCGGAATCGGGCGGGTTGGCCCGATGCCGAGGTTACGCTACCGCTTGTTCGACATGTTATGCACAGATCGGTCCCCAGCCTGATGCGGCTGCACCTGCACCTGCTCTCGGACTCCACCGGCGAGACCCTGGAAAACATCGCCAAGGCGGCGCTGGCGCAGTTCGACGATGTCGAGCCGCTGCGCCATTTCTGGCCGATGGTGCGCAGCGAGGCGCACCTCGAGCGCATCCTGCAGGAGATCGCGCAGAACCCCGGGCTGGTGATCTACACGCTGGTCAATCGCGACATCCGCCGCATGCTGGAGACGCGCTGCCGTGCGCTGGGGCTACCGGCGATCGCGCCGCTCGACCAGGTGAGCCATGCGCTGTCCAACCTGCTCGGCCAGGAAGCCAAGGCGCGGCCGGGGCGCCAGCACATGCTCGATGCCGCCTATTTCGCCCGCGTTGATGCGATCCAGTTCACTATCGCGCATGACGACGGGATCGGCTGGGAGGATTGGGAGGAAAGCGACATCCTGCTCGCCGGCGTCTCCCGCTCGTCGAAGACGCCGACGTCGATCTATCTCGCCAATCGCGGCTACAAGGTCTCGAACATCCCGATCGTGGTGGAATCGCCGCCGCCGGCCAAGCTTTTCCAGCTGCAGCGGCCGCTGATCGTCGGGCTCACCACCAGCGCCGATCGGCTGGTGCAGATCCGCCGCAACCGGCTGCTCTCGCTCAACCAGGCGCCCGAGACCGACTATGTCGACCAGGAAGCGGTGCAGCGCGAGATCGCCTTCGCCCGCCGGATGTTCGCCGACAATGGCTGGCCGGTGATCGACGTGACCCGCCGCTCGATCGAGGAGACCGCGGCCGCGATCATCCAGCTGTGCAACGACCGTGAAATGGACCGCCGATAATGCCGACACTCGTTCTCGCCTCCCAGAGCGCCTCCCGCCGGGCGATGCTCGATGCGGCGGGCGTGGCGCACGAGGCGCTGCCCGCCCTGGTCGATGAGGCCAGCGCGAAGGAATCGCTGCTTGCCGAAGGCACGAGTCCGCGCGACCTCGCCGACGCACTCGCCGAGCTGAAGGCGCTCAAGGTCTCGCGCATGGCGCCCCAGGCGCTGGTGCTGGGCGGAGACTCGCTCGTCGCGCTCGACGATGGCAGCCTGCTCGACAAGCCCGAGAGCCGCGAACAGGCGCGCGACCATCTCCAGCGCATGTCGGGCAAGACCCATGACATTTACAGCGCCGCGGTGATCGCCGAGGGCGGTCGGCCGGTGTGGCGCTATGTCGACCGGGCGCGACTCCACGTCCGCCCCCTGAGCGAGGCGTTTATCGAGTCGTATCTCGACGTCGAATGGCCGGCCATCGCCGGGTGCGTCGGCTGCTTCCGGATCGAAGGGCCCGGCGTGCAGCTCTTCAGCCGCACCGAAGGCAGCCATTTCACCATCCTCGGCATGCCGCTGCTGCCGATTCTCGACTATCTGCGCACCCGGGGAGTGATGCCCAAGTGACTCGCTATGCCGAGGTGATCGGGGATCCGATCGCTCATTCGAAATCGCCGATCATCCATAGATTCTGGCTCGATGCGATGGGCAACGAGGGCGATTATCGCCGCACCCATGTGCTGGGCGACGATCTTGCCGGCTATTTCGCCCGCGCGAAGGACGATGCCGACTGGCGCGGTTGCAACGTCACCATTCCGCACAAGCTCGCGGTGATGGATCTGGTCGGTGATCCCGGCGGGGTGCGAAACACGATCGGCGCGATGAACACCGTGATCCGCGGCGAGGACGGCACGCTGATCGGCACCAACACCGATGCCGGCGGCTTCTTCTCGCCGATCGCCGGGCTGGAGCTGGAAGGCAGCCATGCGGTGGTCGTCGGTGCCGGCGGCGGCGCCCGGGCGGTCTTGTTTGCGCTCTCCCGCATCGGCATCGGCAAAGTGACGATTCTCAACCGCAACGTGCTCAAGGCGGCGGCGCTGCTCTCCAGCTTCGGGGTGAAGGGCGATGCGTTGCCGATCGGCGCACCGCTGCCTGCGGCCGACCTGCTGGTCAATGCGAGCCCGCTCGGCATGGACGGCCAGCCGCCGCTCGACCTGAACCTCGATCCCCTGCCCGAGCACGCGGTAGTGTATGATATCGTCTACGCCCCGCTCGAGACGCCGCTGCTCGCCCAGGCGCGGGGCCGTGAGCTGGACACGGTAGACGGCCTCGAGATGCTGGTCGGCCAGGCTGCGCTCGCCTTCGAGCTCTTCTTCGGCGCCGAGCCCCCGCGCGACCGCGACGAGGAACTGCGCGCGCTGCTCACCGCATGAGCAGGCGGCCGATCGTGCTGGGCCTCACCGGCTCGATCGGCATGGGCAAGTCGACCGTGGCGGCGATGTTCGCGGCGGACGGCGTGCCGGTGTTCGACGCCGACGCGACCGTCCACCACCTTCAGGGCCCGAATGGTGCGGCGGTGGCGGCGATCGAGGCCGAGTTCCCCGACACCACGACCGCGCTGGGCGTGAATCGGACGTTGCTGCGCGAAGCGGTGATGGCGGATCCCACCGCCTTCGCCCGACTCGAAGCGATTCTCCACCCTGCCGTCGCCGACGCGCGCGAATCGTTCCTGGCCGCATATGCCGAGTCGCCGCTGGTGCTTCTCGACGTACCCTTGCTGTTCGAGGCCGGCGGCTGGCGGCATGTCGACAAGATCGCGGTGGTGTCCGCACCCGCGGCGATTCAGCGCGCGCGGGTCCTCGCCCGCCCCGGCATGACCGCAGAGCGCTTCGAGGCGATCCTCGCGCGCCAGATGCCCGACGCCGAAAAGCGCGCCCGTGCCGATTTCGTGATCCCCACCGGGGAAGGCCTGCAGGTTACGGAAGATTGCGTACGCACGGTCATCGCTTGCCTCGCGCCGCCTGTGGGTGGATAAGCGCTCCATGCGGGAAATCGTGTTTGACACCGAAACGACGGGACTCAGCTTCTCAGGCGGCGACCGCCTCGTCGAAATCGGCTGTGTCGAGCTGGTGAACCGGGTTGCCACCGGCAACCATTTCCACGCCTATATCAATCCGCAGCGGCCGATGCCGGTGGAGGCGTTCAACGTCCACGGCCTGTCCGAACGATTCCTTTCCGACAAGCCGCTGTTCACCGACGTGGTTGAGGATCTGCTCGCCTTCATCGGCGATTCGCCGATGGTCGCGCACAATGCGGGCTTCGATTTCAGCTTTCTCAATGGCGAGCTGGGCAAGTGCAGCCGGCCGCTGATCGATCTCGGCCGCATGGTCGACACGCTGGTGCTCGCGCGCACCCGGCACCCGGGCGCCAAGCACACGCTCGACGCGCTGTGCAGCCGCTACGGCATCGATCTCAGCGCGCGTACGCTGCACGGCGCGCTGCTCGACGCGCAGCTGCTGGCGCAGGTCTATGTCGAACTCACCGGCGGCCGCCAGATCACGCTGGGCCTGGCGGAGGAAGTGCCGGTGGTGCCGGAGACCGTCGCGGAGGCGCCGACTCGGGTACATATCCGGCCGGCGCGGCGGTTCACCGCGAGTGCGGTGGAACTTGAGCGCCACGCAGCGTTTCTGAAGTCCCTGGACGAGCCGCTATGGGGTGTTCCCACAATCGACGCGGTTTCGGTGCACCCCTAGGTCGCTCGTCCTTAATTGCGAAGTGGAGGTACATTATGGATATCCGGATCTCGGGGCATCAGGTCGATACGGGCGCAGCGCTCAAGACGCAGGTGACGGATCGGGTCCAGGGTATCGCCGACAAATATTTCTCTCGGGCCATTTCCTCGCAGATCACCTTCGGCAAGGGCCCGCACGACAACGGCTTCACCTGCGATATCGTGATGCACGTGACGCAGGGCCTGGTGCTCAAGGCGACGAACGCGGGCATGGAGGCGCATGGCGCGTTCGACGGCGCGGCGGACCGGATCGACAAGCAGCTGCGACGCTATGTCCGACGCCTCAAGGATCGACGTCCCACCGAGGTGATCGCGCTGGCAGAGGGCGGTGCCTATGACAATGGCTTCGACAATGCCGGCTATACCCTGTTCCAGGAAGCACGCGAGGAAGAGGAAGTCGCCGACGCCCCGCTGGTGATCGCGGAGACCCGCGTCGATGTGCCGGAGGCCACGGTTTCGGACGCGGTGATGATGCTCGACTTGCGCAATACCAACGCATTGTTGTTCCGCAACAGCGGTACGGGCGCCTATAATATGGTCTATCGCCGCGGTGACGGAACGATTGGCTGGGTTGAGCCCAACCGCGCACCGGCGTAAGGCGCCGGCTTGCAGGCGGGCAGCCGCTTCTTTGGAACGAGTAAATGACTGATCTGAGCGATTTGCTCGTACCGGAGGCGGTGCTCGCCGGGGTTACGGCGGGCAACAAGAAGGCGCTGTTCCAGCAGCTTGGTGCCAGTGCGGCGGCGACCTACGGGGTCGACGCCAAGCTGGTGGCCGAGCGGCTGACCGAGCGCGAGCGGCTGGGCTCGACCGGCTTCGGCGGCGGCATCGCGATCCCGCATGCCCGGCTCGACGAGCTGCCGCGCGTGTGCGGCGTGTTCGCCCGGCTGGAGCAGCCGCTCGATTTCGGCGCGGTCGACGATCTGCCGGTGGATCTGGTGTTCATGCTGCTCTCGCCGACCAACGCCGGAGCCGAGCATCTCAAGGCGCTCGCCTCGGTCTCGCGACGGCTGCGCGAGCGCCCCTTTGCCGAGAAGCTGCGCGGCGCCGGCTCGAAGGACGCGCTCTACGTGCTGCTCACCGGAGTCGAGGCGCGTGACGCCGCCTGAATCGGCGCCCACGGGCGCCGAGGCGCATTACCGGGCGCTCGAATCGCTCTACGCCGCCGCCCCGATCAACCAGCTCTTCCCTTCGGTGCTCGAGATTCCCGAGGCGGGGATCGCGCGGATCCGCTTCGACGTGGACTCGCGCTATTTCCACGCCGCCGGGGCGACCCACGGCACCAGCTATTTCAAGATGCTCGACGATGCCGCCTTCTATGCGGCCAACAGCCTGGTCACTGATCGCTTCCTTCTGACCACCGCCTTCAACCTGCTGCTGACCAGGCCGCTGCCCGAGGGGCCGGTGATCGCCGAAGGCCGCTGGGTGAGCGGGCAGCGCCGCGTGTTCGTCGCCGAAGCGCGGCTGATCGATGCCCATGGCGAGGAAGCTGCGCGCGGCACCGGCACCTTCATGCGCTCGCGGATCGCGCTCGCCAGCCTGCCCGGCTATCGCACCGCATGACTCCGCGGCTGACCAGCGCGGTGCTGGTGAGCGCGCTGGTGCGGCGGGCGGATAGTGCCGGCGGCTCGGCGATGGTTCTCGCCAAGGGCGATGCGACCTCGGGTGCGATTCTGCTGCTGCTGCTCGATCGCGGCACGCAGCCTCGCTTCCTCGAACGCGGCATCGGTCCGGAGGGCGTGCCCGCCCTGCTCCCCTCCGGCCCCCAGCAACTGGCCGACGAGGCGGAGGCCAGCGCCTATTGGCGGCGCCGCCGCGAACGCGACACCGATCTATGGGTCGTGGAACTGGATATCGCAGGCGGCGAACGGTTCGCCGCTGAAACGATGAACCTTTGTTGACAGTCCGGCCCTCGCCCGCGAAAGGGTTCACCACGTCAATTCGCGTTGTGCCGTTCGGGGTGTGAAGTCGATCGGTTACGCAGTCGGGGGGTAAGTCCGACGGTCCAGTCTCCTCGGGAGCAGCGGCCGCTCGCACGCCAACCGCACAATACAGATATGAAATGAAGTTTCTGCCACGGGCTGCGACTTTCGCAGCTGTGACTTTTTGCGCTGGCGCACTTGCGAATGCCGCCACGCTCAACCTGAGCCCGCTCCCCCAGCAGGAAGCGAAGCTTCAGGCGACGGTGCAGCCGGCACCGGCACCGGCACAGATTCAGAACGTCCTTGCTTCCCAGCAGGTTCCCGCGCCTCAGGCAGCGGTCGAGCAGCAGGGCACCGATGCCGAGGACGATGCCACCCCGGAATATGCCACGCTTTCCGACGCGGTCGCCGCGCAGGAAGACGTTGCTGCGCTCGAAGAGGATCGCGAACTCCGCTGCCTCGCCACCGGCGTCTATTTCGAAGCCCGCAGCGAGCCGCTGTCCGGCCAGCTCGCGGTTGCCGACGTGATCCTGAACCGCAGCACCTCGGGCCGCTTCCCCGGCTCGGCCTGCTCGGTGGTGACCCAGAAGGGCCAGTTCTCGTTCGTGCGCGGCGGCAAGCTGCCGACGCCGCCGGCGAATGCGCACTGGCGCCGCGCGCTTGCCGTGGCCCAGGTCGCCCGCAAGAATCTCTGGGAGAGCCCCGCCGGCGACGCGCTCTATTTCCATGCGCGCTACGTCAGCGGCGCCCAGGGTCGTGCCACGGTCGCGACCGTGGGGAACCACATCTTCTATCGCTGATCGGGAACTCCCCGCTCGCGCTTGAAAAGCCGCCGAAGCGATTCGGCGGCTTTTCTGTGTTCGTGAAATGTTCTATGTTCCACCGATGAACGCGCTTACCCCTTTGCCCCCTGCCCCGACCCCTGAAGCCGAGGCGCTGGTCGCGGCCGATGTCGTACGGGGCGTGTGCCGGATGCTGCTGCGCCACGATTGCGTGGCGATCGGCGAGGTGCCGCTGGAGGGCGGCCGGAGGGTCGATCTGATGGCGCTGGATGCGCGCGGCAACATCGTCATCGTCGAGGTCAAGGTGTCGCGCGCCGATCTGCTCGGCGACGCCAAATGGCCCGAATATCTCGGCCATTGCGATCGTTTCTTCTGGGCGGTGCCGCACGGGTTCGACCTGCGCCCGCTCGACCAGCCGCATTTCCTGCCGGAGCGGACCGGGCTGATCGTTGCCGATCGCTATGACGCGGCGGTGGCGCGCGAGGCGGCGACGGTGCCGCTGGCGGCCCCTGCCCGCCGCAAGGCCACCCTCGCCTTCGCCCGCCGAGCGGGACGAAGGCTGCTGGGGATGCTCGATCCCGACGTCGCCGACGGGTTCTGAGCGTCGGTTAGAGCTTGGGGCCCGCGGCCGCCGCGGCGCGGCCGACCTTTGGCGCGTCGGCGAGCAGCTTGGCGATCGAGGGATAGCGAGTCTCGCGCTTCGCATATTCGCGCGCCGACAGGCCACCGCCGAAATCGCTGCGATCGGGATCGGCGCCTGCGTCGAGCAGCTTCTTCACCACCTCGGCGTCATGGGCGAGGACCGCGCGGATCAGCGGGGTGACGCCGCCATTGTTCGCCAGGTTGACGTTGGCCTTCTTGGCGAGCAGCGCGTCGACGCCGGGTGCCCAGCCAAGGCCAGCGGCGAAGATCAGCGGCGTGTTGCCGTCACGATCCTGGATGTTCACGTTGATGCCGGGCTGGTTGATCAGCACGGTGAGGTAGGTTGGGTCCTGGCGCTTGACGACGATGTGCAGCGCCGACTCGCCGGTGCCATAGGGATCCTTGACGTTGATCATCGAGGCTGCCTTGTCTCGCAGGAACTCGTTGACCTTGTTCCCGTCCGCCTTACGGATCGCGTCGAGGAACTGGATGCTCTCGCGCGGCTGGCCCATGCCCTGGGCGAGCGCCGGAAGCGGCAGGAGGAGAAGCGCCGCGGCGGCGGCAGAGGCGAGACGGAACGTCATTGCTGGATCGGTACCTTCGATACGGGCGACGGATGCAGGAGCGTTCCTAGCAAAGACTGGCGGTAGATACCATGAACTGGATGTTTCGCGCGTTGATAGCTTCCGCAATGTTGGCGCTGGCGGCCTGCGGGGCGAGCAGCCCCGGCGAACCGCCGCTGGCCGGCGCGCGGATCGGCGGGCCGTTCACCCTCACCGACCAGAACGGCAATACCGTCACCGATGCCGATTTTGCGGGCAAATACCGCATCGTCTATTTCGGCTACACCTATTGTCCGGATGTCTGCCCGACCGACCTGACCAAGATCGGCGCGGCGCTGCGCACGCTCGACAAGCAGGTGCCTCGCACCGCGCAGAAGATCGTGCCGTTGTTCATCTCGGTCGATCCCGAGCGGGATACCGCGGCCCAGCTGAAGCAATATGTCGCTAATTTTCACCCGCGGCTGGTGGGGCTGACCGGCAAGCCCGACGCAATCGCGCAGGTGGCAAAGGAATATGCGGTCGCCTATATGAAGCAGCCGACGCCGTCGGGCTATCTGATGGGCCATACCGAAGTGGCCTATCTGATGGGGCCGGACGGCAAGCCGATCACCAGCCTGCCGCTGGAAAAGGATCCTCCGGCGATCGTCGCCGAGCTTGAGCATTGGGTGCGTTGACCATTAAATTCTGGGAAGATCTGCCGCTGGAGGCCCTAGACCGCGCGCAATGGGAAGCCCTGTGCGACGGCTGCGGCAAATGCTGCCTGCACAAGCTGGAGGACGAGGAAACGGGCGAGCTGTTCGCCACCAACGTCGCCTGCAAGCTGCTCGATCGGCGCATGGGGCTGTGTAAGGACTATAAGCACCGCCGGGCCTATGTGCCGGAGTGCGTGCGGCTGACGACGCGCAACGTGCGCGACATCGAATGGCTGCCCACCACCTGCGCCTATCGCCTGCGCGCGAACGGCGAGAAGCTGCCCGACTGGCATTATCTCGTCTCGGGCGACCGCGAGGCGGTGCACAAGGCGGGGGAATCGACCCGCGGCTGGACCATCTCCGAAGACGATGCCGGCGATCTCGAACATCACATGACGGACCGCCGCCTTTGATCGAGGGGCTCGAAGTGATCCGCCATCCCCGTGCGCGGCGGATGCGGCTCGCGATCGACCCCCGCGACGGCAAGGTACGACTGACCATCCCGCCGCGCGCGAGCCTCGCCAAGGCGATGCAATGGGTGGGCGAGCAGCAGGGCTGGATCGACGCCCAGCGCGAGCGGCTGCCGGGCGGGCGGCCGTTCGTGCCCGGTGCGCATGTGCCGTTCGGCGATGGCATGCTGACGATCGTCTGGCCCGCGGCTGGGGTGCGCGGTGTGCGGCGCGAGGGCGACCAGTTGCTCTGCGGCGGAAGCGAAGACGGGCTGGGTCGCCGCGTCGAGCGCTGGCTGCGTGCCGAGGCGCTCCGCGTGCTGAGCGAAGAAACCGCGCATTATGCCGCGCTGGCCGGGGTGCGGGTCACCAAGGTGGCGATCGGCGATGCGCGCAGCCGCTGGGGCAGCTGCGCCTCCACCGGCGTGATTCGCTACAGCTGGCGGCTGATCCTGGCGCCCAGCGAGGTCCGCCGGGCGACGGTGGCGCATGAAGTTGCGCACCGAGTGCACATGAATCACGGCCCCGAGTTCCACGCGCTGGTCGAGCAGCTCTACGGCGCCGACCCGACCCCGCACCGGCATTGGCTGCGCCAGCACGGGTCCAGCCTGCATTGGGTGGGACGCGAATAACTTCCGCTTGCCAAATCCCCCTCCCGCAAGCGGGAGGGGAGCTTAGAGGAGCACCCTCACCCCTCAATACTCGTCGTTGGGCCGCTGACGGTCCTGCGGCGCGGGCTGGCGCTGCGGCTGGCGGGGTTGCTGCTGCTGCGCCGGCGGGCGGCCGGTCATCCGGTTGATCCAGTCGCGATCGAGCCGCTCGCCCTGCTGCTGGACCGGCGCGGGGCGCCCGCCCTGCTGCGCCGGTGCGGGTGCGGCGTCCATGTCCTCGCCGTCCTGCGGCTCGGTCGGTACCTGGGGCGGCGGGGCGATCGGGTTGCCGTCGGGATCGACCATCATGCCGTTGTCGGGGGCGCCATAGGCGTCCTCGTCGGGCTCCAGCATGTTGTCGGGCGGGGTCAGCTGGGTCTCGAACTGCTCGACCGGACGGTTGGCGACCGCCTGGATCATGAAGTCGTGGAAGGCACGCGCGGGCGCACGGCCGCCCTGCAGGCCCGGCACCACCTTGGCATCGTCGCGGCCCATCCACACGCCGGTGGTGAGGCCGCTGGAGAAGCCGATGAACCAGCCGTCCTTGTTCGAGCTGGTCGTGCCGGTCTTGCCCGCGACCGGACGCCCGATCTGCGCGGCGCGGCCGGTGCCGGTGGCCACCGCGGTCTGCATCAGATCGATCATCTGCGCCGCGACATAGTTGGCGACCAGCACGTGGCTCGTGTCCACCTCATGCTGGTAAATCACGCGGTTGTTCGCGGTCACGCGGGTGATTCCATAGGGCGTCACCGCAACGCCGTTATTGCCCACCGAGGCGAAGGCGCGCGTCATGTCGATCAGGCGGACGTTGGAGGTGCCGAGCACCATCGCCGGCTGGGTGTTGATCGGCGTGGTGATGCCGAAGCGCTTCGCCATATCGGCCACGGTGGTGAAGCCCACCTCTTGGCCAAGCTTCGCGGCGATCGTGTTGACCGAATAGGCGAAGGCGGTGCGGATCGTGATCGGCCCGCTGTTGCGACGCGAGTCGTTGCGCGGGGTCCAGCCGTCGATCGTCACCGGCTCGTCGACGACGATGTCGTCGGGCTTGTGCCCGGCTTCGAGCGCCGCGAGATAGACGAACAGCTTGAACGACGAGCCCGGCTGGCGCTGCGCCTGAGTCGCGCGGTTGTAGATCGAGGACACATAGTCCTTGCCGCCCACCATCGCCCGCACCGCGCCGTCGCGGTCGATCGAGACGAGCGCGCCCTGCGCGCCGTCGGGCGCGTTGACGCGGATCGCCTGGTCGGCGCTGCGCTGCATGTTGAGGTCGAGCGTTGTCCACACGTCGAGCGGCGCTTCGGTCTCGTCGATCAACGTCTCCAGCTGGGGCAGCGCCCAGTCGGTGAAATAGCGGACGCTGTTCTGCTTGGGCTCGGGCGCCAGCTGCACGGCGTGCGGATCGGTGCTGTTGGCCTGGGCCTCGCTGATCTTGCCGGCCTCGGCCATCAGCTTGAGCACCACCGTCGCGCGATCGACCGCGGCCTCTGCGTCTGCGGTGGGCGAATAATGCGAGGGTGCCTTCACCAGCCCGGCGATGATCGCGGACTCGCCGAGCGACAGGTTGGTCGCGGGATGGCCGAAGAATTTCCGGCTCGCCGCGTCGATGCCATAGGCGCCGCCACCGAAATAGACCTTGTTCAGGTACAGCTCGAGAATCTCCTGCTTGGAGAATTTGCGCTCGAGCGCCAGCGCCAGGATCGCCTCACGAATCTTGCGGCCGACGCTGTACTTGTTCGACAGGAAGATGGTGCGGGCCACCTGCTGGGTGATCGTCGAGCCGCCCTGCAGGCGCCGGCCTTCGTCGTGCAACCGCTTGGCCACCCAGAAGATTCGCGCCACGCCGACCGGATCGACGCCCCAGTGCGATTCGAAGCGGCGGTCCTCGGTCGCGATGATCGCGTCCTTCATCGCCTGCGGGATCTGATCGTACTTGATCCAGTCGCCATAGCTCGGCCCGAGCGACACCAGCACGGTGCCGTCGACCGCGTGGACGCGGATCATCTGGCCGTTGGGCGAGGACTTCATCTGGTCGAAGCTCGGCAGCGTCGATCGCGCCGAATAGACCGCGATCACCAGCGCTATGCAGGCGATCAGCGCCAACGCCACGCCGCTGATCAGCGACCATAGGAAGAACTTCTTCCAGAAGGAGCCCCGGCGCCACCAGGGCGCAGCTGCGGTTTTCGATTTCACGGCCATGTACGGCGTGGTCGATTACAGGCTCGCGGGGCTTCCCACAAGGATTAGGCGGCAGATGCGCCCGCCGCGCGCGGCCGGAACTCGAGGCTGACCGAGTTCATGCAGTAGCGCAGGCCCGTTGGCGGCGGGCCGTCGGGGAAGACATGGCCGAGATGGCCGTCGCAGCGAGCGCAGCGCGCCTCAATGCGGCGCATGCCGTGGCTGGTATCGGCATGTTCGTTCACATGGTCGGGAGCCACCGGCTGGGTGAAGCTGGGCCAGCCCGAGCCGGAATCATATTTGTCGATGCTGTCGAACAGCTCGAGCTGGCAGCCGGCGCAGCGATAGATGCCGTCGGCCTTGTTGTCGTTGTAGCGGCCCGAAAAGGCGCGCTCGGTGCCTGCCTCGCGCAGCACGTGGAACTGCTCGGGGGTGAGGCGCTTGCGCCATTCGGATTCGGAGAGATTCAGCTGTTCCATAGGGTTGAGATGTGGGTTCGGCGGGCCGTGCCGTCAATCCGGTGAACGGCTCAGTCCGGGATCGTGATCCGCTGCACCACCGCGCCGCTCTCGCGCAACTGCGCCTTCAGCACGTCGGGCCGGGGGGCGTAGAGGAAGCCGAAGCTCACCGTGCCCTTGCGGGTGCGCACGGCATGGTGGAGCCGGTGCGCCTGGACGATCCGCTTCATGTAGCTGGAGCGCGGGATGTAGCGGTGGCGGATCCGCTTGTGCACGATCAGATCGTGGAAGCCGAAATAGATCGCGCCATAGGCCGCGATCCCCGCGCCGATCCAGGTGAAGCCCGGCCACCAGCCGAGCTGCACGCCGCCGAGCAGCAGCACGAACGAGGGCACCGCGAAGATCGCGGCATAGAGGTCATTGAGCTCCCAATTGCCGGTGCGCGGGCGGTGGTGACTCTCATGGAGGAACCAGCCGGGCCCGTGCATGATCCAGCGATGCGCGGCATAGGCGAACAGTTCCATGCCGAGCACGGTGGCGAGGAAGATCAGGACGGCATTCAGCGGCGACATGGGCCCCATGTAGGCGATCGCGCCGCGCCATTCCATTGACTTTGCCCAAAGAGGCAGGGTCAGGCCTGGGGTATGTCCAGCAGGTCTGCGCCCATCGCCGAGATCAGCCAGTCGTGGAAGATCTGCACCGGCCGCAGCGTCAGCGCGCGTGGACGGCAGACGAACCAGTAGCTGTAATGGCTCTCCACGGTCAGATCGAACAGCTGCACCAGCCGCTCGTCGCGGGCGGACTGGTAATGCGATTCGAGCATGAAGGCGACGCCGAGTCCCTGCGCGGCGGCTTCCAGCATCAAATTGCCCGAATCGAACAGGTCGATCGCCGCCGGCTCGAGGTCGGGATAGCCCGCCGCCATCCGCCAGGCGGTGAAGGTCTCGGGCATTTCGCGGTGGACCAGGGCGGTGAGTCGCGACAGGTCCATGGGATCACGCACCGGATTGGGCCCTTCGACCAGGCTCCGCGCGCCGATCACGTGCACCCGGTTGCGATCGAGCCGGCGCGAATAATAGCCGGGATCGATGTCGCGGGCGATGACGATCGCCGCATCGAGCCCGTCGCCCAGCCGCGCCATGCCGTGGCTGCCGGTATCGACGTCGAGATGCAGTTCCGGATGCCGCTTCTTCAGCTCGGGTAGGCGCGGCAGCAGCTGCTGCGTCGCATAGAGCGGCAAGACGCCGAGTCGGAGCCGCAGCAACTCGCTGCCGCTGGTCATCGTCTCGATCGCGTCGGTCATCGTGTCGAGCGCCGGGGCGATCAGGCTGAGCAGCCGGTCGCCGTCGTCGTTGAGCCGCAGCGACTGGTGCCGCCGCTCGAACAGGGGCTTGCCGATGAAGCGCTCTAGCGCCTGCACGCGCCGACTGAGCGCGGGAGACGACAGTGCCAGTTCCTCGGCGGCAGCCTTGATCGAGCCCAGGCGGGCGACCTGAACAAAGGCTTCGATCGCGGTGAGCGGCGGTAGGCGACGCATCGATCCGTGTCTCTCAATTGGTGCGGTGCAGCAAAAGGCTGACAAAAGCACGACGCCATTGCCGGTACCCTCTCCGCTGGGAACGAATATCGCGCGGGACAATCGCGATTGCAAGCCGTGCATCTAAGCGGTGTAAATTTCGCACTTGCACAAAAATGTGCCGCACCGCACATAGGGGGTGCCTTTCAGGCATCCTCTCCTAAAACTTTCCAAGGCCGCCCTTAATTGAGGCGGCCCTTTTTTTTATCTCCGCCGTTCTTAGCTTTCGTGCGTACCGCCACGAAGGAACCCACAGAATGGCCGATGACGAATCCCGCACCAGGCGGCTCCAGGTCGCCAATGCGCGGCCCGAGGACAGCGGCCGCGGACTGGCCCATATCCCGCGCAGCCTGATGGCCGCGCTCGGCATCACCGAGGGTGATGTGATCGAAATCGTCGGCAAGCGCACCACCCCTGCGCGCGCCGTCCTCCCCTATTCCGAAGACGAAGGGCTGGAGCTGCTCCGGATCGACGGGCTCCAGCGCGCCAATGCCGGCGTCGGCTCGGGCGATTTCGTCGAGGTGCGCCGCGCCGATTCGAAGCCTGCGACTCGCGTCGTGTTCGGTCCGGCCCAGGCGAATCTGCGGCTGCGCGGCACCGGCGAGGCGCTGAAGCGCACCTTCTTCACCCGTCCCCTCACCTCCGGCGACACCATCGCCACGGTCGGCCACCAGCGCGCCGATGTGCCGCCCAACGTCCAGCAGTTCGTGCGGGCGCCCGCCTATGCGCTGCAGGAGATCCGCCTGACGGTGCTCTCCACCGTGCCCCGCGGCGTGGTGCATATCGACGAGAATACCGAGGTCGAGCTCCGCACCGAATATGAGGAGGCCAAGGAAAGCCGCCGCGCCGACGTCACCTATGACGATATCGGCGGGATGGCCGCCACGATCGACCAGTTGCGCGAGATGGTTGAGCTGCCGCTGCGCTATCCCGAGCTGTTCCAGCGTCTGGGCGTCGATCCGCCCAAGGGCGTGATCCTGCATGGCCCTCCCGGCACCGGCAAGACGCGGCTTGCCCGCGCGGTGGCCAACGAAAGCGATGCCAGCTTCCACCTGATCAACGGGCCGGAGATCATGGGTTCGGCCTATGGCGAATCCGAGCAGCGGCTGCGCCAGGTGTTCGAGGAAGCGGCGAAGAACGCGCCGTCGATCGTGTTCATCGACGAGATCGATTCGATCGCGCCGAAGCGCGGCCAGGTGACCGGTGAGGCGGAAAAGCGTCTCGTCGCCCAGCTGCTGACGCTGATGGACGGGCTGGAAGCACGCGCGAACATCGTCGTGATCGCCGCGACCAATCGCCCCGAGGCGATCGACGAGGCGCTGCGCCGTCCGGGCCGATTCGATCGCGAGATCGTTGTCGGCGTGCCGGACGATCGCGGCCGCCGCGAGATCCTGGGCATCCACACCCGCGGCATGCCGCTGGGCGATACCGTCGACCTCGCCGAGCTGGCGCGCACAACCTACGGCTTTGTCGGTGCCGATCTGGCAGCACTCACCCGCGAAGCTGCGATCGATTCCGTGCGCCGGATCATGCCGCGCCTCAATCTCGAGGAAGGCACGATTCCGCCCGAGGTGCTGGACACGCTGTCGGTCACCCGCGACGATTTCCTGGAGGCATTGAAGCGCGTCCAGCCCTCGGCGATGCGCGAAGTGATGGTGCAGGCACCGACGGTCCGCTGGGAAGATGTCGGCGGGCTCGACGATGCGCAGATGCGGCTCAAGGAAGGCGTCGAGCTGCCGCTCAAGGATCCGGATGCGTTCCGGCGCCTGGGCATTCGGCCGGCCAAGGGCTTCCTGCTCTACGGGCCGCCGGGCACCGGCAAGACGCTGCTCGCCAAGGCCGTAGCGCGTGAGGCGGACGCGAATTTCATCGCCACCAAGTCTAGCGACCTGCTCTCCAAATGGTATGGCGAGAGCGAGCAGCAGATCGCCCGGCTGTTCGCGCGTGCCCGCCAGGTCGCGCCGTGCGTGATCTTCATCGATGAGCTCGACTCGCTCGTGCCGGCGCGCGGCGGTTCGATGGGCGAGCCGCAGGTGACCGAGCGCGTAGTCAACACCATCCTCGCCGAGATGGACGGGCTGGAGGAGCTCCAGTCGGTGGTGGTGATCGGGGCGACCAACCGGCCGAACCTGATCGATCCTGCCCTGCTCCGCCCGGGCCGATTCGACGAACTCGTCTATGTCGGCGTGCCCGACAAGGCCGGGCGCGAGCGCATCCTGCGGATCCAGACCGACAAGATGCCCCTCGCGGCGGATGTCGACCTGGGCTCGATCGCCGAGCAGACCCAGCGCTACACCGGCGCCGATCTGGAAGACGTGGTCCGCCGCGCCGGCCTGGTCGCGCTCCGCCAGTCGCTGGACACCCGCGAAGTGACGATGGCGCATTTCGAGGAAGCGCTGAAGGACTCGCGCGCCACTGTCACGCCCGAGATGGAGAGCGACTATGAGGCAATGCAGGGCCGGCTGAAGCAGCAGGCCTCGTCGATCCAACCGATCGGCTTCATCGCGCCCGGCATGCTGGAAGGCCGCGGGCCGAAGGGCTAAGTCGACCGACTCCAAGGCCGCCGACGATCACGGTGTCGTCGGCGGCCGTTTCTCTTTCAAGCGAGCAGCATGGCCGAGCCCAATCCCCTTCAGCAATCCAACCGCCAATGGCTCTGGCCTGCGCTCGCTCTGCTGGGCTTGTCGCTGGCGGGGTTGGCGGTATTTCTCTGCCTGCGCTTTGCTAGCGGCTTTGCTTTTGACCCCGAACTGCTGCTCGCCCTCCGTCGGCCGGAGGATCTGGCGACGCCGATCGGCCCGGCCTGGCTGCTCCAGTCCGCGATCGATATCAGCGCGCTCGGCGGCTTTACCGTGCTGTGCCTGGCGGGCGTGGCGACGCTGATCTTCCTATTGGCGTTCGGCAAACGCGCCGAAGCGCTGCTGCTCGGCGGGTCGCTGATCGGCGCCTCCTCGATCAACGGGCTGCTCAAAATCTTCCTGAATCGACCGCGCCCGGAGGTGGTCCCTCACCTCGCCCATGTCTCCAGCGCCAGCTTTCCGAGCGGCCACGCGATGACCTCGGCGGCGGTGTACCTGACCCTCGGGGTGATGGTTGCGCAGACGCAGGACAGTCGCTGGGCCCGTGCGTATCTGCTCGGCATGGCGGTGCTGCTCGTGCTGCTGATCGGCTGCAGCCGCGTCTTCCTCGGCGTGCACTGGCCGTCGGACGTGCTGGCGGGCTGGTGCTTCGGGGCGATCTGGGCGCTGTGCATGTTCGCGCTCAACGCACGGCTGCACCGGCGCTGAGGCTCAGCCGTCCGAGGCCTGCGTCGTCCAGCCGAGCCTTGGAATCGTGATCGAGCGCTTGCCCGACAGGTCGACGCGGGTGACGAACAGTCCCTTGCTCTCGATATATTGCATCAGCCGCCGCGCACGGCCGAGCGAGCTGGTGCCGTAGCTGGTCGCGATGTCGGTGTCGCTCGGGCAGGGCAGCCCCTCGCGCGCCGCTTTGGCGACGAGCAGGAAGGGAGCGAGCATGTCGTCGGGCAGCGCCCGTGCCGCTTCCAGGGCTTGCGCCCACTCGTCGTCGGGGTCGCCATGGATGCCCGCGCGCGCTGCCGAGAGACGCCGCACGAAGCCCGAAATGTCGAGCGGCGGACGGGTGAGCCCCACCATCCGGCAGCGCACCTGGAAATCCTGGTAGAGCACCGCGGGCGAGCGCAGCGTCGATTGCTCGTCCTCGACGATAGCGCGCAGCACGTCGGCCACCAGCCCGGCGACTTCTTCGGGATCGCGATCCGGCTCGACTTCCATCGGCGCGGGCCCCGAGCGGGCAAGCTGCTCGAGCACGGTTTCCGGCGGAGCATAGGCATGCGCGGGCGGCGGGGCCGGGGGCACCCATTCGGGCTCCGCCGGGGCCAGCAGTAGATCCTTCATGTCCTCCGACGGCGCCTGGGGCAGCGGCGTCAGTTTCGGCGACGAGCTGCGCGCGCTGGTCTCCACCGATCCGATCCGGATCGCCACCGGACGCCGCGTGATTGCCGGGCCTAGTCCCAGAAAGTGGCCGCGCTGCAGGTCGCGGATCGCCTCGGCCTGGCGGCGTTCCATGCCGAGCAGGTCGGCTGCGCGTTGCATGTCGATGTCGAGAAAGGTGCGGCCCATCAGGAAGTTCGACGCTTCCGCCGCGACGTTCTTGGCCAGCTTGGCCAGCCGCTGCGTCGCGATCACGCCAGCGAGCCCGCGCTTGCGGCCGCGGCACATCAGGTTGGTCATCGCTGAGAGCGAGGCACGGCGCACCTCTTCCGCGACTTCGCCGCCACCGGCGGGCGCGAACAGCTGGGCCTCGTCGACCACGACGAGCGCCGGGTACCAATGGTCGCGCGGGGCATCGAACAGGCCGTTGAGGAAGGTGGCGGCGCAGCGCATCTGGCCTTCCGCCTCCAGTCCTTCCAGGCTCAGCACCACCGAAGCACGATGCTCGCGGATGCGCGCGGCGAAGCGGGCGACGTCGCGCTCGCTGTGGTCGACCGCCTCGATCGCGAGATGGCCGTAGCGATCGGAGAGGGTGACGAAATCGCCCTCGGGATCGATCACCACCTGCTGCACATGACCCGCGGACTGTTCGAGCAGACGGCGGAGCAGGTGCGACTTGCCCGAGCCCGAATTGCCCTGGACGAGCAATCGGGTTGCAAGCAACTCCTCCAGATCGACCGGCACGGGTCCGCCCGTGCCGTCGACGCCCATGTCCACGCTGACGGTCATCGCCGCCGCTTTGCCGGATCATGGGGGGCAGCGGCAAGGGCTGCCGCCACGAAAACTGTGGGTGTTTGTTTCGCTTCAGGCCGCGTCGGCGGCATTCAGGCGTTGGCGGCGGCGTTCGAGCGCCTGCATCGTCTTCTCGGCGAGCAGCGTGAGGCGGGCGGTATCCTGCTCGGTCAGCTGCGGACGGGCGGTGCTGTCGATCACGCACAGCGTGCCGATCCGCTTGCCGCTGGCGGTGCGCAAGGGGGCCCCGGCATAGAAGCGGATATTGGGATCGCCGGTGACCAGCGGGTTCTCCGAAAAGCGCGGGTCTGCCTTGGCGTCGTGGACCACGAACACATCGGGTCCCCGGATCGCGTGGGTGCAGAAGGAGATCGAGCGCGGCGTCTCCTGCGGCTCCAGCCCGACCCGCGCCTTGAACCATTGGCGGTTCTCGTCGATCAGCGAAATAAGGGCGATCGGCACGCCCAGCGCCGCTGCGGCTTCGCGAACGATCGCGTCGAATTCCGCTTCGTTGGGGGTATCGAGCACGCCATAGCCCTTGAGCTCGGCAAGGCGGGCGGGTTCGTCCGAGGGTTCCACCGGCATCGTTCGTCTTCCTGCGTTTGCGCCCCCCGGCACATTCGGTCTACTACCGAGCCAGAAGTTAACATTTGCTCGACAGCGCAAGCATGTGCCGGGCAGTCTGATGGCAGCCATGCGTCCCGATCCCATTGAACATCTCCGCCGGGTTTTCGGCTATGACGCCTTTCGCGGCGTGCAGGGCTCGGTGGTCGACCGTGTCATGACGGGCCAGCGCACGCTCGCGGTGATGCCCACCGGCGCGGGCAAGTCGCTCACCTACCAGCTGCCCTCGGTGATGCTGGAGGGGACCTGCGTCGTCGTCAGCCCGCTGATCGCGCTGATGCACGACCAGCTGCGCGCCGCCGAGGCGGTGGGCATCCGCGCCGCTACGCTGACCAGCGTCGACGACAATCGTGCCGAGACGATCGAGCGCTTCCGCGCCGGCCAGCTCGACCTGCTCTATATCGCACCGGAACGTGCCTCGGGCGAGGGTTTCCGCAATCTGCTGACCCAGGCGCCGCTCAGCCTGTTCGCGATCGACGAAGCGCACTGCGTTTCCGAATGGGGGCATGATTTCCGCCCCGATTACCGGCTGCTGCGCCCGCTGCTCGATCGCTTCCCCGAGGTGCCCCGTCTCGCGCTGACCGCCACGGCGGACGCGCATACCCGTGCCGACATCCTCGAACAGCTGGGCATTCCGGAAGACGGGCTGATCGTCGCCGGCTTCGACCGGCCCAACATCCGCTACCATATCGCCCCGCGCGAGAACACGACGCGGCAGATCATCGACATCGTCGCCGAGAATCCGGGCCCCGGCATCGTCTATGCCCAGACCCGCAAGGGCGTGGAGCAGCTCGCCGAGAAGCTGGCGGCAGAGACCGGGCGGCCGGTGCTCCCCTATCACGCCGGGCTCGATCCCGAGGTGCGTCGTCGCAACCAGGCGCAGTTCGTCGCCAGCGAGGACATGGTGGTGGTCGCGACCGTCGCGTTTGGTATGGGCATCGACAAGCCCGACGTGCGCTTCGTCGCCCATGCCGGGCTGCCCAAGTCGATCGAGGCCTATTACCAGGAAACCGGACGTGCAGGGCGTGACGGGGATCCGGCGGTCGCGCATCTCTTCTGGGGCGCCGATGATTTCGCCCGCGCCCGTCAGCGGATCGGCGAAGTCGAGCCCGCGCGCCAGCCCGGCGAGCGCACCCGCTTGACCGCGCTCGGCGCGCTGGTCGAGACGGCGGGGTGTCGCCGTCACATCCTGCTCAGGCATTTCGGCGAGGACGCGCCCGAGACCTGCGGCAATTGCGACAACTGCCTGAATCCGCCGGCGGCGATCGACGTCAGCGTCACCGCGCAGAAATTCCTCTCGGCGGTGTTCCGCACCGGAATGCTGTACGGAATAGGCTATATCGAGGGCATCCTGACCGGCGTCTCGACCGAGCGCAGCCTGATGAACGGGCATGAGAAGCTGTCGGTGTTCGGCATCGTCGACGGCGACGAAGTGGCGATGCTCAAGCCGGTGTCGCGGGCGCTGCTGCTGCGCGATGCGCTGCGCACCAATGAGCATGGCGGGCTGGAGTTCGGTCCGGAGGCGCGCGCGATTTTGAAGGGCGAGGCCAAGCTCGAGCTGGTCCTCCCCCCGCGCCGCGAACGGAAGCGTCGCGGGGCCAAGGGGTCAGTGCCCAACCCGGTCGGCAATCCGGTGTTCGAGGCGCTGCGGGCAAAGCGCCGCGAAATCGCGCAGGAGACGGGGCTGCCGCCTTACGTCATTTTCCATGATTCGGTGCTGCGCGACATGGCGATGGTGCGGCCGTCGTCGCTGGCGGAGATGGGGCAGCTCTCGGGCGTCGGCGCGCGCAAGCTCGATGCCTATGGGCAGGATTTTCTGAACGTCCTCCGCCAGTTCTGATCGGCTTCCTTGGGGCAGCGCTGCGCGCTACAGCCTCGCGCTGGAATCAGAAGGAGGACCTGCCATGCCCAACAAGATCGACGACCGCATCTCGGTGGCCCCGCAGATCCGCCCCGAGGACGTGCCTGCGCTCGCGGCGGCGGGGTTCGTGCACATCATCAACAATCGCCCTGAAGGCGAGGAGTTCGGCCAGCCGACCGGTGCGCAGATCGCCGAGGCGGCCGAGGCGGCGGGGCTGGGCTATACCGAGATCCCGGTGACGCCGGGCGGCTTCTCGATGGCGCAGGTCGAGGCGATGGCGGAGGCGCTCGCGTCGGTCGACGGGCCGGTGCTGGCGTACTGCCGCTCGGGCACCCGCTCCTGCAACCTCTGGGCGTTGGCCACCGCGTACAAGGGCGGCCAGCCGGACGAACTGGTCGCGAAGAGCGCGGGTGCCGGCTACGACCTGTCCGGCATCCGCCCGGCGCTGGCGCAGCTTTCGGGCAAATAAGCTTCTATTCCCCCCTCCCGCAGGCGGGAGGGGAACGCCTGCTGCAAGCGGCGGGCCCCTGCTTCCCCTCACGCACAAAAAATGGGCTGGTGGTTGCCCACCAGCCCAGTCGTCCGCAGGAGGAACCTCGGTGGGGCGCCGCGGCAGGAGAGGATCCCGCGGCGCCCGAACTTGTCAGTAGTTGTAGGCGCGCTCGCCATGCTCGTTGATGTCGAGCCCTTCGACTTCCACTTCCTTGGAAGGACGGATGCCGATGGTGAGCTTCAGGCCGTAGAAGAGAACCGCCGAGACCAGGCCCGACCAGAGCAGGGTGATCCCCACCGCCTCGGCCTGGATGATCAGCTGCGCCGCGGTGTCGTAGCTGGGTGCCGCGACCGCCGGGAACTTGGTGTAGTCGATGACGCCCTGGCCGCCGAGCGCCGGGTTGGCGACGATCGCGGTGCCGAGCGCACCGATGATGCCGCCGACGCAGTGGACGCCGAACACGTCGAGCGAGTCGTCATATTTCAGCTTGTTCTTCACCGTGGTGACGAAGAAGAAGCAGATCGGCGAGACGACTAGGCCGAGCACGATCGAGGTCATCGGCGCGGCATAGCCCGAGGCCGGGGTGATCGCGACGAGGCCGGCGACCGCACCGGTCACGCCACCCAGCAGCGACGGCTTCTTGTGCACGACCTGCTCGATGACGGCCCAGCTGACGGCAGCGGCCGCGGTGGCGACGAAGGTGTTGATGAAGGCGACCGCGGTGACGCCGTTCGATTCCAGGTTGGAACCCGCGTTGAAGCCGAACCAGCCAACCCACAGCAGCGAGGCGCCGATCATGGTCATGGTCAGCGAGTGCGGCGGCATCGGCTCGCTCTTGAAGCCCACGCGCTTGCCGATCACGAGGCAGCCGACCAGGCCGGCGATGCCCGCATTGATGTGGACGACGGTGCCGCCGGCGAAATCGAGCGCGCCCTTGCCCCACAGGAAGCCGTAATCGGTCGGCGTGTCGACCAGGAAGTCCGGACCCGCCCAGTACCAGACCATGTGCGCGATCGGGAAATAGGCCAGCGTCATCCACAGCACGGTGAAGATGATGAGGGGGGTGAACTTCACACGCTCCGCAAAGGCCCCGACGATCAGCGCCGGCGTGATGCAGGCGAAGGTCATCTGGAAGCAGACGAAGGCGAATTCGGGGATATAGACGTTGTTCGAGAAGGTCGCGCCATAGGTGCTGGCACTCACCCCGACCAGGAACGCCTTGGAAAGGCCGCCGAAGAAGTGGTTCTCGCCGCCGCTGGTGAATGCGATCGAATAGCCCCAGCTGACCCATACCAGCGAGGCGACCGAGACGATCATGAACACCTGCATCAGCACCGAGAGCATGTTCTTGGTGCGCACCAGGCCGCCATAGAACAGCGCCAGCGCCGGCACCGACATCATCAGCACGAGCGCCGAGGAGATCAGCATCCAGGCGGTGTCGCCCTTGTTCACCATCGTCGCCTGCTGGGCGGCGCTGGGGGCCTTGATCAGTGCCGTCTGTGCCCAGGCGGGCATTGCCGCGACCAGCGCGGCCGCGCCGAGCGCGAGCCCGGCGGTCTTCCATCCTTGCTTCATTGCTACCCCCTTGCTCACAGCGCCGTCTCGTCGGTCTCGCCGGTGCGGATGCGCACGGCCTGGCCCATGTCGAGGACGAAGATCTTGCCGTCACCGATCGCGCCGGTGCTCGCCGCTGCCTGGATCGCTTCCACGGCGCGGTCGGCAAGATCGCTGCCCACGGCGACCTCGATCTTGATCTTCGGCACCATGTTCGTGCTGTACTCGGCGCCGCGATAGATCTCGGTCTGGCCCTTCTGGCGGCCGAACCCCTTCACTTCGGTAACGGTCATGCCCGTCACGCCGACGGTGGTGAGCGCCTCGCGCACCTCGTCGAGCTTGAAGGGTTTGATGATGGCGATGATGAGCTTCATGTCGCCCCCTCTGGCGGTTGTCCCGGAGAGCAACGTCGCAAGGGGCGTGCCAAATGGAACGCACAGAGGGGATGTGCGTTTCGTGCCGCCAAATATTACGAACTGGTGAATTTTGCGACGCGCATCTGCCCGAAAAACGGGCAGATCACTGCAGCGTGGCGCTGTCCTCGCCGTGGCGGCCGAAGAACTGCATCAGCTGGACGATCAGCTCGGCGCGGTCCTCCAGCCGGGGGGCTTCGAGCAGTGCCTGCTTCGAGGCGGCATCGAACGGCGCGATCTGCGCGATGCCGTTGACCAGCGATTCGTCGTCGAGCCGGGTCACCGCCTCCCAATCGACCATATAGCCGAGGCCATCGGCGAAGCGGCGCGATTCCATCTCGATCGAGGCGCGACCGGCCAGCGACAGCGATTCGGATTCGCCCACCACTTCCAGCGCCGCCTCGACCTGGCGGAACGGCGTGCTCACCTCCAGCTCGCGGACGATGGTGAAGCGGCTCAGCCCCTCGAGCACGATGTTGAAGCGGCCGTCTTCGAGCGCCTCGACATCGGCGATCCGGCCGACACAGCCGACATCGAACAGCGTCGGCGGATCGCGCTCGTCGCGCGGCTGGACCATGCCGATGCGCCGGTCGCGCGCGAGCGCCTCGGAGACCATCGCGCGGTAGCGCGGCTCGAAGATGTGGAGCGGCAGGTGCATGCGTGGAAACAGCAGCGCACCTGCCAGCGGAAACACCGAGAGCCGCGTCGTCTTCATCCGAACAGGATCTGCGACAGCTTGCGACGCTGGGCGGCGACCCAGGGATCTTCGAGACCCACGACCTCGAACAGCTTGAGCAGCCGCTGGCGCGCGGCGCCCTCGTTCCACGCACGATCGTCGCGGACCATGGCGAGCAGCGTCTCCGCCGCGCCCTCGCGATCGCCTGCCGCCATCTGGCCGCCGGCGAGCTCGTAGCGCGCATCCATGTCCTCGGGATTCGCGGCGGCGCGCGCGGCGAGCCCGGCGAGGTCGCCGACCGGCTGGGCTTCGCGGGCGAGGCTCAGCGCGGCGCGCGCGCGCTCAACTTCAGGCGCCTTGGCCGCGTCGCCCGGGATCGCGTCGAGCGCGGCCTGCGCCTCGTCATGGCGGCCCAGCGCGGTCAGCGCGCGGACACGGCCGGCGGCAACCACGGCGTGATCGGGGGCCATTTCGGCGATCTGGTTGAAGATCGCGAGCGCGCGCTCGGCATCGCCGTCGGCCAGCACCTGCTCGCCCATCGCGATCAGCGGCTCGAGCTCGGCTTCCACATCCGCTTCCTCGCCGCTGATCGGCAGCTGGCGCAGAATCTGGTCGAGCATCGCGCGCAGCTGCGATTCGGTGCGCGCGCTGGTCAGGTCGGCGACCAGCTGGCCCTGGAACATCGCATAGACCGTCGGGATCGAGCGGACCTGGAATTGGCTCGCGATGAAGTTGTTCTTGTCGACGTCGATCTTGGCCAGCATCACGCCCTTGGGGGCATATTCGTCGGTGACCTTCTCGATCACCGGGCCCAGCGCCTTGCACGGCCCGCACCATTCGGCCCAGAAATCGATGATGACGAGCTTCGACATCGACGGCTCGACAACGTCTTTGCGAAAGGCGTCTACGGCCTGTTTGTCGGCGGGGCTCATACCAAGCGTGGCCAAAATGCGCTCCTCTAGGCGAACTGCGGGTGCCGGCGCCTCTGAAGGGCACACGGGCGGGTCGGCTCCTATTTGGGCGTTCGGGGCCAAACCGCCAAGCCTTTTCCAAAAAGTGCAAATTGGGGGTTGCGCCCTTTGAAACCCGCTGTTAGTTGGCCCGCCTCACCCGCCGAGAGCGCTTCGAAACGCTCCCGGCCACGACGCCAGAGCGGGCGTAGCTCAGGGGTAGAGCACAACCTTGCCAAGGTTGGGGTCGAGGGTTCGAATCCCTTCGCCCGCTCCAGTCGCCGACCAGCGACTGCACTGTCGATGTCACGGCATCAGCCGTTTCCTCCCTTCCGACAAATGCCAGCGCATCGCGAGCGCCGCGCCGTCCGCATCCTGTGCGCGGATCGCCTCGACGATCGTCGCATGCTCGCGCACCATCGCCGCAATGGGCTCGGCCTCGCGGAGGCGGGCGATATCGACACCGGCGCGCATGATTCGCATCGTTTCCTCATGGAGGTGCTCGAACGCTTTCTCGAAGGCGGGGTTCGAGGTGGCGCGGAAGATCGCTCGGTGCAGCCGCCAATCCTCGTCATGCGCGGGATCGCTGGAGAGCAGCGCCTTGCGCAGATCGGCCATCGCCGATTCGATTTCCGCCAACTGGTCGGGCGAGCGCCGACGTGCCGCCAGTCGCGCGGCTTCCGATTCGAGCGCGAATCGCACCTCATAGGTGCCGAGCGTCGCCGAAAGCTCGTCGAAGGCCATGTGCGCGCCCAGCCGCAGCGACGGGCGGCGCATCACATAGGAGCCCGCCCCACGCCGCGCTTCGGTGATGCCATCGGCTGCCAGCCGCACCAGCGCCTCGCGTACCACGGTGCGCGACATGCCGAAGCTTTCAGCCAACCGCGATTCGGAAGGCAACCGGTCGCCAACGCTCAGGCCGCCCAGGATGATCTCGACAATGCGCGAATAGGCCTGGTCGGCGAGGCGCTGGTCGGAAGGTGCGTGGTTTCGCAGCATGATGCGCCACGATACTAAGCCGTTCGGAAATGGCGAGTCGTGCCATGGTCTTAGGAGAAGCCGATGTCCGCCACCCCCGCCCCTATCCGCATCGGCATCGGCGGCTGGACCTTCGAGCCGTGGCGCGGCACCTTCTATCCGAACAAGCTGCCGCAGAAGCGCGAGCTGGAATATGCCGCCGCCGCGCTCACCGCGATCGAGATCAACGGCACCTATTATTCCACCTTCAAGCCGGCGAGCTTCGCCGGCTGGGCCGCGGCGGCGCCCGACGGGTTCGTCTATACGGTGAAGGGATCGCGCTTCGTCACCAACCGCAAGGTGCTGGCGGAGGCAGGCGAATCGATCGCGCGCTTCTGCGGCCAGGGGCTGACCGAACTTGGCGACAGGCTCGGCCCGATCTTCTGGCAGTTCATGGCGACCAAGAAGTTCGACGCGGAGGATTTCGGCGCCTTCCTCAAGCTGCTGCCCGCCGAACAGGACGGCGTGACGCTGCGCCACGCGGTGCAGGTGCGCCATGACAGCTTCCAGACGCCCGAGTTCGTCGCCCTGTGCCGGGCGGCGGGCGTGGGAATCGTCTTCGCCGATTCGCCGCAATATCCGGCGATCGCCGATGTCAGCGGCGACTTCGTCTATGCCCGGCTCGAAGCCGGCGAGGACGACAACCCCTTCTGCTACCCCGAGGCCGATCTGCCGCGTTGGGTGAAGGCCGCCAAGACGTGGGCGGCGGGCGGCCAGCCCGAGGGGCTGCCCACCTTCGCCCCTGAGCCCGCGCCGGCACAGCCGCGCGAGACCTTCGTCTTCTTCATCCACGGCGGGAAGGTACGCGCCCCCGCGGGTGCCCAAGAGTTCATCCGCAGGCTAGGCTGAGCGGCGAACCCTTTGCGGCGTCGCTTCGTTGAGTGTTGGCAACCCCAGGAGGCCCAGCATGATTCACGATCCCGAACAGCAGAAGCCGCAGGACGACGAAGCCGAAGCGATGGAAGAGGCGCAGAAGGATGCCGCCGAGGAACGCGAGGAAGAAGGCGGCTATCAATGAGGTCCCGGGCGTGGCGGCGGGAGACCGTACGCCGCGCCCTGCCCCCGATGTCGGGCCTTTGCCGAGTTCGTTCAAGGCCTAGCCAAACCCCCAGGTAATTGATAATCACTCGCAGCATGAACGCCTCCGCTGCGATCCCCGTGCCCGTACGCCTCGCCCAGCTGCATCGCCATGCCCCCGGCACCGTAGCCGGAGTCGAATGGGACCGGCTCGCCGAACCCGAGGCGCGCCGCCTGCGCGAACTGGGCCTGGACGAGGGCGTGGAAGTCGAACTGCTCCACCGCTCCGGCCTGTTCGGTGGTCCCCTCGCCTGCCGCATCGGCCGGATGACGGTTGCGCTCCGCCGCCATGTCGCCGCCGCGATTCATGTGACGCCGCTGGCCAAACAGGCATGAACACGACGCCATTGGTTGCGCTGGTCGGCAATCCCAATGCCGGCAAGAGCGCGCTTTTCAATGCCCTCACCGGCGCGCGCCAGAAGGTGGGCAATTATCCCGGCGTCACCGTCGAGCGCCACTCGGGCCGCATGGCGCTGCCCGATGGCCGCCCGATCGAACTGGTCGACCTGCCCGGCGCCTACAGCCTCGATCCCGGCAGCCCCGACGAGCAGGTGACCCGCGACGTGCTGCTCGGCCGGCAGCAGGGCGAGCGGCTGCCCGACGCGATCCTCACCGTGGTCGACGCCTCCAACCTCGACAACCATCTCCGCTTCACGCTCCAGCTGATCGCGCTGGGCCTGCCGATCGTGGTGGCGCTCAACATGGTCGATCTCGCCGAGCGCGACGGCCTCAAGCTCGACGCGGAAGCGCTGGAGCGCGAGCTCGGCGTCCCCGTTGTCTCCACCGTCGCGGTGCGACGCCGCGGGCTCGATGCGCTCAAGGAGCGGATGGGCGAGATGGTCAAGGGCGTGACCAGGATACGCCCCTCGGCCGGCGTGCAGCACGACATCGTCCTGCTCCAGCGCCGCGCTCGCCAGATCGCCACCGCCGTGACGATTTCGGAAACCGCCGCGCGGCGCTGGACGCACCGGCTCGACGCGCTGTTCCTCCATCCGGTGGCCGGGCCGATCATCCTGCTCGGCACGATGTTCCTGATGTTCCAGGCGGTTTTCGCCTGGTCGCAGGTGCCGATCGGCTGGATCGAGGGCGGGATGAAGTGGCTCGGCGTCGAGGTCGGCAGTGCACTACCCGACGGCGTGTTCCGCTCGCTGATCGTCGACGGGGTGATCGCCGGCGTGGGCGCGGTGATCGTCTTCCTGCCGCAGATCCTGATCCTGTTCGCCTTCATCCTGGTGCTGGAGGCGACCGGCTATATGGTCCGCGCCGCCTTCCTGATGGACCGGGTGATGGCGAGCGTGGGGCTGTCCGGCCGCGCCTTCATTCCGCTGCTCTCCAGCTTTGCCTGCGCGGTGCCGGGAATCATGGCGACGCGCACCATCTCGGACGAGAAGGACCGGCTGACCACGATCCTGATCGCCCCGCTGATGACCTGCTCGGCGCGGTTGCCGGTCTACACCATCATCATCGGTGCGCTGATTCCCGATCGCGCGGTACTGCCGGGCGTGGGGCTGCAGGGGCTGGTGCTGTTCGCGCTCTACATCCTCGGTATCGTTGGCGCGTTCTGCGTGGCGTTGGTGCTGCGGCACACCGTCACCAAGGGCGCGACCTCGGGCTTCATGATGGAAATGCCCAAATATCAGTGGCCGAGCGCGCGCGACGTAGTGCTCGGGCTCTGGCAGCGCGCGCTGATCTTCCTCAAGCGCGCGGGCACGATCATCCTCTACACCACGGTGATCCTGTGGGCGCTGCTCAGCTTCCCCAAGCCGCCCGAGGGCAGCGGGATCTCCAAGGTCGATTATTCGATCGCCGGGCGGATCGGCAGCGGGCTGGAGAAGATCGTCGCGCCGATCGGCTTCAACCGCGACATGGCGCTGGCCGTGATCCCGGCGATGGCCGCGCGCGAAGTGGCGGTCGCGGCGATCGGCACCGTCTACGCGGTCGACAATCCCGATGACGAGGCGGGTGAAGAGTCGATCCGCGAGCAGCTCCAGAAGCATTGGAGCCTGCCGAGCGCCCTCGCCTTTCTGATGTGGTTCGTCTTCGCGCCGCAGTGCATCTCGACCATCGCGGTGACGCGGCGCGAGACCAACGGATGGAAATGGCCGGCCTTCATGATCGGCTATCTGTTCGCGCTCGCCTACATCGCGGCCGGCATCACCTACTGGAGCGCGGTGAGCCTCGGCCTCTAGCAATTGCATCGCGGGCGCGAAAACGGCAGAGGCAGGGGACTATGAGCACCGTCACCCCCGAACTCCGCGCAGCTGCGCTCGTCTCCAAGGCCTGGCCCTATGAAGAGGCCCGCAAGCTGCTCAAACGCTATCCGCAGATCGCAAGCGGCGGCGCGCCGGAGAAAGGCCATGTGCTGTTCGAGACTGGGTACGGCCCCTCGGGGCTGCCGCATATCGGCACCTTCAACGAAGTGCTGCGCACCACCATGGTCCGTCGAGCCTTCGAAAGCCTGTGCGACGTCCCCACCCGCCTGATCGCGTTCAGCGACGACATGGACGGCCTGCGCAAGGTGCCGGACAACGTGCCCAACCAGGCGATGCTGCGCGAGCATCTCGGCAAGCCGCTGACCCAGGTGCCCGATCCGTTCGAAAAGTTCGAAAGCTTCGCGCACAACAACAATGCCCGCCTGCGCGAATTCCTCGACCAGTTCGGCTTCGAGTACGAGTTCGCCTCGTCGACCGACTATTATACCGGCGGCCGCTTCGACGCCGCGCTGAAGGGCGTGCTGAGCCACTATCAGGGCATCATGGACGTGATGCTGCCGACGCTCCGCGCCGAGCGCCAGGCGACCTATTCGCCGGTGCTGCCGATCAGCCCCAAGACGGGCATCGTGCTGCAGGTACCGGTCGAGGTCGTCGATGCCGAGGCCGGCCTGATCGCCTTCGACGACGAGGGCGAGCGGATCGTGCAGAGCGTGCTCGGCGGCAAGGCCAAGCTGCAGTGGAAGGTCGACTGGGCGATGCGCTGGGTCGCGCTCGACGTCGATTACGAGATGGCGGGCAAGGATCTGATCGATTCGGTCACCCAGTCGGGTAAGATCGCTCGCGTGCTCGGCGGCCGCCCGCCCGAGGGCTTCAATTACGAGATGTTCCTCGACGAAAAGGGCGAGAAGATCTCCAAGTCCAAGGGTAATGGCCTCAGCCTCGAACAGTGGCTGACCTATGGTCCCGAGGAGAGCATCGCCTTCTACGCCTATCGCGAGCCGAAAAAGGCCAAGCAGCTGCATCTCGGCGTGATCCCGCGCGCGATCGACGAATATTGGCAGTTCCGCGGCAACTATGCCGGCCAGGCGGTCGAGCAGCGGCTGGGCAACCCGGTCCACCACATCCACAATGGCGAGCCGCCGGCCGAGACGCTGCCGGTCACCTTCGGTCTGCTGCTCAACTTGGTCGGCGTGATGGGCGAGGCGACCAAGGAGCAGGTCTGGGGCTATCTTACGAATTATGTCCCGGACGCGAATCCGGAAACTTATCCGGCGCTCGACCGTCTGATCGGCTATGCGCTCGCCTATGCCCGTGACTTCGTCGCACCGACGCTGAAGAAGCGGGCACCGGTAGGCGTGGAGATCGAGGCCTTGCAGCGGCTCGACGTCGAACTCGCTGCCCTGCCCGCCGACGCGACTGCCGAGGCGATCCAGGACCAGGTCTACGAGATTGGCAAGACCGGCGGCTTCGAGAATCTGCGCGACTGGTTCAAGGCGCTGTACGAGACGCTGCTCGGCTCCGAACAGGGGCCGCGCATGGGCAGCTTCATCGCGCTGTACGGTATCGAAAACAGCCGCAAGCTGATTGCCGAGGCGCTGGCGAAGGTGGCTTAAGAACGAGCCATATCCTCCCCCTGGCGGGGGAGGATACGCTACTGATCGAGAGGACCGAGACCATGCGACGCCGAATCCGCCATATCCGCTCGGCGACGCGGGCCTTCCTTCACGGCGAGGCGGCCGGGGGCATCTTTCTGATCGCCGCCGCCGCGCTGGCGATGCTCGCGGCGAACCTGCCGGGCATTTCCGAAACCTATTTCCACACGCTGCATCTGGAGACCGGCCCGGTGATCGCGCCGCTCTATGGGCCGATGACGGTGCATCTGTGGATCAACGACGGGCTGATGGCGGTGTTCTTCCTGCTCGTCGGGCTGGAGATCAAGCGCGAGTTCGTCGACGGGCGGCTGGCGAGCTGGGACCGCCGCCGCCTGCCAGTGATCGCCGCCGCCGCCGGCATGGCGGTGCCGGCGCTCGTCTATCTGCTGATCGCCGGGCGCACACCCGGCGTCACCAGCGGCTGGGCGATTCCGGCTGCGACCGACATCGCCTTCGCGATCGGCGTGCTGGCGATCCTCGGCAGCCGCGCGCCCGCCGCGCTCAAGCTGTTCCTGACGACGGTGGCGATCGTCGACGATATGGGCGCCGTCGCCATCATCGCGGTGGCGTACACGGCGCATATCGACCTGATCGCGCTGGCCGGAGCCGCAGTAGTGCTCGGCGTGATGATCGCCTGCAACCGCTTCGGTGTGCGCCACCTCGCCGTCTATCTGGCGCTGGCGGTGGTGCTGTGGGTGCTGGTGTTCCAATCGGGCGTGCATGCGACCATCGCTGGCGTCGCGGCGGCGATGACGATCCCGCTGGTCAAGTCGCCCGCCGCGCCCGACGCGGTGGACTCGCCGCTCCACCGGCTGGAGCATGCGCTGCATCCCTGGTCGGCGTTCCTGATTGTGCCGCTGTTCGGCTTCGCCAATGCCGGCGTATCATTTGAGGGCCTGTCGCCGGCGATCCTGCTCGAGCCGCTGCCGCTCGGCATCGCGGCCGGCCTGTTCCTCGGCAAGCAGCTCGGCATCTTCGGCAGCATCTGGCTGGCGGTGAAGACGGGCATCGCCAAGCGCCCGGGCAATGCCAGCTGGCGGCAGATCTACGGCGTGTCGCTGCTCGCCGGCATCGGCTTCACGATGAGCCTGTTCATCGGCGGCCTCGCCTTCCCCGGCAACGAACTGCTGGTCGACGAGGTGAAGATCGGCGTGCTGCTCGGCTCGATCCTGTCGGCGGTGGCGGGTTACGCGGTCCTGCGGTCGACCAGCACCGCGACCCCCAAGATCGCCAACCCGCCCAGCGCCAGCAGCGCACCGACCCAGCCGGTCGACGTCCAGCCGTAGCCGGCGGCAATCGCCAAGCCACCAAGCCAGGGGCCGAGCGCGTTGGCGGTGTTGAACGCCGAGTGGTTGAGCGCGGCGGCCAGCGCCTGCGCGTCGCCTGCCACGTCCATCAGCCGGGTCTGCAGCACCGGCCCCAGCGCCCCGGCAAAACCGATCGCGAAGACGTCGAGCGCCACCAGCGGCAGCGAATGCGCTGCCAGCGGGTAGAGCGCGAGGGCAATGGCGCTGGCGACCAGCAGCGCCGCGCCGGTCGGCATCAGCGCGCGATCGGCGAAGCGCGGCACGACGAGGTTGCCGCCGATCATCCCCAGGCCGAAGACCGCCAGCACCAGCGGCACGCCCCAAGGCGGGGTGCCGGTGACGTGCATCAGCGTCGAGGCGACATAGGTATAGACGCAGAACAAGCCGCCAAAGCCGATCGCGCTGACGCCGAGGGTGAGCCAGACCTGCCCGTTCGCCAGCGCGCGCAGTTCCCGCAAGGGAGTCGCGCCCTGCTGCGGGCGATCCTGCGGCGCCAGCCACAGCACCAGCAGCACGGTGAGCAGCGCCAGCGCGGCGACGATCGCAAAGCCCCAGCGCCAGCCCACCGCCTGGCCCAGCCAGTTGGCCGCCGGCACGCCCAGCACCGTCGCCGCCGACAGTCCGAGCATGATCCGCCCCACTGCCTGCGATCGCTGGTCGTTGGGCACCAGCGAGGCGGCGACCAGCGAGGCGATCCCGAAATAGGCGCCGTGCGGCAGGCCGCTAAGGAAGCGGAACAGCAGCATCCAGTGATAGGTGGGGGCCAGCGCGCTCAGCGCGTTGAACAGCGCGAAGCTCGCCATCAGCGCGATCAGTAGCGTCCGCCGCGACCATTTCGCCGCGGCCACGGCCAGCAGCGGCGCGCCCACCACCACGCCCAGCGCATAGGCGCTGATCACATGGCCAGCGGTCGGCTCGTCGATGCCGAGGCCCTTGGAGAAATAGGGCACCAGGCTCATCGTCGCGAATTCGGTGGTGCCGATCGCGAACCCGCCCATGGCGAGCGCGAAATGGACCAGACCCGGCGAGCGGGTGGCGGAGCGTTGAACGGGAGCGTGCACGAACTGCAAATGGGTTTGCTGCAGTGCAGCGTCAACTGCGATCGCGGCCGCGCTGCCTGCAAATAGCGCAAGCCAAATCAGGGTGTTGGCGTATCCGCTGTCTGTTCGCGATCCAGCAGCCGGGTGAATACCGCCTGCGCCAGCGCCGCCACCAGCGGGCCGACCAGCAACCCGCCGAACCCGAACGCCTCCACGCCGCCCAGCGTGGAGATCAGGACGATGAAGTCCGGCATCTTCGTCTCCGACCCGATCAGGATCGGCCGCAGGATGTTGTCGACCATGCCGATCACGAACAGGCCGCACAGCACCAGCGCAATCCCCTGCACCATCTGGCCGCTGGCGAACAGGTATAGCGCCACTGGCACCCACACCAGCCCGGTGCCGACCGCAGGCAGTAGCGCGGCGACCGCCATGACGATGCCGAGCAGCAGCCAGCTCTGGACGCCGAGGATCGCCAGCACGACCGCGCCGACGGCACCCTGCGCCAGCGCGACGAGGATGCCGCCCTTCACCGTCGCGCGCACCACCGTGACGAAGGTGGAGGCGATGACCGCCTGATAGCCCGCATCGATCGGCGCCAGCACGGCGAAGCGGCGGGCGAGCTTCTCGCCGTCGCGCAGGAAGAAGAACCCGAGATAGAGGATCACCGTCACGGAAAGCAGCAGGTTGAGAATGCCTCCGCCCACCGCGAGCGCCTGGTTGGCGAAGGCGGGGATGCCCTGCGAGACGCCCGCGGCGATCTTCGCCTGGATCGTCGCGAACTCGCCGAGCCCGACCCGTGCCAGCAGCCCGCGAAGGCTCTCCGGCAGGTGCGCGACCATGCCTTCCAGCGCTGCCGCCGGGTTGAACCGCCCGCTTGCCACGCTTTGCGCGAAGCTGCCGATCTGGTCCACGGCGACGATCGCGAGCAGCGCCATCGGCAGCAACAGCGTCAACGACATCACCGCCAGGGCGATCAACGCCGCGCGGTTGGGCTGGCCAGGATGCCGTGTCAGGTACCAGCGCTGGACCGGCTGGAACAGGATGGTCCCGACGATGCTCCACAGGATTTCGTCCAAAAACGGCAGGAAGACGCGCAGGCAGAGCAGCGCAAGGCCGACCACCACAACCGGCAGGGCCATCGCTCGCACCCAGTTCGTCGTCGTCATGCGTCGTTTCCTCGCCACGGTAGTGGCGGGGGCGTAGCGGGCGGGCGTGGCTTTCGTCCAGCCGCATGGCGGCGGCTTGCTCCCGGCGATGAAGCCGTTACACGGGTAACCGTGGCATCCTCCACCCCTTCGGCCGGCGACGGCGCGCGAGCCCGGCTCGTTCACGCGCTCGGCGAAGTCGCGGGCGGTGACCGCAAGGCGCTCAAAACCGTCTATGATCTGACGGCGGCGAAGCTGATGGGCGTTTGCCTGCGTATCTGCCAGGACCGCGAGGCCGCAGAGGATGTGATGCAGGAAGTGTATCTGAAGGTGTGGGACAGGGCAGGGCGCTTCGACGCGTCGCGCGCCAGCCCGATCACCTGGCTGTGCACGATTGCCCGCAACACCGCGATCGACTGGCGCCGGGCGCGCGGGCTGGGCGAAACCGCCCCGGTCGAGGCCGCGCTGGAGCTGCCCGATGGCCGCCCCTCGGCCGAGGCGCTGCTCGAAGCCGGGGAGACGCGGGCGCGCATCTTCGATTGCCTGGAGGCGCTGGAGGAAAAGCCGCGCGGGGCGATCCGCGCCGCCTTCTTCCACGGCCGCACCTATCCCGAACTTGCCGCCGCCGCCGCGGTGCCGCTCGGCACGATGAAGAGCTGGATCCGGCGCGGGCTGCTGCAATTGCGGGGGTGCCTCGGCGATGGCTGAGCCGCTGCGCCCCGAAGAGGAAGACATCGCGCTCGCGGCCGAGCTGGCCTTGGGGCTGCTGGAAGGCGAGGACCTCGCCGCTGCCCGCCGCCGGCAGCTGGCGGACCCCGCCTTCGCGGCGGCCGTTGAACGCTGGGTACTCGATTTCGCGCCGCTGGCGCTGGGCGGGCTCGATGCGCCGGTCTCGGCCGGGCTGTGGCAGCGGATCGAGGCGCGACTCCCCGGCGAGGATCACGGCACCGTCGTCGCATTGCGACGCTGGCGGGCGACCGCGATCGCCACCAGCGCGGCTGCGGCGGTGCTGCTCGCCATCCTGCTGCTGCGCCCGGTGCCGCAGCCGGTGGTGATGCCGCCGCCGCCGGTCGTCGTCGCACAGATCACCGGCACGGGGAGCGCCGCCTTCGCCGCGCGCTACGATGCCGATGCGGGCATGCTGCATGTCCGCACCGAGGCAATGCCGTCCAGCCGCCGCGCGCCCGAGCTGTGGGTGATCCCGGCGGGCGGCAAGCCGGTGTCGCTCGGCCTGGTCGCCGCGCAGGGCAACCGTGACGTCGCGGTGACGCCGGCCCACCGCGCGCTGCTCGCTGAGGGCGCGACGCTGGCGGTGACGATGGAAGATGCCGCCACCGCGCCGCATGCCGGCCCCAGCGGCCCGCCGGTCGCGGCAGGAAAAATCACCATTCTTTAAGATTCGCTGCATCCGGGGCGCAGGCCGTCCCGTAGCTCCGTCGCATCTCCGCAAAGAGGGGTGCGTAGCAAGAGGAAGCTAGAAGATGCGCAAGACCCGTCTCGCCTCGGCCACCGGAATCGTCGGTGCCGCGCTGCTCGCCACCGGCGCGGTTGCCGCCGTGCAGAACTTCCCGATGGTCGGCGGTGCCGCGATGTACCCGACCAAGAACATCGTCCAGAATGCGGTGAATTCGAAGGATCACACCACGCTGGTCGCCGCCGTGAAGGCCGCCGGGCTGGTCGACACGCTGTCGGGCCCGGGTCCGTTCACCGTCTTCGCGCCGACCAACGCCGCGTTCAAGAAGCTGCCGGCCGGCACCGTGGATACGCTGCTCAAGCCCGAGAACAAGGCGACGCTGACCAAGATCCTCACCTACCATGTCGTCGCCGGCAAGATGAGCGCGGCGCAGATCGCGGCCAATGCCAAGGCGCATGGCGGCAAGGCGACGCTCACCACGGTCGAAGGTGACCCGATCACGATCATGAAGGGCCCGAGCGGCGGCTGGTGGATCCAGGACGCCAAGGGCGGCAAGGCCAAGATCACCATTGCCGACGTCAACCAGTCGAACGGCGTGATCCACGTGATCGACAGCGTCCTCATGCCCTGAGGCTGTCGAGGGGTCTCGCGCGCTCCCCCCTTTGGGCGAGGCCCCGGCCCGCCGGCGACCCTCCTTGCCGGCGGGCCTACCCGTTTACAGGCCGAGCCATTCCAGCGGCGCGGGCAGGTCGGCCGTCGTATAGTCCACTTGCAATACGCGGCGATGGCGGGCAGCGCTGCTCGCGGCCGAGGCATGGAGGATGGGCGTGTGATAGGCCCAGATATCGCCTGCGTCGGCGAGACACGTCGCGGTGCCGCATGCCGCGACTGCCTTCGCGATCTCCGCTTCCGGCACACGCCCGAGCCGATGTGAACCGGGGGCGACAAGGAGCGGCGCGTTTTCCTCCGGCACCGGATCGAGATGAATCCGCACCGTCACCATGGAGTCGAGAACAGCGAAGGGCGGCTCGACATGGAGCAGGCCCTGCTTGGTCGACCATGGGCCATAGCCGGGAACATCCGCGCGTGCGCGGACGGCGATGGTGCGATCCTGATGCCAGCCCAGCGCCCAGTTGTTCGCCGCGCTCTTGTCGAACCAGATCGCGCGCACCGGCCGGGTCGCGGGGCCCAGATGTTCAGCGGCTGCCGCGCCCAACGCATCGGATGCAAGCAACTCGGCGAGACCATCGACGCCGTGCAGCCGCAGCCCGGCCCTGTCTGCCGGCAGCGCCTCAGCCAGCGCCCGTAGCCGGCCAAGAAAAGGGGCGGCCGCACCGGCAAGGTGCGCCGCCCCATCGCGTTCGAAATCGAGCGTCACGCCTGGCTCAGAGCTTTTCGGTCAGTTCCGGCACCAGCGTGAACAGGTCGCCGACCAGGCCGATGTCCGCCACCTGGAAGATGGGGGCGTCTTCGTCCTTGTTGATCGCGACGATCGTCTTCGAATCCTTCATGCCGGCGAGGTGCTGGATCGCACCCGAGATGCCGACCGCGACATAGACCATCGGCGCGACGATCTTGCCGGTTTGGCCGACCTGATAGTCGTTGGGCGCATAGCCTGCGTCCACCGCCGCGCGGCTGGCGCCGACCGCGGCACCCAGCTTGTCCGCCAGCGGATCGATCAGCGCGTGGAACTGCTCCTGCGAGCCCAGCGCGCGGCCACCCGATACGATGATCTTGGCGCTGGTCAGCTCCGGACGCTCCGACGTCGCGATCTCCGAGCCGGCAAAGGTCGAGAGACCCTTGTCGCCCGCCGCCGCCACGGCTTCCACCGTGCCGCTGCCGCCGGTCGCCGCCGCCTTGTCGAACGCGGTACCGCGCACGGTGATCACCAGCTTCTTGTCGCTGGTCTGCACGGTGGCGATCGCGTTGCCGGCATAGATCGGCCGGGTGAAGGTGTCCGGACCCTCGACCGAGAGGATGTCCGAGAGCTGCATCACGTCGAGCGCGGCGGCAACGCGCGGCGTCACGTTCTTGCCCGTGGTGGTCGCCGGGAACAGCACCGCGTCATGGCTGTCCATCAGCTGGACGACCAACGGCGCGACATTCTCGGCGAGGAAATGCTCATAGGCCGCATCATCGGCGACATGAACCTTGCCCACGCCCGCGATCTGCGCAGCGGCCTCGGCCACGGCCGAGACGCCCTTGCCGGCGACGAGCAGGTGCACGTCACCCAGCTTTGCCGCCGCGGTGACGGTGGAGAGCGTTGCGTCCTTGACGCTCTGATTGTCGTGTTCGACCCAAACCAGCGTCTTCATCACGCGACTCCCATGCCCTTGAGCTTCTCGACCAGTTCGTCGACCGAACCCACCTTGATGCCCGCCTGACGCTTGGCCGGCTCGACCACCTTGAGCGTCTTGAGGCGCGGGGTGACGTCGACGCCATAATCGGCGACGGTCTTCTTCGCGACCGGCTTGGTCTTCGCCTTCATGATGTTCGGCAGCGTCGCATAGCGCGGCTCGTTGAGGCGGAGATCGGTGGTGACGATCGCCGGCATCTTCAGGTCCACGGTCTCGAGGCCGCCGTCGATTTCGCGGGTGACCTTCACGCGCTCGCCGTCGATCTCGACCTTCGAGGCGAAGGTGCCCTGCGCCCAGCCGAGCAGCGCGGCGAGCATCTGGCCGGTCTGGTTCGAATCGTCGTCAATCGCCTGCTTGCCGAGGATGATCAGCCCGGGCTGTTCCTCTTCCGCGACCTTGGCGAGCAGCTTGGCGACTGCCAGCGGCTCGACCTCGTCATCGGTCTGGATCAAGATGCCGCGATCGGCACCCATGGCGCGCGCGGTGAGCAGCACATCGGTCTCCGCCTTGGCGACGCCGATGGTGACGACGACGATCTCGGTCGCTGCGCCCTTTTCCTTCAGCCGCACCGCTTCCTCGATCGCGATCTCGTCGAAGGGGTTCATGCTCATCTTGACGTTCGCCAGATCGACGCCCGTCCCGTCCGCCTTCACGCGGGGTTTCACGTTGTAATCAAGCACGCGCTTGACCGGTACCAAGACCTTCATTCGCATCCTTCCTGTCTGCCAGGGTTATCCCCGGACAATTGGGTTACGTTTACGCGAACGTCAACTGCTCGCAAGCGATTCGGCGTACGCCTGCATCAGCGTGCCGAAGGATTCCGGGGGCGGAAATTTTGGATAGCGGTGCGAAGCGCCCGTCGCGGCCCAGGGCAACGCTTCCTCGGTGTAGGTCTCGAAGAAGGGCTGGGCGGACATCGGCGCATCGAGAATCGTCGTGCGGATGTTCACAAAGGCGTCGAGGCCCTCAGGCCGGGTGAACAGCCAGCTCTTGCAATGCTCGCAGTGGAAATGGCGGGTGGCGCCGTGGAGGCCACCGATCACCGGCTCGCCTTCGATCACCGCGAAGCTTTCCGCCGGGTAGAGGCCGCTCAGCGAATAGGCGCTGGCGGTCATGCGCTGGCAGCCGGTGCAGTGACAGGCCATGGTGACGAGCGCATCGCCCGTCACCCGGAACCGCACGCGGCCGCAGCGGCAGCCGCCCTCGACCGACTTGCCAGTCGGGGCGGCCGTGTCGCTCACGCGACCTTCTTGACCTCCGCCACGATCTTCTGGGCGGCGTCGCCCAGGTCGTTGGCGGGAACGATCGCGAGGCCCGAATTGGCCAGGATGTCCTTGCCCTGCTGCACGTTGGTGCCTTCCAGGCGGACGACCAGCGGCACCGACAGGTTCACTTCCTTGGCAGCCGCAACGATGCCCTCTGCGATGATGTCGCAGCGCATGATGCCGCCGAAGATGTTAACCAGGATGCCCTTCACCGCCGGGTCGCTCAGGATGATCTTGAACGCCGCGGTGACCTTCTCCTTGTTCGCGCCGCCGCCGACGTCGAGGAAGTTGGCCGGGAACATGCCGTTCAGCTTGATGATGTCCATCGTGGCCATCGCCAGGCCGGCGCCGTTGACCATGCAGCCGATGTCGCCGTCGAGCTTGATATAGGCGAGGTCGTACTTCGACGCCTCGAGCTCCATCGGATCCTCTTCGGTCTCGTCGCGCAGTTCCATCAGGTCCTTGTGACGGAACATCGAGTTCGAATCGAAGCCGACCTTGGCGTCGAGCACCATCAGCTTGTTGTCTTCGGTGACGGCGAGCGGGTTGATCTCGATCTGCGAGGCGTCGGTGCCGAGGAAGGCGTTGTACACCTTGCCGGCCAGGCTCTGCGCCTGCTTGGCGAGATCGCCCTCGAGGCCCAGCGCCTTGGCGACGGCGCGGCCGTGGTGCGGCATGAAGCCGGTCGCGGGATCGACGTCGAAGGTGTGGATCTTCTCCGGCGTATCATGCGCGACGGTTTCGATGTCCATGCCGCCTTCGGTCGAGACGACGAACGCGACTCGGCCGGTGGCGCGATCGACCAGCAGCGCGAGGTAGAATTCCTTGGCGATGTCGACGCCGTCGGTGACGTACAGGCGGTTGACCTGCTTGCCGGCAGCGCCGGTCTGGATCGTCACGAGGGTGTTGCCGAGCATCTCGGTCGCGGCGTGACGGACTTCGTCCTCGGTCTTGGCGAGGCGGACACCGCCCTTGGCTTCGGCCGGCAGTTCCTTGAACTTGCCCTTGCCGCGGCCGCCGGCATGGATCTGCGCCTTCACGACATAGAGCGGTCCAGGCAGCTTCTTCGAGGCTTCGACGGCCTCCTCGACGCTCATCGCGGCAAAGCCGGCCGGCACGGGCACGCCGTACTTCGCGAGCAGTTCCTTGGCCTGATATTCGTGGATGTTCATGGGAGCAGTCCGCCTTTTCAAGGGAACGGGGAAAGGATCGCGCCCGCCTAAGCACAGCGCGCGCGCGAAATCCACCCTTTTAGGGATTATTGCGATTGCGAATGGTTTGCAACATGGGGCGTCATCCGGATGGAGCGCGAAGCCTTAGGCTCGGCGGGCTTACCATTCGGTGAAGTGGGGAGGGGGTGTGCGCCCTCTCGGCGCAGACCTCGTCCCCATCGCCGCAACAACCCCTCCCGCCTCGCCGAAGCGGGAGGGGGAAGAAGCATCAAGCCTCGGTCGTCGCCTTCACGATCTTGCCCGGCTTCGCGGGCGGCTCACCCTTGGGCAGCGCGTCGACATGCTCCATGCCTTCGATCACTTCGCCCCAGACGGTGTACTGGCCGTCGAGGAAGGTCGCGTCGTCGAGGCAGATGAAGAACTGCGAATTGGCGCTGTTCGGGTTGTTGGTGCGCGCCATCGAGCAGACGCCGCGGACATGCGGCTCCTTCGAGAATTCCTGCGCCAGGTCCGGCTTGTCCGAACCGCCCATGCCGGTGCCCGAGGGATCGCCGCCCTGTGCCATGAAGCCGTTGATCACGCGGTGGAAAATCACGCCGTCATAGAAACCTTCGTCGGCCAGGCCGGCGATGCGCGCGACATGGTTCGGCGCCAGATCGGGGCGCAGGCGGATGCGGACGTCGCCGGTATCGAGCGTGAGTACGAGGGTAGTGGGTTCGGCCATGGGGCACCTCTTCTCTAAAACTGGAACGAAGCCCTAAGCGGTGCGCTGCCGACTTGCAAATCCCCGCCGGGGATGGCAGCGCCCCCGCCACGGGGCCGCAGCACGGGAGGTCGGACGGTGAGCGAGACCGAACTGCACGAAGAGGCCGCCGCGCCCGAGAGCCAGCTCGACGAGGACGATCGGCTCAAGCCCGAATTCGTCAGCGCGGTGCTCGATGCGGTGGACCAGGGCAATGACGAGGCCGCGCACATGCTGGTCGCGCCGCTCCACCCCGCCGACATCGCCGACCTGATCGAGCTGGTGCCGTCCGAGCGGCGCGCCGACGTGGTCACCGCGATTTCCGACCTGATCGACGGCGACGTGCTCGCCGAGATGAACGACTGGGTGCGCGAGGCGCTGGTCGACGCGCTCGAGCCGCACCAGGTGGCGAACCTCGCCGCCGAGCTCGATACCGACGACGCCGTCGCGATCATCGAGGACATGGACGTCGAGGACCAGCGCGAGGTGCTCCGCGCGCTCGACCCCGACGATCGCGCCGCGATCGAGGAAGCGCTGTCCTACCCCGAGGAATCCGCCGGCCGCCTGATGCAGCGCGAGCTGATCGCGGTGCCCGAGCATTGGACCGTCGGCGACGTGCTCGGCTATCTGCGCGGCAATGACGAGCTGACCACCGATTTCTGGGAAATTTTCGTCGTCGATCCCTCGCACAAGCCGATCGGCACCTGCGAGCTCTCCTGGATCCTGCGCACCCCGCGTGGCATCACGATCAGCGACGTGATGAAGCGCGAACAGACGCTGATCCCGATCGACATGGATCAGGAGGAAGTGGCGCTGCGCTTCCAGAAATATGCGCTGATCTCGGCTGCGGTGGTCGATCTCAGCGGGCGGCTGGTCGGCATGATCACGGTGGACGACATCGTCCATATCATCTCGCAGGAAGCCGGCGAGGACATCCTCCGCCTGTCCGGCGCCGGTGAGGGCGACATCAACGAGCCGGTGCTGCTGACGGTGCGGACGCGGCTGACCTGGCTGTTCGTCAATCTCGGCACGGCGATGCTCGCGGCGTCGGTGGTCGGGCTGTTCCAGGGCGAGATCGCCAAGTTCGCGCTGCTCGCGGTGCTGATGCCGATCGTCTCCGGCATGGGCGGCAATGCCGGCACCCAGACGCTGGCGGTGGTGGTCCGCGCGATCGCGACCAACCAGCTGACCGAATCGAACACTTTGCGGATGATCTGGCGCGAGCTGCGCATCGCCGCCGCCAATGGCGCGACGCTGGGGCTGGCGATCGGGGCAGGGACGATGCTGGTCTATGGCATCCCTTGGCTGGCGGCGGTGATCGCCGCGGCGATGGTGATCAACAATGTGATTGCGGGGCTTTCCGGGGTGCTGATCCCGGTAACGCTGGATCGGCTGCGCGTCGACCCCGCGGTTTCCTCCGCGGTGTTCGTCACGATGATGACCGACGTGATGGGCTTCTTCTCGTTCCTCGGCCTCGCGACCCTGGTGGGGCTGGGCAGCTGACTTGATCGCGGGGCGCCCACTGCCCAAATCGGCGGCGTGCCACTCCATCTCACCAAGGTCGCCTTTGCCTGCGACAGCGTCGATTTCCTGCGATCCCGGCTCGAGGCGCGCGCTGCGGCGGGCGGCGTCGCGCTGACCACCCGCTACCTGCCCAAGCGGCACGCGGAGATCGACGGCGGTTCGCTGTTCTGGATTCTCAAGCACCAGCTGATCGGCCGCTCGCCGATCCTCGGCTTTGGCGAGGCCGAGGGCGGCCGCACCGCGATCCTGCTGGAGCCCAAGCTGGTGCTGGTCCAGGCGCGGCCCAAGCGGGCGCACCAGGGCTGGCGCTATCTCGAAGCGGCCGATGCGCCGCCGGATCTGGGCGATCTGGAGGGCGGGGCGGACGAACTGCCGCCGTCTCTGATGGGCGAGCTGGCCGGGCTGGGCTTGCTATGATCTCTAAGCCCCTCCCCTTCAGGGGAGGGGCTTGGGGTGGGGCAGTGTCTCACCGAGACCAACGTACGTTCTGAAATCCCTCCACCCCAACCCCTCGTCCAAGGAGGAGGGGCTAAGCGATGCTTACACCGCCTCCGCCCGCAGCGGCCGGCTGAGCAGTGCGTCGATCACCTCGGCAACCGGCGCGCCTTCGAGCAGCGCGTTGACCGCCAGCGTCACCGGCATCTCCACGCCTGCTTCGGCCGCCGCCTCGCGCAGCACTGGTGCGGTGAACGCGCCCTCGGCGACCGTCTTGCGGTCCGACAGCAGCTCGGCCGCGCTGCGGCCCTGGCCGAGCCCCACGCCCAGCGAGAAATTGCGCGAATTGGTCGAGGAGCAGGTGAGCACCAGGTCGCCGAGCCCCGAAAGCCCGGTCAGCGTCTCTGCCTGTGCGCCGCGCGCCAGGCCGAAGCGCGTCATCTCGGCGAAGCCCCGCGCGATCAGCGCCGCGCGGGCATTGAGGCCGAGCCCGGCCCCCTCCACCACCCCGCAGGCGATCGCGAGCACGTTCTTCACCGCCCCGCCGATCTCTGCGCCGATCACGTCGGCCGAGGCGTAAGGCCGGAAGGCGGGCGCGCCGAGCCGGTCGCTTAGCCGGGTACGCAGGTCTGCATCCTCGCACGCCAGGGTCACCGCCGTTGGCTTTCCCGCCGCGACTTCGTGCGCGAAGGTGGGGCCGGACAGCACCGCGATCGGCGCCTCGGGCGCGACGCTGCGGGCGACTTCGCCGACCAGCAGCCGGGTGCCCGCCTCGATTCCCTTGGCGCAGAGCACCATCGGCGTCGCGCCGACCGACATCTCCGCCAGCACCGAACGGACATGCTGCGCCGGCGCCACCACCAGCAGCGCGTCGCAGCCGCCAAGGTCGCCCAGGCTGCCGGTCGCGCGTATGCTGGGCGAGAGCGGTACGCCGGCGAGGAACTGGCGGTTCTCGTGGATAGCGTTGATGCTCTCCACCACCTCCGGCTCGCGCGCCCAGAGCAGTACGGGCGCATCGCCGCGTGCCGCCACCTGCGCCAGCGCGGTGCCCCAGGCGCCGCCGCCGATCACCCCGATCTTCATGCCTTCACTCCTGCACCGCGTACCTTTTCCGCATCCGGATCGAGCGGCCAGCGCGGCCGCGCCGGCACGTCGAGCGGATCGGTGAGGCCTTGGGCAAAACGCTCGGCGCCGGCCCAGGCGATCATCGCGGCATTGTCGGTACACAGCCACAAGGGCGGCGCGACGAAGGGCAGGGCGTGCTCGCCGGCGAGTGCCTCCAGCGCGGTCCTTACCGCCGTGTTGGCCGCGACGCCGCCCGCGACGACCAGCGCGGTCGGCCGCGTGATCGCCAGCGCCAGCCGGGTGCGATCGACCAGGCAATCGACCACCGCCTGCTGGAACGAGGCGGCGAGATCCTCGGCGCTATAATCGTTCACCGCGCGCGCGACCGCGCTTTTGAGGCCTGCAAAGGAGAAATGCGGCTCGCCCGAACCGACCAGCGGGCGCGGCAGCGGCACGGCTTTGGGGTTGCCGCGCTCGGCGGCCTTCTCCACCGCCGGGCCGCCGGGAAAGCCGAGGCCGAGCAGCTTGGCGGTCTTGTCGAAGGCCTCGCCCGCGGCATCGTCGATCGTCGTCGCCAGCCGGCGATAGCGATTGACGCCCTCGACCAGCAGCAACTGGCAATGCCCGCCCGATACGAGCAGCAGCAGATAGGGAAATTCGAGGCGGCGGTCGCCGAGTCGGGGCGAGAGCGCATGCCCCTCCAGATGATTCACCGCGATCAGCGGTTTGCCCGCGGCAAGCGCCAGCGCCTTGCCGGTGACGAGACCCACCATCACCCCACCGATCAGCCCGGGGCCTGCGGTGGCGGCGATCGCGTCGACATCGGCCAGCGTCACGCCTGCCTCTTCCAACGCCGCCTCGATCAGCGGCCCCAGCATCTCGACATGCGCGCGCGCGGCGATCTCGGGCACCACGCCGCCATAGGGCCGGTGCGCCTCTTCCTGGCGCGCGAGCTTGTGCGCGCGGATCGTGCCGTCGCTTTCCACCAAGGCCGCCGCGGTTTCGTCGCAGCTCGATTCAAGTCCGAGGATGAGTGCCATGCATCCCATCTAAGCCGCTTGGCGGCAGGGTCCAGAGGCGGGGAGGCGTTTGGATACGCGAAGACCCCCATTGCTCTCGCTTTCGCGCGACCCTAGCACCTGCCCCATGACTGCACTTCGCATCGGCACGCGCGGCTCCCCGCTCGCTCTTACCCAGGCCCATATGGTTCGCGATGCGCTCAAGGCCGCGCACGGCATTGAGGGCGAGATCGTCGTCGTCCGCACCACCGGCGACAAGGTGCAGGACCGTCCGCTCGCTGAGATCGGCGGCAAGGCGTTGTGGACCAAGGAGCTCGATCGCGCGCTGCTGGCTGGCGAGATCGACTGCGCGGTGCATTCGATGAAGGACGTGGAGACGGTCCGCCCCGAAGCGATCGCGATCGCCGCGATGCTGCCCCGCGCCGATGTGCGCGACCGGCTGGTCGGTGCCGAATCGCTCGCCGCGCTCAAGCCCGGCGCGGTGATCGGCACCGCCTCGCCGCGCCGCGCCGCGCAGGTGAAGCGGCATCGGCCGGATCTGACCACCGTGCTGTTCCGCGGCAATGTCGACACGCGGCTCGCCAAGCTGGCGGCGGGCGAAGCGGATGCGACGCTACTCGCCTCGGCGGGGCTGGAGCGGCTGGGACGCTTCGATGTGGGTCATGTGCTTCCCACCAACGTGATGCTACCCGCACCCGCCCAGGGCGCGGTCGGGATCGAGGCGCGCGCCGACGATTCGCGGATGCTCGGGCTGCTCGCCGCGATCGACCATCCGAAGACGCGCGCCTGCGTGCTGGCCGAACGCGCGCTGCTCGCCGCGCTGATGGCCGATTGCCATTCGCCGGTGGCTGCGCTGGCGGCGATCGAAGGCGCGATCCTCACCATCGAGGCCGAACTCTACGCCGTCGACGGCAGCGCGCATGTCCATGGCATGATCGAAGGCGCGCCCGAGGACGCGATGCTGCCGGCGACGCTCGCCCGCGACCTGCTCGACCGCGCGCCCGATGCCGTACGCGCGCTGTTCGCCGGATGAGCCGCGCCATCGCGGTACTGCGGCCCGAGCCCGGCAACCGCATCACCGCCGCCGCCGTCGAAGGGCGCGGGCGCACCGCGATTCGCCTGCCGCTGTTCGAGACGCGGCCGCTGGCGTGGGAGGTGCCCGATCCGGCGGCCTATGACGCGCTGATCCTGACCAGCGCCAATGCAGTGCGCTGGGCGGGGCAGGGGCTCGGCGCCTTGCGGGCTTTGCCCGTCCTCGCGGTGGGGGAGGCCACCGCCTCCGCCGCGCGGCGCGCCCATCTCGACGTCGTCGCCGTCGGCGATGCCGGTGCGGCGGCGGTGGTCGCGCAGGCCGAGGCGGAAGGCATACGGCGTGCCCTGCACCTGGCGGGCCGCGAGCGGACGCTGGAGGCGGGCGGCATCGTCGCCGCGGTGCTCCCGGTCTATGCCAGCGAGGTGCTGCCGGTCACCGCCGAGCAGGTCGCGGCGCTCGTTGGCTGCGTCACGCTGGTCCAGTCGGCCCGTGCGGGCGCGCGGCTGGCGGAGATCGTTCCCGACCGGCGCGCCGTCCTTCTCGCAGCGATCAGCGAAGCCGCCGCGCAAGGGGCGGGACAGGGCTGGCGAGCGACCGCGATCGCCCCGCGGCCCGAAACCGAAGCGCTGATCGACCTCGCCATCGCGCTCGCCGATTGACCCGGGGGGCCCGCGCGGCGAAAAGGGCGGCCATGAGCGACGAGCCCCTGGCGCCCGAGCCGGTCCGAACCCTGAGTCCGCGCCGCAACCGAATGATCCCCGTAGGCGTGGGTTTCCTTGCCGGCGTCGCGCTGACTGCGGGCGCGATCGAGCTTGCCGGCCCGCATCTCACGACCACGGCGGCGGATACCGCCAAGCCGACCGCTGCCGCATCGCCGGCGATCCAGCCCCTGAAGGTGCCGCCGCCGGTGCTCGCCCCCGCCACCGACGTGGCGACGCTCGACGCCCGCGAAAGCCAGCTCGCCGCCCGGCTCGATGCGCTGGAAGTGGAGCTGCGCCAGGCCGACGAGAGCGCGCGCAATGCTGCGCAATATTCCACCCAGGCCGAACGGCTGATGATCGCTGCCGCGGTGCGCCGCGCGGTCGAGCGCGGCCAGCCGCTGGGCAGCCTGGAGCAGCAGCTCCGCGCCCGTTTCGGCGAGCGTCATCCGCAGGCGGTGGGGGCGATCGTCGCCGCCGCCAGCGATCCGCTGACCATCGAAGACCTGCGCATCGCGCTCGACACGATCGCGCCGCGGCTCGGCACCGGGCCGGACGACAGCCTGTGGGTGCGGATCCGCAGCTTCGTGGGCGATCTGTTCGTGCTGCACCAGGTCGGCATGCCGAGCCCGCGCCCAGCCGAGCGCCTGCGCCGCGCCCGCAGCGCGCTGGCCGCCGGCAATGTCGAAACCGCGATCGCCGAAGTGGCGCACATGCCCGGCGCTTCCGTGGCGGAAGGCTGGACCAGCGCCGCCGCCCGCTATGTGAACGCCCGCAAGGCACTGGACGAAATAGAGAAGGCGGCAGCTGCAACGCCGCCCAAACCCCCGGTCGTGGCGCAGGCAGCCGCCCCCGCCCCGGCACCGGAGACACCGAGGAACGACTGAAATGGCAGAAATGGGCCGGTTCGACTGGCAGGATCCGTTCGGGCTCGACGGCGAGCTAACCGACGAAGAGCGGATGGTGCGCGACGCCGCACGCGATTATGCGCAGGGCGAGCTGCTCCCGCGCGTCACCTCCGCCTATCTGGAGGAGCGGTTCGACCGCGAGATCATGACCGAGATGGGCGCGCTGGGTCTGCTCGGCCCGACGATCCCGGAAACCTATGGCGGGGCCGGGCTCGGCTATGTCGCCTATGGCCTGGTCGCGCGCGAAGTGGAGCGCGTCGATTCGGGCTATCGCTCGGCGATGAGCGTGCAATCGAGCCTCGTGATGCACCCGATCCATGCGTACGGCAGCGAGGAGCAGCGGCGGAAATACCTGCCCAAGCTCGCGAGCGGCGAATGGGCCGGCTGTTTCGGGCTGACCGAACCGGACGCTGGCTCCGATCCCGCCGGCATGCGCACCCGCGCCGAGAAGATCGATGGCGGCTACCGGATCACCGGCGCCAAGATGTGGATCACCAATTCGCCGATTGCCGACGTGTTCGTCGTCTGGGCGAAGAGCGATGCGCATGACGGCGCGATCCGCGGCTTCGTGCTCGAACGCGGCATGAAGGGGCTCACCAGCCCGAAGATCGAGGGCAAGCTGAGCCTGCGCGCCTCGGTGACCGGCGAGATCGTGATGGACGGCGTGGAAGTGGGCGAGGACGCCCTGCTCCCCAACGTCCAGGGGCTGAAGGGCCCGTTCGGCTGTCTCAACCGCGCGCGCTACGGCATCGCCTGGGGCACGATGGGCGCGGCCGAGGCCTGCTTCCATGCCGCGCGGCAATATACGCTGGATCGCCACCAGTTCGGCCGGCCGCTCGCCGCGACCCAGCTGGTCCAGCTCAAGCTTGCCAATATGGAGACCGAGATCGCGCTCGGGCTGCAGGCGGCGCTCCGCTGCGGGCGGATGTTCGACGCTGGCACGCTCAGCCCTGAGGCGATCAGCATCATCAAGCGCAACAATTGCGGCAAAGCGCTCGATATCGCCCGTGTCGCGCGCGACATGCACGGCGGTAACGGCATCTCGGCCGAATTCCACGTGATCCGCCATGCAATCAACCTTGAGACGGTGAACACGTACGAGGGCACCCACGACGTGCACGGGCTGATCCTCGGCCGGGCGATCACCGGCATCGCGGCGTTCTGATGGACCTGCAGCCGGTCCTTCTCGGCACCACGGTCGACCTCCGGCCGACGGTGGCGGAGGACTGGGACGCCCTGTACGCAGCCGCGTCCGATCCGCTGATCTGGGAGGTGCATCCGGAGCCGAACCGCTGGCAGGAGGCGGCTTTCCGCACCTATTTCGAGCGCGCGCTCGAAAGCGGCGGCAGTCTCACGATTCGAGACCGTGAGACGGGGGACGTGATCGGCGCGAGCCGCTACGTCTATCCTGACCCGGTGCGTGACGAAATCGAGATCGGCTTCACCTTCCTCGTCCGCAGCCGCTGGGGCGGGAGCTGCAACCGGGAAGTGAAGCAGCTGATGCTCGATCATATCCACTGCACTGTCGGCGCGGCGGTGTTCGCCGTCGGCCGCGACAATGTTCGCTCGCGGCGGGCGATGGAGAAGATCGGCGGCGTGCTGCAGGCTGGGCGGCACGAGCGCGGTAACGGGCAGTGGCTCGCCGACCACGTCTTCTACCGGATCGCGCGCCCGTGAAGCCGCTCGCCGGCATTAAGGTCGTCGAGCTTGCCCGCATCCTCGCGGGACCCTGGTGCGGGCAGCTGCTCGCCGATTTGGGCGCCGAGGTGGTCAAGGTCGAGCGGCCGGGGGCAGGGGACGATACCCGTCACTGGGGCCCGCCCTTCCTCCACGATGCCGAGGGCACGAACCGCGATGCCGCCTATTTCCACGCCTGCAACCGCGGCAAGACGAGCATCGGCATCGACATCGCCACGCCCGAGGGCCAGGCGGCGGCCGAGGCGCTGATCGCCGATGCCGATGTGGTGATCGAGAACTATAAGGTCGGCGGGCTGGTGAAGTACGGGCTCGACGCCGCCAGCCTGCGCGCCGCCGATCCGCGGCTGATCGTCTGCTCGATCACCGGTTTCGGCCAGACCGGGCCCTATGCGGCGCGCGCCGGCTATGACTTCATCATCCAGGGCATGGGTGGGGCGATGAGCCTCACCGGCGAACCCGACGGCGCGCCGCAAAAGGCGGGCGTCGCCTATGCCGACATCTTCACCGGCGTCTATTCGGCCGTCGCGATCCTCGCGGCGCTGCGTCGGCGGGACGTGGAGGGCACAGGCGCCCATATCGACATGGCGCTGCTCGACACCCAGGTGGCGGTGCTGGCGAACCAGGCGCTCAACTGGATGGCGAGCGGCAAGGTGCCCCACCGCATGGGCAACGGCCATGCGAACCTCGTTCCCTACCAGGCCTTTGCCTGCCGCGACGGCGAGCTGATCGTGGCGGTGGGCAATGATTCGCAGTTCGCCAAGCTCTGCGCGATCCTGGGCCTCGATCTGGCGCGCGATCCGCGCTTTGCCACCAACCCGGCGCGAGTCTCGAATCGCGACGTGCTGATCCCGCAGCTCGCGCGCGCGATCCTCGATTGGGCCAAGGCCGATCTCTATGAGGCCCTGGAGGCACAGGGCGTGCCCGCTGGGCCGATCAATCGCGTCGACGAGGTGTTCGCCGATCCGCAGGTCATCGCCCGCGGCATGGCGATCGTGCGCGAGGGGTTGCCGGGCCTCGCCAGCCCGATCACGATCGACGGCGAACGCATGGTGGCGGACCGGGCAAGCCCGGCCCGCCCTCAAATTGCCGGGTAGCGCAGGCGGCCGATGAAGCGGGAGAGGCTCGGCCGGTTGGTCGTGCGGTTGACGAACCCGGCCTTGGCCTTTTCGAAGCGCATGATCCCGTCGATCCGGCGGGCGAGGAAGGCGCGGGTGTCTGCCCATTCCTCGCTCTCGTCCTGGACGAACACGGCGATCGTCGCGGCATAGACGCTGCCGAGCGTTATCCGCTTGGTATAGTGGTTATAGTCGGTCGCGGTGTCGCCCGCCGCCCGCCACATCGCATCGGCCGCGCGCCAGCCGAGCTTGCTGGCGCGAGTAAGGTTCTGCGGCATGGCGAGGATCGCCAGCGCCCGGCGCAGCGCGTCGCGATAGGGGGCGAGCAGCGCCAGCCGCGCCTCGACCAGCGCGGTGATGCGCGCGCGGATCTTCATCCCCGCCAGCGCCTCGGGCGAAAGTTCGTCGAGCATCGCGCGGTCGATGTGCGCGAACCAGGCGTCGATCATCGCCAGCGGGCCGTCGGAGAAGGCGAGTCGCGCCACGTCGCGGTCGACCCCCATGCCGTCGGCGGTGGCATCGAGCGCGCGCTGGTTCCAGCCGTCGAAGGCGGCGTTGGCGGCAAGCGACGGCGCAAGCGCCGCGCGCAGTTCGTCGAGGGTGGCGTCGGCGAGATCCATGGGACTGATCTAGGCGTGAAGCCGCGCCCCGGCAACCGCCTACCCCTTGGGCCGTACTGCGCCTTGCCGGACCAGCACCAGCGCAGCCGCGACCAGCACCGCGCCGAACAAGTCGGCGGTACCGAGCTTTTCGTCGAAGATGATCCAGCCGAGCGCCGCGCCCACCGCCGGCTGCACCAGCAGCGCGATGCCGATCACCAGCGGTGAGAGGTGGCCGAGCGCATAGATCATGCAGCCCTGCCCGATCAGCTGGCTGACAATGGCGAGCGCGAGCAGCGGCCACCAGAGGTGCGGCACGATCTGCTCGCCCATCGCCAGCGCGATCACCAGCAGCGGCGGGATAGTGGCGAGCGAGGACAGGGCCAGCGCGGGTACGGGGCCGAGCGATACTCGCACCCGCGCCATCAGCGCGAAATAGACCGCGTAGAACACGCCCGCGGCGAGGCAGAACAGGTCGCCCGCCAGATGCCGCGAGGAAAGCTCGGCCGAGCGCCCGAGCAGCAGCGCGCCGCCGATCGCGGCGAGGAGGAGTGCGGCGCCCTGCATCTTGCTCGGCCAGGCGCGGGCGATGACGAAGCCGTAGATCGGGAAGATCAGCGACGCCGAATTGCCGAACAGCGTGGAGTTGGCGAGCGTGGTGCGGACGATGCCGATATGCCAGCTGGCGAGATCGAGCGCGAACACCACCCCGGCGATGCTGAGGATCCACCAGCGGCCGCGCGCCAGCGCGAGCGGCTTTTCGCCCATCGCTGTCGCCGCCGCGAACAGAATGGGCGTGGCGATGATCAGCCGCCAGAATGCCGCCGACACCGGGCCCACATCCGCCATCCGCACGAACAACGGCCCGGTGGCGAGCGCGGCATTCGCGATCAACGCTGCGACCAGCGCGGTCGCAACATGGCTTCGTGCCGGGGTAGTTTTTGTTGTCGGTGCGTTGCGCTGCATGGCGCCCTGTAGCGCCCTATCTGTGCGAAGTCACAAGCTGCAGAAGGAATTTCGATGCCCAGCCTGTTCGATCCGATTCAGCTCGGCGCGATCCACGCCGCCAACCGCGTGTGGATGTCGCCGCTCACCCGCGGCCGTTCGACGCGCGGCCATGTGCCGACGCCGGTGATGGTCGACTATTACCGCCAGCGCGCGAGCGCCGGGCTGATCATCACCGAGGCGACCGGCATCAGCCAGCAGGGGCTCGGCTGGGCCTATGCCCCCGGCATCTGGAGCGACGAGCAGGTCGAGGCATGGAAGCCGGTCACCGCGGCCGTCCACGAAGCGGGCGGCAAGATCGTCTCGCAGCTCTGGCACATGGGCCGGCTGGTCCACTCGGACTTCCTCGGCGGCGAGCCGCCGGTCTCCGCCTCGGCGACCACCGCGCCCGGCGAAGTGCGCACCTATCCGGCGGAGGACGCTGGTGAGATCAAGCGCCCCTACAGCCAGGCCCGCCCGCTGCGCACCGACGAGATCCCCGGCATCCTCGACGATTATGCCCGCGCGGCGGAAAACGCGATCCGCGCCGGCTTCGACGGGGTGCAGATCCACGCCGCCAATGGCTATCTGATCGACCAGTTCCTCCGCGATAACGCCAACTTCCGCGAGGACGAATATGGCGGCTCGATCGAGAACCGTATCCGCTTGCTCCGCCAGGTGAGCCAGCGCGTTGTCGACACGATCGGTGCCGATCGCACCGGCGTGCGGCTTTCGCCGAATGGCGAGGTGCAGGGCGTCAACGACAGCAACCCGGTGCCGCTGTTCGAAGCTGCCGCGGCGGCGCTCGACGAGATCGGCGTTGCGTTCCTCGAGATGCGCGAGCCGCGTCCGGGCGGCAGCCGTGGCCTGCCCGACCAGCCGCCGATCCATCCGGTGATGCGCAAGGTCTATCGCGGGGTGCTGGCGCTCAACTCGGACTATGATGCGGCCAGCGCCCAGGCGGCGCTCGATGGGGGCGAGGCCGACGCGATCGCGTTCGGCCGAACCTTCCTTGCCAATCCGGACCTGCCGCGCCGTCTGCGCGAAGGGCTGCCGCTGAATCCGCAGCGCGAGGAACTGTTCTATGTCGGCGGCGCGGAGGGCTATACCGACTATCCGACCGTGGACGAACTGGCGCTTCCGTCGGCCTGATCGAACCCGTCGATCCACCGGGTGCTGGCCTCGCGGAGACGCTCGCGCGTCTTGGGCGGGGTCAGCACCGCCGCGACGGTGAAGGGAAACCAGGGCCAGAACAGGAAGGTCCCGCTCACCAGCAGCGCGATCAGGATCGCCCCGCCGAAGCGCAGCGTCGCCAGCCGTGAATGGGCGGTGTAGTTGAGCTTGATCGTGCGCGGCGCCTTTGCGTCGAACCAACTCCGGGTGACGAAGCTGTCGGGCGTAGCGCGCGTCTGCTTGAGGCCGAATTTCCAGCCCTGTGCACCCCTTCCGCTTGCAGGAGGGGACGGGGGAGGGGTTGATCCACGGCCCGAACGCTTTTGGCTGCCATTCCCACCCCCGACCCCTCCGCCAAGCGGAATAGGAGATTTGGTGTGGGAAACTTCGCGTCCGGTCTTGCGATCGATGACGACCAGCCGCCGCCCCCGCTCTTCGACGCGATAGCGAGAGGGGGGCATATCCATGGCGTCAGCCCAGCGCCGCGCGGCGGGCGCGCCATTGATCGGCGGTCTGCGCCCAGCGATCGACCCGCAGATGCTCGAGCGGCGCGGGTAGCCGGGTCGGACCCCCATTCTCGGCACCGAGGGCCTGTGCCAACCGGATCGATGCCGTGTTCTCCGGATCGATGGTATGGATCACCTCGTCCCAGCCGAGCACATCGACCGCATAGTCGATCGCCGCAATGGCAGCCTCACGGGCATAGCCCTTGCCGGCGGCCTCCGAGGCGAGGCCCCAGCCGACTTCCAGCCCAGGCCAGCCTTCGGGAGAGTGCGGGCCGATGCGGCCGATCCAGCGGCCGCTCGCGCGCTCGATCACCGCGAACATCGAGAAGCCGCGGATCGTCCAGGCGCCCGCCATGCTGCACAGGCTGCGCCACGCGGTCCCGCGCGGCTGCACACCGCCCAGAAACCGCATGACGTCAGGATCGGCATGGAAGGCGGCCCATGCTTCGAAATCGCCAGCCGCGTGCTGGCGCAGGATCAGGCGCTCGGTTTCGAGCACCGGCACCTGCATCAGCCGAACTTGGCCTTGAGCGCCAGCATCGCCAGCGCCGCCTTGGCGGCCTCACCGCCCTTGTCCTTCTGCTTCGGATCGGCGCGGACCAGTGCCTGGGCCTCGTTCTCGACCGTCAGGATGCCGTTGCCGATCGAGACGCCGTCCATCGACAGCGCCATCAGCCCGCGCGCGCTCTCGCCCGCGACGATCTCGAAATGATAGGTCTCGCCGCGGATCACCACGCCGATGCCGACGAACGCGTCATAGCGGCCGCTGTCCGCCGCAAGCGCGACCGCGCCCGGAATCTCCAGCGCGCCCGGCACGGTGATCACCTCGGCCTTGTGCCCGGCCGCCTCGATCGCGGCCTTGGCACCGGCGATCAGCATGTCGTTGAGATGCTCGTAGAAGCGCGCTTCGACGATGAGGATGTTGGCCATTATTGCTCCGAGTCGATGGGCCGCGTGCCGGCGATCGACAGGCCATAGCCGTCGAGCCCGATCAGCGTGTGATGGGTGTTGGAGAGCAGGATCATCTCCTGCACCCCGAGTTCGGTGAGGATGGTCGCGCCGACGCCGTAATCGCGCAGTTCGTCCATGTCCTTGGGCGGGATCGCGCCGCTGCGGGTCTGCAGGGCGACGGTATAGCCGTCGGGGCGGGGGCGGTTGATGACCACGATCACGCCGGCACCTTCCGCGCCGATGATCTCCATCGAGCGGCGCAGCAGCCCGCCGCGCGGTCCGCCTTCGCCGAACACATCGGCAAAGGGCGACAGCGCGTGCATGCGGACGAGCGTGGGCTTGTCCGGATCGATCCGGCCCTTGACCAGGGCGACCTGCTCGCTGCCCGTCGCCTTGTTCCAGAAGGTGAGCGCGCGCCACTCGCCGCCCCATTCGCTGGTGAAGGTGGCTTCGGCGCGCTGCTCGACGAGATGGTCGTGGCGGCGGCGATAGGCGATCAGGTCGCGAATCGTGCCGATCTTGAGGTTGTGGAGCTGGGCGAAGCCGACGAGATCGTCGAGCCGCGCCATCGTCCCATCGTCCTTCATGATCTCGCAGATCACGCCGGCGGGATTGAGCCCGGCGAGGCGGGCAACGTCCACCGCCGCTTCGGTATGGCCGGCGCGGACCAGCACGCCGCCATCGCGCGCGACCAGCGGGAAGACATGGCCCGGGGTGACGATGTCGGCACGTTCCTTGGTGCTGTCGATCGCGACCGAGATCGTGCGGGCGCGGTCGGCAGCGGAGATGCCGGTGGTCACGCCTTCCTTGGCCTCGATCGAGACGGTGAATGCGGTTTCGTGGCGGGTGCCGTTGGCGCGGCTCATCAGCTCGAGCCCGAGCTGGTCGACACGCGCCTTGGTCATCGCCAGGCAGATCAGCCCGCGGCCATATTTGGCCATGAAGTTGATCGCGTCGGGCGTCGCCATCTGGGCGGGGATGACGAGATCGCCTTCATTCTCGCGATCCTCGTCGTCGACCAGGATGAACATGCGGCCGTTACGGGCCTCGTCGATCAGTTCCTCGGGCGAGGAGAGGAAGCCGTGCTTGAGCGCGGCGAGTTCAGCCTTTGGCACGCAATGCCTCCATGCGCTGAAGATAGCGCGCCAGCACGTCGATCTCCAGATTGACCGCCTGGCCCTCCGCCAGCGTGGCGAAGGTGGTGACCGCAGCGGTGTGGGGAATGATGTTGAGGTGGAATTCGACGCCCTCGGGCGTATCGTCCACCGCGTTGACCGTCAGCGACACGCCGTCGACGGTGATCGAGCCCTTGGGGGCGACGTACGGCGCAATCTCCGGCCCCGCCGCGATCACGACATGGTGCGAGCCGTCGATCGCCTCGACCAGCTTCACCCGGCCGATGCCGTCGACATGGCCGGTGACGATGTGCCCGCCCAGCTCGTCGCCCAGCCGCAGCGCGCGCTCCAGATTGAGCTTGCGGCCGGCGGTCCACTGGTCGTCGGCGGTGCGCGAGACGGTCTCGCCCGACACGTCGAAGTCCAGCCAGCCAGGGCCCTTGTCGACCACCGTCAGGCACACGCCCGAACAGGCGACCGAGGCGCCGAGGTCGATCTCATGGGTGGGATAGGCCGTCGCCACGCGCACGCGCAGGTCGCCCTGGCGCTCTACCGCGTCGATCGTGCCGACATCGCTTACGATTCCGGTGAACATCAGTTGCGCTCGTAGACCTCGAACCGATCGCTGCCAAGCATACGAGAGTCCAGCAGGCGCCAGCGATCATGCGCCTCGGACAATGCGGCGAGGCCGAACGCCTCGACCGCGGGTTTGCCGCCGCCGAGCAGGATCGGCGCGCGGTAGAGGAGAAGCCGATCGACCAGATCGGCGCGCAGGAATGCCGTCGCCGCCTTGGCGCCGCCTTCCACCATCAGCGTGTCGATGCCCGACAGGTGGTGAATGTCGGCGATATCGGCGATGCGTTCCCAGCCCGGCGGGGTGGGGCCGGTGGAGGAAAGCAGGATGCGGCGCGGCGCGCGATCGGCGAGGCCGGGCAGCCGCACGTCCAGCTTCGGGACATCGGCAAGGAACGTGCCGCGGCCGACCAGGATGCCGTCATGCCGGGCGCGTTCGAGATGGGCATGGGCGCGGGCCTGGGGGCCGGTGATCCATTTGCTCTCGCCCGTCGACAGCGCGATGCGGCCGTCGAGCGAAGTGGCGAGCTTGAGGGTGACGTGCGGGCGGCGCTTGGCGAGGCGGGTGAGGAAGCCGGCCATGCTGCGCCGGGCCTCCGCGGCCATCAGCCCCGATTCGACGGCGATGCCGGCCTCTGCCAGCCGCGCGAAGCCGGTGCCGTCGGTGCGGGAATCGGGATCGCGCAGCGCCGCGACCACGCGGGCGACGCCGGCGGCGACCAGCAGGTCCGCACAGGCCGGACCGCGCGGCGAGACATGCGCGCAGGGCTCCAGCGTGACATAGGCGGTGGCGCCGCGGGCGGCCTCGCCGGCCTCCGCCAGCGCCATCGCCTCGGCGTGCGGACGCCCGCCGGGCTGGGTCCAGCCGCGCCCGGCGATTCGGCCGCCCTGCACGAGGACGCAGCCGACATTGGGGTTGGGCGCCGTCCGCCCCTTCCCCCGCTCAGCAAGCCCGAGCGCGACCGCCATCCAGCGCGCGTCGTTCAAATGCCGTGCTTCTTCAGCCAGTCGTCGTACTTCTTGAACTCGGCCGCGCGCTTTTTCTGCCGCTCCAGGAAGGCGGCTTCCTCTTCCTGCCGCTTGGCCTCGTCGACCTTCTGCTTGGCGCGGATCTCCGCCTCGGTGCGGGTGATCGGCCAGCTGTCCACATAGATGATGTTCTTCTTGTACGGCACCGGCACGTACGAATCCTTCACGAACACCACGATGATGCCGAAGGTGATCGCCAGCGCGAGCATCATGAACCAGAGCTCGTGCTTCTTGCGCGTCGCGAGATAGCCGCGGAGGTCGCGTAGCGCCTTGAGCGGCGAGATGTACTTGAGGAAGGTCATCGGTGGTCGGAGATAGGGACGCGGGGGCTCCAGGGCCAGCCCCCGCGTCCACGCCGCTGGGATCGGAGGGCGATCAGCGGGCGTCTTCGATCCGGAACCGCACGGTCATGGTCTTCCAGCTCTCTTCGGCGACGCCGCCGCGGCTGGCGGGGCGGAAGCGCCATTTGCCAAGCGCCTGGCGCTTGGTGACGGCGAAGAAGGCATCGCTGGTGGCGCTCACCGGCTCCACCGCCTTCACCCGCCCATCGGCATCGATCAGCACCCGCAGGGTGACGAGCCCGTCGCGCTGGGCGCGCATTTCCTGCGCCGGATATTCCGGCTGGAAGTCCTGCGCATATCGCGGATCGGTGGTGGCGCCGATCAGCGCTGGGACGGGCGCGGGCGGATCGATCGTGCGGATCGGGCCGGAATCGGCCGGCTTCTCGATCGGCGGCAGCGTATCGGTGATCTTCGTCGTGGTTTCGATGGTCGTCGTGCTGTTCGTGTCCACCAGCGGCTTGGGCGCGACCGGGGGGGCGGACGTGCGCGGCTGGACCTTCTCTACCGGTTTGGGCTCGTCGACGGGCGGGGGCGGCGGCTGGTCGACGTGGATCGTGTCGATCACCGTGTCCGGGTGTTTGACGACCAAGATGTTCGGCGCGGCGAAGATCATCCCCGCCAGAATTGCCCCATTGATGGCGAGCGCGGCCCCGAAGCTGACCGAACGCGGTGCATTTGCATGATAGCGGGTATCGGCATGCATCACCTTGCACTCCTTCTCCAACACCGGTCTATGAACGCCGGATGAAAGTGATGGTACAACGTCACATTTCCATCGTAAAGTGCCAAGGGTGCAGCGCTGGTACAGGGAGAAGCGCCGATGCCCTCTTTGCGTCACGGAAACGTCGCACTAAAGGGCGCGAGCATCGGGACATCGCGACGCGGCACGGGAGGCCACGCACCTATGAAACTCATGGCCGGCAATTCGAACCTGCCGCTGGCGAGCGCCATCGCCGACTATCTGGAAATTCCGCTCACCCAGGCGAACGTTCGCCGCTTCGCCGACGAGGAGATCTTCGTCGAGATTCTCGAGAACGTCCGCGGCGAGGACGTGTTCGTGCTCCAGTCGACCAGCTATCCGGCGAACGACAATCTGATGGAGCTGCTGATCATGATCGACGCGCTCCGTCGCGCGTCGGCCAAGCGGATCACGGCGGTGCTCCCCTATTTCGGCTATGCCCGCCAGGACCGGAAGCCCGGGCCCCGCACGCCGATCTCGGCCAAGCTGGTCGCCAATCTGATCACCACCGCGGGCGCCAACCGCGTGCTCTCGGTCGACCTCCATGCCGGTCAGATCCAGGGCTTTTTCGACATTCCCACGGACAATCTGTTTGCGGCGCCGGTGATGTCCGCCGACATCCAGACGCGCTTCATCGACAAGCAGTGGATGGTCGTCTCGCCCGACGTTGGCGGCGTGGTGCGTGCGCGCCAGCTCGCCAAGCGGCTGGACAACGCGCCGCTCGCCATCGTCGACAAGCGGCGCGAGCGTCCGGGCGAATCGGAAGTGATGAACATCATCGGCGAGGTGAAGGGCCGCTTCTGCATCCTGATCGACGACATCGTCGATTCGGCGGGCACGCTGTGCAACGCCGCCGCGGCGCTCAAGGCGGCAGGCGCCGAGGACGTGGTAGCCTATTGTACGCACGGCGTGCTCTCGGGCGCGGCAATGGCGCGCGTCGCCAAGTCCGAGCTGCGCGAGCTGGTGATCACCGATTCGATTGGCAACCACGAGATCGTCGCGGCGGGCGAGAAGGTCCGCCATCTCACCATCGCTCCGCTGATCGCCGAAGCGATCCGCCGCATCGCGGACGAAAGCTCGGTTTCGAGCCTGTTCGACTGAGGCAGGCATGAATTTAGCCCCTCCTCCCCGGAGGAGGGGCTTACGCTGCCTTCGCCACCGCTTCCCACACCAGCGCCCCGCCCACCGCGATCATCAGCACATAGATCGCCGTGTAGAACCGCTCGGGCGCAACCCGCCGGACCAGCCACACGCCTGCCAGCGTCGACGCCAGCGCAAGCGGGAACAGCACCGCCGAGGTCAGCAGGTTCGCGGGCGTGAACTGACCCAGCGCCCAGTAGGCGGGCACCTTGATCCAGTTGGTCGCGGCGAAGAAGATCGCGGTGGTCCCGACCAGCCGGTCGCGGGGGAGGCCCCTCGGCAGCACCCAGAGCTGGAAGGGCGGCTGCCCGGCATGGGCGATCTGGCTGGTGAAGCCCGAGGCGACGCCGAACAGGCTGCCTACCCATTCGGGCCAGCGCGCCGCCATCGCCGGCGTCGACCGGCCGCTCGCCCACAGCCGGTAGCACCCGAACAGGATCGAGATCGCGCCTACCGCCGCCAGTACCAGCACCGGCGACACGCTCGCGGCGAAACCATAGCCGATCGCGATTCCCGCCATCGATCCCGGCAGCATCCATGCCAGCAGCCGCCAGTCGACGGTGCGGCGGAACGCCCACACGCTCACCACGTCCTGCAGGATCAGGATCGGCAGCGTGATCGCCGCGGCGCGCACCGGATCGATTGCGAGTGCGAGCAGCGGCAGCGACAGCGCGCCCATGCCGGCGAACCCGCCCTTTGAGAGGCCGAGCAGCAGCACGGCGGGCACGGCGAGCGCATAGAAATGCCAGTCGGTGATCATCCGGGCCTGCTCTCGCAGGGCTCGTACGGATTGCAAAGCGCTGAGTCCCTTCTACGATTCCTGTATGGGAGAGGATCGTACCGGCCAGATCGCGGTGCTGTTCGTATCGAAGCGCACCGACGACGACGATGCAGGCTATGCCGAAGCGGCGACCGCGATGGACGTGCTGGCGGCGCAGCAGCCCGGCTATCGCGGCGTCGAATCGCAGCGCGGGGACGCGGGCGTCGGCATCACCATCAGCTATTGGGCGGACGACGCCAGCGCGATCGCGTGGCGCGACCATCCCGAACATGCGGCGATCCGCGCGCAGGGTCGCGAACGCTGGTACGACTGGTATGAGGTGATCGTCACCCGGGTCGAGCGCGGCTATCGGTGGCGCCGGGCATGAGCCGGGCGATCGACCGCGACTTCGCGCTGCTGTTCGGCGTGATGCTGATGATTGCCGCGGGCAACACCGCGCTGCAATCGATCCTCCCCGCGCTCGGGCGCGAGCTGCACGCCGCGGACAGCGCGGTGGCGGCGGTCTTCTCGGTCTCGGCGCTGCTGTGGATGCTCACCGCGCCCTATTGGGCGAATCGATCGGAGCGCGCCGGGCGGCGCAAGATGGTGCTGCTCGGCATTGCCGGGTTCACCGCGTCGCTGGGGTTGTGCGGGCTGTGTCTCGCGCTCGGAATCAACGGCGTGCTGAGCCCCTTCGCCACCTTTGCCGCCTTCGTGGTGGGTCGCATGCTCTATGGCGGCTTCGGCTCGGCCGCGCCGCCGGCAGTGCAGGCGATCGTCGCCGCGCGCACCAGCCGCGAGGAGCGCACCAAGGCGCTGACCCTGCTCGCTTCCGCCTTCGGGCTGGGAACGATCCTGGGGCCGGCGGTGGCGCCCTATCTCGTCATGGGCCATCTCTGGCCCGGCGGCCCGCTGATCGGTCTGTCCGGCCCGGCGTTCGCGACGAGCCTGGCTGGGCTGGTGCTGATGGTCGCGGTAGTGCGGCTGCTGCCAGCCACCTCTGGCGCGATCGAGCATGGCGCCGCACCCAGCTATCCTTCGATCGGCGGGCAGGGCACCGGTGCCAATGTGACGGCTGCGATGGGCGAGCATGTCGAGCATATCCGCACCTTCGATCCGCGGGTGCGCCCCTGGATGATCGCCGGGCTTGTCACCGGCCACGCCCAGGCGATGACCGGCCAGGCGATCGGCTTCCTGATCATCGACCGGCTGGCGCTCGCCCCCGCCGCCGCGCTGGAGCCGACGGGGCTGGTGCTGATGATCGGTGCGGGCGCCTCGCTGCTCGTCCAATGGGGGCTGATCCCGCTGCTGGAGCTCAAGCCGCGCGCGCTGATCCTGGCGGGCGCGGCGCTGGGGGCGATCGGCTGCGGGATGACCGCGCTGGCGGGGTCGCTGTACGGAATCGCGCTCGGCTATGCGACGATCGCGCTGGGCATGGGCTTCGCGCGGCCGGGATTCACCGCCGGCGCCTCGCTTGCGGTGGGGCCGCATGCGCAAGGATCGGTGGCGGGGCGGGTCACCTCGATCAACGGCGCGGCCTTCGTGCTGGGCCCGTCGATCGGCGTGGCGATGTACGAGTTCTGGGGGGCGCTGCCCTATCTGGTCGCCGCCGCCGCGCTGGTGCTGCTGTTCGGCTATGGCTGGATGGCGACGCGCCGACAGGTTTCGGCGCCGTGAGCCTTGCGCGAAACGATCAGGGCTTTTCGCCGGGTCCCTGTGTTTCGGTGAGTTCCACGACCTCGAAGTCATAGCCTGCCCAGCCGCGCTGGCGGGCCGCCTCTTCCGTCGCCGCGCGCTTGCCGGTCGCTTCCTTCAGCGACTTGGCGTGCCCCCAGAATACCTCGGTACGCCCATTCCCCAGCTCCGCGACAATTCGCCAATAATGGGTGAAGGGTGCGGCGGTCGGGCCGATCGTCTTCACATAGCCGTCGGCCAGGGTCGCTGTCAGATACCGTTTCCGCTTGGCCATGGCGTCCTCGCTGCTGGCGGCAGCCGCATGATTCGCGCGTCCTGCGACGCAATCTAGCGCCTGTGACGTGGATGTTCAGGGAAGGCTGGAAAGCTGTTTGGATGCCCCGTGAGGATTCGAACCTCAATTGACGGAGTCAGAGTCCGTAGTCTTACCTTTAGACGACGGGGCACCAGACAGGTCGCGCCAGATAGGGGGATGCGGCGGCCCTGTCAACGCGCAATCGCGCGCTCGCCTTGCGCTGCCATCTTTGCTCGTCTAGCCTCGCATCCAAGCACCGGCCGAGCCGTTCTGGTTCGGTGACGGAAGAAGATAAGTGAGTTGATTTTATGGGGGATGGCTCCGCCAGAATGCCCCGCGGGAGGCGCGTTTCCGCCGCCCGCCCTGCGCCGCCACCGGCCGGGAAAGGCCCGGCACCGCGTTGGCCCGAAGCGCGCCATTATGCCGCGCTGGATCTGGGTACGAACAATTGCCGGCTGCTGATCGCGCGTCCGCAGGGCTCGGGCTTTGCGGTGATCGATGCGTTTTCGCGAATCGTCCGCCTCGGTGAGGGGCTGGCGACGACCGGCCGCCTGTCCGATACGGCGATCGAGCGCACGCTCGCCGCGCTGCGCATCTGCGCGGACAAGCTCAAGCGCCGCAACGTGGCGCTCGCCCGCTCGGTGGCGACCCAGGCCTGCCGCCAGGCTGAGAACGGTGCCGAGTTCATCGAGCGCGCCTATCGCGAGACCGGCATCGCGCTCGACATCATCACGGCGGAGGAAGAGGCGCGGCTGGCCGTGCTCGGCTGCCATGCGCTGCTCGAGCCCGGCGACGGCCCGGCGTTGGTGTTCGACATCGGCGGCGGCTCGACCGAGCTGGTGCTGGTCGATTCGCATGCGCCGATCCCGCGCATCCTCGACTGGCACAGCGCACCGTGGGGCGTGGTGTCGCTGAGCGAGGCGACCGGGCAGAGCAAGGCGGTCAGCGCCGATGCCCGCGCCGCCGCCTATGCCGACATGCGCGCCCGGGTGCGCGAGAGCTTCGCGCCCTTCGTCGCCCGGCTGCGCCCGCCCAAGGGTACGCGGCGTCTGCTCGGCACCAGCGGCACGGTGACGACGCTCGCCAGCGTCCATCTGGGGCTCGCCTCGTACGATCGCTCGGCGGTGGACGGGCTGATCGTGCCGAGCGCGGCGATGCGCGAGGTGAGCGCGCGAATCGCCGCGATGAGCGTCAAGGAGCGCGCGCAGGTGCCGTGCATCGGCAACGAACGCGCCGATCTCGTCTCGGCCGGCTGCGCGATCCTGGAGACGATCCTCGACATCTGGCCCGCCGAGCGGCTAGGCATCGCGGATCGCGGCATTCGCGAAGGCATCTTGCGGCGGCTGATCGGCGGCGCGCCCTTATAAGGTTGTGAGGAAGAAGCGATGAGCAGGGGCGGTGGCCGCGGCCATGTTCGCGTGCGCACGGCGCGCGGCCGTACGGCGCAATCGACGCGCTGGCTGGAGCGCCAGCTGAACGACCCCTATGTCCGGCGCGCCAAGGCCGAGGGCTATCGTAGCCGCGCGGCCTACAAGCTGACCGAGCTGGACGAGAAATTCGGCTTCCTGAAGGGCGCCAAGCGCGTGGTCGATCTCGGCGTCGCGCCGGGCGGCTGGACGCAGGTGGTGCGCCGCGTGCTGCCCAAGGCGGCGGTGGTCGGCATCGACCTGCTGCCGGTCGACCCGATCGAAGGCGCGACCTTGCTCCAGATGGACTTCATGGACGATGCAGCACCCGATCGGCTGATCGAGGAACTCGGCGGCGCGCCCGACCTGATCCTGTCGGACATGGCGGCGAACACCGTGGGCCATCCGCAGACCGATGCGCTGCGCACCATGGCACTGGTCGAGACTGCGTTCGACTTTGCGATCAAGACGCTGGCACCCGGCGGCGATTTCGTTGCCAAGGTGTTTGCGGGCGGTGCCGATTCGTCGCTGATCGCCGAGATGAAGCGCGCCTTTACCACGGTGAAGCACGCCAAGCCGCCGGCCAGCCGCAAGGGCTCGGTGGAGTGGTATGTCGTGGCGCAGGGCTTCAAGGGCCGGGCGGAGACCGCCAGCGAGCCGGAGCAGGAGTAAAGATAGCGGATCCTCCCCCGCCAGGGGGAGGATAGGGGCAGGGGGCACGCCATGACGAGGCCAGCGTACACCGAAGCGCTCGTGCACAGCGGTGTTCTCACGCATCTCGCCGCCTTCGACCCGCATGTCGCGGGCACACCGCCGCTCGGCCTCGATCTGCCCGACAGCGACATCGACATCCTCTGCCATGCGCCCGACCCGCAGGCTTTCGCCTCGGCAGTGTGGGAAGCCTGTCGTGACCTCCCCGGCTTCGCGATGTGGCAATGGCAGGGCAGCGACCGCCCCGTGATTGCGCGCTTCCACTGCGCCGGATGGGTGCTCGAGCTGTTCGGCCAGGCCTGCCCCGTCGCCGAGCAGCTCGGCTGGCGGCATTTCGCGATCGAGCGGCGGCTGCTCGCGTTGGGCGGCGAAACGTTTCGTGCCGCCGTAATGGCGCGCCGGCAGGCGGGCGCCAAGACCGAACCCGCCTTTGCGCAGGTGCTCGGGCTGGCGGGCGATCCTTATGCCGCCCTGCTCACGCTGGAGCAGCTCGACGACGACACGCTGCGCGCCCGGATCGGCGCCTGAAACAAAAAGGGCCGGCGTCGCCGCCAGCCCCTTTGTACGTCGTCAGATCGAAGGCGATCAGCCCTCGTAGTCGCCGCCCAGATTCTGGTTGCGCGGCGGGGCAGCGGCGGTGAGGCGGAGCGCCTCGGCCTGTGCCTGGATCGAACCGACCTCGTCGGGTGCATCCTCGTCGTCGACGCGGACGCGCTGCAGGCTCGATACCACGGCTTCCTGCAGATGGTCCGGACGCACGGTCTCTTCGGCGATTTCGCGCAGGGCGACGACCGGGTTCTTGTCGCGATCGCGATCCAGCGTCAGGTCGGCACCACCGGAGATCTGCCGCGCACGCTGCGCAGCAAACAGCACCAGGTCGAACCGGTTCGGAATCTTGTCGACGCAATCTTCGACAGTGACGCGCGCCATCCTGTTCTTCCTTAGATGTCAGGGCCGGGAAAGACCGGCCAGTTAGGGGCCGAGCCCGCAAATGTCAAGAAAAGCCGCCATGGCGGTGCGAGGGAGCGCGATGCGGCTTCGATCGTTACGCAGGTTCACCCACCGGAGGCTTCCCGCTCGATGGCACCTTATGCCGATCCCGAACCGCTTGCCGAGGGCGTAGCCGCGGGGCATGCCCCGACGATGCCGCCGCTCGCCCAGCCCAGCTTCACCGTCGACGGCAACCGGCTGACGCTGCTGCCCGAGGGGCCCGAGCGGATGCGCGCGCTACTCGGGCTCATCGCGGGTGCCGAGCGGACGCTGCGGGTGCTCTATTACATCTATCTCGACGACGCGGCCGGCGCCGCGGTGCGCCAGGCGCTGCTCGATGCGGCCGCGCGGGGCGTGCGCGTCTACCTGATCGTCGACGGGCTCGGCAGCGAGCATGCAGAGAGCAACGACTTCTTCGCGCCGCTCCACGCCGCGGGCATCGAGGTGTGCCGATTCGTGCCGCGCTGGGGGCGGCGCTATCTCCTGCGCAACCACCAGAAGCTGGCACTGGCCGACGAGGCGCGGGTGATCGTCGGCGGGTTCAACATCGAATCGAGCTATTTCGGCACCATCGCCGAGCAGGCGTGGCGCGACATGGGGCTGCTCGTCGAAGGCCCGGCGGCCGAGCGGCTGACCGGCTATTTCGATTCGCTCGCCGCCTGGGCCAAGCGGCCGCGCGCGACGCTGCGGTCCTTGGGGCACACCCTCAAGGCCTGGAGCGAGCCCGAGGGCGATACGCGCTGGCTGCTCGGCGGCCCGATGCGGCGGCTGTCGCCCTGGGCGCGGGTGGTGAAGCACGACATGGAGCGGGCGAACCGGCTCGACCTGATCGCCGCCTATTTCGCGCCCAGCCCGGCGATGCTGCGGCGATTGGACAAGGCCGGGCGGCGCGGCCAAGTGCGGCTGGTGCTGCCGTCGAAGCTCGACCATACCGCCGCAATCTGGGCGGCGCGCTTCACCTATGCCGGGTTGCTGCGCAAGAACGTGCAGATCTATGAATATCAGCCGACCAAGCTGCACACCAAGCTCTACGTGATCGACGATGTCGTCCATATCGGCTCGGCCAATTTCGACATTCGCAGCATGTTCCTGAACCTGGAGCTGATGCTGCGCGTCCACGACCCGGCCTTTGCCGCACATGTCCGCAGCTATGTCGACGGCGAGATCGCGCAGTCCGAGCGGATCACCCCCGAACTCTACAAGGCGCGCACCGGCTGGTGGACGCGGGTGAAGCAATTCGGGGCGTATTTCGTGATGGCGGTGCTCGACTATAACGTCACCCGCCGCCTGAACTTCGGCGACAAGGGCCCGGTGGAGCATTGATCGCGGGCATAGAAGTCTATCCCACCGCCACTTCCAGCGGTTCGACATCCACCGACACGTGCATCGCCTGCGCGCCCGAGCCGAGCACGATGCCGTCGATCGGTGCGATGTCGGCATAGTCGCGGCCGATCGCCATGACGATGTGATCCTCGGCCATCCAGATGCCGTTGGTGGGATCGACGCCCACCCAGCCGAGATCGGGCCCGCACCAGAGCAGTACCCAGGCATGGGTGGCATCCGCCCCCACCAGCCGCGGCTGGCCCGGCGGCGGCAGGGTGCGCAGATAGCCCGAGACATAGGCGGCGGGCAGCCCGGCCGCGCGCAGGCCGGAGAGCATGATCTGCGCGAAATCCTGGCAGACGCCCCCCCGCTTCGCGAACGCCTCGTGCGGCGGCGTGTCGACCAGCGTGGCGGTAGGATCGAAGGCGAAGTCGCGCTGGATCCGCTGCGCCAGCGCGATTCCCGCTTCGAGGATGCCGCGGTCCTGCCGCAGCTCTTCCGCGCACCAGGCGGCGATGCTGCGGTCCAGCGGAATCAGCGGCGAGGGGAAGAGGTACGCGGCGGGGCCAGCGGGCGTGGGGTCGCGGCTGTCGCGCGCCCAGGCGGCAATCTGGGCGATGGTCGGGTCGCTCGCGGCGGGGATCGGGATCTGCCGGTCGACACGCACCCGCGCGCGGCTCTCGATCGTCAGGCTGCTCGCGGCATGCTCGACCAGCAGCCGTACGACATTGGCGAGCCCGGCTTCGGCGCGTGCCGGATAGGTGCGGCCGCCCGGCTGCACGCTCAGCGCATATTCCTCGATCATCTGGCCGGACCAGAGGATCGGCTTCAGCCGCAGGTTGCAGCGCGCGAAGGCGACCGGCTGGTCGTAATCGAACCGCGTTACATGGCGGATGCCGTAGAGCATCATGCGAGGACGAGCCCCGCCGCGCGCAGCGGCTCGGCGCCGTGGAGGAAATAGCGGCGGGCGATCGCCTCTGAGAGGCTCCACAGCCGCGACTGGAGATCGCCGAACCAGGCATCGTCGATCGCGGTGGCGCGGGCGGTGACCAGCGTGGCGGCGATGCTGCGTGCCTGTTCCTGCTGCGCCTCGGCCAGTCCGTCGTCGGAGAGGACCGGCAGCGCGTTGAGGTGCGCCGAGAGCGCCGCCGCCTGGAAGGCGAGGCCGCGCGGGTTGCCCGGATCGAGCGCAAGCAGGTCGAGCACCGGCACGCGGGCGATTCCCGTCAGGTAGCGCTGGCGATAGCTGATCTGGCTGTCGGCCAGGTCGAGCAGGGTCGAAAGGTCGTCGGCGGTTGCCTGGGCGCCGCCGAGCGCGCGCAGGAAGCCGATCGTCGCCAGCGCGCGCTCGATGCGGCGGCCGAGATCGTGAAAGCGCCACGCATCGGTGCGGCCCATATGCTCGCCGGCCTGCCCCGCCAGCGCCGAATAGCGCCGCTGGAGCGAGCCGGCGCGATCGAGCAGCACGCCGCGTTCGGGGAAGGGCGCGTCGAGCAGCCGGATCATGTCGGCCGAGAGCCGGTCGCGCGAGACCGCGCCGATCGAGCGCGCCTGGCGGTTGATGGCGCGGACGCTGGTCCAGCCTTCGGTCGATTCGAGCGCGGTGCGGGCGAGCGCGGTCAGGTCCTGCCGCTTGAGGCCGCGCGGGGCGGGGGCGGCGTTGGCCGTCACCACCAGCTGGGCGAGCCGGTCGACCGTCTCGGCTGAAAGCGCCGCGCCGGTATCCGCGCTGATCGAATGGCCGAGCAGCACGCGCAGCACCGAGAGCAGCGCCTCGCCGCGCTCCAGATAGCGGCCGAGCCAGAACATGTTGTCCGCCACCCGGCTGGGCAGCGTCCCGGGGTTGCGGCGCAGCTGGGTCGAATCGCCCGAGGGGAGCAGCGACACCGGCGCGACCGGATCGGGCCCGTGGATGCAAACGTCGGCCGACCAGCTGCCTTCGCCCATCACCGCGGCGCGGGCATCGGCATGCTCGCCGATTCGCGCGAACCCGCCGGGGAGCACCGTCCAGGCACCCGCGGCATCGCGCGCCGCGAAGACGCGCAGCGTGAACGGGCGGGGCGCCAGCCGATCCTCGGCGACGAAGGGCATGGTCGAGAGGCAGACGACTTCCTGCCCGACATAATCCTGCGGCCGGCGCGTCATGTCGTCGCGCAGCGCCGCACGCGCGGCCTCGTCGAGATGCGCGCCGAGCACCGCCTTGCCCTCGGGCAGGCCGAGCGGCGGAGTGCCGAAGGCGGGGGCCACGACCATCTGGTCGAGATTGGCCGCGACATGCGCCGCTTCGGCCGACTGTCCGCACCACCAGGTCGCGATATTGGGCAGGCGCAGCGACTCGCCGAGCAGGATCTCGCTTAGCCGCGGCAGGAAGGCGGCGAAGGCGGGCGCCTCGAGCAGCCCCGCGCCCGGCGCATTGGCGATCACGACATTGCCCGCCACGGTCGCGTCGATCAGCCCGGCGACGCCGATCTTCGAATGCGAATCGAGCGCCAGGGCGTCGAGATAGCGGGGGTCGAACCGGTGCCACAGCGCGTCCACGCGCTTCAGCCCGGCGATCGTGCGGACATAGACGCGATCGTCTAGCACCGCGAGATCGGCACCCTCGACCAGCAGAAAGCCGAGATAGCGGGCGAGATGCGCCTGCTCGGCATAGCTGGCGGTGAAGCGACCGGGGGTGAGCAGCGCCATGCGCGGCTCGGCGCGGCGGCAGGCGGCGGCGATGCCGTCGCGGAAGGCGGCGAAGAAGGGGGCGTGGCGCTCGATGTTAAGGCGGCCCTGCAAGCCCCCCAGCGTCCGCGCCATCGCCAGCCGGTTCTCCAGCGCATAGCCGGCGCCGGCAGGGCCGCGGAGATGGTCGGCGAGCACGCGCCAATGCCCGTCCGGGCTGCGGCACAGGTCGAAGGCGACGAAGTGAAGGTGATGGCCCCCCGGTGGGGTCAAATGGGTCAGCGGGCGCAGGAAGAAGGGGCTGCCGGTGAGCAGCGCGGCGGGGAGGTGGCCGTCGGCGATCAACTGGTTCGGGCCGTACAGGTCCTGGAGCAGCCGCTCCATCAGTTCGGCGCGCTGGGCTACGCCCGCCGCGATGCCGCGCCATTCGGCCTGGTCGATCAGCAGCGGCACCGGGGAGAGCGGCCAGGGGCGCTCGTCGCCTTCGTCGCCGATGCGATAGCCGGTGCCGATATCCTCGGCATGGCGATGCGCACGTTCGCGGGCGATCGTCAGCCCGTCGCCGGAAAGCCCTGCCAGTTCCTCGAACAGCCCGCTCCAGGGGGCGCCGCGTTCGGCGCACAGCACATCGCCGGCGGGTGCATGGCCGCAATAGTCGGCGATCCAACGATCGGCGATCGTGCCCGCATCAAACAATCCCGCCTCGGCAAGGCTGGCCACAGCTGCTTCCCTTTCTCGGCCGCGGTGATGGGCGAAACGATGGTGCCATGCAACACGGGAGATATGCGGGACGGTCTCAGCCGAGCTTGGCGAGCGCCTCGTCCAGGGTACACAACCCTGCAACGCCGCGTGCGTTGCACCCGGGCACGGGAAGAATCCGATCGTGCGGGCCTTTCAGCCCCAGCGGTGCTGCGGTGCGGAGCTGCTCCAGCGTTTGCGCGCGGTAGCGGACCCGCACATAGCGCTTGCCGGCCTTGTCGTGCAGCCGCTCCAGCACCAGGGCGCCGCCGGGCACGGGATCGTCGGCGGCGAAGCCGGGGACCTGCCAGTGCACGTCGAACAGACCGCCGAGATTGGCGACATTGGTGTCGTGGCCGGAGATCATCGTCACCTTCGGGCCGCTGCCGGCGAGGCTGGCGCGGACGATATCGGCCAACCCGGCGAAATTCGCCGCCGCGATAGGCCTAGGCCGGGCGAGGATGCGGAATTCGAGCGCGTGGAATTCGCCGAGCGCGGCCACATCGGCAAGGGTTGCGCGGCCCCAGCCCAGCTGCGCCGCCGGCATGCCTTCGGCCGCCTCCAGCAGCAGGATCTGCGCCGCGGTGGACGCGCGGTCGAGTGCGCCGGTCAGCTTGGGCCGCTTGTCCGCGCGCGCCGGGGCAAGCCCGGTCGGGGTGCCCGACACGCCGCAGCCGGGGCGCGGGGTGCCGCACAGGATGGTGTCGATCCGCGCTAGCAGCGGCCCGTAGCGCGCGTCGAGTGCTGCGAACCCGCCGGGCCCCACTTCGGCCGCCACCGCTGCATCCGCCTTGGCGGGATAGAGCGGCGCCTTGCCCGATTCGATCGCGTTGAAGCGCGGGTCGGGCTCGTCCTGCGGGCGATGATCGATGGTGAGCGTGCAGCCCGGCGCCAGCGTTCCCGCCCAGGCCTTGGCAGTCTCGATCGTCCGCTGGTCGCTATCGGCGACGATGCGAATCGCTCCGGGCACCGGGCAGCCCTTGGCGGGGAGCAGGCGGTGGAAACGCAACGCCGTGCCGTCGGCCGCGCCCAATTGCGCTACCGCCGCTGCGCCGTGCGGCGTGAGCCAGCCCGGCTGGGTCGGCCAGTCCGGCCAGCGCTCGGGCGTCACCTCGGGCGGCATCGCCGGGGCCTTGGTGGGCGGGCGCACGCCGTGGCGCATCAGCAGCACGACGCGGTCCACCACCAGCGGATCGGCGGGGCGCGCCGCGGCAATCGCAGGAGAACCGAGCGCGAGGGTTAGGCACAATCCGATCCGCAGTTTCATCGTCTCGTCGTCCTTCAGAAGTGGATCTGCACGCCGCCGCGCAGCTGGGTGCCGTAGCGCTCGCGCTCGACCAGCTGGGTGCGGGTGCCGATATAGCGCCGCCACGGCGCGTCGGTGAGGTTGGTCGCATCGCCGAACAGCGTGAACTGCGGCGTCACCTGATAGCTGAGGTGGACGTCGAGCTGGCCGTTGCCATCGGTATATTGGTCGGCGGCGGCGGTGGTCGCGATCGTGTCGAGATAGGAGGAGCGGTAGTTGAACGCCACGCGCGCGCTCAGCCCGGATTTCTCGAAGAAGATCTGCGCATTGCCGACATTCTTCGACTGATAGGCGAGCGGCACGTCGCCCGCGCGGATCACGCCGGCATTGGCATGGCCCCAGACATGGGTGAAGTTCGCCGACACGCCGAAGCCGCTCAGCACGCCCGGCAGGAAGGTGAACTGCACCTGCACATTGCCTTCGACGCCGGTGATCGTTTCCGAATCGGCGTTGAGCAGCTGGGTGACGTTGGCCGCCGCATAGGTCACGCCCGCGGCGGTGAAGTTGGTCTGGCGATTGGTGTTGCTGTAGATCGGATTGTCGATCTGCTTGTGGAACGCCCCCGCCGAGAGGATCGCACCCGGCGCCGGATAATATTCCAGCGCCGCGTCATAATTCACCGCGCGATAGGGCTTCAGATTCGCATTGCCGAGCGAGATCGCGGCGGCCGAGGGATCGCTGGTGTCGACCACCACGAAGGGCGCGAGATTGGCGTAGTTGGGGCGGCCGATCGAGGTCGTCACCGCGCCGCGCAGCAACAGGTTGCGGGCAAATTCGAACTTGGCGTTCACGCCCGGAAACACGTCCGTATAGCTGGTGTGGCCGAAGCTGTTATAGCCGTCGGTCAGCGTCGAGGCGGCAGTGACCAGCTTGGCCTTCACGTCATCCTCGGTATGTTCGACGCGCACGCCCGGGACCAGGGTGAGCCCGCCGAGCTTGAGCGTCGCCATCACATAGCCTGCGGCGATCTTCTCCCGCACGTCGAAATCGTTCGACAGCGTGTCGCTCAGCGTGCCCGCCTTGTCGATCGCGGCGACGCCCGAGTTCGCATCGAAATACGCCTTGGCCGCGTCGTAGTTGATCCGCGTGCCGAAGCCGAACATGCCGTCGTAAAAGTCGCTCGCGCCGGGATAGCCGACCGGATTGGCCAGCGTCCACACGGTTTTGGTCGCCTTGTAGTTGGTCTTGTTCTGATCGTTGAACTTGTCGCGGGTCAGATATTTGCCGCCCAGCTTGAAGGTGGAGCCGTCGCCGATGCCGATATCGTGCGTATAGTCGAACCGGCCCTGCCACAGTTCCTCGTAGGTGCTGCGCTGATCGAAATTCACCTTGCTGAAGGTGAACAGCGAAGGCGTGGTGAAGGCGGGCGTGGTCGGCGTCAGCGTGTAGGGATAAGTCGAGGGATCATAGGTGGACGTCAGCGCGCCCTTGGCGGTGGTGAAGGTGAACTCGCTGCGCAGCGGGTCCAGCTTCTCGGCGCGGGTCCAGTTGCCCGACAGCTCCAGCGTGCCGCCCGCGACCTGACCGAACTCGCCGCCCAGCGTCACCGACTTGGTGTTGTCGTCCTCGTTGCGGTTGCGCACTAGGATCGTGCCGGTGGCCTTGGGCGTCGCGCCCGGCGTGGTGATGGCGAGCCGGTTCTGGTCGCGGGTCTCGTGATCCTGGAACTTGGAATAGCTGGTGCGCAGGTAGAGCTTCACCGTGTCGCTGGCATGCCAGTCGAAATTGCCGACCACGCCCAGCCGGGTGCGGGTGAGGTTATAGTCGCGCAGGCCGTTGCCGTCCGGCACGCCGTTCACCCAGTTGGTCGAGCCCTGATAATTCTGGCTCTCGATCGGGCGCTGAGAATAGTTGACCGAGACGACCGCGCCGAACTGCTGCCGCGCGCCGAAGCGGCCGCCCACCGTGCCGTCCAGCTCGTACGGCACCTTGTGGTTGAGCGAATACCAGCCCTGCGCGGCGCGCGCGTCGAGGAAGAAGGGCTTGGCGCTGTCGAAGCCGGTGCGGGTGCGGATCGCGACTTCGCCGGCGATGGCGTTGGCGTCCTGGCTCGGCAGCAGCGACTTGGTGACCGCCACCGACTGGATCATCGCCGAGGGCAGGTCGTCCAGCTTCACCTGGCGGCCCGCGGGCTCGGGCGCGGGCAGCGTCTGGCCGTTGAGCGTCACGTTGAGCAGGCTGGGATCGATGCCGCGGACGATCGCATAGCGGCCCTCGCCCTGGTCGTTGGCGACCGACAGGCCGGGCAGGCGCTTGATCGCCTCGGCGACGTTCTGGTCGGGCAGCTTGCCGACATCGTTGGCGTGGAGCGTCTCGATCACATTATCCGCGGCGCGCTTCTCGGCGACGGCTTCGCGCTGCGAGGCGCGGAAGCCGGTGACGACGATGTCGGCCGGAACCGGGACCGTGTCCGGCGCGGTATCGCTCCCCTGCGCACGCCATTCGCCGGGGACGATGACGTAGCGATTCGCGCCGGTGCTGATGGCGATCAGGCCGGTCTTGGCCAGCATGCGCTCCAGCGCGTCGCTGGCAGGCAGCTTGCCGGTCACGGCGTTGGTGCGGTGGCCCGCGCCCACATTGTTGGCTACGATGATCTGCATGCCGCTCTGACGCGCGAACAGCAGCACCGCGCTCGTCACGTCCTGTGCCGGAATGTTGAAGCGCTGCACCTGCGCCAGCGCCGGCTGGGCGAGCGTGCTCATCGCCACGACAGCCGTCGCGCCGAGCCAGCGATACTTCGAGATCATGTCTTCCACCCCAAGGCGCCGGAATGGCGCGGTTCTCATGGGCCTGACGGCGGGGGCGGCGATTTCCTTACCCTCGCGCTACTTTTTTTCGGGATCGCCGAGCAGGATCGCGTCTGGGCCGATACGCGCCCGGGTGCCGAGGCCGATCGCGGCGCTCTGTGCGAAGCCGGCGGGATCGTCGATGCGGAAGGCGCCGTACAGTTTCTCTCGGGCGAGCGCGGGGCTGGCCAGGGTGATCTGCAGCTGGTTGTGGCGATTGAGCTCGGCCACCGCCTCGCCCAGCGTCTCGCCGTCGAGATCGAGCCGGCCGCTGGTCCAGCCGAGCGCGCGTTCGATGCCGGGTGCGTCGACATGCTCGACCTTGGCGAGCGCGGCCCCATTGATCGCGAAGCGCGTGCGCTGGCCGGCGGTGAGGCGCAGCGTGCGGCCGCCGGCGGCAACGGCGACCACGCCTTCGCGCACCAGCACGTCCACGGTGCCGCCCGCGCGATCGGCATCCACCTGGAAGACGGTGCCGATATCGGTGATCGTCACGTCGCCGACGGTGACGCGGAACGGCGCGGCGGCGTCATGGCGGACGCGGAACAGTGCCTTGCCATCGTGGAGCGCGACGGTGCGGGCGCCGCTGCCGATTCGGGTGACGAGATCGCTGCCTGCATCGATCGCGAGCGAGGAGCCGTCCTGCAACGCCACCGATCGCACCTCGCCGATGCCGGTGCGGATCGCCTCGCCGCGGGCGGGCAGCAGCAGCGCGGCGGCGACGAGCGCGGCGGCCAGGGTGGCGCTTGCCCCGCCCAGCCACCAGAAACGGCGGGAGCGGCCGGGATCTTCCGCCACCAGCGTTTCGGGCACCGCCGCCCCCAGCATCACCAGCGTCGCCTGCGCCCGCAGCAGCGCGCCGGCATGGGCAGGATCGGCGCGCAGCCAGCGATCGAGGCCGGCGGGCGCAGTATCGGACGATGCGTCGATGCGGGCCGCCCAGCGGGCAGCCTCGTCTTCAAGCCGGGATGCGGTGTCGCCGCGGTTCGCCAACGCCCTGATCTTCCTTCTCGAACCGCTCGGTCCGTACCGCGTGCTGGATGCGCCGCAACGCCTTCTGTACGTCGTTCTCGACGATGCTTTCACTTACCCCGAGCCGCCGCGCAATCTCTCTTTGCGGCAGCCCTTCGATCCGCTTGAGCGTGAAGATGGTGCGGCATCGCTCGGGCAGGTCGGCGAGCAATCGCTCCACCATCCGCACCTGCTCGCGCGCCGCCACCGCCGCTTCCACGCCCAGTTCCTCTGCCTCGACGAGCCACTGGGCAATTTCCGTAAGTTCCTCGAAGCGAACCACACGCGCGCGGCGCAGCTGGTCGCGCCAAAGGTTCTTCACCACCTGCATGAAATAGGCGCCGGGCCGATCGACATGGGCGATGCTGTCCATCGCGGCGAAGCGGCAATAGGCCTCCTGGATCAGATCGTCGATGTCGGCTTCGGCAACGCCGGCACGGCGCAGCGCGCCGCGCACCTGGGGCTCCTGCGGCACCACATGGCGTGCCACCCAGCGAATGATCTCGGACGAAGCTGTGCGCACGGACCTGCCTTCCCGGGAGCGCCGCTAGAGCCTCCGTGCGAAAGTCTCGTGACGGACAGGTTACAGATCGGGGAGCGTCTGGTCGGCGGTCCCCCAGCCCCGCAGTGCCCGGCTGCCCGCGCGTTCGATCAGCGTGGCGGCATCCTGAATCGTGAAGACGTGGGCGCTGTCGATCGTCCTGAGCTCGGTCCAGGTGACAGGGGTGGCAACCGGCGCGTTGGCCCGAGCGCGCGCGACATAGGGGAGCACCGCCGTCGCGCCGCGCTGGTTGCGCAGATAGTCGATGAAGATGCGGCCCGTGCGGCTCGCCTTTTTCAGGTTGGCGGTGAAGCGCTCGGGCTCGGCCTGAGCGAGCGCGCGGGCGAAGCGCTCGCAGAAGCTCTTCGCCGCCGGCCATTCGGCCTGCGGCACCAGCGGCACCACGACGTGCACGCCCTTGCCGCCGGAGAGCATCGGCCAGCTGGTCAGCCCGATCTCGGCGAGCTGTTCCTTCAGATGCTCGGCGGCCTTCTTGACCACATCGAAATCGAGGCCCTCGTCGGGATCAAGGTCGAACACCAGCCGGTCGGGCTTCTCGACATCGGCGATGCGCGAGCCCCAGCCATGGAATTCGATCGTGCCCATCTGCACGCAGGCGAGCATGCCGTCGGCATCGGAGACGTAGAGATAGGGCTCGGTCGATCCGTCCTTCTCGCGGATATCGACATGGTGGACCTGCTCGCCGAAGCTGCCGGCGTCATGCTTCTGGAAGAAGCACTGCTTGGCGCGGCCCTGCGGACAGCGGACCAAGCTGATCGGCCGCTCCGCAAGCCAGGGCAGGGCGATAGGCGCGACCGCGGCGTAATAGTCGGCGAGGTCGCCCTTGGTGAGCTTCGACTCTGGGAAGATCACGCGGTCGCGGCTGCTGATCTTGATGGCGGACGGCGCGGCGTCGGGGAGCGCGGACGGCTCTTCGGCGACGACGGCGTCGGCCGTTTTGTCCTCGCGGAGACCCAGGAAGCTGGCATGGCGGACGACGTTCTCGGCGGTGAACTCGGCGAAGGCGATTTCCGCAACCAGCTCAGGCTTCACCCACTGTGCGCCGCGCGCCTCCGGGCGGGGAACTTTGGCGGCGGGCTTGTCGGTGGCGAGCGCGTCGAGGCGTTCGCGCATCGAGAGCAGCGTCTCGGTATTGAACCCGGTGCCGACCTTGCCGGCATAGACGAGGCCGTCGGGTCCGTTCAGCCCGAGCAGCAGCGACTTGAAGCCGCGGCCCTTCGCGTTGGAGGCGCTCCATCCGAGGATCACGAACTCCTGGCGGTGCGTGCACTTGATCTTGAGCCACGCCTTGCTGCGCGTGCCGCGATAAGGCGCATCGGCGCGCTTCGAGACGACGCCCTCAAAGCCTTCGCGGCACATGTTCTCGAACAGCTTTTCGCCCTGGCCAATGATATGTTCGGAAAAGCGGATACGGTCGTCGGCACCGTCGAGCAGCGCGCGCAACCTCTCCTTGCGGTCGATCTGGGGGAGGGCGGTGATGTCCTCGCCAGCATCGGCGAGCAGGTCGAAGGCGAAGCAGAGCAGCCCCTCGCCGCCGGCGGAGATCGCGTCTTGCAGCGTGGAGAAATCGGGCTTGTCGCCTTTCATCGCGACGATTTCGCCGTCGACCAGCGCGCCCGGCGGCAGGGTGGCGGCGGCTTCGGCGATGCCGTGGAATTTCGCGGTCCAGTCGAGGCCGGAGCGGGTGTAGATCTTCGGCCCGCCGCTGCCGGTGGCGATCAGCGCGCGATAGCCGTCATACTTGATCTCGTGGAGCCACTGGTTGCCGGTGGGGACGGTATCGACCAGCGTAGCGAGCTGGGGGGATTGGAAGGCGGGGGCCTTAGATCCCTTGCCGGAAGCGCGCTTCGTTTTCGCTCCCCTCCCGCTTGCGGGAGGGGCTGGGGGAGGGACTGATGTGGGAGAAGCACTGCTAGGGCTCAGCCCCTCCCCCGACCCCTCCCGCAAGCGGGAGGGGAGCGCGCGGGGGGAGCGCTTCCCCTTATTGGAAGGTGGCTTCTTCCCCTCGGCAATCTCCTGCATCGTGCGGCCTGTGGTGACGCTGGTCAGCCCGGCCTCGACCAGCTCGTCCGTGGCGCCGGCATGCTCGTCGTTGATCTTGCGGAGCAGCCAGTTCTCGGCCTTCTCCTTGCCGCGGGGTTTCAGCCGGATCAGCAGCCATTCGCCCTGCATCCGCTCGCCGTGCAGCACGAAATGGAGATGGCCCTTCTCCAGATCCTTGGCGCTCTTGCCCGGGATCGGTTCCCAGGTGCCGGTGTCCCACAGCATCACCGTGCCGCCGCCATATTCGCCCTTGGGGATGGTCCCCTCGAAATCCGCATAGGAGAGCGGGTGATCCTCGGTGCGGACCGCCAGCCGCTTCTCGTCGGGGTCGAGGCTGGGCCCGCGCGTCACCGCCCAGCTCTTGAGCACGCCGTCCACTTCCAGACGGAAGTCCCAGTGCAGCCGCGTCGCGTCGTGCTTTTGAACAATGAAGCGGTTGCCGCTGCCCTTGGCGACCTTGCCCGCCGGCTCCGCCGTCTTGGCGAAGTCGCGCTTGGCGTTGTAGCGGGCGAGGCTGTCGGCGTCAGGCACGCTTCTTCGCCGCCGGCTTCTTGGCCGGTGCCTTCTTCGCCGGCGCCTTGGCCTTGGGGGCGGGCTTGGCGTCGCCGGGCCCAAGCGATTTCTTGAGCGCCGCCATCAGGTCGACCACGTTCGAGCCGCGGCTCTCCGGCTTGTCGGGATCCTCCAGGATCTTGGCGCCCTTGGCCTTTTTCTTCTTCTCGATCAGCTCGCGCAGCGCATCGACATAGCGGTCGTGAAAGCCCTTGGGGTCGAACTTGCTCGCCTTCTTCTCGATCAGCGTCTGGGCGAGGTCGAGCAGCTCGGGATCGGGCTCGCTGTCCGGGATCTCGCGGAAATAGCCCTGCGCCTTCTGCACTTCGTCGGCATAGCGCAGGGTCTCGAGGATCATGCCCCGCCCGCAGGGCTTGAGGCTCACCACATATTCGCGCCCGCGCATCGCCAGCTGGCCGAGCCCCACCTTGCGCGCCCGCCGCAGCGCCTCGCGCAGCACGATGAACGCTTCCTCGGCGAGGTCGTCTGCCGGCACCACGAAATAAGGCCGCTCGTAATAGAGCACGTCGATCTCGTCGGCGTCGACGAACTGGGTCAACTCCAGCGTCTTGCGCGATTCGAGCTTCACCGCGTCGATCTCGTCCTGCTCGAGCAGGACATACTCGCCCTTCTCTACCTCATAGCCCTTGACGATCTCGTCGGGCTCGACCGCGCCGACGCCAGGGGCGACCTTCTCGTACTTGATGCGCTGGCCGCTCGGCTCGTGGATCTGGTGGAAGGCGATCTGCGCGCCCGATTTGGTGGCGGTGTAGATCTCGACCGGAATCGAAACGAGGGCCAGCCGTATCTGTCCCTGCCAATAGGCGCGCGCGGCCATGCGGAAGTCTCCTCGTTGCAGGCCCGATTCAATTCCCCAAAGTTCAGTCTGTTCCGCCCATCGCAACGGCGGCGTTTAGGCTGTAGAGGCAAACCCCATGAGCACCGATCCCTTCGCGCTTTTCCACGACTGGTACACCGAGGCGCGTACCACCGAGATCAACGATTCCAACGCGGTGGCGCTGGCGACTGCGGATGCGCAGGGGCATCCGTCGGTGCGGATGGTGCTGCTGAAGGGCTATGACGAACGCGGCTTCGTCTTCTACACCAATCGCGAGAGCCGCAAGGCCGGCGACCTCGCCGCCAACCCGCATGTGGCGCTGCTCTTCCACTGGAAGTCGCTGCGCCGCCAGATCCGCATCGAAGGGCCGATCGGCTTTGTCAGTGATGCCGAGTCTGACGCCTATTTCGCCAGCCGCAGCCGCGATTCGCAGCTCGGCGCCTGGGCCTCGGACCAATCGCGCCCGCTCGACAGCCGCGCCACCTTCGAGGCGCGCTTCGCCGAGGTGCAGGCGCGCTTCGACGGCCAGCCGGTGCCGCGCCCGCCGCATTGGGGCGGCTATCGCGTGACGCCCGAGCGGATCGAGTTCTGGCTCGACCGCGAGCATCGCCTGCACGAGCGCCGCGTCTTCACCCGCGCCGGCGAGGGCTGGCAAGAAGGCATGCTCTACCCGTGAGCAACCTCGCCCGCCGCGCGGCGATCGCCAGCGTGTGCAGCGCGCTCTTCCTCGGCGCGCTCAAATCCTATGCGGCGGTGAAGACGGGATCCGTCGCCGTGCTCGCCAGCCTAGCCGATTCGGGGCTCGACCTCGTCGCCTCGCTGGTGACGCTGGGCGGGGTGCACTGGGCGTCGCAGCCGGCGGACGACGAACACCGCTTCGGCCATGGCAAGGCCGAGGCGCTGGCGGCTTTGTTCCAGGTGGTGATCATCGCCATTTCAGGTTTCGCAATCCTGCTGCGCGCGGTGCAGCGGCTGGTGCAGAACCAGCTGAGCGCCGATCCCGAGGCGGGGATCGCCGTCTCCTTGATCGCCATCGTCGTGACGCTGGCACTGACCCAATATCAGCGATCGGTGATCCGCCAGACCGGCTCGATCGCGATCACCACCGACAGCATCCATTACAGCTCGGACCTGTACCTCAACGCCGCGGTGATCGGCGCGCTGGTCTGCGAGAGCTATCTCGGCCTCACCGGCGCCGACCCCGTGTTCGGCATCGCCATCGCCTTCTGGCTGCTGTGGGGCGCGTGGCGCGCCTCGGTCGCGGCGATCGACCAGCTGATGGACCGCGAATGGCCCGAGGAGAAGCGCCGCCGCTTCGTCGAGATCGCGGCTGAGCACCCGGAGCTCAAGAGCCTGCACGACCTGCGCACCCGCACCAGCGGCAATCGCGATTTCGTGCAGTTCCACGTCGCCATGCGCGCCTGCATGACCATCGCCGAGGCGCATGACGTGGTCGAGCGGCTGGAAGGCGCGCTGGGCGAGGCGTTCCCGGATACCGAGATCCTGATCCACGTCGATCCGGACGGCCATGTCGACGAACCCGACAACGCGATGGCCGAGACCAATCTGCTCGACGAAAGCGGCGCACAAACCATCGGCCAGTAACAACCGGGCCGGGGGCTTCCTATCTGTGCGACCCAACGCCCGAGGAGTCGCCCCTTTGCATGCCCCCCAACCCCCCGCGCGGCTCGGCCGCGGCCTGACCTTCGCCATGGCGGCGGCGGCGGGCATCGCGGTCGCCAATATCTATTACAACCAGCCGACGCTGGGGATCATCGAGCGCGACCTGCCCGGCCAACCGGCGGGGCTGGTGCCGACTGCGACGCAGCTGGGCTATGCCGCAGGCCTGTTCCTGCTCGTGCCGCTAGGCGACCTGCACGAGCGCAAGCGGCTGATCATACTCCAGTTCCTGGTGCTGGCGGCGGCGCTGGTCGGCGCGGCGCTGGCGCCCAACGCCTGGATGCTGATCGGCGCGTCGCTGCTGGTGGGGGCGGCGGCGAGCGTGGCGCAGCAGATCGTGCCCCTCGCGGCGCATCTCGCCGATCCGGCGCGGCGTGGGCAAACGGTGGGTACGGTGATGGCCGGGCTGCTCTGCGGCATCCTGCTCAGCCGGACGCTGTCGGGCTTCGTCGGCACGCATCTGGGCTGGCGCGAGATGTTCTGGCTGGGCGTGCCACTGGCGCTCGGCACCGCGGGCGTCATGGCGTGGCGGCTGCCGCGCAGCGAGCCCGAGGCGACGCTCGGCTATGGCGCGCTGCTCGGCTCGCTGGGCGGTCTGTGGCGCGAATTCCCGGCGCTGCGGCTGGCGGCGATCACCCAGGCGCTGCTCTTCGCCGGCTTCACGGCGTTCTGGACCATCCTCGCGCTCTATCTGGAGACGCCGCGCTTCCGGCTCGGTGCGGACGTGGCGGGGTTGTTCGGCGTGGTCGGCGCGGCGGGCATCCTCGGTGCGCCGCTGGCGGGCCGGATCGCCGACAAGCGCGGGCCGCACCTGGTGGTGCTGATCGGCGCGCTGCTGGCGGTGGCGAGCTGGCTGCTGTTCGGGCTGTGGGTGAGCATCGCCGCGCTGGTGATCGGCGTCGTCGTGCTCGACTTTGCGGTGCAGAGCGCGCTCGTTTCCAACCAGCACATCATCTTCGCGTTGCGGCCCGAGGCGCGGGCGCGGCTCAACACCGTGCTGATGGGCTCGATGTTCCTCGGTGCCTCCGCCGGCTCCGCCACCGCGACGCTCGCCTGGGGCATGGGCGGGTGGACGGGCGTGGCGCTGCTCGGCGGTTGCCTGTCGCTGATTGCCGCACTGCTCCAGGTTATGAATCGCCGGAAAGGCTGAGACCGGGGGAACAGCCGCCGCTGCGTGTCGTTAGCCCGGGCATCAGGAGAAGCGCGATGCCCGATCCCGACGACCAGACCCGCACCCAGCCCCGCCCCAACCTCTCGACCGAACCCGGCGAGAAGGGCGACAAGGGCGGCACCAGCACGCAGCCACGGCCCAATATCTCGACCGAGCATCAGCGGGAGGGCGATGCCGCCCATCCCAGCGACACGCTCGATCGCGGCCAGCCCTGACGCAACCGCAAAGGGGCAAGACCGTGGAAGAACCGGAAACGGGGGCCACTGCACCTGCGCGCGATCAGGGCGGCGCCACCGCCGCGCTGTTGATCATCGACATGATCAACACCTTCGACTTCGAGGGCGGCGAGGAGCTGCGCGCGCGCGCCGAGGCGATCGCGGGGCCGATCCTCCAGCTGCGGGATGCGTTCGACGCCGCCGACCTGCCGACGGTCTACGTCAACGACAATTTCGGCGAATGGCATTCGGAGAAGTCGCGGCTGATCGAACAGGCGTTCGACGGCGCGCCCGACGGCCTGGCCAAGCTCAAGCCGCGCGACTGCGATTATTTCGTGCTCAAGCCCCAATTCTCCGGCTTCTACGCGACCAACCTGCCGGTGCTGCTGCCCAAGCTGGGCGTGCGGCGGCTGGTGCTGACCGGGGTCGCCACCGATATCTGCGTGCTGTTCACCGCCGGCGACGCGCACATGCGCGACTATGCGCTGTGGGTGCCCGAAGACGCGGTGGCGACGCAGGACGACGATCGCGGTCGCTGGGCGCTGGAGATCATCGCGCAGAGCATGGGTGCCGATATCGCTGCCATCAGCCAGCGATCGCCGCACGAATGGCTCGCCGAGGCCGAACATGCCTGAGCGCGGCGCGCGTCTTCTCCCGCTCTTGCTGCTGCTCGGTGGCTGCAGCGGCGCGAGCATCCTGCGCCCGGGCGGGCCGATCGGCGCGAACAACCGCACGATCCTGCTCGATTCGCTGGCGATCATGCTGGCGATCATCATCCCCACGATGATCGCCACGCTGGTCTTCGCCTGGTGGTTCCGCGCCGGCAACGGCAAGGCCAAGTATCGGCCGGAATTCGTCTATTCAGGTCGGATCGAGCTGATCGTCTGGTCCATCCCGCTGCTGACCATCCTGTTCCTCAGCGGGCTGATCTGGATCGGCAGCCACGCGCTCGATCCCGCCAAGCCGCTCGCGGAGAAGACGCCGCCGCTCGAGGTGCAGGTGGTGTCGCTCGATTGGAAATGGCTGTTCGTCTATCCCGCGCAGGGCATCGCGACGCTGAACGGCGCGGCGGTGCCCGCAGGTGTGCCGATCCGCTTTCGCCTCACCTCGGCGAGCGTGATGAACAGCTTCTTCGTGCCGCGGCTGGGCAGCCAGATCTACACGATGAACGGCATGGCGACGACGCTGCACCTGCAAGCCGACCAGCCCGGCAGCTATTACGGCCAGTCCGCGCACTTTAGCGGCGACGGCTTTTCGGACATGAATTTCCGGCTGCAGGCGGTGCCGGTGGCGGAGTTCACCCGCTGGGTGGCCGGCGTAAAGGCGGCGGGCGGCTTGCTCGACGGGCGGGCCTATCGCGTGCTCGCCCGCCAGAGTCAGCATGAGCCCGCCAAGCACTGGGGCGCGGTGCAACCGGGCCTGTTCGACATGATCGTCGCGCAACACCTCCCGCCCGCCCCCGGCCCCGAAGAGGGCCGCGACGGCCAACCACAAGTTTCCCCCGGAACGGCGGAGTAACGATGCTCGGTAAGCTCACCTGGTCCGCGATACCGTTCAGCCAGCCGATCCCGCTGATCGCCGCGGGCGGCGTGGCGCTGGCGCTCCTCGCGGTGCTCGGCTGGATCACGGTGAAGGGGCATTGGCCCTATCTGTGGAAGGAATGGATCACCTCGGTCGATCACAAGCGGATCGGGGTGATGTACGTGCTGCTCGGGCTCGTCATGCTGCTGCGCGGGTTCGTCGACGCGATCATGATGCGCACCCAGCAGGCGAGCGCGATCGGGCATGCCCAGGGTTATCTGCCGCCCGAGCATTACGACCAGATCTTCTCCGCGCATGGCACGATCATGATCTTCTTCGGCGCGATGCCGGTGGTGATCGGGCTGATGAACTTCGTCGTGCCCCTCCAGCTCGGGGTGCGCGACGTCGCCTTCCCCACGCTCAACTCGACGAGCTTCTGGCTCACCGCCTCGGGCGCGCTGCTCGTCAATATGAGCCTGGTGATCGGCGAGTTCGCGCGCACCGGCTGGCTGCCCTATGCGCCCTTGAGCGAGACGGCCTACTCGCCCGGCGTCGGCGTCGATTATTACGTCTGGGCGATCCAGATCTCGGGGATCGGCACGCTGATGTCCGGCATCAACCTGGTGACGACGATCCTCAAGCTGCGCGCGCCGGGCATGGGCTATCTGCGCATGCCGATGTTCTGCTGGACGGCGCTGGGCGCCAACATGCTGATCGTCGCGGCCTTCCCGATCCTCACCGCTACGCTCGCGATGCTGACGCTGGACCGCTACCTTGGCTTCCACTTCTTCACCAACGAAGCCGGCGGCAACATGATGATGTTCGTCAACCTCATCTGGGCCTGGGGGCATCCGGAGGTGTACATCCTCATCCTGCCGGCGTTCGGCATCTTCTCCGAGATCTTCTCCACCTTCTCGTCCAAGCCGCTGTTCGGCTATCGCTCGATGGTCGCGGCGACCTTGTTCATCGTCGTCGTGTCCTTCACGGTGTGGCTGCACCATTTCTTCACCATGGGGGCGGGGGCGGACGTCAACGCCGCCTTCGGCATCGCCACCAGCATCATCGCGGTCGGCACCGGCGTGAAGATCTACAATTGGCTGTTCACCATGTATGGCGGCCGCCTGCGCTTCCCCACGCCGATGCTGTGGTCGCTCGCCTTCATGATGACCTTCGTTATCGGCGGGATGACCGGGGTGCTGCTCGCGGTGCCGCCCGCCGACTTCATGCTGCACAATTCGATGTTCCTGGTCGCGCACTTCCACAACGTCATCAACTCGGGGGTGATCTTCGGCGCGTTCGCCGGCATCACCTATTGGTTCCCCAAGGCCTTCGGCTTCCGGCTCGATGAGTTCTGGGGGAAGATGGCCTTCTGGTTCACGCTGGCCGGCTTCCTGATCGTGTTCGGCGCGCTCTATGTGCTGGGTCTGGAGGGGATGACCCGGCGGCTGCAGCATATCGACTTCACCGAATGGGCGCCGTGGCTCTACGTCTCGGTGGCGGGGATTGGGGTGATGATCCTGGGCGTCGCCTCGCAGATACTCCAGATCGTCGTGAGCATCCGCAATCGCGATCAGTTGCGCGACGAGACCGGCGATCCCTGGGACGGTCGCTCGCTCGAATGGGCGACGACCTCGCCGCCGCCCGCGTTCAACTTCGCGGTGCTGCCCAAGGTACACGGCGAGGAGCCCTATTGGACGATCAAGCGCCAGGCGATCGAAAGCCAGGGCCTTGCCGACGAGCCCAAGTATGAGGCGATCGAGATGCCGCGCAACAGCGCGACCGGCATCGTCACCGCCTTCTTCGCCACGCTGATCGGCTTCGCGATGATCTGGATGATCTGGTGGCTGGCGGCGCTCGGCTTTGTCGGCGCCTATGCCACCTTCGTGGTCTTCGCCTGGCGCGACCAGGAGGAGAAGGAGATCCCGGCCGAGGAGGTCGCGCGGATCGATCGCGCCCGTCGCGCTGCGCGCCATAAGTGGCTGCAGGAAAATCCGGAGCAGCCGGCATGAGCGCCAAGGCACAGGATCCCTATCGCATCGGCCGCGGCGGCGGGGGCGGCAGCAACACCGGCCGCGGCGAGGGCGGCCCGGCGAGCAAGCGCACCACCGTCGGCTATGGCTTCTGGATCTACCTGCTCAGCGACATCATCCTCTTCTCGGGCTTCTTCGCCGCCTATGCGGTACTCGCCAAGCAGACCGCCGGGGGGCCTTCCCCACACGAACTGTTCGGCCAGGGGCGCGTGGCGATGGAGACGGCGGCGCTGCTCCTCTCCAGCTTCACCTGCGGGCTGGCAGGCGTCGCGGCGGAGAAGCGGAAGCTGCTCCCCGCGCAGCTCTGGCTGCTCGCCACCGGGCTGCTCGGCGCGGTGTTCCTCGGGCTGGAGCTAAGCGAGTTCGCCGAGATGATCGGCAAGGGCGCGGGGCCGCAGCGTAGCGCCTTCCTTTCCGCCTTTTACGGGCTGGTGGGCTTGCACGGGCTGCACATCGCGGTGGGGCTGCTCTGGCTGGGCACGATGATGGCGCAGTTCTGGGTGAAGGGCTTCCGGCCGCAGATCCAGCGCCGGCTGATGTGCTTCAACCTGTTCTGGCACGCGCTCGACATTGTCTGGGTCGGCATCTTCACGATGGTTTACTTGATGGGAGTGGCGCCATGAGCGAGCGCGAAACCGACAGCGGCGATACTGCCCCCGGCGACGAAGCCGCCGAGGGCGAGGAATTCGCCGGCGGCACCAGCGGCTATGTGGTCGGGCTGGGCCTCGCCGCGCTGCTGACGGCGGCGGCGTTCGCGATGGTCAATCTGCCTTTGGTCTGGCGCCCGGCCATTCCGATGGCGCTGGTGGTGCTCGCCATCGCGCAGATGGGCATCCACCTCGTCTTCTTCCTCCACGTGACCACCGGGCCGGACAACACCAACAATGTGCTGGCGCTCGCCTTCGGCACGCTGGTCGTGCTGCTTCTGATCGGCGGATCGGTGTGGATTCTGGGGCACCTCGACCACAACATGATGCCGATGGGGCGGCAGATGCACGGGTTTCCGTGATCTGCCGGATCACCCCATGATGCCGAGCAGCGCGAGGATCAGCAGGAACAGCGAGGCGATGATGGTGATGAACCACAGCAGCACGCCGGTGCGCAGGATCGCCGACCACCAGCGGATCTGATAGGCCTGCTTGAGCTGCCGGCACATGTGCACCGGCGGTACAAAGAAGGCCAGGGTGCCGAGGACGTTGGTCGGCACATGCACTGCGCTCAGCAGCGTGATGACGATGAACAGCAGCGACATCGCCGCGATCGAATAGGTGACGAACACCGCGTGATCGTAGAGCTTGTACTGCCGCTTCCAGAAGAACAGCAGCCACACGAAGGGCAGCGACAGCGGAATCAGCAGCCACGAGAATTTGTAGATGCTCGACTGCAGCTTGTAGAGCATCAGCGCGGGGTTCTTCTTCCACTTCTCGATGCCGTGATCGAGCGTGTGCCAGCCGGTATGTCCGCTGAAATCGTCCGCGTCTGCCTCAATCCCGATCGAGGTATTCTCGCCCAGCTGCGCGATCGAGGCCTTGTACCGTCCAATCTTCTGGTTCGCCGCCGCAATATCCTGCTGCAGCTCGGCACGATCGGTATCGCTCGCATCCAGCTTGGCGAGCTTGGCGGCCTTGCGGTCGCGGCCTGCTTCCTCCTTGGTGATCGATTGCTGGAGCACCACGGCAGGCTTGACGCTGTTGGTATCGAGATCGGTCGGCGTCGAGATGCCGAGGATCTGGAAGATGGCGAACATGGTGAAGATCGAGAACAGGAACATCGCCATCGGCGAGACGAAGCGCGCCCGCTCGCCGGCGATGTAGCGGCGAGTCAGGTCGCCCGGCCGCCAGGCGAGCAGCGGCAGCGTGCGCCACATCTTGCCTTCGAAATGCGCGACGCCGTGGAGCAGCTCGTGCCCGATCGCGCCCAGCGAGCGGTGGACGTGCCCCGACTGGCCGCATTCATGGCAATGCGGGCCGATCAGCGCGGTCCCGCAATTCAGGCAGATCGTGCCGTGATGCCCATGCCCATGGCTTTCCCCGGCATGCGGCTCCACCGCACGGCCGAGCATGCCCCCCATCACCAGTTCGCCGGCTGCGTCGAATTCCCCCATGGGCCCTGAGGCTATCAGCTTCGCGACGCCCATGCTAGCATCTGCAACATGGCCGATAGTGACACGCCCGACACCCAGATGCTGATCGCCGACATGGGCCGCCGCGCCCGCGTCGCCGCCACGGTGCTGGCGGCGCTGCCAAGCCCGGCCAAGGCGCAGGCGTTGCGCTCGGCCGCCGCGGCGATCCGCGCGTCGCAGGACGCGATCCTCGCCGCCAATGCCGAGGACATGGCCGCCGGCAAGGCGAGTGGCCTGTCCGACGCGATGCTAGATCGGCTGCTGCTCGACGCCAAGCGGATCGAGGGCATGGCCGCCGGCATCGAGGCGGTTGCGGGCCTGGAAGATCCCGCCGGCAGCGTGCTCGACGAGCGGACGCGACCCAATGGCCTGGTGCTCAAGCGCATACGCGTGCCCATCGGGGTGATCGGCATCATCTACGAGAGTCGCCCGAACGTCACCGCCGACGCCGGCGCGCTGTGCCTGATGTCGGGCAACGCCGCGATCCTGCGCGGCGGGTCGGAAGCGATCCGCAGCAACCGCGCGATCCATGCCGCGCTGGTGCAGGGGCTCACCGAGGCAGGCCTGCCCGCCGACGCCATCCAGCTGGTGCCGGTGACCGATCGCGCCGCGGTGGGTGCGATGCTCACTGCCGAGGGGTTGATCGACATGGTCGTGCCGCGCGGCGGCAAGAGCCTGGTCGCGCGGGTACAGGCGGAGGCGCGGGTGCCGGTGCTCGCGCATCTCGACGGGATCAACCACAGCTATGTCGATCGCGCCGCCGATCCGGCGATGGCGCAGGCGCTCGCGGTCAACGCCAAGATGCGTCGCACCGGCATCTGCGGGGCGACCGAGACGCTGCTGATCGACCGCGGCTTCGCCGACCCGAAGCCAATCCTCGCGGCGCTGGCCGAAGCTGGCTGCGAGCTGCGCGGCGATGCCCAGGTGCAGGCGCTCGATCCACGCGTGCAGCCGGCGACCGACGAAGACTGGGATACCGAATATCTCGAGGCGATCCTCTCGGTGAAGCTGGTCGACGGCATCGAGGGCGCGTTGGCGCACATCGCCGCGCACAGCTCGCACCACACCGACGCGATCATCACCGAAGACGCCGACACTGCCGCGCGCTTCCTGAACGGCGTCGACAGCGCGATCGTGATGTGGAATGCCTCGACCCAGTTCGCCGATGGCGGCGAGTTCGGGCTGGGTGCCGAGATCGGCATCTCCACCGGTCGCCTCCACGCCCGCGGGCCGGTGGCGCTGGAAGGGCTCACAACGTACAAGTGGCTGGTGCTCGGCACCGGTCAGGCGCGGCCTTGAAGGCGTTGTATCGCTTGTATACATTGTTTGCATGAGCAAGACCGCCGTTATCACGGGTCGTGTTCCGGAAGCGATTTCGGATCAGCTGGATCGTCTGGCAGAGCGGATGGACCGTTCGCGATCCTGGGTGGTCTCGCAGGCCATCGAGGCGTTCGTCGCCGCAGAGACGCAGTTGCTCGATTCACTCGACGAAGCCGAACGGCAGATCGATCGCGGCGAATTCCGGACGCAGGCGCAAATGGAGGATTGGGTCGCCGAGTTGCGGCGCGGTCCGGCGGCCTGAGTGGCGGACCCTCGATGGGCGAACCTCGCCCTTGCGGATCTCGAGGCGATCGTGCGCCATCATCAATCCAGCGACCCGGCACTGGGCGTCGAACTGGTCGAACGCATCGTCGCGGCGGGGGCATTTCTTGCGCAGCTGCCCGAGGCGGGGCCGCTCACGATCCGCGGGCGTCGCAAATGGCAGGTGCCTAAAACCCCCTATCTGCTCTTTTATCGGGTTGCACCCGATCACATCCGCGTGCTCCGCGTCCTGCATGGCGCGCGCGATCTTGCGGGACGGCAATGAAGCGCATCGGACTTCTCGGGGGCTCGTTCAATCCGGCGCATCGCGGGCACCGGCGGTTGTCGCTGCACGCCCTGCGCGCGCTCGATCTGGACGAAGTGTGGTGGATGGTGTCGCCCGGCAATCCGCTGAAGGACAAGGCCGGCATGGCGCCGTTCCAGGCACGCATGGCCTCGGCGCGGGCGATGGCGCGGCATGCGCCGATCCGCCCCACCGCGATCGAGAAGCGGATGAAGACCCGCTATACCGCCGATACCCTCACCAAGCTGCCCCGGCTCTATCCGAATCACCGCTTCATCTGGCTGATGGGCGCGGACAATCTGGCGCAGTTCCATCGCTGGGAACGGTGGCGGCACATCGCCCGTCAGGTTCCGATTGCGGTTATCGCGCGTCCGGGGTATGACAGGGGCGCCCATGCAAGTCCTGCAATGGGTTGGCTGCGGCGCGCTGTGCGGCCCGCAGGCCAGGCGAAACACTGGACGCGATGGAGATTGCCGGCACTTGTGCTGTTGCGCTTCCGCCCCGATCCGACGTCGGCAACACGCCTTCGGGCTGCCGATCCTGCCTGGCACCGGCGATTCCTCGGCACCTCTCCGGATATGGAAAAGGAAGGGCCGGCGCCGTCTCCACTCACTTTGCACAGACAGTCGCTAGACTAGGAGCAACCTTGGCCACTTCCCCCAATATGCAGCGTTCGAACGACGCCGACAGCGTCGAAGCGCTGCATAGGCTCGTGCTCACCTCGCTGGAGGACGATCAGGCGGTGGAGACCGTTTCGATCCCGCTCGCCGGCAAGAGCAGCATCGCCGATTACATGGTGATCGCATCGGGTCGCTCGACCCGGCAGGTCGCCTCGATGGCGATGAAGCTGGCCGACAAGATCAAGGCCGAGCAGGGCCGCACGCCCCGCGTCGAAGGCCTGCCGGCCGCCGACTGGGTGCTGATCGACGCGGGCGACGTGATCGTCCACCTGTTCCGCCCGGAAGTGCGCAGCTTCTACAATCTCGAGCGGATGTGGTCGTTCGAGGGCCAGGCCTGATCTGATACCGAAGGTCCGCGCGCAATGCTGCTGCACATCGTCGCGCGCGGCCGGATTGGGCGCAGCCCCGAGGCCGAACTGGTCGACCGCTATCTGAAGCGGGTGACCTGGGGCACGCGCGTCACCGAACTGCCTGATACCGGCGGCAAGATACCGGTGCTTGCCCCCGGCACCCGCGTGGTGATGCTCGATGAGCTCGGCGAGAACCTGCCTTCCAAGACGCTGGCCACCCGGCTTGGCGCCTGGCGCGACGACGGGGTGCGCGAGACGCGCTTCCTGATCGGCGCGGCCGACGGATTCGACGATGCCGATCGCCGGGCGGCGGATATGCTGCTCAGCTTCGGCAAGGCGACCTGGCCGCACATGATGGCGCGGGCGATGCTTGCCGAGCAGCTGTGGCGGGCGGTCTCGATCCTCGCCAACCATCCCTATCACCGCGAAGGCTGATGGGCCTGGCGCGCGGCCTCGGCATCGCGGCGGCGCTGGTCGCGATCGGCGTGACCGGCGTGCTCGCCCAGCCGCAGCCCGACGCTACCCAACAGAGCGCGCGTTTGGTGATGGCGGCGTCCCAGGCCGCGCTGGCCGCCGAACGACGGGCGGCCGAACTCGACCGCGCTGCCGCCGGCGAACGCGATAGCGAAGCCCGGGCCCGCGCCGAGCAGGCGGCAGCGGCGCAGCGGATCAAGGCGGCGGAGGCCGAGCAGGCCGCAGCCGAAGCGCGCGCGGCGCTGCTCGACCGCTTGCTTGCCCGCCAGCGCACCGCCTTTGCCGAACGCCAGCGGCCGGCGATCGAACTCGTCGCCGCGCTGCAGGCGATGGCCTGGCGCCCGGCGGTGCTGGCGCTCGCCCAGCCGGGATCGGCGCAGGATCTCGTCCATGTCCGCGCGACGCTGGCCAGCCTGTTGCCCGCGATCGAAGCGCGGAGTGTCGGCGTACGGGCGGACCTGGCGCGCTCGGAGGCACTGCGCGTCGCGGCGAGCAAGGCAGTCGCCGAGCTGCGCACCCGGCGCACCGCGCTCGAATCGCGGCGACTGGCCGCGCTCCAGCTCGAATCCGAGCACCGGCTGCGCGCGATGACGCTGGGCCGCGATGCGCTGGTAGAATCGGATCGCGCCCTGGCGCTGGGCGAGAAGGCGCGCGACCTCGCCGCCGAGCAGGACCGCAGCCAGAGTGCCGCGCAGGTGCGATCGGACCTGCTCGTCCTGGGCGGCCCGCTGCCCCGTCCCGGCACCTTGGCCGATCGGGTAACCGGCCCCGGACCCTATCGCCTGCCCGTCACCGGCCAGCTCGTCACCGGCTTCGGCGAGATTTCGCCCGCCGGCGTCCGCGCCCGCGGTCCAAGCTTTGCGGTGCAACCGGGGTCCGCGGTCGTCGCGCCCGCCGCCGGCACCATCGCTTATGCCGCGCCCTTCGCCGGCTATGGCCAGGTCGTGATCATCGACCATGGCAAAGGCTGGACCAGCCTCATTTCGGGCTTTTCCACGCTGGCCGTTCGCCCGGGCGCCAAGGTCGCGCAAGGCGCAACCCTCGGCACCGCCGGCCCGCGTATCACCGTCGAGCTGCGCCGCCGCGGGCAGCCGCTGGACCTGACCCAATTGCTCGACTGACACCGCGTGCAAATCCCGCTAGTCTGGCCTACATTACCAGGGTCGCCCTTCCGGAAAGTCTCTTGATGCTGCGTTCGTTTCTACAGGTTTCCGCCGCCGTCGGCGCACTTGCGATCATTCCCATCACATCCGGTGCCATGGCGGGGGTCGATACCAGCAGCTATCGTGAGCTCGACACCTTCATGGAAGTCTACAACACCGTTAAGGCGAATTACGTCGAGAAGGTCGACGACAAGACGCTGGTGAAGGGCGCGATCGAAGGCATGCTCGCCGCGCTCGATCCGCACAGCAGCTATGCCGACGGGCTAGATTTCGACAATCTCAAGATCCAGACCGAAGGCAATTACGGCGGCCTCGGCCTCACCGTCACCCAGCAGGACGGGGCGGTGAAGGTGATCGCGCCGAACGACGACGGCCCCGCCGCGCGCGCTGGCATCAAGGCGGGCGATTACATCACCCATCTCGACGGCAAGTTCATCGTCGGCGGTAGCCTGGACGAGGCGATCACCCAGATGCGCGGCAAGCCGGGCACCAAGATCGCGCTCACCATCGTGCGCCCCGGCGCCGACAAGCCGCTGCAATTCACCCTGACCCGCGAGATCATCACCCAGAAATCGGTGAAGGCGGACGTCAAGGACGGCGTGGGCATCATCCGCATCAGCACCTTCACCGCGCATACCGGCGGCGACACCGCGCTGGCGATCCAGGAGATCGACAAGAAGCTGGGCCACAAGCCGCTCGGCTATATCCTCGACCTGCGCAACAATGGCGGCGGCCTGCTGACCGAGGCGATCGGCGTGTCCGACGTGTTCCTCAACCATGGCGAGATCGTATCGCAGCGCGGCCGCGAGAAGACCGATATCGAGCGCTATTATGCCGAAAGCGTGTTCCCGGGCGACCTCGCCAAGGGGCTGCCGGTGATCGTGCTGACCGATGCCGGCACCGCCTCCGCCTCCGAAATCGTCGCCGGTGCGCTGCAGGACCATCACCGCGCGCTGGTGCTGGGCGTGCGCAGCTTCGGCAAGGGATCGGTGCAGACCATCCTGCCGATGGGCCCGCACGCCGCGCTGCGCCTCACCACCGCGCGCTATTTCACCCCTTCGGGCCACTCGGTGCAGGAAGGCGGCATCAAGCCCGACATCGCCGTGCCGCAGCTGAGCGATCCCGACTACAAGTCGCGGCCGGAGCTGCGCGAGGCCGATCTGCGCCGCCACCTGATCAACATGGAGAAGGTGGACGATAGCGTGCTGGAATCGGACGACACCCCCGATCCGCGCTTCACCGCCACCGCCGACGAGCTGAAGAAGAAGGGCATCACCGACTTCCAGCTGACCTATGCGGTGCAGACGCTCGCCCGACTGGGCAAGGCGCCGGCTGCGAGCGCCGCCAAGTGAGCCGCAATCTGGGCAGGATGCCGCGCAACGTTCCGGTGCTCTCGCGCTGGCTGGCGCTGCTGCTGCCGCTGGCGCTGCTCGGCGGGGCGATCGGGTCGCAGTTCATCGGCGGCTTGGTGCCGTGCGAGATGTGCGTGTGGCAGCGCTGGCCGCATCTGGCCGCGATCATCGTGGCAGGGCTCGCCTTCTTCGTACGCGGGCGGCGGCAGGTGGCGGCGCTGGTGCTACTCGCCGCGCTGCTGATCGCGGTGAGCGGCGCGATCGGCGTCTATCATGCCGGTACTGAATATCATTGGTGGCAGGGCATCACCGAATGCACCGCCGCGCCGCGCCAGGGCTCGCCGATGGAGATGCTCACCCAGGCACTCCGCGCGCCGATCGTCCGCTGCGACGTGCCCCAATGGACGATGTTCGGAATCAGCCTGGCCGGCTATAACGCCATCTTCTCGCTGGGCGGCGCGGTGATGATCGCGCTGCTCGCAACGCGAAAGGCAGTGCGATGAGCTGGAAGCCCGGGGATCGTCGGGAAGGGCATGACGCCATGGTCCGGGTGGACCAGGCCGGCGAATATGGCGCGACGCGAATCTATGCGGGGCAGCTCGCGGTGATGGGCGATCGCACCCCCACCGCGCGCACCATCGCCGGCATGGCCAACCAGGAGGAGCATCACCGCGCCTTTTTCGACGCGCTGATCGCCAAGCGCGGCGTGCGACCAACGGCGCTCCAGCCCTTCTGGGACGTGGCGGGTTTCGGCCTCGGCGTCGTCACCGCGGCGCTGGGGCCGCAGGCGGCGATGGCCTGCACCGCGGCGATCGAGACCGAGATCGACCTTCATTACCAGCAGCAGCTCGAGCAATTGGGCGACGAGGATCCGGAACTGCGCGATGCCGTCGCGCGATTCCGCGATGAGGAGATCGAGCATCGCGACACCGCGATCGCCTCGGGCGCGGAAAGCACGCCCGGCTATCCGGTGCTCTCGGCGCTGATCCGTGCAGGATGCCGGTTCGCGATCGGCGTGTCGAAGCGGATCTGACAGCGGCTATTCAGGCGCGCCCCGGCAGGGTGGCGCGCACCAACAGGAGGAACGCAGGTGCTCAAGAGGATCGCCATCATCACCGCGGCCGCTGCGGCGCCGCTGCTCGCCGCGGTGCCGGCGCATGCCCAGAACGCCGTCCAGAACGGCGTGCTGATCATCTACGGCAACGACAAGTGCCCGACCAACAAGAATGGCGAGGAAATCGTCGTCTGCCAGCGTCTGGACGAGGGCGAGCGTTTCCGCATCCCCAAGAACATCCGCGACAGCACCCCGACCGTCCCGCAAAAGGGCCAGTCCTGGGCGGTACGCTCGCAGGATGCGCTGACCACGGGCAATTTCGGCACCAACAGCTGCTCGACCGTGGGCGCCGGCGGCGGCACCGGCTGCTTCGTCAAGCAGGCGACCGCAGCGCGCGAGGAACGCCGCGCGCAGAAGAAGGCCGAGACCGACCTGCCGCTGCCCTGATCGGCTCAGGCCGGCGCGCGGGTGATCCACGCGGGCGCCGGCAGCCGCACCGCATCGGCGATCAGCCACAGCATCGCCACGCCGCGCACGCTTGCGGCTATCAAGATGTCCTGATGCGTCGCATAGGGCCAGGCGTTGGCCAGCCCTGCGAGCCACCAGAATTCCGTCACATAGGCGGCGATGTCGCCGATCACGAACAATGCGATCGGTGCCAGGCGCGGACTGGTCATCACCAGCAGCGGGTAGAGCCACAGGTCGAACTGCGGCGACCAGACCTTGTTGGTGAGCAGGAACCAGGCGAGCACCGGGGTGAACAGCGCCCAGGGCCGTTCGCGGTGCTTCCGCCAGCCGATCGCGACGATCGCCGCCGCACCGGCCAAAAAGGCGAGCGACGCGGCAAGATTGCGGTGCGCGGTGTCGGTCACCCACACGCCTTGATCGGAGAGGACCGACCAGGTGGCGGCGACGGTGCCCGCGCGCGCTTCCGAGAAGCGGTAGAATTCGGACCAGTTCTCCGGCGCCACCAGCGCCACCGGCAGGTTCACCGCTGCCCAGGCGCCGATCGCTGCCACCACGCAGCCTGCGGCCGTCGTCACCCGTGCGCGCCAGGCCTGCCCCGGCGCGGTCAGCGCCGCCAGCCCGATCAGCGGCAGCAGCAGCACCGGGAACAGCTTCGCCGCGGCCCCGAGTGCGGCGAGGGCGGCGGCCAGCACCAGGCGCTGTCGGCGCGCGGCCAGCATCGCCGCTACTGCCAGCGTCACCGCGCCCAAATCCCAGTTATGGCCGAGATAGAGGACCAGCGGCGGCGCACACGCCCAGAGCCATAGCCGCGCGCGGTTCATGCCTTCGCGGACAAACATCGCCAGGATCAGCCCGGCCAGCAGCGCATTGCCGAGCGACACCATGGCGAGGAAGGTTGCACCGTCCGCACCCGCCCCGAACAGCCCGCGGGCCAGCGCGCCCTCGATCCAGATCTGCAGCCCGGTGAGCACCGGATATTCCATCGGCGTCTGGAAATAGGGGATCCGCCCCTCGCCGACATGGCGCTCGACCCAGAAGGGCGGGGCGTCGCTGTAGCAGCCACTGATATACTGGATCGCGCCGCTCCAGCCCTGCGGCATGCAATGCGCCTTGAACACCCAGCCGAGCAGGCAGGTGAGCGCCATGCCGAGTGCCAGCGCCCGCACGCGCCCGTCGATCCGCTGAATCATGCCCGAAACCCTCCGGTCGGCGCTGGTACAGGGCCGATGGCCGAGCGTCCATCTGGACAGCAGGTGTTTGAGAACATAGATGGAACGGATGGCGCAACTCGACACCCGTGCAAAGCTGGCGATCCTCGCCGATGCGGCGAAATACGATGCTTCCTGCGCGTCCTCGGGCACCGCCAAGCGCACGTCGAAGGACGGCAAGGGGCTGGGCTCCACCACCGGCATGGGCATCTGCCATGCCTATGCGCCCGACGGCCGCTGCATCAGCCTGCTCAAGATCCTGCTGACCAACAGCTGCATCTTCGATTGCCATTACTGCATCAACCGCAAGAGCTCGAATGTGCGCCGCGCGCGATTCACGCCCGCCGAAGTGGTCGAGCTCACGCTCAACTTCTACCGCCGCAATTATATCGAGGGGCTGTTCCTCTCCTCCGGCATCATCCGCTCGTCCGACTATACGATGGAGCAGATGGTCGAGGTGGCGCGGAGCTTGCGCGAAGACCATCATTTCCGCGGCTATATCCACCTCAAGACGATTCCCGATGCCGATCCGGCGCTGATCCACCAGGCGGGTCTCCACGCCGATCGCCTGTCGATCAATGTCGAGCTGCCCACCGTTGCCGGGCTCAAGCGGCTCGCGCCCGAGAAATCCGCGCCGCAGATCGAAGGCGCGATGCTCGGCATGCGCAGCGCGATCGAGGACGGCGCGGATGCGCGGAAGCGCTATCGCTCGGCACCCAAATTTGCGCCCGCCGGCCAGTCGACCCAGATGATCGTCGGCGCCGATGCCGCGACCGACGGCGACATCATCGATCGCGCCGCCGGGCTGTACGGTCGCTTCGGCCTGCGCCGCGTCTATTATTCGGCATTCAGCCCAATTCCCGATGCCAGCACGGTGCTGCCGCTCCAGCGTCCGCCGCTGATGCGCGAGCACAGGCTGTATCAGTCGGACTGGCTGATGCGCTTCTACGAATATCGCCCCGACGAGGTGGCGCAGGCGGTGGACCCGGCGACGGGCATGCTGCCCCTCGACATCGATCCCAAGCTTGCCTGGGCGCTGCGCTTCCGCGATCGCTTCCCCGTCGACCTCAACCGTGCCCCGCGCGAGGCGCTGCTGCGCGTGCCGGGGCTGGGGACCAAGGCGGTCGCCTCGATCGTCGCCGCGCGGAAATGGCGGCGGCTGCGGCTGGAGGATGTCGCGCGGCTCACCGTCTCGCTGGCCAAGATCCGCCCGTTCATCGTCACCGCCGACTGGCGCCCGGTGGCGCTGACCGACAAGGCCGATCTCCGCGCCTGGATCGCGCCCAAGAAGGAGCAGCTGGAGCTGTTCGCGGCGTGAGGGCGGGCTTGCGAACGACTCGCGGGAGCAACCTAGCGCAGGGCCGCCGGTTGGGTCTGGGAAACCAGGGAGATACCCACATGGCCGACCAGCCCCGCATCTTCGCCGACCTCATCGCCGATCACGATCGCCAGCGCGAGCTGATCGCCAAGATCGACGCCACCTCGGGCGACAGCCCCGAGCGCCGCGACCTGTTCGAGCAGCTCCGCCTCGAACTCCAGTCGCACGCCGCAGCCGAAGAAGAGTCGCTCTACGCGACGATGCTCGCCAACCCGGAGCTGCGCGAGGATGCGCGGCATTCGGTGTCCGAGCACAAGGAAGTCGATGACCTGCTCGGCGAGCTGATGGACATCGAAATGTCGTCCTCGGCCTGGCTTTCGAAGTTCCGCGCGATGAAGGACCGCTACCTCCACCATATCGACGAGGAGGAGGAAGAGATGTTCCCCACCGCCGAGAAGGAGCTTTCGGCGGAAGAGGAAGAGCGGCTCGGCAAGATCTTCGAGAAGCGCAAGCCCAAGGAACTGGAGCGCGCCGAAGCACACCCGCCGGGCGACGAGCGCGAATAAGCGTTGCGCGCCGTAACGCTTGCCGCCGAGGATGATTTCGAGGGCTGGCGCGATGCGGCGCGGGCGCTGGCCCAGGCGCATGTCGCGCCGCCCGAGGTGGTGTGGCGGGTAGGCGAGGGCGGCGGCGATCTGTTCGCCGCCGAAGCCGCCCCGCCGCCGGCCGCCAACGGTACGCAACTGCGTGTTCCCAAGGCGTTCGTGGAGCTGGCGCAGGCCGTCATCCTCCATTCGGACCCGCAGCGTTTCTCCCTCCTCTACACGCTGCTTGCCACCGATCCGCACCGGATCGAGGACCGCGCCGACCCGCTGGTCCGCCGGTTGGAGCTGATGGCCAAGGCGGTGCGTCGCGACATCCACAAGATGCGCGCCTTTGTCCGCTTTCGCGAACTGGTCGACGAGAGCGGCCCGCGCTTCATCGCCTGGTTCGAACCCGAACATCACATCGTTCGGGCTAATGCCCGCTTCTTCGTCGAGCGCTTCGCGAGCATGCGCTGGTCGATCCTCACCCCCGAACTCTCCATCCACTGGGATGGCACGACGCTGAGCGAAGGCACTGCCGCTACCCGCGGCGATGCGCCCGCCGACGATCCGGTCGAGGCGGTGTGGAAGACCTATTACGCCTCGATCTTCAATCCCGCCCGCCTCAAGACCGGCGCGATGCTCAAGGAAATGCCGCGCAAATACTGGAAAAACATGCCCGAAACCGCGTTGGTCAAGGAGCTCGTGGCCGGTGCCCGGGCGCGGGAGACGGCGATGGTGGAGACGGCACGCACGTCGGTCGGCGGCAATGTCGAGAGCGCCTGGGAAGCGCTGCGCGACGAGGCGGCGGCGTGCACCCGCTGCCCGCTCTACAAGCCCGCCACCCAGACGGTGTTCGGCGAGGGGCCGCTCGACGCCGATATGATGTTGGTCGGCGAGCAGCCCGGCGACCAGGAGGATCTCGCCGGCCGTGCGTTCGTCGGCCCTGCGGGGCAGATGCTGAACAAGGCGCTCGACGAAGCGGGGATCGATCGCGCCCGCGTCTACGTCACCAACGCGGTCAAGCACTTCAAGTTCGAGCCGCGCGGCAAGCGGCGCATCCACGCCAAGCCCGATGCCGGGGAGATCACTGCCTGCCGCTGGTGGTACGAGCAGGAACTGGCGCTGGTCCGCCCCAAGCTGGTCATCGCGCTCGGCGCGACGGCCGCCCGCCAGATCACCGGCAAGGCGGCGACCATCTCCAGGCTGCGCGGTCAGAAGCTGGCGCTCCCCGAGGGCGGCACCGGCTGGGTGACGGTGCACCCCAGCTACCTCCTCCGCCTGCCCGATGCCGACGCCGCAGCGCAGGCGTACCAGGAGTTCGTCGCCGATCTGCGCGCCGCCTGGGCCTTGCTCTAGCGCCGGAAGCCGCGTCAAAAGGGGCGCATGATGAAGACGATAATGGGCGCCGCGCTGGCGCTGCTGCTGCCGCTGTCCGCCTCGGCACAGGATTTTTCGAAGATCCCGCTGACCATGTTCGCGCTGAGCGGCTGCTGGCAGGGCGAAGGCGAAGTGCGGGGCAAGCCGGTGACGCTCACCCTCACCGCCTATCCCACCCTGGAACGGACGATGTTCGCGATCGATGCCACCAGCGTTGCGGTCGCGGATGCCAAGGATCGCTATGCCGCCCACCTGCTGTTCGGCGCGGTCGGCGAGGACGGCGGCATCGCCGGCCTCTGGGCGGATAGCTTCGGCGCCGCCTATACCGCCACCGGCAAGGGCGCGCTGACCGGCGACGGCTTCACGATCACCTATGCATATCCCGACGCCGAGTTCGTCAATCGGTGGCGCAAGCGCGAGCGCATGCTCGAATGGCAGATCACCGCGAAGGACAAGGCGGGCAAGGAGACGGTGTTCGCGCACTACACCCTTCGCGACACCAAGTGCCGCTAGGCGGCGGATAGCGCCGCGCCCCTTGCGCGAAACGATCCGCACGCCGATGTTTGGGCTTTAACACCTGTCCTGTAAGGGGCGGGCGATTGGCATTGGACGCATTGGGGATTTTGGTGGCAGATCCATACGTAACGCTCGGGGTGGCGCGTAGCGCGAGCGAGGACGAGATCAAGAAGGCCTATCGCAAGCTCGCCAAGGAGCTGCACCCCGATCGCAACAAGGACAATCCCAAGGCATCGGAGAAGTTCAGCCAGGTCACCCAAGCCTATGACCTGCTGACCGACAAGGACAAGCGCGCCCGCTTCGACCGGGGCGAGATCGACGGCGACGGCAACCCGATCGCGCCGTTCGGCTTCGGCGCAGGCGCGGGCGGCGGCGGGGGCGGTTTCCGTCCCGGCGGCGGCCAGTTCGATTTCGGCGGCGGCGAAGCCGATATCGGCGACATCTTCGAGGGTCTGTTCGGCGGCGGCAAGCGCGGCGGCGGCGGCGGCGGGGGCGGCTTCAGCGGCGGGTTCGGCGGCTTCGGCCGGCGCCCGCAGCCCAAGGGCGCCAACATCGCCTATCGCCTCGCCGTGTCCTTCGAGGATGCCGCCAAGCTTGCGCCGCAGCGGATCACGCTCAAGGACGGCAAGACGATCGACCTCAAGCTGCCCGCCGGCGTCGAGGAAGGCACCCAGATGCGCCTCGCCGGCAAGGGCGAGGAAGGCCCGGGCGGGGCGGGCGATGCGATCGTCACGATCGAGATTCAGCCGCATCGCTTCTATGTGCGCGACGGCGACGACATCAAGCTCGACCTGCCGGTGACGCTGGCCGAGGCGGTGCTCGGTGCGCAGGTGCGCGTGCCGACCCCCGACGGCCCGGTGATGCTCACCGTCCCCAAGGGATCGAGCTCGGGCAAGGTGCTGCGCCTCAAGGGCCGCGGCTTCCACAAGCGGGGCGGGGCACGCGGTGACCTGTTCGTCACGCTGATGGTCGAACTGCCCGTCGACGACGATGCCCTGATCGAATTTGCGCAAGGATGGAAGAACCAGGGGAACCCGCGGGGACGCATGGGCGTCTGACCCCGCGTGGACGAACCGACGCGCGCCTCGATCTCGCCCCAGTCGCCTGAGGGACGGCGGCTGGGCGTCGGCGGGAAGGTCCCCCGTCGGCTGGCCGAGCTCGGCGTTACCGAACGCATGTTCGAGATCACCAAGCGCGTCGCGATCGGTACCTTCAACGACGGCTTCACCTATGCGGGCAACCTCGCCTACCTCTCGCTGGTAACGCTGTTCCCCTTCTTCATCGTGGCCACCGCGCTGGCGAGCCTGGTCGGGCGCACCGGCACCGGCGTGCACGCGCTGGAGGCATTCCTTCAGACCGTGCCGCCCGACGTCGCCAAGCTGCTGCGCGAACCGGTGATCGAAGTGCTGCACGGCCGCACCGGCGGGCTGTTGTGGCTGGGCGCGCTGGTCGGCCTGTGGACCACGGCCGGGTTCATCGAAACCATCCGCGGCATCCTGCGCCAGGCGTACGGCACCAGTTCCAGCACGCCCTTCTGGCGCTACCGGCTGGCGTCGATCGGGATGATCGTGGCGGCGGTGCTGCTGGTGATGCTGGCCTTCACCTTCCAGGTGATCCTCACCGGCATCGAACAATTTCTCTACCGCGTACTCCCGCTCGCCACCGAGGCGCAGCACTTCGCCTCGGCGAGCAAGGCGGTGCCGGCCTTCGCCCTGTTTGGCGCGCTCTACGTGCTGTTCTTCGCCCTCACGCCGTCGCGCTATCGGGCGCGTTGCTACCCCAAATGGCCGGGTGCATTGTGCACGACGCTATGGTGGCTCAGCGTCACCGGCGGGCTGCCTTTGGTGCTGTCGACGCTGGGCGGCTACGGCGCCACCTATGGCAGCCTGGCGGGCGTGATGGTCGCGCTGATCTTCTTTTTCCTGGTGGGACTCGGCCTCGTCGTAGGGGCGGAACTCAACGCGGCTCTGGCGGAAGTGCCCGAAGCCGGTCTAGAGGGAGACCAAGCACAGGAGATTCAGAAGACGTGACCGGATTGATGCAAGGGAAGCGCGGGCTCATCATGGGCCTCGCCAACGACAAGTCGCTGGCATGGGGCATCGCCAAGGCACTGCACGCCCAGGGCGCGGAGCTGGCCTTTTCCTATCAGGGCGATGCGCTGCTCAAGCGGGTGAAGCCGCTGGCGGAGCAGGTTGGCTCCGATTTCCTGATCGATTGCGACGTGGCGGACATGGCCGCGCTCGACACCACGTTCGAGACGCTGGCGGCGCGCTGGCCGACGATCGATTTCGTCGTCCACGCGATCGGCTTCTCGGACAAGAACCAGCTGCGCGGCCATTATTACGACACCACGCTCGACAACTTCCTGATGACGATGAACATCTCGGTGTACAGCTTCACCGCGGTGGCGCAGCGCGCGCAGCGGATGATGCCGAACGGCGGCAGCCTGCTGACGCTGAGCTATTACGGCGCCGAGAAGGTGGTGCCGCACTATAACGTGATGGGCGTCGCCAAGTCGGCGCTGGAGACCTCGGTCAAGTATCTGGCGATGGACCTGGGGCCGGAGAATATCCGCGTCAACGCCATCTCGGCAGGCCCGATCCAGACGCTGGCGGCGCGCGGCATCGGCGACTTCAACTACATCCTCAAGTGGAACCAGCTGAACTCGCCGCTGCGCCGCAACGTGACGATCGAAGATGTCGGCGGCGCCGGCCTCTATCTGCTCTCGGACCTGGCATCGGGCGTGACCGGCGAGACCCACCATGTCGACGCCGGCTACAACGTCATCGGCATGAAGGCCGAGGACGCGCCGGATATCGCGCTGGCGTAAAGGGTGCGGGGCGGCCACGTGCCGCCCACCCCGTTCAGCCTGCGCCGGTTAAATCCTCGGCGAACAGCCAGGCGCGCGCTGCCTCGATATCTTCGAACACCGACGCTTTCGGCCGCGCTTCGGCAATCCGGCGCGTCTGGCGGCGCGTGAGCATGGTCGTGGCAACGAAGGCGAGCCGCTCTGCCCACATTTCCGGCGCATCGATGCGCAGGCTTCGCAATGCCGTATCGGTGGTTTCCTGCGGCAGCACCTGCACGCCCCGCACGTCATACAGCGTGACGTGCTTTCCGGGGCCTAAGGACAGGATCTTCTCACGCACCGACTCGGCGATCCAGCCGACATCCTCGGGAGAAGGAATGCCGGTGATGGTAACCGTGATCAGGCGGCGGAGGAGATCCACCTCGATGCTGAAATCCACGGCGTAGGAGGGGGAGGGCTGCGAAGCGCCCGCCCCCGTCAACCGCGCACCACGCCCAGCTCGTGGAACGGCTTGGGCTCTTCGGGCGGGCGGGCCGGCTCGTTGAGCTCGCACTGCCAGATGCCGACGTCGATCCACTGGCCGTGCTTGTACCCCGCCTCGCGGAACACGCCGGTGCGGCGGAAGCCCACCGCCTCGTGCAGCGCGATCGAGCTGTCGTTGGGCAGCGTGATCATCCCGAAGGCATGGACGAAGCCCTGCGCGCGCAGCGTATCGACCAGCGCCTCGTAGAGCAGCCGCCCAGCGCCGCGGCGCTGGGCCGTGTCGGCCATGTAGATCGTGCTTTCGACGACATAGCGATAGGCCGGGCGCTCGCGGAACTTGCTCGCATAGGCATAGCCGATCACCCCGCCATCGACGCCGTCGCCATTAGTGGCGACCAGCCAGGGGTAATAGCCCTCGCTCGCCGCCATCCGTGCCGCCATCGCGGCGGCGTCGGGCGGCTCGATCTCGAACGAGGCGGTGCCCGTCAGCACGTTCGGCGCGTAGATGGCGGCGATCGCCGCTGCGTCGTCCGGCGTGGCGGCGCGAATTCCGATCACTTCAGTGCTCCCATGGCGAATTGCAGAAGGGCAAGGTCGCTCGGCTGTGCGCTCGGCACGCCCAGCGCCATGCATTCTAGGCAGCGCGCCTGGACCGATCCGCTGGCGGTCAGTCGCTTGGCATCGCCCAGCGCCTGGGCGAGCAGCATGCGGCGCTCCTCGCCGATCCGGGCATAGGCGTCGCTGCCGGAGGGGGCATCGGCCCAGTTGCCGTCATCGTCATCGTCATTGCCGAGCGCGCCGAGGAAGCCGGCGACCGCCGCGGTCAGCGCATTGGGCTTCTTGGCGAGATAGACCGGGCGCACCTTGGCGGGATCGAGATTGGCGCGCTTGGCGGCCTCGGCGATGGCGTCGTTCAGCCCGCCGAAGCGATCGACCAGGCCGATCTGCCGCGCGATGCCGCCGATCCACACCCGGCCCTGGCCGATCTCGTCGACCCGCTGCGGCGTCAGCTTGCGCGACGCGGCGACCAGCCCGACGAAGCGGCCATAGCCCGCCTCGATCGCCGATTGCAGGATCGTGTCCACCGTGGCGTTGGTGCCGCCATAGACGCTCGGCTGGCCGGTGAGCGGCGTGCTCTCCACCCCGTCGGTGGTCACGCCGATCTTGGCGAGGCTGTTCTCGAAGGTGGGAATGATGCCGAAGATGCCGATCGATCCGGTGATCGTGTTCGGCTCGGCGAAGATCACGTCGCCCGCGGTCGACACCCAATAGCCGCCGCTCGCCGCCAGACCGCCCATCGAGACGACGATCGGCAGCTTCTGCGCCTTCGCCTGCAGGATCGCCTGGCGCATCTGCTCCGAGGCCATCGCCGAGCCGCCCGGCGAATCGACGCGGACGACCAGCGCCTTGAGCTTGCCGTCCTTGAGCCCGTCGAGCACGAGCTTGCTGACGGTATCGCCGCCCGCGGTCCCTGCGCCGCCCTTGCCGTCGACGATCTCGCCGGCGATGGTGATCACGCCGATCGCATCGCCGCTGGTCGGCAGCGGATTGGCCTGGAGCCAGTCGGCGAGCTTGATGCCGTTGAAATTGCCGGCGCGGGCGCCGTTCGGCGCACCCACCAGTTGCGCGACGTGCTTGCCGAAGGCGATCCGGTCGCCGAGCTGGTCCACCAGGCCATAGGCTTTGTTGGCGCTGGCGATGTTGCCCTTGGCGGCGGTGATCGCTACGTCGGGCTTCATCAGGAAATCGGCGATGCGGGCCTTTGGCCGTGCCTTCAGGATGCCGTCGCGCCACTGGTCGAGCAGGCCGCCATAGAGCGCGGTGTTCGCCTCGCGTGCCTCGGGCGACATGTCGGCGCGGATATAGGGCTCCACCGCCGACTTGAACTTGCCGACCTTGTAGACGTGGACGTTGATGCCGAGCTTCTCGGTCAGCCCCTTGTAATAGAGCTGGCGGCCGCCCGGGCCCATGAACAGCGATCCGCCCATCGGGTGGACCCAGATCTCGCTGGCATTGGCCGCGATCTGGTAGCCGCTGTCGGTATAGGCGGTGGCATAGGCGAGCACCGGCTTGCCTGCGGCGCGGACGCGGCCGACCGCGGCGGCGACGTCGCTCACCGTGGCGGGATAGCCGCCGAGGAAGCTGTCGAGATCGAGCACCACCGCCTTGACGCGGGAATCGGTGCGGGCGGCGTCGAGCGCGCGGATCACGTCCCGCGCGCCGACCTGGCCAGCGGCGCGGGCGCCGCTCACGCTGGACAGCGGATCGGCCTCGCTCGGCTGCTCGACCAGGGCGCCGTTGAACGCGACGATCAGCGCGCCGTCGCGAATCGTCGCCGGAGTCGGTCGGTGCGACAGCGCCGCGAACAGTGCGGAAAAGAACAGGAGGAGCAGAACCAGGACGAGCAGGTCCTTGATTCCGACGAGTATCTTCCAGGCGGTACGAACCAGCTTCACCGGCGGCTCCTCAAAGGGTATTCCACCAGCGGTGCTACCGGATGCGCGCAGGCGAGGCAACGACCCGTCTTATCGATCCAACACGCTGAAAAAAGTTCCCGTCGCACCCGTTGACGAAGCAAATTCCGGTTCACATATCCGAGCTGTTAGCACTCCGGGGGACCGAGTGCTAAACATCGAAATCCAACCTGAAAGAGGATCAGGCGCAATGAGCTTCCGTCCGTTGCACGATCGCGTGCTTGTCCGCCGCGTCGAGGCCGAAGAAAAGACCGCTGGCGGGATCATCATCCCCGACACTGCCAAGGAAAAGCCGCAGGAAGGCGAGATCGTCGCCGTCGGCACCGGCACCAAGGCCGAAGATGGCAAGGTGACCCCGCTCGACGTCAAGGCAGGCGACCGCGTCCTGTTCGGCAAGTGGTCCGGCACCGAAGTGAAGGTGAACGGCGAAGACCTGCTGATCATGAAGGAAAGCGACATCCTCGGCATCGTCGGCTGAGCGATCTCGCACACTCTTCAACTACCTGAAACTTAGCGAAATTTGAAAGGGCAGTCCCATGGCAGCCAAGGACGTAAAGTTTTCGCGCGACGCTCGTGAGCGCATCCTGCGCGGTGTCGACATCCTCGCCGACGCGGTGAAGGTCACGCTGGGCCCGAAGGGCCGCAACGTCGTGATCGAGAAGAGCTTCGGCGCGCCCCGCATCACCAAGGACGGTGTGTCGGTCGCAAAGGAAATCGAGCTCAAGGACAAGTTCGAGAACATGGGCGCGCAGATGGTGCGCGAAGTGGCCTCGAAGACCAACGACATCGCCGGCGACGGCACGACCACCGCGACCGTTCTGGCGCAGGCGATCGTCCGCGAGGGCATGAAGTCGGTTGCCGCCGGCATGAACCCGATGGACCTGAAGCGTGGTATCGACCTCGCCGTCACCAAGGTCGTCGAGGACGTCAAGGCGCGCTCGAAGCCCGTCTCGGGTTCGCAGGAAGTTGCCCAGGTCGGCATCATCTCGGCGAACGGCGACCGTGAAGTCGGCGAGAAGATCGCCGAGGCGATGGAGAAGGTCGGCAAGGAAGGCGTGATCACCGTCGAAGAGGCGAAGGGTCTCGAATTTGAGCTCGACGTCGTCGAAGGCATGCAGTTCGACCGCGGCTATCTCTCGCCCTACTTCATCACCAACCCGGAGAAGATGGCGGTCGAGCTCGCGGATCCGTACATCCTGATCCACGAGAAGAAGCTGTCGAACCTGCAGTCGATGCTGCCGATCCTCGAAGCGGTCGTGCAGTCGGGTCGCCCGCTGCTGATCATCGCCGAGGACATCGAGGGTGAGGCTCTGGCCACGCTCGTCGTCAACAAGCTGCGCGGCGGCCTGAAGGTCGCAGCGGTCAAGGCACCGGGCTTCGGCGACCGTCGCAAGGCGATGCTGGAAGACATCGCCGTCCTGACCAAGGGCGAAGTGATCAGCGAGGACCTCGGCATCAAGCTCGAGACCGTCACGCTCGGCATGCTCGGCACCGCCAAGCGCGTCACGATCGACAAGGACAACACCATCATCGTCGATGGTGCCGGTGAAGCCGAGTCGATCAAGGCCCGCACGGAGCAGATCCGCCAGCAGATCGAAGTCACCACCAGCGATTACGACCGTGAGAAGCTCCAGGAGCGTCTCGCCAAGCTCGCCGGCGGCGTGGCCGTGATCAAGGTCGGCGGTGCGACCGAAGTCGAGGTGAAGGAGCGCAAGGACCGCGTCGACGACGCGCTGCACGCAACCCGCGCAGCCGTTGAAGAAGGCATCGTCCCCGGCGGCGGCACGGCCCTGCTGTACGCAACCAAGGCCCTCGAAGGCCTGGCCGGTGCGAACGAGGACCAGACCCGCGGCATCGACATCGTCCGCAAGTCGCTGACCGCGCTGGTGCGTCAGATCGCGCAGAACGCTGGCCAGGACGGCGCCGTCGTCTCGGGCAAGCTGCTCGACCAGAACGACACCTCGTTCGGCTTCAACGCCGCGACCGACACCTACGAGAACCTCGTGGCTGCCGGCGTGATCGACCCGACCAAGGTGGTGCGCACCGCACTGCAGAACGCGGCTTCGGTCGCCGGCCTGCTGATCACCACCGAAGCCACCATTGCAGAGCTGCCGGACGACAAGTCCTCGGCTCCGGCAATGCCGGGCGGCATGGGCGGCATGGGCGGCATGGACTTCTAAGTCCGCGCCCGACGCAAAAAGAGGGGCCGGCGGAGCGATCCGCCGGCCCTTTTTTCGTGCCCATCGTTTTAGCGAGCCGCCATCGGCGCCTTCGCCCCCCTCCCGTTTGCGGGAGGGGATTTTGGGTCAGCGCTCCTTCAGCCCGGCCATCCAGCCGCGTACCGTATCGGCCGCCTCGCTGACCGCGTGGCTGCCCCGCCCGAACAGCCCGGCCAGTTCCGCCTCCACCCGGTGCAACGCGTCGCCGTCCTTCTCGGGCAGCGGCGGCAGAATGTGCGCGAAATAGCTCTTGCCGAGCAGCCGGTGGAGCAGCCGCTCGCCGGGGAAGGGCTCACCGTTGTTGAGCGCCCGCGCGCCCCGCAGCAGGTTGCGGATATCATACTGGGTGGGGCTGATGTCGGGCACCTGCTTCAGCACATTGAGCAGCGTGTACACCCCGATCCGCGCCGTGCGGATCGAGCTTTCCATCGTGAAGACGATGTCGTTCGCCGTCTCGACGAACTGGCCGACCAGCGCGAGGTTGGTGCAGCCTTGCGGCACCACCGCCGGTCGGTCGCCCGCGGCGCGCGGCATGAACTCGGCGGTGATGTAGGGCATGAGCGCGAGGCGGACCTTGGTTGCGTCGAGGACCGCGGCGACCTGGTCCTCGGCCATGCCGAGATGGTGGCACAGCTCCTCCAGGATCTCGCGCCCGGTACAGTCGGGCATGGCCTTGGAGACCTTGTCGCCGGGCACGTCCATCCGCAGCGCATAGACCCAGAGCACCAGCACGTCCTCGGGCTGGTCGGGGAAGTGCGGCTGGCGATTGCAGGTTACGCTGAGCAGCCACTTGGAATCGGTGAAGGTGATGATCCCGCCGGTGACGGTGCGCCCCGAATAGGGATCGTTGACCGACAATTCCTTCAGCCGCTCGACCAGCGGCGAGGGCCGGCAGGTGAGCGTCGCCGATTCCCACATCGAGCGGGCGATATCGCCGCAGAACTTGTCCGGCTTGCCGAACACCGGGGACTGGGCGGCGAGGTTGCGCCACAACGTCCAGTCGCTGTCGGCGCCGGGCTCGTGCGCCCCGCGCGCCAGCACCGGCGCCTGGTCCATGTCGCCATAGGCGGTGCCCTCGGTCATCGAGCCCGGCAGCACGAAGACGAGATCCTGCGCCGCCACCGGCAGCACCGTCGCGGCGCCGGCCACCATCGCGCGAATCCCGGTGGCCGTCCGCTGCTCGCCGTCCACGGTAAAGTCGAGGTCATAGGCGCGGGTGTCGAACTGGAAGCGCACGCCCTGCTCGCGGAGCATCTTCGTCAGCGGCCGCACGAAGCTGTCGAACTGGTCGTATTTGGGAAACACGACCACCGACATGTCGGCAAAGCCGTCCACCGAATCGAGGAAGCGGTGGAGGTAGAGCTTCATTTCCAGCAGGCTGTGCCACGCCTGGAAGGCGAACATGGTGCGGAACAGCGCCCAGAAGTTGGTCTCGAAAAAGCCCGGGTTGAAATAGCCCTGGATCGTGGTGTCGTTCACCTCGTCCTTGCGCTTGAGCAGCAGCCGGACGATCTCCCACTGGTCGTTGCGCGACAGGCCGAAGGTGCGGAAGTCCTTGATCACCCCCCGCTGGTGCATCAGCCGCGCCTTGGAATAATTGGGGTCGCGGTCGTTCACCCAGCGATATTCGTCGAGCACGCTATAGCCGGCGGGGAGCTCCAGCGCGGGCACGTCCTGGAACAGGTCCCACAGATTGTCGTAGTTCCAGTTCATCTCGCGGCCGCCGCGGATCAGATAGCCACGCTCCGCATCGCCCGCGCCGTCGAGCGAGCCGCCCTCGATATGCGCGGCATCGAGGATGGTGATGTTGGCGGGCGGCATATGGCCATCGCGGATCAGGTAGAAGGCCGCGGCGAGACCGGCGATACCGCTGCCGACGATCCACGCCTTGCGCGCTTCCACCCCCGGCGTCGGCAGCGGCCGGTTGCGGGCATAGGGGCTCCAGAAATCGGGCGGCGGCAGCGCGTTCTCGGGCCGCTGGCTCCAATAACCGGCAGTGGTATCCGGCGCATGCGCGAAGCCATGCGGCGCGGCGTTGGCTTGGGCGGCAAGCCATTTGGGGGTGGAATGAGCCATGGTGCAATCCTCCTGAGTCCAGCGGACGGGTCGCCGCCGGACTCAGGCAGATTTGCGCAGCCTTGTATTCGTAATGTTGGCAGGCAGCAGGATCAGTCCTTGCGGTCGTCCTTCTTGTCGTCCTTGTCGTTGACCGGCAACTTCGGTACCGCCGCGCGGGCGGTCGCGGTCGGCGCGGCCGGCGGGCGGCAGCCCTTGGATACGCCCAGGCCCTTCAGATAGGCGCGGCGGATCGTGCCGCCGTAGAGCGCCGCAGTCACCCGCTTCTCCTGCTTGTCGGCACCGGTGACCATGCGCACCAGCCCGAAGCCGGGGATCAGCGCGCCAACGATCGCGCGGCTACCCGACGCGGCGATCGCACCGCCATTGCCGCCCTTCGCCGCCGGTGCATCGGCATCGGTGCCGAGCACGGCGTTGAGGTTGGCGATGCCTGCTCGGATCTGCGCGCAGCTTTTGGTCCCCTGCGACGAATAGGGGGCGGAGGCGGCGAGCAGCAGCACGTCCGGAATCTTCTTTTCGTTGATACGCAGATCTTGCAGCGGTGCCTGGGCGCCCTCGCCGACGCTCTGCTTCTGCTGCTGCGCAGTGGCCGAAGTCGTCAAGAGCATCGCGGCCAGCCCGGCCGCCAAAATCGTCCGCATGTCGTATCTCCCAGATATTTTGCAAAGCTGTCCAGAAAAGTCGCGGAGGCACAACATTGTTCCACCGAAACGATGTCGGCGATTGACTTTCGGCCACTCGCCGCTAGGGCCGTCGACGGGCCACGCGGTCCCAACGCCGCGCGTGCTCTCTGTGAGGAGAGTCTACATGACTGATTTGACTGCCGCCGACGCCACGCTTGCGCCTGCGAAGCCCGCCACCAAACCGGCGCGTCCCTATTTTTCCTCTGGTCCCTGCGCCAAGCCCCCGGGCTGGTCGCCCGAGAAGCTCGCCACCGAGTCGCTCGGCCGCTCGCACCGCTCGAAGCTGGGCAAGACCCGTCTCCAATATTGCATCGACCTGATGCGCGAGCTGCTCCGCCTGCCGGACACGCACCGCATCGGCATCGTGCCCGGTTCGGACACCGGCGCCTTCGAAATGGCGATGTGGACGATGCTGGGCGCACGGCCTGTGACCACGCTCGCCTGGGAAAGCTTCGGTGAGGGTTGGGTCACCGATGCTGCCAAGCAGCTCAAGCTCGAACCGACCGTGCTGCGTGCCGATTATGGCCAGCTGCCCGATCTGGGCGCCGTCGACTGGTCGAACGACGTGCTGTTCACCTGGAACGGCACCACCTCGGGCGCCCGCGTGCCGAACGGCGACTGGATCGCCGCCGACCGCGAGGGCCTGAGCTTCGCCGATGCCACCTCGGCAGTGTTTGCCTACGATCTGCCCTGGGACAAGATCGACGTCGCCACCTTCTCCTGGCAGAAGGTGCTGGGCGGCGAAGGCGCACACGGCGTGCTGATCCTGGGCCCGCGCGCGGTCGAACGGCTTGAGACCTACACGCCGGCCTGGCCGCTGCCCAAGGTGTTCCGCCTCGTCTCCAAGGGCAAGCTCGCCGAGGGCGTGTTCAAGGGCGAGACGATCAACACGCCGTCGATGCTGGCCGTGGAAGACGCGATCTTCGCGCTCGAATGGGGCAAGGGCCTGGGCGGCGCCGGGGGGCTGATCGCCCGATCGGATGCCAATGCCGCCGCGCTCGACAAGATCGTCGCCGAGCGCGCCTGGCTCGGCCACCTCGCCGAGGATCCCGCGATCCGCTCGCGCACCAGCGTGTGCCTCACCGTCGAGGGCGCCGATGCGGACTTCATCAAGAAGTTCGCCGGTCTGCTCGAAAAGGAAGGCGCGGCCTTTGACGTGGCCGGCTATCGCGATGCGCCGGCGGGTCTCCGCATCTGGTGCGGCGCCACCGTCGACACCGCCGATATCGAGGCGCTCGGCCCCTGGCTCGACTGGGCCTACGCCACCGCCAAGGCGGGATGATCCGGCCGTGCTCCTGCGAAAGCAGGAGCCCAAGGCCAGACGCGATTCCCTTACGAAATTCCGGGCGCCTGCCGTCGCAGGCGCACCGTTGTGCACAGGAGCATTCCATGCCCAAGGTACTGATTTCCGACAAGATGGACCCCAAGGCCGCGCAGATCTTCCGCGAGCGCGGCGTCGAAGTGGACGAGATCACCGGCAAGACCCCGGACGAGCTCAAGGCGATCATCGGCAACTATGACGGCCTCGCCATCCGCAGCTCGACCAAGGTCACCAAGGACATTCTCGAGCACGCCACCAATCTCAAGGTGATCGGCCGCGCCGGCATCGGCGTCGACAATGTCGACATCCCCGCCGCCTCGGCCAAAGGCGTGGTGGTGATGAACACCCCGTTCGGCAACTCGATCACCACCGCCGAACATGCCATCGCGCTGATGTTCGCGCTCGCCCGCCAGCTGCCCGAAGCCGATGTCTCGACCCAGGCCGGCAAGTGGGAGAAGAACCGCTTCATGGGCGTCGAGCTGACCGGCAAGACGCTGGGCCTGATCGGCGCGGGTAACATCGGCTCGATCGTCGCGGACCGCGCCATCGGCCTGCGCATGCGCGTGATCGCCTATGATCCGTTCCTCACGCCCGAGCGTGCGCTGGAAATGGGTGTCGAGAAGATGACGCTCGACGATCTGCTGCTGCGCGCCGACTTCATCACGCTGCACACCCCCCTGACCGACCAGACCCGCAACATCCTGAGCCGCGAGAATCTCGCCAAGACCAAGAAGGGCGTGCGGATCATCAACTGCGCGCGCGGCGGCCTGATCGACGAGGCGGCGCTGAAGGATGGGCTCGATTCGGGCCATATCGGCGGCGCGGCGCTCGACGTGTTCGTGCAGGAGCCGGCCAAGGAACACCCGCTGTTCGGCACGCCCAACTTCGTGGCGACGCCGCACCTCGGCGCCTCGACCACCGAAGCGCAGGTCAATGTCGCGATCCAGGTCGCCGAGCAGCTCGCCGACTATCTGGTCACCGGCGGCGTCACCAACGCGCTCAACGTGCCGAGCCTCTCGGCCGAGGAAGCGCCGCGGCTGAAGCCCTATATGGCACTGGCCGAGAAGCTGGGCGGCCTGGTCGGCCAGCTGGCGCACGGCGAGCTCACCAGCATCGCCATCGAGGTCGAGGGTGCCGCGGCCGAGCTCAACCAGAAGCCGATCACCAGCGCGGTGCTGGCGGGGCTGATGCGCGTCCATTCGGACACGGTGAACATGGTCAACGCACCGTTCCTCGCCAAGGAGCGCGGTCTCGATGTGCGCGAAGTACGCCATGACCGCGAGGGCGATTACCACACGCTGGTGCGTGTGACCGTCGGCACCCAGGCGGGTGACCGTTCGGTGGCCGGCACGCTGTTCGGCAATGCCGCGCCGCGCCTGGTCGAGCTGTTCGGCATCAAGGTCGAGGCCGATCTCGCCGGGCACATGCTCTACATCGTCAACGAGGACGCGCCGGGCTTCATCGGCCGCCTCGGCACCACGCTGGGCGAGGCGGGCGTCAACATCGGCACCTTCCACCTCGGCCGCCGTTCGGCGGGCGGCGAGGCGATCCTGCTGCTCTCGGTCGACGAGGCGGTGGACGAGGCACTGCTGGCGAAGGTCCGCGCGCTGCCGGGCGTGAAGACCGCCATGGCGCTCGGCTTCTGAAGCCATTAGGGGAGGCGCCCATGACTGGTCTCCTCCCCGAAGGGTTTCACGATCGATTGCCGCCTGCCGCCGACGCGGCAGCCCGGCTCGAGACGCGCGTGCTCGGGCTCGCGCGTCTGTATGGCTATGAACAGGTGGATCCGCCGCTCGCCGAATTCGCCGACGAGCTGGCGACGCGGCTCAAGACCGGCGCGGTGCACAATGCCGTGCGCTTCGTCGATCCGGTATCGCAGCGCAGCCTCGCCATCCGCCCCGACCTCACCGCGCAGGTTGGCCGTATCGCCGCGACGCGGATGGGCCACCATCCGCGCCCGGTGCGGCTCTGCTATGCGGGGCAGGTGCTCAAGCTCAAGGCGCCGGCGCTCGATCCGCGCCGCGCGATGCGCCAGATCGGCTGCGAGCTGATCGGGCGCGACAGCGTGGCCGCGGCGATGGAAGTCGTCCGTGTGGCGATCGAATCGCTGCAGTCGGCAGGGGTCGAAGGCCTCGCCATCGACTTCACCCTGCCCGACCTGGTCGACACCCTCGCCGGCGGCACGCTGCCGCAGGAGAAGCTCACCGCCCTGCGCGAGCGGCTGGATGCCAAGGACGCCGGCGGCGTTGCGGCGATCGACCCCAAGTATCTGCCGCTGATCGAAGCGGCCGGCCCCTTTGAAGGCGCGATGGCCAAGTTGCGCGCCACCGATGCAGGCACGGCGCTCGCCAGCCGGATCGACGGTCTCGCAGCCATCGCCGCGAGCATCCCTGCGGGCGTCGCGCTGACGCTGGATCCAACCGAGCGGCACGGCTTCGAATATCAGACCTGGCTCGGCTTCTCGATCTTCGCGCGCGGCGTGCGCGGCGAGATCGGGCGCGGCGGCACCTATACGGTGGTGCACGACGGCGGCCGCGAGGAGCCCGCGGTCGGCTTTTCGCTCTATGCCGACCCTATCCTCGATGCCGGCATGGGGGGGGATGCGCGGCGTCGGCTGTTCCTGCCGTTCGACACCGATGCGGCGATCGGCGCCGCGCTGCGTGCCGAGGGATGGGTGACGGTCACCGCGCTGGAGGCGGAGGATACGCCCGAGGCGCAGCTGTGCAGCCACGAACTGCGCGACGGGATGCCGACCGCGCTTTGAGCCATCGCCGTCGCCCCCCGCGCGAGGTGCGACGGCGATGGGCCTCACTCCATCTGGTCGATCAGCGCCTGGATCGGCGCGAAGGCGAACGCCACCGAGCTGTCCGCCACGCCGTAGGGGATGAACAGGCTGTCGCCGTGGCGGATCGCGCCGCAGGTATAGACGACGTTGGGCACATAGCCCTCGCGGTCCTGATCGGCGGCGGCCAGCAGCGGCGCGCGCGAGCGGGCGAGGACCTTCGAGGGATCGTCCTTGTCGAGCAGCGCCGCGCCGATCGAATATTTGCGCATCGCGCCGACGCCGTGGGTGAGCACCAGCCAGCCCTGATCGGTCTCGATCGGCGGGCCGCAATTGCCCATCTGCACCAGCTCCCAGGGGAATTGCGGCTTGATGATCAGCTCGCCGCCTTCCCAATGGGTGATGTCGTCCGAGCTGTGCAGGAAGATATTCTCGCCGTCCTGCCGGCCGAGCATCATGTACTTGCCGCCCACCTTGCGCGGGAACAGCGCCATGCCCTTGTTGCGTGCGGCGCTGCCGGTCATCGGCACGAGGTCGAGCCCGCGCCAGTCATGGGTGCGCAGCAGCTCCGACTGGATGCCCGAGCCGTTATAGGCGGTGTAGGTGCCGATCCATTCGACCGTGCCGTCGTCATGGGTGAAGTGGCAGATCCGCAGATCCTCCAGCCCGTTCGACTGGGCGCGGGTGATCGGGAAGATCACCGTGCCGGACAGAGTCGAATCGCGGTGGCGGTAGATGCGGACCGGACCTTCCATCGCCCGCTCGTCGGGCTCGCGCGCATCGGCGGCGGTGGCGAAGGGCGGCTCGGGGGCGAGCACCAGTTCGTTGCCGTCGGTGATGATGCCCTCGCGGAAGGCGACCGAGGAAATGTGGCCCTCGCCCACCGCGCGTAGCGACATCAGGATGCGCATGCTGCCCGGCGGCATGCCAGTCTGGTCGTAATGCGGCACGGCGCTGGGGTTCATCAGCGCGGCGGCGGCATAGCTGTATTCGTGGCAGAAATAGGCACCGAGCAGCTGGCGCTTCTCGTCGCCGATCTCCGCGCCGTCGAGGCCGAGCATCGCCTCGATCTCGTCATAGCGGGTCATGAACACGCGCCGCGTCTGCCAGTGGCGCGCCTCGAAATCCTTGAGGACCAGTTCGAGCTCGGCGCGCGCCTGGCCCGGCGACAGCGCCAGCACTTCGCTGACGATCCGCTCCGTCCGGCTGGGCGCGCCGCCATTGGTCGACGCCCAGGCGATGTGGAACGGGCGTACCACGACGCGGGATGGATCGGCACGAAGCCGCAAGGGATGGTGAAACAGTTCCGGCATTAGCAACCCCCGGGGAACGCGCTCGTTACGGCGCCGTCCCCCGGTATCGCTTCAGGCGACGGCGAGTTCCGGTCCTGCCACGCTTTTATTGCGCTTTGAAAGAGCTGAGATTGCGCAATTCGCCAGTTGGAGTGCGAGAATCGACTCGGCACCTTGATTACGGTTAAGTCCGGTGGGCATCAGCCCGTCGAAGCAGCCGCCATCGGCGACGCTGGCGAGCGGGATGTCGAGATCGTTGGCACCCAGATACCAGCGATAGGCCCGCATCGCTTCTTCCGCCCAACGTGCTTCCCCGGTCGCTTCGTGCGCGGCCAGACAGGCGTCGATCGTCGCCTGGGCTTCCAGCGGCTGCTGGTCGAACGGCAGCGGATCGGCATATTCGCGACCGAAGCTCTCGGTGCCGACGGCGCGGAAGCGGCCTTCGGGCGAGGTCTGGCGCTCGGCGATCCAGCTGAGCGTCTCCAGCCCGGTATCGAGGAAGTCCTGGCGACCGAGGACATGGCCTGCGCGCAACAGCGCCTCGGGCAGGCGGGCATTGTCATAGGCCAGCACGATTTCGAACCAGCTCCACGCCGGACGACGGGTGCGTTCCAGCAGCGCGACCAGCTCGTCGCCGAAGCGTGTGAGGATCTCGCGCGACAAAGCGTGGCCCGGATGTGCCTCCGCCATCGCCGCGGCGCCAAGCATCGCAAAGGCGTGCGCGCGCGGGCTGCCGAGATCGAAGGCGATCGACGCCGTCTCGTCGAACAGCACCGAGGCCCAGTCGCGATGCTTCTGCGCGCGGGCGTCGCGGGCGGTGACACCCAGCGCCCAGATCGCGCGGCCGTTCGAATCTTCCGAGCCTTCATCCTCGCACCAGGTGCGGTCGAAGTTCATGAAGTTGCGGAACTTGCGCTTGTCGGGATTCCAGGCGTGCTGGACGAAGCCACCATAGATGGCGGTCCAGCGATCACGCACCGCCTCGTCGACATCGTCGATCTTGCTCATCAGGATCAGCGCACGGGCATTGTCGTCGATGCAATAGCCGTGGCGGCGGTCCGGCACCGAATAGATCGAGTGCTGGAGCATGCCGGTGGCGTCGCTCATCCGCTCGACCGCCGTCAGCACCGGGGAGAGCGTCGGCAGTTCATTTGTCGCGGTGCGGATACGGTGGGGCTTCTCGTCGAGGATCGCGTCGAACGCATCGATCGCGCGCTCGGCGAGGCGGGTCCACAGCATCGTGCGGCCACGGTCATAAGCGCGCTTGGCCAGCGCCAGCCGGGCGTCGTTATCGCCGAGCAGTCGGTTGATCTCGCGCGAGAAGGCGGCGCTGTCGCCGAACCCGACGAGCACGCCATGATCCTGGTCGAGGATCTCGGTCGCGTGGACATAGGGTGTGGAGACCACCGGCTTGCCCATGCTCACCGCATAGGAGAGCGTGCCCGAGGTGATCTGCGCGGGATTGGGGTAGGGCGTCGCATAGATGTCGGCCGCCTGGAGATAGTCCAGCAGGTCGCTTTGCTCGACGAAGCGGTCGACGAAGGTGACGTTGTTCTGCAGGCCCAGCGCCGCGATCTGCGCGTGCAGGCGGTCGCGATAGGCCTCACCCTCATGCGCCACGAGATGCGGGTGGGTGGCGCCCAGGATCACGTAGAGCGCGTTCGGATGCGCGGCGGCGACCGCCGGCATCGCCTCGATCATCGTCTCGATGCCCTTGCTCGGTGCGAGCAGGCCGAAGGTGAGGATGACGTCGCGGCCTTCCCAGCCGAAATTCGGCTTGAAGTCGGCGGTGTCGGCAAAGGCGCGATCGGGCACGCCGTGCGGGATGACTTCGATCTTGCTGTCTTTCACGCCGTGGACGCGCTTGAGGATCTCGCGGCCCTTCTCGGCCATGACGATCAGCTTCGAGGCGCGGCGGATCAGCTTTTCCATCACCCGGCGCTCATCGGCGCTCGGGCGCTCGAGCACGGTGTGGAGCGTGACGATCACCGGGATCGAGATGCGATCGGTCAGCGCGAGCAGCAGTTCGCCGGCGGCGCCGCCGAAAATGCCGTACTCATGCTGGATCCACAGCGCCTCGGCGCCGCTCGCCTCGATCTTGCGGGCGGTTTCCAGATAGGCGCTGCGATCGTTCTGCGCGATCGAACCCGTCACCTGCGGCGGATAGGCGTAGTGGCCGGGCAGGTCGTCCATCGCATAGACGTCGACCTGGACTTCCGGATAGCGCTCGGCGAGCGCGGTGTAGGTGTCGGTAGTAAAGGTGGCGATGCCGCACTTGCGCGGCAGGAAGTTGCCGATCAGGGCAAGATGCCGGATCCGGGGACCCATAGGAGACCGTGCCATGGCGGACCTTTCGCTACTGCATGATGGACTCGGCCCAAATCTGGGCCGTATGTCCTGTTAAACTCCCGTTTTTCGAATAAGTTGCAGTTTCGCTGCAACGCACAACTCTATACCTGATGAACCGTGCTGTAAATCTGCCGTTCAGCCGCGGCCGCGATATCCGGGAACGCCCTGATCGGGGACCCAAACGTCCTCCGGTGGCTTGCCCGACTGCCAGAACACGTCGATCGGAATACCACCGCGCGGGTACCAATAGCCACCGATTCGCAGCCAGAGCGGCTGCATCTCGCGGAACAGCCGCTCGCCGATGCCGACGGTGCAATCCTCGTGGAACGCGCCGTGGTTGCGGAAGCTGCCCAGGAACAGCTTGAGCGACTTGGATTCGACGATCTTCTCGCCCGGCACATAGTCGATCACCAGATGCGCGAAATCGGGCGCGCCGGTGATCGGGCAGAGCGAGGTGAATTCGGGCGCGGCGAAGCGCACCAGATAGCGCGTGCCCGCACGCGGATTGGGTACATAGTCGAGTTCCGCTTCCTCCGGCGTGGCGGGCAGGGCGGATTGCTTACCGAGATGCTTGGCGTCCATGGCCGCCATGTAGGCGTTTGCCGTGCGGTTTCCATAGGGCTAGGACCTACCCGCATGGACGGATTGATCACCACCGATGCGCTGGCCGGCATGCTCGGCGCCCCCGACCTGCTGGTCCTCGACGCGACCTACACCTCGACCATTCCGGGCGCGGCCAAGCAGGATCCGCGCGCCGAATTCGAGGCGGGGCATATCCCCGGGGCGCGGCTGCTCGATCTCGACACGCTGGTCGATGCCGAGAACCCGCTGCCTTCGATGCTGCCCAAGCGGAGCGTGTTCGAGGAACGCATGGCGCAGCTGGGAGTGATGGGGACCACCCGCATCGTCCTCTACGACAACAGCCCGCACCACACCGCCTGCCGTGCCTGGTGGGTGCTGCGGATGTTCGGGGTGCATGCCGCAATCCTCGACGGGAACATGGGCCATTGGCGCGCCGAGGGGCGGCCGGTGCAGACCGGGCCGCAACTCGCTGCCGCGACGGAGTTCACGGCGGGCGCGCCTGTCGCGCAGCTGCGGACGCTCGACGACATGCGCACGACGGCCGAGCAGATCGTCGACGCGCGTTCGGCGGCGCGCTTTACCGGCGAGGAGCCCGACCCGCGCCCCGAATGCGGCGCAGGGCATATGCCGGGGGCCAAGAACATCCCCTATGGCCGCTTCTTTGAGAGCGACGGCCACTGGAAGGCGACGCAAGGCATCCAGGCGGTGTTCGATGCCGCCGGGCTGGACCTCACCCGGCCGCTGGTCGCCACCTGTGGCTCGGGCATCACCGCCTCGGTGATCGTCTTCGCGGCGCACCTGCTGGGGCACGAGATCGCGCTGTACGACGGCAGCTGGACCGAATGGGGCGCGCAGCCCGATACCGCGAAGGTGGTTGGCGCATGAGCGAAGATCACGACAAGGATGCGACCAAGGTCGTCCATGCCGGTCGTCGGCCCGAATGGACGCAGGGCATCGTCAACCCGCCGGTGTGGCGCGCCTCGACGATCCTCTACGACAATATCGCCGAAATGCGCGAGCGCGGCAGCGCCGACACGCACCACAAGCTCTATTATGGTCGCCGCGGCACGCCGACCCAGTGGTCGCTCGCCGACGCGCTGACCGAGCTCGAGCCCGGCGCGCAAGCTACGCTTCTCTATCCCTCGGGCGTGTCGGCGATCACCACCGCGCTGCTCGCGGTGCTGTCGCCCGGCGACGAGGTGTTGTTGCCCGACAGCAGCTACGAGCCGACGCGCGGCTTCGGCAACACGATGCTCAAGCGGCTGGGCGTCACCGCCACCTATTACGACCCGCTGATCGGCGCGGGCATCGCCGCGCTGTGCACCGAGCGGACCAAGGTGATCCTGCTGGAAAGCCCCGGCAGCCTCACCTTCGAGGTGCAGGACGTGCCGGCGATCGTCGCAGTCGCCAAGGCGCGCGGGATCGTGACGCTGCTCGACAATACCTGGGCGGGGCCGCTCTACTTCCCGGCGATCGAGAAGGGCATCGACTATACGATCCTGTCCTGCTCCAAATATGTCGTCGGCCATTCGGACGTGATGATGGGATCGGTCACCGCCGCGCCAGGCCACTATGAGAAGCTTCGCGCGACCACCTATCAGCTCGGCCTCTGCGCCAGCCCGGACGATGCCTATCTCGCCTCGCGCGGGTTGCGGACGATGGAGGTGCGGCTGCGCCAGTCGGGCGCGAGCGGGCTCAAGATCGCGCAGTGGCTGAAGACGCGGCCCGAAGTGGCGCGGGTGCTCCACCCGGCATTGCCCGATTGCCCCGGCCACGACGTGTTCGTGCGCGATTTCCGCGGGTCCGCCGGCCTGTTCTCCTTCGTGCTGAACGGCGGCGACGATGCCGCGCGCACCGCGCTGATCGACGGTCTTCGGCATTTCGGCATCGGCTTCAGCTGGGGCGGCTATGAAAGCCTCGCCATTCCGGCCGATCCGCAGCGCATCCGCACCACGTCGCCCTGGGAAGCCGAAGGGCCGATGATCCGGCTCTATGTCGGGCTGGAAGACACCGACGACCTGATCGCCGATCTCGAGGCAGGGCTCGCCCGCTTCGCCGCCGCGCGCGGATGATCCGCGAACTGCTCGACCGGTTCGCCGGCATGGGGATGCGCATGCCCTCGCCGGCCGAGCTGGGCGAGCTGGCGGTGGCGCTGGGCCTCGCCATGCTGGCGGTGGCGATCGGCGTGCTGGTCGGCCGGCGCATCGGCGCGTATGTTGCCGGGCTGTGGCACCGCATCGCCGGCGAGCATATCAACGGCATCCAGGCGCGGCTGTGTCGGATCACCCGCTACTTCACCGTGGCGCTGCTGCTGTCGCCGGTTGCGAGCGGCTATGCCTGGCATCCGCCGGCGACGCTGCTGCTCGGCATCGCATCGGGGCTGGCGATGGCGCTGGCGGTGGTCGAGGTACTGCGCGGGCTGGGGCTGCCGCGGCTCGCCACCTGGCCAATGGGTGCGATCGCCTTCACCTCGCTGCTCAGCAAGACGATGGGCGGGCTCGGGGTGATCGAGGCGCTGCTCGCGCGCGTGGGTTTCGACATCGGCACGCGGCGGCTGTCGCTCCTGTCGCTGCTCACCTTCCTGGTCACCGTCACGATCATCTACGCGCTGGTGCGGATCGCCAACCGGCTGCTCGGCCAGTGGATCGGGCGGGCCAAGGGCCTCGATCCCACCCAGCAGCTGCTTGGGCAGAAGCTGGCGAGCATCGCCATCGTCACCGCCGCCTTCTTCGTCGGCATCGACCTGCTGGGGATCGACCTGACGACCTTCGCGGTGTTCTCGGGCGCGTTCGGCCTGGCGATCGGCTTCGGCATGCAGAAGACGGTCGGCAACCTGATCGCCGGGATCATCCTGCTGATGGACCGCTCGATCAAGCCGGGCGACGTGATCGTGGTGGGGGACAGTTTCGGCTGGGTGAACAAGATCGGCGTGCGCGCGGTCTCGGTGATCACGCGGGACGGCAAGGAGCATCTGATTCCGAACGAGAATCTGATGACCCAGGAAGTCGAGAACTGGTCCTACACCGATCGCAACGTGCGCGTGCGGATCGCGGTGACGGTAGCCTATGGCTGCGACCTGGAACTGGCGCAGGACCTGATGCTGCGCGCCGCGACCGAAAGCCCGCGCGTGCTCGACACGCCGCCGCCCAATGTCTGGCTGACCGCGCTGGGCGAGAACGGCGCGGCGCACGAGATCCTGGTGTGGATCAGCGATCCCGAGAGCGGCGTCGGCAATGTGCGGAGCGACGTGCTCAACCGGCTGTGGAAGCTGTTCGGCGAGCACGGCATCACCGTGCCGGCACCGCGTCGGGATGTGCTGTTGCGCGGCGGCCCGGAACCGGACCGCCGCTGACATCTCAGCGCTTCGGGCAGGCTGCCGTCACGCTGTTGCAGATCACCGTGCTCTTCCCCAGCGACACTACCCAGTTGAGCCCGCGCGGATCGGGCACGCCTTCATAATAATCGGTGCTGATCAGCTGCGCGCCCGAGGCGATCGCGGCGTCGAGCCGGCGGCGGTCATGGTTGCGTGCCTCCAGCGTCTCGGCATCAGCGCGGGTGCGGACCATGAAGCCGGCCTTGACGCGGCGGGTGATCGTGGCGGGGTCTTCGGTCGGGCTCTGGGTGTTGAAGAACGACGCTTCGGGCGCATCCTCCGGATACCAGCCGAACATCATCCGGCCCTTCAGGCTGGCATGGCCGGTGCGGTAGCGCTCTTCATTGGCTTCGGAGGTATCGAGCACGAACAGGAACTTGCCGCGCGAGGCGCCGATGGTCGGCCAGCGATGCGTGGTCACCGCGTCGCGCAGCGTGGGGAGGGTGCCGCGGACGTCGTCGGGCGTGATCACCCGCTCACGACCGATCGTCGCGGCGATGTCGGCGTCCAGCGCGTCGAGCGTGGCGGCGTCGAAGCCGATATCGGTGGTGCGCACGCCGGGGATGGGGCGCACGTCGCTGGCATTGACCAGGATTATCACCGGCAGATGGCCCGGATGCGCATCCGACCAGCGGCGGAATAGCGCCATGCACGCGCGGAAGACGCGGCAATGCGACTGCCAGTCGATGCCGGGGATGTGGATCGTCTTGGCGCCGGGCGCGGCCATCTCGGCCTTTATCTCATCGGGACCGTTCGCATAGGGCGCGGCATAGGCGCCGCCCTGAGGATCGGGCGCGACGTCGATCTCGAGCTGGCGCAAACCGAGTGCGAGCTGGCTCTCGAGCGGCGGGTGGCCATAAGCGAGGCCCTCCCAATAAGTCGGCAGCAGCTTGCGGATGCGCGCCTCCACCTCGGGCAGCGGATAGGGGCGGTAGCTGTTGTGCGAGCCGAGCACGCGCACCTGGTCGAGCCGCAGCGAATCCAGGCTCTTGTCGGCATCCGGCGTGGTGCCGCCCGGTGCCATCGCCATCAGCAGCGCCGCCGCAGCGACCATCATCCCTTTGCGCATTCCGTCCTGTCCTTTGCGAAGCGAACCCAAGGCGGTGCCTTTGGCGGGCTTTCGTTCCGGATCGATGACAGTGGCACATACAAAAACGGCGGCGGTCCGCTGGGGACCGCCGCCGCATTAGGGGAGCTAACCGATTAGTTGCCGGTTGGGCTGGCCGGTGCGGTCGCCTGGGCCGACTGGCCGCTGGTCTGCGCCTGGGCTGCGGCCGCCTGGATGCGCTGGTTGAGCGCGGTGTCCGAGGCCATCGCCTGGCTGATCTCGTTGAAGCGCTGCGGCTGCAGGCCCGACGACGTGATCGCGGCGACGAACTTGGGGTTCTTTTCCGCGGTCGGGATGCTGGTGTCCGCGTTGATCTTGTTCACCGCGAGCGCCGCCTTGGCATACTGCTGGACCTCGGTATCGGTGAAGGTCGACGCGCCGGCGGTTGCCGTGGCGGCGGTGCCTGCACCCGTGGTGCCCTGGTCGGGCGTAGCCGGCGTGGTCTGTGCCGGCGCGGCGTCGGCCGGGGTCGTCTGGGCCGGGGTCGTGGTCTGGGCGAAGGCGGTCGACGCCATCAGCGTGCCGGCGATTGCCAGGCTCGAAAAGATCGTCTTCATTCTCAACTCCTCGCAACAATGAAACTGTTTTGCATGGGTGTAACGTAACAGTGGGGAAAGGTTTTCCGCTTCACACCCGATTCACGATGGGCTGTGGCCGTGGCGGGACGGCATGACCCAGGTTAGGACGGGCGCGGCCGGAATCACGCCGCTGGAAAAGCCGGGGATTTTCGCCTATATGCGGCGGATGCAGACAGTGTCGGCCGCCCCCATGCCCATCCCCGGGCACATCGATCCCGTGCCCGTGCCGCGTGCCCTCGCCGCGCGCGAAGACGGGCGTACCGACCTGATCGGTCTCTCCCGCGACGGTATCCGCGAGGCGCTGGCCGCCGCAGGTCTGGAGCCCAAGCAGGCCAAGCTGCGCGCCAAGCAGCTGTGGCACTGGATCTACAATCGCGGCGCCACCGAGTTCTCGGCGATGACCGACATCGCCAAGGCCCAGCACCCGTGGCTGACCGAGCGCTTCGTGATCGGCCGCCCGGAGGTGGTCGAGGCGCAGGTCTCGAACGACGGCACGCGCAAGTGGCTGCTCCGCTCGCCCGACGGGCAGGACTACGAGATGGTGTTCATCCCCGACGCGGATCGGGGAACCCTGTGCGTATCGAGCCAGGTGGGCTGCACGCTCAACTGCCGCTTCTGCCACACCGGCACGATGCGGCTGGTGCGCAACCTTACCGCCGGCGAGATCGTCGGCCAGGTGATGCTCGCGCGCGATTCGCTCGGCGAATGGCCGAGCCAGCCCGAAGGCCGCCTGCTCACCAACATCGTGATGATGGGCATGGGCGAGCCGCTGTACAATTTCGACGAAGTGAAGGCCGGCCTCCAGATCGTGATGGACGGCGACGGCCTCGCGCTGTCCAAGCGCCGCATCACCCTCTCCACCTCGGGCGTGGTGCCGATCATGGCGCGCGCCGGCGAGGAGATCGGCGTCAATCTGGCGGTGTCGCTCCACGCGGTCACCAAGGACGTGCGCGACGAGATCGTGCCGCTCAACAAGAAGTACGGCATCGAGGAGCTGCTCCAGGCCTGTGCCGATTATCCGGGCGCCAACAATGCCCGCCGCATCACCTTCGAATATGTGATGCTGAAGGACAAGAACGACAGCGACGCCGATGCGCACGAGCTGGTCCGTCTGCTGCGCAAGTACAAGCTGCCCGCCAAGGTGAACCTGATCCCGTTCAACCCCTGGCCGGGCGCGCCGTACGAATGCTCGACGCCGGAGCGGATCCGTTCCTTCTCGAACATCGTGTTCGAGGGCGGCATCTCGGCGCCGGTGCGCACCCCGCGCGGGCGCGACATCGACGCGGCGTGCGGCCAGCTGAAGACGGCGTCCGAGAAGAAGAGCCGCGCGCAGCTCGACCGCGAAGCCGAAGAGAAGTTCGCCGCACTCGGTTGAGCCCTGCACGATTCTGCGAGTAGGGTGCGGCCATGTCGCTGCTTCTGCTCGCCCTCGCGCTTGCCGCCCCCGCCGACCCCTGCGCCGATGCGAAGACCACGGTGGACATGAACCTGTGTCTCGCGCGCGCCAGCAACGCCGCCGAGGTGGAGATGAACACCTATCTCGTCGCCGCCCGCAAGCGCGCCGCGAGCGACGGGGTGACGGTGGTCAAGGCGTTCGACGAAGCGCAGGGCCGCTGGATCGCCTGGCGCAAGGGCGAGTGCGACGCGGTCTATGCGCATTGGCAGGGCGGCACGATCCGTAATGCCGCGCTGCTCAATTGCCGCATCGAGCTGACCCAAGCGCGCGTCCACCAGCTGTGGAAGACCTGGCTGACCTATCCGGATTCGACCCCGCCGATCCTGCCTGAGCCGGGCGTCAGCCCGGGCGGAACATCCTGAACAGCGCGTCCTCGCCGATCTCGAAATAATCGGCCGGCCCGCCGCCGCGCAGGATCGGGCGGGCGCGCGCGGTCTGGTAGACGCCGTCCTCCAGCATCGCGCGATCGATATGGATGCCGGTCGCCTCGCCCAGTACCAGCCAGGTATCGACCGCCGCGCCCTCCTTGTTTTCCAGGCGGATCAGCTGGGTCAGCCGGCATTCGAACTGCGCCGGGCTGCCCGCGACGCGATCCGGTCGCACGGTGCGCGAGGGGAGCGCTTCGATGCCGGCATGGGCGAACTCGTCGACCTCCGGGTCGACGGGCGCCGAGGTCGCGTTCATCACTTCGGCGAGCGGGCGCGTCGCGAGGTTCCAGACGAATTCCTTGGTCTCGGCGATATTGGCGACGCTGTCCTTCCACGCGGTGGAGGCGAAGCCGAGGATCGGCGGGCGATAGTTGAAAAGGTTGAAGAAGCTGTAGGGCGCGAGATTGCGCACGCCGCTGGCCGAGACGGTGCTCACCCAGCCGATCGGGCGCGGGCCGACGATCGCGTTGAGCGGGTCGTGCGCAAGGCCATGGCCCGAGGCAGGTTCGTAGAAATGGAAGTCGGTGGGCATGCGCGCTCCGGGTTTTTTGTGGCCGCGGTGAAACCGATTCCGCTGCTGCTGCGAATCTCCTACACTGGCCGGGTCCAGAGGAGGAAGCGCACATGGCCGAAGGTCCACCAGAAAGGACGCAGCTGATCTACCGCCACCGGCTGGTCACCCGGCTGTGGCACTGGATCAACGCGATCGCGCTGCTGATCATGGTCGGCAGCGGGCTGATGATCTTCAACGCGCATCCCCGGCTCTATTGGGGGCAATATGGCGCGAATTTCGACCATGCCTGGCTAGAGCTGCCGCGCTTCCCCGGCTGGGTGACGATCCCGTCCTATTACAGCCTCGCCGGGGCGCGGCACTGGCACTTCTTCTTCGCGCTGGTGCTTGCCTTCGGGCTGCTCGTCTACCTGCTGTGGAGCCTGGCAACCGGCCATATCCTGCGCGACCTGCGCATCCGCGCGCGCGAGCTGGGGCCGGGGCATTTGTGGAAGGACTTCAAGGACCATCTCGCCTTGCGCTTCCATGATCCCAAGGACCCGCGCGCCTACAACATCTTCCAGAAGCTCGCCTATGTCGGCACGCTGTTCGTGCTGTTGCCGGGGGTGATACTCTCCGGCCTCGCGCTGTCGCCCGGCATGGATGCGGCCTGGCCGTGGCTGACCGCATTATTCGGCGGGCGGCAGTCGGCGCGGTCAGTACACTTCCTCGCGATGGGGGCGATCCTCGTCTTCCTGCTCGTCCATTTGACCCTGGTGCTGCTCGCCGGGCCGATCAACGAACTGCGCTCGATGATCACCGGCTGGTGGCGCGTGCCCGCGGAGAAGCAGCCATGATCCTCACCCGCCGCAATTTGCTGGTCGGCGGTGCCGCCGGGCTGCTCACCGGCTGTGACCAGTTCACCGACAGCCCGGTGCTGGCCAGCGCCGAGGAGGCGCACCGCTTCCTCCAGCGCTCGATCGGTCGCGGATCGCTCGCCACCGAATTCCGGCCCGAGCAGCGCAGCCCGATCTTCCGGGTGAACGGCACCTACAATCCGAACACGCCCGAATATAACATCTGGGCCGGCACCGGCTTCGCCGACTGGCGGCTCAAGGTGGGCGGCATGGTAGCAAAGCCAATGCAGCTCACACTGGACCAGCTCCAGCACATGCCGCAGCGCGCCCAGATCACCCGGCATGACTGCGTCGAGGGCTGGAGCGCGATCGGCAAATGGCAGGGGACGCAGCTTGCGACCATCCTGAACGCCGCGGGGCTCAGTTCGCAGGCGCGCTACATCGTGTTCCACTGCGCCGACCGGTACGGCGACAGCGGCTATTATGAATCGATCGACCTGATCGATGCCTTCCATCCCCAGACAATTCTCGCCTGGGCGCTCAACGACAAACGGCTCGATGTCGGCCACGGCGCGCCGCTGCGGCTGCGGGTGGAGCGGCAGCTCGGCTACAAGCAGGCCAAATATCTCGTGGGGATCGAGGCGGTCGCCTCTCTCGCCGGGATCGGCAAGGGCAAGGGCGGCACCTGGGAGGATATGAGCGGCTATCAATGGTATGCGGGAATTTGAACCATATCCCGAAACCTACTGGCAGATAGGTTGTTTGCCGCGCGTCGAAACGTAATACGCGTATTCCCGACACAATCTCTGCCTAGTGGAGCGACATGGCCCTGATTGACCGCTTCTTCGACCGCGCCGTGAAGCGCGGCGAACTCACCTTGATCCGACCCGATGGCAGCACCCGCACCTTCGGCAGCCCCGATCCCGCCCTCAAGCCCGTCACGATCCGGCTGTCCAAGGGCGCCGAGGGCCGCATCGTCCGCGATCCCGCACTGGGCGCCGCCGAAACCTATATGGACGGCAGCCTGAACCTCGAGCAGGGCGACATTCTCGAACTGCTCAATCTGGTGACCGCCAACAACGCCTGGGAACAGAGCGACACGGCGCTCAACCCTTCCAAGCTCAGCCTCGCCGCGGGCAAGGTCGCGCACCTGCTCGGCCGCTACAACATGGCGCGCAAGTCGAAGCAGAACGTCGCGCACCATTACGACCTTTCGGCGCGGCTCTACGATCTCTTCCTCGACGCAGACCGGCAATATAGCTGCGCCTATTACACCGATCCGGCCAACAGCCTGGAACAGGCCCAGGCCGACAAGAAGGCGCATATCGTCGCCAAGCTGGCGATCCAGCCGGGCATGCGCGTGCTCGATATCGGCTGTGGCTGGGGCGGCATGGCGCTCTACATCCACGCCAAGACCGGCGCCGAGGTGCTGGGCATCACGCTGTCCGAAGAGCAGCTGAAGATCGCCCGCGAGCGCGCCGAAGCCGCCGGCGTGGCGGACAAGGTGAAGTTCGAGCTGATCGACTATCGCGCGCTCACCGGGCAGTTCGACCGGATCGTCTCGGTCGGCATGTTCGAGCATGTCGGCACGCCGCAATACCGCACCTTCTTCACCAAGTGCCGCGAGCTGATGACGCCGGAAGGCGTGATGCTGCTCCACACCATCGGCCGCGCAGGCGAGCCGGGCTATACCGATGCGTTCACGCTCAAGTACATCTTCCCCGGCGGCTACATCCCCGCACTGTCGGAGATCGCACAGGGCTATGAAGGGCTGCGCTACTTCCTCACCGATGTGGAAGTGCTGCGCATGCATTACGGCCACACGCTCAAGGCCTGGTACGATCGCACCGTCGCCGCGCATGACGCGATCGTCGAGCTCTATGATGAGCGCTTCTTCCGCATGTGGACCTATTATCTGGCGGGATCGTACGTCAGCTTCATGAATGGCGGGCTGGTCAACTACCAGTTGCAATTCTCGCGCTCGCGCACCGCCCTGCCGCTCACCCGCGACTATATGGCCGAAGCCGAAGCGAAGCTGCGCCAGGGCTGAGCCGTCCAGCCGGGGTCAAGGCGGATATTGCGCGTACGGCGCGGGGATCCTAGAGGCCCCGCGTTTCCCTTCTCTTTTTTGCCCCGGAGTCCCTGCCCCATGTCGGATAAGATCAATCGCGTCGTCCTCGCCTATTCGGGCGGCCTGGACACGAGCGTGATCCTGAAATGGCTGCAGCAGACCTATAACTGCGAGGTCGTCACCTTCACCGCCGATCTCGGCCAGGGCGAGGAGCTGGAGCCCGCCCGCAAGAAGGCCGAGATGGCCGGCGTGAAGCCCGAGCACATCTTCATCGAGGACGTGCGCGAGGAATTCGTGAAGGACTATGTGTTCCCGATGATGCGCGCCAACGCGCTCTACGAGGGGCTATACCTGCTCGGCACCTCGATCGCGCGCCCGCTGATCGCCAAGCGCCAGATCGAGATCGCCAAGATGGTCGGCGCCGATGCGGTGAGCCACGGCGCCACCGGCAAGGGCAACGACCAGGTCCGCTTCGAGCTCGGCTATTACGCGCTGAACCCGGACATCAAGGTGATCGCACCGTGGCGCGAATGGGACCTGACCAGCCGCACCAAGCTGATCGAGTTCGCGGAATCGCACCAGATCCCGGTGACCAAGGACAAGCGCGGCGAATCGCCCTTCTCGACCGACGCGAACCTTCTCCACACCTCGTCCGAGGGCAAGGTGCTCGAGGATCCGTGGGAGGAAGTGCCCGATTACGTCTATTCGCGCACCGTGAACCCGGAAGACGCGCCCGACACGCCCGAGACGATCACGATCGATTTCGAGCGCGGCGACGGCGTGGCGCTCAACGGCCAGGCGATGTCGCCGGCGACGCTGCTCACCGCGCTCAACGAGCTCGGCCGCAAGCACGGCATCGGCCGGCTCGATCTGGTCGAAAACCGCTTCGTCGGCATGAAGTCGCGCGGCATGTACGAGACGCCGGGCGGCACCATCTATCACCTCGCCCATCGCGGCATCGAGCAGATCACGCTCGATCGCGGTGCCGCGCACTTGAAGGACGAACTGGCGCCGCGCTATGCCGAGCTGATCTACAACGGCTTCTGGTTCTCGCCCGAGCGCGAGATGCTGCAGGCCGCGGTCGACTATAGCCAGGAGAAGGTCACCGGCACCGTGCGGCTCAAGCTGTACAAGGGCAGCGTGATCGTCACCGGCCGCAAGTCGCCCTACTCGCTGTACAGCGAGAAGGTCGTGACGTTCGAGGACGACCAGGGCGCGTACGACCAGCGCGACGCGGCTGGCTTCATCAAGCTCAACGCACTCCGCCTGCGCCTGCTCGGCCGCCGCGAGGGGTAAACGCTACCGCCGTTTCCTCCCCCGGCGCAGCGGGGGGGGACCGCGCCGTGCCAGCGGCGTGGTGAAGGGGCGCCGCGCGATGCGGCGTCCTTTTTTTGTAGGTGCGAGCAGCCCCCTCCACCACTCCCCGGGCTGCGCCCGAGGGAGGAGACGCTCAGGCGCGCACCGCCGCCCGATAGGCGCGCAGGCTGTCCCAGGCATAGAGCGCGCAGCCGGACCAGATCAGCGCGAAGGTGGCGAGGTGCACCGGCAGCACCGGCTCGCCGAACAGCCACACCGCCTCCAGGAACTGCAGCGTCGGTGCGATGTACTGGAGCAGCCCCATGGTCGCATAAGGCAGCCTCTTGGCCGCGGCGGCGAACAGCAGCAGCGGCGTCGCGGTGACGGCGCCCGCCGCGACCAGCAGCAGGTCGATCCGCGTCGAACTGCCGAACGCGGCCGTGCCGGTGTGGTCCGCCCAGAGCAGCACCGCCAGCGCGGCCGGGCCGAGCAGCAGCGTCTCCACCGCCAGGCCGCCCAGCGCATCGATCGCCGCAACCTTGCGGAGCAGGCCATAGCCGCCGAAGCTCAGCGCCAGCGCGAGCGGGATCCACAGCGCGCCGCCGCCGTGCAGCGTCAGCAGCAGGACCCCCAGCGCCGCCAGCCCGATCGCCACGCCCTGCCAGCGCCGCAGCCGCTCGCCGAGGACCAGCATGCCCAGCGCGACATTGACCAGCGGGTTGATGAAATAGCCCAGGCTCGCATCGAGCACATGCGCGTTCTGGACCGCCCAGATATAGACCAGCCAGTTGATCCCGATCAGCGCCGCGCTGCCGAGCAGGAGCAGCAGCGTGCGCCCCCGCGCCGCCGCCGCGATGCCTTTCACCTTGCGCAACGCGATCACGATCACCGCGAGCAACAGCAACGACCACAGCACCCGGTGCGACAGCACCTGCAGCGCGGGAACCGGCTGGAGCAGGTGCAGGTACAGCGGCAGCACCCCCCACATCGCATAGGCGTTGATTCCGAGAAGAAGGCCGGCGCGGTCCGCGCTCTGGGATTGCGTCATGGTCCGTCGATGCCCCTTGCTGCGATGCAGCGCAACCTAGCGAAATTTGGGGACTGCCATGAAAAGCATGGGCGCTTGAGGGTTTTGGCCGCGCTGCTAAGGTCGCGCCCATCCTGTGGGGGGAACCATGATCGAAGACGAAGAAGAAGCGCGCGGCGCCGCGCCCGTTTCGCTGCCGCTGCTCGCCACCCTGGCCGCTGTCGCGTTGCTGGTGATTGCCGCCATCGCGGTGCCGTTGCTGCTGCCGCCGCAACCGCTGGCGGTGCTGATCGGTGCGGGCGTCGCGCTGAGCGTGGTGCTGTGGCTGGCGGTGTTGCTGGCCGTGCTGCGCGGGGCGAGCCTCGGCTGGCGTGCCGGCTCGGCGGTCGTGCTGCTCGCGACCGGTGCGGTCGCCGGCCTGGTCACCAACGGCCAGTTCCAGAGCCGCGCGCGGGTCGATGCGAGCAGCTTCGCCGATGTCGAGCCTACCGCGGACGGCACGCTCCGCTTTCCCGGCGACGCGGCTGGGCGCGGGCCGATCTCGCGCCGCTTCGCGGCGGTGGCGGCGGCAGAGACGGCGGCGCAGCAGCGCTATGGCGAGGGGCTTGCCCGGCTCGGTGCGGCGGCGCTCAACAGTCCCTATCTGCTGACGCAGGACCCGCGCGCGATCGACCATTGCGCGGCGTTCGCGGCGCTGCGCAGCGAGACCGAAAAGGCCGGCACGGCGCAGGCAGCCGAGCGGCGGGCGCTGCGCCAGGCGATCGGCGATGCGCGGCTGCCGGAATCGGCCAAGCACGGCATCACCATGATGGCGGGTGCGGACGGCGAGGATCCGCGCCAGGCGAACCGGCTGGCGATGCTCGACGCCACGCAACAGCTCTGCCAGCTGCTCGCCCGGCGCGGCTGGTACAATCTGGGCGGCCTGTTCGGTTTCCGCGCGCCTGCCGACGAGGCGGCATTCCGCAAGCTCCAGGCGACGCGCCAGCAGCTCGCGGCCGATGCCGAGCAGCTGAATCGCAGCGAGCGGGACCGGATGCTGGAAGGCCGCGAGGCCGTGCGCGACGCGCTAAGCCAGTCGGTCTTCGTCTCGCAGTGACCCGGCGGGGCGGATCGGCGTCGCCGCTTCCGCCCCCACCACCGTGGCCCAGGGGACCACGTCCCAGTACGTGACGAGACCGTTCGTCACATAAGGATCCCGCGCGGCAAAGCTGCGCGCGGCCTCCGCATCGGCGAACAGCAGCAGCGCGCTCTCCGGCGGATCGCCCACCGCCCCGCCGAGGATCAACGTGCCGGCATCCGCCGCCGCCCAGGCAAGCGCCAGATGCGTCTCCCGGAGCGCACCCCGGCGCGCCAGATAATCGGGCGCCAGGGTGTAGCGGAGCAGGACGTGCGCCATGCTCAGTCGGCGAACAGCAGGACCGGCGTCTCGAGCAGCTTCTTGACCGCCTGGATGAAGCTCGCCGCGTCCCAGCCGTCGACGACGCGGTGGTCGCAGCTGATCGACAGGTTCATCAGCTTGGCGCGGACGATCTCGTCGCCGTGGAAGACCGGGCGTTCGACGATCTTGTTCGGGCCGATGATCGCCACTTCGGGCCGGTTGATCACCGGCGTCGTCGCGATGCCGCCGAGCGGGCCGAGCGAGGTGACGGTGAGGGTGGAGCCGCTCAGCTCTTCCGACTTGGCCTTGCCGGTGCGCGCAGCGTCGGCGAGGCGGGTGATCTCGCTCGCCAGCTGCCAGACATTCTTGTCCTGCGCGTCGCGGATCACCGGTACCATTAGCCCGGCATCGGTCTGCGTCGCCATGCCGAGATGGACGCGGCCATGGCGCATGACCACCCCGGCTTCGTCGTCATAGCGGGCGTTGAGCATCGGGAAGTCGGGCAGGGTGCGGCAGAGTGCTACGATCAGCAACGGCAGCAGGGTCAGCTTGGGGCGCTGGCCGCGATTGTCGTTGAGGTCGGCGCGCATCGCTTCCAGCGCGGTGACGTCGATCTCGTCGACATAGGTGAAGTGCGGGATGGCGCGCTTCGACGCGGCCATGTTCTCGGCGATGCGGCGGCGCATGCCGATCACCTTCACCGGCTGGTCCTCGCGGGCGCGGCTGGCGTGCGGCGCGTGATAGCCCTGTGCGCTGCCATAGCGGAGGAACGCGTCGAGATCGGCGTGGCGGAGGCGGTCGCCCTCGGCCGGCTTCACCTGCGCGAGGTCGATGCCGAGGTCGGCGGCGCGGGCGCGCACGGCGGGGGAGGCGAGGACCTTGATTTCCTGCGCTCCCCCTCCCGCGTGCGGGAGGGGGCTGGGGGGTGGGCCCCCGGCATCCACAGGAGCATCGCTGGTGGAGAGCGAGGGCCCACCCCCGGCCCCTCCCGCAGGCGGGAGGGGAGCGCTGGCTTCAGCGCTCACAGCTTCCTCGACCCCAGGATTCTCGGCCTCGACCTGCTCCTCGACGGTGGTCTCCGCCTCGGCCGCAGCCTCACCCTCACCCTCAACCTCGATCACCATCAGCGCCGAGCCGATCGGCACCTGGTCGCCCACCTCACCGGCGAGCTCGACCACCACGCCGAAGACGGGCGATTCCATCTCCACCGTGGCCTTGTCGGTCATCATGTCGGCGACCTGCTGGTCTTCCTCGACGCGGTCGCCGATCTTCACATGCCAGGCGACGATCTCGGCCTCGGCAATGCCTTCGCCGATGTCCGGCAGACGAAAGGTAAAACGAGCCATGGGCGTCAGTCCTTGAGGAGTTTGTTGAGTGCCTCGCGGATCCGCACCGGACCCGGGAAATAGGCCCATTCGAGGCTGTGGGGATAAGGCGTGTCGAAGCCGGTCACGCGGGCGATCGGCGCTTCGAGATGGTAGAAGCAGCGCTCCTGCACCAGCGCCGACAATTCCGCACCAAAGCCGGAGGTGCGCGTCGCCTCATGAACGATCATGCAGCGGCCGGTCTTCTTGACCGAGGCCTCGATCGCTTCGATGTCGAGCGGCACCAGCGTGCGCAGGTCGATGATTTCGGCATCGACACCCAGTTCCTCGATCGTCGCGGCGACAACGTGGACCATCGTGCCGTAGCAGAGGATCGTCACCGCCTCGCCTTCGCGGACCGTGGCGGCCTTGCCGAGTTCGACGCGGTAATAGCCCTCGGGCACTTCGCTCGCGGGATGCGCGGTCCAGTTCTTGGCCGGGCGATCATAATGGCCGTCGAACGGGCCGTTATAGATGCGCTTGGGCTCGAGGAAGAGGACGGGGTCGTTGTCCTCGATCGCGGCGATCAGCAGGCCCTTGGCATCATAGGGGGTCGACGGGATCACCGTCTTGATGCCCGAGACATGGGTGAAGATGCCCTCGGGCGACTGGCTGTGCGTCTGGCCGCCGAAGATGCCGCCGCCATAGGGCGAGCGCACCGTGATCGGCGCGGTGAAGTCGCCGTTCGAGCGATAGCGCAGCCGCGCCGCCTCGGAGACCAGCTGGTCGAGCGCCGGGTAGATGTAATCGGCGAACTGGATCTCGGGCACGGGGCGCAGGCCATAGGCGCCCATGCCGATCGCCACGCCGATGATGCCAATCTCGGTGATCGGCGTGTCGAAGGCGCGGGTCTTGCCATATTTGGCCTGTAGCCCGGCGGTTGCGCGGAACACGCCGCCGAAATAGCCGACATCCTCGCCCATCACGACGACCTGGTCGTCGCGCTCCATCATCACGTCCATGGCGGAGTTGATCGCCTGGATCATGTTCATGCGGGGGGTGTCGCTCATATGCCTGCCGCCTTGCGCTCGGCGATCATCTGGTCGCTCTGTTCCTTCAGGTGCCAGGGGATGGTCTCGAACACGCCCTCGAACATCGTCTCGAACGGCTGGTGCATGCCATGGCCGAGGATGCCGTTCTTCTCGGCTTCCTTCTGCGCGCGCTTCACCGTCTCGGCGAGTTCGAGGTCCATCGCCGCATGGCGTTCCTCGTCCCATTCGCCGAGGCCGATCAGATGGTCCTTCAGCCGTCGGATCGGATCGCCGAGCGGCCAGGCATTGGGCTCGCCGGCCGAGCGGTAGGCGCTGGGATCGTCGGAGGTGGAGTGGCCCTCGGCGCGATAAGTGAAATGCTCGATCAGCGTCGGTCCCTGGTTGGTCCGCGCGCGCTCGGCCGCCCATTGGGTGGCGGCATAGATTGCCAGCGCATCATTGCCGTCGACCCGCAGTCCGGCGATGCCATAGCCGATCGCGCGCGCCGCGAAGGTGGTCGCCTCGGCACCGGCAAAGCCCGAAAAGCTCGAGATCGCCCATTGGTTGTTGACGACGTTGAAGATCACCGGCGCGCGGTAAACGGTCGCGAAGGTCAGCGCCGAGTGGAAGTCGCCTTCCGCGGTCGAGCCCTCGCCGCACCAGGTGGCGGCGATGCGGGTGTCGCCGCGCGCCGCGCTCGCCATCGCCCAGCCCACCGCCTGCGGATATTGGGTGGCGAGGTTGCCGGAGATCGAGAAGAAGCCGGTTTCCTTCGACGAATACATGATCGGCAGCTGCCGGCCCTGCAGCGGATCGCCTCGGTTCGAGTAGATCTGGTTCATCATCTCGACCAGCGGATAGCCGCGGGTGATGAGGATGCCCTGCTGGCGATAGCTGGGGAAGCACATGTCGTCGCCGGCCATCGCCAGCGCGGCCGAGACGGACACCGCCTCCTCGCCGGTCGACTTCATGTAGAAGCTGGTCTTGCCCTGGCGCTGGGCGCGGAACATGCGCTCGTCGAACGCGCGGGTGAGCGCCATGCTGCGCAGCATTTTGCGCTTGGCCTCCGCGTCGAGCCGAGGATCCCAGGGGCCGACGGCGTTGCCGGCGTCGTCGAGGACGCGGACCAGGCCATAGGCGAGTTCGTGGAATCGATCGGCCGGTTCGGCGGTGTCCGGGCGGCGCGCGGCGCCGGCGGGGGGCACGACAAGATCGCTGAAATCGGCCTCGTCGCCGGGGCGAAAGCGCGGCTCGGGCACATGCAGCGATAGCGGCGGCAGGTTGGCGCGCGGGGCGTCCACCGTCATGGTCTCTCCATCAGATACGGCCCGTGTCGTCACGGACAACGCACGAACTCGAATTGCGCAAGGCTGTTATAAAATTTCAACGCGTCTGTCGAGATGGGACAGCAGGGCTGGCCTAAAAATTTGGGACAGCGAGCCCGATTGACTCGCACGCCAATTAGAACAAAATAGGAACGAACGAGTCGGACCTTCATCAACCCCCGAGCGAGTCGCCGTGCCCGATCCTGCCACTCTCGACCAGTTGCGCGCAATGCTCAGCGCACTCGACGGCACCGGGTTCCGTCGGCGCCCGGTACTGCCGTTCGGGCTGGAGCGGCTCGATTCGAAGCTGGCCGACGGGGGTCTGCGGCTCGATGCGCTGCACGAGATTGCGGGCGCCACGCCGGACCTGACCGACGATTGCGCCGCCACCACCTTCATCGGTGGGATCGCCGCGCGCTGCTGGGGGCCGGTGCTGTGGGTGGTGCGGCGGCGCGACCTGTTCGCGCCTGGCCTCGCGCAGGTCGGGCTCGATCCCAAGCGCGTCATCTATGTCGAGGCGCGGGACGACGACGAACTGCTCGCGATCATGGAGGAAGGGCTGCGCCATCGCGGGCTCGGTGCGGTGATCGGCGAAGTGAAGCGGCTCGCCATGCCGGCGACGCGGCGGCTGCAGCTGGTGGCCGAGGGGGGGCGCACGATCGCCCTGCTGCTCAAGCGCCATGCCCGCGAGGGGAGCGATCCGCTGGGCGCACCGTCCGCCGCGGTGACGCGCTGGCGGATCGGCTGCGCGCCCTCGGCGCCGCTGCCGGTAGAGGGCGTCGGGCGGCCGCGCTGGGAGCTGTCGCTGGCGCGGCAACGTGGGGGGGAATCGTTCCAACTCTTGGTGGAGGCCTGCGATGCAACGGGTCGCTGCGCTCTTCCTGCCCCACTGGTCGCTCGACCGCGTGCGGCGGGCCGAGCGACACGCGCTGCCGCCGCCTGAGCGGGGCTGGGCGCACGCCAAGGACGAGGCTGCTCCTGTCTCCCTCCCGCCTACGGGATGTGCTGACGGTAAGATGGCGGATTCCGCTACCACCTGCGCTCCCCTTCCGCTTGCGGGGGGGGACGGGGGAGGGGCTGATCTCAGTATAGTACATCCTCTCCACGTCAGTCCCTCCCCCATCCCCTCCCGCGAGCGGGAGGGGAGCGAAGACTTGGAGGGGCTCGCCCAGGCACAAGCGCTCGCCGCCGCCGAGCAGGAAGCCGCCTGTTCCGTCCAGCGCGGCGGCGGCTGGCGGCCGGGCGCGCGCTGGGCGCGGGCCGCGCGCGACGCCGCCATCGCCGCACTTCCGCCGCACCAGCGGCCGCCGATGCGCGAGCTCGGCCGGCGCAGCGAGGCGGCGGACCATGCCTTCAAGCGGATGCGCCCCGACGAAGGCGGCGCGATGGCGGGCGGCGCGGTGCGGCTGCCGCTGGTGGCGCGTGCGGCTGCGCCGGCACCGCTTCCCCAGCCGTCATCCCGGCGAAAGCCGGGATCCATTCGGCTGGCGGATTCGGCTTCTTCTCCAGCGGAGAAGGCAATGGACCCCGGCTTTCGCCGGGATGAAGAGAGGCGGGCGGATACCCCTCGCGTCCTCTCCCGCCGCACCGGCAGCCGCAGCGAAGTCGCCGCCGCCTGTCCTGCAGCGTTCGCCGCGGGCATCCGCATCGGCATGGCGCTCACCCAGGCCCGCGCGCTGGTGCCCGAGCTGCGCGTCGACCCCGCCGACCCGGAAGGCGACCGCGCCGATCTCGAACGGCTGGCGCACAGCCTCGCCCGCCGCTGGTCGCCCAGCGTTACCCTTGCCGGCGACGACCTGCTGTTCCTCGACCTGACCGGCGTCGCGCATCTCCATGGCGGCGAGGTGCGGATGCTGCGCCGGTTGCACGCGCTGCTCGCCCGGCTGGGCTTTGCCGCGAAGATCGCCGTCGCCGACACTCCCGGTGCCGCCTGGGCGTTCGCACGCTTCCGCCCCGAGACGCTGCTCCTTTGCCCGCCCGGCGAGCATGCCGCCTGGCTCGCGCCCTTGCCCGTCGAGGCGCTGCGGCTGGAGAATGACGCGCTCGACCTGCTCCACCGGCTCGGCGTCGACAGCATCGGCCAGCTCGCGGCGCTCCCCCGCGCGCCGCTGGTCCGCCGTTTCGGTACCGTCATCGCCGCGCGGCTCGACCAGGCGCTGGGCCGTATTCCGGAACCGGTCACCCCGGTCACCCCGCCCGAGCCGATCGCTGTCACCCAGCGTTTCGCCGAGCCGATCGCCACCCCCGAGGCGATCGCCCACTGGCTGGGCGACCTTGTCCATCGCCTCGCCGAAGCACTGGCGGAAGCGGGGCAGGGCGCGCGCCGCATCGGGCTGGTCGCCGACCGGGTGGACGGCGTACCCCAGCGGATCGGCATCGGCCTTGCCCGCGCCAGCCGCGATCCGGCGCATCTGCTTCGCCTGCTCGCCAGCCGGATCGACCAGATCGAGCCCGGCTATGGCCTCGACGCGATGACGCTGCATTTGCTGCGCAGCGAACCCCTGGGCGCGCTGCCGGTCGACGAGCGGCTGGATGCCGAGACAGTGCCCGATCTCGCCCCGCTGATCGACACGCTGGCGACGCGGATCGGCATGGCGCGGCTGTGGCGGATGCGGGCCGTAGAAAGCGACGTGCCCGAACGCTCGGCCGCCGCACTCCCGCCGCTCGACCCGCCCGAGCGCGAGGCGCCGCCGATGAAGGCCGACGATGTCCGCCAACTGGATCGGGGCGCCCCGCTGCCGCCCTGGCATCCCGACTGGCCGCGCCCGATCCGCCTGCTCCGCCGGCCCGAGCGGCTCGACCATGTCGTCGCGGCCCTCCCCGACCAGCCGCCGCGTCGCTTCACCTGGCGGGGCGAGCGGCACGAAGTGGTCCGCGCCGACGGGCCCGAGCGCATCCATGGCGAATGGTGGAAGCGCGCCGCCGAGACGCACGCCACGCGCGACTATTTCCGCGTCGAGGATGAGCGCGGCCGCCGCTACTGGCTGTTCCGCCAGGGCGACGGCGAGCGCCAAGTGACCGGCGATCTCAGCTGGTACCTCCACGGCCTGTTCGGGTAACGCCCATGTACAGCGAACTCCAGGTCACCAGCCATTATTCCTTCCTGCGCGGCGCCTCTGCCCCCTCCGAGCTGTTCGAGGCCGCGGCGGCGTACGGCATGCCCGCGCTCGGCATCACCGATCACAACAGCGTCGGCGGAATCGTCCGCGGGCTGGTCGCGGCGGAAGAGACCGGCGTGCGGCTGGTCACCGGCTGCGGGCTGGACCTGACCGATGGCAGCGGCGTGCTGGTCTGGCCGGAGGATCTCGCCGCATGGTCGCGGCTCACCCGGCTGCTCAGCATCGGCAAGGCGCGGGCGGATGCGCAGCATGGCGAGAAGGGGCAGTGCTTCCTCCACTGGGAGGATGTCGCGGGCCATGCCGACGGCCTCGTCGCCGCGCTGGTGCCCGGCATGGCAGATAGTGGCGACCCGGCGGCACTGCGCTGGATGGCGGATGTGTTCGGGGATCGCGGCCATGTCGCGCTCACCCGCCATCGCCGCCCGCAGGAGGCGGTGCGGCTGCATGGGCTGGCAGAGGCTGCCGCCGCGCATGGCCTGACCCCGCTCGCTACCGGCGACGTGCTCTACCATCATCCCGACCGGCGGATGCTGCACGACGTGATGACCGCGATCCGCCACACCACCACGGTCGACGATCTCGGTTTCCGCCGCGCCCGCAGCGCCGACCGGCACCTCAAGCCGCCGCACGAAATGGCGCGCCGCTTTGCCGCCTGGCCCGAGGCGCTGCAGGCGGTGGAGGCCGTGGTCGAGCGCTGCGCCTTCAATCCGCGCGAACTCGGCACGCTCTATCGCTATCCGGACGAAGTGGTGATGTCGGACCGCAGCCCGCAGGAGGCGCTGGCCAAGCTCGCCCGCGACGTGCTCGCGGCCAAGTTCCCGGCAGGGCCGCCGTCCGCTTATGCCGAACTGCTGGAGAAGGAGCTGCGGCTGGTCGAGAAGTTCGGCTACGCGCCCTATTTCCTCACCGTCCATTCGATCGTCCGCTTCGCCCGCGCGCAGGAGATCCTGTGCCAGGGGCGGGGGAGCGCGGCCAATTCGCTGATCTGCTTCCTGCTCGGCGTCACCTCGATCGACCCGGTCTATCACAAGCTGCTGTTCGAACGCTTCCTCTCGGAGGATCGCAACGAGCCCCCCGATATCGATGTCGATTTCGAGCATGAGCGGCGCGAGGAAGTGATCCAGTGGATCTACGAGACCTATGGCGCGCGCCATGCAGCACTCACCGCGGTGGTCAGCCGCTATCGTACCAGGGGGGCGGTGCGCGAGGTGGGGAAGGCGCTGGGGCTGTCCGAGGACGTGACCGCCGGACTGGCGGGGCAGGTGTGGGGCTGGTCGAACGAGGGCGTGAGCGAGGCCGATGCCGCCGCGCTCAACCTCGATGCCAGCGAGCCGCGGCTGGCGCTGACGCTCGACCTCGCCCGCCAGCTGATCGGCACCCCGCGCCACCGCTCGCAGCATCCCGGCGGCTTCGTGCTGGCCCAGGCGAACCTGGACGAGATCGTGCCGATCGAGCCCGCGGCGATGGTCGACCGGCGCGTGATCGAATGGGAGAAGGACGATATCGAGACGCTCGGCCTGATGAAGGTCGACATTCTCGGGCTCGGCATGCTCGGCTGCATGCGGCGCGCGTTCGATCTGCTCGAGCAGCACAAGGGGGTGAAGCTTACCCTGGCGTCGGATGCGATGCAGGAGGATGATCCCGCCACCTTCGCGATGATCCAGAAGGCCGACACGCTCGGCACCTTCCAGATCGAGAGCCGGGCGCAGATGTCGATGCTGCCGCGGCTGAAGCCCAAGGTGTTCTACGATCTCGTCATCCAGGTCGCGATCGTGCGGCCGGGACCGATTCAGGGCGACATGGTCCACCCCTATCTGCGCCGGCGCGAGGGCAAGGAGAAGGTCGAATATCCGAGCGACGAGCTGAAGGACGTGCTCGACAAGACCTTCGGCGTGCCGCTGTTCCAGGAACAGGCGATGAAGGTGGCCATCGTCGGCGCGGGGTTCGAGCCCGCCGAGGCCGATGCGCTGCGCCGCGCGATGGCGACGTTCAAGTCGACCGGCGGCGTCACCCATTTCAAGGAGAAGATGATCAGCGGGATGCTCAAGAAGGGCTATACCCAGGACTTCGCCGAGCGCACCTTCAAGCAGATCGAGGGCTTCGGCAGCTACGGCTTTCCCGAGAGCCACGCGGCCAGCTTCGCCAAGATCGCCTATGCGTCGAGCTGGATGAAGTGCCACCACCCGGACATCTTCTGCGCGGCGCTGCTCAACGCCCAGCCGATGGGATTTTATGCCCCGGCGCAGATCGTCCGCGATGCCCGCGAGCACGGCGTCGAGGTGCGCGCGGTGTGCGTCAACGACAGCGACTGGGATACGCGGGTGCTGGCATCTTCCTCTTCCCACGCCGGGGAAAAATTATTGCCTCTACGTCTCGGCATGCGCGTCGTGCAGGGGCTGTCGGCGCGCGATGCGGACGCGATCCTCGCCGCGCGTGCCGAGCGGCGCTTCACCTCGATCGAGGACGTCTGGCGCCGTGCCCGTGTCTCTCCCGCCGCGCTGGAGAAGCTCGCGCGCGCCGATGGCTTCCGCGCCCTCGGGCAGGATCGCCGCCAGGCGCTCTGGGCGATCAAGGCGCTCGATCAGGCACCGCTGCCGCTGTTCGCCGGGATCGAGGGGCCGATCCAGGCCGCCGAGCCGGCGGTGACGCTCGCGCCCCTCACCGCGGGGCGTGAAGTGGTCGAGGACTACCGCGCCACCCAGCTGAGCCTGCGCGCGCACCCGCTCCATTTCCTCCGCGGCACGCTCGCCGCGCGCCGCATCCGGCCCTGCGGCGACCTCAAGACGCTCAAGGACGGCACGCGGGTGGAGGTGGCGGGCATCGTGCTCGTCCGCCAGAAGCCGGGCAGCGCCAAGAGCATCTTCCTGACGCTGGAGGACGAGACCGGCATCGCCAATGCGATCGTCTGGCCGGCGCGCTTCGCGCTCTATCGCCCGATCATCCTCGCCGCGCCGATGATCGCGGTGCGCGGCCGTCTCCAGCGCGAGGGCGAGGTGCTGCACCTGATCGCCGAGACGATTACCGACCTGACCGAACTGCTGCGCAGCGTCGGCGCAATCGACCTGCCGCGGATGACGATGCCGGGCGACGGCGCGACGCATGGCGGCACGATCGATTCGCGGGATAGCAAGGTCACCCGTGCCACCGACCCCGCCCACGCTTATCCGAAGCAGCGCACGCCCGAGAGCTGGCCGTCGCGGCGCGAGGACATCATCCCCATCAAGTCGCACGATTTCCACTGACGGCGGGCGCGGCGTCCTCGCTGAACGCCGCGCGCGCGCAGATCAGCCCACCACCACCGTCTGCTCGATCGTGCCGAAGATCGGATGGTGCTTGTCGTCCTCCGCCCAGATCCGGATCGTGTCGCCGGCCTTGAGGAACGGGGTCTCGGCGCTCCCACGCAGGATCGTCTCGACGGTGCGCACCTCGGCCAGGCAGCAATAGCCCTTGCCCCCTTCGCCGATCGGCTTGCCGGGGCCGCCATCGGCGTCGCGGTTGGACACGGTGCCCGATCCGACGATCGTGCCCGCACCCAGCGCGCGGGTCTTCGCCGCATGCGCGATCAGCGTGCCGAAGTCGAAGGTCATGTCCTCGCCCGCATCGACCCGGCCGAAGGGCTTGCCGTTGAGGTCGACCATCAGCGTGCGGTGGAGCTTGCCGACCTGCCACCAGTCGCCCAGTGCGTCCGGCGTCACGAACACCGGCGAGAAGGCGCTGGCCGGCTTGGACTGGAAGAAGCCGAAGCCCTTGGCGAGTTCGCCGGGGATCAGGTTGCGCAAGCTGACGTCGTTGGTGAGCCCCACCAGTCGTACCGCCGCCAGTGCTTCCTCGCGGCTCGCACCCAGCGGCACGTCGCCGGTGACCACCACCACTTCGGCCTCGAGGTCGCAGCCCCAGCTCTCGTCCTTGAGCGGAATCGAATCGCGCGGGCCCAGGAACCCGTCGGATCCCCCTTGGTACATCAACGGATCCTGCCAGAAGCTCTCGGGCAGCTCGGCACCGCGCGCCTGCCGCACCAGCGCGACATGGTTCACATAGGCCGAGCCGTCCGCCCATTGATACGCCCGGGGCAGCGGGGCCGATGCCTGGCGCTCGTGAAAGCGCATCATCGGGATGGTCTCATGCTCGAGGTCGGTGGCGAGGTTGCGCAGATCGCCTTCCACCCGCTCCCAATCGTCGAGCGCTGCCTGCAGCGTCGGGGCGATGTGGCTGGCATCCGCGCACCAGGCGAGATCGTTCGAAACGACGACGAGCGTGCCGTCGCGGCCCTGCTTGAGGCTGGCTAGTTTCATTTGACACCATCTCCTTCGGCGGTCGCTTTAGTGCAACCTCGCGGAACACGGAACCGTAACCCGTTGCTACGTATTTTGCCCAGTCGCATTGACTTCGGGCTGGGCCATGATCAACGAATTGCACATGGCCGCGCCGCTTCGCTTTCTGGACCATGGTGGCGACATGGCCGAACGAATCCGGTCGTTCGATTGGGCCGGTCACCCCTTTGGCCCGCCGGAGACCTGGTGCGAGCCGCTGCGCTTCACCGTCGACATGATGCTGGCCTCGCGCTTTCCCAAGGCGCTCTACTGGGGCCCTGACTTCCGGCTGCTCTACAACGATGCCTGGGCGCCGATCGCGGCCGATCGCCATCCCTGGGCGCTGGGGCGTGCCGGTGGCGAGGTATGGGCCGAAATCTGGGACGTGATCAGGCCGCAGATGGAAGAGGTGGTCGCCACCGGCCGCGGCTTCGCGGTCTACGACCAGCTGCTGCGTATGGCGCGGGACGGCGTGCCGCGCGACACCTGGTGGAACTACAGCTTCACGCCGATCCGCGATGCCGAAGGGCGCGTGCTTGGCATCCTCAACCAGGGCAACGAGACGACGCGGGTGGTGCTTGCCGAGCGCGCCAAGCAGGCCGAAATCGAGCGGCTGCGCGACTATTTCGAGCAGGCGCCCGGTGCGGTGGCGCTGCTGGACGGCCCGGAACATCGCTTCGTTCTTGCCAATCCGGCCTATCTCGAACTGGTCGGTCGTGAAGCAGTGGTGGGGCGCTCGGTCGCGGAGGCGCTGCCCGAGGTGATCGAGCAGGGCTATGTCGAGGTGCTCGACCAGGTGTATCGCAGCGGGGCGCCCTATCGGGCGCTCGGTCGCGACGTGCTGTTGCAGCGTCGATCGGATACTGCGCCCGAACGCCGCGTGCTCGATTTCGCGTTCCAGCCGATCAAGGACTCGCTCGGCGCCTGTACGGGCATCTTCATTTCCGCCGCCGACATCACCGAGCGGGCGGTGGCCGAAGAGGCGCTGCGGCGGAGCGAGGAGCGGCTGCAACTCGCGCTCAACGCCTCGACCGGGATCGGCACCTGGGACTGGACGGCGGAAAGCGGCCGGGTGACCGGCGACGAGCGCTTCGCCGCGCTCTTCGGCATCGATCCCGAGCGGGTCGCGAACGGCGGTGCGTTCGATACGGTGCTCAATCTCCTCCACCCGGATGATCGCCTCCGCATTGCGCTGGAAGTGCGCCAATCGATTGCTGATCGCGCGCCGCTGAAGCTCGAGTTCCGCGTGGTCCGCCCCGATGGAGAGGTGCGCTGGCTGCTCACCCAGGGACGCTGCACGTTCGATGCCGAGGGGCGGCCGGTGCGTTTCCCCGGCGTCAGCTTCGACATCACCGATCGCAAGCTGGCCGAGGAAGCCGCGCAGGAGGCGGCCGAGGAGCTGCGTTCCGCCACCGAGTCGCAATCCTTTCTGCACGGACTCGCCGAACGCCAGCGCGCGCTCGACACCCCCGATGCGATCATGGAACTGACCGCCGCCGAACTCGGCGCGAAGCTGGGGCTCGCCCGCGTCGGCTTCTACCGGGTCACCGGCGAGGTGATCCATCTGGGACCGTGCTGGACCGACGGCAGCCTGCCGAAGTTCGCCGGCCAATGGCGGCTGGATGCGGTCGCGCCGCTGGTCGAGCGCTACCGCCAGGGCCGCACCGTCACCTTCGACGACAGCCGCACGGAATTTCCTCATACCGAACTTAGCAAGCTGTCACCCTCGGCGATCGGCGTGCCGTTGCTGCGCGGCGGGCAGTGGGTGGCCACCTTCTATGCCAATGGCGCGGGGCCGCGGACATGGCTGCCCGAGGAGATCGCCTTCGTCGAGATGGTGGTCGAAACCACCTGGGATTCGGTCGAGCGCGCCGATGCGGTGCTGGCGCTGCGCGAAAGCGAGGCACAGTTCCGCGCGATCACCAATTCGATCGATCACATGGTCTGGTCCGCCGATGCCGAAGGGGGCGTCGATTTCTACAACGACCGCTGGTACGATTATACCGGCGTCGAGCGCGGGAGCACCGACGGCCACGCCTGGGGCCGGGTGCTCCACCCCGGCGACCAGCGGCGCGCGGCGGCGGTTTGGGAGCATAGCGTCCGCACCGGCGAGCTCTACCGGATCGAATATCGCATGCGGCATCATAGTGGCATCTATCGCTGGGCGCTCGGCCGCGCGCAGCCGCTGCTCGACGAGACCGGCCGCATCGTCCGCTGGTTTGGCACCAGCACCGACATCCAGGACATCGTCGATGCGCGCGAAGTGCTCGCCCGCTCGCGCGAGGAGCTGGAAGCCGCCGTGCGCGAGCGGACCGAGCGGCTGATGGCGGCCGAAGCGCAGCTCCGCCAGGCGCAGAAGATGGAGGCGGTGGGCCAGCTGACCGGCGGTATCGCGCATGACTTCAACAACATGCTCGCGGTGGTGATCGGCGCGCTCGATTTGATGGAGCGCCGCGTCGCCCAAGGGCGCACCGATATCGACCGCTATCTGATCGCCGCGCGCGACGGAGCGAGCCGCGCCGCCGCGCTCACCCAGCGGCTGCTCGCCTTTTCGCGCCGCCAGCCGCTCGCGCCGACCGCACTCGACGTGAACGACATGCTGGGCGGCATGATCGAGCTGCTGGTGCGCACGCTGGGCGAGAGCGTGGTGATCGAGACCCAGTTTGCCCGCCGGCTGGATCCGGTGGTGGCGGATCGCAACCAGCTCGAGAACGTCGTGCTCAACCTGGCCGTGAACGGCCGCGATGCGATGCCCGAGGGTGGCACGCTGACGATCGAGACCGAGCAGGTGGCAATCGACGCCGACGAGGCCGTCCGCTGCGAAATCGCTGCGGGCGATTTCGTCGAGATCCGTATCCGCGATTCGGGTGTGGGCATGCCGGCCGAGATCGCGGCGCGGGCCTTCGATCCGTTCTTCACCACCAAGGGTGTCGGCAAGGGTACCGGGCTGGGGCTCAGCCAGGTGTTCGGATTCGTCCGCCAGTCGGGCGGCCATGTCACGATCGAGAGCGAACCGGGGCAGGGCACCTGCGTGCGGGTGCTGCTGCCGGCGCAACCGGAGGCGGTGCCGACTCCTGCCGCGAGCAGCATCGAGCGCGAACTGCCCCGCGGCAACCTTAGCGAAGTGATCCTCGTCGTGGAGGACGAGGATCGGGTCCGCACCTATTCGGTCGAGGCGCTGCGCGAGCTCGGCTACGGCGTGGTCTTCGCCCGTGACGGGATCGAGGCGCTGCGGCTGCTCGAACGCGGGCAGAAGGTCTCGTTGCTGTTCAGCGACGTGGTGATGCCCGAGATGAGTGGCCGCGAGCTGGCGATCCGGGTACGCGAGCGGATGCCCGCGCTGAAGGTATTGCTCACCAGCGGCTATGCGCCGGATGCGCCGATGGCGAGCAGCGACGAAAACATCCTGCCCAAGCCGTTCGACATCGCCGCGCTGGCCACCGCGATCCGCGCCGCGCTGGACGGGTGACGGCAGGAAAGGCTTGACCTTACCGGCCGGGTTCGCCATTCGCGCCGCGGCTTCGGGCGACGCGTCCGGTTGACCAGTCCCTGCCGCCGAGTCCTGTCGAAGGGCGGCCAGGGTCCGCCCGGCAGGCGGAGGACGTGTATTCATGGCAAATGTGGCAGTGATCGGCGCTCAGTGGGGCGACGAAGGCAAGGGCAAGATCGTCGACTGGCTCGCCGAGCGCGCCGACGTGGTCGTCCGCTTCCAGGGCGGGCACAATGCCGGCCACACGCTGGTGATCGGCGAGAAGGTCTACAAGCTCTCGCTGCTGCCCTCGGGCATCGTCCGCGGCACGCCCAGCGTGATCGGCAATGGCGTGGTGCTCGATCCCTGGGCGCTCAAGGCCGAAGTCGAGAAGCTGCGCGACCAGGGCGTCGACGTGACTCCGGATACCCTCAAGATCGCCGATACCTGCCCGCTGATCCTGCCCTTCCACCGCGATCTCGACGCGCTGCGCGAAGACGCCAGCGGCGCCGGCAAGATCGGTACCACCCGCCGCGGCATCGGCCCGGCCTATGAGGACAAGGTCGGCCGCCGCGCCATCCGGGTGTGTGATCTCGCCAATCTCGATGCGATCGGGCCGCAGGTCGATCGCCTGGCGGCGCACCACGATGCGCTGCGCGCCGGCTTCGGCCAGCCGCCGATCGATCGGGAAGGCCTGCTCGAGGAACTGCGCGGCATCGCCGGCTTCGTGCTGCCCTTCGTCCAGCCGGTGTGGAAGATGCTCAACGAGGCGCGCTCGCGCGGCCGTCGCATCCTGTTCGAAGGCGCGCAAGGCGTGCTGCTCGACATCGACCATGGCACCTATCCGTTCGTCACCTCGTCCAACACCGTATCGGGCACCGCGGCGAGCGGCAGCGGCATGGGCCCGGGTGCCGTGGGCTTCGTGCTCGGCATCGCCAAGGCCTATACCACCCGCGTCGGATCGGGCCCGTTCCCGAGCGAGCTGGACAATGACGTGGGCGAGCGGCTCGGCACGCGCGGCCATGAGTTCGGCACCGTCACCGGCCGCAAGCGCCGCTGCGGCTGGCTCGATGCGGTGCTGCTGCGCCAGTCGGTTGCGGTCTCGGGCATCACCGGCATCGCGCTGACCAAGCTCGACGTACTGGACGGGTTCGACGAAATCCAGGTCTGCACCGGCTATCGCCTGAACGGCGAGGTGCTCGACTATTATCCCGCCAGCGCCCCCGACCAGGCGGCGGTGGAGCCGATCTACGAGACGATGGAAGGCTGGTCCGAATCCACCTTTGGCGCGCGCAGCTGGGCCGAACTGCCGGCGCAGGCCATCAAGTACATCCGCCGCGTGGAAGAGCTGATTCAGTGCCCGGTCGCGCTGGTCTCGACCAGCCCGGAGCGCGAGGACACGATCCTCGTTCGCGACCCCTTCGCCGACTGACGCGAAAGCGCCCGGTCCTCGGGGGGAGGGCCGGGCGCTTCGTTGCTCAAGGCGAGGGGCTGAAAGGGGGAAAGACCCCGCGCCGAGCTACGCTCGTCAGCGCAATTTAGCGCGGACGCTTGCGCTTCGGCTTGTCGCCGGTCTGGTCACCCGTGGTGGTGCCGGTCGTGCTTGCGCTCGGGTCCGTGGGCGAGGTCGTGGTGGTGGACGAATCCGGGCTGTTCGTCGTGCCGGCGCCCGTGGTGCCGCCCGGCGTCGTCGTGGTGGACGGGTTCATCGACGGATCGGTCGGCGAGGTCGTCGTCTGGCCCGGCGTGGTGCTCTGGTCCATGGTCGAACCACCCGGCGTCGTCTGGCCCGGCGTGGTCTGCTGGGCAAATGCGGCCGGGGCTGCGATCAGCGAAGCGGCGGCGAGAATGGTCTTGATGTACATTACACGGCATCCTTCTGTTGTTCATGCCAACGGAAGAATAACCATCCTGTACGCCGGAAGTCTCACCAGCTGATTTCAGTTAATCGATTAAAACCAACAGGACGGGGACGAGTCGAGCGGAAGGTCAGCCGACCTGTGCCCGATGCAGCAATTTCTGGTCTGCCAGCACCAGCGCTACCATTGCTTCGACGACGGGTACGCCGCGGATGCCGACGCAGGGATCGTGACGACCCTTGGTACGGATCTCGCTGGCTTCGCCCTCGCGGGTGACGGTCTCGACCGGGATCAGGATCGAGCTGGTCGGCTTGAACGCGACGCGCATCCGCACCGGCTGGCCCGTGGCGATGCCGCCCGCGATGCCGCCGGCATGGTTGGCGAGGAAGGCGACGCCGCCATCATTGCCGGGGCGCATCGCATCGGCATTCTCTTCGCCGCGCAGCGCTGCCGCGGCAAAGCCGTCGCCGATCTCGAAGCCCTTCACCGCGTTGATCGACATGCACGCCGCCGCCAGTTCGCTGTCGAGCTTGGCATAGAGCGGTGCGCCCCAGCCGGCGGGCACGCCGGTCGCCTCGCACGCCACGACGGCGCCGAGCGAGGAACCGTCCTTGCGCGCCGCGTCAACCAAGGCTTCCCAGCGCTGTGCGGCGTCTGGATCGGGGCAGAAGAACGGGTTGTTGCCGATCTCGGTTGCGTCGAACTTCGCATAGTCGATCGTGTCGCCGCCGATCGCCTCGACCCAGGCGGTGATCGTCACCTCCGGGATCACCAGCCGCGCGACCGCACCGGCTGCTACGCGGGCTGCCGTCTCGCGCGCCGAGGAACGGCCGCCGCCGCGATAGTCGCGGAAGCCGTATTTCTGGTCATAGGCATAGTCGGCATGCCCCGGGCGATAGGCCTTGGCGACCTCCGAATAGTCCTTGGAGCGCTGGTCGACATTGTCGATGTGGAGCGCGATCGGCGTGCCCGTCGTGCGGCCCTCGAACACGCCGGAAAGGATGCGGACCTGGTCCGGCTCCTGCCGCTGGGTGGTGAAGCGCGACTGGCCGGGGCGGCGGCGATCGAGGAAGGGCTGGAGGTCGCCCTCGCTGAGCGTCAGCCCCGGCGGGCAGCCATCCACCACGGCGCCGAGCGCGGGACCATGGCTCTCGCCCCAAGTGGTGAAGCGGAATACGCGACCGAAGCTGTTGAACGACATCGGCGCACGCCCTCCGTCTGGGTTGAAACCGCGGGCCGTTTCGCAGGTGTCGCGCGCGGCTGCAACCCGTTCAGACGATCTCGAACAACCCTGCCGCGCCCATGCCGCCCGCCGTGCACATCGAGACCACGACGTAGCGCACACCGCGCCGACGCCCCTCGATCAGCGCATGGCCGACCAGCCGGCTGCCCGTCATGCCGAAGGGATGGCCGATCGCGATCGCGCCGCCGCTGACGTTGAGCCTCTCCGGATCGATGCCCATCGTGTCGCGGCAATAGAGGCACTGGCTGGCGAACGCCTCGTTGATCTCCCAAAGACCGATATCCTCGACCTTCAAGCCGGCGCGGGCGAGCAGCTTGGGCACGGCGAAGACGGGGCCGATCCCCATTTCCTCGGGTTCGCAGCCCGCGACCTGGAAGCCGCGATAGATGCCGAGGATCGCGCAGCCTTCCGCTTCGGCGGTCTTGCGGTCCATCAGGATCTGCGCGGCGGCCCCGTCGGAGAGCTGGCTGGCATTGCCGGCGGTGACGTGGCGCCCCTCGGCCACGAACGCGCCGTCCTTCCATACCGGCTTGAGGCCGGCGAGCACCTCCGCGGTGGTGCCGGGGCGGATACCTTCGTCCTGGGTGACCGTGACGGTCTCGCTGCCGGTGCGATTGCCCGCCTTGTCGAGCACGGCCTTGGTGACGGTGATGGGGGCGATCTCGGCCTCGAAGGCGCCGCGGGTGAGCGCGTCGGCGGCGCGCTGCTGGCTGGTGGCGGCAAAGGCGTCCTGCGCTTCCCGCGAAATGCCATAGCGTTCGGCGACGATCTCCGCAGTCTCGATCATCGGGATATAGGCGGCGGGCACCCGATCCGTGACCGAGCGGTTCGCATAGCGCGGCGCGTTGGCCATGGTGAGGCTGACCGAATCCATGCCGCCGGCCAGCGCCACGTCGATCTCGTCGGTCATGATCGAGCGGGCGGCGAGTGCGATGGCGGTGAGGCCCGATCCGCATTTCCGGTCGAGGCTGAACGCCGGCACGCTGTGGGGGATGCCCGCGGCGAACAGCGCCATGCGCGCCATGTTGGCGCCTTGCGTGCCCCATGGGTTGCCCATGCCGTAGAACACATCGTCGATCCGCGCGGGATCGATGCCGGCGCGTTCCACCGCCGCGTTCATCACATGCGCGGCGAGCACCGGCGCTTCGGTATCGTTGAAATAGCCCCGGCCCGCCTTGCCGATGCCGGTGCGGGCGGTGGAGACGATCGCGGCTTCGCGCATGGCACCCTCTCGTTGTTTCGAGTTTCGGGTACGCTTCCGCCATCAAGCGGCGGATTGCAACCGCCTCAGTCGCGGAACTGAGGGCTGCGCTTCTGCATATTGGCCATCACCGCCTCGATCTGGTTGGGCGAGCGCAGCAGCGCCGCCTGCTCCACGCTCTCCGCCACCAGCACCGCGGCAGCATCGCCCTCCTGGTTGGCGAGCCGCTTGGCGGCGCGGATCGCGTCCGGACTGCGACCGGCAATGGTGCGGGCAAGCGCGAGCGCCTCGGCATGGGGGTCCTCGGCCAGCCGGGTGACGAAACCGAAGCTCTGCGCCTCGGCCGCGTCAAACTCGCGGGCGGTGTAGGTGAGTTCGCGCAGCACGTCGTCGCGGACTGTGTCGCGCCAGAGCACGAAGCCGGCCATGTCGGGCACGATGCCCCATTTGAGTTCCATCACCGACAGCCGCGCGTCGGGCGCGGCGATCCGGATGTCCGCGCCGCTCGCGATCTGCAGCCCGCCGCCGAACGCCACGCCGTGGACCGCCGCGATTACCGGCACCGGCAGCGTCCGCCAGCCCCAGGCGACCTGCTGGAAGCTGTTGGCCAGCCCATGGCTGCGCGCGGCGAGATCGGTGCCCGCGCCGGCGCTGGCCATGCTCGCCATGTCGAGCCCGGCGCAGAAGGCGCGCCCCTCGCCGGACAGCACCACGGCGCGCAGGCCGGGTGTTTTGCCGAGCGTGTCGATTGCGGTCAGGATGCCGTCGAACATGGCGGGATCGAGCGCGTTCATCTTGTCCGGTCGGGCGAGCCGCACATCGGCCACGCCCTGCTCGATCGTCCAGGTCACGCGCTCGCTCATTCCGTCATCCTCTCTCGTGCTGGTCGCGATAGTGGGGCGAAGCATTTGCGCGGGCAAGATGCGCTCGCTAGAAAAGCCGGTATGTCCCAGTCCAGCGATCCCGCGGCGCCGCCCCGGTTCGATCCGCGCGCCTTCTTCGCGCTCCGCTTTCCCAACCATGGCAGCCGCCTGGGCGTGGCGCATCGCGACCATGGCGAGGACTGGTCCGAGCTGGAACTGCCCTGGCGCGCCGATCTGGTGGGGCAGGAGGAAACCGGCGTGCTCGCCTCGGGGCCGATCCTCGCGCTGATGGACATGGCGAGCAGCGTCGCGGTGTGGCTCAAGGTGGGCAAGTTCCTGCCGCATGCGACGCTCGACCTGCGAATCGATTATCTGCGGCCTGCGCGCACGGGCCAGACGGTGATCGGGCGCTGCGAGTGCTACCGGCTCACCCGCTCGATCGCGTTCGTGCGCGGCCAGGCGCATGACGGTGATCCGGCCGATCCGCTGGCGCATGTCGCGGGGACCTTCATGGCAGCGGAGGGTTACTGGTGAAGCTACCTCCGTATGCCGAGTTGCTAGGGCTGACGGTCGAGCCGGGGGCGGACGCGCCGGTGCTGGTGATGCCCTTCTCGGGCGACGTGGTCGGGCGACCGGGCTTCCTGCACGGCGGCGCGATCGGCGGGCTGCTGGAGATGGCGGCAGTCAGTGCGCTGCTCCAGGCGCTGGCGGCGGAAGGCGGGGCTAAGGTGAAGCCGGTCAACGTCACCGTCGATTACATGCGCGGCGGTCGCGAGAAGGAGACGCGCGCCAAGGGCACGGTGACCCGGCTGGGCAACCGGGTGGCGAATGTCAGCGCGGTGGCGTGGCAGGACGAGGAAGACCGGCCGATCGCCGCCGCGCGGATGAACTTCCTGATCGTGCGGTAATGCAAATCCTCCCCTGCAAGGGGAGGGGGACCGCCGCCGAAGGCGGTGGTGGAGGGGTGTCCCCGCCGCAATGGAAGTCTGCCCTTCCAGCGTCGACACCCCTCCGTCAGGCCTGCGGCCTGCCACCTCCCCTTGCAGGGGAGGATCGGCGTGGCCTCACTTCTTCGGGCTGACCCGCATCAGCCAGCCGCCATCCCCCTTGGCGCCGTCCTGCAGCAGCCACAGCGAGCCGTCCGGCCCCTGGGCGACATCGCGGATGCGCATGCCCATGTCCCACTGGTCTGCCTTGCGGGCATTGGTGCCGTCGAGCGCGATGCGGATCAGTGCCTGGCCGGACATCGCCCCCATCAGCAGCGACCCCTTCCACTGCGGGAACTCGCTGCCGGTGTAATAGATCAGCCCCGACGGCGAGATCGAGGGCACCCAGTAGAGCTTGGGCAGCTCATAGCCGTCGCCCGCCTTGGGCTTGGGGATCGGCTTGTTGTTGTAATTCTCGCCGAACGAGACGTTGGGCCAGCCATAGTTGCGGCCCTTGACGATCAGGTTGAGTTCGTCGCCGCCCTGGGGACCCATCTCATGCTCCCAAAGATTGCCCGAGGCATCGAAGACGAGGCCGTACGGATTGCGGTGGCCGCTGCTCCAGATCGAAGCGGGGGCGGGGTTAGGGCCGTCGAAGGCGAAGGGATGGCCCTTGGCGGTCTTGGCGGCTTCGGTGTCCTCGGGCGGATCGATGACCTGCACGCTGGTCGCGCCGACCTTGCCGGCATCCGGATTGTCCGAGGCCGGCTTGCCGTCGAGCGTCAGGTGCAGGATCTTGCCGATCGCCTGGTTGGGGTCCTGCGCGGGCGTGAAGCGCTGGCGCTCGCCCGAGGACAGGAACAGCGACTTGCCGTCCGGCGCGAAGGCAATGACCGCGCCGAACTGGCCGCCGTCGCCATCCGCGCCGCTGCGGAACAGCACCTCCACATTGTCGAGTCGCGGCGCCATCGCCTTGCCGCGGGTGAGCTTGGCGCGAGCGAGCGCCAATGCGCTGCCGTTCGCGCGCGGTTCCGAATAGGTGAAGTAGATCGTGTTGCTGCTGGCGAAGTCCGGCGCGGGTGCCACGTCGAGCAGGCCGCCCTGGCCGCCGGCGGCGACCTTGGGCACGCCGCTCACCGCCTGCGCCTTCTGGTTGACCTCCCAATATTGCAGCTGCCCGGCCTTCTCGGTCACCAGCGCGGCGCCGTCGGGCAGGAAGGCAAGCGCAAAGGGCGAATCGAAATCGGCGACCCGCGTCGCGGCGAACGGCACGCCGGCGGGCAGCGGGGCGGGGGTGCCGCTCGGCACCGGCAACGGTGTCGGCGTGGCGGGGGTGCCGGTCGGCTGCTGGGCATTGGAGCCGGGCGACGAGCAGGCGGCGGCGAACAAGACGGGGATCAGCAGCAGCGATCGGGGCATGGGAAATCCTCTCCGGCGATGGTTCGGCCACGAACGCAGCCGGTTTTGCAACGTGTTGCAACGACTTTCGTCCGCGAAAAGATGCAAGGTGCGAGGCGCCCCCCTTGCTCCGTGCCATACGATTGCGTATATCGCGGATGCTTTCTCGGACATCGTCAAACATGATCGAGGTCGGCGCCACCAGGCACCGGCACCGAAGCTGCTTGATTTCAACCGGAGATGTGTGTGGCGAATCTCGCCGAACTGGCCAAGATGATCGAAACCGAAGCGCAGGCGCTGGGCTTTGCCCTGGTGCGCGTGAAGCTGTTCGGCGGCCAGAGCGATCCCACGCTGCAGATCATGGCCGAACGCCCGGATACGCGCCAGCTGACGATCGACGATTGCGCCGATCTGTCGCGACGCATCTCGGACCTGCTCGACCGGTTGGAAGCCGAGGGCCGCGATCCGATCGACCATGCCTATCGCCTGGAAGTCAGCTCGCCCGGCATCGACCGGCCGCTCACCCGGCTGCAGGATTTCGCCGACTGGCAGGGTCATGAGGCCCGCATCACGCTCGCCGAGAAGCTCGACGGGCGCAAGCAGTTCAAGGGCGATCTCGCCGGCATCGATGCGGACGCAGGCACCATCACGATCGTGACGCAGGACGAGACGCACCATGTGCTGCCGTTCGCCGCGATCGAGGATGCCAAGCTGACGATGACCGATCGCCTGATCGCCGCCACCGCGCCGCTCTCCGCCGAGGGCGCCGACAAGATTATCGAAGTAGAAGGATAAGCCCGGATGGCCACCGCCATTTCTGCCAACAAGGCCGAGCTGCTCGCGATCGCCGATTCGGTCGCGAAGGAAAAGCTGATCGACAAGGCCATCGTCATCGAGGCGATGGAAGACGCGATCCAGCGCGCCGCGAAGAACCGCTACGGCGTCGAGAACGACATTCGCGCGAAGCTCGATCCGGTCTCGGGCGATCTCCGCCTGTGGCGCGTCGTCGAAGTGGTCGAGCAGGTCGACGACTATTTCAAGCAGGTCGACCTGAAGGGCGCCGAGAAGCTCCAGAAGGGCGCGAAGGTCGGGGACTTCATCGTCGATCCGCTGCCCCCGATCGAGTTTGGCCGCATCCAGGCGCAGGCCTCGAAGCAGATCATCTTCCAGAAGGTCCGCGACGCCGAGCGCGAGCGCCAGTATGACGAGTTCAAGGACCGGGTGAACGAGATCATCACCGGGGTGGTGAAGCGGGTCGAGTTCGGCCATGTCGTCGTCGACCTGGGCCGCGCCGAAGGCGTGATCCGCCGCGACCAGCAGATCCCGCGCGAAGTGGTGCGGGTCGGTGATCGCGTCCGCTCGGTGGTGCTCAACGTCCGCCGCGAGAATCGCGGGCCGCAGATCTTCCTGAGCCGGGCGCACCCCGAGTTCATGAAGAAGCTGTTCGCGCAGGAAGTGCCCGAAATCTACGACGGCATCATCGAGATCAAGGCCGCCGCCCGCGACCCGGGCAGCCGCGCCAAGATCGGCGTGATCAGCCATGACGGCTCGATCGATCCGGTCGGCGCCTGCGTCGGCATGAAGGGCAGCCGCGTGCAGGCCGTCGTGCAGGAAATGCAGGGCGAGAAGATCGACATCATCCCCTGGTCGCCCGACACCGCCACCTTCGTCGTCAACGCGCTGCAGCCGGCCAATGTCAGCCGCGTCGTGATCGACGAGGAAGAGGATCGCATCGAAGTGGTCGTCCCCGACGATCAGCTGAGCCTCGCCATCGGCCGTCGCGGCCAGAATGTGCGCCTGGCCTCGCAGCTGACCGGCAAGGCGATCGACATCCTCACCGAGGCGGATGCGAGCGAGAAGCGCCAGAAGGAATTCGTCGAGCGTTCGGAGATGTTCCAGAACGAGCTCGACGTCGACGAGACGCTGGCCCAGCTGCTGGTCGCCGAAGGCTTCGGCGCGCTGGAAGAAGTCGCCTATGTCGAGATCGAGGAGCTGGCGACCATCGAGGGCTTCGACGAGGACCTCGCGCAGGAACTCCAGAACCGCGCCCAGGAAGCGCTGGAGCGCCGCGAGGAAGCCAATCGCGAGGCGCGTCGCGCGCTGGGTGTCGACGACGACCTCACCACTATGCCGTACCTCACCGAAGCGATGCTGGTCACGCTCGGCAAGGCGGGCATCAAGACGCTCGACGACCTCGCCGATCTGGCGACCGACGAGCTGGTCGAGAAGAAGCGGGCCGAACCGCGTCGCCGCGGCGACGACACCCCGCGCAAGGAGCCCAAGGGCGGCATCCTCGCGGAGTATGGCCTGAGCGACGAACAGGGCAACGAGATCATCATGGCGGCCCGCGCCCATTGGTTCGCCGATGAAGAACCTGCGCAGGCAGGCGAGGAGGACGCAATTGCGGACTCCGAACAATGATACGCGCCGACTGACATTGGCACTGGTCATCCCCCCTCTCGGCAACGGGAGGGGACGATGACCGACGCGGTCCGTACCTGCATCCTGTCGCGCGAGGAATCGCCGCGGGAAGGTCTGATCCGACTCGTGCTTTCGCCCGAGGGCGAAGTGCTGCCCGACATTCGTGCCAAGGCCCCCGGCCGCGGTGCCTGGATCTCCGTCGACAAGGCGGGGCTCACGGCGTCGCGCGAAAAGGGCAAGCTGAAGGGGGCGCTGTCGCGCAGCTTCCGCACCGGCGAGATTCGCATTCCCGACGATCTGGAAGACCGGATCACCGCCCAGCTGCAGCGTGCCGCGCTGGATCGGCTCGGGCTGGAGGCGAAGGCCGGCTATGTGGTGATCGGCGCCGAGCGCATCGAAAAGTCTGCGCGCAGCGGCCGACTCCACATGCTGCTGCACGCCGCCGACGCGCGCGACGATGGCAGCCGCAAGCTTGCGCAGGCGTGGCGCGTTGGCTCGGATCGGGAAGGTTCTTCCCTCAAGGGCTTAACATTGCCGGTGTCGCGCACCATATTGTCCTTGGCGTTAGGCCGCGAAAATGTGGTACACGCCGGACTCATCGACGCCCGGGCGGCGCAACGGACGAGCGAAGCGCTCGATCGCTGGCTGCACTTTATCGGACCCGAACCTGATCCCGTGTCTTGCGATTCCGAATCGCAAGGCGCATCGGCTTTGCCGTCCGCCGTGCCATTGACGACGAACACTATCGAGGAACTTGAGTAGCCGCATGAGCGACACCGAAAACGACAAGCCGAAACTGGGCATGCGCGCACCGCTGGGTCTGAAGCGCACGGTGGAAACCGGCAAGGTGAAGCAGAGCTTCAGCCATGGCCGTTCCAACACCGTGGTCGTGGAGGTCAAGCGTCGCCGTGTCCTCGGCCCGCAGGGTGCGCCGATCGACGAGTCGACGCCGGCCACTGCCGCCGCGCCCGAGGCTCCGGCTGCTCAGGCTCCGCGTGCCGCTGCCGCGCAGCAGGCGCCCCGCCCGGCTGCCCAGCCGCCGCGCAAGCCGATGGACAACCTGTCGCCGCAGGAGCGCCAGGCCAAGCTGCTGCGCGAGGCCGAGGAACAGCGCATGCAGGCGCTGGAAGAGGGACGTCGTCGCGACGATCGCCTCCGTGCCGAAGCGCAGGAAGAAGAGCGTCGCCGCATCGAAGAGCGTGCGCGTGCCCAGTCCGAGGCGGCTGCCGCCCCGGCCCCTGCGCCCGAGCCGACGCCGGCCCCTGCGCCCGCACCGGAACCGAAGCCGGAAGTCGTAGCGGAGGCTCCGGCCGCCGCGCCTGCTCCGACTCCGGAGCCGACGCCTGCACCGGCGCCCGCAGCTGCTCCGGCAGCGCCGCAGGCCGCTGCCCCGCAGCAGCCGGCGACGCCCAAGCCGGCCCAGCCGCAGGCCGCAGCGCCTAAGCCGGCCGCACCGGCACAGCCGCCGCGTCGTCCGGTCCCGCAGGGTCCGATAACGCTGCAGCTCGACGCGTCGCTGCCCGCGCCGCGCCGCTTCACGCCGGTCGTGCGTCCGGAAATTCCCAAGCCGCAGCCCAAGCCCGAGCCGCAGCAGGCAGCCCCTGCTGCGACCCAGCAGACTTCGCAGCAGCAGCCCGCGCAGAACCAGAACCAGCAGCGTCCCGCTGCCGGCGCCGGTGCCGCGCGTCCGGCCCCGTCGGGTCCCGGCGCCGCGCCGCGCCGTCCGGGTGCCGATCCGGCCAAGCCGTCGCGCGACCGCAAGGGCGACGATCGCCGCCAGTCGGGCAAGCTCACCGTCACGCGCGCCCTGGGCGGCGACGATGGTGCGCGTGCGCGCAGCCTCGCGGCGCTGAAGCGCGCCCGTGAGAAGGAGCATCGCCGCTCTTATGGCGGCCCGCGCGAGCCGCAGATCAAGCAGGTCCGCGACGTTGTGGTGCCGGACGCCATCACCGTGCAGGAACTCGCCAACCGCATGGCCGAAAAGGGTGCGGACCTGGTGAAGGCCCTGTTCAAGATGGGCATGATGGTCACGGTCAATCAGTCGATCGACCAGGATACCGCCGAACTGCTCGTCACCGATTTCGGGCACAACGTGCAGCGCGTCAGCGAAAGCGACGTCGACATCCAGGTCGATACCGAGCTGGATCCCGAGGACAAGCTGCAGCCGCGTCCGCCGGTCGTCACGATCATGGGTCACGTCGATCACGGCAAGACCTCGCTGCTCGACGCGCTGCGCGGCACCGATGTGGTGCGCGGCGAAGCCGGCGGCATCACCCAGCATATCGGCGCCTATCAGGTCACCCTGAAGGACAAGTCGAAGATCACCTTCCTCGACACGCCGGGCCACGAAGCCTTCACCGAAATGCGTGCACGCGGTGCCAATGTCACCGACATCGTGGTGCTGGTGGTGGCCGCGAACGACGGGCTGATGCCGCAGACGATCGAGGCGATCAACCATACCAAGGCGGCCGGCGTGCCGATGATCGTGGCGATCAACAAGGTCGACCTCGACAGCGCCAATCCGCAGAAGGTGCGCGAGCGTCTGCTCGAGCATGAAGTGATCGTCGAAGAGATGGGCGGCGACGTCCAGAACGTCGAAGTCTCGGCACTGAAGAAGATCGGCCTCGACGCGCTGATCGAGAAGATCCAGCTCCAGGCCGAACTGCTCGAACTGCGCGCCAACCCCGATCGCGAGGCCGAAGGCACCGTGATCGAGGCCAAGCTCGACAAGGGCCGCGGCCCGGTCGCGACGGTGCTCGTCAGCCGCGGTACGCTGCGCGTGGGCGACGTGTTCGTCGTCGGCGCGGAGAGCGGCAAGGTTCGTGCGATGATCGACGACAAGGGTCGCCAGATCAAGGAAGCCGGGCCGGCGATGCCGGTCGAGGTGCTCGGCCTGTCGGGCGTGCCGATGGCGGGTGATCCGCTGCAGGTCGTCGAAAACGAGGCGCGTGCCCGCGAAGTGGCCGAATATCGCCAGGGTGTGGCGCTGCAGAAGCGCACCACCAATGCCCCCGCCAGCCTGGAGAGCATGTTCTCCGCGCTGAAGGAGAAGCAGGCGATGGAATATCCGCTGGTCATCAAGGCGGATACCCAGGGCACGGTCGAGGCGATCGTCGCGGCGGTCAACAAGATCTCCACCGATCTCATCCGCGCACGCGTGCTGCACTCGGGCGTTGGCGGCATCACCGAAAGCGACGTTACGCTGGCGGGTGCCTCGGGCGCGCCGATCATCGGCTTCAACGTCCGTCCGAACGCCAAGGCGCGCGAGATCGCCGAGCGCAACAAGGTCGCGTTCAAATATTACGACGTGATTTACGACCTGACCGACGAGATCCGCGCCGGCATGGCCGGGCAGCTCGGGCCGGAAGCGTTCGAAACCGTGGTGGGCCGCGCCGAGATCAAGGAAGTGTTCTCGGCTGGCAAGCACGGCAAGGCCGCTGGTCTGCTGGTCGTCGATGGTGCCATCCGCAAGGCGCTCAAGGCACGCATCACGCGCAACGACGTCATCATCTACCAGGGCGAGATTGCCTCGCTGCGCCGGTTCAAGGATGACGTTCCGGAAGTGCGCGCGGGTCTGGAGTGCGGTGTGACGTTCACGCAGAACTTCGTGGACATCAAGGCCGGCGACTATCTCGAAACCTACGAAGTCGAGCTGCGCGAACGTACGCTGTAATGGGGTGGAGCTGCCGATGGGCGCCTTTTGTTCCTCGGCAGCCAAGCCTGTGATTACGCTTCCTTTTCGGCTGCCCCTGCGGCCGAAAAGGAGGTGATCTATTTGCAGGTAAACAATGTAGCGGTTCTGGTTTTGGGCTCCGCGACGTTCGTCGTCGCACTGCTCGGGCTGGTGGTGAAGCTGATTGAGCTAAGCCGCAAGTAATCCAGTGGGGGCTCCCGGTGCTGGAACGCCGGGGGCCCAAAATGTTTTGAGCCCGGGCGCTGGAACACCCGGGCTCAGGAAGTGACTTGTTGCAAGTCCACAAAGTAGCCTGTTCTACATAACGAAAACCGGTCAGAATCACAAGATGCGCCAGAACGACACCGATGAAACCCGCTCCGTCCGCGTACTGCGCGTGGGCGAACAGGTGCGCCATATTCTCAGCGAGATCCTCCAGCGCGGCGACGTGCATGACGAGGTGCTGGCGAAGCACCTGGTCTCGGTGACCGAGGTGCGTATGTCCCCGGATCTGCGGCATGCCACGGTCTTCGTGAAGCCGCTGCTCGGCAAGGACGAAGACGCGGTGCTCAAGGCGCTGCGCACCAACACCGCCTTCCTCCAGCGCGAGGTCGCGCGCCGGGTGAAGATGAAATACGCCGCAAAGCTCAAGTTCCTGGCGGACGAGAGCTTCGACGAGGGCAGCCATATCGACAAGCTGCTCCGCGACCCCAAGGTCGCGCAGGACCTGGGCGAAAGCTCCTAGGTCCGACCGCGCTTCGCCGAGGCTAGCGCACTGGCCCACAAGGTCGCGGCGGCCAGCAGACCGGTGGCCAGCGGGGCGGCATCGGGCGGCAGCAGCCAGCCCATGGCGCCCACCAGCACCAACGCCGCCCCCGACCAATAATAGATCCGCGCCGGTATCCCGCGCGCCAGCGGCAGAAAATGCAGCCCGACGATGATCGCCATCGTCGGCAGCAGCCGTTCGGCCATATGCAGATTGATCAGGACATTCGCGGCCAGGAAAATCGCCACGCCCTCGGCGCTGCTCCAGATCGCCACCAGCCGGCCGACACGCGATCGATCGGCGTCTTCGGTCGCATCCGACGCATGCCGCGTTCCCAGCAGGATCGCCGCGCTGATCGCAACCGCCGGCACGCCCCACCACAGCCGCAGGTGTGAGAAATACAGCGCCCCCACGCACCAGAGGACCGCCATGACATTCAGAATCCAAAGCCCCGTACGCATCGTCGCCCCCGCCTGCGGTTTCGACGATGCTAACCGATGGACCGGAGGGGGGATAGCCGACATAGGATAGCCGGCATGGCCAAGCTCTATTTCTACTATGCCTCGATGAACGCGGGCAAATCGACCACGCTGCTACAGGCCGATTTCAACTATCGCGAGCGCGGCATGCGCACCTTGCTGTTCACCGCCGGCGTGCATGATCGCGGCGGCCACGGGGTGATCGATTCGCGCCTCGGCATCCACGCCGATGCTATCCCGTTCGACGCCACCACGGACCTGCGCACGATCGTCCAGGATGCCCATTTCGCCGCGCCGCTGGCGTGCGTGCTGGTGGACGAGGCGCAGTTCCTCTCGGCCGCGCAGGTGCGCCAATTGGCGGCCGTGTGCGACGAGGATGAGGTGCCGGTGCTCTGCTACGGGCTGCGCACCGATTTCCGCGGCGTGCTGTTCGACGGTGCGGCAGCGCTGCTGGCGATCGCGGACTCGCTGGTCGAGATCAAGTCGGTCTGCGAATGCGGGCGCAAGGCGACGATGAACCTGCGCGTCGATGCCGAGGGCAAGGCCGTGCGCGAGGGCGCGCAGCGCGAGATCGGCGGCAATGACCGCTATGTCGCGCTCTGCCGCCGCCATTTCGTCGAGCGGCGCGGCGCCATCGGCTGAAACGGAAAAGGGCGCCGCGAGGATCTCCCCGCGACGCCCTTCCCGCTATGAAGCGCGCGGGGATCGCTCCCCGAGCCTCCGATCAGAAGTGGAACCGGATCTCGCCGCCGATGATGCGCGGCTCGTTGATCATGCCGGTCAGGTTGTTGAAGTCGATCGCGCTTTGCGCCCGGATCTGGTTGAGGATGTTGCGGGCGAACGCCGCCACCTCATAGCCTTCCGGCGCGCGATAGCCGATGCGCAGACCGCCTTCGAGCAGCGACCGCCCGCGGAACTCCTTCGCCTCGTAGAGGAAGTAGTTGATCTCGCTGCGATAGGCCCAGTCAGTATAGGCATAGACCTCGCCACCGTTCGCCAGCGGCACGCCGTAGCGCGCGGTGGCGTTCAGCACCCAGCGCGGGGCCTGGGGCAGCGGGTTGCCGTCGATCAGCGCGACCTTCTGGCCGCCGATCGTCGTCGTCGGATTGGTGACGGTGCACATGCCCGAACCGCACACGCCCACCGCGAGATTCGGATCGCGGATCTGGGTGAAGTTGTAGCTGCCGCTGGCGGTCAGATCGAGGCCGCGGACCGGGCGATAGCCGAGCTCGGCCTCGACGCCATAGCCGTTGACGTGATCGGCCGAGAGCAGCCGCGTCGAGTTGTTGGTGCCGCCCACGGCGGTCAGCTGCAGGTGGTCCGTGCGGAACCAGTAGCCGGTCAGCGCGAAGTTCACGCCCTGAGAAGGGAAGGAACCCTTGATGCCTGCTTCACCCGACTTGGTGAACTGCTTCCCCGCGGTGGTCGGCACAGACTCGAACGTCACGCGGTCCTGGATCGCCGGGCCGAGATAACCGGTGGCGAAGCGCGCATAGACATTGACGTCGGGCGTCAGCGCATAGGTGGCGCTGGCGTCCCAGGTCACCGCCTCGCCCTTCACCTTGGTCTGAACCGGCAGCGTCAGGCCGGCGGTCAGGTCGGGCGAAAAGCCGGTGATCACGTCGTTCTTGCGGTCATGCGAATAGCGCACGCCGGCGCGCAGGGTCAGCGCGTCGGTTGCCTTGTACTCGCCCGATGCGAACACGCCGAAATTCTCGTTGATGTTCACATGGCCGATATTCTGGGTTTGCGCACCGCCGCCCGGGGCATAGGCATATTCGCTGTAGTTCAGGTTCTGGTCGAAATAATAGAGACCCGCCTGGCCACGGAACGCACCGAACTGGTCGGTTGCGAAGCGCAGTTCCTGGCTGAACTCCTTGGGGCTGGTGATGCCGCCGGTGTTCGACGGGAACAGCGCGTTGTTCAGGCCCAGCGGCGGGAAGGTATAATTGTCGCCACCGTCGACGTCGCCGGTGCTCTGCACCTTGGCGCGCTCATAGGCGGTGATCGAGTAGAGCGTGCCCAGCCCCTCGAAATGATAGTCGAGCTGCAGGTTGCTGCCCCACTGCTCCAGCCACTGGCTGGTATAGCCGTCGAGCTTGACGTGCTTGGGGTCGAAGCCCGGCGAGAAATTGTTCGAGCCCTGCTGGAACAGGCCGGCGCGGAACACGCGCGGCGAGCCTTCGAGGTCGCGGCCATGAACGTTGATCAGCGCGTTGAAGTCGCCGCTGGTATAAGCGAGCTGCACGCGACCGGCGCGATCGGTATAGCCTTCCAGCTTGTGGTTGGCGACGCTGACCGCGCTGGTGGTATCGTTCACGACCCAGTTGTCGCGGTGCTGCACCAAGCCCGAGACGCGGAGCGCGAAGCCGTTGCCCAGCGGCGCGTTGAGCGCGAGATCGGCGTTGATCGTGTTGTAGGTCGCCCAGCTGACGCTGCCCTGCGCCTCATATTTGTCGGTCGGGCGCTGCGATTCGAGCTTTACCACGCCGGCCGGCGTGTTGCGGCCGAACAGCGTGCCCTGCGGACCGCGCAGCACTTCCACGCGGGCAAGGTCGAACACCGGGAACGACTTCAGCATCGGGTTCTCGAGCGCGACATTGTCGTACACCACGGAGACCGGCTGCGCCGCGTTGGGATCGAAATCGGTGTTGCCCAGGCCGCGGATGTAGAAGCGCGGGAAGGTGCGGCCGAACGAGCTTTCGATCTGCAGGCTGGGTGTGCGCGAGGCGAGGAAGCGGATGTCGAGACCCGAGGAGTTGAGCACATCGAGCTTCTCGCCGCTGATCGCGGTGACGGCGACGGGAACGTCCTTGGCGGCTTCGGTGCGGCGCTGCGCGGTTACGACAATGTCGCCGCTCTGCTGGGGGGCAGCGTCGTCGGGCTGGGCGCCCTGCACCGGTGCCGGCGTCTCGTGGGCGGTGGCCGCGAAGGCCGACGGCGTCGTAAGGGCGGCGCTGCCGAGCAGCAGAACGCGAAGAAGCGTGGCGTTGGTCATGGCGGAATCGAGTCCCCGTAAAAAGATGGCTCGTCCTCTCCAGTGCGGAGTCGCGATCATTTCTTGTCGATGTCGCTGATTTTTCGCGCGCCTGTAGCGGAACCGTCATCTCCAGCAAGCGTTTCGGGCCATGCCCGAGCGGTTTGCTTGCGGGTGTTGCAATAATGTCGTGATTTGCGTGGGACCGCGAGGCCACCTATGGCCGCGCCGATGCACGGCTGGATACTCCTCGACAAACCCCTAGGGCTAGGCTCGACGCAAGGCGTGAGCGCGGTGAAGCGCGCGCTGCGGGAGGGCGGCTATGCCAAGGTGAAGGTGGGCCATGGCGGCACGCTCGATCCGCTGGCCACCGGCGTGCTGCCGATCGCGCTGGGCGAGGCGACCAAGCTGGCGGGCCGCATGCTCGACAGCGACAAGGTGTACGACTTCACGATCCAGTTCGGGGTGGAGACGGATACGCTCGATGCCGAGGGGAAGGGCATCGCGGAATCGGAGATCCGCCCGACATTGGCGCAGCTGGAGGCGGTGCTGCCGCGCTTCACCGGGCCGATCGAGCAGGTGCCCCCGGCCTATTCGGCGCTCAAGGTGGACGGGGAACGCGCATACGACCTCGCCCGCGCCGGGGAAGAGGTGGTATTGAAGAGCCGCGCGGTGACGATCCACGCTCTATCGATTGTGGGCGCTCCTGCCCGGGCGGGGGAGGATACGCTCCGCGACATCACCCTCCGCGCCCATGTCTCCAAGGGCACGTACATCCGCAGCCTCGCCCGCGACATTGCGTGCGCCCTTGGAACGGTCGGTCACGTCACCTATCTCCGACGGATCAAGGCCGGTCCGTTCACGCTCGATCAGGCGATTTCGCTGGACTCTTTGGCCGCTGCCGCTAAGGAGCGTCGCCTTGAAGACATTTGCCTGCCGCTGAGGGCGGGGCTGGACGACATCCCGGCTCACTCCCTCACCCCCGATCAGGCAGGGCTGCTCCGCCAGGGGCGGGTCTTGGTCGGGATTGCCGTTCATGATGGCCTCCATTTCGCGCTGCTCGGGGATGTCCCTGTAGCGCTGGTGGAAGCCGAGGCCGGAAGCATCCGGGTCGTGCGCGGCTTCAACCTGTAGCTTAGATGTCGAAGGAAACGCCATGTCGATCACGCAGGAGCGCAAGGAAGCGCTCGTCAAGGAACACGCTCGCAACGAGGGTGACACCGGCAGCCCCGAAGTGCAGGTCGCGATTCTCTCGGAGCGCATCGCCAACCTCACCGAGCACTTCAAGACCCACGCGAAGGACAACCACTCGCGCCGCGGTCTGCTGATGCTGGTCAACAAGCGCCGCAGCCTGCTGGACTATCTGAAGAAGAAGGACCAGGCGCGCTACGCAGATCTCATCGCGAAGCTCGGTCTTCGCAAGTAACACGGAAAGGCGACCTTCGGGTCGCCTTTTTGTCATTCCGGTGCGATACTGCATCGGCGATCCCCGGCGAATGGCGCCAGGATCGAAACGGGGGATCCGGCAATACGGTCGGTCCCACGAGCCACATACGGCTCACGCATAGGCCCCCCGCGTGATTGGCACCGGGGAGTGAAGGAAACGACATGTTCGACAAGAAGACTGTATCGATCGAGTGGGGCGGCAAGACGCTGACTCTCGAAACGGGCAAGGTTGCCCGTCAGGCCGACGGCGCGGTGATCGCGACCCTCGGCGAGACCGTGGTGCTGTGCGCAGTCACCGCCGCGAAGAGCGTGAAGGAAGGCCAGGACTTCTTCCCGCTGACCGTCCACTACCAGGAAAAATTCTCGGCCGCCGGTCGCATCCCGGGTGGCTTCTTCAAGCGTGAGCGCGGCGCCACCGAAAAGGAGACGCTCGTCTCCCGCCTCATCGACCGCCCGATCCGCCCGCTGTTCCCGGAAGGGTTCTACAACGAGATCAACGCCATCGCTCAGGTGCTGAGCTATGACGGCGAGAACGAGCCCGACATCCTCTCGATCGTCGCCGCTTCGGCCGCGCTGACGCTCTCGGGCGTGCCCTTCATGGGCCCGATCGGCGCCGCGCGCGTCGGTTATGTCAACGGCGAGTACATCCTGAACCCGACCGACGCGCAGGTTGCCGAGGGCGAGCTCGATCTCGTCGTCGCCGCCACCTATGACGCGGTGATGATGGTCGAATCCGAAGCCAAGGAGCTTTCGGAAGAGATCATGCTCGGCGCCGTGCTGTTCGCGCACGACGCCTGCCGCGAAATCGTCAAGGCGATCGTGAAGCTCGCCGAGCAGGCCGCCAAGGAGCCTTGGGAAATGGCGTCGTCGAACGACAACGCCAAGATCAAGGACAAGCTGAAGAAGCTGATCGGCAAGGACATTGCCGCCGCCTACAAGCTGACCGACAAGTCGGCCCGTTCGAACGCCCTCAACGAGGCGCGTGCCAAGGCCAAGGCGCAGTTCACCGAGGACGGCCTGAGCCCGCAGGAAGTCATGGCCGGCATCAAGCTGACCAAGAAGCTGGAAGCCGAGATCGTCCGCACCGCCATCCTCAAGGAAGGCAAGCGCATCGACGGCCGCACCACCACGCAGATCCGCCCGATCGAGGCGGAGACGCACTTCCTGCCGCGTTCGCACGGCTCCGCGCTGTTCACTCGCGGCGAGACCCAGACCATCGCCACCTGCACCCTCGGCACCAAGGACGCCGAGCAGATGATCGATGGCCTGAACGGCCTCAGCTACCAGAACTTCATGCTGCACTATAACTTCCCGCCCTATTCGGTCGGCGAAGTCGGCCGCTTCGGTGCGCCGGGCCGTCGTGAGATCGGCCATGGCAAGCTGGCGTGGCGCGCACTGCACCCGGTGCTGCCGTCGAAGGAAGACTTCCCCTACACGATCCGCCTGACCAGCGACATCACCGAGTCGAACGGCTCGTCGTCGATGGCGTCGGTGTGCGGCGGCAGCCTCGCGATGATGGACGCCGGCGTGCCGATCAAGCGTCCGGTCTCGGGCATCGCCATGGGCCTGATCCTCGAGGGCAAGGACTATGCGATCCTGTCCGACATCCTGGGTGACGAAGATCACCTGGGCGACATGGACTTCAAGGTCGCCGGCACGTCCGAGGGCATCACCACGATGCAGATGGACATCAAGATCGCCGGCATCACCAAGGAGATCTTCGAGGCGGCGCTCAACCAGGCGAAGGCCGGTCGCGCGCACATCCTGGGCGAGATGAACAAGGCGCTGGGCGAAGTCCGCGCCGAGCTCTCCGCGCACGCACCGCGCATCGAGACCTTCACGATCGACAAGTCGAAGATCCGTGAAGTGATTGGCACCGGCGGCAAGGTGATCCGCGAGATCGTTGCCACCACCGGCGCCAAGGTCGACATCGACGACGAGGGCGTGATCAAGGTCAGCTCGTCGGATCCGGCGCAGATCGAAGCCGCGATCAAGTGGATCAAGGGCCTCGTCGAGGAAGCCGAAGTCGGCAAGATCTACAACGGCAAGGTCGTCAACCTCGTCGATTTCGGTGCGTTCGTGAACTTCATGGGCGGCAAGGACGGTCTCGTCCACGTCTCGGAGATCAAGAACGAGCGCGTCGAGAAGGTCTCGGACGTCCTGAGCGAAGGCCAGGAAGTCAAGGTCAAGGTCCTCGAGATCGATCCGCGCGGCAAGGTTCGCCTGTCGATGCGCGTCGTCGACCAGGAAACCGGCGCCGAGCTGGAAGACTCGCGCCCCGCACGCGAAGCCCGCGAACCGCGCGGCGACCGTGGGGATCGCGGTGACCGTGGCGGCGACCGTGGCGATCGTGGCGGCGACCGCCGTCGCGAGGGCGGCCGTGGCGGCGAGCGCGGTGGCGAGCGCGGCGAGCGTGGCCCCCGCCGCGACCGTGGCGACAAGCCGCGCGGCGAGCGCAGCGAAGGTGGCAAGGACGAAGGCGGCGAGAATATCGGCCTGCCCGCGTTCCTGACCGGCGATCGCGACTGATCGCACGCATTACGCGTAAGAAATGAGAGGGGTCTGGCGTTGCCGGGCCCCTTTTTTCATTAACCCATTCCTTCGTTCCACTTTGCGCGAAATCGCGCTATGCAAGCGGCGGGGGGATCGAACGGAGCAGACGACGTTTAAGGGTGAGGGCCGACCGATGATGGCAACGACGACGATCGCCGAATTGCGGCACGATCATGAGATGATCGACATTCTCGCACGGCGCCTGTCCGGCCTCCTCGAAAGCGACGCGACCCCGGTCGAGCTTTCCACCGCGCTCGATCACCTGCTCCACTGCGTCGCCGAGCATCTCGCCCGCGAAGACACCACCATCTACACGCTCACCCTCTCGGCCCAGCCGGGCATTTCGCGTACCAAGGTCGACCAGGTCCGCGAGGATTTCGAGCGCCTCAAGGCCAACTGGCAGGATTACCTGCTGTTCTGGACCCCCGAGCAGATCGCCGCCGACCGCCAGGGCTTCGCCGACGCCAGCCGCGCGATGCTGCCCCGCCTGCGCAACCGGGTAAAGCTGGAGGAAAGCCTGCTGGTCGCCGCGGCGCTGCAGGGGGAGCCGATGGTACCGACGAGGCGCTGACCCCATGAGCAGGCAGCCGGGCTACAATTCGCTGATGCACGAGGTTTGTGTGGAGGGAGGCTGGTGCGGTGCGATTGTTCAGGGTGAGCCTTCCCATGTCGATGATTTCATTCCTGCGGCGGGACCTGTGACCGCCGAACAGTTCGTCGAATGGCTGTTTCGGGCCGAGGGCGTCGATCCATCATCCGATCCTGCCAAGTGGGGGGAACACTGGGAGGGGCTGCGCGGGGCGTTCGTACGTCATCTAGGCGCGGATCTGGTCGAAGCCTCGGCGCTCAAATGTAATGTCGGCTGACGCCCCAATTGCGGACATTCGTTGGTCCTTCTAAACAGGCATCATGAACGCACCAGCAAGACTGCGGATGGTCCGAGTGGTCCTGCTCTGGGCATGGGATCCTATTGGCGTACGGGGCATCCCCAAAGCCGTGGGCGAGTATGACAACTACGCACCAGCGGTCCTCGAAATGCTGGAAACTGGCGCATCCGATCGACAAATTGCGGATTACCTGACCAGCGTTGTTCGCGATCGAATGGAGCTTCGGCCCAATCCGAAAGCTGATGAGGACATCGCAGCGATGTTGCGCGAGCTCTACGCCCTCGAGAGCTAAGGCCGTACGACCGCTTTCCACCAAATTCGGTCCTCCCGCGAGGCGCCTTATACAGGCGCATAACGGATGTCGCCTTCCCCTACTCCGCCGCCAGCAGGCTCGTCGCGCCGCCGAGATCCACCGAGACCAGCCGGCTGACCCCGCGTTCGACCATCGTCACGCCGAACAGCCGGTGCATCCGCGCCATGGTCGCGGCATTGTGGGTGACGATCAGGTAGCGCGTCGCGGTTTCGCGGGTCATCGCTTCCAGCAGGTCGCAGAAGCGATCCACATTGGCGTCGTCGAGCGGCGCGTCGACTTCGTCGAGCACGCAGATCGGCGAGGGCTTGGTGAGGAACAGCGCGAAGATCAGCGCGACCGCGGTCAGCGCCTGCTCGCCGCCCGAGAGCAAGGTGAGCGACTGCAGCTTCTTGCCTGGCGGCTGCGCCAGGATCTCCAGCCCAGCCTCCAGCGGATCGTCCGAATCGATCAGCGCGAGATGCGCCTGGCCGCCGTTGAACAGCGTGGTGAACAGCCGGCGGAAATGCTGGTCGACCGCCTCGAACGCGGCAAGCAGCCGCTGCCGCCCCTCGCGGTTGAGCGTGCCGATCGAGCCGCGCAGCCGGTTGACTGCCTGGAGCAACTCGTCGCGCTCCTTGGCGTTGGTGCCGAACGCGGCCTCGATCTCGGCCAGTTCGGTCTCGGCGACGAGGTTGACGGGACCGAGCCGCTCGCGATCGGTGCTGAGCTTCTCCATCGCGGCAGATTCGTCCTGGGGGCCGCGCACGCTGTCGGCCTCGAAGTGCAGCCGCGCCGGGAGCAACGGCGGCGGGCATTCGAAGCGCTCGCCGGAGAGGCGGCCCATCTCCACCCGGCGCACATCCTGGTTCTCGGCGCGCGCGGCGGCCCCGGCACGGCGCTCACGCGCTTCGGAAAGCAACTCGCTTGCTTCGCGCAGTGCCGCCTCGGCGCTGCGCAGCCTGCCGTCCGCCGCGCGCTCGGCAACCTGCGCGGCGGCGGATTCCTGCTGCATCCACGCATCGGCGGCCTCGGCTTCGGTGAGCTGCGCGGCGATCTGGGCGGGACGGCCGGCGATCGCCTCGCGCTCCTGCGCCAGCGTGGCGGCGCGCGCGTCCATTTCGGCGGAGCGGCGGGTGGCATCGGCAGCGCGCGCAGACCAGCTCTTGGTCTCGGCTGCTGCGGCGGCAAGCCGCTCGCGGGCCTGGGCGAGATCACGGTCGAGGCTGGCGCGTTCGGTGCGGGCGCTCGCCACTGCGGCGCGGGCATGGTCCGCCTTGCGGGACAGGGCTGCGACCTTCGCGCGGGTCTCCGTGCCGTCCGGCAGCGCAGCCTTGGTTGCCTCTGCGCGGGCGAACTCGCCGGTGGCTTCCTCCGCTTCGGCGGCGATGCGGGCGCGGCGGGTTTCGAGGTCGGCGCGCTGCGTCTCCAGCCGTTCGATCTGGTTGGCGGCGCGATCCTCGGCGCGCATCGCCTCGCGCGCGGCGAGATCGGCGTGGTCGAGCCGCTTGCGGTTCTCGGCGGCGCTGCGCCGGGCCTCGGCGATGCTCGCCTCGATCCGGCTGAGTTCGCCCGCCGCGGCTTCCAGCGCCGCCTGCGCCGCCGGCCGCGCCTGTTCCAGCGCGGCGAGCCGGTTGACTCGCTCCAGCCGCTCGGCCGCCGCCGCGCCGCCCGAGCGGGCGCGATAGCCGTCCCAGCGGCGCAGCACGCCCTGCAGCGTCACCAGCCTCTGGCCGACCGCGAGCGGCTGGCCGCCATCCGTCTCACACACCAGCACCTGCGCCAGCCGCCGGGCGAGTTCGGCCGGGGCGGTGACGTGCTCGGCCAGCGGAGTCGTGCCCGCTGGCGGGGTAGGATCGGTCGGCAGCGCGTCGGCGCCGCCCCAATGGCGCTCGGCGCCGGCATCGAGCCCGGCTTCAAGATCGTCCCCCAGCGCGGCCGCGAGCGCGCGCTCATAGCCGGCGGCGACGGTCACCCGGTCGAGCAGCCGGTCCTTGCCCGAAGGCTTGGTCGCCTTGGCAAGCGCCGTCGCCTCGCTGTCGATCTGGGCGAGCTCGGCATGCGCGGCCGCGCGCGCCGCCTGGGCGCCGTTGCGCGCTTCGATCGCGGCGCGCTCCTCGGCATCGGCGCGGGTTAGCGCGTCGCGGGCAGCCTCGGCCTGGCGCTGCGCTTCGGCGCGCGCCGCGCTCGCCCGCTGCCGCTCGGCGTGGAGCGGCGCGGCGTCGCCGAGAGCGCGCGCTTCGGCCTCGATCCGCGCCTGGTCACGCTGGCTGCGCTCCACCCGGACGCGCGCGGCGGAAAGTGCGGCATCGGCGACGCGCACTTCGGCGGCTTCGCTCGCCTGCTGCGCCAGCGCCTGCGACAGCGCGACTTCGGCATCACGGGCGGCGCGTTCGGTATCGGCAAGTGCTGCGTCGAGCAGGGGCACGCGCGCGGCGGTCTTGGCGATCCGCGCCTCCAGCGTCGCATGTTCGGTGGTCAGCCGTTCGATCGCCTCCGCGGCGTCGCGGGCGAGCGACGCTTCGCGCGCGCGATCGCTCTCGAGTCGCCGGCTCGCCTCGGCCAGTTCGGCGATCCGCCGCTCGACGCCGTGGCGGGCGCTCCGCAGCGTCTGGAGCCGGTGCTGGGCGTCGCTGGCGGCGTCGCGCAGCCGCAGCGACTCGGCGCGCAGCGTGCCGACCGCCTCCGCCGCGGCCATTTGCGCCGCCTCCGCCTCGGCCTGCGCCGCGGTGCGCTCGGCGACCAGCGACTCGGCCTCGGCGGCTTCCTTGCGTGCGACATCGGCGGCCATCGCCGCGTCGCGCCAGCGGGCGAAAATCATCCGCGCCTCGGCGACGCGGATGCGGTCGGAAAGTTCGCGATAGCGCTCGGCCTGGCGCGCCTGGCGCTTGAGCGCGGCGGCGCGCTGCTCCTGCTCGCCGATCAGCTCGTCGAGCCTTGTGAGATTGGTCTCGGTCGCGCGCAGCTTCTGCTCGGCGTCGCGGCGGCGGACATGGAGTCCGGCGATCCCGGCGGCTTCCTCCAGCATCGCGCGCCGTTCGCCCGGCTTGGCGGCGATGATCGCGCCGATCCGGCCCTGGCTGACCAAAGCGGGCGAATGCGCGCCCGTCGCGGCGTCTGCGAATGCGAGCGCCACGTCCTTGGCGCGGACGTCGCGGCCGTTGATGCGATAGGCGGATCCGGCGCCGCGCTCGATGCGGCGGATGATCTCCAGCTCGTCCTGCTGTTCGGGCAGGTCCGCGACCACCGCCACTTCGGCGAAGTCGCGCTGCGGCCGCGTGGCGGTGCCGGCGAAGATCACGTCTTCCATGCCGGCGCCGCGCATCGATTTGGCGCTGGTTTCGCCCATCACCCAGCGCAGCGCTTCGAGCAGGTTGGACTTGCCGCAGCCATTGGGGCCGACGATCCCCGTCAGCCCCGGTTCGATCCGCAGATCGGCCGGGTCGACGAAGCTCTTGAAGCCCGTCAGCCGCAGCCGTTTTATCTGCATGGCTGGTCGATCAGCGTGCGCCGGCCTTCTGGAGCAGCGGCTCCAGGCCGGCCCAGTCGTTCACGTCGGTCTTCTGGCCGTTGATGAAGAAGCTCGGGGTCGAGTTCACGCCGTACACATTGGCACCGTCGGCATTGACCTTGGCGATCGTCTCGATCTGCTTCTGGTCGGCGAGGCACGCCTTGGCCTGGGCCTCCGGCAGGCCGCGCTGCTTCATGAAGTCGACCATGCCCAGCGCCTGGGCGAAGCCGGCCGCGGCCTGGGGCGGCGGCATCTGCTGGATCTGGTCGAGCACCTGCGGGTTGGTCTGCTGGAGCGCCATGATCTTCTTCTCGAACTCTTCCTGGCCGGCATAGATCTGGTCCAGCGTCGAGAAGAAGGCGTCCGTCGGCACGCACTGGTTGAGCAGCGCGAGCGCGAGGTCGGGCGCGCCGTGGATCAGGAAGTCGCGATATTCATAGCTGACCTTGCCGGTCTTGATGTACTTTTCGCGCAAGGGGCCGACGCCGGTGGTGCCGAACTGGGCGCAGAACGGGCACATGCGCGAGCCATATTCGACCAGCTTGATCGGGGCGTTCGGGTTGCCCTGGCGGAAGCCGTTGTCCTTGGTCTTCTCGACCACGTCGGTCCACTGCTTGCCGGCGGGGGCAGCCGCGCCCGCGACGGGCGCCGAGGCCTGGACGGGCGCGCTGCTGTTGCCGCCGGTGCCGCCGGCCTTGTTGCCGCCGTTGCAGGCGGCGAGCGCCAGGATGGGTAGAAGCGCGAGGGCGAAACGCATGGAAGTCTCCGGGTTACGAAAGGGTCAGGCGCCGGCGGCGCGCAGTTCGGGCTCGAGATAGGGCCAGCTAAAGGCGCGGAGCTTGCGGCCGTTGATGAAGAAGCTGGGCGTGCCGTCCACCTTGTACAGGTTCGCGCCGTCCGCCTGGGTCTTGGCGATGCGCGCGATCGCCTTGGGATCGGCGAGGCACTGGCGCGCCCTGGCCTCGGGCAGGCCTTGGGTCTTGAGGAAGGCGATCATGCCCATGGCCTCGGCGAAGCGCGTTGCCATCTGCGGCGGCGGGAGCTTCTGCCAGGCCTCCAGCGTGGCGGGGGTCTTTTCCAGCGCGATCAGCTTGTCTTCGAACCTGGGCTGGTTGGCATAGATCGCGTCCAGCACCGGGAAGAAGCGCTGGGTGCCCACGCACTGGTTGAGCAGCGCCAGTGCCAGGTCCGGCGCGCCGTGGACCAGATAGTCGCGATACTCATAGCTGACCTTGCCGGTGGCGATGAACTGGTCGCGCAGCGGCTTCATGCCCTCGGTGGCGAAGCGGCCGCAGGTCGGGCAGGTGCGCGAGCCATATTCGACCAGCTTTACGGCGGCGTTGGGATTGCCCTGGCGATAGCCGCCCTCGGGTGTCGCCACCACGGTGGCGAGCCAGTTGGGCTGCGGGGCGGGCGCGGCGCCGAGTGCGAACAGCGGCACCAGGGCGAGCATCAGGGTGAGGAGTCGCTGCATCATCTCAATCGATCCGGCCGAACACCGGGGTTTCGTCCTGCGCCGCGACTCCTGCTGCGAGCGATTCGAGCACCGCACGCAGTTCCGGATCGGCGATGCCGCGCAGGCTGTCGCCCATCGCTTCCGACAGCGGCTTGAGGCTGGGCGGCGGCGCGGGCTTGGGCTTGGGCGCACGCAGGTCGCCGTGGCGGATCGTCAGCTTGGCGACGGCGGGATAGCCGAAGAAGCGATTGACCCGCTCGATGATCTCGGGCGCGATATGCTGCATCATCGGCGCGAAGGCACCGGAGACGGTGAGCGCCAGCACGCCCTCCTCGCGTTTGCCGCGCGGGAAGCGAATCGATTCGGGGGAGGAAACGCGGGCATAGCGCTCGCCGACGATCTCGCCCCAGCGGCTGACAACGGCGGACTGGACGAAGCCGAACTTGCGGAACGCGGCGCCGCCCACGTCCGGCAGCAGCTCGGACACCGCACGGACGCGGTTCGAGCGTTGCGGCACGGGGCGCGGCTGGCGGGTGGTGGCACGGGGGGGCTTCGTCATATCGGGTCCCCCATGCCATAGGCGGGGCGTGCCCGACAACGCTCCTGAATCGATCGCCCCCGCCCTGCTCGCCTGGTACGACGCCAATGCCCGCCGCCTGCCCTGGCGTGCGCCGCCCGGCACCGATGCGACCGCGCCCTACCGGGTATGGCTTTCCGAGGTGATGCTGCAGCAGACGCAGGTCGCCACGGTGATCCCCTATTTCGAGAAGTTCACCAGCCGCTGGCCGAGCTTCGACGCGATGGCGGCGGCGGAAGATGCCGACGTGATGGCCGCCTGGGCAGGGCTCGGCTATTACGCCCGGGCCCGCAACATGCTGGCTTGCGCCCGCGACGTCGCGCGGCTGGGGGCGCTACCCGACACCGAGGCGGGACTGCGCGCGCTGCCCGGCATCGGCGACTATACCGCGGCGGCCATTGCCGCGATCGCGTTCGGGCGGCGGGCGGTGGTGGTCGATGCCAATGTCGAGCGCGTGGTGACGCGGCTGTTTGCGCTCGCCGATCCGCTGCCAGGGTCGCGACCCGCCATCCGGCGGCTGACCGACACGATCACGCCCGATTCCCGCGCCGGCGATTTCGCCCAGGCGATGATGGATCTCGGCAGCGGCATCTGCACCGTCCGCGCACCGAAATGCCTGCTCTGCCCGATCGCGTTTGGCTGCACGGCGCGGGCGGAAGGGAACCCCGAAAGCTACCCGGTCAAGGCCAAGAAGGCGCCCAAGCCGCAACGCCACGGCACGATGTTCTGGCTGGAGCGCGACGATGCGGTGCTGCTCGTCCGGCGACCCGACAAGGGCCTGCTCGGCGGCATGCGCGCGCTGCCCACCGGGCCTTGGGGCGAGTCGCCGCCGGGCGTGGTCGAGGCGCCAGCTGCCACCCACTGGCGAATGTTGAACGAAACCGTCCGTCACGGTTTCACCCATTTCAACCTCGAGGTGGCGCTTGCGACTGCAACAATCCCTCGCCATGCAAGCGCACCCCCCGGCGAATGGTGGCCGATCGCCGACATCGAGTCGGCCGGTCTGCCCACCGTCTTCGCCAAGGCGGCCAAAGCGATACGGAGACTGCGATGACGGCCAAGCGCGTATTCGGACTTTTCGGGGCGGCACTATTGCTCCAGGCGCCTGTGGTGCAGGCCCAGACGGCCCCCAGCCAGGTCCAGAGCTTCGCGCGCCAGACCGTCGCCTCGGGCAAGGTGCCCGGCATCGTCATCACCTATGCCAAGGGCCAGGCGCCCGCGACGATCGTGGCGGAGGGCCGCATGTCCGACGAGCCGACCGCGCCCAAGGTCAATGGTGACACGCTGTGGCGGGTCTATTCGATGACCAAGCCGATCACCGGCATCGCCGCGATGATCCTGATCGAGGAAGGCAAGCTCAAGCTCGACCAGCCGATCAGCGACTTCATCCCCGCGTTCAAGGACATGAAGGTGCTGGTCGATCCCGCCAAGGACCTGACCAGCCGCCCGGCGACCAAGCCGATCACGGTGCGCAACCTGCTCACCCACACGGCGGGACTCGGCTACAACATCATCACCAAGGGGCCGCTGCTCAACGAGTATAACCGGCTCGGCATCAACCCGGCGCAGGTGAGCGACTCGTTCGAGGCGACCGCGCGGCCGGTGCGCCCGGCGACGCTGGAAGAATTCGCCAACCGCACCGCGACGCTGCCGCTGATCGCCGAGCCCGGCGCCAAGTTCAGCTATTCGATCGGGCTCGACGTGCTCGGCCGGGTGATTGAGGTGGCGAGCGGGATGCCGTTCGATACGTTCGTGAACACCCGCATCCTCGCCCCCCTCAAGATGACGTCGAGCTACTGGACGGTGCCGGCGGGCGAGGCGGGGCGTCTCGCCACCGAATATGCGATCGCGGGCGGCAACCGCCTGCCGATCGATCCGGGCGCGACCTCGGTCTATCTCAAGAAGCCGAGCTTCCCTTATGGCGGCGCAGGGCTGGCGATGTCGGCGCGCGACTATGATCGCTTCCTCCACATGCTGCAGAATGGCGGCACGCTCGACGGCGTGCGGATCCTCAAGCCCGAGACGGCGGCGCTCGCCATGTCCGATCTGCTGCCGGCGGGCGTCGACAAGACCAACCTGGCGGTGATGGCGCGCGATACCGGCGTGCCGATGGGCTTCGGCGCGGGCGGATCGGTGTTCCTCGCCGACCAGCCGGGTGGTGCGGGCAAGGGCACCTATGGCTGGTCGGGTGCCGCCGGCACCTTCGCCTGGGTGGACCCCAAGAACCAGGTCCGCGCGACGATGATGGTCAACATCCTGCTCGCCGAACTCGGCCTCAAGGTGCCGGTGCGCGCGGCCGTCTACGCCGATCTCAACAAGTGATCGCGCCCGGCTTTACCGGCGGCACGCTGGACCGCGACGACCGCGTCCGCCACGAGCCCGAACTGCTGGCAGCGGCGCTCGCCGATCCGCGCGCGCGGTTGCTGGTGATGGACGGGCTGGTGCCGACGCTGGACGGGGAAGGGCGGCTGGTCTGGACCGGGCTCGACGCCGCGACCCAGCCTTTGCTGTTCCTGGGCTTCCTCGACGGCGAGCCGCGCTTCGTGCAGACGCTGGCGCCCGGCACGCCGCTGCCGCCGGGCCGGCCGCCCGAGCTGTCGGCGATCCTCGACGCCTTCCGCCCCGAGGATGCGGCCAACTATGCCGCCGCGCGCAGCCTGATCGACTGGCACGCGCGTAACGGCTTCTGCTCGCGCTGCGGCACCCCGACCGACATCTTCCGCGCGGGCTGGGGCCGGCTTTGCTCCAATTGCGGGACCGAGCATTATCCGCGCGTCGATCCTGTGGTGATCATGCTCGCCGAGCATGGCGACCGGGTGCTGCTCGGCCGCCAGCCGAGCTGGCCACCGGGGCGCTATTCGGCGCTCGCCGGCTTCCTCGAGGTGGGCGAGAGCATCGAGGACGCGGTGCGGCGCGAGACGCTGGAGGAATCGGGCGTGCATGTCGGCAAGGTCCGCTATGTCGCCAGCCAGCCCTGGCCGTTTCCGTCGCAGCTGATGATCGCGTGCGTCGGCGAGGCGCTCGACGAGGAGATCGCGATCGACGCGCACGAGCTGGAACATGCCGGCTGGTTCGATCGTGCCCAGGTGCGGCAGGCGCTGGCGCGCGATCCGGAGGCGCCGTTCGTCGCGCCGCCGGGCTACGCGATTGCGTACACGCTGCTCAAGGCCTGGGCCGAGGGGGAGTAGGCGCATCCCAATCCTCCCCTGCAAGGGGAGGTGGCGCGCGGAGCGCGACGGAGGGGTGTAACCGCTGTGATGGCGGGACTCTGCTCCGGCCGGGACACCCCTCCACCACCGCCTTCGGCGGCGGTCCCCCTCCCCCTCCGGGGGAGGATCTTGATTTTACGGCCGTGCCCGCGCCTGCGGGTAGGTGCCGAGCAGCCGCACCCATTTGGTATGGAAGCCCAGTTCCTCCAGCGCGCGCAGCACCGCCGGGTCCTCGGGGCTGCCGACGATGTCGGCATAGAATTCCGTCGCCGAGAAGCTCGCCTCGCGCTGGTAGCTCTCCAGCTTGGTCATGTTCACCCCGTTGGTCGCGAAGCCGCCCAGCGCCTTGTAGAGCGCGGCGGGGATGTTCTTCACCTCGAAGATCAGCGAGGTCATGAACGGGCCTTCGCCGGTGACCCCCGGCGCGTCGCGCGACAGCACCACGAAGCGGGTCATGTTGTGCGCGGCGTCGGCGATGTCGCTGGCCAGCACGTTGAGCCCGTACAACTCGGCGGCGTGCGCAGGGGCGAGCGCCGCCACCTTGGGATCGGCGAGTTCCGCCACCATCGCCGCCGCGCCCGCGGTATCGGGATAGCCGACCTGCGCGATTCCGTGCGCCTTCAGCCAGTGGCGGCACTGGCCGAGCGCCTGCGGATGGCTCATCGCTTCGCGCACGCCGTCGATGGGGCCGGTGCCCATCAGCGTATGCCGGATCGCGAGGAAATGCTCGCCGATGATCGACAGCCCGGATTCGGGCAGCAGGAAGTGGATATCCGCCACGCGGCCGTGCAGCGAATTCTCGATTGGGATCATCGCGCGGTCGGCGCGGCCTTCTTTCACCGCATCGATCGCGTCGTCGAACGAGAAGCAGGGCAGCGGCAGTGCGTCGGGGAAGGCTTCGCGCACCGCGACGTGCGAATTGGCGCCCGGTGCGCCCTGGAACGCCACCGCGCGCGCCGGTGCCGCTTCGGCTTCGGCGAGCATGCGGGCGACGATCGGGCGGGCGGGGGCGGCGAAATTCTCCATGGAGCGCGGCGCTAGCCTCCGTAGAACTCCGCCGCAAGTGTGCTTGCCTTCGGCGCCGGGCGCGCTCTAAAGATGAACCAAAGCACAGGTGGGAGCGGATGAATGCAAGATCGCTTCAATACGATCGCAGGTTGGGCGCTGGCGGGTGGTATCGCCGCCCTGGGACTTTCGATCGTCAGCGCGAAGTATTTCCACTCCGAAAAGCCTGAACGCCCCGGCTATGTCGTCGAGGCGGTAGAAGATGCCGCCGGCGGCGCCGCGGCGGCCGAGCCGCTGCCGGTGCGCCTCGCCAAGGGCGACGCCGCCAAGGGCGAGAGCGGCTTCAAGCAGTGCGCTTCGTGCCACACCATTACCCAGGGCGGCGCCAACGGCATCGGCCCGAACCTCTATGCCACGCTGGGCGAGCCGATCGGCCAGGGCAAGGGCGGCTTCGCCTTCTCGGACGCGCTGAAGGGCGTCGGCGGGACCTGGGACCTCGACAAGATGGACGCCTGGCTCACCAACCCGCGCAAGTTCGCGCCTGGCACCAAGATGACCTTCGCCGGCATCTCGGACCCGCAGCTGCGCGCCGACGTGATTCTGTACCTCAACAAGCAGGGTTCGAACCTGCCGCTGCCGGCGGCCCCCGCCGCGGGCTCGGCGCCGGACAATGCCGGGGTGCAGAGCAACAGCGCGGCCGAAGGCGCCGACGTGTCGGTAAACGTCCAGCAGGCGACGCCGGCCGAAGGCGCACCGTCCAAGGACCCGCAGGCGGCGGTGCAGGCCGAGAAGAAGAAGTAAGGCTCTCAGCCTCCTACCGCTCTAAATCCCCCTCCCGCTTGCGGGAGGGGTTAGGGGAGGGGGAGTGAGGGTAGCGGGCTAAATCGTCTCAGAAAGGACCTCCACGTCGCATCCTCCCCCATCCCCTCCCGCAAGCGGGAGGGGTGAATAAGGGGATCACCCCTGCAGATCATACGCCTTCAGCAGGTCGTACAGCGTCGGCCGGCTGATCCCCAGCATCCGCGCGGCCGCCGAGACATTGCCGTCGCTCCGCGCCAGCGCATGCCGGATCGCCTGGCGGTCTGCCGCTTCGCGCACCGCGCGCAGGTTGATCGCCGCGGCGTCGCCCGGTGCTAGGTCCAGGTCCTCGGCATGCACCGCCTTTCCCTCGGCCATGATCACCGCGCGCTTGATGCGGTTCTCCAGCTCGCGGACATTGCCCGGCCAGCCCCAGGCGTCGATCGCGGCGAGCGCGTCGGGGGCGAAGCTCTTCTGCCCGGCCTTCATCTGTTCGGCATAGCGCGCGAGGAAGTGCCGCGCGAGCAGCCCGGCATCGCCCGGCCGCTCGGCCAATGACGGAATGCGCACCACAATCTCGGCGAGCCGGTAATAGAGATCTTCGCGGAACCGTCCCTCGGCCACCATCGCGTCCAGATCGCGGTGGGTCGCGCACACGATTCGGGTATCGACCGGGATCGGTTTCCGCCCGCCGATCCGCTCGATCACCCGCTCCTGCAGGAAGCGCAGCAGCTTGACCTGGAGCGGCAGCGGGATGTCGCCGACTTCGTCGAGGAACAAGGTGCCGCCCTGCGCCAGCTCGATCTTGCCCTCGGTGGTCTTCACGGCACCGGTGAAGGCGCCCTTTTCGTGCCCGAACAGCTCGGATTCGAGCAGCGTCTCGGGGATCGCCGCGCAGTTGATCGCGACGAAGCTGCCCCCAGAACGCGGGCTCGCCTCATGCAGGCCGCGCGCCAGCAACTCCTTGCCGGTGCCGCTGGCACCCAGCAGCATCACCGAGACATCGGCGCCTGCCACCCGCTCGATCGTTCGGGTGACCTTGAGCATCTCCGGCGCGGCGGTGAGCATGCCGCCCAGCACCGCCTTGGCCTCGGCCTTTTCGGCGAGACGGCGATTCTCCGTCTCCAGCGCATGGACGTGGAAGGCGCGCGTGACGATCAGCCCCAGCGCGTCGATGTCGATCGGCTTCTGGTAGAAGTCCCAGGCGCCGAGCTCGATCGCGCGGCGCATCGACTCGCGTTCGAAATGGCCCGACGCGACGATGACCTTGGTGGCGGGGGCGAGCTTGAGGATCGCCTCCAGAGTCGCGAAGCCCTCGCTGGTGCCGTCGGGATCGGGCGGCAGGCCCAGATCGAGCGTCACAACCGGCGGCTCCTCGGCGCGCAGCATGGTGATCGCCTCGTCGCGGGTGGTGGCGGCGAGGATCGTATAGCCCTCATAGGCCCAGCGCAGCTGGCGCTGGAGCCCGGCATCGTCTTCCACGATCAGCAGCTTGGGCAGAACCTCGCTCACGCTGCGACCTCCACCGCGGGCGCCGCGCGCAGCACCACGCGGAACCGCGTACCCTGGCCCTCGCGCGAACTGACCTGGATCCGCCCGCCCATGCCCTGTGTCAGTTGCTGCGCCTCGAAGGTGCCGAGGCCGAAGCCGCCGGGCTTGGAGGAGGTGAACGGCTTGAACAGGCGGTTGCGGACGAAGCCGGGCGACATGCCGCAGCCGCGATCGATCACGTCGATGATGGCGTTTTCCTCGTCGGTGGCGAGCGCGAGCGTCACCGGCGCATCGGCCGGGCTTGCCTCGATGGCGTTCTGGATCAGGTGGACGAGCAGCTGTTCGAGCGCGGCGGGCTCGGCGAGCGCCACGGCGGGCTCGGCGCCGGAGACCAGCCGCACCTGCCCGGGCTGCCGCGCGACGAGGAGTTCGAGCAGCGGCAGCAGCGGGGTGGGGCGCGGCGGCTCACTGCGGCCGCGATGGTGCTGGCCCAGCCGGGCGAGCAGCGCGTTCAGCCGGTCGGACGAGTCACGCAATGTCGCGATCATGTCGGCGCGGAAGGCGGGATTGTCGGCATGGCGCTCGGCGTTGCGCGCGGTCAGCGCCAGCTGGCTGACCAGGTTCTTGATGTCGTGGAGCAGGAAGGCGAAGCGGCGGTTGAACTCGTCGAATCGCTGCGCCTCGGCCAGCGCTTCCTGCGCCCGCGCCTCAGCGAGATAGCTCGCCACCTGGCGCCCGGCGGCCTTGAGCAGGTCGAAATCCTCCCAGTCGAGCCGCCGCGCCAGCGCAGGGCGGCCGAGCAGGATCGCGCCGACCAGCGCACCGCGGTGGAGCAGCGGCACCACCACCCAGGCAGCGTCGACGTCGCGCATCCAGCCCGGGGTCGCATCGGCATCGGCAGCATCGGCCAGGGCGAGGCGTACCGCATCGACTTCGATGATCCGTCCGGTGGTCTCCAGATGGGTCGCGAGCGCGGAATCGGCGGTCAGCGGCAGCGTCGCGCGGTCCCAGTGCCAGCCGGCCCCGGCCACCAGCCCGCCGTCCTCGGCGACCAGCAGCAGACCCGAGGGCGAGTCGGTCAGGTCAGCGAGCGCGCGCACGATGCGCTGGTCGAGCGGGGCGGCACCCGGTGCGCCCAGCGTTTCGGTAAAGCGCAGCCATTCGGCGCGATAATCATAGCGGTGGCGAAACAAATGCTTGGCCAGCTTCACCTTCACCCAGCCGCGCAGGCCGGAGTTGGAAACCAGCGCCAGGATCGCAGCGGTGGCGCCGAACACGAAGGCGGTCTGGAGCAGCCGTGCATGGGCGCCGCCCAGCGTCGCCAAGGCACTGGTCGCCAGCGCCAGCAGCACGAAATAGGCGCCGACCGCAACCAGGGTCAGCGACTGGTAGGCGACGGTGCGCGACATCCGTACCCGCCAGTCGCCGCGCCGCTGCAGCCCGAGCCCCATTGCGGCGGCGACGCAGACCAGGGCGGTGCCCTGCGCGACGAGCAGCAGCCCACGCAGCGGGGCGCCGAGATAGGCGAGCGTCAGCACCGCGAACTCGATCAGCCAGAAGCCGCCGAGCGCCGCCACCGTCCAGCGCAGGCCCCCGCCGGCGGTATGGGCGAGCGCCGCGTGGAGCGCCTGCACCATGACCAGCACGCCAACCGCGACGAGCAGGTGGAGCAGCAGCGCCACCGACGCGGCGTCTCCGGCGATCTGCGACGGGCCGGTGGCAACCAGGTCCAGCGCCATTGCCGCGATGGTCACCAGGGCGACCACGCCATAGACCGTGCCGAGTGCGAGCGGCGGCCGCGGCTCGCCGGCGCGGCGGTGCAGCAGCAGCAGGAAGCCAAGCCAGCCGAGCGTGCGCAGCGTCTCGGCAAAGCGTGTCGCGATCTCCTCCGCGCCGATGCCGGCGGTGGCGAGCGCGGCGAGCGCGGTCAGCCCGAGCGCCACCGCCAGCGCCCGGCGCGGCAGCGGGTCACCGCCGGTGCGGAGCGCCGCGAAGGGCAGCAGCGCGAACAACAGCGCCGCCAAGGCATGCAGCCACAGGCTCAGCGCGGCGGTGAGCATCAGCGTGCCCCGCTGGGGAACAGGATGACGCGCGCGGTCTGCAGCAGGATCAGCAGGTCGAGAAAGGGCGAATAGTTCTTGGCGTAGAAAAGGTCATATTCGAGCTTCTGGCGGGAATCGTCGATCGACGCGCCATAGGGATAGTTGATCTGCGCCCAGCCGGTGATGCCCGGCTTCACCATGTGCCGCTCGGCATAATAGGGTAGCGCCTGCTCGAGATCCTCCACGAATTTGGGCCGCTCGGGGCGCGGGCCGACGAAGCTCATCTCGCCCTTCAGCACGCTCCAGCATTGCGGCAGCTCGTCGATGCGGATCTTGCGGATGATCCGGCCGATGCGGGTGATGCGCGGATCATTCTCCTCCGCCCAGACCGCCTCGCCTGGCGCCTCTGCATCCTGGCGCATCGAGCGCAGCTTGAGCACGTCGAACGCCTGGCCGTAGAGGCCGACGCGCTGCTGGCGGTAGAGCGCCGGGCCGCGGCTCTCCAGCTTGATCGCCATGGCAGTGACGATCACCAGCGGGAAGGCAATGAGCAGCAGGATCAGGCTGGCGAGGATGTCGAACAGCCGCTTGAACAGGCCCGACATCCGTCGCCCGGAGGAAAAGCCGTCCGAGAAGATCAGCCAGCTCGGGTTGACGCTGTCGAGATCGACGCGGCCGGTGACGCGTTCGAGAAAGGTCGAGAACTCGCTGACATGGACGCCGGTGGTCTTGATCCGCAGCAGGTCCTTCAGTGGCAGCGCGTTGCGGCGCTCCTCCAGCGCGAGCACCACTTCGCTGGCGTTGAGCAGCACGACATGGTCGGCCAGGTTGTAGATCGCGTCGCGGGCGATCGCCTCGGGGATGACGCGGTTGGCGTCGCTCATCGCGACATAGCCGACGATGGCGAAGCTGGCGCCTGGCGCCCTGGACAGCTGTTTGAGCCGCGCCGCGCGGGGGCCGGCACCGAGCACGACGATGCGCCGCTTGAACGCGGCCCCGCCCAGCGTCTTGCCGAGCAGCACCCGCATCAGCAGCAGCAGCACGAAGGCGGTGACCGCCGCATAGAGCAGGTTGGAGCGCCAGAAGCCGATCGGCGGCACCAGGAAATAGAGAAAGCCGAGGCCCAGCACGCCGAGCGCGATCGAGACGAGCAGCCGTACCAGCGCATGGCGAAGCGACTGCAGCGCCTCCGCGCTGTACGCGCCGAGCGCCAGCAGCGCGGTTTCGAGCACCAGCGCGAAGCTTGCCAGCTGCGGCACCCGCTCGCCGATCGGCCCGACGTCGATGCCGGCCTGGTGCGCGCGCAGCTGCCAGCCCAGCTCGCCCGCCGTGACCAGCAGGATCACATCCAGCAGGCCGAGCAGCAGCACGGTGTTCGGGACATAATGCTTGAACAGGCGGATCATGGCGCCGCCCGGTGTAGCGCAGAAGGGTAAACGAACGGCCAAGCCCGCGCCGTCGCATCAAATTTGCGTCGTATCGCAACCGTTTCAGCGTACCCTTGTTTCACAGGCGCAGACCGCCCAGCTAATTCCACAGCACCGAGCCCAGGGAGCCCTTCCGCATGCCGGATACCAAGCCGATCACGCCTGTCATTCTTTCGGGCGGTTCGGGTACCCGCCTTTGGCCGATGTCGCGGCCCGAACGGCCGAAACAGCTGCTGTCGCTGACGGCCGAGGAGACAATGCTCCAATTGACCGTGGCCCGCGCCTCGGGTGAACGGTTCACCGATCCGATCATCGTTGCCAACACTTTCCATGTCGACCTGGTAGAAGAACAGCTTGCCAGCATCGGCACCGGGATCAAATCGCTGATCCTCGAGCCGATCGGCCGCAACACGGCACCGGCGATTGCACTTGCCGCCATGGCGGCGGGCAGCGGCAGTGAGCCGATCCTGGTCATGCCGTCGGACCATGTGATCTCCGATGTCGACGCCTTCCACGCCGCGATCGATGCGGCGCTGCCGCTGGTCAACGAAGGCTGGCTGGTCACCTTCGGCATTGCCCCCGATGCGCCTGAGACCGGCTATGGCTGGATCAAGATCGGCGAGGAAGAGCTTTCCCCCGGCGTGTTCCGCGTCGATCGCTTCGTCGAGAAGCCGCCGCGCGACCGCGCCGAGGCGATGCTGGAGTCGGGCGACCATGCGTGGAACGGCGGCATCTTCCTGTTCCGCGCCGACATGTATCTCGGCGCGCTCAGCGTGTTCGCCCCCGAAATGCTGGTCGCGGCCCAGCAGTCGATGGACAAGGCCCGGCGCGAGGGCGCGCGGATCTTCCCCGATGCCGAGAGCTTCGCTGCCTGTCCCTCGGACTCAATCGACTATGCAGTGATGGAAAAGGCCCCGCGCGTCGCGGTGGTGCCGGTGGCGATGGGCTGGAGCGACGTCGGCAGCTGGGATGCGCTGCACGCGATCAGCAATCCCGATGCCGGCGGCAACGTGGTGCGCGGCGACGTGGTGGCGATCGAGGCGACCAACTGCCTGGTGCAGAGCGAACCGGGCAAGCGCGTCGCGCTGGTCGGCGTGCAGGATCTGATCGTGGTGGTGTCGGGCGCCGACGTGCTGGTGCTGCCGCGCGGGCGCAGCCAAGAGGTGAAGAAGCTGATCGACGCGATGAAGGACTGACGCTGCGCCCGAACGCGCCGCCGATCGCACGGACCGGCGGCGTCGAACGCGGATCAGCCGCTGAAGCGTACCCGGACGGAGACGTTGCGGCGACGGCGGATCGCCATGCCGAGCCCGCCGAAGCCCGCCAGGAGCAACGCCCAGCTCGCCGGCTCGGGAACGGCGGAGATGGTCAGGCTATAGCCCGGGGCCAGCGCGAACGTCCCCAGCTTGAACGTCGGCGAAGACTCGGACCCGGTATACAGGGTGGCACCGGTCGAGAAGATGCTTGCGCCGATATTGTTGTTGAACAGGCCGAAATTGAAGAAATAGGTTGGGCTGCCAAAGCCCAGGTCGAAAGTCGCGGCCGCGCCGTTGATCGTGCCGGTTGTTCCATCCATGCGGAAAAAATGCCCGTCATCAATATTCGTAGGCGCCGGCGAAGACTGGAGGACGAACTTGATCGTCTGGCTGCCGGTAATCGAAAACCTGTACTGCGCCGCATTCGCCGGGGCGGCAATCACAAATGCTGCAGCACAGCAGGCGCCCAAGAAGAGCGTGCGTTTCATGCAATCCTCCACTAACTATATGTTTTAATGATGTCATACGCAGTACAAGCGTAACGCCCAGAACATATAGCAGATTTGATTGCGACTTGGCAATAATTGCTGCGATAGTTGCCGTCGTTTCGGAGCTACCATCTGTTCACACGATGAAGGTGGCGTCAGCCCTTGCCGCCGCGATAGGCGGGCAGTCCCCACTTCCAGACCATCGCGGCGCCGCGCAGCGCAAAGCCCGCAGTGGCGGACACCAGGCCCGCGGCATAGGGCGGCAGCCCGAGCAGACTGAGCAGCACATAGAGCGAGGCGGTGAGCGCCGCCGCCGTGACATAGAGTTCGGGGCGCATCAGGATCGACGGCTCGCCCGCCAGCACGTCGCGGATGATGCCGCCGACGCACGCCCCCACCACCCCCATCACCGCCGCCGGCACCGGCGGAATGCCATAGCCGAGCGACTTGGCCGCGCCGAACGCCGCATAGGCGGCCAGCCCCAGCGCATCGAGCCAGGCGAAGGTCCGGTCGCTCCACCAATGTTGCGGCGTGAGCCACACGATCGCCGACATGCCGAGGCACAGCGAGGCGACCGAGGCATCGTGCACCCAGAAGACCGGCGCGCCGATCAGCAGGTCGCGCACCGTACCGCCGCCGACGCCGGTGATCAGCGCGAAGAAGGTAGCGGTGACGATGGTCTGCTGGTGCCGGGTCGCGGCCAGCGCACCGGTGGCGGCGAACACCGCGATGCCGAACAGGTCGAGCCAGGGCAGGATGGGACCGATCTGGGCGGCGACCGAACTGTTCATGCCCTCGCTTTGCCGCGCGGGCATCCCCCAAGTCAAACACAGGTCTTGGCGTAGCGCGGCAGGTTGGGGCAGAGAGGACCCATGCAACGTACCGAGTCCCCGCTGATCGCCCTCGCGATCCTCCTGGCGGCGCTCGCCGGCTTCGTCGATGCGCTCGCCTTCACCAGCCTGGGCGGTTTCTTCGCCTCGTTCATGAGCGGCAATACGACGCGGCTCGGCGTGGGCCTGGGCAGCGGCTCTGCCTATGATGCGGCGATCGCCGCGTCGTTGGTGATGAGCTTCGTAGCAGGCGTGATCCTGTCGAGCGTGATCGGCCGCGCTCGTCCGCACCGCCACCAGCCGGTGGTGATGACGGCGGTGACGCTGCTGCTGACGCTCGCCGCCATCGTCGCGACGTTGATGCCCGGGCCGATCGTGCTGCTGCTGCTCGCCGCCGCGATGGGTACCGAGAACGGCGTGTTCCAGCGCGACGGCGAAGTGACGATCGGCCTCACCTACATGACTGGCTCGCTGGTCAAGCTGGGACAGAAGCTGGCGGGTGCGCTGATGGGCGATGCGGATCGCTTCGGCTGGCTGCGCTATCTGGCGCTGTGGCTCGGCTTCGTCAGCGGGGTGGTGATCGGCGCCGAGAGCCAGTTCCGCTGGGGCTGGAACGCGTTGTGGCTGGCGCCGATCTTCTCGGCCGTGCTGACGCTGCTGCTGGCGAGCATGACCCGTCCGCGCGCCCGGCCCGATCTCACGCTGGTGCGCTGACCGGCTCCGCGGGCACCAGCCCGGCCAGCGCCTGGAGCGCCGCGACGTGGCGCTCGAATGCAGCGCGGCCGACGCGGGTCACCGAAGCCCAGGTCCGCTGCCGGCCGTTGGCCGCGGCCTTGCGCAGCTTCACATAGCCGGGCTCGGCCAGCGCCGAGAGGTGCTTCGACAACACCGAGTCGCTGACCTTGGTGAGGTCGCGCAGCGTCGCGAACTCGGCTTCCTGCACGTTGGTCAACAACGCCATGATCTGCAGCCGGGTGGGCGGGTGAATGACCGCGTCGAAGTCGGGCGCACTCACAGACTGCGCTCGAGCTCGCTGCGGAAGACGCGCTGCCAGACGATGCTCATATAGGTCGCGACACCGAACATCACCGCGCCGAGCATCAGCGACGGCCAGATTTCCTGCCTAGCGAAGACAAAATAGACGCTGGCCCCGTAGAGCGCGAGCAGGATCGGCAGGAATGCCGCGATCACCAGGCGGGTGCGGCCGCGGCGATAGCCGTTGATGAACATGCCCAGCCGGCGACGATCCCAGCGCATGACCAGCACCATGCCCAACACGAGCGGGATCATCGCCAGCAACTGATAGGGCGCGGCGGCGGGGGAGACGACGATTCCGGCCTCCAGCGCGGCAAAGGCCAAGTGCCGCGCGGGCGGGCAGTGCGCGACGCGGACAAGCTGGGCGCGGCTGGCGTGGATCTGTGCCAGCGCTTGCTGGGCTTCGGCGACGCTCGACATGACGATTCTCCCTTTCCAATGTGGAAAGGAATACTGCAGGCTTTCCGGCCTGGAAAGCGAGAACTTTCCGGATCGGAAAGTCAGCGGAACGCCCAGCGCAGCGTTTCCGCGACGCCGCGGGTGCCCAGCCGCACGGCGGGTGCGGCAAGCGGCGGGGTGGAGAGGTGGTGCATCTGCCGCGCCCAGCCGGGCAGCAGGTCGATGGCGGCGGCGAAGGTCATCGCCTGGAAGGGCTTGGTCGCGAGGTTCGGCGCCGGCTGTTCGAGCAGCAGCCGCGCCACCTCGCGGGTCCGCGCGTCGTAATGCAGCTCGCCCCGCATCTCGGCGATCAGCGCCTGTGCCTCGGCGCGGCTGTGCGGCACCGGATCGGCACCCAGCGCCTCGGCCACCTGCGCGAACTCGGCGAAATAACGGTCCTGGTCCGCGCGCGACATGCCCGGCTCGGCATAGCGGATCCAGCCGTCGAGAAAGCTCACCGCTTCGGTCACATGCACCCAGGCGAGCAGCCGGGGATCATCGGCGCGATAGGGGGTGCCGTCGGGCAGGGTGCCGCGGATATGCTGGTGGATGGTGCGCACTCGGGCGATCGCTGCCTCAGCCTCGGCGCGCGAGGCGTAGCTGGTCTGGGCGATGAACCGCGCCGTGCCGCGGAGCCGACCGAGCATGTCGTGGCGGAACTTGGAATGGTCCCACACCCCCGCCAGCACGGCCGGATGGAGCATCTGGAGCAGCAGGGCGGCGACCCCGCCGACCATCATCGTGGTCACGTCGCCATGCACCCGCCACAGCACCGAATCGCGCGTGAACAGCGCATCGTCGCTCGGCTGCACCGGCGTTTCGCCGCGCGCGGCATCATTGAACACGGCGCGTACCTGGCCGACCATCGCCCGCCGTACGCTGTGGGTTGCAAATGCAACGAAATCCATCTTGCTAAGCTAGGTACTCTGGTAGCGCGAACAAGTTGACCGACCTCGCTTTGCAGTGCAGCAATCGCGCCCATGGCCACACTCGCGATCACCAACAACCCCGACATCCGCTTCCTCGGACGGCTGCTCGGCGACGTCATTCGTGCCTATGGCGGCGAGGAATTGTTCAAGCGGATCGAATATATCCGCGCGACGTCGGTCGATCGGCATCGCGGCGTGGCAGGGGCGGGGAAGATCGATTCCGGGCTCGACCGGTTGAGCCTGGACGAGACGCTCGATTTCGTCCGCGGCTTCATGCTGTTCTCGATGCTCGCCAACCTGGCCGAGGACCGCCAGGGCGTCGCGACCGAGAAGGACGCCGATGTCGCCGCCGCGCTGGAGCGGCTGGCCAAGGCCGGCATCGGCCGCGAGCCGGTGATGGCGCTGCTCGACCATGCCCTGGTCAGCCCGGTGCTCACCGCGCACCCCACCGAGGTGCGGCGCAAGTCGATGATCGACCACAAGAACCGCATTGCCGAGCTGATGGCGCTGCGCGACCAGGGCGTCGCCGAGACGCCCGACGGCGACCAGGTGGAAGAGGCCATCCTCCGTCAGATCGCGCTGCTCTGGCAGACCCGGGTGCTGCGCCGCGAGAAGCTGGGCGTGCCCGACGAGGTGGAGACCGCGCTCTCCTATTTTCGCGACGTGTTCCTGCCGGTGCTGCCCGCGCTCTACGCCCGCTGGGACCGCGCGCTGGGCGACCGCGCGCCGAGCTTCCTGCGCCCCGGCAGCTGGATCGGCGGCGACCGCGACGGCAACCCCTTCGTCACTGCCGAATCGATGCGCTTCGCCCTCGCCCGCGCGGCGGAGACGGTGCTCGAACATTATCTCGATTCGGTCCATGCGCTGGGCGCCGAACTGTCGATCTCGACCGAGCACACGGAGGTGCCCGAGGCGGTGCTCAAGCTCGCCGAGGCCAGCGGCGATACCGGCAAGAGCCGCAGCGACGAGCCCTATCGCCGCGCGCTGACCGGCATCTACGCCCGCCTCTCCGCGACGCACGAGCAGCTAGTCGGCAAGAAGCCGGGCCGCCCGTCCCCGATCGCCGCGGTGCCCTATGCCCATCCGAATGCCTTCCGCGAGGACCTCGTCGCTATCGCGCATGGCCTTGCCGACGGCGGACCGCTCGCCACCGGCGGCGCGCTCGGCCGACTGATCCGCGCGGTGGAGACCTTCGGCTTCCACCTCGCCACGCTCGACATGCGCCAGAACAGCGCGATCCACGAGCGCGTGGTCGCCGAGCTGCTCCAGTCGGCGGGCGTGTGCGACGACTATGCGGCGCTCGACGAACAGGCCCGCATCGACCTGCTCCGCCGCGAGCTCGCCAATGCCCGGCCGCTGACCAGCCCCTATGCCGTTTATTCGGAGGAGGCCGCCACCGAGCTGGCGATCGTCCGCGAAGCGGCGGCGGCACATGCCCGCTACGGCCGCGACTGCATCCGCCATTACATCGTCTCGATGGCGCAGTCGGTGTCCGATCTGCTCGAAGTCCATGTCCTGCTCAAGGAAGCCGGGCTCTATGTGCCGGGCGAGACGCCGCAGGCGCACATCATGGCGATCCCGCTGTTCGAGACGATCGCCGATCTCGAAGCCGCGCCGCCGATCATGGAAGCCTGGCTGGGCCTGCCCGAAGTCGCCGCCATCGCGGCGTCGCGCGGGCACCAGGAAGTGATGATCGGCTATTCCGATTCGAACAAGGACGGTGGCTATCTCACCTCGACCTGGCAGCTCAGCCGCGGCTCGACCGCGCTCAAGCCGGTATTCGAGGAAGCCGGCATCGCCATGCAGCTGTTCCACGGCCGCGGCGGCGCGGTCGGGCGCGGCGGCGGCTCCAGCTTCTCGGCGATCCTCGCCCAGCCGCCGGGCACCGTGCAGGGCCGCATCCGCATCACCGAACAGGGCGAGGTGATCGCCGCCAAGTACGGCAGCCCTGAAAGCGCGATGACTAACCTCGAGGCGATGACCTCGGCCACGCTGCTCGCCAGCCTGGAGCCCGAACGGCTGGCGCCCGCCGATGCCGATCGCTTCGCCGCGGCGATGGACCAGCTTTCGGACAGCGCCTTCCGCGCCTATCGCGGGCTGGTCTACGAGACGCCGGGCTTCACCACCTTCTTCCGCCAGATGACCCCGATCGCCGAGATCGCCGGTCTCAAGATCGGCTCGCGCCCGGCCAGCCGAAAGAAGAGCGACGCGATCGAGGATCTGCGCGCGATTCCCTGGGTGTTCAGCTGGGCGCAGGCCCGCGTGATGCTGCCCGGCTGGTACGGCGTCGGCGCGGCGCTCGATGCCTTCGAGGACAAGGGGCTGCTGCGCGAAATGGCCACCGCCTGGCCGCTGTTCCGCGCGACGCTCGACAATATGGAGCAGGTGCTCGCCAAGTCCGACATGGGTATCGCCAGCCATTATGCCGCGCTGGTGGAGGATGCCGAGCTGCGCGACGGCATCTTCGGGCGGATCAAGGGCGGCTGGCAGCAGACGCAGGACGGGCTGCTCCAGGTCACCCGCCAGACGCGGCTGCTGGAGAAGCACCCGCTGCTCGACACCTCGATCCGGCTGCGGCTGCCCTATATCGAGCCGCTCAACCTGCTCCAGATCGAGCTGATGAAGCGCCACCGTGCCGGCGAGGAGGATCCGCGGATCGGCGAGGGCATCCTGCTCTCGATCAACGCCATCGCCACCGCGCTGCGCAACAGCGGGTAACCGCCCGGAGCCGGGGCGAAACGCCTGGTTAACCATGGGGGCCTAGCGCTGATGGGCATGGGTCCAGGGCATCTCCGCAACATACGACGCGATTCGCTTCTCGCGATCGGCATGGCGTTGCTGATGGGGATCGCCTGGACGGTGCGCGATCGGGTCGCGCTCGGCGCGCTGCGGCTGCCCGATACCGATGACCTGATGCGCCTCCAGCAGATCCGCGACTGGCTGGGCGGGCAGGCGTTCACCGATCTTGCCCAGCACCGGCTGGGCCCGGCGCCGGGGCTGCAGATGCACTGGTCGCGGCTTGCCGACTTGGTGCCCGCGGCGCTGATCCTGACGCTCACCCCCTTGCTCGGCGTGCATGCGGCGACGGTCGCTGCCGTGGTGGTCTCGCCGCTGCTGCTGTTCGCGGCGATGCTGATTCTCGTTGCCGCGATCGCCCGGCGCCTCGGTCAGTCGGGAATCGTCGCCGTCGTGCTCGGCGCGCTGGCCTTTCCCGCCATTACCTTGTTTCCGCCCGGGCGGATCGATCACCATGCGCTGCAGATCGTGCTCGTGCTTGCGCTGCTCCATGCCTGTGTTGGGCGGGGCACGTTGCGGCAGGGGGCGGTCGCCGGGATGGCGACGGTGTTGTCGCTCGTCGTGGGCATGGAGACGGCGCCGCTGCTCGCCGCTGGCGGCGCCGCCATCGCGCTCCGCTGGCGACTCGACGGTGCCGCCGGTCAGGCGCGGATGGCCGGCTATGCCACCGCGCTGCTGCTGGGGCTGAGCGCCGCGGCAGTCCTCTTCCGGTCGAGCGGCTGGAACGTCGCCGCCTGCGACGGCTTTACCGCGATCCTGTGGCGTGCCGCGATGCTGGTCGCGCTGGCACCCGCGGCGATGGCCGTGGCGGGCTTCGCCACCGTGTCGGTCGCCGCGCGCACCGCGGTATTGATCGCCACTGGTGGGCTCGCGCTGGCAGGTGCGGCCCTCTCCGGGCCGTCATGCCTTCATCCCTATGGGCAGGTGGATCCGCTGCTCGCGCGGCTCTGGCTGGCGCATGTCCACGAAGCGCAGCCGCTCGCCGCGCTACCGCTCGGCAGGGCGGTTGCGGCCGGGGGGATGGCGCTGGTCGGCCTCGCGGCCGGTGTCTGGTTCGCCTGGCGGACGCGGACGGCTTCGGCGTGGGTCGTGCTGGGCTTCCAGGCGGTGGCGGTTGCAGTCACGCTGGTGCAGGTGCGCGGGGCGCCGCTGGCGGCGCTGACGGCAGTGCCCGCGCTCGCCGCGATGATTGGTGCCGCCCGGCCGCGCGGACCGCTCGCGCTGGTCGTGGCCTGGCTCGCGGCCAGCGGAATCGCCTATGCCTCGCTCGGCGATGCGCTGGCACCCGCCGCGTCGGCCGCTGCCGCCTCAAGCTGTACCCCTGCCGCCGCTGCTGCGCGGCTGGCGGCGCTGCCGCCCGGCCTCGTCGCCGCGCCGATCGATTTCGGACCGATGCTGCTCGCCACGACCCGGCACCGGGTGCTGGCCGGACCCTATCACCGCGATACGCAAGGAAATCGTGCCATGTACGACCTGTTCCTCAGCCCCTCCACCCAGGCGGAGTCGCTCGCGCGGCGATGGGGGGTGGACTATATCGCGCTCTGCAAGGACGGCTTTGCCGAAGTCGGCGAGCGTGCCCGCGATCGCCAGCTGCTGGTCGGCAGCCTGAAGGCGGGCCAGGTGCCGCCCTGGCTGCGGCAGATATCGCCTGCGGGATCGAGCACCCGCGTCTACACCCTCACCCAGCCCGCGCGACGCACCACCCAGTGAACGATCCGCGTGCGGGGGAGGTGCGCTGGTGGGAGCAGCGCTGGTTCGCGCTGGCGGCGATCCTGCTCAGCGCGGTGCCGCTGCTGTGGCCCGCGGTGCCGCCGCTCACCGATCTGCCGGGGCATATCGGTCGCTACCATGTCGCTGCCCATCTCGCGGACTCGACGCTGCTCCGGCAGCATTGGGCGTATCGCTGGCGGCTGATCGGCAATCTTGGTGTCGACCTTGCGGTGCTGCCGCTGGTTCCGCTGTTCGGCGCGGCGCTGGCGGCCAAGCTGGTGGTCCTGACCATCCCGCCGCTCACCGTTGCGGGCCTGATCCTAGTATCGCGCGCGGCCGGCGGGCGGCTCGCCCCTGCCGCGCCCTTTGCCTTTCCGCTCGCGTACAGCTTCCCCTTTCAGTTCGGCTTCGTCAATTTCGCGCTGTCGGCGGCGCTCGCGCTGCTGGCGCTGGCGCTGTGGATGCGGATGCGGCGCGTGGTTGCGGCGCGTGCGCTGCTGTTCGTGCCGATCGCCCTGCTGCTGTGGACGGCGCATTGCTTCGGCTGGGCAATGTTCTGCCTGTTGGCCTTCGGCACCGATCTCGCGGCGCTTCGCGAGGACGGCCGCGGCTGGGGCGAGACGATCCTGCGGGCCGGGCTGCGCTGCCTGTCGCTGGCCGGGCCGCTGGTGCCGATGCTCGCCGGCGACGCTTCGGGGGACGGCAGCCTGGGGGCAAGCTGGGAATGGCTGGCCAAGCTGCAATGGCTGGCGTCGCTGCTGCGCGAGCAATGGCAGGGCTATGATCTGGTCTGCGCGGTGCTGCTCCTCGCGCTTGTTTGGCTGGGCGCGCGCAGCACGGCGCTGCGGCTCGATCGGCCGCTCGCCTGGGCTGCGGCGATCGGCGCGATCGCGTGGCTGGCGCTGCCCTATCGCCTACTCGGCGGCGCCTATGTCGACATGCGGATGACGCCCTATGTCGTCGCGCTGCTGATCGTCGCGATCCGAACGCGCACCGCGCGGCTGGCCGGCCCGCTGGCGTTCGCCGGCACGCTGTTCTTCCTGCTGCGCCTCGCGACCACGACCTGGGTGTTCCTCGGCGCCGCGGCGGCGCAGGAGCAGGCGGCGGCGGTGGCGGCGCGGATTCCGCGCGGCGCCGCGGTCCTCGTGGCGGTGCGGGAGCCCTGCAAGACGTGGCGCGTCGCGCGGCTGTCGCACGTCGCGGGGCTGGCGATCGCCCGGCGCGATGTGTTCGAGAACGGCGAATGGACGCTGGCGGGCCAGCAGCTGCTGCGCGACCGCCATCCGCAGGCCGGGGCCTATCGAGCCGATCCCTCGCAGATGATCTACGATGCCGGGTGCAGCGTGGACGCGCCTGGCCTGCCGGCGATGCTGCAACGCTTCGATCGCGGCACCTTCGCCTATCTGTGGACGATCGATCTGCCCACGCCGCGCCTGCCCCCGGACGTGGTGCCGGTCGCCCGTTCCGGGCCCTCGATGCTGTACCGCGTCGCACCTAATCCCGACAAGCGCTTGCCGTACCCGCCGCTCGCGCACTAAAGCGGCGCGATGGATAAAGGGGTTCCGCTGCGCTGGTGGCAGACGCGCTGGTTCGTATTGCTCGCCACGCTGCTGGCGGCCGTGCCGCTGTTATGGCCGGATATCCCGCCGCTCGTCGACTTGCCCGGCCATATGGGCCGCTACCGCGTGCAGCTGGTGTACGATCAGGTGCCGTGGCTGCGGCAATGGTATGATTTCCGCTGGCAACTGATGGGCAATCTGGGCGTGGACCTGCTGGTTTTCCCCATGGCCAAGCTGTTCGGGCTCGAGCTGGGCGTGAAGCTGATCGTCATCGCGATCCCGACGATGACCGTCGCGGGCTTCCTGATGATCGCGCGCGAAGTGCATGGCCGGATCCCGGCGACGGCGCTGTTCGCCTTGCCCTTCGCCTATGCCTTCCCCTTCCACTTCGGCTTCGTCAATTTCGCCCTGTCGATGGCCATGGCGATGCTGGCCTTTGGCTGGTGGCTGCGGCTGGCGCGGCTGGGCAGATACCGGTTCCGCTCGGTGGTGTTCGTGCCGCTCTCGGTGATCATCTGGATCACCCACACCTTCGGCTGGGGCGTGCTGGGCGTGCTCGCCTTCTCGGCCGAGCTGATCCGCCAGCACGATCTGCGGCGCGACCCGGCACTGCCCTGGTACAAGGATCTGGCGGGGGGCTGGCTGGCGCCGGTGTTCTTCGCCGGGCTGCAATGCCTGGTGCTGGCGCTGCCGGCGGTGCTGATGGTGATCTGGCGCGGCGGCGAGCATGTCTCGGGCCAGACCTTCGACTGGTTCAACTGGCGCGCCAAGACCCTGTGGGTCACGCAGATGTTCCGCGATCGCTGGCAGCTGTTCGATATCGCCAGCGTCGGGGTGATCTTCCTGCTGCTGCTCAAGGCGGTGCGCGACCCCAACATCCAATATTCGCGCAACCTCGGCCTTTCCGCGCTACTGTTGCTGCTGGTCTACCTCCTCCTGCCGCGCGTGGTGTTCGGATCGGCCTATGCCGACATGCGGATGGTGCCGTTCATGTTCGCCATCGCAATCCTGGCGATCCGGCCCAAGCCCGGCCTGTCGATGCGCGGCGCGACCCTGGTGGCGGTGCTCGGCCTCGCCTTCTTCCTTGCCCGCATCGGCGCGACGACGGCGAGCTTCTACCTTTACGACAAGGCCTATGACCGCGAGCTCGTGGCGCTGGACCATGTGCCCATCGGCGCCCGGCTGGTGAGCTTCGTCGGCGAGACCTGCTACAACGAATGGGCGATGACCCGGCTGCAGCACGTCCCCGGCCTCGCGCTCGAGCGGCGGCTGGCGTACACCAACGATCAATGGTCGATGGCCGGCGGCCAGCTGATGACGGTGCGCTACCGCGCCGCCAAGCGGTTCGCCCATGATCCGTCGGAGCTGGTGACCAACGTCCAGTGCCCGCGCGAATGGTGGCGCCCGATCGCGCGCAGCCTGGCGCTCTTCCCGCGCGACGCGTTCGACTATGTCTGGCTGGTCCGCCCGCCGGCGTTCGACAAGCGCTACGAGCAGGGGCTGATCCCGGTGTGGCGCGACGGGCCGAGCGTGCTGTACCGGGTGGACCACAGCGTCCCTGGGCCCGGCCTCAATCCCGGCGACCTGCCGATCCCGCGCCCCGAAGCCGTGCTGATCCGCGAAGCCGAGGCGGCGGGCGAACTGCCGGGCAATGGGACCGCGCCGCCGTCGTAACGCCGCTACTCCGCCTTCTTGAACGGCGTAAGCTCTTCCAGATATTCCTGCTCGCGCTCGACCGCCTGCTGCTCGCGCACCAGGAAGTCGGCGACGGCGCGGCGAAAGCCGGGGTCGGGGAGGTAGTGCGCCGACCAGGTGGTCACCGGCACATAACCGCGCGCGAGCTTGTGTTCGCCCTGCGCGCCGGCCTCGACGCGGGGCAGGCCGCGCTGAATCGCCGCGTCGATCGCCTGATAGTAGCAGAGCTCGAAATGGAGGAACGGCACGTCCTCCACACAGCCCCAGTAGCGGCCGTAGAGCGCATCGCCGCCGATCAGGTTGAGCGCGCCGGCGATCGGCCGGCCCCCGCGCTCGGCAAGCATCAGCAGCACCTTGTCGCCCAGCGCCTCGCCCAGCATCGAGAAGAAGGGGCGGGTGAGATAGGGGCGGCCCCATTTGCGACTGCCGGTATCTTGGTAGAAGGCCCAGAAGGCGTCCCAATGCGCTTCGGTGATCTCCGCGCCGGTCAGGTGGCGGATCGTCAGCCCCTCGACCGCGGCGGCGCGTTCCTTGCGGATCGCCTTGCGCTTGCGGCTGGCGAGCGCGCCGAGAAAGTCGTCGAAGCGCGCATAGCCGTCATTCTGCCAGTGGAACTGGGTGCCGGTGCGGATCAGCCAGCCCACTGCCTCGAACAACGGCACCTGGGCTTCGTCGACGAAGGTGGCGTGGGCGGAGGAGAGGCCGTGCTGGTTCACCACCGCCTCGATCGCGGCGATCAGCGCGGGTGCCTGGGCGGGGTCGCGCAGCAACAGGCGGGGGCCGGGGACGGGGGTGAAGGGTACCGCGATCTGCAGCTTGGGGTAATAGCGACCGCCGGCATGCTCCCAGGCATCGGCCCAGCTGTGATCGAACACATATTCGCCCTGGCTGTGGCTCTTGGCATAGGCAGGCGCGATCGCGGCGGGGGTGCCGTCGGGTCCGTCGACGACGATCGGCAGCGGCTGCCAGCCGGTTTGCGCGGTGGCCGAGGCCGAGGCTTCGAGGATCGACAGGAAGGCGTGGCTGAGGAACGGGTTGTCGGGCCCCGCACAGGCATCCCACTGCGCCGCCGGGATCGAGGCGACGCCGTCGGCGAGGCGGGCGGTGACGGATGGGGATCGCACGGGGACAAGATAGTGCGTCGCGCGATGGGTGCTAGTGGTTTTGCGATCGGTTCCCTTGTTCCTCCGCTTCTCGTTCCCCTCCCGCTTGCGGGAGGGGCTAGGGGAGGGACTGAAGTGGAAGACGCGATGATCGGTATCAGCCCCTCCCCCGACCCCTCCCGCAAGCGGAAGGGGAGCGCAGACTTGGACGCGCTTCCCGCCTTATCGGGTCACAAACACGCCAGCGTCGCGGCGTCGATCGCGCTCGCGGCGCCCTGCAGCGCATAGCCGTCCACGAAGGGCGCTCCTCCGGTATCCACGCTCTCCACGCTCAGCGCCCGGCCGTCACGCATCGCGGCGACGATCGCCGAGTCGGTGCGTGCATCGGCGGCCCAGGCGTCGTGGCGGCTGGCGGTGAGCTCGAAGCGGCGCTCGCCCGCGACCAGCATCACCCGCGCATGGTCCGCCCGCGCCCGGCTGAGCCGGACATAGAGCTGGTGTCGCACCCCGCGTCCCGGCCAGCTCGCGATGCTGAGATAGGCCTCGCCCCGTCGGGCGAGGTCGGTCGGCCGCGCAACGGCGAAGCAGCGCGTCGGCGCGGTATCGCGGAACGCGCCCCAGCGTTCGAAAATGCCGATCGTCTCGCGCGGTCCCGCCAGTGCGAGCAGCGCGATGGCGAGCATCATGCCGGCGCCGCGCCGCGGCCGGTGCCGAGATGCACCACCGTCTCCACGCCGCCCTCGATCCGCACGATCGAGCCCTGCGGAAGGTCCGGCGCCACTGGGGCATCGAACTGCGGCAGCACGTCGCGGCCGGTCATCACCCCGCGCAGGATGCGGCTCGACATGCCGTGCATGATCACCAGCCGGTCACCGGGATCCTCGTCGGTATCGGCGAGCCAGCTCGAAACCCGGGCGGCGATCGCATCATACCATTCGCCGCCCTCGGGCGAGCGGGTGTAGAGCCCGTGCTCGGCATCGAGGAAGCTGCCCACCTCGCGCTCCAGATCGGCGTAGTAACGCCCGCTCCAGCTGCCCATGCCGATTTCGACCAGCCGGTCGTCGGTGCGCGTCTGGTGCCAGTCGAGCTCGAGATGCTCGGCGATGATCGCCAGCGTCTGCAGCGCGCGCCCGGCGCTCGACGCCCAGAGCGTCAGCTTGGGCTTGGGGCCCAGCAGCGTGCGCAGCGCCGCGCCCATCGCATCGGCCTGGGCGAAGCCCGCGCGCGTCAGCGGGGTATGGGGATGGTCGCCCTGCATCCGCCGGGCAATGTTGAACACGGTCTCGCCGTGCCGCGCGATGAAGTCGCGGCCTTTCCGGGTGGTGGCCATGTCAAGTCTCTCGGGCGAAACCCCGGGAAACGCAATGCCCCGTTTTGGCCCTGATTCGTTCATGTGCGCGACAGGGCGCGGGGTGCATCCGTCCCTTCGCTCGCGGAGCACGCCGGGAGCGAACGGGAGGAAGATCGAGTCGCGGCGCCCAGGTGGGCCGCCCCTTCCCCTCGATACCGAGCGTCCAGCCGAAGCCCTTGGGCTTGCGGCTGAAGTCAGGCCGTACCCTGTCGGTGCGGCTTCAGTGAGGAGTATCGTTATGCGTACCAAGCTTTCCATCGCCGCCCTGGTCGCCAGCTCGGCTTTCGCTGCACCGGCCTTCGCCCAAGCGCAGGACCAGGGCTTCGCCGGATCGCACGTCGAAGTGATCACCGGCTGGGATCATGTGAACGACAAGTCGTCCTATGACGCGTCGAAGGACGGCGTCACCTTTGGCGGGAACATCGGCTATGACGTCCAGCGCGGCAGCACTGTGTTCGGCGTCGAGGGCGAAGTGACCGGATCGAGCATCAGCGACCGCAGCAGCGACGTGCTGAACCCGGGTGACCGACTGCGCGTGAAGGCGGGCCGCGACCTCTATGTCGGTGGCCGCCTCGGCTTCCTGGCAGGTCCGCGCACGCTGATCTACGCCAAGGCCGGCTACACCAACGCGCAGTTCATCACCGATTACAGCTCGCCCAACACCACGCCGGCGCTCGATCTGCGCCAGCGGGACAATTATGACGGCTGGCGTCTCGGCGCGGGTGCCGAGTTCAAGCTGACGGACAAGGTCTTCGCCAAGGCGGAATATCGCTATTCCAACTATGGCTCGCAGGCCAACGGCGTCGATCCCGAGCGTCACCAGATCATCACGGGCGTGGGCGTCCGCTTCTGATTGGCGAAAAGGCAGTCTGACTGTGGAAAACGGGGTCGGAGCGGCTTGCTCCGGCCCTTTTTCGCGTTAAGGGTACAGCATGGCGCATTGCCACCGGCCGGGTCGCGCCGGGTAGAAAGCAGGGCGACGGCCCGGGGGTTTGAGGTACATGAAGGCGACGATCGAACGCGCAACTCTGTTGAGGGGCCTGAGCCACGTCCAGTCCGTGGTCGAGCGACGCAACACGATTCCGATCCTGTCCAACGTGCTGATCGATGCGCAGATGGGCGGCACGATGCGGCTGATGGCGACCGATCTCGATCTGCAGATCGACGAGACGATCCCCGCCGCGGTCGACCAGGTCGGCGCGACGACGGTGTCGGCGCACACGCTGTTCGACATCGTCCGCAAGCTGCCCGAGGGTTCGCAGGTCGTGCTCACCGCGGCCGAGGGCAAGCTGACGGTGGTGGCCGGCCGCGCCCGCTTCCAGCTCGGCACGCTGCCGCGCGACGATTTCCCGATGATCGCCGAGGGCGAGCTGCCGACCACGTTCGAGCTGCCCGCCGAGACGCTCAAGCAGATCATCGACAAGACCCGATTCGCGATCTCCACCGAGGAGACGCGCTATTATCTGAACGGCATCTTCTTCCACGTGACCGACGATGCCACCCGCATGCTGCGCGCCGCGGCGACCGACGGCCACCGGCTGGCGCGCGTCACCGTGCCCTGCCCGGACGGCGCCGATGCGATGCCGGGCGTGATCGTGCCGCGCAAGTGCGTGGCGGAGCTGCGCAAGCTGCTCGACGAGGTCGACGGCTCGGTGGGCGTGTCGCTCTCGCCGTCGAAGATCCGCTTCGATCTGGGCCAGGCGATCCTCACCTCGAAGCTGATCGACGGCACCTTCCCCGATTACAGCCGCGTGATCCCGACCGCGAACGACAAGCTGCTCAAGCTCGATCCGAAGAGCCTGATGCAGGGCGTCGACCGCGTCTCGACCATCGCGACCGAGAAGACCCGCGCGGTGAAGATGGCGCTGGAGCGCGACAAGGTCGTGCTCTCGGTGACCAGCCCCGAGAATGGGGTCGCCGCCGAGGAAGTTCCCGGCGAATATGCCGCGATGGGTTTCGAGATCGGCTTCAACAGCCGCTACCTGATGGACATTCTCGGCCAGATCGAAGGCGATCTCGTCGAAGTACATCTGGCAGATGCTGCTGCACCGACGCTGATCCGCGAGAATGATTCGTCGCCAGCGCTCTACGTATTGATGCCGATGCGGGTCTGATCCCGCACCGGTTTTTCTTTGCAGCTACGCGGCTTGCCCATGGTTGACGGCCGCTTTCCAGCGCACCCCGCGCTTTCCCCGGCTATGTCGGCGGTTTCTTTGCGACCATAAGCAGGGCCAAGCCCCGAGGGTCGCACTTACGGGACTTGGGTCGGGCGGCGGATCTCCCTGGATCCGTCGTCCGCCTCAGACCAATTGGCCGCGCGCGTTGAAAAAGCTCCGCGCGCCTGCTATTAACAGTCGTGTCAGTTAGAGGGATCGAACTGCATGGCGACCAAGGCTCCGCAACCGTTGCTCAACCCCGGCGTGCCGCTCAAGCGCGAATGGGGCACCGCCTTGTCGGCGCTGCGCAAGCTGCTCGCCAATGGCGACGATACCGAACAGGTCTTCAAGATTATGCGCGCGCTGAACGGCGACGTCAGCCAGCGCAACTATCGCAAGCTGCTCACGATCCCCGGCGGCGGCAAGCTTGCCTATCGCCGGCTGGAGCTGTCGCAGCGGCTCTCCGATCGCAGCTGGATCGACAGCTTCGCCCCCGGCACCTTCGGTGCGGCCTATCGCGACTTCCTCGATTCGACCGGCTATTCGGCCGACGGGCTGGTCCAGGTCAGCATGGTCGAGGGCGGCTTCCAGGGGATCGAGGTCGAACACCCCTATGCCTGGATGGGCCGGCGCGAGCGCGACATCCATGACCTCTGGCACGTGCTGACCGGCTACAAGGCCGACGAGCATCTCGGCGAATTGTGCCTGGTCGCCTTTTCCTATGCGCAGACCGGCGGCACCGGCTGGGGCTTCATCGCGATCGGCGGCGCGCTCAAGAGCATTCGCACCACCGGGCGGCTCGACTGCGTGAAGGCGATTTGGGAAGGCTATCGCCACGGCAAGCGCGCCGGCTGGCTCCACGCCGAGGATTACGAGACGCTGCTCGAGGAGCCGCTGGAGGCGGCGCGGGCGCGGCTGGGGATCGCCGAGCCGAAACAATATCGCATCGCCCAGGCGCGGCTGGCCGAGGCGGGGATCGGAGCGCTTTAGAGGCGGGCGCCCCGCAGCTTCTTTTCCTCGATCTGCTTCTCCTCGATCTCCCGCGCGATCGAGCGCAGCTCCTCGGCACTGGCGAGATCGTCCGGGATGGCGAAGCGGGTCGGGGCGATCGGGGCGAAGTCGATCGCGACGAGCTGAACGGTTTTCGCGTCGCCGATCATCAACGGCGCACCCTTTTCGGCGGCCGCCGCGAGCGCCGCCCGGAAGCGGCCACCCTTGTCCAGGGGAGCCATCAGGTCGAGGAAGCCGATGAACGCCGACTGGAGCGCGCGCTGCACCGACGCCAGCTTCGGCGCGGCGGTGTACGCGGCTTCGATGCTGTCGGATGGATCGCCCTTGCCACGCGGCCAGACGCGCCAGACCTGCCCTTTCAGTCCAAGGATCTCGACATCGCGGAGAGGTTCGAGGTGCGGCGTCGCGGTAACGGGTGCGGGTGGCGTCCGTGTGTTTGTATTGGCGTGGAACAACACGCGGGCGAATTGGAGCACGTCGTCGCGGCGGCCGAGATTTTCATGCCGCCGAACGTGCCGAACGTCACATAGTCCTCGCCCCCGTGGCGGACAAAAAGGACATCGGCCATCTGGACACGCGCATCGCCATTGTCAGCCACTTCCACGATCAGCCGGTCGACACCGGCCTTGTAGGTTGCGGTGACGTCCGCCAGCGCCGGCCATGGGGCCAGCGCCAGCAGGATCGGCAATGCGCGTGCCAGACGCTTGTGCATTACTTCGCGGCCGGAGTCGCTTCCGGTGCCGGAGCAGGTGCGGCAGGCGCAGCAGGCGCACCCTCGGCCGGTGCGGCACCGGCCTTGTCGCCGGCGGCCTTGGCGGCTTCGAGCGCCTTGTTGGCCTGGTCCTCGATCCGCTTGCGGAGCGCGGCGCGATCGAGCACGTTCGGCAGCGCGAACTCGCTGGCGGGGATCGCGCCCGGCTTGACGCTCTGCAGCGTCAGCGCGTCGCCCAGGCGGAGCACGGCGCCCTTGGCGATCACGTCTTCCAGCACCTTCTCGGCCTTGGGCACGGTGGTGAACACGGTGGCCATGCGCGCGCCGGTCAGCTTGGTCTGCATGCTAATCGCGGCCGCGATGTTCTTCAGGCGGCTGTCATCGCTGACGACGATGCGGATCGAATCGCCCTGCGGGTTGCCCTTGGGCTGCACGCTCCAGATCGTGCCCTTCTGGTCGCCGACCTTCTCCTCGCCGACCTGGACCGCTTCATAGTCCGGGTCCTGCGGCAGGGCCTGGGGCTTCATGCCCTTGGCCTTGGCGATGTCCTGCGTCGCGCCGACGAAATCGGCGAAGCTGGCGGCGAACTTGTCGTTGCCGTCGGTGATCACGACATAATCGGTGCCACCCTTGTGGATCAGCGTCTGCGGGCCGGCTTCCACCTTGGCGTCGCCATTGGCGGCGGCCTTGACGGTGATCGTGCCGCGGCCGCCGGCGGCGGCGTAGGTGGCGGTCACGTCCTCGGGTGCCTTGGTGCAGGCCGCAACCAGCGCGAGCGCGGCAATCGTAACAGTCTTGCGGATCATGTGTTTCTATCCCTTCGCCCTGATCTATCGGCCAAGCGGTGTTCGTGGGCAAGGTGCTGCGCTACAGCCGCGATTATGTCCGTCAAGCGTCTCCTGCTCACCGACTTCCGCAACCACGAAGATGCTCTGCTGACCCCGGGGGCGGACTTCGTCGTGCTGAGCGGCGAGAATGGCGCGGGCAAGACCAATATCCTGGAAGCAGTATCGCTGCTCGCCCCCGGCCGGGGCCTGCGCGGTGCGCCGCTCAGTGAGATGGCGCGGCAGGGCGGAGCGGGGGGCTTCGGCATCGCCGCGACACTCGACGAAGCCGAGATCGGCACCGGCACCCGCGCCGATGCGCCCGAGCGGCGGATCGTCCGCGTCAATGGGGCCACCGCCGCGGCGACCAGCCTCGCCCAGTGGCTGGTGGTGCTGTGGCTCACGCCCGCGATGGACCGGCTGTTCCTCGAAGCCCCCGGCGACCGCCGTCGTTTCCTCGACCGGCTGACGCTGGCGCTCAACCCCCGCCACGCCCATGAGGCGACCCGCTACGAGGCGGCGATGCGCGAGCGCAACCGGCTGCTCGCCGACGAACTGCCGCCCGATCCGGCCTGGCTCGATGCGCTGGAGGCACGGATGGCCGAGCATGGCGCGGCGATCGATGCTGCCCGCCGCGATGCCGTAGCCGCGCTGGGTGGCCGCCTCGCCGACCAGCCGGCGGGGCCGTTCGCGCGTGCGGGACTGGCGCTGGAGGGTTGGCAAGGCGACGCGCCTGCCCTCGCCGCCGCTCTGCGCGACGGCCGCCGCCGCGATGCTGCGGCCGGGCGTACGCTCAGCGGCCCGCACCGCGCCGATCTGCAGGTCACGCATCTCGACAAGGCCCAGCCCGCGCATCTCTGCTCGACCGGCGAGCAGAAGGCGCTGCTGCTCGGCATCGTGCTGGCCCATGCCGAACTGGTGGCGGACCGGGTCGGCACGCCGCCGATCCTGCTGCTCGACGAGGTCGCCGCGCATCTCGATCCCGGCCGGCGCGCGGCGCTGTTCGAGCGGCTGGCGGGCCGCGGGCAGGTGTGGATGACCGGCACCGAGCCCGCGCTGTTCGAAGCCGTCCCCGCCACCGCCACCCGCTACCGGGTGGCCGATGGCAGGATCGAGCCCGCCTGAGCCTCATTCCTGCTCGGCGTACGCCTTGACCAGATCGAACAGATAGTCGCGGCCGGTATAGAGCGAGTGGATCTCCACGCGTTCGTTGAGGCCGTGGACGCCGTTGCCGTCGGGATCGCCCCAGCCGCCGGGCACGCCATAGGTCGGGATGCCGACGGCGGCGAGGAAGATGGCGTCGGTCGCGCCCGTCGACATGGTCGGCACCATCGGCACGCCGGGGAAATATTTCGCGACCAGCTTCTCGGCGGGCCCGACCACCTTGGGGTCGAGCGCCGGCGGCTTGGCGATCGGCCGCACCGGCGGGACCATGGTGATCGTCACCTTGGCGTCGCCGATCGCCGCGGTCAGCGCCTTCTGGATCTCCTCGCTGCTGTGCCCGGGGAAGATTCGGCAGTTGATGTTCGCCGCCGCGCGCTGCGGCAGCGCGTTGTTGGCGTGGCCCCCCTCCAGCAGCGTCGCGACGCAGGTGGTGCGCAGCATCGAATGATAGATGCGATCGGTGTCGAGCAGCGTCTCGGCGCCCTTGTCGGCCGGGTTGGCGGCGATCGCCACCATCGCCTTGCCCATCGCGTCGTTCCGCGCTGCGCCCGCCTTGGCGAAATAGGCGCGGGTGGTGTCGGAGAGTTCGAGAGGGAAGTCATAGGCCCGGATCTTCACCAGCGCGTCGGCCAGTTCGTAGATCGCGTTTTCCGGCACCGGGATCGAGCTGTGGCCGCCGGGATTGGTGGTCTCCAGCCGGAAATTCTGCACCGCCTTCTCGCCGACCTGCATGCTCTGGACGAGCACCTTGCCATGCCCGTCCGACTTGCCGCCGCCGCCTTCGTTGAGCGCGAATTCGGCGTCGATCAGATCGCGCCTGTTCTTGGCGAGCCATTCGGCGCCGTTGAACGCCCAGGTCGTCTCCTCGCCGCAGGTGAGCGCCAGCTTCACGGTGCGCTTGGGCTTGTACCCCGCCTGCTGGAAGCGGATCAGCGCATCCGCCCAGATCGCGGCCATCGCCTTGTCGTCGACGCTGCCGCGGGCGTAGTAATAGCCATTCTCCTCGATCAGCTTGAACGGATCGCGCACCCAGTCCTCGCGCTTGGCGGCGACCACGTCGATATGCGCGAGCAGCAGGAGCGGCTTCGCCTTCTTCGACGTGCCCGGATAGACCGCGACCAGCCCGCCGTCCTTTGGATGCTCGGGCGTCGAGAACAGCGTGAGCTGATCGTCCTTGAACCCGGCCGCCTTCAGCCGCGCGGCGATCTGCTCGGCCGCCTGGGTGCAACTGCCGACATTCACCACGGTGTTGGTCTCGACCAGTTCCTTGTAGAGTTCGAAGAACTTGGCCTGATCGGGCCGCGTCTGCGCAGCGGCGGGTGCGGCGATTGCGGCTGCAAGCGCAGCGGTGGCGAGAAGCATCTTCATCCGGTTTTCCCCATTTGCCCTGCGCGCAATGGAGCATGGGAAGGGCGGGAAGGGAAGCGCCTCCACAGACGCTTCCACGCTCCCTACATAGGGTCCGTGCCCGCCGATCTCCCCGCACCTCTGGCCGACTGGTTCACCGCGCGCGGATGGGCGCCGCGGCGGCACCAAAGCGACATGCTCACGGCCGCACGGGCGGGGCGGCATGCGCTGCTCGTCGCGCCCACCGGGGCGGGCAAGACGCTATCGGGCTTCCTGCCGACGCTGGCCGAGCTGATCGAGGCGCCGGCCGAGGGGCTGCACACGCTCTACATCTCGCCGCTCAAGGCGCTGGCGGTGGACGTGCAGCGCAACCTGCTGACACCCATCGAACAGATGGGCCTGCCGATCCGGGTCGAGACGCGCACCGGCGACACGCCGCACGAGAAGAAGGTCCGCCAGCGCGCCCGCCCGCCCCAGGTGCTGATGACCACCCCGGAGTCGCTCAGCCTGCTGCTCTCCTATGAGGACAGCCTGACGATGTTCGCCGGGCTGAAGACGGTGGTGATCGACGAGATTCACGCCTTCGCCACCGGCAAGCGTGGCGACCTGCTCGCGCTGGCGCTCGCCCGGCTGGAGAGGCTGGCGCCGGGCTTCCGCCGCGTCGGGCTCTCCGCCACCGTTGCCGATCCCGACGGCTACCGCGCCTGGCTCGCGCCCTATGGCGACATCGATGCAGTCACGTTGGTGCAGGGCGAGAAGGGAGCGGATCCCGATATCGCCATCCTGCTGCCCGAAGGCCGCGTGCCCTGGGCGGGGCATTCGGGCATCTACGCCATCCCGCAGGTGATGGCGGAGATCGAGACGCACAAGACGACGATCGTCTTCTGCAATACCCGGGGGCTGGCCGAGCTGGTCTTCCAGCAGCTGTGGAAGGTCAACGAACTCAAGCTGCCGATCGGCGTGCATCACGGCAGCCTCAGCTTGGAGGCGCGGCAGAAGGCCGAACAGGCGATGGCCGATGGGCGGCTGCGCGCGCTGGTCGCCACCGCCAGCCTCGACCTCGGGGTGGACTGGGGCGATGTCGATTGCGTGATCCAGATGGGCGCACCCAAGGGTTCGTCGCGCCTGCTCCAGCGGATCGGCCGCGCCAACCACCGGCTCGACGAGGCGAGCGAGGCGGTGTTGATCCCCGGCAACCGCTTCGAATATCTGGAAGCGCGCGCGGCACTCGATGCGGTCGAGGCGGGCGAGCTCGATCCCGACATCTTCCGCCCCGGCGCGCTCGACGTGCTCGCCCAGCATGTCATGGGCTGCGCCTGCGCGGCGCCCTTCCAGGCGGCCGACATGCTGCAGGAGGTCCGTGCAGCATTGCCCTATTCGGCGCTGACCGAGGAGGTGTTCGATCGCGTCCTGAACTTCATTGCCGATGGCGGCTATTCGCTGCGGGCTTATGACAAGTTCAAGCGGCTGACCCAGGGCAAGGACGGGGTCTGGCGGGTCACCCAGCCCAATTTTATTGCGCAGCATCGGCTCAACGCGGGCATCATCGTCGAATCGCCGATGCTCGAAGTGCGGTTCAAGAACGGCAAGCGGCTGGGCAAGGTCGAGGAGGGGTTCGCCGCCTCGCTCTCGCCCGGCGACACCTTCTTCTTCGGCGGCCTGGCGCTGGAAGTGGAGCGGGTGGAGGCGACCGATCTGATCGTCCGCGCCACTGCCAAGCAGGCGCGGGTGCCGAGCTATATGGGCGCGCGGCTGGCAATCACCGCCAACCTCGCCGACCGGGTGCGGACCTTCCTGTTCGATCGCAGCCAGTGGGTGCGCTTCCCGGCCGACGTGCGCGAATGGCTGGAGACGCAGGACCGCCGCTCGACGCTCCCGGCGCCGGGCCAGCTGCTGGTCGAGACCTTCCCGCACGAAGGCCGCCACCACCTCGTCATCTACAGCTTCGAAGGTTGGAACGCGCACCAGTCGCTCGGCATGCTGGTCACGCGGCGCATGGAGGCGTTGGGACTCAAGCCGCTGGGCTTCGTCGCCAACGATTATGCGCTGGCGGTGTACGGGTTGGAGAAGATCCTCGATCCGCGCCCGCTCTTCTCGCCGGACATCCTGGAGCATGAGTTCGTCGACTGGGTGCAGGGCTCCGCCTTGCTCAAGCGCGCCTTCCGCGAAGTGGCGATCATCGGCGGGCTGGTCGAGCGCCAGCATCCCGGCAAGAAGAAGACCGGGCGGCAGGTCACCTTCTCCACCGACCTGATCTACGACGTGCTGCGCAAGTATGAGCCCGATCACCTGCTGCTCCGCGCCGCCTGGGAAGATGCGCGCGCCAAGATGACCGATGTCGGCCGCCTCGCCCGGCTGCTCGACGAAGCGGGCGAGCGGATGCTGCATGTCGATCTGGAGCGGGTCAGCCCGATGGCAGTCCCGGTGCTGATCATGATCGGCCGCGAATCAGTCGCGCAGGGCACCACCGAAGATGCGCTGCTCGAAGAGGCGGAAGCCATTGCTGCCGAGGCGATGCGGCTCGACTGACCCCGTTCTTTTGCGGGATTGCTGCGCAACATGAACAGGCGTATTTTCCCTATATGTTCGGAGTCTCGTCCTCGCTGGTCCTTTGGGCCCTGCCGCTCGGCTTGCTGGCAAGCGGGCCTGTCGCCGTCCGGACGGACCCGGAGACCGCCCCCGCCGCCGGCCAGCCCGACGCGATCCAGCTCGCGCTCGGCGAGACCAATGCGCGGCTTACCGTGCCGGTCGCGATCACCCAGCAGGGCCCGTACAACTTCATCATCGATACCGGCGCCGAGCGTACGGTGGTGTCGCATGAGCTGGCGACGCGACTGGGGCTCGCAGCGGGCGCGTCGGTGCACGTGACGTCGATGACCGGGCGCAGCCTGGCCACCACGGTCATCGTACCCGATCTCAAGATCGAATCGATCGGCACCGCGCACCATATCGTCGCGCCTGCGTTCGATGCCGCCAATATCGGTGCGGCGGGGCTGCTCGGCATCGACACGTTGCGCGATCATGAGGTGACGATCGACTTCGACACCGCGACCATGGCGGTGCGCCCCAGCGTCAAGCGCAAGCGGAACGAGAAGCATGATCCGGACGAGATCGTCGTCTCCGCCAAGGACCAGTTCGGCCAGCTGATCGTCACCGACGCCTATTATGGCAACGCCCGGGTGCAGGTGGTGCTCGATACCGGCTCGCAGGTGACGATGGGCAACGAGGCACTCCGCCGGAAGGTCGGCAAGAGCCTCGGCGTGCTGCAGACGATCGAGCTGACCAGCGTCGATGGCGGCAAGACGCTGGCGCAATATGGCCATGTGCCCGACATGCGGGTGAGCAACGTCGCGTTCGATGCGCTGCCGGTCGCCTTTGCCGAGGCCGAGCCGTTCAAGCGCTTCGGGCTTACCAAGCGGCCGGCTATCATGCTCGGCATGGATGCGATGCGCAGCTTCCGCCGGGTCGAGATCGACTTTCCGAACCGGCAGGTGCGCTTCTTCCTGCCGCGCGGGCTTCGCGACAAGCGCGCCAATTTCGAAGCGCCGCTGCTGCCGCCGGGCCTGCGCAATCCCGCACGCGATTGACTTTACCGGCCGGGTCTGATTGGCCTGACCATATGACCACGCTTTCGCGCGCGACGCTCGCCGGGCTTCCTGCCGGCACCCTCCGCCCCGGCCACGACCTGGCCGCGATCCGCACTGGCATCGTCCATTTCGGGCCCGGCGCCTTCCACCGTGCCCACCAGGCTGCGTTCATCGACAAGGTGCTCGATAGCGACCCGCGCTGGGGCATCGCCGCGGTATCGCTGCGCAGCAGGACGACGACGGATGCGCTCAAGGCGCAGGACGGGCTATATACGCTGGCGGTGATCGACCGCGAGCCCTCTACCCGCATCATCGCCGCCCATTCGGACGCGATCGGCCCGGGCGAAGGCGCCCGCCTCCGCGCGCTGCTCGCCAGCCCCGAGGTGCGGATCGCGACCAGCACGGTTACCGAAAAGGGCTATTGCCTGGGCGGCGACGGCACGCTCGACATGACTCATCCCGACATCGTCCATGATCGCGCGCGTCCGGAAGAACCGGCAAGCGTGATCGGCTGGATCGTCACGGGTCTCGCCGATCGCCGTGCGGCGGGCGTGGCCCCCTTCGCGATGCTCTGCTGCGACAACATGACCGGCAATGGCGGCAAGCTCCGGGCCGCCTGCGTGGCGCTGGCGCGCGAATGGGATGCGGACCTCGCCGACTGGATCGCCGCGGAGGTGGCGTTCCCGGATTCGATGGTTGACTCGATCACGCCGGCGAGCGACGCGGCCTTCCTCGCCACGGTGGCGGGCGATCTCGGCGTCGAGGACAAGGCGGCGGTGCAGCGTGAATCCTTCACCCAGTGGGTGTTGCAGCGCTTCGACATGGCCGACGGGCCCGACCTCGCCGCCGCGGGCGTGACGCTGACGAGCGACGTGCGCGGCTATGAGCAGGCCAAGCTGCGCATCCTGAACGGCAGCCATTCGAGCCTTGCCTATATCGGCCTGCTGCTCGGCCATGAGACGGTGTTCGAGGCGATGTCCGACGCGGCGCTGGGTGATTTCGTCACTCGGCTGGCGCATCAGAACATCGCGGCGTCGCTGGGGCCGGTCGATGGGCTGGACGTGCCCGGCTATGTCGATGCGGTGCTCGATCGCTTCCGCAACCCGGCGATCCGGCATCTACTCGCGCAGATCGCCTGGGATGGCTCGCAGAAGCTGCCGTACCGGTTGCTGGATACCACGGCGGCGGCGCTGGATGCGGGGCGTCCGGTCGAGCGGCTGGCGGTGCCGGTCGCGGCGTGGATCGCGTTCCTGGGTAACAAGGCCAAGGCGGGGGAGACGATCACCGACCCGCTGGCGGAGGTGCTTGCTGCGGCGGCGACCGATGCCGCACCGGTAGAGGCGGTGCTGGCATTGCGGCAGGTCTTCCCGGCTCGGCTGGCGGAGGATCCGCGCTATCGCGAGGCGCTGGGTGCGGCGTTCGAAGCGGTCCAGGCCGGCAAGCTGGGCGCGTTGCTGAAGGGCTGATCTCCCTTCTTCTTCTAAATCCCCCTCCCGCTTGCGGGAGGGGTTAGGGGAGGGTGTGTGAGGGAAGCAAGCGAGCGGCTGGGGCGCTTTCCCATCGCCGCTTCTTCACCGTCCGCCCTTGCCTGCCGCTCTCACCCTCCCCCTCCCCCTGCCCCTCCCGCAAGCGGGAGGGGGGAAGAAGGGGCTACCGCGCCTGCCTCCTCGTGTAGAGGTACAGCCCCGCGGTAATCGCCAAAAACAGCGCCGTGCCGCCCGCCAGCGCCACGCCCGCGAACCCAGGCCCGACCAGCGCCAGCGGAGACTCGCTGCCCGTTTCGTAGACGATGCCCGCGTAGAGCACCCCGAACAGGCTGTCGCCGACGATCATCCCGGTCGCCATCAGCACGCCCATTCGCTTGACGAACTCGGGATCGCGGGCGCGTTCGGCGGCGCGGTCGTAGAACCAGCCGATCACCGCGCCGACCACCACGGTCAGGGTCACGCCCATGGGCAGATAGATGCCGAGCCCCACCGCCAGCGGCGGCAGCCGCAGCTTGGTGGTGCGCGCCAGCACCTCGTCGACCAGGATCACGCCCGCACCGATCAGCGCGCCCACGCCGATCAGGTCCCAGCGCAGGTCGCCGCCCAGCACGCCCTTGGCGAGCGACGAGATCAGCGCGGCCTGCGGAGCGGGCAGCGCATCGGCGCTGGCACCCGCGACGCCGGCAAAGCCGAACGAGGCGTTGAGCACGCTCAGCACCGGCGGAATGACGAGGCTGCCGAAGATCACGCCGAAGATCAGCGCCACCTGCTGCTTCCACGGCGTCGCGCCGACCAGCTGGCCGGTCTTGAGGTCCTGGAGATTGTCGTTGGAGATGGTCGCGACGCCGAACACGATGCCGGTGACGATCAGCGCATAGGCGATCAGCGCCTGCGTCGTGCCGGGATCGAGATTGCGGCCATACAGCCCGACGAGCATCAGCGCGGCGGCGACGACGGAAAGGATGCCGATCCCCGATACCGGGCTGTTCGACGCGCCGATCAGGCCCGCCATATAGCCGCATACCGAGGCGATCACGAGTCCGACGACCAGCACGAACACCAGCGAGCCCCCCACCAGCAGCCCCGCCGAGGCGGAGAGCGGTCCGGCCGCCAGCACGCTCCACAGCAGCCAGCCGATCGGCAGCAGCATGCCGAGCGTCACCACCGCGACGATGGTGATCGGCAGGTCGCGCTCGCCGATCGGCACGTCTGCACCGCTCCGCGCGGCGGCCGAGGCGGCGAGCGAGGAACGGATGCCGCCGATCACCGGTCCGATGATCTTGAGCAGAGTCCAGATCGCCGCCATGCCGATCGTGCCGGCGCCGAGGAAGCGGACGTCGCTGCGGAACACCGCATTCGCCACCGCCTCCGCCGTGCCGGGCATGCCGGCGCTGAGGATCGGCAGCGCGATCCACCAACCGATCGCGACGCCGACCAGGATGGCGATGCCGACGGTGAGGCCGATCAGGTGCCCCGCGCCGATCAGCGCGAACTGGAGCCCGCCGATGATGCCGGTCGAGCCCGCGCCTGCCTTGAAGAACACCGCGCCTTCCTCGGCCGCCAGCTTCATCCTTGTGACGAGCGCGAAGCCCGCCGCGGCCACCGCGTTGACCACGATCACCCTCAGCCCGCGCGCGCTTTCCTCGGCGCCCTCGCGGCTGCCGGCGCCGACCTGCAGCACCTCGGCGGCGGCACGGCCTTCGGGATAGGGGAGGTCGGGGGAGTCGACGACCAGCGCACGGCGGAGCGGCACCGAGAACATCACGCCGAGGATACCGCCGAACATCGTGATCGCGGCGGTTTCGACATAGGGGAAGCCGTTCCACCAGCCGATCATCACCAGGCCCGGCAGCACGAAGATGATCGCGGCCAGCGTCCCCGCCGCGCTGGCGACGGTCTGGACGATGTTGTTCTCGAGGATCGTCGAGCCGGGGAAGAAGCGCAGGATCGCCATCGAGATCACCGCAGCGGGGATCGAGGTGGCGAAGGTGAGGCCGATCTTCAGGCCGAGATAGACGTTGGCGGCAGTGAACAACAACGTGATCGCGCCGCCGAGCAGCACGCCGCGCAGCGTGAGTTCAAGCGGCGCGCGGGCAGGGGGTATGGCCATGCGCTAGAGGCTCCAGAGTGGCAGCCCGGGCATGCCGGGCCAGCAAAAATCCCATCGTGCCATCCTGTGCCCGGTTTGGACAGGATGTTTAGGATGTAACGGGACCGCGGACCGCCGTGAACAGGGCCGCGCGAGTCCGGAATGGTCGCGCAGAGCAGTTGGTAAGCCGGAGCGCCGCGAGGGCAATGAGGCTACCGCCGAGCACATCCACCACATAATGGCCGCCAATGGGAATCGCGGCCGACCACATCAGGAGGTTCAGCGGTAGCGACACGATGCGCAGCAGGCGGAACGGCCAAAGCGCCCAGGCGAAGAGCACGGCCATGCTGGCGTGAAAGCTCGGGAAGCTGATGATACCACCGAGATCGGCGAGATCGATAGCGTGTATCTGGTGCGCGTGCAGGGCGCTGATCAACCTGCCGTAATGTCGCGCATTTTCCGGCACTGGTGCGTAGCCGTAGAAATCGAAAGCCGCCGCCGCCGGCATGAGGAAGAAGACCGGCAAGCAAAGCAGGATCGCCAGAAGGACGCGGTCGATCGAGCCCTCGGTCACCGAAAGTCCGGTCGCCCAAAAGGCTAGAACGCAGCACAGAAAGGATGCGGCGACGCTCCGCCACAATATTCTACGCATCCCGACGCTCCCCCCTTGCCCCAGCCCAAGGCGGCAACAGGAGCTTAACGCCGCGTCAAGGCCAGTGGATTTTCTGCAGCTATTCCATAATGCTGGAGCTGCCCGCTAAGACTGGCATAGGCATCGGCGGGCAGCGATCAGCCGCGGAACAGCCCGCCCAGCACGCCGCGCACCACCTGGCCGAGCACGCCGCCGCCCTTGGTGCCGAACACCGCCTTGCTGACTTCGTTGGCCACCGCGCGCCCTGCCGCCGACGAGGCGGAGCGGGTGGCGGAACGGATCGCGCGGTTGAGCGGGTTGTTCGCCGCCTCGCGCTCGGCCGCGATGCGGGCGCGTTCCTCTTCCTTGGCGCGGCGCGCGTCTTCCTTGGCCTGCGCCGCGGCGGTCTTTTCGTCAGCGTCTCGCGCCTGGGCTTCGGCTGCGGCGGCGCTGGCCTCGGCGCGTTTGGCGGCGAGCAGCTCCTCGGCGGATTCGCGGTCGATCGCAGTGTCGTACTTGGCGCCGACGGCGTCGGTTTCCACCAGGATCTTGCGCTCGTCCGCCGCCAGCGGCCCGACCCGCGAGGCCGGCGGGCGGACCAGCGTGCGTGCCACGGGGGCCGGCGATCCATCGGCTTGGAGCAGCGAGACCAGCGCCTCCCCCACCGCCAGCTCGGTGATCGCGGTTGCCACGTCGAGGCCCGGGCTCGCCCGGAAGGTCTCGGCGGCGGCGCGGATCGCCTTCTGGTCGCGCGGCGTGAAGGCACGCAGCGCGTGCTGGACGCGGTTGCCGAGCTGGGCGGCGACATCCTCGGGGATGTCGATCGGGTTCTGCGTGACGAAATAGACGCCGACGCCCTTCGATCGGATCAGCCGCACCACCTGCTCGATCTTCTCGAGCAGCGCCTTGGGCGCGTCGTCGAACAGCAGATGCGCCTCGTCGAAGAAAAAGACGAGCACCGGCTTGTCGGGGTCGCCGATCTCGGGAAGCGTCTCGAACAGCTCGGAGAGCATCCAGAGCAGGAAGCTGGCATAGAGGCGCGGGCTCGCCATCAGCTTGTCGGCGGCTAGGATGTTGATCACGCCGCGCCCGCTATCGTCGTGCGCCAGGAAATCCTGCATGCTGAGCGCCGGCTCGCCGAAGAAATGGCCGCCCCCCTGGGAGCGCAGCTGGAGCAGCTGGCGCTGGATCGCGCCGACGCTCTGCTTCGAGACATTGCCGTAGGTGGTCGAGAGTTCGTCGGCCCGCTCGGCGCAATGGGCGAGCATCGCCTGCAGGTCGTCGAGGTCGAGCAGCAGCAGGCCGTCGGCATCGGCGACGTGGAAGGCGATGGTCAGCACGCCTTCCTGCACTTCGTTGAGGTCCATCAGTCGCGCGAGCAGCAGCGGGCCCATTTCGGAAACGGTGGCGCGGATGGGATGGCCCTGCTCGCCGAACAGGTCCCACAGCTGCACCGGCATCGCCTGGTACTTCCAGCCGCTATCGCCGATTTGCTGCGCCCGCGCGGCAAAGGCGGCATGCGACTTGGCGAGCGGCGACCCGGCCATGCCGAGCCCGCCCAGATCGCCCTTCACGTCGGCCACGAACACCGGCACCCCGGCGGCGGAGAAGCCCTCCGCCAGGCCCTGCAACGTCACCGTCTTGCCGGTGCCGGTCGCACCCGCGATCAGCCCGTGGCGATTGGCCCGGCGCAGGTTCAGCTCGATCCGCGTATCCCCGGCTGCACCAACGAAAAGGCCCGTCTCTTCCGCCATTTTCTGCTCCTCTTGTGGGGAGCCGGCATAGGGAAGAAACGGGCCTTGGTCAGCCGTTTTTGCGGCGGATCAGTTTCCGGCGAGACCGACCGGGATGTAGTTGCCGATGTTCTTGCGCTGGACGTAGAGCACCACCTGCTTGCGGCCCGCAGCCTTGGCGGCGGCAGCGGCCTTGGTCAGGTCTGCGACGGATCGTACCGGCTGCTGGTTGATCGAGACGATCACGTCGCCGCGCTGCAGGCCCTTGCCGGCCGCATCGCTGCTCGGGCTCACACCCAGGATCACCACACCGCCGATCGAGGGATCGACGCCGATCGAGCGGGCGATCTGCGGGGTCAGCGGCGTCACGCCGATGCCGAGCAGGGCGGTGGGGGCGGTGGCGGCGCTGCTGCCGTCATCGCCATCGTCGCCGTCGGTGCCGTCCTGGTCGTTCGGATCGAACTGGGCGAGCTGCTCTTCGGGCGGGCGGGTGCCAACGGTCACGTTGACGGTCTGGCGCTTGCCGTCGCGGATCAGCTCGACCGGGATGCGCGTGCCGGGCGTAACGTTGCTGACGAGGTAGGACAGCGTCTGATCGGGGGTCACGTCCTTGCCGTTGACCTTGACGATCACGTCGCCCTGCTTGATCCCTGCCTTCTCTGCCGGCTGGCCCGGCTCGACGCGGGCGACCAGCGTGCCGCGGTCCGACGGCAGGCCGAAGCCGGCGGCCAGATCCTTGGTCAGGTCCTGCATCGCGATGCCGAGATAGCCGCGCGTGATCGTCTGGCCCTTTATCAGCTTGTCGATGATCGGCTTGGCTTCCTCCGCCGGAATCGCGAAGCCGATGCCGACATTGCCGCCGGTGGGCGACAGGATCTGCGAGTTGATGCCGATCACGTTGCCGTTGAGGTCGAACATCGGGCCGCCCGAATTGCCGCGATTGATCGACGCATCGGTCTGGATGAAGCGGTCATAGGCGCCGGTGCCGGTGACGCGGTGCGTCGCCGAGATGATGCCGGCGGTGACGGTGCCGCCCAGGCCGAACGGGTTGCCGATCGCCAGGATCCAGTCGCCGACACGGGCGCGCGCCGAATCGCCGAATTTGACGAAGGGCAGGTTCGCGCCGTCGATCTTGAGCACCGCGAGGTCCGACTGCGCGTCATGGCCGATCAGCTTGGCCTTGAAGTCGCGGCCGTCGGCCAGCGTGACGGTGATCGATTCGACCACGGCGCCCTGAGCACCGGCCGAGATCACATGGTTGTTGGTGACGACATAGCCGTCGGCGGAGATGACGAAGCCGGAGCCCAGCGACTGTGCCTCGCGGGTCACCGCCTGGCCCTGGCCTTGGCCGAACATCTCGAACGGCGTGCCGGCGAACGGATTGGCGTTCACCTTCACGCGCTGCGTGGTCGAAATGTTGACGACCGCCGGCTGGAGGCGGGCAACGAGGTCGGCGAAGCTCATCGGCGCGCCGGCCTTGGGGGCCATCGCCTGGATGGTGCCGGGCTCGTTCTGCGCGGTCTGCGCGCCGGCCGGCTGGTTGAGCGAGAGCGCGGTGGCAGCGCCACCCAGCAGGATCGCGGTAGTCAAGGCGTAGGCGTAACGCACGGGGTCATTTCCTCTCGAAAGGAATGGTATTCGTCTCAAATCGCGCTTCTAGCCAACAAGGCTGAACCTGATTTGAATATGAACGAGCGGACAGACTCATCGTTGCCCGGTAAACTCCCGGAGATACTCGTTGTTGGGCGACAGGATGATCTGGCTCTCGCCCTTGGCATCCGGGCTCAGGAAGGTGGTCCGGTACGACTGCATCGCGCGGTAGAAATCGTAAAATTTCGGATCCTTGTTGAACGCCGCCGCATAGATCTGCGCCGCCTGCGCCTGGGCGTTGGCGCGGATGATCTGCGCGTCCTTCAACCCTTGCGCCTTGATCGTCTCCGCCTCCTGGCGGCGCGCGGTCGCCATGCGGGTCAGCGCGCTGGTCAGCGGCGAGCCCGAGGGTAGCTCGGTCTGCTTGATCCGCACGTCGATGATCTGCACGCCGTACTGGCTGGCGAGTCGCTGGAGCGAGGTCTGGACATTGTCCATCACCTGGCCGCGCTCGGGGCTGAGCAGCGTGCTCGACCGGCGCTTGCCCAGCTCGTTGCGGAGCGACGAGCGCAGCAGCGGCTGGAGCTGCTCGCGGAGGCGGTCCTCGGTGCCCACCGTCACCACCATCCGCAGCGGATCGGTGACGCGGTAACGGGCATAGGCGTCGATCTCGAGCCGCAGCTGGTCGGTCGACAGCACGGGCTCGTCGGGCAGGTCGACGTCGAGGATCCGCTTGTCGACCCAGACGAGGCGGTCGACGAACGGGATGCGGAACACCGGGCCGGCATTGGTGCGGCCGAAGCCCTCACCATCCTTGTAGGCGTTGACCGTGCGGTACGGCTTCTCCAGCCGCAGCACGACGACCTGCTTGGTCTCCGGCACGATCGCCACGGTGCTCATCAGCACGATCAGCACCACGATCACCGCGACGACGAGCGCGATCGGATTGCGGGCCCAGGCCATCACTTGGCGGCTCCCTTGTCCTGCGCATCGGCGGGCGCATTGCCCCGGCGGAGTGCCGGCAGCGGCAGATAGCTGTTCACGCCCGGTGCCTCGACGATCGTCTTGTTGGTGTTGGCCAGCACGGCCTCCATGGTCTCGTAATAAAGCCGGCGCTTGGTCACTTCGGGGGCCAGCTTGTACTGTTCGTAGATCTTGTCGAACTCGGCCGCCTCGCCCTGCGACGCGGCGATCACGCGCTGGGCATAGGCATTGGCGTTGTTGCGGTTCGATTCGGCTTCCTGCTGCGCGGCGGTGACGGCCTTGAAGTCGTCGTCCACCTGCGCGGGGGCGGCGGCCTTCTGGATCGCGACGCCCTGGATGCGGATGCCCGCGCCATATTCGTCGAGGATCTTCTGCATCGCGACCTGGGCCTCGGCCTCGATCTTTGAGCGGCCCTCGCCGATCGCCTCGTTGAGCGTGGTGTTGGCGATCACCGCGCGCATCGCGCTCTCGGCGGTCGCGCGCACCGTCTCGCGCGGATCGGCGATCTGGAACACATAGGCCGAGGCGCTCCGCACGTCCCAGCGGACCGAATAGGCGAGATCGACGATGTTCTGGTCGCCCGTCAGCATCAGGTTTTCGCCGCTGTTGGGGAAATTCTCGGTGCGGATGTTGCCGACATCGACCACGTCGACCAGCTGGAAAGGGGCGGGCAAAGTGAACTGGATGCCGGGGTCGAGCGTGCCCGAATAGCGGCCGAGGAAGGTGACGACGCCCTTCTCGCGCGGCCCGATCGGGTGGATCGAGGTGTAGAGCACCCACACCGCCAACAGCCCGGCGAGGATCAGCAGCCAGAGCCGCGCACCGGTCGGCACGCCGGGAAGGCCACCGCCGCCGCCGCCGCTCCGCGCGCGCCGCCACAGCTCGTCGAGCGCGCTGGGCGAGCCGGTGCGCGAACGCCGGCCCTCGGGCGGGACGGACCACGGGTTGCGCGGCCCCCCGCCATTGCCGTCATCCTTGTCCGAGCCGCCGCCCCATGGGCTTTTCGGCGCCTCGTTGTGGAAGGTGCCGGACAGCGCGTCACGGCCAGAACTATTCACCATGCGACCTTTATAAGCAGGGCGACGCGGATTTACAGTGGCGTCGGACGATTGTGTACCTATGTGCCGCGGGATGACTGACCCGCAGGACCTTTCCGCCGCCCTTGCCCCTGTCTCCGCCGGCCGCGCCACGGTGCGCCTGGAAGGCGGCCGCGCCAATATCGTGCTCGACGTGACCGGCCTTTCGCCCGAGACCCGCGACGCGCTCGAAGCCGAAGTGCGCAGCGCCGCCGCGGCGCTGCCGGGCGTTGCCGAAGTGCGCATTCTCCTCACCAGCGAGCGCCGCACGCGCCGGATTCTCGCGGTCGCCAGCGGCAAGGGCGGGGTGGGCAAGTCGACCGTCGCCGCCAATCTCGCCATCGCGCTGGCGCGGCGCGGGCTCAAGGTCGGGCTGGTCGACGCCGACATTTACGGCCCCTCCCAGCCCAAGTTGCTGGGCGTCGAGGGCGTGAAGCCGCAGGCGCGTGACAAAGTATTGCTGCCGATCGAAACGCCGTTCGGGCTCAAGATGCTGTCGATGGGCGGGCTCGTCGCCGAGGGGCAGGCGATCGCCTGGCGCGGGCCGATGGCGGGCGGGGCGCTGGGCCAGATGGTCGACGCCGATTGGGGCGATACCGAGCTGCTCGTGCTCGACCTGCCGCCGGGCACCGGCGACGTGCAGCTGACGATGATCCAGAAGCACAAGCCGGCGGGGGCGGTGATCGTCTCCACCCCACAGGACCTGGCGCTGATCGACGCCACCCGCGCGATCGACCTGTTCAACAAGGCCGGGGTGCCGATCGTCGGCCTCGTGGAGAACATGGCCGGCTATTGCTGCCCGCATTGCGGCGGCGTCTCCGATCCGTTCGGCAGCGGCGGGGCGGAGAAGGCGGCGGGCGCGCTGGGTATCCCGTTCCTCGCCCGCATTCCGCTGGCGATGGAAATTCGCTCCGCTTCGGATGCAGGCACGCCCCCCGCCGCTGGGGATACGGAGTCTTCCGGATCCTTTGTAACGCTCGCCGATTCGGTCTATGAATGGCTAAAGAGGTGATGCATGCCGCTGACGCGTGACGAAGACATCCGCACCCTGCTCGAGGAAACGCGCACCATTGCGATGGTCGGCGCGTCCGATCGTCCGAATAGACCCAGCAATGGCGTGATGGTGCTGCTCCAGCGGCACGGTTATCGCGTGATCCCGGTCAATCCGCAGATTACCGGCGAGCATATCCATGGCGAGTTCGTCTTTCGCGAATTGAGCCAGATCGGCGTGCCGATCGACATGGTCGATATCTTCCGCAAGTCCGTACATGCGGGCGAGGTGGTGGACGCCGCGATCGCCGCGGGCGCCAAGTCGGTATGGATGCAGCTCGATGTGGTGGACGAAGCCGCAGCTGCGCGTGCCGAGGCGGCCGGGCTCAAGGTGGTGATGAACCGCTGCCCGGCCATCGAGATCCGCCGTCTCGGCCTGGCACCACTCGCCGCTGCCTGATCAGAGCACGGCGAGCGCCTCGCGCAGCCGTGCCACGTCGCGCGCATCCTGGTAGAGGCCCAGCCCGATCCGCAGCACGTCGCCGCGCACGTCGGTGACGATCTCGTCCGCCAGCAGGGCTTTCTGCCAGTCCGCCGCGTTCGGGCTGCGCAATGCGACGAAGCGGGCCTGGGGTGCATCCGGTGCGGCGGGGTTGATCCGCTCGGCGTCGAGGGGGAAGTCCGCCAGCAGCTGTGCCCGTAGCGGCGCGACATGGGCGTTGATCGCTGCCGTCGTCAGCCCCTCGCGCGCCAGCATCTCACGCACCGCGACGAAGCGGTAGAGCCCCGACGGATCGAAGGTCGCGCCGAGGAAGCGGCGGGCGTCCGGTGCATAGCCGATCTGGCCGGGCGGCAGGGCGAGGTCCTCGAACTCGGCATACCAGCCGGTGATCTCCGGCCGCGGCCCGAATCCCGGCGGCGCGTGGAGGAAGCCGACGCCTTCGCCCGCCATCGCGTACTTGTACCCGCCCGCGACGTAGAACACCCGGTCCGCCACCGCCGACAGGTCGGTCTCCACCGCCATGAAGCCGTGATAGCCGTCGATCAGCACCCACGGCCCTTCGGGCCGCGCCAGCGCCGCGAGATCGGCAATGCCATCGAAGATATGGCCGGTGCCGAACTGGACATGGCTCGCCACGATCAGGTCGAAGCCGCCCGCCTGCGCCGTCGCGACGATCTCGCCCATCGGTACCCGCGTAACCACTGCCGTGCCCGCCTCTTCCCAGCGCAGCGACTGGCGGCGGAAGCTGTGGAACTCGCCGTCGGTGGCGAGGATGCGCAGCGGCCGGCGCGGGGCCATCGCCGAGACGATCCGCAGCAGCAGCTCGTGGGTGTTCGACGCGAAGACGACAGTCGACGGATCGGGAAGCTGCAGCTCGGCGGCGACATGGGCCTGCGCGGCGGGCCAGATTGCGTCCATCACCCGGCCCCATTTGCGGTCGGCGAGCCGCGCGGCATCGTCCCACGCCGCCTGCTGGCCGAGCCACGAGGCATCGGGCCACAGGTGATGGCTGTGCGCGGCGAAGTGCAGCCGGTCGGGCGCGGCGGCCAGCGACCGCTGGAACAGGTGCTTGAAGCTGCTCACAGGTCGGTCCGCAGCGACCAGAGCTCGGGGAAGGCGCGCTTGGCGAGCGTCGACTCGAGATAGGACACGCCCGGCGTCCCGCCGGTGCCCATCTTGCCGCCGATTACCCGGCTGACGGTGAGCACGTGCTTGTGCCGCCAGGTGGCCAGCGCGTCGTCGATATCGACCAGCTTCTCGGCGAGCTGGTACAGATCCCAGTAGCGATTGGTGTCGCGATAGACCTGGCCCCAGGCGGCGCGGACGTCGTCGTTCGGCTGATAGGGCGTCGGCCAGTCGCGGTGCAGCACGGCATCGGGCAGCGCGAAGCCGGCGGCGGCGAGCGCGGCATTGGCATCGTCCCACAGGCTCGGCAGCGCGGCGGCCTCGGTGGTCAGCGGCCCCGGCACCCCGCCGCCGCGCAGCCCCAGCATCGTCTCGACCGCGCGGAACTGGTCCGACTGGAAGCCCGAGCTCCCGCCGAGCACCGAGCGGAAGCGGGTATAGTCGCTGGGCGTCATCGTCGCGAGCACGTCCCAGCTCATCGTCATCACCGCCTGGATCCGGCTCACCCGCGCCAAGCCCTTATACGCCTCGATCAGCTTGCCCTCGCGGACCAGCCCCTTGGCGAGGTGCAGCTCGGCGAGGATCTGCTTCAGCCACAGCTCCTTGGTCTGGTGGATGATGATGAACAGCAGCTCGTCATGCCGGTCCGAGAGCGGGTGCTGGGCGGCGAGCAACTGGTCGAGGGCGAGATAGCGCCCATAGGTCATGCCTTCGGTCATGCCCGCGACGCTAGCAGCGGGGCGGGAAACGGCAATGGGGGAGGGAGGCGACAACGTGCGGCTGCTTTGTCTTAGAGCCACGGAGCTAGTCATATTTTAGTCGACGCGGTCTGGCTTAGTCCGTGGTCGAGCCCGCTATGATCGTGAGTTGCCGTAGCGTGGGCACATATATGCTGAACAGGAAGACTCCCCACCATTCCATCCCATCGGTGAAATAATCTGAAACCTCCGGTAGGTGGGGGCTGCTCCAATCCATCATAACACTTTGCTCATCGATGGGAAGAATGAAGTCTCTGATCTCCTCGAACAACATCTGAATCTCGCCTGGCTTTCCATCGAGTCCCCACACAAAGCTATATGCGAACTGTCCTCCTGATCCCACCTCAGGGATTGGAGTGCTGCCGGAAACGATATTTAGATCGTCCAGACTAGTAAATGTTGGGTTATGTATCGTTGATCCGTCAGCAGTCCTGTGGGTCCCCGCTTTCAGCAACATCCCGCTTTCTGGATCGTACCATTCTCCAAAAAATCCTGTGCGTCCAACTGGCCTCCAACCCAAGGCTCGTAGCCTTGATTCGTCAAAAGTGCGGAAACGCCTTAGCGTCTGCGGAATTGCTGCTAGAGTGTCCTGCTCTGTGTCGTCCACATCCCCGAACACCGCGAAGTCTAGCACGCCACCCATCTTCTTGTAACGATCCAAAGCGGGGGGCATATTTCTAAGAAGCATCATGCGTTTCAACCCCGATCGCAAATCATGTCCGTCAGCGCGCTTTGCGTTATTGGACTCAATGGTGTGTTCAAAAGCTGAGAAATTTCGTTCAGCTCGCTATACTCGGTTGAGCTTATCTTTTCTGCGTACTCGTATATGTACGTATAAAGCGTCTCGAACGCGAGCGGCAGTTCGTTGAAGTCTATGTACTCCAATGCGAAATCAAGTCGCCAGGGTTCTATCCTGTCGCTGAAGCGCCGGCCAAGCGCTCGTACTCGGTGGGAGATATCATCCATCCCTGACATCATAGTGCATAACGGTCGCCGCGTGGGTCGCGGGAATACCAATCTTAGGTTCCAGCGCCTCGGCGGCTGGGAAGTCGTTGCCCGGCAAGGTTACCGCTACCACCACCCATCCCCCTACCAACGTCCCCTTTCCCTCCCCGCTGCACCGCGCTAAGGCCCCTCGCGAATCTTCGCATTCGCAGCACCCCCGACGGTGCGCCCGCGCAGCCTATAATGGGCTGCGTCCACCGAGCGCCCGGCGGACCTAATTAGGGAAAGGACCCCGCGCCTCATGACCGCCATCGGCAACGATACGCTCGGCACGCGTGACTCGCTCACCGTCTCCGGCAAGACCTACAGCTTCTACTCGCTCCCCAAGGCGGCGGCGAAGCTCGGCGACATCAGCCGCCTGCCCTTCTCGATGAAGGTGCTGCTGGAGAACATGCTCCGCTTCGACGACGGCGTGACCGTCACGCCGGAAGATGCCCAGGCGATCGTCGACTGGCAGCAGAACCCCAAGGCCCCCAGCCGTGAAATCCAGTATCGCCCCGCGCGCGTGCTGATGCAGGACTTCACCGGCGTGCCCTGTGTGGTCGACCTCGCCGCGATGCGCGACGCGATCACCAAGCTCGGCGGCGACGCGGCCAAGATCAACCCGCTGGTGCCGGTGCACCTCGTGATCGACCACTCGGTGATGGTCGACGAGTTCGGCACGCCCCAGGCATTCGACGATAACGTCAAGCTCGAATATGAGCGCAATGCCGAGCGCTACGAGTTCCTCAAGTGGGGCTCCAAGGCCCTCAACAACTTCTCGGTGGTCCCGCCGGGCACCGGCATCTGCCACCAGGTGAATCTGGAATATATCGCCCAGTCGATCTGGTCGTCGCAGGCGCCGGACGGCGAGACGATCGCCTATCCGGACACGCTGGTCGGTACCGACAGCCACACGACGATGGTCAACGGCCTCGGCGTGCTCGGCTGGGGCGTGGGCGGCATCGAGGCGGAAGCCGCGATGCTCGGCCAGCCGGTGTCGATGCTGATCCCCGAAGTCGTCGGCTTCAAGCTCACCGGCGCGCTGCCCGAGGGCATCACCGCGACCGACCTGGTGCTCACCGTCACCCAGATGCTGCGCGCCAAGGGCGTCGTCGGCCGCTTCGTCGAGTTCTATGGCCCCGGCCTGCATTCGATGACGCTCGCCGATCGTGCGACCATCGCCAACATGGCGCCGGAATATGGCGCGACCTGCGGCTTCTTCCCGATCGACGACAAGACGCTCGATTACATGCGCCTCACCGGCCGTCCGGACGAGACCGTCGCGCTGGTCGAGGCCTATGCCAAGGCGCAGGGCATGTGGCACGACGTCAGCGGCCCCGAGCCGATCTTCACCGACACGCTCGAGCTCGACATGTCGACGGTGCGCCCGTCGCTCGCCGGCCCGAAGCGCCCGCAGGACCGCGTCAGCCTCGACAGCGTCGACGAAGTGTTCAACGGCGACCTGACCAAGGTGTACAAGAAGGAGCAGCCCGCGCGCGTTGGCGTCGAGGGTCGCGACCATGACATCGGCGACGGCGACGTCGTGATCGCTGCGATCACCAGCTGCACCAACACCTCGAACCCGTCGGTGCTGATCGCCGCCGGCCTCGTCGCCCGCAAGGCGCGCGCGCTGGGCCTCACCCGCAAGCCGTGGGTGAAGACCTCGCTGGCCCCGGGCTCGCAGGTGGTCACCGATTACCTCAACAAGGCCGGCCTTACCGAGGATCTCGACGCGATCGGCTTCAACCTCGTCGGCTATGGCTGCACCACCTGCATCGGCAATTCGGGTCCGCTCGCGGAGCCGATTTCGGCCGCGATCAACGGCAACGACATCGTCGCCGCCTCGGTGCTGTCGGGCAACCGCAACTTCGAGGGCCGCGTCTCGCCGGACGTCCGCGCCAACTTCCTCGCCTCGCCGCCGCTGGTCGTCGCCTATGCGCTGAAGGGCACGGTGACCGAGGACATGTACGAGACGCCGATCGGCCAGGGCACCAACGGCCCGGTCTTCCTCAAGGACATCTGGCCCTCGAACGAGGAAATCCAAGGCCTGATCACGGCGAACATCGATGACGAGATGTTCCGCTCGCGCTATGGCAACGTCTATCTGGGCGACAGCCACTGGCAGGGCATCAGCGTCACCGTTTCGGATACCTATGCCTGGCCGACCGGCTCGACCTATATCCACAACCCGCCGTACTTCGAGGGCATGTCGATGACCCCGGCGCCGGTGCAGGACATCGTCGACGCCAAGCCGCTGGCGATCCTGGGTGATTCGATCACCACCGATCACATCTCGCCCGCCGGCAGCATCAAGGCAGATTCGCCCGCCGGTGCGTTCCTCCAGGAACACCAGGTGTCGAAGAAGGACTTCAACAGCTACGGCGCGCGCCGCGGCAACGATGAAGTCATGGTCCGCGGCACCTTCGCCAACATCCGCATCAAGAACGAGATGGTGCCGGGCGTCGAGGGCGGCATGACCAAGTATGCCGGCGAGGTGATGCCGATCTACGACGCCGCGATGCGCCACAAGGCGGACGGCACCGCGCTCGTCATCGTCGCGGGCAAGGAATATGGCACCGGCTCGTCGCGTGACTGGGCGGCGAAGGGCACCAACCTGCTCGGCGTGCGTGCGGTGATCACCGAGAGCTTCGAGCGTATCCATCGCTCGAACCTGGTCGGCATGGGCGTGCTGCCGCTGCAGTTCGCCGAAGGCGTGACCCGCGAGACGCTGAAGCTGGACGGCTCGGAAACCTTCTCCATCACCGGCGTCGCGGGTCTCCGCCCGCGCCAGGATGTGGAAGTGAAGCTGACGCGTGCGGACGGCTCGTCGGAAACCTTCCTCACCCGTTGCCGGATCGATACCGTCAACGAGCTGGAATATTTCCTCAACGGCGGAATCCTGCACTACGTGCTGCGCAAGCTCGCGGCCTGATCCGACGCTGCAAGCAAATAGCCGGCGTCCTCCGCAGGGAGGGCGCCGGTTTTTTGTGCCCGGCATAAGCATTCACATATGTGAAGATATCCGATGATCTAGCGTCACAAGATTTCAGCCGAACAATAAATTGTAACATTTCTTGCTTGACCGAGTGCCGCCGCCTCCATCACTTTGGTTAACGATCGGTAAACCGAGATTCGGTGCGATCGAAGTCATCGACCAAAATGGGGGTTCGGATGAAGACGACGAAGATGAAGGCGCTGCTGGCGACTGCCGCAGCTTTAGGCTTGGCGATTAGTGCGGCGGCACCTGCGGCGGCACAGACCAAGATCGTGCTCAACGACATTGGCGGCGTGAAGGGCTCGCCGGCAGAACTCGGCTTCAAGATCGCCGCGAGCTATTGGGAAAGCGTCCTCACCAGCAACGTGACGCTGCACTTCGACGTCGGCTTCGCGCATCTCGGCGAAAACATCCTGGGCGGCACCAACAGCAACCTGCTCACCAACGTCTCGACGAGCAGCTATTACGGCGCGCTCGCCGCCAACGCCTCGTCGCCGCTCGACGCGACCGCGCTTGCGCACCTCGCGCCGCTGAGCGGCACCGGCAGCGTCTCGGCAATCGTGCCCGCCTATGCCAAGCCCGCGACCCTCGACGGCGTCGCCACTAGCGGGACGCGCCTGACGCCGGACGGCAAGGCGATCAGCAACACCATGGCGCTCAGCACCGCCAATGCGCAGGCGCTCGGTGCCGCGGCCGCCAGCACGGACGCGGTCATCCGCTTCTCGAGCGACTTCGCCTTCGACTTCAACCCGACTGACGGCATCAAGGCCGGCGCCGCCGACTTCATCGGCGTCGCCATCCACGAAATGGGCCATGCGCTGGGCTTCCTCAGCGGCGCGGACGATTTCGACTATTCGGCCGGCACCGGCTTCAAGACCGACAATTACTGGTGGGCCTATGCGGCGGACTTCTTCCGCTACAGCGGCGACGGCAAGCTGAACTGGGCATTCGACCAGGATTCCTACTTCTCAATCGACGGCGGCAAGACCGTCTTCCAGGGCAAGGACTATTTCTCGACCGGCGAGAATAACGGCGATGGCTGGCAGGCCTCACACTGGAAGGCCAACAACACCTGCAGCAACTATGTCGGCGTGATGAACCCGTACACCTGCGGCGGCCAGATGGACGCGATCACCTCGGCCGATCTCGCGCTGATGGACGCGATCGGCTGGAACGTGAACGTCGATGTCTTGGCGAACGGCGGCTACAAGTTCACCACCAATGACGTGGCCAAGGCCTGGATCGCCGCTGGCGGTTCGGTGCCCGAACCGGAAAGCTGGACGATGCTGATCCTCGGCTTCGGCGCGATCGGCGGCGCGATGCGCTATCGCAATCGCTCGCGGCAGGTTCGCTTCGCCTGATCCCAGCCTAGAGCAGTCACCGCGGCCTCGCTTCCCAGGAAGCGGGGCCGTTTTGCGTCTCGTGGACATGCAGACGAGGGAATGATCGGATCGGTCGTTGCCGCGGCGTCGCGCATGCAGCGGCTGTGTGGTGCCACATTTCCCGGCGAAAAGAAAAGCGTGTGGGGAACTAACGATATCTCGAAAACGGCATGATTCTAAATAGTATCCAAATAATCTGAAGGTGCAGTGCGAAGCTGCGCCGGACCATGCTGTTGATGCGACAGGAGAACATTTCTGCATTTCCCTTGACCCGTGAATATGCCCCCACAACAAGGTTAACAATGGAAGCGCCGCGACTCGGCGCGATCCATTTTTTGCGACGAACGGGGGGTTCGGGAGATGATGACGAAGACAAAAACGCTGCTGGCGACAGCAGTGGCCGTCGGACTTGCATGCAGTATGGCGCAGCCCGCGGCGGCACGCGCAAAGATCGTGCTCAACGACATCGGCGGCGTGAAGGGCACGCCGGCGGAACTCGGCTTCAAGATCGCGGCGAGCTATTGGGAAAGCGTTCTCACCAACAATGTCACGCTGCATTTCAATGTCGGCTTCGATCATCTTGGGGCCAACATTCTCGGTGGGGCCACTAGCCAGCTGATCAGCACCTCGATCGGCGGCTATTATGACGCCCTGATCAAGAAGGCCGCCACGCCGCTCGACGCGAGCGTTCTCGCGCACCTCTCGCCGCTGAGCAGCCAGGGCAGCGTTTCGGCGCTGGTGCCCGGCTACGGCAATTCGACCAGCCTCACCGGTGTCGCTACTACGGGTACGCGAACCGCGCCGGACGGCAAGGCGATCAGCAGCAACCTGTTCCTCACCACGGCCAATGCGCAGGCGCTCGGCATGGGCGGTTCCTCGGTGGATGCGTCCATCCAGTTCTCGAGCGACTATGCGTTCGACTTCAACCCGATCAACGGCATCAAGGCGGGCGAGTCCGACTTCATCGGCATCGCCATCCACGAAATCGGCCATGCGCTGGGTTTCGAGAGCGGGGTGGACCGGCTGGATTATTTTGCCGGCTGGTCGCGGTTCCGGGTCGACGATTACACCTGGGCCTATGCCGCCGACCTGTTCCGGTACAGCGGTACCGATCAGCTGAACTGGGGCTTCAATCAGCCGTCCTATTTCTCGATAGACGGCGGTGCCACGTTCTTCCAGGGCAAGGATTATTTCTCGACGGGCGAGTATTATGGCGACGGCTGGCAGGCCTCGCATTGGAAGGCCGACAACATGTGCGGCACCTATGTCGGGGTGATGAACCCCTATACATGCCCTGGGCAGACGGACGTGGTCACCGCGGCGGACCTCGCGCTGATGGATGCCATCGGCTGGAACGTGAACGTCGATGTGCTGGCTAACGGTGGCTACAAGTTCAGCACGAAGGACGTCGCGCAGGCCTGGGTCGCCGCGGGAGGCGCGGTGCCGGATCCCGTTCCGGAGCCGGAAAGCTGGACGATGCTGATCCTCGGCTTCGGCGCGATCGGTAGCGCGATGCGCTATCGCACCCATAGGCGAGACGTTCGTTTCAGCTGAAACTATCGCGGTACCGCATTGAACGGCCCCGCTTTCCCGGAAGCGGGGCCGTTTGTAACGGCGCGGGACATGGGCCGATCCGTCCGTTTTGCACCTAGCTTCGCTTTCTCGTCCCCACCGCCCCGGGCAAGTTACGCGCCAGAAAAGCCGCGCTGGGACGGCGGGGAGAGGCTCCGATGCACGTGGGGAAGATACGGCTGCTCGCCGGCGGCGTGGCAGCGCTGCTGGCGTTCGCGGCGCCGGCCAGGGCACAGACCCATATCGTCCTGCACGATGTGGGCGGTGTCACGGGATCGCCGGCCGACACGGCATTCAGGATCGCGGCGAGCTATTGGGAATCGGTTCTTACCAACAACGCCACGATCAACATCAATGTCGGTTTCCAGGCGCTCGATCCGGACGATCTGGGGGGCACGAGCTTCCGCTATTTCGACGGCATCACCATCGCCAGCTACCAGCATGCGCTGGCGGTCACTGGCAACAGCGCGCTCGATGCGCAGGCCGTCAGTCACTTCCAGCCGCTGAGCAGTGCGGGCACGCCCTCGGTGCTGATCCCCGCCTATGACGATCCGGCCCATCATGACGGGATTGCCACGTCGGGCAGCCGGAATCCTCCCAATGGCAGCGCCATCGGCAGCACGGTCGCGCTCACCAGCGCCAATCTGAAGGCGATGGTGAACAATGTGAGCGGCACGGATGCGGAGATCATCTTCTCCAGCGCCCAGCCGTTCGACTTCGATCCCTCCGACGGGATCAGCGCGGGCAGCTACGACTTTATCGGCACCGCCATTCACGAGATCGGGCATGCGCTGGGCTTTACCAGTGGCGTCGACACCTTCGACACCGCGGCGGGCCCGACCTGGCATATCAACGATGCCACCGTCGCCTATGGCCTGGACCTGTTCCGCTATTCGGCGCCGGGCCAACTCAACTGGCAATTCAACGTGCCCGCCTATTTCTCGATCGATGGCGGCGCGACGGCGTTCGGTGGCAACGCCTATTTCTCGACGGGGGAGTATTATGGCGATGGCTGGCAGGCCTCGCACTGGAAGGTCGTGGGAGGTTGCACCGGCTTTATCGGGATGATGAATCCCTATTCGTGCGACGGCGTCAACGACGTGGTGACGGCTGCCGACTTGGCGGTATTCGACGCGATCGGCTGGAACCTGAACGTCAACGTGCTGACAAACCCCAACTATCAAATGTCGACAGCGCAGATCTATCAGGCGTACAATGCAGCACACCAGTTCGCCTCGTTTGCGCCCGTGCCGGAGCCGGAGGCATGGGCGATGCTCATCGCCGGCTTTGGCTTCGCGGGGATGGCACGACGGTTCTCTACTTCCAAACTCCGCAAGTGGCTTCTGGTTCCGGGTATCCCGCTCGCTTTTCTCGTACCGATCATCGCCGGGGTGCTGATGGGCGGCTTTTGAGCGGCAACCGGCGCAACGGGCCCTGCGGGGCCCGTCGTCGTTCAGCCGCCGATGCCGAGCAACTCGATCTTGAACAGCAGCGTGGCGCCGCCCGGGATCGGTCCCTTGCCCTGGAAGCCATAGCCGAGTTCGGCCGGCACCGCGATTTCGATGGTGTCGCCCACGCCCATCAGCGGCACCGCGATCTGCCACGCCCGGATCAGCCGATCGAGCGGGAAGCGCGCGGGCGGGCCGCCATAGGAGCTGTCGAACTCGGTGCCGTCGACGAAGGTGCCGGCATAATGCAGCGTCACCATGTCGCTGACCGACGGGTGCTGGCCCGAGCCGTCGCCCTTCACCCGCCGCCAGCGCAAGCCGCCTTCGAGCACGCGCCAGCCCTGCGCCGATCCGCGGCTGGCCAGTGCGAGCGACTGGGCGCTCTGCCAGCGAAGGTCCTGCGAGCGATCGGCGGGCGCTTCCTGCGCCATGGCGGGGACGGCGAACAGCAGCGCCGTGGCGGCGAGCAGTGCGCGCGCCATCAGCCGAACACCCGGCCGGCGACGGCGTCGAGCTTCGCCAGCAGCTGCGGATCGCGTGCCGAGGGGGCGGTGATCAGCGCCATGTCGAGGCAGGTATCGATCGGCGAGGGCGTGCGCTCCTCGGGCAGGTTGCGCAGCAGGTGCATCACCAGCTTGCGCGCCTTCTCGGCATTGTTCGAGAGCTGGGCGATCACCTGCGCCACGTCGACCGCTTCCTCGCCTTCGCGCCAGCAGTCATAGTCGGTAACCATGCCGACCAGCGCATAGGGAAGCTCCGCCTCGCGGGCGAGCTTGGCCTCGGGCATCGCGGTCATGCCGATGATGTCGCAGCCCCAGCTGCGATACAGGTTGCTCTCGGCGCGAGTCGAGAATTGCGGGCCTTCCATCGCCAGATAGGTGCCGCCGACATGGGTAGTCGCCCCCGCCGCCTGCGCCGCCTCGGCCGCCAGCGCGGAGAGACGCGGGCAGACCGGATCGGCCACCGACACATGCGCGACCATCCCTTCGCCGAAGAAGCTTGAGGGACGGCCCTTGGTGCGATCGATGAACTGGTCGGCGATGGTGAAGGTACCCGGTGCGCGCTCCTCCGCCAGCGAGCCGACCGAGGAGACGGCCAGCACGTCGGTGACGCCCAGCCGCTTCAGCACGTCGATATTGGCGCGGACGTTGAGGTCCGAGGGGCTGATGCGGTGGCCGCGGCCATGGCGGGGCAGGAACACCACTTTCACATGGCCGACATGGCCGACGAAACAGGCGTCCGAGGGTTTACCCCAGGGGCTCGCCACCTCCACCCATTCGCCGCTCTCGATGCCCTCGACATCGTAGAGGCCCGAACCGCCGATGATTCCGATCGTCCAACCGCTCATGCGCCACCCTTTGCTGCGTTGCGGCGGGCATAGGCGAAATAGACGACGAGACCCAAGAGGTTCCAGCAGCCGAACCAGAGTTGCGTCTTGGTCGGCAGGCTGAGGAACAGGTAGAAGCAGCCGAAGATCGCGCCGAGGCCGACGACCCAGGCTCCGGGGGTACGGAACGGGCGGACGAGATCGGGTGCGCGGCGGCGGAGCACCAGCAGGCACAGGCCGACCGCGGCAAAGGCGGTGAGCGTGCCGGCATTGGCGAGCGCCGCGATTTCGTCGATCGGCAGGAAGGCGGCGAAGATGCTGACGATGGCGGCGGTGAACAGCGTGATCCTCACCGGCGATCCGCGCCGCGAGACCTTGGCGAGGCTCTTGGGCAGCAGCCCGTCGCGCGCCATCACGAAGAAGATACGACTCTGGCCGAACAGGAAGCCGAGGATCACGGTGGGCAGCGCAACGATCGCGCTCAGCGCTAGGAACTTGGCGACGCCGGGCTGGCCAATCTCGCGCAGGATCAGCGCCAGCGGCTCGGGGCTGTCGGCGAAGCGGGTATAGTGGAGCGCCCCCACCGCGGTCAGTGCCACGATCATGTAGATGGCGACGCAGGCGATCATCGATCCGACGATGCCGATCGCAAGGTCGCGGCCGGGGTTCTTGGCTTCCTCGGCTGCGGTGGAGATCGCGTCGAAGCCGTAGAACGCGAAGAAGATTATCGCCGCGGCGGCCATCATGCCGCGCTCCACCCCGCCGCTGGCGTGCTTGGCATAGCCGAACGGCGCGAATGGATCGAAATTGGCGGAATCGAAATAGGGCAGTGCGACCGCGACGAACACGGCGAGCGCGATCAGCTTCACCACGACCAGAATCGCGTTGAGCGTCGCGCTTTCGCGAGTGCCGAGGATCAGCAGACCGGCGACCAGCCACACGACGAACAGCGCCGGCACGTTAACGCCCCAATGTGCCACCTGCCCGGCGACTATCTGCGGGCCATGGGTGAGCTCGGGCGGTACACCCAGGCCGAGCAGGAAGGGCGTCGCATAGCCTGACCAGCCGACCGCGACCGTGGCCACCACCAGCGTATATTCGGCGAGCAGGCTCCAGCCGACCACCCAGGCGACGATCTCGCCGAGGGCCACATAGCTGTAGGTATAGGCGCTGCCGGAGGTTGGAATACTCGTCGCCAGTTCGGCATAGGCGAGCGCGGCGCAGGCACAGATCGCCCCCGCCACGACGAAGGACAGGATCACGGCGGGCCCGGCCCGGTCTGCGCCGACGCCGATCAGGGTCAGAATCCCCGTGCCGACGATCGCGCCGACCCCCAGCGCCACCAGATGATACCAGCTCAGCGTGCGCGCGAGCTGATGTCCGTGCGGCTGGTCCTCCGCGGCGATGATGGGTTTCAGACGGAACAGACTGGCCATGGATCCTCCCCTTTGTTCTTGGCCCGCCGGTGATAGCGGGGCGGGGGTAGGGGGCAAGCCCGTGGCGCGCTTACTGCTGGCTGCAGCTCGTCAGTTTCGCCGCCTCGGACGACTTTGCGACCGCATCGCCTTCCTTCACCTGGTAGAGCTGCGGCCAGCGCTTGCCGGTGACGAACAGCCGCTTGGTGCTCGCATCATAGGCGATGCCGTTCGCGACATTGTCGGTGCCGCGGTCCTTGGGGCCGAGGTCGCTCACGTCGAGAAAACCGGTTACCTTGCCGCTGACGGGGTCGATCTTGGCGATCAGGTTGGTCTGCCAGATGTTCGTATAGATCTGCCCGTCGACCCATTCGAGCTCGTTGAGATTGGCGACCGGGCAGCCATTGGCGGTCACCCGCAGCGTCGAGGTGACCTGCATCGTGTTGGGATCGAGGAAGCGCAGCACCGGCGTGCCGTCGCTCATGATGATGCCCTTGTCGTTGCGGGTCAGGCTCCAGCCCTCGCCGGTATAGGAGAAGGTGCCGCGCGGCTCGAACTTGTCGAGGCCGTAGATGAAGCCGGTCTTGTCCTGCCAGGTGAGCTGGAACAGCTTGTCGCCCCAGGCGACGATGCCCTCGCCGAAATAGGGGGCGGGAAGCGAGGTTTCCTGCTCGACCTTGCCGGTGGCGGGATCAACCTTGCGGATCACCGATTCGCCGATCTGGCCGGTGCTTTCGTACATCGCGCCGTGATCGAAGAAGAGACCTTCGGTGAACGATCCGGTGTCGTGCGGCAGCGTCGCGACGGCGACGGCGCGGACCACGGGAATGCCGCTCGGCTTGATCCGGGTGAAGGCGAAGGCGGCGCCTCCGACCAGCACGATCGCGGCCAAGACCACCAACAGGATGCGCTTCATCGGAACCTCTTCGCTTCTACGTGCGCCCACCCAAGCCGAAGCCGGGGCGCCGTGTAAACCCCTAGCGCGCCAGATCGCGGCGGACATAGATGAGGAGATGGCTCTCTTCGCGCGGCGCGCTGCTTTCCAGGCGATAGTCGCGGGCGAGAAACGGGGCCATTACCGCCAGGCTCTGGGCGTTCCAGGGCGCGAGCGGCGGGTCCATCGTCACCACCACCGGCGGGCGCTGCGCCATGATGCGGCGGACCTCGGCAGCCTCGTCGATCCCGGTGGCACCTTGTTCTGCCGCGTAGGCGAGGGTCGAGGGAAAGGCTGTCGGCACGCAGGCATGGCCGAGCAGGTACAGCACCGAATCGCCGGCGAAGTCATAGGGGCAGCCCTGGCCGGCATGCGCGGCGATGATCGGTGCGGCGGCGCGGGCGGTGGCGCGGTCGTCGGGCTCGATCTGCCAATGGACCACGAACAGGATCGCTGCGGCCAGGGCGCCCGCTCCGAGCACGACGCGGGATCGCCCCAGCGCAGGCGCCGCGAGGATCGCCAAAGGCACCAGCAGCGGCAAGGCGTAATGATCGAAGAACGCCCCGATCGTCGCGAAGCCGACCAGCGCCGCCGCGAGCCAGCCGAACGCGACCCGCCACTCGGAACGATGCTCCGCCGGCTGCCATCGCCAGTTGAGTGCCGCGCAGACGAGGAACGGCGAAAGCTGCGCGATCGTGCCGGCCAGCCGCGCGACGATCTTGGCGGTGGGATAGCTGCGGCGCAGCGCCACCGACGCGAAATTGGAGAACCAGAAGCTTGAGAATGCCGCAGGCCCCTGGGCGTGATACCAGGCAATCGCACCCAGCGTCGGCGCGAGACCGAGCAGCGCCCATAGCGTGCCCGCGCCGAGCAGCAGCGGCAGCTTGCCCCCAGCGCGGTGCAGATACCAGAGATGCGCCAGCCCGAAGAGCGCGCCTTCCACGACGGGCGTATATTTGGTCTGGATCGCCAGCCCCGCGAGCGTGCAGGCGGCGGCGCCCTGCAGGATGATATCCCGGCGGCCGCGCGCATCGGCAAGGGCGGGCAGCCGCAGCGTCAGCCAGCCCGCCGCGGCCATGAACAGATTGTAGAAGACCGGCGACTGGCCGCCGCGCCCGCTGAGATAGCCAAGCCACAGCAGATAGGCGCAACCCGCTGCCGCGGCGCCGATGGCGCGCGCACCCAGCCGCCGCGCGGACAATGCGATGAATCCGGCGGTCAGTGCCGCGAAAACCGTGGCGGTCAGCTGGTAGGCGAGGATGCCGTCGCCCGGCAGCAGCCGGATGCCCGCGAACAGCAGGAACAGCCCTAGCGGCTTGCGGTCCCAGAAATCGACATAGGGCAGCGCGCCGTGCAGCATGCGGTCGCCGACCAACAGATAATATTGCTCGTCGACATGGATCACCGGGTTGCCGAAATCGTGCAGCCGCAGCGCGATTGCCACCACCGTAAACAGCAGCAATGTCGTGAGAATGTGATGCCCCGCGCGTGAGGGGCGGGCGATGCGAACGGGCGTCCAATGCTCCACGAGGGCGACCCGATACTCGGCGCGAAGGTCGCCGTCTTGCGCGAAATTTTCGCAGGTGCCGGTGCGGAAGCACCCGCGCATGTCGTCGCGTGGCACAGGGGTTAACGGCATCGAAATTTTTATGAGAAGCCAGTGTGGATCGGCCGTGAAGGCGTCGTCTTTCGATCGGGTGGGGAGGAACTGGCCACGCCGGGAACCAGCCGACAGCAAGCACTTGGCTGTCGTGCTTCCGGCGCCGGTGCTCTGCGCCCATTCGAATCGATGGGATGTTGGCCGCGATGTTTCTGGATCTTTCGAAAAACCCGTTCGACCACGCGCCGCAAGGCCCTGATCATCAATGGACGGTGCTGGTTCCGTTCTTCAACGAGCGCGATTATCTGCCGGCGACGATCGAAAGCCTTGCGCATCAGACGACCCGCTTCACGCTGGTTCTGGTCGACAATGGCTCGACCGATGGCTCCGCCGACGTGGCCGAGGCATTCTGCCGCGCCTACAAGCTCGATTATCTGCTGATCACCGAACGCGTGCCGGGCAAGGTTGCGGCGCTGCGCGCCGGGCTGGCCTGGGTGCGGACCCGCTGGATGGCGACGTGCGACGCCGATACGGTCTACCCGCCGCACTATCTGGAAGCGGCGGAGGCGATCCTGTCGCGCCCCGGCCATGTCGTCGCCGGCGCCTATTTCATCGCGCCCGAGATCAGCGACGCGGCGCGCGTCACCGAGGCGGTGCGGTTCCTCGCTGCCGCGCGGCTGCTGCCCGGGCAATGCCATGCCGGCGGTGCAGGCCAGGCATTTTGCACGCGCAGCCTGCGCGCGGCCGGTGGCTTCGATGCCGCGCGCTGGAACTTCGTGCTCGAAGACCATGAAGTAATCCACCGGGTGATGCGCCAGGGCCGCATGGGCTATTCGGCGGAGCTGTGGTGCACGCCCTCCCCGCGTGAGCGCGACCGCGATTCGATCCGGTGGACGCTGTTCGAGCGGCTGCTCTACTCGGCCGCGGCGCCGGTCGCGGGCGATTGGTTTTTCTACACGTTTCTCGCACGCCGGCTGCAGCGCCGGCGCCTGCTGAGCAATCGCATCCGCGAACGCCAGTATCAGCATCTTGAAGGACCGGTGCTTGTCGCGTCTCATTCTCTGCTCTGACGATTTCGCCTATTCCCCGGCGATCAGCGCCGCCATCGTCAACCTCGCCCAGGCCGGCAAGATCAACGCGATCAGCTGCATGGCGGTAATGTCCGGTTGGGCGGAGGATTCGCGCCTGCTGGCGGACGTGCCGGCGCATGTCGAGATCGGGCTGCACCTGACGCTGACGGGGGAGGTGCCGCGCACCGCGATGCCCCGTTTCGCGCAGGGCGGCCACATGCCGGCGATCGACCCGCTGAGCCGCATGGCGGGGCGTTGGAGGGTGCCGCTGGACGAAGTGGCGATGGAGATTTCCGCCCAGTTCGATGCGTTCTTTGCGGCGATGCGCCGCCCGCCCGATTTCGTCGACGGGCACCAGCACGCCCATGCCCTGCCGGGCATCCGCGATCTGGTGCTGGCGGAGACGGCGGCCCGCGCGCCCGGTGCCTGGGTGCGCGATTGTACCGACAACCCGCTGGCGATCCTGCACCGCCCTTTCTCGGGCAAGGCGATCGGCAGCGCCTGGCACAGCCGGGGCCTGCGCAAGGCGGCCGCGGCGCTGGGGCTGCGTACCAATCGCGGCTTTGCCGGCCATTATGATTTCCGCGGCGACTATGCCGCGCTGTTCCCGCGCTTCCTGCGCCGCCCCGGCGCGATGCACCTGGTGATGTGCCACCCCGGGGCCGGGGAGCGCGCTGGCGACAGTATTGCCGCAGCACGCATTGTCGAGGCCAAGGTCTTGCACCGGCTGCCAATCGCCGACATGGCTGGTGCCGAGGGGCTGGCCTTTCCTGCCTGACCCTCGCCGGGGATCGGACGGGCGTGGGTGACGAGGGGCTGAGGGCGGTGTTTCTGGTACAGCGGCCGGTGCTGCTGCGCCTGCTCACTGCGCGGCTGGGCAACCGCGACGATGCCGAAGACGCGCTGCAGGACATGTGGCTCCGGATCGATCAGCTGGCCGAGCAGCCGATCGCCCAGCCCGCGGCGTTCCTCTTCCGGGTCGCCGCCAATCTCGCTACCGATCGGCGCATTGCCGCAGGCCGTCGCGGCAGCCGCGATGCAGGGTGGATGGAGACCCAGCCCGATGCCGGCGAGATGCCCGATGCCGAGCGCACATTGGTTGCGCGCAGCGACTGGCAGGCGGTGGAGGAAACCATCGCCGAGATGCCGGAGCGGATGGCGACGGCGCTTCGGCTGTTCCGGCTGGAGCAGCGGCCGCAGCGTGCGATCGCCGAGCAGCTGGGCATCACGGTGAGTGGCGTCGAAAAACTCCTGCAGCGTGCCTACAAGAAAATTCAGGAGCGGCTGGATTTTGATGGTGCGGGTTCGGGCGGGGCGCATCGTCTCGATAGTGAAAGGGGTTCCGACCGTGCAGGTTGAGACGGCAGACGCGATCGAGACGGCGATTGCCTGGCAGCTGCGGCTGGCGGAAGCGGACGAGGCCGTCTGGACGGCGTTCGTCGGCTGGCTCGAGGAAAGTCCCGCGCATGCGGCGGCCTATGATCGGGTTGCCGCGGCCGACCGGCTGATCGCCGACGCCCGCTTCCCCGAACCCGCCCTCGTTGCGGAGAACGACAATCTGCCGGCCCGCCGGCGCTGGCTCTGGTGGACTGCCGGTGCCGCGGCCGCGGCGGCCGTCGCGCTTGCCGTGGTGCCGACGATCCAGCCGCGCGCCCAGACCTATCAGGTCGCCACCCGCGACGGTGAGCGGCAGACCGTGGCGCTCGGCGACGGCACCCGCATCGAGCTGAGCGGCGGCAGCCAGCTGACGCTCGATCGCGCCAATCCGCGCGTGGCGTCGCTCGATCGCGGCGAGGCCCTGTTCCATGTCCGCCACGATGCGGCGGCCGCGTTCACGCTCAAGGTGGGCGGTGTCGCGGTGCAGGACCTGGGAACGGTGTTCAATGTCCGCCATCTCGACGGCCGGATGGACGTCGCCGTTTCGGAAGGATCGGTCGCGTTTCGGCCCGGCAGCGCGGCGGTAACGCTGCGGGCGGGCGATGCGCTGTCCGCGCGCGACGACGGCGGCGACGTGGCACGCACCCGCATCGCCCCCGCGCTGGTCGGCGGCTGGCGTACCGGCCGCCTCAGCTTCGCCGGCGAGCCCTTGCACGAGGTTGCAGGGGCGCTGAAACGCCTTTACGGCACCGATATCGCCCTGCGGGGCACGCTGTCGGAAAGGCCGGTTACCGGTGTCGTTCATTTCTCGGGCGTCGCCGAACGCGATGTACCGCGCCTTGCCGAATTGATCGGGGCGACGTGGCGTCGTGACGGGGGGCAGTGGATTCTGGCGGCCAAGGGGCAAAGCGCCCCTTAGTCTCGCGCTCGCCCTTGCGCTGCCGGCCGCGCCGGCGCTCGCCCAACGCCGTACGATCACCGTTCCTGCCGCGACGCTGGATGTCGCCATCGGGCAATTGGCCCGCCAGACAGGCGAGGACATCGTCAGCACCGATCCCGGACTCCGTACCATCCGCACGCCAGCGGTGCATGGCGCACCGACGGTGGACGCGGCGCTGCGCCAGCTGTTGCAGGGCACCGGCTATCGGGCGCGGCGGCTCCCCGGCGGCGGGTATCGGATCGAGCGCATGGCCGCGCCGCCCGCGCGGAAGCCACTACCGCCACCGGCGCCTAGCGCGCCTCCTCCCGCGGTGCAGGATCCCGACATCGTCGTCACCGCCAGCAAGCAGCGGATCACGTTGCTGCGGTATCCGGGCAGTCTCACCCAGATCGCCGATCGCACCGCATTGCCGGGGACTGCCACCGGCACGCTGAGCGATGCCGCGCACCAGGTGCCTATCCTGCAGAGCACCCAATTGGGCGCGGGGCGCAACAAGGTGTTCATTCGCGGCATCGCCGACAGCAGCTTCAACGGCAGTACTCAGGCGCCCACCAGCGTCTATCTCGACGACGTCCAGCTCAACTATTCGGGGCCGGAGCCGGGGCTGCGGCTGTACGACATGGCGAGCGTGGAAGTGCTCGAAGGACCGCAGGGCACGCTCTATGGCTCGGGGGCGATCGGCGGCGTGATCCGGCTGAGCTCGAACCCCGTGAACTTGCACGATGTCGCCACCGCGGCCACCGTCGGTGTCACCGCCACCGGCGGCGCGGAGCCCGGCTTTGACCTGGCCGGCATGCTCAACCTGCCGTTGCTGCAGGACATGGCGGGGGTGCGGCTGGTGGGGTACCATATCCGCGACGGCGGCTATCTGCGCGACGTTGGTCGCCAGCTGGGGGACGTCAATCGCAGCGACACCAGCGGCTTGCGCGTCGCCGCCCGTGTCGCGCCCGGGGACGGGTGGCAGGTCGAGGCGAGCGGGGCAGGGCAGTGGATCGACGCCGCCGACGGCCAATATGCCGAGCGGATCGAAGGCGCGCTGGCACGGCGGACCCTGCTAGCCCAGCCCTTCGACAACCGGCTGCTGTTTGGGCGGCTGGTGGTCAGCAAGGATTGGGACAATGGCCTGCGCTTCGTATCGGCGAGCGGGATCACGGGCTATGACACGCGCGAGACCTTCGATGCGACGCCCCGAAGCGCGCAGGGCGCGGTGCTCGGGCCGGAGACGATCTACCGCGCCAATCACGACAAACAGCTGCTCAGCCAGGAGGCGCGGCTGTCCCGATCGATGGCGAACGGCAACAGCTGGGTCGCCGGTTTCACGGTCGTCAGCGACCGCGACGTGCTGACCCGTAGCGTCGCCCAGGCCGGGCGGGACATCAGCATCGTCGGCGTCACCAATGTCACCAACGCGGTGTCCGGGTTCGGCGAAGCGACGGTTGCGCTCACCCCCAGCCTGTCGGTGACCTTAGGGGGGCGCTATTCGAGTGCGCGGACCGACGGCAATCCATCGGCCCAGGCGCGGCCGTCCAGCTTCGTGAAGGGGCGGATGACGCGGCGTCTCGATCCAACCTTCGCCGCGTCGTGGCGCCTCGCGTCGGATCTGGCGCTGTTTGCGCGGTTCCAGACCGGCTACCGCACCGGCGGCCTCGCGGTGGCGCCCGGTATCGGGCGAGTCACCGATTACAAGTCCGATGCCATCACGGTGGTGGAGACGGGGGTGCGCAAGCTTCGGCGCGGGGCGACCGGCCTCGCCGCATCGGGCAGCATCTCCGCCGCGTGGTGGAAGAATGTGCAGGCGGACCTGATCACCCAGCGCGGCCAGCCCTACACCGCCAATATCGGCAACGCGAATATCGTCGCGGTGGAGGGCAATCTCGATTGGGTGCCGGTACGGGGGCTGCATGTGCTCGGCGCGTTCCTGTTCACCGACAATTATGTCCAGGGGCCGATCGCGAACCTGTCCAGGCGCAACAACCGGCGCCTGCCCGAAACGCCGCCCTTTGCTGCGCATGCCGGCCTATCCTACGCTTGGGAGAGCGCTCGCGCGCAGCCGCGGATCGGGGTCGCGGCCGATTACACCGGCCGTTCGCTGCTCGGCACCGGCGACTTTCTCGATGTGAGCCAGGGCCGGTACTGGACCGCCGACGCGTTCGCCGCGATGCGCATCGGCAAGGCCGAGCTGAGCGTCACGCTCAACAACCTCACCGATCGCCGCGCGAACCAGTTCGCCTTCGGCAACCCGTTCAGCCTCAGCCTGCGCGACCAGCTGACCCCGCTGCGGCCGCGCAACGTGCGGATCGGGATCACGACGGGCTGGTGATCGCCGTTTCCGCGGGGGCAAGCGGAAAGCGGAGCGATACCCGCGTCCCTTCGCCGGGTCGGCTCTGCACGGTCAGCCGGCCCTGATGGACTTCCATGATCCGGCGGACGATCGACAAGCCGAGCCCGGCCCCGTCGGAGCGCTGATGATCGGCCCGCCAATAGCGTTTGGTGGCGTCCTGTGGATCGGAAGCCGCGATGCCGGGCCCGTCGTCATGCACCATCAGCACACCGTCCGGGGCGACCAGCACCTCGATCATGGTGCCGGCGGGGGTGTGGCGGCTGGCGTTGGTGATCAGATTGGCAAGTGCCAGCCCCGCCAGCACCGGGTTGCCGCGCACGCGGACCGGCGCGAGCGGCGCATCGAGCGCGATCGTGTCCCCCGCCGCGAGGATCTGCGGCGCGTGCAGGCCAATGGTTTCCTGCGCCAGGACGCGCGCGTCGAACGTCTCGAACTTGTCGTCGGCCATCACTTCCAGCGTGGCGAGATCCTGCAGCTGGGCAACGACATGGCCAAGCCGATCGACCGAATCGCGCAGTCGCGCCCGCAGCAGGGGATCCTCGACGCTTTCCAGCTCGACGCGGTGCACGGTCAATGGCGTGCGCAGCTCATGGGCGACATTGGCGACGAACTCGGACTGGTTGCGAAAGCTGGCCTGCAGCCGCGTCAGCAGATCGTTGGTGGCATGGGCCAGCGGCGCCACCTCCAGCGGCAGCCCGGCTTCCTCGATGCGCACGTCGAGGTTGTGCGGGCCGATCGCCTCGGCCTGTTGCGAAGCGTCGCGCACCGCGAAGAACAGCCGGGCGATCAGGGCGCTGTTGATCAGCGGCAGCAGCAGCAGGATCGAGATGAGCACCGGATCGTAGCGGCGGATGAAACCATGGACCACGTCGTCGAGGATCGCGCCCGGGCCGGTGCGGTCCTGCGTCACGATCACCCAGATGCGGCGTGCCCCCACCCGCACCGGCTGGCTGACACCGACGAACGCGCCGGCGCGGAAGGCGGCCTGTTCGGCCGCGCGCGGCGCTTCGCGCCAGGGCACGAGATCGGCATAGGGGCTTTCGGCAAGCGTACGGCCCGCCCCGTCCGCCACGACGAAGGCGCGCCCGTCATAGGGCGAGGCGTAGAGATGGACCAGCACGGGATCCAGCCGGACCACCGGGCCCGCGGCGGCGCCGGTGATGCCGCGGGCGATCGCGCGGGCCTGCTCGGCGAGGATACGCTGTTCGTAGCGATGCGCCTCGGTGCGCAGGAACGAGGTGAGCAGCATCGGCAGCGCGACCGCTGCGATGGCGATGGCGCCCAATTCCAGCAACAGGATTCGGGCGATCAGCGAGCGCGGCCAGAACTTCATCGTGCGAGCCTACTGCAACCCCGCCGCGCCCGCCATCAGGCGGCGACGTCGCGCATCATGTAGCCGACGCCGCGGATCGTCTCGATGCGGAGTGTCGCGCCCGCGGCCTCCAGCTTGCGCCGCAAGCGATAGGCCTGCACCTCGAGCGCGTTGGAGCCCACCGGCTCGGTCAGACCATATAGCTGGTCCTCGGCGAACTGCTTGCTCACCACCTGGCCGAAGCGGCGGAGCAGCAGCGCGGCGAACTGGCGTTCGCGGGCAGTGAGGATGACGGGCGCCTCGTCCACCGTCAGGTCGCCGGACACGGTGTCGAAGCGGACATTGCCGAAGCGCAGTTCCGCCCCGGCCAGTGCGCCCTGGCGCCGCAGTACCGCGTGTAGGCGGGCGGTCAGCTCGTCGACGTCGAACGGCTTGACGACATAATCATCCGCCCCCGCATTCAGCCCGGCGATCCGCGCATCCAGCGCGCTGCGGGCAGACACGGCGATCACCGGGATCGGATCATTGTGCGCGCGCAGGCTGCGAACGAGCGCCAGGCCATCCCCGTCCGGCAGCCCCAGGTCGAGCAACAGCGCGGCATAGCGCGCCGCTTCCAGCATCTGCCGCCCGTCGGCGAGGTTCGATGCCACGTCACTCTGCACGCCCCGCCGCTTCAGCGCTTCGGTCAGCGCGGTCGCGAGCGGCTGGTCGTCTTCGATCATCAGCACGCGCACGATTTCACAGCCCCGTAAGTTTCCTGTCAGCCCACACCCCTAATGGCGCGCTGCAGCATCGACCGCAACGCATGTGTGTCTGCTATATTGCACCCGTAAGGGGATTTTCGTGACTGGACATAGTGTGGAAAGCAATACCCTTCCCGAAGCCCGTCGGCTGACGCGGCGGTCGCAAGGAGTGGTGGTCGCGGCGATCGTCCTTGTCGTCGTAGCGCTGCTTGTGCTGGCGACGCTGGTCGAGGCGATGCTCACGCCCAAGCCGGTACAGGAAGCGCCGCTGCCGCCGGGAGCTTTCCGTCCGACCCCGCAGCAGCTGGCGCAGATGCAGTTCGCCACCGTCCAGGGCGGCGCCAATGTCGAGCTGGTGCGCGCCAGCGGTTCGATCCAGGCGGACGGCGACCACAGCACGCCGATCGTGCTCCCCTTCTCGGGCCAGGTGCTCCAGGTGCTGGTCGAGCCCGGCCAGCGCGTGACGCGCGGCCAGCCGCTGCTCCGCATCGCCTCGCCCGAGCTGATCGATGCGCGCAACACCCTGCTCGCGGCAAGCGCCCAGCGCGCCAGCGCGGCCGAGGCGCTGCGCATCGCCCAGGGCAACGTCACCCGCCAGAAGGCGATCACCGAGACCGCCGGCGGCGCGATGAAGGATTATCTCCAGGCCCAGGCCGATTTCGTCGCCGCCCAGTCCGCCGCGCGCCAGGCCGAGTCGGCCCAGCGTGCCGCACAGGATCGGCTGGCGCTGTTCGGCAAGACCGAGGGTGTCGGCACCTCCGCCTATACCGTGTACCGCGCGCCGGTTTCCGGCATCATCGCCGATCGCAACGTCGCGCCGGGCCAGTTCCTGAGCAGCGGCAACGCGACGCCGGTGATGACGATCACCGATCCCGCCCGCGTCTGGCTGGTCGCCCAGCTCGCCGAGAGCGAGGCGGCGAGCATCCGCGTCGGCGACCAGGTGGTGGTCACCACCCCGGCACTGCCCGGCCGCGAATTCACCGCGACGGTCGACAATGTCGCCGCCGGCCTTGATCCGACGACGCACCGCCTGCCGGTGCGCGCGACGATCGCCAATCCCGGCGGCGAGCTGAAGCCCCAGATGTTCGCCGCGTTCACGATCCGCCGCCCGGTCGATACCGGCAAGGGCGTGCTGGTGCCCGCGGTGGCGGTGATCCATGAGGGCGACACCGCCCGCGTGTGGGTGAAGGCCAAGGACGGCCTGATCTATGGCCGGCCGGTGCAGATCGGCGAGAGCGACGGCGGGCTGACCCGCGTGCTGAGCGGCCTGAACCCGGGCGACCGCATCGTCGCCAAGGGCGCGCTGTTCGTCAACGAGGCGGGTCTCGGCGAATGAACCGCCTCGTCGAAATGGCGCTGCGCCAGCGGATGCTGGTGCTCACCCTGCTGATCGGCATGATCGCGGCGGGCGTGATCGGCTTCATGAACCTCAACATCGAGGCCTATCCCGATCCGGTGCCGCCGATGGTGGAACTGGTGACGCAGAGCGACGGCATCTCCGCCGAGGAGATGGAGCGCAACGTCACCACCCCGATCGAAGTGGCGATCGCAGGCCTGCCGCACCTCACCGCGGTGCGCTCGATCTCGCTGTTCGGCCTGTCCGACGTGCGGATCCAGTTCAGCTATGACGTGACGCACGAACAGGCCCAGCAGATGGTGCTCGGCCGCCTGTCGCAGCTGGGCAACCTGCCCAACAACGCGCAGCCTTTGATCTCCCCCACCAGCCCGATTGGCGAGATCTATCGCTACCGCCTCACCGGCCCGAGCGGCTATTCGGTGATGGACCTCAAGACCATCCAGGATTGGGTGCTTCAGCGCCGCTTCAAGCGCATCCCGGGCGTGATCGACGTGACCGGCTGGGGCGGCAAGCTGCGTTCCTACGAAGTCCAGCTCGATCGCGACAAGCTGACCGCGCACGGCATCACCGTGCCGCAGGTGCTGAGCGCGATCGGCAAGAGCGATTCGAACGTCGGCGGCCAGACGGTCAATTTCGGCGAGCAGGCGGCGATCGTTCGCGGCGTCGGCCTGATCCAGTCGGTCGATGCGATCAACAATGTCCTGGTCGGCACCGCCGGCACCACGCCGGTGCTGCTGCGCGACGTCGGCACCGTGAAGATCGGCAACCTGCCGCGCCTGGGCGTGGCCGGCGAGGGCGCGGACGACGATATCGTCATGGGCATCGTGCTGATGCAGCGCGGCGCCCAGTCGCTGCCGACGATCAACCGGGTCAAGGCGGAGATCGAGGACATCAATTCCAGCGGCGTGCTGCCGCCGGGGGTGAAGATCGAGCGCATCTATGATCGCTCGGACCTGATCGGCGTCACCACCAAGACGGTGATGCACAATCTGCTCGAAGGCGTGCTGCTGATCTTCATTCTGCAGTGGCTGTTCCTGGGCGACCTGCGCAGCGCGCTGATCGTCGCGATCACCATCCCCTTCGCGCTCTCGGTCGCGGTGCTGATCCTGGTGATCCAGGGCGAATCGGCCAACCTGCTGTCGCTCGGCGCACTCGACTTCGGCCTCGTCGTCGATGCGGCGGTGATCATGGTGGAGGCGATCTACCGAAGGCTGGCGGACCGATCCCAGGCGATCTCCGACGGGCGGATCCATGCGACCTCGGCCAACCGCTTCTCGGCGATTCTCCATGCTTCCAGCGATGTGAGCCGCGGCATCTTCTTCGCCGCCGCGATCATCATCGCCAGCTTCCTGCCGCTGTTCACGCTCACCGGCGTGGAAGGCCATATCTTCGGCCCGATGGCCAAGACCTATGCCTATGCCATCGCCGGCGGCTTGCTGGCGGCGTTCACCGTCTCGCCGGTGCTCTCCGCGCTGCTGCTGCCGGACAAGCTGAAGGAAGTGGATACCTGGGTGGTGCGGCAGATCCGCCGCGTCCTCGAGCCCGCCATTGCCTTCTCCATGGCCAATCGCGTGCTGACCTTCGGGCTGGCCGGGCTGCTGGTGCTCGGTTCCTTCGCGACGATCCGCGTGCTCGGCGTCGAGTTCCTGCCGCACCTCGAGGAAGGCAATCTCTACATCCGCGCCAGCCTGCCGGCGTCGATCTCGCTGGAAGCCGGCGAGGATGCGGTGAACGGCATCCGCAAGATCATCGCCAGCTATCCCGAGGTCGACCGTGTCGTCTCGACGCATGGCCGCCCGGACGACGGCACCGATCCCACCGGCTTCTTCAACGCGGAGTTCTACACGCCGCTCAAGCCCTTCGACAGCTGGCCGAGCGGGGTGACCAAGGAGAAGCTCACCGCCGAACTGCAGGCCAAGCTGCAGGCGAAATATCCGGGCGTCGAGTTCGAATTCTCGCAATACATCCAGGATAACGTCGAAGAGGCGTCGTCGGGGGTGAAGAGCTCCAACTCGCTCAAAATCTATGGCAGCGACCTCGAGACGCTCGAATCGATCGCCAACCAGATCAAGGCGCAGATGGCGCAGGTGAAGGGCGTCGCCGATCTCGGCATCTCCGATTCGCTCGGCCAGCCGACGGTGCGCATCGACGTCGATCGCGCCGCCGCCGCCCGCTACGGGCTGACGCCGGACGACATCAATTCCACCGTTGCCGCGGCAGTGGGTGGCCAGTCGAGCGGGGACCTGTACGAGAAGTCGACCGACCGGCACTTCCCGATCGTCGTCCGGCTTGATGCCGCGCAGCGCGACGATATCGAATCGATCCGCCGCATCCAGATCGGCGCGCCCTCGCCGACCGGCAACGGCATCATCCAGGTGCCGCTGTCCGAAGTGGCGAGCGTCAAGCTCACCTCGGGTGCGTCGTTCATCTATCGCGAGCACCAGGAACGCTATGTCCCGATCAAGTTCAGCGTGCGCGGGCGCGATCTGGGCAGCACGATCGGCGAGGCGCAGGCGCGGATCGCCAAGCATGTGCAGCTGCCGCCGGGCTATCATCTCGAATGGGCGGGCGAGCTCGGCAACCTGACCAACGCCGTCAACCGGCTGGAGGTGGTGGTGCCGATCAGCCTGGTGCTGATCCTGGTGCTGCTGTTCGCGAACTTCGGCTCGATCCGCGATACGCTGCTGGCGTTCAGCGTCATCCCGATGGCGATGGTGGGCGGCGTGCTCGCGCTGGCGCTGACGGGGACGGCGTTCAGCATTTCCGCCGCGATCGGCTTCGTTGCCTTGTTCGGCATCGCGGTGATGGATGGCATCCTCGTGGTCAGCACGTTCAACCAGAACGTCAACGAGGACATGGATCACACGGCCGCGATGGCGGCGACGGTGAAGCATTCGCTGCGCCCGGTGATCATGACCTGCCTCGCCGCCGCGATCGGCCTGCTGCCCGCCGCAATGTCCACGGGCATCGGCAGCCAGGTGCAGAAGCCGCTGGCGCTGGTGGTGGTGGGCGGCATGACGCTCGCGCCGCTGCTGATCCTGCTGGTGTTGCCGCCGCTGATCCTGAAGTTCTCGCGCCACCAGGGCGCGCATGGCCACACCGTCCGTCGCCACCATGTCGACGGCACCCCGGCGGAGGAGGCATGATGCGCCGCACTTCCATGATCGCGCTCGTCCTGCTCGCCGGCTGCACGGTGGGCCCGCACGACCTGAGCAACCCGGTGCCGACGCCGCCTGCCCAGGCGCCCGGCACGATCGCGCCGACGAGCGGCGCGGCGCAGCAGCTGGTTGCCGGCGCGGCGGTGGTGCCGAACTGGTGGCAGGGCTTCGGCAGCGCCCGGCTCGACGCGCTGGTCGCGCAGGCGCTGGCGCACAACAACGACCTCGCCGCGGCCGAGGCCAATCTGCGCCAGGCGCAGGAACTGACCAAGGCCGCGTCCGGCAGCACTGGGCCGCAGGTGGATGCGAGCTACCAGGCGCAGCGCACGCGGATCTCCAAGGCGCTGTCCGGCCCGCTCGCCGACCAGAACGACTATCTCTACACGCTGCACACCGCGCAGCTGAGCGTCGCCTATCCGCTCGACCTGTTCGGCGCCGGCCGCAACAAGGTGCGCTCGGCACGGGCGGCGGCCGAAGTCGCCGCGCACCGGCTGCACGCGGCGCAGGCCACCGCGGTCGCCAATCTGGTGCTGGCGGTGATCCAGCACGCCGCGTTGCAGGCGCAGATCGAGGCGACGCAATCGGCGATCCGCGACAATCGTGATCTGGTCGATTTGCTGGAAAAGCGCCGCAAGCTCGGCGATATCGGCGAGGCCGATGTCGGCGCGCAGCAGACCGCGCTCGCCACGATCGAGGCGACGCTGCCGCCGTTGCTCCGCCAGGCGCAGCACCAGGCCGGGCTGATCGCGACGCTGACCGGCCAGGCGCCGGGCACCGCGGGCGACCTGCCCACGCTGGCCGAGCTGCAGCTGCCCGCCAGCCTGCCGCTCGCGCTGCCGGCCGACATCGTCGCGAGCCGCCCGGACGTGCGCGCTGCGGATGCGCAGGTGCGCGGTGCCGCAGCGGACGTCGGATCGGCGATCGCGGCGCGGCTGCCCTCGATCACGCTCAGCGGCAATGCGGGCGGATCGGCGACCAAGTTCCTCGACATGTTCCAGGACGGCAATCCGTTCTTCTCGATCGTCGGCGGCATCACCCAGCCGATCTTCCATGCCGGCCAGCTGAAGCACCAGCAGCGTGCCGCCGAAGCGGCACTGGAGGAGGCGAAGGCACAGTATCGCGCGACGGCGCTGCAGGCGTTCCTCGACGTCGACGATGCGATCGCCGGGCTGCGCACCGACGCGGAGGCGCTGGATGCGGCCGCACGCGCCGATGCGGCGGCAAGCCGGACGCTGGCGATGACGCGGCGGCAGGTGGAGCTGGGTGCGCTCGGCACGCTGCAACTGCTCAACGCCGCGTCGGCCGCCTCGCAGGCGTCGGTGCAGCTGGTCCAGGCCAAGAGCGCGCGGCTGGCCGACAGCGTGGCGCTGTACCTGGCCTCGGGCAGCACGCCGGCGGATCTTCAGTCCGCCGGCCGCTGAGTTACTTCCCCGTCGCCGCGACGTTGGCCGCGTTGACGTTCCAGCCGCGCACCGAAAGGTGGGCGGGGGCGGCGACGCTCGCCGGATAGCGCACGCTGAGCACGCGGTGCTGGCCGGGGAGCAGCGAGACATAATTGTCGCTGTAGAAGGCCGGCAGGATACGCTTGCCCTCGGCATCGACCAGGGTGAGCTTGGCGTTCAGCACCGGCACCGTGCCCTTGTTCGCGACGGTGACGGCGATCACCTTGTCCTCGCCCTCCACCTTGGGCGTGCTTGCCTGTACGTCCAGCGGCACCGAGGCGAGGCTTTCCAGCGCGCGGTAGGCGGTGTCGTCGCGGCCGCGCCAGTAGAAATTGCGCGAGAGCTGGGTGCCCTTGGCATCGGTCAGCGTCAGCTCGACGAGCAGCATCGGACTGGCCGCATAGAGCCGGTCGAGCGGCACGTCGTCCAGCGTGGTGACGCGGTTGGCCTTGGCATCCACCTTGTCGGTGCGGGCGAAGAGCTGGACATTGTCGAGGCTGACCACCCGCGTCTTGGCGGTGAGCCCGCGCTGGTCGTCGCGCGTGGTGTTGAGCACCACCAGCTGATTGTCCGGCAGGTTGAGCTGGATGTGCACCGGCTCCGCCGCGCTCTTGGCGCCGTAATAGGAGGCCTGGGTGTCATAGTCCCAGCTGTAGATCTGCCAGGTGTTGGACGGCCAGGCGGGGTGCGTCATCCACAACAGGCGGCCGCTGTTCTTGGTCCAGAGATGGCCGAGGAACCCCTCGAACATCGCCTTGTGCGTTTCGAGGTTCATCATCTGCGCCTTGCGCTCGAAATCCTCGAAGCTCAGCGGCTCGCCGAACATCGCGGTCAGCGCGCCCATGAAGGTCTTGGTGTCGCCGTTCCCGCCGAAATGCCAGTCGTGATAGGCGAGCGTGTCCGACAGCGGCCAGCGATCCTTGGCGGGCATCGTCGCCGAAACCGATTCCAGCGTGGAGAGCGACGGCGTGCCGGTCTCGACCGAGAAGCCGGTGGCGAGATCGGTGAAATAGCCCTCCGGCTTGCGATAGTTGTACGGCCCCGAGCCCTGCAGATTCACCTCGTTCGAGCTGCCGGTGTACCAGCGGGTGCCGTCCAGCTCGCGGATCAGCGTGTCGAGCCCCTCGTTGAGCGTCGGATAGGGCACGCCCTCGTTGCGGCCGAACCACACGACGATCGAGGGGTGGTTGCGATAGCGCGCCACCACGTCGCGGGCATTGGCCAGGAACAGCGCCGCATCGTCCGGCTCGACCTGGAAATTCTGGGTCGACTGCCAGAAATCGTTGAGCACCATCATGCCGTTCTCGTCGGCGAGCTGGTAGAACTCTTCCTCGTCGTTGTTGCCCATCCAGTTGCGGATGATGTTCATGTGCGCTTCGCGCTGGAGGCGGAAATAGGGGGCGAGCCGCTCGCGACTGACCTGCTTCATCGCATCGTCCATGCCCCAGTTGCCGCCGCGCGCGGCGATCTTCACGCCGTTGACGCGGAGCGCGAGGTGCGGTTCGGGCAGCGTCTCGTCGGGAATGGCGGTGACCGCCTTGGAGGTTTCCCCCGCCAGCGTAAGCGATTCGGCCCAGCCGGTGGGGCTGCGCTTGAGCGCCTCGTGGCGGACGTCGATCAGCTGCTGGCCGGCAAGGCCGCCATCGGTGGTCTGCACGTTGACGCGGCGCAACTGGCCGAGATGGTCGAACAGCGAGAGGTCGTAGCTCACCTCGCGGATGCCGAAGCGCAGCGCCTTGCTGTCGCTCGGCTGGCCGCCGGCGGCGAGGTCGATCTTCAGATCGTGCAGCGCGGGATCGCCATAGCCGTTTGGCCACCACAGCTTGGGGTCGCGCACGGTCAGCTGGCGGAATTCCGCGGGCGTGAAGCGGATCTCGCCCCGGCCCGGCTGCGCGGTGACGGTCTTTTCCACCGTCACGTCGTCGAACGCGGCGCGGATCGTCACCGACTGGGCGGCGCTGCCACGATTTTCGAACGGCACGGTGATGTACACATCGGCGCTGTCGGTGCGCGGCAGCGGCAGGTCGGTCACGACATGGGGGTCGCCGATCTTGACGTCGCCGGTCGCGACCAGCTCGACCGGACGCCAGATGCCGGTGTTGCGATCGCGGATGCCGGGGATCCAGTCCCAGCCCTCGGTCGCGACGAAGGTCGGGCCGTCGATGGCGAGCTGGCCGCCATTCTCGCCGACGCCGGCCTTGATCGACTGTTCGTGCGGGATGCCGGGATGCGGCGGCGGCGACACGCGCACGGCGATCACATTCTCGCCGGCGGCCGGCACGATCTCGAACTGGCCGCGGATGAAGGCGCCGCGCGTCTCCCCCTGGCGCTGGCCGTTGACCCACACTTCGGAGGCATAGTTGATGCCGCCGAACACGAGCGTCAGCCGCTTGCCGGCCGCTTCCGCGGGCACGGTGAAGCTGGTGCGGTACCAATAGTCCTGCCGCGCCAGGCTCTCGGGGATCTTGAGGTTGTTCAGCCCGTAATAGGGATCGGGATAGACGCCGCGATCCACCAGCGTGGTCAGCACCGTGCCGGGGACGGTCGCGGCATACCAGGTGCCTTCGGGCTTGCCGGGCCTGGACAGCGTCCCACCATCGGCCGGCACGCCGGGCGCTGCCGCAAGCTGCCAGCCGTTGATCTGCCAGTGCAAGGGGCCGAGGGGGGCAAGGCTCGGCAGCGCCGGTACCGGCTTCGCCACCGCGGGCGTATAGGCGGTGTCGCTCTGCGGCAGCGTCCAGGGATCCTGCTGGCGCGTCATGCCGATATTGGCGGTCTTCTGCAGGTTCCATCCCACCCCGACCTGCCACATCTGGACCAGCTCGAAGGCGGGCGGGGCGGCGGCCTCGCCCTGCACCTCGGTGGCGCCAAGCGCGACGCCGCGTAGCTGCGCCTGCACCAGCGATCCGCCGAAATGCGGCTGGCCCGGGGTGACCGGCGCGAGCGCGATGTGCGAGGCGACCGCGGAACCGTTGAGCGCGCCTTCGCCGACCTGCTTGCCGTCGAGATAGAGCCGCACCCGGCCGCCCTCGATCACCGCGGCAACATAGGCCCAGCGGCCGGCGGCGAGTTTGGGGGTGCTGTTCACCGCGGTGCCGCTGCCGAAGAAGTGTAGCGCGCCATTGCGCAGGCCGAGGCAGCGGCAGTCGCCTGCCGGGTCGCCGAACGCGATCAGCGTCACCACACCCTGCGGCACGACATCGGGCTTCACCCAGGCCGAGAGCGTCACCGGCGCGCCCGAGCGGAGCAGCGCATCGGCACCGCTCAGCGGTCGGTCGATCCCGATGCCGCCGGCGAGGAAGCTGGCATTATAGGGCCCAGCATTGTCCGGCTCGGCCGCCTGAACGGCTGTCATCGCGACTAACGCGGTGCCGGCCAGCATCGCACGGGTGAAACTGCGCATCGGTTGTATTTCCCCAAAACTGGACCAGGCACGCCATGTCGGCGTCCCGGTTTTATTCACCAAATTTCGCAATTCAACCGGCGAGAATGGTTCGACGCTTGCACCCTGACCGTAAATCGACTGATATCGCAACCAAGATGAGTAACGGCCGCCCTCCAATCCGCCTTTCCGGAACCAATTTGGAACGCGCCGCGGACCATAACCAGCGGGTGACGCTCCATGCCATCCGCGCCAACGGGTCGCTGACCCGCGTCGATCTGGCGCGGATTACCGGGCTTACCGCAGCGGCGATCGCCAACATCACCAAGCGGCTGCTCGCCGACGGACTGATCCAGGAGGCCGGGCGGCGCTTCGGCGGCCGCGGCCAGCCCCCGACCAATCTGATCATCAATCCCCAGGCCTGTTATTCGCTGGGGCTCAACATCGATCGCGATCACGTCACGCTGGTACTGGTCGACTTTCTCGGCGAGACGGTCGCCCGCGCTGCGCGCGAGATCGACTTCGCGCTGCCCGAGCAGGTCGCCGAATTCTACCGCGCCGAGGTGGAGGTGCTGCTCGCCTCGGCCGGCGTCGATCCCGCGCGGATCGTCGGCCTGGGCGTGGCAACGCCGGACGATCTCGGGCTGATCGACCTGCCCGGCAAGCCCGACGCCTATCGCCAATGGGAGCATGCCGATCTGGCCGAGCTGCTCGCCTGGCCGCTCGATGTTCCCGTTTTCGTCGAGAACGATGCCGCTGCCGCCGCGATGGGCGAGCTCCAGCTGGGGCTCGGCCTGCAGCATTCGAGCTTCTTCTACATCCTGATCTCCTCGGCACTGGGCGGCGGCCTGGTGATCGACAGCAACTATTTCCGCGGCGCCACCGGCCGCAGCGGCGAGCTCGGCTTCCTCACGCACCGTGACCCGGACGGGGTGGTGCGGCAGATCCAGGCGCATGTCTCGCTTTCGGGCCTGGCCGCGCCGCTCGAGGCGGCAGGCTACTCGGTGCAGGACATGCTGACCTGCGACGGCGGGGACGCAACGCTCGAAGCGGTGGTCGATGCCTGGATCGAAGAGGCCGCGCGACTGCTGGTCGGCCCGCTGCTCGCAGTGAACTGCCTGATCAATCCGGAGACGGTGCTGATCGGTGGACGCCTGCCGCGTCGCCATGTCGACCGGCTGGCCGAGCGCGCCAATGCGCTGCTCGCCGAGCAGGGCGGCGATGCGCCTGCGCTGGCGCCGATCGCCCGCGCGCAGCTTTCCGCCGACGCACCGGCCGTGGGGGCGGCGATCCTGCCGTTCAGCTATTTCCTGCTGCCGAAGAGCAGCGCGCTTTGGAAAGACACCGCTGACAGCGTTGCTGCCACGGCCTAACCCTTCATTAAATCAACCGAATAACTTTAATCTTGTGCCCGGCGGCCGTGCGGGGCAGAGGAAAAGCCGCGCGCAGGGCGCGATGGTTCAGGAACAGACCGGCGTGCTGCCGGCCCGCTGGGGAGGAATGTCGGTGGCGATCGATCGCATGGGAAACCAGCCAGCTTGGGGCTTCCGCCGCTGATGTCGACCACGACCCTTCCCGTTGCCGGCATCGAGCTCGGCGGCACCAAGTGCATCCTCACCCTCGCGCATGGCCCCGATCACATCGTCGCGCAGGAAACCGTGCCGACCGAGGCGCCCGAGAAGACGCTTGCCGCGCTGGAGGCGGTGCTCGCCGGCTGGTGGGGGACGCGCGGCTTTGCCGCACTCGGCATCGCCAGCTTCGGGCCGGTGTGCCTCGATCCCGCCCACGCGCAGTTCGGCCATATCCTCACCACCTCCAAGCCGAACTGGAGCGGCACCGACGTGGCCCGCCGCCTCGCAGCACCCTTTGCGGTGCCGATGGCGTTCGACACCGACGTCAACGGTGCGGCGCTGGCCGAGATGCGCTGGGGCGCGGGGCAGGGGCTGACCGACTTCGCCTATGTCACCGTCGGCACCGGGGTCGGCGTCGGGTTGGTGATCAACGGCAAGCCGACCCGCGGCATCGGGCATTGCGAGATGGGCCATATCCGCGTGCCGCGCCTGCCTACCGACACCGCGCCGAGCGGCTGCCCCTTCCATGACGATTGCATCGAGGGCCTCGCCTCGGGCACCGGCATCCGCGCGGCGCTGGGCGATCAGCCGGTCGACAGCGTTGGCGAGGACCATCCGGTATGGGACCGCGTCGCCTCGGCGATCGCGTTGCTCTGCCACACCATGGTCGCGACCGCCGGGCCGCAGCGGATCGCGATCGGCGGGGGCGTGATGCAGCGCCAGCCGCATCTGCTCGCCCGGATCGACCCGCTGCTCCGCGAGAGCATCGCCGGTTATCTGACCGTGCCGCCGGCGCCCTATATCGTCTCCCCCGCGCTGGGCGACCAGGCCGGGCCGATGGGGCCGATCGCGATGGCGCTGCAGGCACAGGGCAACTAACCCTCGGCAAAGTTTGGCCGGCGCATGGACTTGGGCGCCGGTCCTGCGGTATCGCCTCCCCCAACAACCCAGGGGAGAGAGATCCATGCCCGCAGGCCTGAAGCTGCTATTGGCCACCACCATCCTCGCCGCCGCGCCCGCAATCGCGCAGCAGGCGCCGACAGCGTTGTCCGGTGTCGCCCATCCTGACAAATGGCCGGCGGCCAAGAGCCAGGGCCTGATCGATCCCGCCACCGAAAAGTTCGTCACCGATCTGCTGGCGAAGATGACGCTGGAGGAGAAGGTCGGCCAGATGATCCAGGCCGATATCGGCAGCATCAAGCCCGAGGATCTGGCGGTCTATCCGCTGGGCTCGATCCTCGCGGGCGGCAGCTCGCCGCCGATCGGCGCGCCCGACCGCAGCCCCCGCGGGCCGTGGCTGGCGACCGCGCAGGCGTTCCAGAAGGCCGCGCTCGCCCGCAAGGGCAGTCATGTCGCCATCCCGATCATGTTCGGCATCGACGCAGTCCACGGCAACAACAATGTCGTCGGCGCGACACTCTTCCCGCACAATGTCGGCCTGGGCGCGATGCGCGACCCGGCGCTGATGGAGAAGATCGGCCGCGCGACCGCCGAGGAAACGAGCTCGGTTGGCATCGACTGGGCGTTCGGGCCGACGCTCGCCGTACCGCAGGACGAGCGCTGGGGCCGCGCGTACGAGGGCTATTCGGAAGAACCCGAGGTCGTGCGCAGCTATGCCGGGGCGATGATCCGCGGCCTGCAGGGCGCGCCCGGCACCAAGGACCGGCTCCAGAAGGGCTATGTCGCGGCTTCGGCCAAGCATTTCCTCGGCGACGGCGGCACCTTTGGCGGGCAGGACCAGGGCGACACGCGTGTCTCCGAGGACGAGCTGATCCGCATCCACAATGCCGGCTATCCGGGCGCGATCGATGCCGGCACGATGACCGTGATGGCCTCGTTCAGCAGCTGGAACGGCGTGAAAATGCACGGCAACAAGTCGCTGCTCACCGATGTGCTGAAGGGCAAGATGGGCTTTGACGGTTTCGTCGTCGGCGATTGGAACGGCCATGCCCAGGTGCCGGGCTGCACCCCTACCGATTGCGCCGCGACGTTCAATGCCGGGCTCGACATGGCGATGGCGCCGGACAGCTGGAAGGGGCTGTACGAATCGACCATCGCGCATGTGAAGGACGGCACGATCCCGATGGCGCGGGTGGACGATGCGGTGCGCCGGATCCTGCGCGTGAAGGTGCAGATGGGCCTGTTCAACGCCGCCCGCCCCTATGAGAGCAAGCCCGAGCTGGTCGGCGCCGCCGAGCATCGCGCGATCGCGCGGCAGGCCGTCGCGGAGTCACTCGTGCTGCTGAAGAACAGCGGCGTGCTGCCGGTGAAGGCGAGCGCCAATGTGCTGGTCGCGGGGCCGGGTGCCGATTCGATGGCGCAGCAGTCGGGCGGCTGGACGCTCAGCTGGCAGGGCGACGGCAACCCGAACAGCATGTTCCCGAACGGGGAGACGATCTTCGCGGGCATCCAGGCGGCGGTGAAGGCCGGCGGCGGCACCGCGACGCTTTCGGCGGACGGCAGCTTCACGGCCAAGCCCGATGTCGCCATCGTGGTGTTCGGCGAGGAGCCCTATGCCGAGATGCGCGGCGACGTCCGCACGCTGGAATTCCAGCCGGGCGACAAGCAGGCGCTGGCGCTGCTCAAGAAGCTGAAGGCCGCGGGCGTGCCGGTCGTCTCGGTGTTCCTGTCGGGCCGCCCGCTCTGGGTGAACCCCGAGCTCAACGCCTCGGATGCGTTCGTCGCCGCCTGGCTGCCGGGCAGCGAAGGTGCGGGCGTGGCCGACGTGCTGATCGGCGACAAGGCAGGCAAGCCGCGCCGCGACTTCACCGGCAAACTCTCGTTCAGTTGGCCCAAGACCGCGGGGCAGTTCACGCTCAACCGCGGCGAGCCGGGCTATGACCCGCTCTTCGCGTTCGGCTATGGCCTGAGCTACGCCAAGCCCGGCAATGTCGGTGCGCTGAGCGAAGTCTCGGGCGTCGATGCGTCGCTGGCCAACACCAGCATTTTCTTCGCCAAGGGGGTCGCGCCGGCGCCCTTCTCCTTCGCGACCGACAGCAAGATCACCCGCAAGACCGTCGACGGCCCGGCGACCCAGGAAGGCGCGCAGCAGCTGACCTGGCCTGCGGGTCCGGCGACGCTGCGCATCGGCGGGAGCGATCTCGACCTTAGCCGCGAGACCAATGGCGACCTGTCGCTGCGGCTGGTCTACCGCGTCGATGCTGGCCCGACCGGTCCGGTGCGGCTGTCGATGGAAGGCGGCAAGAACACGGGAACGATCGACGCGACCAGCCTGTTCACCGGCAAGCGCGGCTGGCAGACGGTCAACGTGCTGCTGAAATGCTATCAGAAGAACGGAGTCGACGTGACCAAGGTGAACGCACCGATCGTGCTCCAGGCGAACGGGCCCTTCACGCTCTCGCTGGCCGAGGCGAAGATCGTGTCCGATCCCGCCAACTCGGTTTGCCCGGGCCAATGAGCGGGATCGAGGTCGTCACGATTGCGCGCGGGGCATTCCGCGCGCAGTTCCTCACTTTGGGTGCGACGCTCCACCGGCTGGAGGTGCCCGATCGGCAGGGCCGGTCGGACAATGTCGTGCTCGGCTATGCCGACCTCGAGGACTATCGCCGCCAGCCGCCGCGCTATTACGGCGCGGTGGCGGGGCGCTATGCCAACCGCATCGCCGGTGGCCGCTTTACGCTGGACGGCGAGACCTTCCAGCTGACCACCAACGAGAATGGCAACAGCCTCCATTCGGGGCCGGACGGGTTCGACCAGCAGCTCTGGACGGTCGAAGCGCGTAGCGACGATGCCGTCACCTTTCGCCTCGACACGCCGCATGGCTGGAACGGCTTCCCCGGCGATCTGGTTGCGCGGGTGGAATATGCGCTGGAGGAGGACGGGCTGGCGGTGCGCTTCACCGCCACGGCGGACCGGGCGACGATCGTCAACCTGACGCAGCACGCCTATTTCAATCTCGCTGGCGAAGGCAGCGGGGCGACCGTGCTCGATCATCTGCTGCAGATCCCGGCGGGCGCGATCACCCCGGTGAACGACGCGCTGATCCCGACGGGGGCGTTGGCGCCGGTGGAGGGCGGCCCCTTCGACTTCCGCAGCCCCAAGCCGATCGGTCGCGACATCGATGCGGCGGATGCGCAGCTCGCGCTGGGGCAGGGCTACGATCATAATTTCGTGCTGGATGGTCCGGCCGGGTTCGAGCGCCGGATCGCGACGCTGTTCGATCCGGGCTCCGGCCGCGTGCTGGAGGTGCATTCGACCGAGCCGGGCGTGCAGTTCTACTCGGGCAATTATCTTGCGGACGGCGCGCCGGGGACCGGCGGTGGTGTCTATCCGAAGCGCGGCGGGTTGTGCCTGGAGCCGCAGAAGTTTCCCGACAGCCCCAACCAGCCGGGGTTCCCCTCGGCGCGGATCGAGGCGGGGGAGACGTATCGCCACAGCATGGCGTTCCGGTTTCGCACGGCTGGGGATGTGGACGCGGCGTTCCAACTTTGAGCCCTTCCTACTGGGGGGCTTAAGGAAGTCAGGTTGTTCGCGCCGCCCGTCCCAGATACACGACCGCCATGGCAAAAGCAGAGCGCCTCGAACGGCTGGACCATCGTCGCATCGAACTCGAGGCCGAGTATCGCGCCGCGCTGATCGAGGCGCTGGAGCGCACCGCCGCGGGCAAATGGGGGCTGTTCGACCACCAGAAGGACCGGCATGCCCGCGCCGCAACCCGGCCGACGCTCGATCATCTGGCCGAACTGGGCGAGGAGATCGACGACGCGCGCGATCGGCTCGGCCTGCCGCCCTTCGCGCTTCAGCAGGAATTTCTTGCCGCGCGCGGCCCGGTCGGGCCCTCGGCGGTCGGCGAGCCCAAGCAGGCACAGGCCTGGCTGGCGCGTCTCGCGGCGGAGGACCCCGCGTCGAGCTGAAGCCAGCGCGTTACTCGGTTTCTTCGAGCGCGGCCTCGGCGGCGGCGCGCGCTTCCTCTTCCTTCTTCTTGCCCTGGTCGTAGTGCCACTTGATGGCGAAGAACATGCCCGTGCCGAACACGGCGAGCTTGAACGTGCCCAGCAGAATCGGAACCCAAATCATCGTAACCACCTGATCTGCGCCGTGCGGTCATCGGCCGCGACGGCTAGCGCGCCGACGCTCTCGCACAAATCAGCGCCAAACAAAACCCATACGAAGTGCCTTATGCATCCGTACAATCGCGGATCTAGGGTGCCCGGGTGCCTGCCGCAACGCCAGCGCCTCAGTCGGCGTCGCCCCCGTCGCCCCCGCCCGCACGCTGCGAATAGGTGATGCGGATCCGCACCCAGCTGCCGATCATGAGCCGGCTGTTGACTCGCGGTGCCTTCACCCGGAACTGGAACGCCGCCTGGCGTACCGCACCGGCATAGCCCGAGCCGCGCGGGAATTCGCCGAGTTCCTGGCAATCGGTCACCTGGTAGCGCTCGATCGTCCGGCAGGCGACTTCGCCCCAACCCTCCCGGCCCAGCGCGCGCTGCGGCAGATAGGGGGAGAGCTGGGCGTTGGTCGGACGCCGATACCAGTCGGCGGCGTAGAGCGTCTCGCCGTGCGGGCCGGTGCCGGCACGGGGGGTATCGTCGGCGCCGCTGCCGCCGCCGGCATCGGCGCTCTGGGTGTTGCCCTGGTCCCCCGCCTGCGCGGCGGGTGCCTTGGCGATATCGGTCGCGGCATAGTCGCGCCGGCTCATCACGATGAAGCTCGGTGGGCCGCTGGATACCGGCGGCACGACGGGCGGCGGGGGCAGGTCCGCGGTAGGGGGCGTCGGCTGCTCCGCCGCCGCCTTTTCACCCGCGCGCTTGTGGGCCTTTTCGGGTGCCTTGGCCGCGTCCTTCTCGGCCGGGGCCTGCTCGCCTTCCGAGGCCTCGATCCCGAACACGACCGTCTTGGGTTTTTGCTTCGGCTCGATGTGCGGCGCCATCCACAGCAGCAGGAGCGCGATCAGCAGCTCGATCGCCAGCGCCAGCAGAATGGCGACGGTGCGCCCGCGCAGCGAGACGCGCAACCGGCGCACGGACGAGGCGGAAGAGGTGGATAGCATGGCGCGCGGGACACTCAGGACAAGGCGACGCCGGGGATTCGAGCTCCACCCCGGCGGTCGCTATACGCCGTGGCGGACGCGGCGGGATTGGGGCGAAAGCGTGTCGGCATTCCGCATTCCCGCCGCGATGTGTAACGACCCTCGTAACAATCAGTCGCGCAGCAGCTCGTTGATACCCGTCTTGCTGCGGGTCTGTGCGTCGACGGTCTTGACGATCACCGCGCAGTAGAGGCCGGGCTTGCCGTTCTCGGCGGGCAGGGTGCCGGGCACCACCACCGCATAGGGCGGCACTTCGCCGCGATAGACCTGGCCGGTCGCGCGATCGACGACCTTCGTCGAGGCGCCGAGATAGACCCCCATCGACAGCACCGCGCCTTCGCCGACGCGCACGCCCTCGGCCACTTCCGAACGCGCGCCGATGAACGCGCCGTCACCGATGATCACCGGATCGGCCTGCAGCGGCTCGAGCACGCCGCCGATGCCGACGCCGCCCGAGAGATGGACGTTCTTGCCGATCTGCGCGCAGCTGCCCACCGTCGTCCAGGTATCGACCATGGTGCCTTCACCGACATAGGCGCCGATGTTGACGAAGCTCGGCATCAGCACCGCGCCCTTGGCGATGTGCGCGCCGTGGCGGACGATGCTGCCCGGCACCGCGCGGAAGCCGGCGTCGCGGAACGCGCCCTCGCCCCAGCCGGTGAACTTCGACGGCACCTTGTCGAACCAGGCGGTGCCTTCGGGGCCGGGGACGACGACATTGTCGTTGAGGCGGAAGCTGAGCAGCACGGCCTTCTTGAGCCACTGGTTGACCTGCCAGCCGCCGTCCACCCGCTCGGCGACGCGGGCTTCGCCGCGATCGAGCAGGTTCAGCGCTTCGGCGACGGCTTCCCGCACCGCGCCTTCGGTGGCGAAGCTCAGGTTCGCGCGGTCTTCCCAGGCGGCGTCGATCGTCGCGGCGAGATCGGTCATGTCAGCTCTCCAAGATGCTGTGGAGCCAGGCTCCGAGATCGGTGATGGTATAGTCGATGAAGCTGCGGTCGGCGTCCGGCGCCTGTTCCGAGCCATTGTCGATCCAGACGGTGGTCATGCCGATCGCCTTGGCGGGCCCCAGGTTGCGCGCCATGTCCTCGACGAACAGGCAGGCATGGGGGTCGAGGCCATAAGCGTCGCACAGGCCCCGATAGGCGGCGGGCTCCGGCTTGGGGCGGTAGCTGGTGGCGTGGATGTCGTGGATCGCCTCGAACGTTTCACCAAGGCCCAGCCGGTCGAGCACCTTCTGCGCATAGGGCGCATCGCCGTTGGTGAAGATCAGCTTGCGGCCGGGCAAGCGGGCCAGCGCCTCGACCAGCGCCTCGTTCGCCTCCAGCACGCTCATGTCGACATCGTGGACATAGTCCAGATAGTCGTGCGGATCGGTGCCGTGTTCCTGGATCAGGCCGTACAGCGTGGCGCCGTGCGCGTGGAAATAGGCTTTCTGCACCTTGTGCGCCTCTTCCGGCGAGCAATGGAGCAGGCGCTGAACATATTCGCCGATCCGCGCATCGATCATCGCGAACAGGTTGGCGCTCGCGGGATAGAGCGTGTTGTCCAGATCGAAGATCCAGGTGCGGACGTGCGAGAGCGAGGCGAGCATCGCCGGCGCGTGTAGGAGGTGCCCTCCGCCGCCGCAAGCGCCGAGCGCGCCGCGCCCCGCAGGGACTCCTATGGCGCCCAGGTAAACGCAAAAAAAACCAATCGGCGGGTAGGTGATGATCCTCCTGATACGAAGGTTTTCGGTATGCGAGTGGCGTTACGCGTAGGTTGGATGCACACGGCGGCGATCGGCGGCCTCGTGGCGCTCGGCGCGTGCAGCGGCGGCGGCGGTGTCGCAAGCGCGCCCGCGCCGACCCCCGCGCCGGCGCAGATCCCGGCACCCGCGCCTTCTCCCACGCCCAGCCCGACTCCGGTGCCCACCCCGACACCCACCCCGGTGCCGAGCCCGACGCCGACCCCTACCCCGACGCCGACCCCGACACCGGCCACCAACTACGACACCACCGAATATCGTGCGACGGTCGGCGCCGTTTCGATGAACGCGCTGGTCGCCTACAAGAGCGGCGCAATCGGCACCAGTATCAAGGTCGGCGTGATCGACTCGGGCATCGACGTGCAGAGCGCCGAATTCGGCGACTGTTCGGGCGGGTTGGGTACCGGCACCTGCCGCATTCTCGCCAGTTCCAGCGATCCTGGCGGTAACGGGACGGTGGACGATGTCGGCGGGCACGGCACCGCGGTTGCGTTCACCATCGCCGGGCGGCGCAACGATGCGGGCACGCAAGGCGTGGCGTTCAACGCACAGCTTGTCGTCGAGCGTGCTGACCAGCCGGGTAGCTGCAACGGCACCGATACTACCACCTGCAAATTCTCCGACACTGCGATCGCTCAGGGGCTGGACCGCGCCCGGCAGGCGGGCGCGCGCGTCGTCAACATCTCGCTCGGCGGCGATTCGGCTTCGTCGACGCTGGCCTCGGCGATCGACCGCGCGACCGCGGCCGGCGTAATCGTGGTCATCGCGGCGGGGAACGACGGCGCCGCGAATCCGGACGCCTTCACCAGCGCGGCGATGAACCAGGCGATCGCGCGTGGCCTGGTGATCATCGCCGGATCGGTGAATTCCAGCGACGTGATTTCCAGCTTCTCCAACCGCGCCGGAACCTCGGCCCCCGTCTATCTGGCCGCGGTCGGGGAGGGCGTCCGTGCGCCGGATGCGAAGAATACCGCTTATATCTGGTCCGGCACGTCCTTCTCGGCACCGCAGATCACCGGGGCGATCGCGCTGCTTGCCCAGGCTTTCCCCAATTTGACGGGCCAGCAGATCGTCGACCTGCTCTACGCGACGGCGCGCGACGTGGGCGATCCGGGCGTGGACGCGATCTATGGGCGCGGCGTGCTCGATCTCACCCGCGCCTTCCAGCCGGTCGGCGCCATGTCGGTGGCGGGCACCAGCGCAGTGATCTCGCCGACGGTCAATGGCACGCTGAGCGGGCCGATGGGCGATGCCAGCCAGGGCGCGCTCGGCATGGCGGCGCTCGATTCCTTCGGTCGCGCCTATGCGACGACGATCACCAACAGCTTCCAGCGGCAGAGCCTGTCGCGCAACCTGCCGGCGCTGATGGCGGCGCGGGATCGCAGCTTCTCGGTGGGCGACGACCAGATGCGCGTAGCGGTGTCGCTCGTGCCCGCGGGCGATTCGGTGCAGATCGAACGGCTCGGCATCACCAGCCGCGACGCGGGCGTGGCGCGGATGCTGGCGACGACGGTGAGCGGCCGGCTGGGCTCCAAGGTGCAGTTCGCCTTCGGCGCCTCGCAGACCGGCAACGTGCTGACCGCGCAGCTGGCGGGCCGCGCCGACCCCGCCTTCCTGATCGCGCGCGATCCGCTGAGCAATGCCGGCTTCGATACCGATGTCGGGGGATCGGCGGCGGTGCGCCAGGCGATCGGCCCCTGGGGGCTGACGGTCGCCAGCGAAGTCGGCAATGTGCTCAGCCAGCGGGCGGGCGATGCGGCGGCCTTGCAGGCACGCTGGCTGCGCTTCGGCTATGACCGCAGCACGGTCGCGCTGGATCGCCGCTTCGGCGGGCTCAACGCCAGTCTCGGCCTGACCCGCTTGTCGGAAAACAACACGGTGCTGGGCGCGCGATTCAGCGCGGGCCTGGGTGCGGCGCGGGCGAGCAGCTTGTTCGCCGATCTGGGCGTGCGCTGGGATCTCGGCCTGGGGCTGAGCCTCGGCGGATCGCTCCGCCAGGGCTGGACCAACGTGCACCTGCGCGAAGGCATCCAGGGTTCCGGCCTTATCCGCACCGATGCCTGGGCGGCGGACATCGGCAAGGATGGGCTGTTCGGCAGCGACTCGATCGGCTTGCGCGTCGCCCAGCCGTTGCGCGTGGCCCGCGGTGGCATCGGCCTCACCCTGCCGCAGGGCTGGGACTATGGTACGCTCAGCGTGACCAGCTGGAGCAGCGAGCGGATCAACCTCGCGCCGGTGGGCCGCGAAATCGACTATGAGCTTCGCTATCACTGGCGCTTCGCCGACGGCGATGTGAGCAGCAACCTGTTCCTACGCCGCCAGCCGGGCAACATCGCCGCGATGCCGAGCGACCTGGGTGGCGCGGTGCGGCTGAACTGGGGCTTCTGACGGCTTTCCCTGGCAGCGGCGCGCCTGTAGGGCGGGCAGGCTGCCAGGAGAGACGTGATGATCGAGATCACCAGCGCGCGGCTAACCGCCGCGATCAACCCGCACGGGGCCGAGCTCTCGTCGCTGCGCGACCCCGCCGGGCGCGAGCTGATGACGGATGGCGATCCCGCCTTCTGGTCCGGTCACGCGCCGCTGCTGTTCCCGATCGTCGGGCGGCTGGTCGGCGACCGCTATCGGCTGGACGGCAAGGACTATAGCCTGCCGCAGCATGGCTTCGCCCGGCGCCGCGACTTCGCGCTGGTGGAGCAGGGCGCCGATCGCGTGACGTTCCGGCTGGAAGACGATGCCGGGACCCGCGCGGTCTATCCCTTCGCCTTCACCCTCGATGCGACCTATCGCTTGGAAGACACCACGCTGTGGGTCGAGATCGCGGTGACCAACCGCGACACGCGCGACATGCCTGCCAGCTTCGGATTCCATCCGGCGTTCGCCTGGCCGCTGCCTTATGGGCATTCGCGGGCCGATCACCGCATCCTGTTCGACGAGCCGGAATTCTCGTCGCTCCGCTACATCGGCGAGGGCGGCATCGCGCCAGACCGCCGGACCAGCCCGGTGGAGGGCCAAAAGCTGCCGCTTTCCGACGCGCTGTTCACCGCCGACGCGCTGATCTGGGACCAGCTCGCCAGCCGGGGGCTGCTCTATGGTGCGGAAGAGGGCCCGCAGCTGCGCATCCGCTTCCCGGATACCGGCCTGCTCGGCATCTGGACCAAGCCGGGGGCGCGCTTCGTCTGCGTCGAGCCCTGGTGGGGCATCGCCGATCCGGCGGGCTTCGACGGCGAGATCTGGGACAAGCCCGGCATCCAGCGGCTCGCGCCCGGCGAGACGCGGCGCTTCGCCATGGATGTGACGCTGGTCGACTGAGGGACATCCACGCCCACTCGCTGCTGGATAAAAACCCCGCCACCGACTAAGGCGTCGCGATTCTCCCTCCCGTTCGAAGTACCCGCATGTCCCCCTCCGATCGTCGTACGTTCGCCATCATCTCGCACCCGGACGCGGGCAAGACCACGCTTACCGAAAAGCTGCTGCTGTTCGGCGGCGCGATCCATCTTGCCGGCGAAGTGAAGGCGCGGGGGCAGGCGCGGCGTGCGCGTTCGGACTGGATGAAGATCGAGCAGCAGCGCGGCATCTCGGTCACCAGCTCGGTGATGACCTTCGAGCGGCAGGGCGTGACCTTCAACCTGCTCGACACGCCGGGCCACGAGGACTTCTCGGAAGACACCTACCGCACACTGACCGCCGTCGACTCCGCGGTGATGGTGATCGACGTCGCCAAGGGCATCGAGAGCCAGACGCGCAAGCTGTTCGAGGTCTGCCGGCTGCGCAACGTGCCGATCATCACCTTCGTCAACAAGGTCGACCGCGAGGGACGCGAAGTGTTCGCGACGCTGGACGAAGTGGCGGAGTTGCTCCAGCTCGACGTGGTGCCGATGACCTGGCCGGTAGGCATGGGCGGCACCTTCGAGGGCATTTTCGACCTCGCCAACAACCGCCTGCTGCTCCCCGAAGGCGACAGCCGCGAATTCCAGGGCAAGGTGATCCAGACCAGCGGCGTGAACGATCCGCAGCTCGACGCGATCGTCTCGCCCGCCAATCTCGCCAAGCTGCGCGAGGATGTCGAGCTGGCGCAGGCCGGCTATGCGACGTTCGACGGCGAGGCCTTTCGCAACGGCGACATGACGCCCGTCTATTTCGGCTCGGCGCTGAAGGAGTTCGGCGTGGATTCGCTGATCGCCGCGATCGCCGAGTTCGCCCCGCCGCCGCACGCGCTGCCCGCCGAGCCCGAGCCGGTGGAGCCGACCCGCGACGAGGTGACCGGCTTCGTGTTCAAGGTCCAGGCCAATATGGACCCCAACCACCGCGACCGCATCGCGTTCATGCGGCTGGTCTCGGGCACCTTCAAGCGCGGCATGAAGCTGACGCCGACCGGGCACGGCAAGCCGATCGCGATCCACTCGCCGATCCTGTTCTTCGCCCGCGAGCGTGAACTCGCAGACGAGGCGTTTCCGGGCGACATCATCGGCATCCCCAACCACGGCACGCTGCGCGTGGGCGATACGCTGTCCGAGCGGGCGGGGGTGCGCTTCACCGGGCTTCCCAACTTCGCGCCGGAAATCCTGCGCCGCGTGCAGCTGAAGGACCCGACCAAGACCAAGCAGCTGCGCAAGGCGCTCGACGATCTGTCGGAAGAGGGCGTGATCCAGGTCTTCTATCCGGAGATCGGATCGAACTGGATCATCGGCGTGGTCGGCCAGCTGCAGCTCGACGTGCTGCTCAGCCGGCTGGATGCGGAATATAAGGTGGGCGCGGTGCTCGAGCCTTCGCCCTATGACACCGCGCGCTGGATCTCGTCGGACGATGCCGCCGCGCTCAAGGAATTCCTCGACCTCAACCGCGGCGCACTCGCCAAGGATCGCGACGGCAACCCTGTCTTCCTGGCCAAGTCGGCCTGGGAAGTCGGGTATATTGCCGAGCGCTACAGCAAGGTGAAGTTCGCGGCGACGCGCGAGCGGTAATCAGGCCGCTGCGCGCTGCGGCTCGCGGCTGCGTTCGCCCAGCCCGCTGGCGATCCAGTCGCGGATGCGCTCGGCGCGGCCGCGATCGGCTTCGAACTTGGCGAGCAGTTCCTGGGCGCCCTCGGTGGGGCTGCCGGCGGCGCGCATCATCGCGAGCACTTCCTGCTGGGCGGCAATGTGGCGCTCCGCGAGCACCACATTCTTCTCGGCTTTGGCGAGGTCGGTCGGGGTATAGCTCATATGGTTATTATAGAAGTAAGGATGCGGCAGCGGGAATCGCGCCGCTATTCGACCCAGTCCGCCGCCAGCCGGCGGCTCGCCAGCGCCATCAGAATGCCGGCGACGAGGTAGAGGCCAAGGCCCGCCGCGATCGCGTAGCGCAGGCCGTCTGCCGCCCCGTAGGCCGGCGTCAGCTGCTTGGAGAGCAGGCCGATCACCCAACTGCCCAGGCCAAGCCCGATCAGGTTGTTGATCAGCAGGAACGAGGCCGAGGCGGTGGCGCGCATCTGCGGCGGCACGAGGTGCTGGACGGCGGTGAGGACGGGCCCCAGCCAGACATAGACCAGCGCCTGCGGCACCAGGAACAGCAGGAACGCCGCCTGCCAGCTCTGCGCCAGCACGCCTGCGACGAACAACGGCAGGCCGAGGACGTAGCAGATCGCCGGAGCGAGCGCGTACCACTTGCGATCACGGCGCCCGAGTCGGTCGCCCAGCCAGCCGCCCAGCAGGATGCCCGCCACGCCGCCGGTGAGCGCGAGGCCGCCGAAGAACTGGCCGACCTGCGCGAGGTCGAGCTGGAAGCTGCGCAGGATCAGGCTCGGCAGCCAGAATGCCACGCCGTATCCGCACATCGACCCCGCCGCCGCGCCGAAGGCAAGCAGCCAGAAGCTCGGCTTGGTTGCGAGGATGCCGAAGACGCGGGAGAGCGGCACCTGGTCTTTGGCCGGGGTCACGCGCGGGGGATCACGAACGAGCAGCTTGAACGGTACCGCGATCGCCAGCCCGAGCAGCCCGACGACGAGGAAGGCGGTCCGCCACTCCACCGTCTGGGCGATATAGCCGCCGAGCAATGCGCCGCCCGCCGAGCCGAGCGGAATGCCGAGCGAATAGATCGACAGCGCGCGCGACCGGCGCTCGGCCGGATAGGCGTCTGCGATCAGCGCATAGCTCGGCGCGACCCCGCCCGCCTCGCCCACGCCGACGCCCAGGCGGAAGAGGAACATGCTCGTGAAATGCTGCGCCGTGCCGCACAGCGCGGTGAAGGCGCTCCACACGCCCAGCGAGACGGCGATCACCCAGCTGCGGCTGGTGCGGTCCGCCAGCATCGCCAGCGGGATGGCGAGGGTGGAATAGAGCAGCGCGAAGGCGAAACCGCCCAGCATGCCGAGCTGCCCATCGTCGAGCCCCAGGTCCGCCTTCACAGGCTGGGCAAGGATCGAGAGGATCTGCCGGTCTAGGAAGTTGAAGATATAGACCAGCAGCAGCATCGCGAGGACGAGGCCGCGTGGGGCGGCGGGGCGGGTTGGGTGTGGGGGCATGGTGGGTCCTTTGTGCGCGGCCGGTTCTGAAAGCGCCAGCGCGTTTGCTGCCGAGCACCCTCACCCTTCCGCGGCTTCGCCGCTCCTTCCCTCTCCCTTGGAAGGGAGAGGGGTTGTAGCGCCCTCTCCCTTCCAAGGGAGAGGGAGGGGACCCGCCGCCGTAGGCGGTGGGGAGGGTGAGGGTGATGGCGCGCCCCTAGAACTTCACCGTCCCCGTCACGAACACCTGGCGCGGATTGCCGTAATAGCCGGTCAGCACGCCCTCGGTCCCCAGCGTCGGCATATAGGCCCCGGCCGGCGTGCGCAGGAAGTCGCCCGTGTCCGGGTTCTGCGCGAGGAAGTTGTAGCCGGAGACGATGTAGCGCTTGTCGAACAGGTTGCGGCCATGCACCCCGATCGAGAACCTCTTGTCGATGTCCCAGTTCACATTCGCGTCGAACAGCGTGAAGCCGGGCTGGTCCAGCATCGGCGTGCGCAGCTCGAACTGCTGCGAGGCGCTGCGATAGGAGGCGGTGAAGCTCGCCGCCACCTGGCCGTCGTTGCCCACCGGCACCGAATAGCCGATCGTGCCGCTCGCGGTCCAATCGGGGGTGTTCTGGATGCGACGGCGATTGGCGACGTCGATCCCGCGCGAGTCGATGAAGCGGAGGTAGCGCGCATCGAGATAGCCGACCGACCAGTTGAGGTTGAGCGTGCCGCCGCGGGCACCGAGATCGCGCGCGGCGATCAAATTACCCTCGAACTCGACGCCCCGCATTCGCGCCTTGCCGGCATTCGTGGTGATGCCGATGAAGGTCTGCTGGCCGTTGATCGTGGTGCCGATCGAACCCGGCACCTGCACGTCGGTGTAATCGGCGTGGAACGCGGCGAGCGCAAAGGTCAGCCGCCGATCGAACAGCGCCGCCTTGTAGCCCAGCTCATAGCTGGTGACGTTCTCGGGGTCGAACGACATGAAGTCATAGATCTGGGCGGGTGTGCAGGCCGCGCCGCTCGGCGTCTTGCACGCGCTGGTCTGCCCGCGCGGATCGAAGCCGCCGCCCTTGAAGCCCTTCGACCAGCTTGCGTAGAGCGTATGGTCCCGGCTCGGCTTGAAGCTGATTGAGGCGCGGGGCGTGAACTTCTTGAAGTCGGCGCTGCCGCGGAAGTCCGAGGTAGTGAGGGCAAGGACGCCGGTGCCACCGAAATAGGGCGAGCCGCCGCCAAGATAGGTCTGGCGCAGCACGCGCGACTGGCGCTGGTCCCAGGTATAGCGCCCGCCGGCCGAGATGCTGAACATCGGGGTGAGATCGTAGGTGAAGTCGCCGAACACCGCAACGGTATCGGTGTTCACGTCGCCGAAGGTCAGCGCGGTCACGCCGCCGGGCAGGCGCACGTCGAACACGGTGCGCGCCTTGGCATCGAGATAATAGACGCCGAGCAGGCCCGAGAGGCCGCCGGTATCCACCAGCAGCTGTGCTTCCTGGCTGAACTGCTTGTTGTTGTAGAAGGCCGGTACGTCGACCTGCACCGCCGGCAGCGCGTCGAAGTCGATCGGCGTGGCGCTGTCGTCCTTGCGATACGCGGTGATCGAGCGGAAGGTCAGCCAGTCGGCCGGGCGGAGTTCGGCCAGCCCGGTGACACCCCAGGCCTTCACGTCCTGGCGCGGCGTGACCAGACCGCCCTGCGAATCGAACTTGTCGACCAGCACCGGCGTGCCGCTGACGATGCCGGGGATCAGCCGGTGGCCGCCGCGGCTGTTGCTCTTGTCATGGGTATAGTCGCCGGAGACGCGGAAGAAGGCGCTGGTGCTCGGTTCGTACTCGACCGTGCCGCGGGCGGCCCACAGGTCCTTGTTGTAATTGTCCTGGCCCGTGGTGAGGTTGGTGCCGAAGCCGCCGCGGCTCAGCCGCGCGCCGGCCGCGCCGATCTTGAGCCCGGTGTCGCCGATCGGTGCGCTGCCGCTCACCACCAGATCGGCCTGGTTGTACGAGCCATAGCTGCCGCGCAGCTGAAGAGTCGGGTCGGTGCCGATCCGCTTGGTGACGTATTTTACCGCGCCGCCGATCGTGTTGCGGCCATACAGCGTGCCCTGCGGCCCGCGCAGCACTTCGATCCGCTCGACGTCGTAGATGTCGAGCACCGCCGCCTGCGGGCGGTTCAGATACACGTCGTCGAGATAGAGCCCCACGCCCGCCTCGAACCCGGCGACCGGGTCCTGCTGGCCGACGCCGCGGATGAAGGCGGACAGCGTGTTGTTGGTGCCCCGCGATACCTCGAGCGAGACGTTCGGCGCCGACTGGGCGATGTCGGTAATGTCGAGCGCGCCCTGGGCATTGAGCTGCGCGCCGCTGATCGCGGTGACGGCGATCGGCACGTCGATCAGGCTTTCGGCGCGGCGGCGGGCAGTGACGATGATCTCGCCATCCTGCTGTTGCTGCGCGATTTCGGTGGTCTGGCCGGCGGCTTCGCTGTCCTGGGCGAAGGCGGGCGTTGCGGCGAGCAGTGCGGCGCTCGCGAGCAGGACGATACGAACGGAATCGTGCCGTGACATGGTAATCCTCCCCTGGTGCAACCCATCTTTGAACGCGGGTTGTAAGCCGTTGCCGGACGCTATACTGAAACCTGAACCGGGTTTCAACTTGGGATTGAAAGGGGAGGCGGAGCATGGCGGGCGATCGTGGCATTGCAGCCACTTCCGGAGTTGGAGCGGGCGAAGCGGCCAGCGACGCCAAGGTGCCGCGCACCGAACGCGGCCGCCGCACGCTGCGCGCGATCCTCGATGCGGCAGCGGCGGAGTTCGGCGAGAAGGGCTTTCACGACGGCTCGATCAGCGGGATCACCCGGCGGGCCGGTGTCGCGCTGGGTAGCTTCTACACCTATTTCGATTCGAAGGACGCGGTGTTCCGCGCGCTGGTCCGCGACATGAGCGATCAGGTGCGCGAGCATGTCGGCCCGGCGCTGCGCGGCGCGCGCGACCAGATCGATGCCGAGCGCGCCGCGCTGCTCGCCTTCATCCGCTTCGCGCGCACGCACAAGGAGATCTACCGGATCGTCGACGAGGCCGAGTTCGTCGATCCCGCCAGTTTCCGCCACCATTATGCGAGCACCGCCGATCGCATCGCCGCCCGCCTGCGCGCCGCCGCCGAGCGCGGCGAAGTGCGCGACGATGTCGGCGAGATCCACGCCTGGGCGATCATGGGGATGAACGTGTTCCTCGGCCTGCGCTACAGCGTGTGGGACGAGGGCACCCCGCCCGAGGCGATCGCCGACGTGGTGGCGCAGCTGCTGGCACGGGGGATCGGCACCGGCCGCTAGGGGCTTGCAACGCCAAGTCGCGCCGCTAGCGTGTCCTATATGAACAATACACAAGCTTCCGGGCGGTTTGCTTTCCGTCTGGCCGGCATCGGCCTGGCGTTCGGCGCAGCGACCCACCTCGCCGCCTATGCCGCCGGTCCGGTATGGATGGCCTGGCTTGGCGCGCCGCCGGTCGTGCTTGCCTCGCGCGCCGCGGGGACGTGGCTCGCGCCGGTGGGGACGATGCTGATCGCGGGGCTGCTGCTGGGGCTGGCCGCCCTGTGCCGAGTGCCGCCACGCGGGCGGCTGCACCGCGCGGCGCTGGCGGGGATTGCCGGCCTGTTCGTCCTTCGCGGGCTGCTGGTGCTGCCCTATTGGGCGGGGCTGCGCGACCTGCGCACGCCGATCGGCCGCTTCGTGATCCTTGGCGATTCGTTCGCCGCCGGCTCGCTCCTTGTGCTGGCGATCGGCCTGCTGCTGGCGGGCGGGCTGGCCGCCACCCGCCGACAGCCCCTTACTTCTTCGCGAGCAGATCCTTGAGCCCGGCCAGGGCCTTGGTCGGGCCGGCTTCCTCCTCGCTCTTCACCCCCGCCTCGCGCAGCACCTCGGCGGCGCGCGGGCTGCGCGGATAGGGATCGAGTTCGAGCGCCATCGTCTCGGCCGCGGCTTCGCCGAGGTCGATCGTGCCGCCCGAATAGAAAACGGTGTCGCACTCGTCCTCGCTCAGCTCCACCTCGTCCTCGCCGGTGGTGGTCGCTTCGGGGACGAAGCGGATCGCGAAATCCTGCTCGACCTTGGCGGGCAACGGGTCGCCGGTGACGACGCAGGCTTGCGTGAGCCGTGCGGAGAGGTGGCCGCGGGCGACCACGCCCTGCGCATCGCGGCGCAGATGGTAGACGGCCTCCAGCTTCTCGATGGTCTTGAGACCGAAGCGGGTGCTGAGCGCGGCGCGCTCGTCCTCGTTCGCGGTGATCTGGACGTCGCTTTCGCCGGCGCCGATCTGGTCGAGCCGGTGGGGGCGGGGAAATTCTACATCGGCCATTCGGGAAGCTCTCCTGCGATTACCCGCGCCAGCGGCAGTGCTGCCAGCGTATCGCGAAAGGCGCGCAGCTGCGCCTCGACATGGGTGAGGGCGGCGGGCGCGGGGGCCTCGCCGCGATAGAGGTTGCGGACCAGTGCCGGGCCGAGGTCGCCCTCGGCCAGCCCGCTGCGATAGGCGCCGAGCCGGCCGCCGAGCATGCCCATCATCCGGCCGACATGCTTGCCGACGATGATGTCGCCAATGCCGATCTCGCGCAGCTGGCCGTCCATATCGTCGATGAAGCATTCGGCGAGCGCGGTGCTGACGGGAATGCCGGCAGGCTCCGCCTCCAGCCGCAGCAGCACCATGCACAGCACCGCGGCGATCATGTCGAACCGGCCGTCGACCGTGTCCGGCACCGCGCCGTCGGTGTACCAGTGCGGCGCACGGCCGCGCGCGACGACCCCCGCATAGAGCTGCGGGGCGGTGCCGCGATCGGGCTTGCCGAAGAGCCGCTGGAGCATTCGCATCGCCGTTGTTCGTGCCTTCCTTGGGTGCGACCTTGTTTGGCCGCATTTTGCCGCATATTGAGGCCTTCGGCCCGCGATGCAATCCGGGGGCCGCTCGTGTTTGCCTGGAGATCCTGATGTCGCTTCCCGTTCGCACGCTCGGCACCGCCGCGTTGTTGGTCGTGCTCGGCACCACCGCCTGTACGCCGGTGCGGACGCATCAGGGCTATGTCGTCGATCACGATCTGGTCGCCTCGGTGCAGCCGGGCATAGATACCCGCGACTCGGTGATGCAGACGCTGGGTCATCCGAGCTTCACCAGCCAGTTCAACGAAGGCGAATGGTTCTACGTCTCGCGCGACAGCAGCAACTTCGCCTTCCGCAACCCGAAGGTGAAGAGCCAGACGACGCTGCGCATCCGCTTCGATCAGGCCGGTAACGTGAAGTCGATCGACCAGACCGGCGTCGAGCTCGACGCGTCGATCAGTCCGTACGGCAAGACCACGCCGACGCTGGGCCGTCATCGCAGCTTCTTCTCCGATCTGTTCGGCAATATCGGCACCGTCGGCGCGCCGGGTGCGGGTGGTGGTCCCGGCGGCGGTGGCAATACCGGCCCGTAATTGCTTGCTCCCGACTGACCGGATCGTTCTCGCAACGTTCAGCCGTGCTTCTACATAGATCGTCCCAAGCCGGCCTTCGGACCGGCGGGTATGATCAGGATGGAGAAGCATATGAAGAAGCTCGTTCCCATCGCCCTGCTGACGGCGATCGCGGCGCCCGCGCTGCTGGTGCCGGCGAGCGCAATGGCGCAGTCGCGCGCCGAGCTGCGTGACGACCGCCGCGACATTCGCGACGCCGAGCACGACCTGCGCCGCGCGCAATGGTCGGGCGATCCGCGCCGCATCCACGAGGAACGTCGCGACCTGCGCGACGCGCACCGAGAATATCGCGAGGATCTGCGCGACCGCGACCGCCGCTGGGCCGAGAATGACTGGCGCACCTGGCGCGACCGCAACCGCGGCCTCTATGCCCGTGGCGAATGGCGGGCGCCGTTCCGCTATTATCGCTTCCAGCCGGGCGCGCGGATCGGCACGGTCTATTACGGCCCGCGCTACGTGATCGGCGATCCCTGGCGGTATCACCTGCCCCGCCCTGCTTTCGGCCAGCAATGGGTGCGCCACTATAACGACGTGCTGCTCGTCGATACGCGGCGTGGCGCCGTGATCCGGGTGGTCCCCGGCTTCTACTGGTAACAAAAAAAGGGCCGCATCGATCCTGTCGATGCGGCCGTTTCAGGTTGCGGGTTATCCAAGGGATCTGTTGCGCCAGCATAACGGCGCACGGGCATTAGAGTTCCCAAGAAAAATATCGCCGGAATGGTGCAATCCTTCGGGCAAAATCGCCTGCGCCACGGCGGTATTACGACGTTCCCGTGCTGGTTCCTGAAACGTTCGGGTTGCCCTAACTGCATTTCCTCGCAAACATGCCGGTGTCCGATTCGGATGCATCGCCCGGGGGGGAATGCTGATGGCACTGAGTATCCTCGACGCTGTCACGCGCGAGCTCACCTTATTCGCAGCGATCTTTCTCGCGATCGGCGGAATAGATGATCTCGTCGTCGATCTGCTTTTTCTCTACAATTGTATCGGAAAACGCAGGGGGAGTGGGGCCTCTATTTTTGAAAGCCCCATGGTGGCGGCCGACCATCGTTTCGCTATCTTCGTACCCGCCTGGGACGAGTCGGCGGTCATCGCACCGATGCTGCGCTCGATGATCAACCGATGGAGGGACGGCCCTTACCGCATCTATGTCGGCACCTACCCCAACGATCCGCCCACCATCGCGGCGGTGCTCTCGCTGCGGGCGGACGATTCGCGCGTTCGGCTGGTGATCGGAGCACGTCCGGGCCCGACGACCAAGGCCGATTGCCTGAACACGCTCTGGGCAGCGCTGGAGCGGGACGAGGTCGCCGAGGGGGAAGCGTTCACCGCGGTGGTGCTGCATGACGCGGAAGACGTGGTGCACGCGCAGGAGCTCGCCGTCTATGCCGGTTGGATCGGCACCCATGGCGCCGTTCAGCTGCCGGTCGCGCCGCTCTGCCAGCCGGGATCGCGACTGGTCTCGGGCCATTATCTCGACGAATTCGCCCAATCGCATGGCGCGACGTTGCTGGTGCGGCAGATGCTGGGCGCGAGCTTGCCGCTTGCCGGGGTGGGGTGCGCGATTCGCTGCGACGTGTTGCGCCGGATTGCCGCGGTGCGCGGCATGCCGTTCGACGCGACGAGCCTGACCGAGGATTACGAGCTCGGCCTCAGCCTGCGTGCGCTCGGCACGCGCTGCGCCTTCGTGCGCGTCCCCGAACGTCCGGGTGGGACCCCGGTGGCCATCCGCGCCTATTTTCCGGCTACGGTGTCGGCGGCGGTGCGGCAAAAGGCACGGTGGATGGCCGGCATCGCACTGGCCGGCTGGGATCGGACGGGGTGGGGACGGCCATTGGACCTCGGGGACCATTGGATGCGGATGCGCGATCGCCGGGTGGCGCTGGCGATGCCGGTGCTCGCCATCGCCTATGCCGCGCTGGTCTGCTGGGGGCTGTCTTCGCTCTGCCACGCGTTGAGCGGTAGCCGGTCGCCCGCCCAGGACGGTCTGCTCGGGCAGCTGGTGGCGCTCAATCTGCTGCTGCTCGGCTGGCGCGTGGCGATGCGGACGGCGCTCGTCACGCGTCTCCACGGCTGGCGAGAGGCGCGCTGGGCCGTGCCGCGGATGGTGGTCGGCAACTATATCGGGCTGCTCGCGGCGCGGCGGGCGTTGTGGATCTATGTCGGCCTGCTCGCCGGTGCGCCGCTGCGCTGGGACAAAACCGCGCACCAGTTCCCCAGCGTTTCCTTCGATCCGCAATCGGCCGCTGCATGAACCGGGCGGGCCGCGGCAGACCGCTGCGGTTCGTCGGTCTGGTCGGGCTGGGCTGGATCGGGCTGCGATGCGTGCAATTATGGCCGCCAGCGGCGAACCCGGTTTCGATTCTTCCCCCGCGGCTGACGGGCAGCCCGGTGCTGGCGGCGCGCTTCGTGGCTCGGCCGATCCCGCACCAGCCCGATCCGGCCGTGCCGCACCGCGTGTCGAAGCCACGGGCGCCACCGCATCTCGCCGTCCGGCCCCTTGAGGGCGCGCGGCCCGGCTGGCCGATCCGCGCGCCCGACGCTGCCACACCGCCGCCGCCCGGAACCGAGGGGGCCGGCGCGGCATCGGCGCCGGGGGTGGTGGTCGCGCAAGCCTTTCCTGGACAGCGACTGGATCCTCCCGGGCCCCCGCCGCGACGGTGGAGCGGGAGCATGTGGCTGGCGCTACGACCCGGCCAGGGCATCGGCGCGGCGCCGGCGGCGGGGCAACTGGGCGGCAGCCAATATGGCGTGCGGGTGGTCCGCGCGCTGGATCGGCGGGGCAGGGTCGCGGCGGTTGGACGCCTTGCCGGACCCTTGCGCGGGCGGGGCGCGGAAGCCGCGTTCGGGTTCGAGTGGCGGCCGGCGCGCATGCCCTTGCGGATTGCCGTCGAAGAGCGCTTTGGCCTGGACGGCATCCATGGCGGGCCGGGTCTCGGTGCGGTGGCCGGCCTCACCCGCGAGCTCGCGGGCTTCCGGCTCGAAGCCTATGGCCAGGCCGGCGCGATCCTCCGCGCGCGGGTGGAGCCTTACGCAGACGGCGCGCTGCGGCTCGCGCGCACCGTTGCCGCTGGACGTAGGACGACGCTGGCGGCCGGCATCGGCAGCTGGGGTGCCGCGCAGCGCGGCGTGCAGCGGCTCGATATCGGACCGACATTGGTCACCAGCGTGCCGATCGGAGCGCTGCAGGCGCACATCGCGCTGGATTGGCGGCAGCGGATCGCCGGCAATGCCCGGCCAGGCTCCGGCATCGCACTCACCTTGGGCAGCGATTTCTAAGCCGAACGCCTCGCCGATCCCACCTTCTCCCTTTCGCAAGCCGGCACAAACCGGCTAGGCCTAGGGCCGCATGGATCTGTACCTTCCCATCGCCAATCTGTCGGTCAACGCGCTCGTGATCGTGGCGCTGGGGCTGGGCGTGGGGCTGCTCTCGGGCATGTTCGGCGTGGGCGGCGGATTTCTCACCACGCCGCTGCTGATCTTCTACGGCATCCCGCCCACCGTCGCGGCGGCCTCGGCGGCGAGCCAGGTGACCGGCGCCAGCGTCTCCGGCGTGTTCGCGCATTTCCGCCGCAACGGCGTCGACGTGCAGATGGGGGCGGTGCTCGTCGCCGGCGGCATCCTCGGCAGCCTGCTCGGCGGCTGGCTGTTCAAATTGCTGCAGGCGAGCGGCCAGATCGACGTGGTGATCGGCGTGCTCTACGTCCTCCTGCTCGGATCGATCGGCGGGCTGATGGCGAAGGAATCGGTCGGCGCGATCCGGGTATCGCGCGGCGCGCGGCCGCCCCGGGCGCGCAAGCGGCGACACCATCCGCTGGTTGCCTCGCTGCCCTTCCGCTGGCGCTTCTACGCCTCGGGCCTCTACATCTCGCCGCTGGCGCCGCTGCTGCTCGGCGTGTTCACCGGCGTGTTGACGATGCTGCTGGGGGTGGGCGGCGGCTTCATCCTGGTGCCGGCGATGCTCTACATCCTCGGCATGGGCACGCAGACGGTGGTCGGCACCTCGCTGTTCCAGACGCTGTTCACCACCGCGGTGGCGACGATGGTGCATGCGACGACGACCAAGGCGGTCGACATCGTGCTGGCGATCCTGCTGCTGCTCGGCTCGGTGGTCGGCGCGCAGCTCGGCGCGCGCTTCGCCGCCAAGGCCAAACCCGAATATCTCCGGCTGCTGCTCGCGGTGATCGTGCTGCTGGTTGCGGCGCGGATGCTGGCGGGTCTCGCCTGGCGCCCGGACGAGATCTATTCGGTGACGGCGGCGTGAGACGGGCGGGGGCGCTGGCGCTGCTCGCCCCCCTTCTGATGGGGCAGGCCAAGCCCGAGCTGGTGCCCGACGTATCCCAGCGCGACATCGAGATCGCCTACAGCTTCACCGGCGCCGAGCTGCTGCTGTTCGGCGCGATCCTCTATCCCGGCGGCCGTGCACCGGACGCGGGCGAGCGGCCCGCCGACATCGTCGTGGTGATCAAGGGGCCGACCGAATCGGTGGTGGTCCGCGAAAAGTCGAAGGTCGCGGGCATATGGGTCAATGCCGCGCAGATGCGCTATCGCTCGGCGCCGAGCTTCTACGCCATGGCCTCATCGGGGCCGATCCGCCAACTGGTCGACGAGCGGACGCGGGCGATCTACGAACTGGGGCTGGATAGCCTGCAGCTCTCCCCCGCCTCGGGCGCCACCCCGCAGATCCAGCAGCGCTTCGACAGCGGCTTCGTCGACCTCAAGCGGCGGACGGGGCTGTTCTACGAAGCGCCCGGTGCGGTGGAGATCACCGGCGGCGTGCTGTATCGGGCGCGGCTCACCATTCCTGCGCGGGTGCCGGTGGGGCGCTTCACCGCCGAAACCTTCTTGATCCGCGACGGCAGGGTGCTGGCGGCGGCGGTGCGGCCGATCGAGATCCGCAAATCGGGCTTCGAGCGCTTCGTCGCGACCAGCGCCGATCGCAACGCCATCGCCTATGGCCTCGTGGCGGTGGGCGTCGCGTTTCTGTTCGGCTGGGGGGCGGGGGCGCTCTGGCGCCGCTTCTGAGCGCACACACCCAAAATTTACCTCGTCCTGCGCATGCTGCCCCCGCCTTTTTGGGGGATGCACGATGGAAGGCCAGTTTCGCGTTGGTGGGTTCGAAGGAGAAGCGACGGGCGGCGGCGGCTTTTCCGCGGCGCGCATGCCTGGTGCCGCACGCGCGATCGGCGCGGTATTCGAGATCGCCGGCGCATCGAGCCAGGTGCTGCTCGATCTTGCCGAACTCGACGCGCTTGCCGGCAGCGGCGATGCCGCGCTCGCCAATGCCGGCCAGGTCGGCGCGCAGGTCAAGATCCGCGTCGGCAGTGCCTGGCTGATCGCCAGCATCCGCACCGCGCGGCTCGATCCCTCGGGTGCGCGCGTCGCGGCGGCGATCGATTTCCTCGGCGAGGGCGACGAGGAGAAGCTGACCGGCAAGCTCTACCGCTTCCGCCGCGGCGTCACCCGCTACCCGACGCCCGGTGCCGAGGTCTTCCCGGTCACCACCGCCGATCTCCGCCAGATCTACGCCGCCGACGAGCGCCCGCATATCGAGATCGGCACCGTTTACCCGACCAGGGACATCCGCGCCGCGCTCTATGTAGATGCGCTGCTCGGCAAGCATTTCGCGCTGCTCGGCTCGACCGGTACCGGCAAGTCGACGTCCGCAGCCCTTATTCTCCACCGCATCTGCGAGCTGGCGCCGCGGGGCCATGTCGTGATGATCGATCCGCACGGCGAATATGGCAGCGCCTTCCAGCACAACGGCGCGCTGTTCGACGTGTCGAACCTCCAGCTCCCCTATTGGCTGATGAACTTCGAGGAACATTGCGAGGTGTTCCTCACCAGCGAGGGCAGCGACCGGCAGGTGGATGCCGACATCCTCGCCAAGTGCCTGCTCGCCGCGCGCTCGAAGAATCGGATCGGGCAGGAGATCGGCAAGCTCACCGTCGATGCGCCGGTGCCCTATCTGCTCTCGGACCTGACCAACGCGCTCACGCTCGAAATGGGCAAGATGGACAAGGCGACCGACACGGCGCCCTATCTCCGCCTCAAGAGCAAGATCGACGAGGTGAAGGGCGACCCCCGCTACGCCTTCATGTTCTCCGGCATGCTGGTGGCGGACACGATGGCGGCGTTCCTGTCGCGCATCTTCCGCCTGCCCGGCGACGGCAAGCCGATCTCGATCATCGACGTGTCGGGCGTGCCCAACGAGATCACGAGCGTCGTCGTCGCGGTGCTCAGCCGGATGGTGTTCGATTATGCGATCTGGTCGCGTGGCGAAGCAAAGCGGCCGGTGCTGCTCGTCTGCGAGGAGGCGCACCGCTATGTGCCCAACGAACGCAATGCCGATGGCTCGTCGGTGGGGCGGATCCTCAGCCGCATCGCCAAGGAAGGGCGCAAATATGGCGTGTCGCTGGGGCTGATCACCCAACGCCCATCGGATTTGGCCGAGGGCGTGCTCTCGCAGTGCGGCACCATCCTCTCGATGCGGCTCAACAACGAGCGCGACCAGGCCTTCGTCCGCGCGGCGATGCCGGAAGGCGCGCGGGGGTTCCTCGACGCGATCCCGGCGCTGCGCAACCGCGAATGCATCGCGGTGGGTGAGGGCGTCGCGACCCCGGTGCGGCTGCTGTTCGACGATCTGGAGCCCGCCAAACGCCCGGCCTCGGACGATCCGCTCTTCTCCGAGCTGTGGCGCGAAGTCGGCGGCGAAGAGGCGATGCTGGAGCGGACGATCCGCCGCTGGCGCTCGCAGGGGCGGTAACGCCTACTCGGCTTCTTCCTTCTGCGCACCATGGCCGACCGGGACCGCCATCAGGCCGTGCAGCCTGGCGCGGAACGCACCGAGCGCACCGCCTGCAAGGCGCCGTACCGACGTGAAAGACACCGCGCGCGGATTGACCGCCACGCCGTTGCGGGTCGTCTCGAAATGGAGGTGCGGGCCGGTCGACAGGCCCGAATTGCCGCTGCGGCCGATCTGCTGGCCCTTGCGCACCGACTGGCCGGGGTGGACCATCACCTTGCTCAGATGCGCATAGCCGGTGGCGAAGCCGCCGCCATGATCGATGCGCACGAGGTTGCCATAGCCCGAGGCGCCGCCCGCCACGCGCACCACCCCGTCGACTGCGGCAAAGACCGGCGAGCCATAAGGCGCGGCGATGTCGATGCCCTTGTGCATCCGGGTGAAGCCGAGGATCGGATGCATCCGCATGCCGAAGGCCGAGGAGAAGCGGCCGTTGACCGGCATCGTCATCATGCCGGTCTTGCTGCCGGTGCCGCTGGCATCGAACCATTCGGTCTTGCCGTCGCTCTCCCAGGGGGCGAGCTGGACGCCGTTGGCGCAGCCGGTGACGCCGGCATACATCAGCTGGCCGTACTGGACCTCGCCGGTCGCGGCACGTGCCTGGCCGAGGATCAGGTCGAACTTGCAGGACGATCCCAGCTTGGACACCGAGACCCGGCTGGCGAGCGTGCGCAGGAAGGTCTCGACCGCCTTGGCCGGGGCGCCGGCAGCGCGGGCGGAGCGGTAGAGGCTCGACCCGATCAGCCCCTGCACGCGCAGCGGCGTATGGTCGATCGCAATCGGGATGGACTTGATGGCGAGCGCGGCCCCGGTGCGGACCACCTCGATCCGGCGATCGAACGCGGCGCGGAAGGCCAGCTTTTCGAGCGGGCGCGGCTGCGACGTGTCCGTGCGGCGGCCCAGCGTCATTTCCAGCACGGTGTTGCGCTGGATCTGGCCGAGCGGCATCGCGCCGGAAACGAGGCTGGCAACGATGCCCGCATCCGCCTCGCCCACGCCCGAGCGCTGCAGCACGCCGCGCAGCATCGTCCCGCTGGCGAGCCGCGCTTCATGCTCGATGACCGGGCGTTCGGGCGTGTCGGTGAGCGGCTTGACCAGGCTGGTCGCGGCGACATGGACGCCGGTGCGCGATCCCTTGGCAAGCGGCGCGATCGCTTGCGCCTGCTGCGCCTGCTCCGCCTCGCCGGTCAGCGGCGCGGGGAGGATGCCCGCGATCGGCCGGTCGAAGCCCGGCGACAGCATCCAGGTGGCGGCACACAGCGCAGCGCAGGTCGCGGCGCCGCGGAACCAGGTCGGAGAGCCGATGTCCGCCCCGAGGTCGGGCACCAGATCCAGCGTCGCCAGCCGCTTGCCGATCCGCGTGGGGACGACGGCCGGTATCGCGCGCGCCAGGCCACCGCCGCCGCCGGCAAGGCCCGAGCCATGATCGTCGCGAAAGAACAAGCCGTGCTGCCCCTAAGACCCGATTGCGCGCGGCAAGAAGCGGCGCGTCCATCAAATCACTCTGGAATCACGGTCTTAAAGTCAAATTAAGTTAGCCGCCCGGTGATGCCGCACGCGCTCACCCGTGCAGCGGCTGCGGCGAAACGGCCGGATCGGGCGCAACCGTCACGAAGTCGTGGAAAAGCGGCGGCAAGGAGTTGCCTAATGCCGCGCGGGCGCCGATCTTGGATTCGACATGAGCCAGTTCGCCCGTTCGCCCGTCACGGCAGTGCTGGGGCCCACCAACACCGGCAAGACCCACCTCGCCGTCGAGCGGATGTGCGGCCATGCCAGCGGCATGATCGGCTTCCCGCTACGGCTGCTGGCGCGCGAGGTGTATGATCGGGTCGTCCGGATGAAGGGCCCGACCGAAGTCGCGCTGATCACCGGCGAGGAAAAAATCCTGCCGCCGAAGGCGCGCTGGTTCTGCTGCACGGCCGAGAGCATGCCGCTGGAGCGCGAGACGGCGTTCGTGGCGCTCGACGAGGCGCAGCTCGGCGCCGATCCGGAGCGCGGCCACGTCTTCACCGATCGGCTGCTGCGCGCTCGCGGCCGCGAGGAGACGATGATCCTCGGCTCGGACAGCCTGCGGCCGATGCTCAAGGCGCTGGTGCCGGAGGCGGAGATCGTCGGCCGTCCGCGCTTCTCGACGCTCAGCTATGCCGGCGCCAAGAAGCTTTCCCGTCTGCCGCGCCGCTCGGCGATCGTCGCCTTCTCGGCTGAGGAAGTCTATGCCGTGGCCGAGGCGCTGCGGCGCTTACGCGGCGGTGCTGCGGTGGTGATGGGCGCGCTCAGCCCCCGTACTCGCAATGCGCAAGTCGCGATGTTCCAGGCCGGCGAGGTCGATTATCTCGTCGCCACCGACGCGATCGGTATGGGGCTCAACATGGACGTCCACCATGTCGCCTTCGCCTCGCTCCACAAGTTCGACGGGCGGCGCCAGCGCCGGCTGACCATCGCCGAGATGGCGCAGATCGCCGGCCGCGCCGGGCGTCACCAGAAGGACGGCACCTTCGGTGCGCTCCACGCGGAAGGGCCGAGCGCGTTCACGCCCGAGGAGGTGCTGGCGATCGAGGGGCACCAGGTGCCCAGGCTCGAGCATCTCTACTGGCGCGACGGCGAGCCCGATTTCGCCAGTATCGACGCGCTGATCGGCAGCCTGGAGCGCAAGCCCGACGCCGAGGTGTTGCGTGCTGCCCCCCAGGCGACCGATCTCGCCGTGCTCAAGCGGCTGGCCGAGGAAAGCTGGGTCCGCGACCGCGTCCGGCACCCGCGCATGGTCGCGCGGTTGTGGGCGGCGTGCGGGCTGCCCGATTTTCGCAAGCTCGGCGTCGATCCGCATGCGCGCTTCGTAGGGCGGCTTTTCGGACACCTCTCCGAGGGCCGCGGGCATGTGCCGCACCAATGGTTCGCCGACGAGATCCAGCGGCTCGACAATATGGGCGGCGATGTCGAGACGCTCGCCGGCCGCATCGCCGCGGCGCGCAGCTGGGCCTATATCGCGCATCGTGCCGATTGGCTGGAGCAACCCGCCCACTGGGCCGAGCGCACCCGCGCCATCGAGGAGAAGCTCTCCGATGCGCTCCACGCCAGCCTCACCCAGCGTTTCGTCGACAAACGCACGACGGTGCTGCTCCGCCAGATCGGCGCCGATGCCTCGAACCTGCCGGTGACGATCGGGGCCGAGGGCGAAGTGAGCGTGGAGGAGCATCCGCTCGGCACGCTGCAGGGCTTCCGCTTCACCGTCGCCGCCGAGGCGCGGGCGGGCGACAAACGCATGCTGCTCGCCGCTGCAGAGAAAAGACTGGCGGGCGAGTATCGTCGGCGCGGTTGGGCACTGGCAGAGGCGCCCGATGCGGAGCTTGCGCAGGTCGGTACCGCGCTCCACTGGCGCGGGCACGACGTCGCGCTGCTCAAGCCCGGCGCGAATCTGGTGCGGCCGCGCGTGCAGCTGGATCGCGCGCTCGATGTGCTCGATCCGCAGGCGAAGGCTGCCGTGCAGGCGCGGCTGGAGCGCTGGTTTGCCGAGCGGGTCGCGGCCGATCTGCCGGTGCTCGCCAAGCTGGATGCGATCACCCGCGAAGAAGCGGCTGGGGCACCGTTGCGTGCGCTGGCCAATGCGCTGTTGGAGCAGGGCGGGCTGCTGCCGCGCCGTGCAGCCGGGTCAATGCTCGAAGCACTGGACGGGCCTGCCCGACATCGGCTGCGCAAGATAGGCATGACGATCGGTACGCTCGATGTGTTCGCGCCCTCGCTGCTCAAGCCGCGTGCCGCGGCCCGGCGCCGCGCGCTGATGGGGCTGGAGCAGGGGCCGCCCGATGCCGCCGTGGTGCTGCCGCGCGACGCCAAGGGGGCCGATCTCGTCCACGGCTTCCGCCCGTTCGGTGCGCAGGCGGTGCGTGTCGACCTGGTCGAGCGCATTGCGCGTGCGGCGCACGAGGCGCGCCAGGGTCGCAAGCCCTTCGCCCCCGATCCGGCGCTCGCCACCTCGATCGGCCTCAAACCCGAGACGATCGCCCGGCTGATGGCGCAGATGGGTTTCCGTACCGCACGCGGCGATGCCGATGCACCGCAGCGCTGGATCTGGCAGGGCCTTACCCCGCTCGCCAAACCCAAGCCGGTGGCGGTGCCCGGCAATGCCTTCGCGGCGCTGGCGGCGCTCCGCAATGGCTGAGCCTTCGGGGCACGGACCCGCGATGCGGCTGGATCGCTTCCTCTGGTATGCGCGGATCGTGAAGACGCGCAGCGCGGCGCAGGCGTTGTGCGAAAAGGGGCTGCTGCGGATCGACGGCCGCCGGGTGGAGCGTTCCGCCGCTTCGGTGCGGGTGGGGTCGATTCTCGCCTTCCCGATCCAGGGCAGGGTGCGCGTGCTGCGCGTGGAGGCGCTGCCGATCCGGCGCGGGCCGCCGGGCGAGGCGCGGCTATGCTACGAGGATCTCGTCACCGATCGGGACGTTCAGCCCCTGTACCCTGATTGACGTGCGCGCCCTGCGCGCATAGCAGGGCCCCGCATTGATCGTTCGCAACCAAGGACCGTTTCCCAAATGACCTATGTCGTCACCGACGCATGCATCCGGTGCAAGTACATGGACTGTGTCGAGGTCTGTCCGGTCGACTGTTTCTACGAGGGCGAGAACATGCTCGTCATCAACCCCAGCGAATGCATCGATTGCGGCGTGTGCGAGCCGGAATGCCCGGCCGAGGCGATCCTGCCCGATACCGAGAACGGCCTGGAAAAGTGGCTGGAGCTCAACCGCACCTATTCCGAGCAGTGGCCGAACATCACCACCAAGGGTGAAGCGCCGGCCGATGCCGATGCGATGAAGGCCGAGACCGACAAGTTCGACAAATATTTCTCGGCAAATCCCGGCACCGGCGACTGACCCCCGGCGGGCAGTGCCCGCCGCGACGGCCCCGAAATGGAGCATGGCGCAGGGATTTATGCGCCGTGCGCGTGACCTTTCACTGGTAATTTTATTACGAGCGTGTTAAATAGCGCGGGACGAAGGCAGAAAGACTCGCTTTCGCCCGGAGACGCTAGCGTATGCCCCGTGTTCCCTCGTCCGCCGCGCCAAGCGCGCCTGGATGGGTTCCACAATCCAACCGGGGCCGGTAATTCACGAAAGGTTCCTCGCACATGGCTGCCAAGGCGCTGTCCTTCGATGTCGGCGATTATGTCGTTTACCCCAAGCACGGCGTGGGCCGTGTGATCGAGCTGCAAAAGCAGGAAATTGCTGGAATGCAGCTCGAGCTTTACGTCCTGCGTTTCGAAAAAGAGAAGATGACGCTCCGCGTGCCGACCAACAAGGCCGAGAGCGTGGGCATGCGCAAGCTTTCCAGCGACAAGACGCTTCGCGAAGCGCTCGATACGCTGAAGGGCAAGCCCAAGGTCAAGCGTACCATGTGGTCGCGCCGCGCCCAGGAATATGAAGCCAAGATCAACTCGGGCGACCTCGTGTCGATCGCCGAAGTGGTCCGCGACCTGTTCCGTGCCGACGATCAGCCCGAGCAGAGCTATTCCGAGCGCCAGATCTTCGAAGGCGCGGCCAGCCGCCTCGCCCGCGAACTGGCGGCGATGGAAGAGATCGACGAGCCGGCGGCGCTGGAGAAGATCCTGGATATCCTGCGCAAGGCCGCAGCGATCCACAACAAGGACAAGGTTCCCGCCTGACGGCGAGGACCCGAAGGGTCGGATCAAAAGGGGGCGGAGCCACGGGCTCGCGCCCCCTTTTCGTTACGCCCGGATCGTGTATTATGGCTACAACACACGATCCGGGAGGTTTTTCATGCGTCCGTTGCTCGCCCTCGTCCTGCTCCCGCTCGCCGCGGCGTGCCATACCAGCTGGAGCGACAACAAGGGTACGCCCGCCGAAGCCAGCGGCACCGGCACGACCCGCAGCTTCGCCGCACGGGATTTCACCGGCGTCGCGCTGAAGGGTTCGGACGATGTCGACGTGCGAACCGGCGCAGACTTTTCGGTCCAGGCGGAGGGCGACCCGGCGGTGCTCGATCAGCTCGACATCCGTCTCGACGGCAAGACGCTCAATATCGGCCGCAAGAATCGCGCCGGCATCCTATGGGACAAGGGCGGCGCGCCCAAGATCCACGTTGTCCTGCCACGACTGGCAAACGCCACCGTGGCCGGTTCGGGCACGATGCGGGTGACCCGGGCGGAGGGAGCGTTCGAGGCGGTAGTCGCAGGCTCGGGCGACCTCGACATCGCTGCGCTTGCGACGACCAAGGCCTCGCTCTCGGTCGCAGGGTCCGGCAACATGACGGTGGCCGGCCGTACGGATGATCTGGACGTATCCGTTGCCGGTTCGGGTGACCTGCGCGGGCAGCAGCTTACCGCCAAGCGCGCCGACGTGTCCGTCGCGGGTTCGGGCAATGTGCGAGCTAACGTCGCCGGACCTGCCTCGGTCTCGATGGTCGGCTCGGGCGATGTCGAACTGCGGGGCGGGGCGCAGTGCAAGGTGAGCAAGATCGGCTCGGGCGAGGCGAAGTGCTCGTAAACGGACCGGGTGGCAGGGCGGCCGGGTAGCGCGACCGCCCTCTCCACAACTGCGAGTCCCTTTGCTTTTCCACCGCACGTCTGGCCTGCAAGACACAGGTTGCGATGCGCCAAATCTGCATGATTCCAAGGGCAAATCCCGCGTCCTCGCCAAGTCGGCTCTATAAAGTTGGCTTGGGATAGATGGACATGAGCAGCTGCTCAGCGCTGGGGGTTCGCGGTGATTGCCTTTTCGAATTTGAAGATTCAGCTGAAGATTCTGCTGCTCTTGGCGGCGCTGGCGGTGGTGACCTTGGGTGTCGCCTGGATCGGCGGTCGGAACGTGATGACGGCCGACAGCAGCTATAGCAACATCGTCGACAACCAGCTGCCGGATACGGTCAAGCTCGTCCGCACCTCGCGGTTGGCGACGGCGATGATCTACGACGGCTACAAGACCATGTCCTATGACGGCGGGTCTGCTGCGGCACGTGCCGCCGCCGACGACGAGAAGGACGTCTACACCAAGGCGGCCGACATCCTCGACGCGGTGGTGAAAAAGGAACCCGATCAGGCCGCCGCGCTGACCCCGATCCGCGCACAGCTCGATGCGCTGCATGCAAAGCTGCAGAAAGCCATCGCGCTGGGTCTTCGGAACGACGACGCCGCCGCACAGCGCGAGCTTGCCAGCTCAGACGACGTGGCGACGCAGATCATCAGCACGCTCGTCAAGATCAACGATCGTCGGGTGGTGGATGCCCAGCACATTTCGAACGGGCTCAGCGCCGGCTCAGAGTCGCTGCAGACCATGCTGCTGCTGTCCGCCGTGGCCGCCATCGTTGTCGCCATGGGTATCGCCGCCTGGGTATCGAAGGCGCAGATCGTCAGCCCGCTGGCGCGGCTGCAGGATGCGATGCGGGCGCTGGCCGCCGGCAATCACGCAGCCGAGGTGCCGGGCATCGATCGTGGCGACGAGGTCGGCGCGATGGCCAAATCGGTGCTCGTGTTCAAGCAAGTGGCAGTCGAGCAGGCTGCGAGCGCCAAGGCCAAGGCGATCAGCGATGCCGCGCAGCAGCTGGTCGTCGAGACGCTCGAGGAGCGCCTCAAGCGTCTGGCGGATGGCGACCTCACCGCATCGATCGACACGCCGTTCGCGCCCGAATATGCCGTGGTCCGCGACAACTTCAACGCCGCCATCGCCGCGCTGCGCGAGCTGATCGCATCGGTGATCGAAAGCGCCGAGACGATTTCCACCGGTTCGGCCGAGATCGCCCAGGCCGGCGAGGATCTCGCGCGTCGCACCGAGGGGGCGGCGGCCAGCCTGGAAGAGACGTCGGCGGCCGTTACCGAGATGAACCAGCGCATCAAGAACACCGCGACCGCTGCCGTGCAGACGGTGGAGCGGGCGAATGGCGCCATCGGCGTGGTGGATTCGGGCCGCAGTGTTGCCGACGAGGCGATGCAGGCGATGACTCGGGTTTCCGAAAGCGCCAAGGGCATCGACAATGTGATCGAGGGCCTGGACAAGATCGCCTTCCAGACCCGCGTGCTTGCAATGAACGCGGCCGTCGAGGCGGGGCGGGCCGGCGAGGCCGGCCGCGGCTTCGCAGTGGTTGCGGATCTCGTCTCGGCGCTGGCGATGCGGGCGGAAGAGGAGGCCGGCCGCGCCCGCGATCAGCTTACCGCCACCCAGGCCGATGTTACCGAGGCGGCGGAAATGGTTCGTCGTGTCGACCAGGCGCTCGGCGCGATCGTCGGCGATGTGAACGAGGTGCACGGGCTGCTCGAGACGATGGCCACCGACAACCAGGCGCAGGCGTCGACCGTGAGTCAGGTGGCCACCGCCATCGGCAGCATCGATCAGATGACCCAGCAGAACGCCGCGATGGTGGAGCAGACCTCCGCCGCTGCCCGCAATCTCGCTTCGGAGGTCGGCTCGCTCAAGGCACAGGCGATGCGCTTCAACACCGGCGGCCGACGTCCGGCATCGCCCAGCCCGGCCGTGCGCCGCGAAAGCGCCGCGGCGGCGCCGCGTCCCCCGCGGGCCAAGTCTGTCGCCGAAGTGCGCAGCAGCACGGTCGACGCATCGGACTGGGCGAGCTTCTGACCGCCCGCTAGCAAGGGACGGAGCTCAGGCTGCCAGCGGGAACCGCAGCAGCTTGCGCTCCGTCGCCACCAGCGCCTCGGCGCCGGGGCCCACGGCGCGGACGATCTCCGGATGTCCCGCGTCTAGCCCGCCGGTAAGCGCACCAAAGGCGGGCAGGATCAGCTTGGTGCCGGTCGCCACGAAGCAACGCCGGGCGACATGGCGCCCGCGCACGGTGAGGCGCAGCTTGGGGTGGAAGTGGCCGGATAGTTCCGGCCGCGGCTCGCCGGCCTCGGCTTCGTGGCGCAGCACCAGGCCATCGACCTCGGCCTCCTCGTGCACCACCCCGCCGCAATGATCGACCAGCACCGAGTCATGGTTGCCGGTGATCCAGTGCCAGGCGAGGCCGCCGGTCAGCGCCGTCAGCATCGCGCGGGCCTGCGCGGGCAGCCGCTCGCAGCCTTCGACGTCGTGGAAACTGTCGCCCAGGCACCAGAGCTCGATCGGCGCCACCCGCTCGAGCAACGCGGTAAGCGCCGATAGCGTCGCCAGCGTGTCATAGGGCGGCAGCATCTGGCCGCCGAGCGCGAACCAGCTCGCCTTCTCGAAATGCAAGTCGGCGACGAGCAGCGCCCGCCGTGCCGGCCAGTAGAGCGCGCCTTCAGGCAGCGCGCGAAAGTCATGGCCGGCGAACGAAAGGGGAACCATGGGTCTGCTATCCCGCTTCCGTTCGCCGGCGTCAATGCTGATCAGGCGGCGACCGTCGCGCGCTCGACTGCGGCCGTCTCGCCGAGAGCCCCCAGGATGCGCACCCAGGAGCGGATGCCCTTGTGGAAGCTCTTCAGCTCGTACTTCTCGTTGGGCGAGTGGATATTGTCATCGGGCAGCGCGAAGCCGACCATCACGCTGTCCATACCCAGGATCGAGCGGATCGAGTTGACCACCGGGATCGAGCCGCCGCAGCCGAGCAGCGCGGACTTGCCCCATTCGGCATCGAGCGCACCCTGCGTCGCCGCGAGCGGACCGCTGTCGCTCGCCAGGCTGATCGCGAAGCTGCCGGGGCCGCGGGTGACGAACTCGGCCGAGCAATCCTCGGGCAGGCGGGTGCGGACATGGGTCTGGAAGGCCTCCCACACCTGGTCCGGATCCTGGGTGCCGACCAGCCGGAAGCTCACCTTGGCGTGCGCTTCGGCGGGGATCACCGTCTTGAAGCCCTCGCCGGTATAGCCGCCCCACATGCCGTTGATCTCGGCGGTCGGGCGCGACCAGACCTGCTCGAGCACGGTCCTGCCCGCCTCGCCCGCGGGCACGCGCAGGCCGATCTCGCCGAGGAATTCGCCCGCATCGAAGCCGAGCTTGTTCCAGCTCTCCAGCACGGTCGGATCGGTATCCGGCACGCCGTCATAGAAGCCGTCGAGCGTAACCCGGCCGTCTGCGTCCTTCATCTCGCCGAGGATGCCCGCGAGCAGCTGGAGCGGGTTGCGCGCCGCACCGCCGTACAGGCCCGAGTGGAGGTCGCGCGAGGGGCCGCGCACCGTCACCTGGCCCGCGGCCATGCCGCGCAGGCCGATGGTGATGCCGGGGGTGTCGCGGTCCCACATCAGCGTGTCGCAGATCAGCGCGAAGTCGGCCTTCAGCTCTTCGGCATGAGCGTGGAGGAAGGGCTCCAGGCTCGTCGAGCCCGATTCTTCCTCGCCCTCGAACAGGATGGTGACGCGGCAGGGCAGGCGGCCCTCCGCTTCCTTCCATGCACGACAAGCCTCGACGAAGGTGCGCAGCTGGCCCTTGTCGTCCGAGGCGCCGCGGCCGACGATGGTCTTGGAGCCGTCGGCGCGGGTGTCGATCCACGGATCGAACGGGTCGCGCGTCCAGAGTTCGATCGGATCCACCGGCTGGACGTCGTAATGGCCGTAGAACAGCACGTGCGGCCCGTCGCCGTCATGGTGCGCGACAACCATCGGATGCCCCGGCGTATCGGCGACGCGCGCCGCGAAGCCGAGGTCCGCCAGCTCGGCGGCGAGCTGTTCGGCGGCGCGGCGGCAGTCGGCGGCATAGGCCGGATCGGTGGAGATGGAGGGCACGCGCATCAGCGCGGCGAGGCGCTCGATGCTGGAATCGAGCTGCGCATCGGCGATCGCAAGGACGGAGTCGGTCATGGAGCTGCAGCTATGCCTCGCCGCGCCCGCCCGCAACCCCGGCAGAGGTACAGCCTGTCTCGGAAGCGTGCCGAAAGGGTTGCCGCTCCCCGGACGCTCTGAGATAAACGCGGCCGGGGAAGGGACCGCGTGACAACGACAGGGATCGAGGCGAACGCGCGCTACGGCGCCTTCATCAGCTACAATCACGCCGATCGGGCCCGCGCGCGCTGGCTGCACCGCGCGCTGGAGCGCTATCGCATTCCCGCCAAGCTGGTCGGGCGCGAGGCGGCGTTCGGGCCGGTGCCGCGGCGGCTGGGGCGCATCTTCCGCGATCTCGACGAACTTTCCGCCGCCAGCGACCTGAGCGCCGAGGTGCGCGCGGCGCTGGCCGACTCCGCCTGCCTGATCGTCGTCTGCACCCCAGCGGGGGCCGCCTCGCAATGGGTGGCGCGCGAGATCGCGCTGTTCCGCGAACTCCATCCCGATCGCCCGGTGCTTGCCGCGCTGTTCGCCGGTGAACCGGCCGAGGCGCTGCCGCTGCCGCTGCGACGCACCGCCGAGGGTGCGGAGACCGAGCCGCTCGCCGCCGATTTCCGCGCGGGCAAGGATGGCAAGCGGCTGGCGCTGCTCAAGCTGGTCGCCGGCGCGGTGGGGGTGCCGCTCGACGCGCTGGTGCAGCGCGATGCGCAGGCGCGGGTGCGGCGCGTGACGGCCGTCACGGCGCTCGCGATTCTTTTGCTGCTAGCCATGGCCGGATTGACGATCCTGGCCGTGCGGGCCCGCGGGGAGGCGGAGGCTCGACGTGCCCAGGCGGAGGGGCTGGTGGAATTCATGCTGACCGATTTGCGGGGCCGGCTGAAAGAGGTCGGCCGGCTCGACGTGCTTCGGGAAGCCAATGCGCGCGCGCTGCGCTATTATGGCGAGCAGGATCTGGGGACGCTGCCCCCCGACGTCCTCGCCCGCCGCGCCCGCGCGATCATGACGATGGGCGAGGATGCGATGGAGGCCAAGGAGACCGCCCGCGCCCGCGCCGCCTTCCTCCAGGCCAACCGCATCACCCACGCGCTGATCGATCGCGAGCCGGATCAGTACGATATCGTGTTCGCGCATGCGCAGAGCGAGTTTTACCTTGGCCTGCTGCACTTCAAGGCTGGAGAACTGGCGGCGACGGAGCCGCATTTTGAGGCGTATGCCGCGCTGGCCCATCGGCTAATAGCACTTAATCCCGCCGATCCGCGCAGTGGGGAAGAAGCCTCTTACGCGGCCGGGAATCTATGTTCGCTGCGGATGGAGCAACGGGTAGCGGATAGGGTGGTCGCGCTCTGCAGCGAGGCTCTTCGCGTAACGGAGGCCTTGGCCCGGCATGAGCCAAATTCGGAGCAGCGCTGGCGCGATGTCGCCAATCGGCAGGGGTGGCTGGCCGATGCGTATGTCGTTGTCGGCAATGTGGATGCAGTGCTTGAGCTTCGGCGCCAGCAGATCGCGCTGCTTAACCGTCTTTTGGAGCAGGACCCGCAGAATGCCCGCAACCGGCGTATGCTGGTTTGGGCGGAACGAGCGCTCGCCGGCGTGCAGTATCGTCGCGGCGACATCGAGACGGCTCGACGCGGTATGCGTAAAGCCGTCGCAGACCTCCGTACAATGACGGAATTGGATACCAAAAATCAAGAACTCGCAGCTAGGTTGAAGGAGATGCAGGACGAGCTCCGAAAAATGGAAGGGAAAAATAAATGAACGGTCAATTTCCTCTGTCGATGCTCCCGCCATCTTCCATAAAGCTGATCAAGCGGTACCAGATTTTTGCTAGCAGCGCGGGCGGAAATCCGCTGAGTAATTTGAATTTTCTTATCGAAGGATATGAGGATGTTGATGAATTTGGCAACGGAAAGGAAGTGACTGCTACGGACGATTTTACCAAAATCGTCCGCGACTTCGTCGTCGCCCCGCCGAACATCAAGCCTGTCCTCGCCGGCCCGACGACTCCCCCTCCAACGCCGCTCGACATTGTCGTCCGTGAGCCTTGCTGCGTCATTTTCAAGCTGATCGGCAATTTTTGGGAATATACGCCCAACAGCTTGTATGTAAGCACCAAGCATGAATATCCGGATGGCAAGTATCGCCGTGCCTTCCCGCTGCTCGATAACAACGGCAGGATCGCTGCCGTCGGGTTTTTCGTCGAGTATGTCACCGATCCGCAGCACCGTAAGACGTGCGAAGGACTCAATCTTTACGTAGACTTTTTGCAAGGAGGAATGCGCATGCCGACGATCATCGATCCGGACGTCGAGAACCAGGGCAATCATCCGCCGAAGGATCCGAAGCCGCAGGAGCCCGGCGACAACGATTGAACGAGGCTTCGCTGCAACGCTTTAGGGGAGTATGCCGGGTAGGATGACATCGAGTGTGCTAGCGATAACGGCCCAGGCGCGTGCCGGTGCGCTCGATCTCGCCTGGCGGATGTTTCGCGACGCGGGCTATGACCGCGTCGCGGACGATCCCGCCGTGCTCAGCCTGCGCGGCAGGCTCCTCAAGGACGAGGCGCTGCTGCTCGCCGGCGAGGCCCGGCGGCAGCACGCCCGCGAAGCCGCCGCCGCCTATAGCGCGGCGGCGCAGCTGGCGCCGGCCCCCTATCCGCTGATCAACGCGGCGACGCTCGCGCTGATCGCCGGCGACATGGCGGGCAGCCGGGCGCTCGCCGCCGATGTGCAGGAACTGCTCCAGGCCGGCGTTCCCGACGAAACCCCCTATTGGCTCGGCGCGACCGAGGCCGAGGCGCTGCTGCTTAGCGGCGACCGCGACGCCGCCGAGACCGCGCTCGCCCGCGCGATCGGCGCGGCGCCGCTCGCCTGGGAGGACCATGCCTCGACGCTGCGCCAGTTCGGCGTGATCCTTGCCGAGCAGGGCGTGTCGGCGGCATGGCTCGATGCCTATCGCCCGCCGCGCAGCCTCCATTTCGCCGGCCATATGCGGCTGCCCGAGGACGTGGCGGCGCTTTCCGATTCGATCGATGCGCTGCTGGCGCAGGAGCGGGTGGGCTTCGGCTATGGCGCGCTCGCCGCCGGCGCCGACCTGCTGATCGCCGAGCGGCTGATCGCGCGCGGCGCCGAGCTCCATGTGGTGCTGCCCGGCGACGTCGCGGCGTTCGTCGATCGCTCGGTGCGCCCGCATGGCGAAGGCTGGGTGACCCGCTTCGAGGCGGCGCTGGCCGAGGCCGCCAGCGTCCAGGAAATGGGCGAGGCGAGCCCGGGGGCGTTCATGCCTTCGGTCCGACTCGCCGATCTCGTCGCGATGGGCCGCGCGGCGATGCATGCCGGGTTGCTCCAGTCCGAAGCGGTGCAGCTGCTGCTCGGCCCCGCCTCGGTCGACGAGGTCGGGCAAAGCGCGCATGCCGGCGGGCTGTGGCGCAAGGCCGGGCGGCGCCAGCATCTGCTGCCGCTGCGCGCGCCCTCGGGTCCGCAGGGCGCCGATCGCACCGCGCCGCAGGTGATCTCGGTGCTTGCGGTCGACCTGCTCGGCGGCGAGGGCGAGGATTTCCTGGTGCTCGACCGCGACGTGGCGGGGCGCCTGCCGGCGCTGCGTCAGGCACTGTGCCACACACCGACGCTCGCCATCCGCTGGACCTCGCGGCGGCTGCTGATCGCGTTCGAGGGCACCAGCCAGGCCTATGCCGCCGCGGTGCGGCTGTCGGCGACGCTGGGCGCGAGCGGGCCGTTCCGCCAGGCGCTGCATATCGGGCTGGCCACCTCGATCGACGATCCGGTGACCGGCGCGCCGGTGCTGCTGGGCGGCGCCTTCGATCTTGCCGAACGCCTGCTGGGGGTGACCACCGCCGGCGCCACCTTCGCCAGCGAAGCCTTCGCCGCCAGCCTCGCCGCGTGCGAGGCGGATGCGGGGCGCGCCGAGCTGGTGGGCGAGATGGCGCTTGTCGGCCAGGCGCCGACGACGGTCTACGCGCTCAAGCCGCGGTTCAGACGATAAGCGCTTCGAGGCGGGCGGGGGCGACGATCTCCAGCCCGTCCTCGTGCCGCTGGACGATGCCGCGCCTCTCGAGCGCGGAGACGGCGCGGGAGACGGTCTCGCGCGCGGTCTGCACGCGCAACGCCAGGTCGGACAGCACCGGCAGCGGGCGGATCCAGCGCCCGTCCTGCTCGCGGGCTAGTCGCAGAAGCTCGGCATGGACGCGGCCGTTTGCGGAAAGCGTCAGCCGTGCGGAGACGAGCTGGCTGAGCGCGCCGAACTGGCGCACCATCGCGCGGGCCAGCACGATGCCGACACAGGCATGGCGCTCGGCGAACGCATAGAAGTCGGCGGTGGCGAAGCTGGCGATCTGGGTGGCCATGGTGGCGGTGCAGTCGCTCGCCTGCTCGCGGCCGGGATCGACGCCGCCGAAGATGTCTCCGGGGTGATGTTCGGCGATCTGGAGCACGCGGCCGTCCAGCGTCACCATCGCGGCGCGGACATGGCCTTCGAGCAGTACCAGCACGCGGCCCAGCATCTCGCCCTGATGGACGACGGTGGCACCTTGCGGGCAGCGACGGAGCATCGCCGCCCCGGCCAGTTCGGCCGCGACCGCTTCGCTGCACGCGAAGAGTTGGGCGAACCGCGTCGCCAGGTCGATCTCGCTTGCCCCCACGCCCTGCGTTTCGATGTAAAACTGTGTTGCCACCATGTTGGCTGCAGCGCGGCATGGCAAGTCCGATCCGGAGGCACGGCGTCGGATTTGGATGTTTTATCCCATAATCATGCCGCCGATTCACACCGGCTGGAGATCGACCGCGAACAGCGCCCCGCCGCCTTCGGCATCCATCGCCCGGATCGGCGCGGACATCGCTCCGGCAAAGCCCTTGGCGATGGCGAGCCCCAGCCCGCTGCCGCCCGCCCGATCGCTGCCGGTGCCGCGCGCGAAGGTCTCGAAGATCGTCGCTTCCTCGCCGGGGGGCAGGCCCGGGCCATGGTCGCGGACGCCCAACCGCACCGCATCGGGGCGACGCTCGCCGAGGATCTCGATCGGGCCGCCGCCGCCATGCACCGCGGCGTTGGAGAGCAGGTTGAGCAGGATGTGGTGGAGCAGCCGCGGATCGGCGCGGACCAGCGGCAGATCGGGCGGCACGCGCAGCACCAGTTCGCGCCCGGCGAGTACGTCGCGCAGGTCATAGACGGCGGCGGCGGCGGCGTCGGTGAGGTCGATCGGCTCGAGGCTCAGCGCGATGGCGCCGGCATCGATGCGCACCATGTCGATCAAATTGTCTAGGAAGCGCCGCAGCCGGGCGACTTCGGCGCGGGCGATGGCGGTGGCGGGCTCGTCGGGATGGGCATGGGCGAGCGCATCCACCGCGGCTGCGACCGAAGTGAGCGGGGTGCGCAGATCGTGGCCGATCGAGGAGAGCAGGGCGGCGCGCAGCCGATCGCGCTCGCGCAGCACCGAGACTTCGCGCACGTCCTGCTCCAGCCGCAGCCGCTCATGCGCCAAGGCCGCCTGGCCCAGCAACGTGGAGAGCAGCACCGCGCGGTCGGCGGTAATCGGCTCGCGGCCGTCGGGCGCGGCAAGGCCGATCACCGCGAGCACGCCCAGGCTGGTGCGCAAGGGGTGGAACTGCCAGTCGGCGGCGATCAGCGTGCCGGTACCGACCCCGCCCGCCTCGCCGCTGCTCCACGCCCATTCGGCGGCGGCATGATCGACCGCGCCCATCGGCGGCGCATCCTCCGGGCAGCTGGCGATCCGGGTCAGCGCGCCGTCGCGCCGGATCAGCAGCAGCACCGACACGTCGAGCAGGCGGGCGATCTCTTCGCAGACGACGCGGCTGGTGGACTCGGTATCCGAGGCGCGGGCGAGTGCCTGGCCGAAGGCGGCGACGGCGGCATTCTCCTGTGCGCTGCGCGTGCCCAGCGTCGCCCGCGTCCGCAGCCGTCCGGTGAGGTTGGCGGTGAACAGCGCGATGCCGGTCAGCACGAAGAAGGTGAGCACGCTTTGCGGCTCGCCGATGGTGAAGGTGTAGAGCGGCGGCAGGAAGAAGAAGTTGTAGGCGAGCCCGCCGATCATCGCGGTCGACACGCCCGGCCCGAAGCCCGAGCGGAAGGCGATCAGGATAACCGGCAGCAGGAAGAGAAGGTCGGTGCCGCCCGCGCCGATCAGCGGCAGGGTCAGCCGACCGAGGATCACCGTCAATGCCACGGCGAGGACGCCGAGCAGATGCTCCTGCCAGCGGCCGAGCGCGGGCAGGGCGGGGGCGCGGCGCTCGCGGACCCGCTCCTCGGTCGAGGGCAGGACATGCACGGCCACGCCCTGGCTGGCGCGCAGCATCGATTCCACCACCGAGCCGTGGCGCAGCTCGAACCACCAGCTCCGGCGCGAGCGGCCGATCACCAGTTGCGTCGCGCGCATACCGGAGAGGTGGGTCCGCAGCCCGTCGATCACGGTGGCGGCGGGCACGGTGGCGACGGTCGCGCCAAGGCTGCTCGCGAGCTGCAGCGTCTCGGCGACGCGGCGGCGCTGCTCGGGGCGGAAGCGTTCGGCGCGCGGGGTCTCGATGAACACGACCTGCCACGGCGCCTTCAATGCGTCGGAAAGCCGCTTGCCCGCGCGGACCAGCCCGTCGCCGCCGGGGAGTTCGCTCACCGCCACCAGCACGCGTTCTCCGGCGGCAAAGGTGCCGGGCATGGCCAGCGCATCGAGATGATCGAGCATCGCCCGGTCGACGCTGAGCGCCGCGCGGCGCAGCGCCATTTCGCGGAGGGCCGAGAGGTTCGCCTTGGAGAAGAAGTGCGCGAGCGCGCGGCTGGCCTCGGCGGGGACGTAGACCTTGCCCTCCTTCAGCCGGTCGATCAGCTCGTCCGGCGGCAGGTCGACCAGTTCGATCTCGGCATCGTCGAAGATCGCGTCGGGCACCGTCTCGCGCACGCGCACCCGGGTGACGCTCGCCACCACGTCGTTGAGGCTTTCGACATGCTGGACGTTGAGCGTGGTGTAGACATGGATGCCGGCGTCGCGCAGCTCTTCCACGTCCTGCCAGCGCTTGGGGTGGCGGCAGCCGGGGGCGTTGGTGTGGGCGAGCTCGTCGACCAGCACCAGCGTGGGGCGGCGGGCGAGGATCGCGTCGAGATCCATTTCCTCCAGCCGGTGGCTCTGATGCTCGACGGCCTTGCGAGGCAGCACCTCGAAGGGCCCGACCAGCGCCTCGGTTTCGGCGCGGCCATGCGTCTCGACCACGCCAATGACCACGTCCTTCCCGTCGCGCAGCCGCTCGGCGCCTTCGCGCAGCATCTCGAAGGTCTTGCCCACGCCCGGGGCGGCGCCGAGAAAGATCTTCAGCCGCCCGCGCGCCTCGCGCCGGGCTTCGCGCAGCAGCGCATCGGGATTGGGGCGGTCGTTCATCGCCGCCCTTGCTAGTGCGGCCGCCCGCGCTGCGCCACGCCCCAACGCCCAACTATATGGAATCTTAATGCCCGGCCCCGGCATTCGCCGTCGAAGCTTAACGGCCACCAGACCTAGATCGCGTGCCACACCGCCACCCGGCGGCATGAAGCAAGGGGCAACCCCATGTCCGACATTTTCTGGCTCGCCGCGCTCGGCGGGCTTTTCCTGCTGACGCTGGTCTTCGTCCAGCTGTGCGTGAAGGCCTGAGCGCATGGGCCTGCACCTGATGCTCGCCGGCGCGACCGCGCTCGCGCTTCTCCTCTATCTGGTCGCGGTGCTGCTGCGGCCCGAGCGTTTCTGAGGAGGGCCGCATGACACTCCAAGGCTGGGCGTTCATCGCCCTGTTCGTCGCCATCCTGGCGGCCGCCGCCAAGCCGATGGGCCTGTGGCTCTTCGCACTCTACGAAGGACGCCGCACGCCGTTGCACCGCGTGCTCGGCCCCGTCGAGCGCGGCATCTACCGCATCGGCGGCATCGATCCGAATGCCGAGCAGGGATGGCGTAGCTATGCGCTGCACCTGATCCTGTTCAACCTGGCGCTCGCGGTGCTGACCTATGCGGTGCTGCGGCTGCAGGCGGTGCTGCCGTGGAACCCGCGCGGGCTCGCCGGCATGGGTGCGGACGGCGCGTTCAACACCGCGATCAGCTTCGCCACCAATACCAACTGGCAGGGCTATGCGGGCGAATCGACGCTCTCCAACCTGTCGCAGGCGCTAGGGCTAACGCTGCACAACTTCACCTCCGCCGCGACCGGCATCGCCATCGCCTTCGCGCTGTTCCGCGGCTTCGCCCGCAAGGAAGCGCGCGGCATCGGCAATTTCTGGGCCGATTTTACCCGCATTGTCCTGTACCTGCTGCTGCCGATCTGCCTCGTTTACGCGCTGTTCCTGGTGGCGAGCGGCGTTCCGCAGACGCTGGCCAGCAGCGTCGACGCGACCACGCTGGAAGGCGCGCGCCAGACGATCGTGCTCGGCCCCGTCGCCAGCCAGGAAGCGATCAAGATGCTCGGCACCAATGGTGGCGGCTTCTTCAACGCCAACTCCGCGCATCCGTTCGAGAACCCGACCGCGATCACCAACCTGGTGCAGATGCTGTCGATCTTCCTGGTCGGCGTCGGCCTCACCTGGACCTTCGGCAAGGCGGTGGGTGACACCCGCCAGGGCTGGGCGATCCTCGCTGCGATGGCGGTGCTGTTCCTCGGCGGCGTAGCGGTGACCTATGCGGCGGAGTCTGCCGGCAACCCGGCACTGCACGCGATCCATGTCGCCGGCGCGAACATGGAGGGCAAGGAGACGCGCTTCGGCGTCGTCGCCAGTTCGCTGTTCGCGGTCGTCACCACGGCAGCCTCGTGCGGCGCGGTCAATGCGATGCATGACAGCTTCACCGCGCTGGGCGGGCTGATCCCGCTGTTCAACATCCAGCTCGGCGAGATCGTCGTCGGCGGCGTGGGTGCCGGTATCTACGGCTTCCTGCTGTTCGCCATCCTCTCGGTGTTCGTCGCCGGGCTGATGGTGGGGCGCACCCCCGAATATGTCGGCAAGAAGATCGAGGCGCGCGAAGTGAAGCTGGCGGTGCTCGCCGTCGCCGTGCTGCCGCTGTGCATCCTGGGCGGCGCGGCGCTCGCCTCGGTGCTGCCGGCGGGGCTGGCGGGGATCGCCAACAACGGCCCGCATGGCTTCTCGGAGATCCTCTACGCCTTCACCTCCGCGACCGGCAACAACGGCTCGGCCTTTGCCGGCCTCTCGGCGAACACGCCCTTCTACAACGCCATGCTGGGCATCGCGATGTGGCTCGGCCGCTTCTTCGTGATCGTGCCGGTGCTGGCGATCGCCGGCAGCCTTGCCGCCAAGAAGCAGGTGGCGGGTGGCGTCGGCGCCTTCCCGACCACCGGCGTGCTGTGGGTGGGGCTGCTCGTCGGCATCATCCTGATCCTGGGCGGGCTCACCTTCCTGCCGAGCCTGGCGCTGGGGCCGATCGCCGATCACGTCACCCTGCTCCGCGGCCAGCTCTTCTGAGGACGACAAGCAATGTCTGCACCCAAGTCCATCTTCGCGGCCGAGCTGATCGGCCCGGCCATCGGGGACGCGTTCCGCAAGCTTTCCCCGCGCGAGCTGATCCGCAACCCGATCCTGTTCACTACTGCGGTGGCCGCGCTGCTGCTCACCGTCCTGCTGGCGATCGGCGGCGAGCCGCTGCCGGTGGGGTTCCAGGTCCAGCTGATCGTCTGGCTGTGGCTCACCGTGCTGTTCGGCACCTTTGCCGAAGCCCTGGCCGAGGGCCGCGGCCGCGCCCAGGCCGCGTCGCTGCGCGCCACCAAGTCCGAGCTCGAGGCCAAGAAGCTCACCGGCGTCGGCGAGACCTGGCGCAAGGTCGAGGCGCACCTCCTCCAGCGCGATGACCTGGTCCTGGTCGAGACCGGTGACCTGATCCCGGCCGACGGTGAAGTCGTCGAGGGCGTCGCCTCGGTCAACGAGGCCGCGATCACCGGCGAAAGCGCGCCGGTGATCCGCGAGGCCGGCGGCGACCGCTCGGCCGTCACTGCCGGCACCCGCGTCATCTCCGACAAGATCATCCTTCGCGTGACCCAGGATCCCGGCAAGGGCTTCCTCGACCGGATGATCGCGCTGGTCGAAGGCGCCGAGCGGCAAAAGACCCCGAACGAGATCGCGCTGACCATCCTGCTCGTCGGCCTGACGATCATCTTCCTGATCGCGGTGGGCACGATCCCGGCCTTCGCAACCTATGCCGGCGGGGCGATCCCGGTGGCGGTGCTGGCGGCGCTGCTGATCACGCTGATCCCGACGACCATCGCCGCGCTCCTCTCCGCGATCGGCATCGCGGGCATGGACCGGCTGGTGCGCTTCAACGTGCTCGCCAAGTCCGGCCGCGCGGTGGAGGCTGCAGGCGACGTCGACGTGCTGCTGCTCGACAAGACCGGCACGATCACCATCGGCGACCGCCAGGCGAGCGCCTTCCATCCGCTGACCGGCGTTGAAGAACGTGCGCTGGCCGAAGCCGCGCTGACCGCCAGCCTTGCGGACGAGACGCCCGAGGGCCGCTCGATCGTCACGCTGGGCCGCGAGAAATTCGCGTTCGACGCGAAGCTCGATGCTGACGCCGAAGTGATCCCCTTCACCGCGCAGACGCGCAGTTCGGGCGTGCGCCAGGGCGACACGGTGATCCTGAAGGGCGCGGTGGATTCCATTCTCAAGATGGACCCGGACGCGGCGGGTGCTGCCGAACTCAAGCGCATCACCGACGGCATCGCGCGCGGCGGCATGACGCCGCTTGCGGTGGTCCGGAACGGACGTCTGCTCGGCGCGGTGGCGCTGAAGGACGTAGTCAAGGCGGGGGTGCGCGAGCGCTTTGCCGAGCTGCGCCGGATGGGCATCCGTACGGTGATGATCACCGGCGATAACCCGCTCACCGCCGCTGCCATTGCTGCCGAAGCCGGCGTGGACGACTTCCTTGCGGAGGCCACCCCCGAGGACAAGCTCGCGCTGATCCGCCAGGAACAGCAGGGCGGCAAGCTCGTCGCGATGTGCGGTGACGGCACCAACGACGCGCCCGCGCTCGCCCAGGCGGACGTCGGCGTGGCGATGAACACCGGCACCCAGGCGGCGCGCGAGGCGGGCAACATGGTCGATCTCGACAGCGATCCGACCAAGCTCATCGAGATCGTCGGCCTCGGCAAGCAGCTGCTGATGACCCGCGGCGCGCTCACCACCTTCTCGATCGCCAACGATGTCGCCAAATATTTCGCGATCATCCCGGCGATGTTCGTCGCGCTCTATCCCGGCCTTGGCGTGCTCAACGTGATGGGCCTGTCGAGCCCGACCAGCGCGATCCTCTCGGCGGTGATCTTCAACGCGATCATCATCCCGTTCCTGGTGCCGCTGGCGCTCAGGGGCGTGACCTACAAGCCGATGGGGGCCGGGCAACTGCTCGCCCGCAACCTCGCCATCTACGGCCTGGGCGGCCTCATCGCGCCATTCATCGGCATCAAGCTCATCGACCTGGCCGTCGCCGGCCTTCACCTCGCCTGAGGATATGCATCAACATGTTCCGTACGTTTCTTTCGTTCGCGTCGCTAACCGTCGTTGCTGCTCCGGCCTTCGCGCAGGACAGCGTGCCTGCCGCGCCGGCGGCGACGGCATCGGCAGCGCCGGCGCTGTGCACCGATCGCCCGACCAAGTCGAACTTCGCCTGCACCGTGCCGCAGGGGATGGTCCAGCTGGAGACCGATCTCGGCAACTGGACCCGCACCGATGCGGGTGACACCCGCGTCGACACGATCCTCTACACCAACCCGACGCTGAAAGTCGGCCTGACCGGCTCGACCGACATCGAGGCGAGCATCGCGCCCTATGCGACCGTCCGCACCCGCACCGCGGAGGGCACCCAGACGCTGCGCGGCGTCGGCGACCTCACGCTGCGGCTGAAGCAGCGGCTCACCGATCCGGCGGGGCAGGTGCAGATCGCGCTGCTGCCCTTCGTGAAGATCCCCACGGCGAAGACGGGCATCGGCAATGGCGAGACCGAGGGCGGCGTCGCGGTGCCGGTCAACATCGCGCTGCCCAAGGGCTTTACGCTGACCTTCGGCCCTGAAGGCGACGTGCTCGCCGACAGCGACGGGCATGGCCATCATGCCCAGCTGGTCGGCACCGCCAATCTCGGCAAGGCGGTTACGTCAAAGTTCACGCTGATCGGCGAGTTCTGGGTTGCCCGGAACTTCGATCCGGCGGCCTATGTCACCCAGACCTCGGCCGATGTCGCCGCCAGCTATCTGCTGCGGCCGACGCTGCAGCTCGATCTCGGCGCCAATTTCGGCCTGAACCAGGCCACCCCCGATGCCCAGGTCTATCTGGGCGTCTCCACCCGCTTCTGAGGAGGATATCGCCATGCGTTCCGATCTCGTTTCCGGCCTCCGCCCCACGCTCCTGTTCACCCTGATCTTCGCCGCGCTGCTGGGGATCGTCTATCCGCTGGTGGTGACCGGCGCCGGGCAGCTGCTCTTCCCGACCCAGGCCAATGGCTCGCTGGTGCGCGACGATGCGGGCAAGCTGCGCGGCTCGATGCTGCTGGGACAGAGCTTTGCCGGGCCCCGCTATTTCCAGGGTCGCCCGTCGGCCGCCGGCAATGGCTACGACCCACTCGCCTCGGGCGGTTCGAACCTCGGCCCGGCATCAAAGAAGCTGGTCGATCGGGTGACCGCCGACCAGAAGCGCCTCGGCGCCGATGCGCCCGCCGATCTGCTACTCGCCTCGGGCTCGGGCCTCGATCCGGAGATCAGCCCGGAGGCTGCCCGTTTCCAGGTCGCGCGCGTCGCCCAGGCCCGAGGGATCGGGCCGGATCGCGTCGCGCAGCTGGTCGACGCCAACGTGCAGGGCCCGCTGCTCGGAATCATCGGCGAGCCGCGCGTCAACGTGCTTGCGCTCAATCTCGCGCTCGACCGGCAGGGCGGCGCTCGCTAAGCGAAGCCATGGCGAGTGCAACCAAGGTCCTGATCGTCGAGGACGACAGCCATATCCGGCGGCTGCTGCGCGGGGCCCTTATCCGCGCAGAGCACCAGGTGATCGAGGCGGCGACGGCGCGCGAGGCGATCGCCGCCTTCGGCATCGACAAGCCCGATGCGGTGCTGCTCGATCTCGGCCTGCCCGATCGCGACGGCATCGAGCTGATCCAGCAGGCCAAGGCGGGCGGGGCGGCGGTGATCGTCGTCTCGGCGCGTACCGACACCAGCGAGAAGGTCGCCGCGCTCGATCTCGGCGCGGACGACTATTGCACCAAGCCGTTCGACACCGAGGAACTGCTCGCCCGCCTGCGTACCGCGCTCCGCCACCGGATCGCCGGATCGGCCGAGCGCGAGCATCTGGTGGTGGGCAGCGTGGAGATCGACTTGCTCCATCGCCGCGTGCGCAAGGATGGGGAGGCGGTGCATCTGGCGCCCAAGGAATATGGCGTGCTGGCACTGCTCGCGGCGCATCCCGATCGGGTGATCGCGCACGGCCAGCTGCTCCGCGACGTATGGGGGCCGGCGCATGTCCAGCAGCTCGACTATCTGCGCATCGTCGTGCGCAACCTGCGCCAGAAGCTGGAAGCCGACCCCAGCCGCCCGCAGTTGATCCTCAACGAACCCGGTGTCGGCTACCGGCTGGTGGCGGCGTAGCGCTCCTTGTCGTCCTCCCCGTCAGGCGGAGGATAAGTGCTCCCATCGGAATGTTCTTCCCGCGTCTTCCCCGCCTCATGCGCAAATGACAACGTTTGCGCAAAGAACGAAGTTTGTCGTGCCTATTGCTGAAAAGTCACAGCAACCGGACTGCATTTAATTGACAATTTGTTTTTCTATTGCGAAACCCTCCGCAAGAACCGCGAACTCAGCTTCTGACAGCGCGGTCACAAACAACCGATTGAGCCTTGGGGGCCGTCGGGTGGAAAAGGGAGAAGGATCGTGTCCTACGGGAATCTGTTTCGTGCGCCTGCGTCCGCACGCCAGCGGCTGCTGGCACAGCTGATGCTGGGCACCAGCCTGTGTGCCGCGCTGCCGGGGCTGGCATTCGCCCAGGCCGCGACGACGCAGCCGCAGGCCGGCAACACCTCCGCGCCGCAGAACGCTGCGCCCGGCGACAGCGAGGGCGACATCGTCGTCACCGGCTACCGCGCCTCGATCGAGACCAGCCTGGCGCAGAAGCGCGACGCCAATGCGTTCGTCGACGTGATCACTGCCGAGGATGTCGGCAAGTTTCCCGACAAGAACGTCGCCGACGCGCTGCAGCGCGTGCCCGGCGTGGTGATCGAGCGCGACGGCGGCGAAGGCAGCCGGGTGAGCATCCGCGGCCTCAGCTCCGACCTGACGCTGACCGAGCTCAACGGCAACTTCATCGCCTCCGCGGACTCCGGCGATCCCTCGCGCAGCTTCAACTATCTGCTGCTGCCGGCGAACCTGATCGGCAGCGTCGAGGTGTTCAAATCCTCCGAGGCCCGGCTCGACGAGGGCGGCGTCGGCGGCGTGATCATCAACCACACGCGGCGCCCGTTCGACCTCAAGCCTTGGTCGGGCAACGTCCAGGTCGAGGGCACCTATTCGGACGTCACCAAGAAGGTCGAGCCCAGCGTCTCGGGGCTGCTGTCCTGGCACAATGAAGCCAAGACCTTCGGCCTGTTGCTCGGTGCCACCTACCAGGAGCGCACCAACCGCACGCTGAGCGCCGCCACCGAGAGCTGGCACTGGTGGACGGACGCGAACAACACCAAGCAGGCGACCGACGTCAACGGCAAGACCTTCGCCAATGACGACGCCATCTCCTACTGGAACGACGGCGTGACCACCCAGGGTGGCACGCACTATAACGGCTATTGGGCGCCGCAGTCGGTCGACGAGACCGTGCTGATCGAGAAGCGCAAGCGGCTGGGCATCCAGGCGACCGCACAGTGGCAGCCGTTCGAGGGCTTCAACCTCACCGCCAATTATTTCCGCTTCCAGCTCAACGGCGACAACGTCTCCAACCTCATCAAGATTCCCGAATGGGGCTATGGTGACTTCTTCACTGGCGGCAAGTTCGACAAGAGCGGCACGATCCTCACCTCGGCGACCTTCCAGGTGCCGCCGGACGGTACCGCCTGCCGCACCGGGACCTCGGCCTGCACGATGGAAACCCCGGCGATGCAGAGCTATTATGCGCGCCAGAAGACCGTCTCGAATACCTACGACCTGCACGGCGACTATACCCATGATCGCCTGACGGTGTCGTTCGCCGGCGGCAAGACCCGCGCGACCGGCGGCCCCTCCTTCCAGTTCTACGCCCAGGCCAAGCCGCGGCTGGTGGTCGGCGACGGCCTCGCCAATCGCGTCAACGGCAACATGCTGAGCCAGTGGAGCTTCACCGACAAGTCGGTGGCGATGCAGTTCTCGCCCGAACTGCAGCAGAACCTGATGAAGGGCATCTCGCAGGTCGATCTCGGCTCGACCGGCTCTGGCTATACCAACAGCGCGATCGAGCAGAAATATGCTCAGATTGACCTGACCCGCCGCTTCGACAGCTTCATCGACTCGATCCAGGTCGGCGCCAAGTGGCGCGAGGGCAAGGTCGAGCGGCAGACCGGGCGCTTCGAATGGTATTCGGATGCAGCAAACACGCTGCGCTACCAGGATACCGCGGGCGCGGCGGTAACCCAGCCGGCCTTCTTCCAAAGCCAGCCGATCGGCAACATCGCCGGCGGCTTCTCGACGAGCGTCTTCCCGGCGTTCAACATGGACAATTATCTCGCCTATCTGAACAAGACCTATAACGGCCCGGTCCGCGTGCCCGAGCCCGAGAACCGCTACGACATCAAGGAGCGGATCTGGGCCGGCTATGCCCAGGCGAACTTCAAGATGAACAATGTGCGCGGCAATCTCGGCCTGCGCGTGGTGAGCACCAAGCAGTCGGGCGTCTCGACCGACGTGATCTATTACGAGAATGACTATTGCCAGAACACCAACGGCAACCCGTTCGTGCCGCCGCCGGTCGGCCCGGACGGCAACTGCCTGGTGCTGCCGCAGTCCCAGCGCGAAGTGAAGGTGTTCAGCCCGAACGACGAGTCCAAGCGTTACACGGACTTCCTGCCGAGCTTCAACATCTCGTGGGAGGTGACCCCCAACCTCCTGCTCCGCGGCGCGGCATCGAAGGTGATCGCGCGGCCCGGCTATGGCGACCTCGCCGGTGCGCGCTCGCTGACCTTCAATTCCGACGCGTTCGTCTACGACCGCAAGCAGTTCGGCGCGCTGCCCGGCTGGTTCGGCAGCGGCGGTAATTTCAACCTGAAGCCGTTCAAGGCCTGGCAGTATGACGTTGGCGTGGAATGGTATTTCCACCGCGGCTCGGTGCTGGGCGGCACGCTGTTCCGCAAGGATGTGTCGGACTTCATCGTGCCGCTGGTGCTCGACGTGCAGAGCACCGTCGCGGGCAACACCGTGACCGTGCAGCAATATTCGACCCAGGCGAACGGCTCCAACGCCGTGTCGCAGGGTGTCGAGCTCTATGCCCAGCACACCTTGCCCTTCGGTCTCGGCGCGCAGGTGAACTTCACCTATAACGACACCTCGGTCGCCGAGATCACGCTGGACGGCAAGAAGGTGGGCGATTCCCCGCTGGTCGGCAGCTCGAAGACGCAGATCAACGGCTCGATCTTCTACGAGAACAGCAAGCTGCTGCTGCGCGCCTCGTACAATCGTCGCGGTACGCGGGTCGGCGGCATCCAGTCGGGCCTGAACGTCTATTCGGACCCGTATGAGCAGGTCGACCTCAACGCCTCGTACAGCTTCTTCGAGAACCTGCAGCTGACCGCCTCGGTGATCAACCTCACCAAGTCGGAGGAGCGCGCGCACCTGGGCAACGACACCGACGCGCGGTTCATCAGCAACCAATATACCGGGCGCCGCGCCTATCTGGGCCTCGCTTACAAGTTCTGATCACCCCCCCTCTGGCGGGGCGGCCCTGTGTCGCCCCGCCACCTTTTTTCCGCTTTTCACGCTGCGGATCGGCCAAGGAGAGGCTCATGCGATCGAAGCTCCGCCGGGCGCTCGCCCTTCTTGCCCTGATGGCGCCGCTCGCCGCCTCCGCGTCCAACCCGATCGTGCGCGGCTGGTATGCCGATCCCGAGATCCGGGTGTTCGACGGGCAATATTGGATCTACCCCACCTATTCAGCCGATGACGGCGCGCCCGACCGAACGCGACATTTCACGCCCGCGCAAAAAGAGGCGCGAACGCGCAAAACCGTGCGGCCCTCCTACGCCTATCAGACCTTCTTCAACGCCTTCTCCTCGCCCGATCTCGTCCACTGGACCAAGCACAGCCACGTCCTCGACGTGACGCGGATTTCCTGGGCGGCCTATGCGATCTGGGCGCCCTCGGTGATCGAGGCGCAGGGGCGCTACTACATGTTCTTCTCCGCCAACGACATCCAGAGCGACAAGGAAGAAGGCGGCATCGGCCTCGCCGTCAGCGACAAGCCCGGCGGCCCCTTTCGCGACGCCCTCGGCAAGCCGCTGATCGGCGGATTCCATAACGGCGCGCAGCCGATCGACCCGTTCGTGTTCCGCGATACCGACGGGCAGGTCTATCTCTATTATGGCGGCTGGCGGCACTGCAACGTGGTGCGGCTGAGCAAGGACCTCCGCCGCGTGCTGCCCTATCCCGACGGTTCGACCTGGAAGGAGATCACGCCGCCGGGCTATGTCGAGGGCTCCTTCGTCATCCAGCGCAAGGGGGTCTATTATCTGATGTGGTCCGAAGGCGAATGGACGGGATCGGACTACCGCGTCGCCTATGCGACCGGGCCCAGCCCTGTCGGTCCGTTCACCCCGCGCGGCACGATCCTGCAGGAAGATCCCAGGATCGCGCGCGGGGCGGGGCACCATTCGGTGGTCAACGTGCCCGGCACCGATCGCTGGTACATCGCCTATCACCGCCGCCCGCTGGCGGATCAGCAGGGCGAGCACCGCGAACTCGCCATCGATCGCATGACCTTCAATCCGGACGGCTCGATCCAGCCGGTCACGCTGACCAACCTAGGCGTGGCGCCCGAGCCGCTTCGCCGTACCCGCCGCAAATGACGACGCGCCCAGCCAAAGGAACCCTCGTGCCCCTTTTCTCCGCCAAGCCGCTCCGCGCCGCCGCCTTCGCGCTCCTCGCCAGCGTCGCCACGCTGCCCGCCGCCGCGCAGCAATCCGATCGCAGCGAGGCGCTGGTCGATCTGGTCAACCCGCTGATGGGCACCGACTCCACCTATGAGCTGTCCTACGGCAACACCTATCCGGCGGTGGCCGTGCCCTGGGGCATGAACTTCTGGACCCCGGTTACCGGCAAGCCCGGCAGCGGCTGGGGCTATATGTACCATGACAACAAGATCAACGGCATCAAGCAGACCCACCAGCCCAGCCCGTGGATGAACGACTATGCCGCCTTCTCGCTGATGGCGGAGACCGGTCCGGTGCGGATTCGCGAGGCCGAGCGCGCCTCCTGGTACAGCCACAAGGCCGAGGAGAGCCACCCGTACAGCTACCGCGTCTACCTCGCCGATTATGACGTGACCGCGGAAGTGGCGCCCACCGCGCGCGCCGCGCAGTTCCGCTTCACCTTCCCCAAGGCCGACGACGCGCACATCGTGCTCGACGCGTTCGCCGGCGGATCGAGCGTCACCATCGATCGCGCGCGGCGGCGAATCAGCGGCTGGGTGCGCAACAACCATGGCGGCGTGCCGGGCAATTTCCGCAACTATTTCGTCGCCGAGTTCGATCATGACTTTGCCGTCAGCCGCAGCTGGGACGACAATTGGCAGCTGACCGCCGACGCGCAGCGCGAGGGCAACCATGTCGGCGCGGTGGTGAGCTTCGCCACCCGCGCGGGCGAGCAGGTGCACGTCAAGGTAGCCTCGTCGTTCATCAGCCCCGAACAGGCCGAGCGCAACCTCGCTAGCGAGATCGGCAGCGACGGTTTCGAGCAGACCAAGGCCAAGGCCAAGGCGGCATGGGAAAAGGAGCTCGGCCGCGTCCGCGTGACCGATCCCAATCTCGACAATCGCCGCACCTTCTATTCGGCGCTCTACCGCATGCTGCAATTCCCGCGCATGTTCTACGAGATCGATGCGCAGGGCCGGCAGGTGCACTACAGCCCCTATGACGGGCAGGTGCATCCGGGGCCGATGTATACCGACAACGGCTTCTGGGACACGTGGCGCGCGGTCTTCCCCTGGTTCGCGCTGATGTACCGCGAACGCGACGGCGAGATCATGCAGGGACTGGTCAACACCTACAAGGAAGGCGGCTGGCTGCCTGAATGGGCGAGCCCGGGCTATCGCGACGTGATGATCGGCTCCAACTCGGCGAACCTGATCGCAGATGCCTATCTCAACGGCGTGCGCGGTTTCGATATCGAGCCGCTCTACGAGGCGATGGTCAAGAACGCGACGACCAGCCAGGGCCGCCCCAAGGACAAGAACGGCAATGTCGTCGGCGCGGTCGGGCGCGAGGGCGTCGAATATTATAACCAGCTCGGCTATGTGCCCTATGACGTCGGCATCAACGAGAATGCCGCGCGCACGCTCGAATATGCCACTGCCGATTTCTCGCTGTCGCGCCTCGCCGCGGCGCTGGGCAAGAAGGACGATGCGCGCCTCTATGCCGAGCGCGCGCAGAACTTCCGCAAGCTCTACGATCCCGAGAGCGGCTGGATGCGCGGCCGCAACAAGGACGGCTCGTGGGAGACGCCCTTCAATCCGTACAAATGGGGCGACGCCTTCACCGAGGGCAATGCGCTGCATTACAGCTGGTCGGTGATGCAGGACGTCCAGGGCCTGATCGACCTGATGGGCGGCGACGCCAAGTTCGTCGACCGGCTGGACTCGGTGTTCGCCACCGCGCCGATCTTCGACGACAGCTATTATGGCCAGGTGATCCACGAGATCCGCGAGATGCAGATCGTCGACATGGGGCAGTATGCCCATGGCAACCAGCCGATCCAGCACATGATCTATCTGTACGACTGGGCCGGTGCGCCGTGGAAGACGCAGGCTCATGTCCGCGACGTGATGCGCAAGCTCTATGCCGCGACCCCGGACGGCTATCCGGGGGACGAGGATAACGGCCAGACGTCGGCCTGGTATGTCTTCTCCGCGCTCGGCTTCTATCCGGTGACGCCGACGGTCGGCCAATATGCGGTCGGCAGCCCGCTGTTCCGCAACGTCCGGCTCACCATGCCGGGCGGCAAGGTGCTGACGATCGAGACGACCAACAACAGCGCCGAGAATGTCTACATCCAGTCCGCCACGCTGAACGGCCGCGCCTACACCAAGCCGTGGCTGTCGCGCGAGGCGCTGCAGGCGGGGGGCACGCTGCGCTTCGTGATGGGGCCGACGCCGAACAAGGCCTGGGGCGCACGCAAGGCCGATGCGCCCTTCTCGATGAGCGCGCCCAAGTGAGCGCGGGGGAGACCAAGATGCAGTTCGATCGACGTTCGCTGATGGCCGGCGCGGCAGCGCTGGGTGCCGCCGCCGCGCTGCCGGGCGCCGCGCGCGCGGCTTCGGGCTTTGTCAGCAAGCGCCCGCCGCTGGCCAAGCGCCGCTTCGTCAGCAAGGCGGTGGAAGCGGAGATCGCGCGGGTGAAGGCGCGCATCGCTGATCCCGAACTCGCCTGGCTGTTCGAGAATTGCTACCCGAACACGCTCGACACCACGGTGGAGATCGGCACGCTCGATGGTCGGCCGGATACCTTCATCATCACCGGCGACATCAATGCGATGTGGCTGCGCGACAGCTCGGCGCAGGCGCAGACCTATGTCCATCTCGCCGGGCAGGATCCGGCGCTGCGCCAGCTGTTCGTCGGGCTGATCCAGCGCCAGGCGCGCTGCATCCTGGTCGATCCCTACGCCAATGCGTTCGAGAAGGACCCCAAGGCCAAGTCGAGCCTCGAATGGTCGCAGGTCGACGTCACCGACATGAAGCCGGGCGTTGCCGAGCGAAAATGGGAGGTCGATTCGCTCTGCTACACGATGCGGATCGCCCATACCTATTGGACGCACACCCGCGACAGGACGCCGTTCGACGATCTCTGGTCGCAGGGCGCCAAGCTGGCGGTCGCCACCTTCCGCGTGCAGCAGCGCAAGGACGGTCCGGGGCCGTACCACTTCCAGCGCCAGGCGGTGGCGCCGACCGACAGCGTGCCGATGGGCGGCTATGGCGCACCGACGCGCAAGATCGGGCTGATTCACTCGATGTTCCGCCCCTCGGACGATGCCTGCGTCTATCCGTTCCTGATCCCGTCGAACCTCTTCGCGGTCTCGGCGCTGCGCAAGGTCGCGCAGCTGCACCGCGAGACGCGCGGCGACGAGGTGGCGGCGAAGGATGCCGAGGCGCTCGCCGACGAGGTCGAGAAGGCACTGCACGAACACGCGCTGGTGCCGGACGGCAAGGGCGGCAAGGTCTGGGCCTATGAGATCGACGGTTTCGGCAACTGGATCTTCATGGACGACGCCAATGTCCCCAGCCTGTCCGGCCTCGCGCTGATCGGCGCCGCCCGCCGCGACGATCCCCTGTTCCGCCGCACCGCCGACCTCGCCTGGAGCGATCGCAACCCCTACTTCTTCGAGGGCAAGGCCGCGAAGGGGATCGGCGGGCCGCATATCGGGCTCGACATGATCTGGCCGATGTCGATCATCACCCACGCGCTGAACAGCGACGACGATGCCGTGATCGCCCAGTGCCTCACCTGGCTGAAGACCACGCATGGCGGCACCGGCTTCATGCACGAGAGCTTCAACAAGGACGATCCCGCCAAGTTCACCCGCGCCTGGTTCGCCTGGACCAACGGGCTGTTCGGCGACCTGATCCTCGATCTCGAGCGCCGCCGACCCGCGCTGCTCGCCCGCACCTACTGATCCCTTTGCTTCCATGGAGCCGATGCCGATGACCGTCGCCACACGCCGCCAACTCCTGCTGGGCAGCGGCACCGCCGCGATCGCCGCCGCGCTGCCGCGCACCGCCTGGTCCGCCGCCTTCGAGGCCGCGCGGCCCGATCTGTTCATCGGCACCGGTGGCCACGGCCACACCTTCCCTGGGCCGGCGCTGCCCTTCGGCATGGTCCAGCTGGGGCCCGATACCGACAACAGCCGCTGGGACGCCTGTTCGGGCTACCACAAGGACGATGCCACGCTCCTGGGCTTCTCTCATACGCATCTGTCGGGCACCGGCATCGGCGACATGCTCGACGTGCTGGTGGTGCCGAGCCGCGGGCCGCTCAAGCTGACGCCGGGCACCTTGGAAAAGCCCGAGGGCAGCTATCGCCAGCGCTATTCGGACGAGCATGCCGAGCCCGGTTACTACCGCGTCCGGCTGGAATCGGGCGTGCTCGCAGAACTGACCGTCACCGAGCGCACCGGCCAGCATCGCTACACCTTCCCCAAGGGCGAGGGGCATATCCTGATCGATTTCGCCCATGCGATCATCGACAGCTGGGACAAGGGCACGCTGGTTGAGGATGCCTCGCTGGCGCTCTCGCCGGACGGGCTGCTTACCGGCAGCCGCAAGGTCAATCGCTGGGCCAAGGGGCGGCACATCCACTTCGCACTGCACCTGTCGCGCAAGCCGAGCCGCGTGCAGTTCTTCGGCGATGACGATGCGCCCGCGCCCGCAGGTGCGACCGGCGTTACCGGCAAGCGGCTCAAGGTCGCCTTCTTCTTCGACGATGCGGGTGCCGCGCCGATCGAGATTAAGACCGGCATCTCGGCGGTCGACGTCGCCGGCGCCAAGGCGGCGCTCGCGGCCGAGGCGCCCGGCTGGGCGTTCGACGCCACCCGCGCGGCGGCGGCGCGGACCTGGACGCGCGAGTTGGACAGCATTCGCGTCGAGGGCGGCACGCCTGCGCACCGCACCATCATGGCAAGCGCGCTCTACCATGCCTCGCTCTCGCCGACGCTCTTCACCGATCGAGACGGCCGCTATGTCGGGCTCGACCGGCAGGTCCACCAGACGACCGGCGACGCGCCCGCCTACAGCACCTATTCGCTGTGGGACACCTATCGCGCGCTGCACCCGTTGCTCACGCTGATCCGACCGGACATGGCGGCGCGCTTCACCCAGGATCTCGTCCGCCAGACGCAGCAGAGCCCCTATGGCCCGCCGGTCTGGCCGCTCCAGGGCGTCGAGACCGCGTGCATGATCGGCTGGCACGCCGTGTCGGTGCTGGCGGAAGCCCGCAACAAGGGCATCCAGGCCGACTATGCCGCCGCCTGGCCGAAGATCCGCGCGCGCGCCTTCGATCGCAATTTCCCGGACATCGACAGCACGCTCGGCCGCGGCTTCTATTACGATCTCGGCTATGTGCCCGCCGACAAGATCTGGGAGTCGGTCAGCCGCACCCAGGAATATGCCTATGACGATTGGGCGATGGCGGTGCTCGCCGAAGCGGCCGGGGCGCATGACGACGCGGCGGCGCTGCGCAAGCGCGCGCAGAACTATCGCAACGTGATCAGCACCGAGATCGGCTTTGCGCGGCCCCGCTTCGCCGACGGCAGCTGGTGGAAGGACTATGATCCGATCCAACTCGGCCACAACCCCGACAAGCAGCGCGACTATACCGAGGCCAATGGCTGGCAGGCGACCTTCCTCAACCAGCACGACGTCTACGGCCTGATCGATCTGTTCGGCGGCGATGCCAAGTTCGTGGCCAAGCTCGACGCGCTGTTCACCGCGCCGTCGACGCTGCCCAAGAACGCGCCGCCGGACATCTCCGGCTTTGTCGGCCAATATGCGCATGGCAACGAGCCCAACCAGCACGTCGCCTATCTCTATGCCTATGCCGGCGCGCCGTGGAAGACGCAGGCGATGGTCCGGCGCCTGTGCAACGAGATGTACAAGGCCGATCCGGACGGCGTGATCGGCAACGATGACTGCGGCCAGACCAGCGCCTGGTTCATCCTCAGCGCGCTCGGCTTCTATCCGGTGGATCCGGTGAGCGGCGTCTATGTGTTCGGCGCGCCGCTGTTCGATCGTGCCGAGATGCAGCTGGGCGGCGGGCGAACGCTGCGCATCCGCGCGATCGGCAATGCGGCGGACCGGCCTTATGTCCAATCAGTAACCTGGAACGGCAAGCCCTGGTCCCGCAACTGGATCGGTCACGCCGATCTGGCACAAGGCGGCGAACTGGTCTTCACCATGGGTGCCAACCCGTCCCGCTTCGGCACCGCCAAGGCAGATCGACCACCCTCCTATGGCCGTCTGGCACGGTGACGATCGTACGGGGCGCTCATGAGGGCGCCCCGTAATCGTTTGCATGGAAACCAGATTGTAACCTTTCGGCAACGCTTTGCGAAATATCGCAATCAAATTGCTTTTTTAGGTAACCTGGTTGTTGCCCAGATGAAACCAGCATGACACCTTCTTGGAACCAAGCCCGGTAAGGCCGCTTGGGGCCCTAGACGCGAACACCGCGCAGCCGCGCTCCCCGGAGCATGGCGGTCCCCGTCGGCCGGATGTCTCCGGGGCCTTGGTCAGCAAGAGGGGACTTGTTCATGATGTTACGGGGAGTTTGGGCCAGCAGTTGTTGCGTGGCTGCGCTGATGGCGGTGCCTGCCGCCGCACAGACCAATGACAATCCGCCGGTCTCGATCGGCGATCCGGTCGCCTCGGCCAAGCTGGCCGACGCACCGGACCAGGATGCCGCCGGCGGCCCGATCGTCGTCACCGGCACGCGCATCGTCCGGCTCAACAACCGCTCGGCCGCGCCGATCGTCACCACCACCGCTGCCGAGATCGCCGCGCAGGGTGCGACCACGATCGAGGAAGTGACCAACCGCCTGCCGCAGGTGCAGGTCAACTCCGAGCAGAATTTCAGCGACTCCGAAGGCCGCCAGCGCATCAAGCTGCGCAGCCTGGGCTATGAGCGCACGCTGATGCTGATCGATGGCATGCGCATCGGCCTGCCCAACTCGGTCGACGTCGGCATCATCCCGAACGCGCTGGTCGATCGCATCGACGTGCTCACCGGCGGCGCCTCGTCGGTCTACGGCTCCGACGCGGTCGCGGGCGTGGTCAACTTCGTGATGAAGAAGAACTTCACCGGCATCCGCATCGACGGCAACTACAGCTTCTTCAACCACGACAACCGCAGCAGCCCCGTCACCGACGCGGCGGAGCGCGCCGGCTTCAGCGCGCCGCTGGGCATGAAGAACGACGGCGGCCGCGCCGATGTCAGCATCGCCGCCGGCACCAACCTGTTCGACGGCAAGGTCAACATCTCGGCCTTCGCCGACTATCGCCAGTCGAGCCTGGTCCGTCTGCGCGACCGCTCGAACGCGGTGTGCGAAGTGGTCACCAGCAGCCGTACCTCGCCGCTCGCCTGTTCGCGCGCCAGCTACACGCCCGCCGGCACGATCATCCCGCAGGCGGGGCCGAACGCTGGTACGCAGTACGTCAATAATCCGAACGGCAACGGCACCTTCATCCCGATCAACAGCGGGCCCGCCGGCAGCTCGGCCAACCCGTATGACGACTGGGCGTTCCAGCGGCCGTTCCACCGCGTCAACGCGGGCGGCTTCCTGACCGCGCAGCTGAGCGATCACATCGAACTGTACAGCAACGTGCTGTGGTATCGCGACAAGTCGTACAACACCCAGCTCAACCGCAACTATTCCTACACCGCGTTCGGCAGCACGCCGTACCAGGTGAATTGCGACAACCCGTTCCTCTCCGCTTCGCAGGGGCAGACGCTGTGCGGTGCGAATGCGGGTGTGGCCGGACAATATGCACCGCTCGACGTGCGCTATCGCTTCGATTCGCAGCCGCTCGTCCGCCAGGAGTTCATCAACGCCGGCTACCGCGTCACCGCAGGCGTCCGCGGTCGGGTGCTGGACAATGTCTGGTCCTATGACGTCGCCGGCATGCTGTCGCGCGCGCAGCTCGACACGATCGACCAGCCATTCGCGAGCTACGACAAGGTCAATCGCTCGCTCGACGTGACCAACGTCAACGGCCGCCCGACCTGCCGCTCGGTGGTCAATGGTACCGATCCGGCCTGCGTGCCGTTCAACGCCTTCGCACCGTTCAACAACGATGCAGCGCTCAATAACTATCTGTTCGGCGGCGCGACCGGCGGCATCGCCAAGCGCATTCCCCGCCTACTGCAATTTGTCGGCACGGTGAGCGGCGACCTGGGCAAGTATGGCATCACCTCGCCGCTCGCCGAACAGGGCGTGGCGATCGCGATCGGTGCCGAATATCGCGACGAGATGGATCGCACCGATTACAACGCGATCTTCATCGAGAACAACGGCGGCACCAACACCCGCGCCACCCAGAACATCCTGGAAGGTAATATCGAAATCCAGGCGCCGCTCGTCGAGCGCCAGTCCTGGACTCACCTGCTGCAGCTGAACGGCGGCTACCGCCTGTCCAAGTACAACCGCCTGGATGACAAGTTCGGCACGTGGAAGATCGAGGGCATCTGGGCGCCCGTCGAGGACATCACCTTCCGCGCCTCGATCAACAAGTCGCAGGCGGCGCCGGGCGTGGGCGCGGCGGCGAATGCGTCCAACATCTTCTGGAACACGGGCTTCTATTCCGATCCGTGCGCCCCGCAGATCAATGCGTCGAACCCGAACGGCCCGCGCGTCGCGCCGTCCTGGACGCCGCAGCAGTGCGCCCGTACCGGCCTGCCGACCAACCTCTACAACAGCGCGACGCTGATCTGCCCGAACGATGCTTGCACCGTTCGCGAAGGCGGCTTCTCGCTGCGGCCGGAAACGGCGTACAGCAAGACGTTCGGCGTGGTGCTCCGTCCGCGCTTCGTGCCGGGCCTCACCGTCTCGGTCGATCGCTGGCTGATCGACCTCCAGGACCAGCTCGAGTTCTTCAATCCGCTCGACTGGCTCAACGGCTGCCTCACCACCGGCAATGAATATTATTGCCGTGGCATCAAGCGCAACGCCGACGGCACGCTGTCGAGCGCGCCGGCGACCAGCCCGGCCACCGGCTGGGTCTCGCGTGGTTCGACCAACGGCTACAAGTCCAAGTCGCACGGCTGGGACTTCCAGGGCCAGTATAATGTCGGCCTCGGCAAGGTCGGCTCGCTCGACATGAGCTTCAACGGCACGCTGATGACCCTGGTCGGCAGCCAGGGCGCCCCGGACATCACGCCGCGTGACTGCACCGGCTATTTCGGCAGCGGTTGCGGCGAGAGCATGCCGACCTGGGCGCACCAGTTCCGCACCACCTGGACGGCGCCTGGTCGCGTCGCCAGCGTGTCGCTCAACTGGCGTCACCGCAGCGGCATGCCGATGACGGCCTATGCGCCTGCCAGCACCGGCATCCCGGCACTGCCGGAAGGCGACAAGCGCGACCAGTTCCCGGGCATCAAGGCCTATGACTGGTTCGACCTCGCGCTGACCTTCGACATCAACAAGCGCATGACCTTCCGCCTCGCGGCGAACAACATCTTCGATCGCGACCCGCCGATCGTGCCGGACAGCCGCAGCCGCATCGGCCTGCTGCGCGGCAACACGATCATGGGCTACGACCTGCTGGGCCGCCAGCTGGTCGCAGGCGTTTCGCTGCGCCTGTAACGCCGGCACTGCAATCCCCCGGAGCCCTCGGCTCCGGGGGATTGTAGCAGACACAAAGGCCGCAGCATGTTCCCGGAATGCGGGAGAGAATGCGCTTCGGCTACAGGGCGACCCGTTCGATCGGCGTGCGCTGCGCACCCCTCCGATCGAAGCGATCAGCTAGCCGGGACGAAGCCCTGCGACGTCAGGGCGATCGCCTCCAGATCGAGACCCATGCCCTTTGCACCTTTGCGCACCGCGTCGCCGATCTGGCGCAGCCGCGCGGGGTTGCCCTTGGATTGCTCCACCGCGCCGTCAATCAGCGCGCTCTGCACCCAAAGCGCTTCCGCGAGCTCCTGCTTCTGCGCGTCCGAAGCGCGCGCTATATCGCCTGTGGCGATGACGGCGTTCGCCGCCTGCTGGCGGACGGTGCCGAGGACGGCGCGGATTGGCGTATCGTTGTTGCCATGCGCGGCCTGCCAGGCCGTGACCCACCAGAGCGCATAGGCATCGGCGACATTGTCGATGTGCAGGCCCTGCGACGCGCCTTGGTCGCGATGTAGTGCAGCGACGCTGCGTCGGCGGGAACCGCGTTGCGAGTTTCTGGTAGATGCGGCGTACGCGGAAGCGCGCGGCGTTGACGCGCTTCGTCTTGCTTCCTGCGGTCGTTCAGAAACATGCCCAAGGGGTCTGTCCTGCCTACGGACGGGACCAGGACGCTCCAGCTCCAACCGTCGACGATCTGCGCGGCGGCGTTGTTCACCCATCCCGTCGCCAAGACCAGAAATCCCGCTCCTAGGATCTTCTTCATGCTGGGTTCCTGCTCCGCACGACGCATCAGCCGCGGCGTTGGCGCAGCATCAGGAACCCGCCGACGCCCATGCCGCCGGCGGCCAGCGCTAGGGCGCCATATGGAGCGGCGCTGCCTCGCTTGGGCATTGTAGAGGGGGCGTCGTTCTGACCGACGCCAACGGGTACGAAGCCCTGGGAAGTCAGGTCGATCGCATCCAGATTGAGGCCCATGCCCTTGGCACCCTGGCGTGCCGCATCGCCGATCGCCCGCAGGCGGGACGGATCGCGCCGAGCCTGTTCGACCGCGCCGTCGAGCAGAGCGCTCTGGATCCAAAGTGCTTCGGCAAGTTCCTGCTTCTGGGCGTCTGATGCGACTGCGATTTCATTCGTGGTGCTCACCGCGTCGGCGGCTTGCCGACGTACTGCCTCAAGCGTGGCGGGACTGGGTGTATCGTTGCTTCCACGCGACGCTTCCCAAGCGGTGACCCACCACATCGCATAGGCGTCCGCGAGGTTGTCGATTCGAAGCCCGTGAGGGGCGACGAGCTTGCCGATCTTCTCGATGAAATCACCCTGCGAGAACAGTTTCTGCAGGTCATCGGCGCCACGCGGATCAACCGCGCGGGTCTTGCTGACGAAGCGGGCGAGATTGGCGGCTCGGCGCGCGGCGGAGGGAGTATAATGCAGAGCGGCTTGCGGGATTGCGGCGCGCGTTCGGGGCTGCGCATCGCGTGCATCGGAGGAGAAGCGATTGGCATGGCTCTGGAGCGCGATCCGCGGCCCTTCGTACAGCATCGGGCTGACCATCTGGACCTGCGCGACGCTCGGCACCGCGATCATCACGAGGCAGAGGGCGATCGCTAATTGAACTGGGCGCATGCGAGCTTCCTTCGAGGTTCAGCCGCGGCGTTGACGGAGCAGGAGCAAGCCGCCGACGCCCATCCCGCCCGCCGCGAGTGCGACTGCGCCAAAGGCGGGGGACGAGCCGCCGTTGCCGGGTGTCTGGTGGAGCGTGTCGTTTCGGCCGACGCCGGCTGGCACGAAGCCGTGCGAGGTTAGGTCGATCGCGTCGAGATTGAGGCCCATGCCCTTGGCGCCCTTGCGCACCGCATCGCCGACCGCGCGAAGGCGGGACGGATCGCGCTTGGCCTGTTCGACCGCACCGTCGACCAGCGCGCTCTGCACCCACAGCGCTTCGGCCAGCTCCTGCTTCTGAGCGTCCGACGCATGCGCAATCTCGCCCGTGGCGGCGACCGCGTTCGCTGCCTGCTGTCGGACGGCGCCGAGGACCGCACGGCTGGGAGTGTCGTTGTTGCCGTGCGCGGCCTGCCACGCAGTGATCCACCAGAGCGCATAGGCATCTGCGACATTGTCGATGTGGAGGCCCTGCGGCGCGACAAGCGCGCCGATCTTCTCGATGAAGTCGCCCTCGGCAAACAGCTTCTGCAGATCGGTGGCGCCCTTCGGGTCTGTGGCACGGGTCTTCTGGACGAAGGCTGCCAGATTGGTGGCACGCCTCGCTTTTGACGGTGCGTATCGCAGTGCTGTCATATCGGACGGCGGCAAATCGCGTTGCATCCGGCGGCCGGTGATGTTCGGTTCGGTCGGGCGCCCGCGATCTGCCTGCGCGCGTGTTTGCTGGTTCAAGACCATGCTCAGGGGATCGGTATGCGTAGCGGTGGAAAGGATGGGAACCATTCCCATTTGCTGCGCCAGCGCCACCTGCGGCAGCGAAACACCGAAGGCGAGTGCGAACACCAATACTAACCGCAATTGCCGTCTCCTGAAATGCATCAAGAGAGCGGAGATTATACTCCGCTCTCTCGACGTCGTTGGGTGGAAAATTACTGCTTGCGAGCCATGCCGCTGAGACCTTCCCCAAGCGTTTTGATGACGGTGCTGGACACGTTCATCATGTACGAAAATTCCTGGGTGGCGACCTGCAGGTCGCTGGAGGACTTGATGGATTTGTTCTGGCCCTGCTTGTCCAGCGACTGTGCGAGGCGGTCCACCTCGTCAACCTTGTTGTCGATGACCTCCGCCATCGAATCGGCGATCACCTGCAGCCAGCTGCGGCCCTTGCCGTTGCTGCCCTGGCTTTCGGCCTTCTCCTTGCCGGACTGCGCTGCCTCGGACAGCATCTGATACATGTTCTGCACGTCCTGCTGGCCGGCGCGCTGCAGTTCGCCCTGCTGCGACGGCGACAGGTCGAAATTCTGGGCGAGGCTCGCCACCGCTTCGGCGATTGTGGCGGGGCCGCCTATAGAGCCGGTCGCCATCGAGAAGCCGTCCTGCACCAGGTTGATCGCGCTCTGCGGCAGGCCGAGCTGCTGGCCGAGCTGCTGCAGCACTTCCTTGCCGATCGCCGTGCCCAGCGTGCGCACTGCGAGCGATGCCCAGCCCGCCGGGCCCATCGCGAGGGAAGCCAGGCTGATCGGATTGACCAAAGACCGCGTAAGACCGCTCAGGAGACCCATGGATCGTTCCTTTCCATCCAGATATCGCGCTCCCCTTGGGAGCCAAGCCGCCGACACCGTGTCGCCGGTACGAGAACAAAGTGCCCCGAATCGGGTCCCAGCGCGCTCCACGATTCGTTTAGGCGCGCTCAACGAATCGTGGAGGGGCGCGGTCATTCGAGCGGCAGGAAGAGCAGTCCTGCCAGGCTGTTGAGCTCGCGAACGCCGTCGAGATCGAGCTTGCGGATCGCGTTGTTCATATGCGTGCGCACGGTGTTTTCGGTCATGTTGAGCAGCGTGCCGATATCGCCGTTCGCCCGGCCCCAGCCAAGGAAGCGGAGCACCGCCGCTTCGTTGCGGGTCAGCGTCTGCAGCCCCGCCAGATGGAGCAGCGGCACCCGCCAGCCGGGCACGGTGAACTCGCCGATCCGGATCTCGCGGGTGGTCGCGCCGCGGCGTTGCTCGGCGGCCCGCAACTCGGCGATGAGCTGGGCGAGCTGTTCGGCATCGCTCTGAGGAGGCGAGGGCGCGCGGAGGGCGGTGGCGCTGGTCATTGGGGCTTGGCCGTTCGCTGGAGGACGCCGCCCGCAATCTCCTCGCGCGTGCCGAGATCGGCGAGGATCGCCTGGGCGAGCAACGGGAGCGTTAGGATGACGACGAAGGTGGCGGCGGCGGCCTTGATCGGCATCGCCATCGAGAAGACGTTGAACGACTGGGCGAAGCGGTTGAGGAAGCCCATCGCCAGATCGATCACGTAGAGCACGGTCAGCACCGGCGCGGCGAACAGAAAGGCGAGCGCGAACAGCCGGCCGAATTCGCCCTCGAAGAACATCAGCGCGCGCGCATCGAGCTGCAGCCCGCCGGGGCCGAGCGGCCAGATCAGGTAGCTGCCCATCACCGTGCCGACGAGCAGCGTGAGGCCGCCCGCGGTGACGAACACCACCTCGGCGAAGCGGCTGAGCAGAATGCCGGTGAGCGAGCTGGTGTTGCCGCTCAGCGGATCGACCAGCTGGCCGATCGTTGCGCCCACCTTGGTGTCGATGATCTCGCCCGCCGCGCCCAGCGCCCAGAGCACGGTGCCGAAGAAGAAGCCGATCGCGCCGCCGGCGGCGGCTTCCTTGAGCAGCATCTTCAGCCAGCCCATCGCGGAGAGATCGTTCGGGCGGAAGTCCGGCTGCATCTGCAGCGCGACCAGCCCGAAGGTGACGATGATGCTGTTGCGCACCGTCCCCGGCATCACCTCGCGCGAGAAGACCGGCACGAACACGAAGGCGAAGGCGAAGCGCGCCGAGGCGACCGCGACGACCAGCAACTGGTCGAGCCAGGGCATCGCCGCGAACAGCGGCACGCCGACGCCGGGGGGCACCGCCTCGATCATCGCCCCACCGCCGCGAGGCCCGAGAAGATCGAATCGGCATAGCTGTACAGCGTGCCCGCCATCAGGCTGGCGGTGACGAAGATGCTGATCACGATCGCGAAGAACTTGAGCGTGTATTGTAGCGTCTGTTCCTGCAGCTGGGTCGCCGCCTGCACGATCGCGACGAGCAGCCCCACCACCGACGCCGCGATGATCGGTGGCGCCGAGAGCAGCAGCACCAGCCACAGCCCCTGCGTGGTGACGGCGACCAGGTCGTCGCTCATGGTCGGGCGCTCTTACGCATAGGACAGCACCAGCCCGTGGCTCAGCTTCACCCAGCCATCGACCAGCACGAACAGCAGGATCTTGAACGGCAGCGAGATGGTGACCGGGGACAGCATCATCATGCCCATCGCCAGCAGGATGTTGGCGATCACCATGTCGATGACGAGGAAGGGCAGGAAGATCAGGAAGCCGATCTGGAAGGCGAGCTTGAGCTCCTTCACCACGAACGCCGGGATGACGATCACGAAGTCGGTGTCGCGCAGGCTGCTCACCTTGCCGGGATCACCGATCCGCTGCTGGGTGCGCAGGAAGAAGGCGCGCTCGCGCGGGTCGCTGTGCTTGACGAGGAATTCGCGCAGCGGCTCCTTGGCGCGATCGGCGGTGGCGAAGATATCGCCGGTGCTCTCGATCGGGTTTTCCGCCTGCGCCGGGGGATCGCCGGGCATGGTGGGGGTGGCCGGTCCCTGGACCGCGGCGGCCGCCTGCATCTTCTCCAGCGTCGGGTACATCACGAACACGCTGAGGATCAGCGCCAGCCCGTTGAGCACGAGGTTGGGCGGCACCTGCTGCAGCCCCAGCGCATTGCGCACTAGGCTCAGCACGACGGCGATCTTGGTGAAGCTGGTCACCATGACGGCGAAGAACGGGGCGAGCGCGATCAGGACGACCGTGATCAGCGCCGAGCCGGGGGTGAACTGGGCGAGGTTCACGCGTCGACCTCCACCGGCTGCTGGACCGAATCTTCGACGAGATCGACGCGGGACTCGATCAGCACCGCGAAGCGATCGCCGAGCTGGACCAGCTCGCCGCGCGCAATCGGGCTGCCGGCGACCAGCAGCTCGACGGCCATCCCCTCGGAAATGGGGCCGAGCGGCAGCGCTACGCCCGGGCGCAGATCGGCAAGCGCCGCGGCGCTGACCCGCTGCTCGGGCAGGCGAAGGGTGAGGGGCACGGCGAAATCGCGGGGGGAGGGGGCAGCGTCGCTGGAATCCATGGGCGCTCCATCGGGATGCGGGGTGAAACTGCCGGCGGCGAGGTCGAGCTGACCCGCCCGGCCGAAATGTGGGGCTTCGAGCGTGGCGCGGGGGCGGGCGCCGACCAGCACCAGATCGCCGGGAGCGAGGTCGCCCGCTTCGGCGATGCCAAGCCGGGGTCCTTGGACCAGCAGGTGGGCGAGCACCGGCAGGCGCGCGGCGAGCGGCGTGAGGCCGTCCGCCTCGGCGCGCCAGTTCGCGGCGTGCGGATGGCCGCAGGGGAGGAGCAGCGCGGCGTCCAGCCCTTCGCGGCTGAGGACGAAATGGAGCGCGTCGTCGTCGGCAACACTGCCGAGATCATCTGGTTCGAGCTGCAGCCCCAGCGCTTGCTCCAGCGCGAGCAGCAGTGGCTCGGCATCGTCCAGCGCGGCGGCGGCCTCGGCGATCCGCTCCGGGTGCAGCACCGCACCGCCGGGGCGGAACAGGCTGCCGTCGGCGCAGCGAAACCAGCTTCCCCGCGGTGGCGCCGCGATGATCTCGACCGCAAACCCGGCATGCTCGAGAAGTCGCGCGACCGCGCCCGCGAGTGCATCGCGCGCCGGATCGACCCTCGGCAGGTCAAGCGCATCGAGGCGGAGCATGGTCGCCATCAGAAGCGCACCGTCGCAGGCGTCGGCTTGGCCGGTGCCTGACCTTCGGGCCAGCGCGCGAGCAGCGTCACCGATCCGGCGGTGACGCCGACCAGCATCGTCTCGCCGCGCGCCTCTAGCAGCACCACCCGCTCGCGCTGGCCGAGCGGCATCGAGCGAAGGAAGCGGATCGGCGTGTCGCTCTCGCCATTGGCGGCGACGCCCAGCTGGCGATCCTGCAGCTTCTTCAGCAGCCAGATCACCCCCCAGGCCATGCCCAGTACCAGGGCAAGCGCCACGACGATGGCGAGGATCGAGGATAGGACGGCTCCGATTCCCATGATGCGTTTCGTTCTCCAGTCGGTTCAGCGAGGGGGCGCGGCGAGGCGCGGGGTGGCGGTATCCATGTCGTGCTGCATCGGGCCGTCGCCGCTCTTCGCCTTGGCGGCCCAGAGGATCACCGCAGCGATCGCATCGAACATGTCCTCGGGCACGATTTCGCCGATTTCCCCGCGTGCCCACAGGCTGCGCGCGGCGGCGACGTTGCGGACGATCGGCACGCGGGCCTCCTCGGCCTCGGCGCGCATCGCGGCGGCGAGCTCACCCATGCCCTTGGCGGCGATCACCGGCACGGGGCAGTGCGTCTCGTCATAGTTGAGCGCGATGGCGATATGGGTGGGGTTCACCAGCAGCGCGGCTGCACCGCGCGTGGCGCCGAGATTGTTCTGGTTCGCCCATTCCTGGTGCATGTCGCGGCGGAGCGCGCGAACCTGCGGATCGCCTTCGCTTTCCTTGTGCTCCTGCTTGATGTCCCGGCGGCTCATCTTCATCTTCTTGATGAAGCTGTGCTTCGAATAGATCCGGTCGGCGACCGCGACGAACAGGAACACCGCGACGACCATCGCCAGCATCTGCAGCGTCAGCGAATAGGTGAGCCCGATCGTGCTCAGCGCGGCACCTTCGCGCGATTCGTCGATCGGTGAGGTGGCTGCGAGGCGAATCAGCTGGCCCGAACTGGACAGTGCGCTCTGATAGACCAAGTAGCCGATCGCGCAGATCAGCCCGGCCTTCACCAGCGTCTTGGCAAGTTCGAACAGGCCGTCCTTGCCGAACATCCGCTTCAGACCTTCGATCGGGTTCAGCTTCTCCAGCCCGAACTTCATCTTCTCGGTCGTCATCATCGGGCCGACCTGGAGGAACTCGGCGAAGGTGCCGATCAGCGCGGCGGGGACCAGCGTGGCGAAGGTGAGGCGCAGCAGCGTCCATGCCGCGTCCCAGCCGATCGCCGGAGCGGTCTGCTCGAACGAACCGGTCGCCGCCTGCGCCACCACGTCGGTGGCGAGGCGCGCGAGCTCGCTCGCGGCATAACCCGAGACCCCGACGAACAGCAGCAGCCAGGCGAGCGTAAGAAGTCCCGTGGCCAAATCCTTGGACTTGGCGACGTCACCCTTCTTGCGCGCATCTTGCAGCCGCTTCGGCGTCGGGAGCTCGCTCTTGTCGGCGCTGTCCTTGCCTTGGCTCATGAAGTTGAACTCTTGCCGCCGGACAGTGCGACCATAGTCGCGAGGCATCCGGACAGGTCGAGCAGGTCGACACATTGTCTGCCCGTGGGGCGGGGCAGCAACATCGTTAAAATCCTGTAACCGGTTCCCGGATGCAACAGGCAAAATCCGTGCCGGATGCCAAACAAATCAGCTAAGCCATTGATATTACACAATGTGCGACGAACTGATTCGCGGCGGGCGGTTGCTCAGCGTCGATTAGTCGTACTGACAGCTATGTAGGTAAATCGTAAAACCGAAAAGGTTCCGCAGCCCGTCGCTTGATACGCTCGTCTCGTCGTTCGTTACACTCTGAAATATTTCTGAATAGCGACTTGAAATTGTAAGAAAATCGCGACAGCCTATAGGTGTTCCTGGACGAGCAGGCCGGGAATTGTGGGGCATCGTGCTGAGACAACTGTTGGCCAGGAGCGCCATCGGCTGGGGAGCGATGCAATGTGTAGAGTAGTTCTTTGCGTGTCCTCGCTGGCCCTATGCGGCGCAGCGATGTTTATTCCGGAAGCGGCATGGTCGCGGGACAAGACCCCGCCGCCACTGCCCTGTGCGCTGACCGCAACGTTGCGGGTGGCGGATGCGGCGTCCTTGGCGGGGATCCAGTCCCTCCAGGGGTGCAGCAACATCGTCGTCGCGCCGGGCACTCCGGACGAAATGCCGAAGGACGTGCGCATCGCGCCGGAGGCCGAGGAAGGTTCCTCGGGCGATCGCGCCGCGTCGTTCCAGCTGGTTTCGGGCAAGAAGCACCGCGAGGCGGAGCCTGCGCCTGCTGCCACGCTGCGGGTCGCGGCGATCGCGCCGCTCCGCCAGGAGCCCGCTTCGCTGACCGCTGCCGCTGCCTCGGACGCGGCGATCCTGTCGATGCGGCCGGTCTCCTATGCCACCCGCTATGACGCGATGATCCAGCGGGTCGCTGCGCGCCGGCGGGTGGACCCGCTGCTGCTCCATGCCGTGATCGACCAGGAATCGCGCTATCGTGCGGATGCGCGCAGCCCGGTGGGTGCGCATGGCCTGATGCAGCTGATGCCGGGCACGGCGCGGATGCTCAACGTGTCGGCGTCCAATGCCGAGGCCAATGTCGATGGCGGCGCGCGGCTGCTGCGCCAGCTCCACGGCCGGTTCAACGATTTCAACCTGACGCTCGCCGCCTACAACGCAGGTGAGGGCGCGGTGCGGCGCTACGGCAACCGCATCCCGCCCTATCGCGAGACCCAGTCCTATGTGGCCGGCGTGATGGGCCGGTACAGCCGCTTGCTCGCCGAACAGGCCGCGCGGAGCCGTTGACCATGGCTCCAGCCCTGATCCTGCGCGGCCTGCGCCGCATGCCCCTGCGCGTGGCCGACATGCTGCTGGTCGGCAGCGTCGTCACCGTCGTGCTGCTGATGATCGTGCCGATGCCGCCGCTGGCGCTCGACGCGTTTATCGCCACCAACATGACGGTGGGCATCCTGCTGCTGCTCAGTTGCATGTACGTCACCAAGCCGCTGGATTTCTCGACCTTCCCCACGGTGCTCCTGCTCTCCACGCTGTTCCGGCTGGCGATCAGCATCTCGACGACGCGGATGATCCTCACGCATGTCGATGGCGGCGAGATCATCCAGCAGTTCGGCCAGATGGTCGCGGGCGGCAATCTCGTGGTCGGGCTGGTGGTGTTCCTGATCATCACCATCGTCCAGTTCATCGTCATTTCGAAGGGCGCGGAGCGCGTTGCAGAAGTCGCCGCGCGGTTCAGCCTAGACGCGATGCCGGGCAAGCAGCTCTCGATCGACAGCGACCTGCGCTCCGGCATCCTCTCCAAGGACGAGGCGCGCGAGAAGCGCCGCACGCTGGAGATGGAGAGCAAGCTCCACGGCAGCCTCGACGGCGCGATGAAGTTCGTGAAGGGCGATGCGATCGCCTCGGTGATCATCGTGCTGGTCAACCTGCTCGGCGGGCTGGCGGTGGGGATGCTCTACCACGGCATGTCGGCCGGCGAGGCGGCGATGACCTTCTCCATTCTGACGATCGGCGACGGGCTGGTCGCGCAGGTGCCGGCGCTGTTCTCGGCGATGGCGGCGGGCCTGCTGGTCACCCGCACCACGGACGAGGAGCGCGACAGCGACCTCGGCCCCGCGATCGCGCGGCAGATCACCGGCAAGCCGCATGTGCTGATGATCGCCGGTGGCCTCGCGATGCTGCTCGGGCTGGTGCCGGGCTTCCCGACGCTGATCTTCTTCACGCTGGCGAGCGCGCTGCTGCTGGGCGGGGCGTTCCTCCACCCGACCTCGGGTGCCTGGCTGCGGGTGCGGCTGGGGCTCGCCTCGGGCGAGACGGCGGTCGCGACCGGCGAGACGCTGATCGCCGCGCAGGCGCTGCCGGTGGTCGATCCGCTGCGCCTCGCCGTCGGCCTGCCGCCGCAGCACCCCGCCTTCGCGGCACTGGCCGACCGGCTGCGCGAAGCCGCAGCGGCGCTCCAGACGCGGACCGGCATCGCCATCCCGGACCTGCGGGTCGTTCCCGATGCCCGGCTGAACGAAGGCGAATGGCTGCTCAGCGCGCACGACGCTCCCCTTGGTGGCGGCGCCAGCGACGCGGGCGCGCTGCCGGATGTGGCGGCGGAGCGGGTGGCGCAGCTGCTCGAACGCAATCTCGGCCTGTTCCTCGGCCTGCAGGAAGTCACCGACCACCTCAACCGGCTCGGCGAGACGCATCCGGAAGTCGTCAAGGAAGCGGTGCGCGCCGTGCCCACCGGCCGGATAGGCGAAGTGCTGCGCCTGCTCGCCGAGGAGAGCGTGCCGCTGCGCAACTTCCGCGACGCGATCGAGGCGATCGGCGAAGTCGGCCAGTACGAACGCGAAGCCATTCCGATGGCGGAGCGGGTGCGCGTCGCGATGCGCCGCCACCTGATCGCGCCGCTGTGCGAGGCCGGGCGGCTGCGCGTGCTGATCGTCGGCGCCGATCTGGAGGAGACCATCCGGCAGACCGTCACCCCCGTCGACGGCCAGATGCGCCTTGCGATCAACCCGCACCAGATGCGCGCGCTGATCGCGCTGCTGTCCACCCAGGTCGCCAGCAGCGGGGCCCGGGCGATCCTCACCGCGCAGGATCTCCGCCGGCCGCTCCGCCTGCTGATCGCGGGCGACCTGTTCGAGGTGCCGGTGATCAGTTTCAACGAGCTCAACCCGGCCGTGCCGCTCGACATCGTCGGCGAGATCAACGCCGCCCCGGAGAGCCTGACCAACCAGATGTCGGACGAGGTTTCCCTATGATCCGCGCTTCGCGCTTTCTTGCCCTGCTTGCCTGCGCCGCGTTGCTCCCCGTCGCCGCGCCCGCCGAGACGCCGCCCATGGGGCAGAAGCGGATCACGCTCACCGCACGCAACCAGCGCGTCGATGTCGCCGTCGTCGATCTGTTCGGCCAGGCCGGCGTCAAGGCCAAGGTGAGCTCGGCGGTTACCGGCAAAATGAACGGCGTGTTCGTCGGCACGCCTCGCCAAGTGTGGACCCAGATCGCCAAGGCGTTCAACCTCGTCGCGTATTACGACGGCGCGGTGGTGCGGGTCTATTCGGCGGCCGAGGTTACCTCGCGCAGCTTCAACGCCGCCGACCCGGAGGCGGTGGTCCGCGATGCGCAGAAGCTGCGGATCCTCGACGATGCCAACCGTGTCTCGGCGGCGAGCAATTCGGTGAGCGCCACCGGCGTGCCGGCGTTCCTTGACCGGGTGGCGCAGCTGGCGGGGACGGCGGGCAATCCGGCGGTGATCCAGGCCTCTGCTACCTCCTCCAACGCACCCATCGTCTCGCCGCTGCTCGGCCCTGCGGCAATGCAGACGGTGACGAGTTCGCCGCTGCAATCCAAGGTGCTGAGCGGCGCGACGACGCGTTCGCCCTATGAGGTGCGGATCTTCTACCTCCGCTATGCGCGCGCCGACGACACGATCCAGAAGAGCTTCGATCGCACCATCACCATCCCCGGCGTCGGATCGATCCTGCGCGGGATGATGGGCGACGGGCGGCCTAGTTCGACCGTTTCGACTAGCGGCAATTTCGATGTCCAGCGCCAGTCGCTGCCCCGGCTCGGCGGGCGCGGCCTCAACGCCGTGCCGCCCGACGAGGCGCAACGCAGCTTCGACCAGCAGGGCACGCCGGGGCTCGACACGGTGGTGGTCCGCGAGGCGGCGGTCCGCGACATCAACGGGCCGCGCGTCGAGGTCGATCCGAGCAACAATGCCGTGCTGATCCGCGACCGGCCCGAATCGATGACGGTCTACGAAGACATCGTCCGCGCGCTCGACGTCGAGCCGCGCGGGGTGGAGATCGAAGCGACGATCCTCGAGCTCGACACCAGCAAGCTCAAGGAACTGGGGCTCGATTTCGGCTTCAAGACCGGCGGCCTCGGCGCGCTGTTCGGCGGCAATGCGACCAACCCCACCAACGACTTCTCCGCCGGCAATGTCGGCGCGGCATACCTCACCGGCGGCCTCGACCTGTTCGCCGCGCGCATCACCGCGCTGGAGAAGACCGGCGCGCTGCGGGTGATCTCGCGGCCGCGGCTGAGCACGCTCAACAACATTCCAGCCGTGTTCAACAACCAGGTGCAATATTACGTCCGCGTCGCCGGCGACCGGCAGGTGGACCTGTTCCCGGTGACCGCGGGCATGGTGATGCGGGTCAACCCGTCGATTCTCTATGACGGCGGCGAGCTGCGCACCCGCATGGCTATCGAGATCCTCGACGGCTCGCCCACCGGCCTGGTGGTCGACGGCATTCCGGCGGTGAAGCAGAGCAGCATCAACACCAGCGCGGTGGTGAAGCAGGGCGAGAGCCTGCTGATCGGCGGCATGACCGTCGAGACCTCGTATGACTATAAGTCGAAGGTGCCGGTGGCCGGTGATATCCCGGTGCTTGGTCAGGCCTTCCGCAAGCGCAAGCAGGGTGACCAGCATTTCGAGCGCATCTTCCTGATCACGCCGCGCGTGGTTTCACGTCGCGAACAGCAGGCGGCGGCGGTGCAGCCTGCGACGGCGACCAACCCGATCCCGATCGAGCAGATCCAGGCCGCCGCCGATCATCATCAGAAGCGCCGCCGGAGGACTCGCCGGTGAACGCGCCCTTCGCCCCGGTAAAGCCCGGCACGATGGTGCTGCGGGTGCTGAACGGCCGCCTGTCGGGCGCCGAGCACCGGCTGCACCGGGGCAAGTTCGTTCGCGTCGGGCATGGGTTCGAGCACGACATCGTGCTGCGCGATCCTTCCGCGCGCGGCGTGTCGCTCGAGCTGGACCTGGGCGAGGGCATGGCCTGCGTCCGCGTGGCGGCGGGGCAGGTAACCCTGCTTGGGCGACCGGTCGCGGCGGGCGAGCAGGCGTCGCTGCCGCCGTTCGTGCCGATGCTCGTTGGTTCGGTCGCCGTCGCGATCGGCGAGCCGGAAGACCCGCGCTGGGACGATGCCATTCGGCTGGCGCCGATGGTGGCGCCAGCCGCCAGCGATGCGCCCGTCCTATCGCCGCAGCGCGCCGCGATCCCCGAGCGGGTCGCGACCCGGCTTTACCCGATGCGCGGGGCGCTGGCGCTGGATCGCACCTGGCCCGCTTATGCGGCTGCCGTGGCGGCGTTGCTGCTGCTCCTGCTGTTTGCGCCGCCCGCTGTCCGTTGGGCGACGCGCCAGCTGCACGACACGGCGGGCGAACAGGCGATGCTCGCCGCCGCCGGCTTTCGGGACCTGAAGATCGAGGAGACGCGCAACGGCACGATCGTGCGCGGGATCGTCAAGGACGACGCCGCGCTCGCGCGGCTGCGGCAGGTTGTCGCCGAGCAGCTCGGCCCGGCGACGCTTGACGTCGAGACGATGGACGGCCTCGCCGCCGCCGCCACCGATCTGCTGCGCGCGCAAGGGGTGGATGCCGAGGCCATTCCCCGCCGCGGCAACGCGCTGATGGTGAAGGCCGAGTTCCTCCCCGCCGATCGCCAGGCCGATCTCGCCCGGCTGATCAAGGAGGACGTGCCCGGCATCACCCGCGTCGACTTCGCGACCGACGGCGCGCGCGGGGATCGCGACCTGCAATATTTCTTCTCGGGCTCGGAATACGGCCTCGCGACCTTCGTCGATGGTGACCCCGGCTACATCACCACCGCCGACGGCACCCGCTGGTTCGCCGGTGCCACGGTGCCGACCGGCCACCGCATTGTCGCCATCGGCAACGGCCGCGCCAGCTTCGAGCGCGACGGCCGGATCGAAGAACTCGTCCTGGGACCCAGCACGCCGCCGTCCCCGGCACCTTCCACCACCCCTGGCGGCGACACCAACGGAGTGACCACCCAATGACCAACCCGATCAACAGCGCCGTCCTCGGCACGATCGCCTCGCTCGGCAACATGGGCACCACCGAGAGCCGCACCGGCAAGGGCAACTGGTTCGAGGCGTTCGGCGAAGCCTGGGGCAAGGCGCTCGACACCCAGGCCGACACCATCACCGCCCAGTCCGACGTGGTGAGCCAGGGCGGCGACAAGCCCTCCGACATCACCCAGCTGACCACCGAATCGATGCGGATGAGCTTCATGGCGAACAGCTCGCACAGCTCAATCGACAGCGTCTCCAAGGCGCTCGAAACCATGGCGCGGAAGAACTGACGATGAGCATCGATGCGATCGGCGCGCTGGTCGCGCCGGCCGGGGGGCAGGGCACGAACGGCGTGTCCCGCGCCTTCGAGTTGCTCGCCCCCGGCGGCCATGGCGGCGGCGCCACCACCCCGCAGTTCGACGCGCGCTTCCAGGCGGCGCTGGAGAAGATGGGCGGGGTGCAGGGCACCGTCGCGGCGGGCCCCATTCCGCCCGCCATGAAGGGCATGTTCAACGCGCTCGATCAGGTCAACGTTCAGGCCCGCGCCGTCTCGCGCTATGCCGAGACGGCCGAGGCCAGCGGCGGTCAGCTGACGCCGGGCGAAATGGTCCAGCTCAACATGAAATGCTCCGAATTCATGTTCCAGGCGCAGCTTACCTCCAACATCGCCAACCGGAGCTCGGACGGCGTGCAGCAGCTGTTCAAGCAGCAATGAGCGGCGGCGCCCCCGCTCGCCGCTGGCAGGCGCGGATCGCCGCGCCGCTGCTGGTGATCGCCGCCTTCGGGCTTGCCGGCTGCAGCCGGCAGGAAGTCTATGGCAAGCTCACCGAACCGGCCGCCAACGAGATGATCGCCGTGCTCAACCAGGCCGGAATCACCGCGACCAAGGTGGCGGGGGAGAAGGACCAGTGGAGCATCGCCGTCGACCAGGCCGATTTCGCCCGCGCGGTGGAGACGCTGCGCGCGCACGGCCTGCCGCACGAGGACTATGACTCGCTCGGCTCGGTGTTCAAGAAGGAGGGCTTCACCTCCACCCCGTTGGAGGAACGGGCGCGGCTGATCTACGGCCTGTCGCAGGAGTTGAGCCGGACGATCAGCGGCATCGACGGCGTGGTGCAGGCGCGGGTGCACCTGACCATGCCCGAGGCCGATCCGCTGTCGCGCGAGGCCAAGCCGTCTGCGGCATCGGTGTTCGTGAAATATCGCACCGGCTTCGACCTGCGCAGCCAGACCGGCGCCATCAAGTCGCTGGTCACCAATTCGATCGAGGGACTTACCTATGACCGCGTCTCGGTGGTGATGGTGCCGGCTCAGACGGCGCCGGTGATGCCGGAGAGCGAGGGCATGGTCTCCATTTCCACGCTGATGCGCGGGGCGATCGGCGTGGTCGCGCTGATCGTGCTGGCGATTGCGGCACGCGGGCTGTGGCGGATGCGCAAGCCCCGGACCAGCCTGCCGGATACGGTGCAGCGGTGAACCGGGACATGCGGACCGCCAAGCTGGCGCTGCTCGCCCGCCATTGCGGGCAGGGGCGGGGGGCGCGCTTTGCGCGGCGGGCGAGCGGGCAGCCTGCGGTGCGCTTCGGCGATCTCGCCAAGCTGCCCGACTGGCTCGACGCGCCCGAAGAGCAGCGCGCGCGCATCGCCGCCGCGGCCGGGCTGCTGCGCCACCGCCGGGCGATCGATGCTGAGCTTTCGGGGCCCCGGCTGGCGGCACTCGCGGCGGCGGTGGGCGAGCCACTGTTCGACGCGGTCTGCGAGGTCGAGGTGCCGGAGATGGTCGGGGCGGAAAAGTTGCCCCCGCCCGAGCGGGTGCTCGCCGCCGGCACGCAGTTGCTGGAGGCCGCCCTGCCGCTCGCCTTGCAGAACCGGTTCCCCGGCGCGCGCGATGATGCCGCGGCGCGCGACCTGTTGGCGCGGGCCCATGCCATTGCGGAGAGCCTTGCATGACCTACCATCTCGTCCATGCCGACGACGCCGCGCTGCTGTTCAGCGAGCGGGGGGTGATCAAGCGCGACGAGCGCCAGTCCTTCAGCGATGCGGTGGCGCTGCTCGACGCAGTGCGGGAGGCGCAGGCGCGCGCGGTGAAGGCTGCGGACGCGGCGCGGGACGAGGCTTATACCAGCGCACTCGCAGGGGCCCGGGCGGAGATCGACGAGTTGCTCGCTCGCGAGATCGCGCAGTTCGCCGCCGCAATCGACGCGCACGAACAAGCACGGCGCAACGAAGTTGCCGAGGCGGCGCTGGCGGCGGTCCATGCCGTGCTGGGTGAGTTGGAAGACGCGACGTTGGTGCCCGCACTGGTCGCTCGGGCGCTCGACCGTCTCCAGCCGCAGGGCGGGGTGACCGTCGCCGTGGCGCCCGACCTGGCCGAGAAGGTTGCAGCACGGTTGGAAGCCCTCCCGGAAGTCAGCATCCTGCCCGACCCGGCACTCGCCGCGCACGACTGCGCGATTCGCACCGATCAGGGCCAGGTGATCGCCAGCCTGTCGGTGCAGCTTGAGACGCTCGCCAAGCGCTGGGGGGTGGCATGAGCGATCCGCTGGCGCTGCTTCGCGCGCTCGATGCGGCGCCGATGTTCGAGCAGCATGGCCGCATCGTCGGGGCGCTCGGCACCACGCTGCGCGTGACCGGAGTGCGCGCGCGGATCGGCGAGAATTGCGAGATCGTCGATGCCGAGACCGGCTTCTCACTCTGGGCCGAGGTGATCGGCCTTGCCGATGGCGGTGCGATCCTGACGCCACTCGGTGATCTGCGCGGCCTGTCGATGCACAGCGATGTGATTCTGCGTAGCGGAGAGGATCGGGTGCCGTACGGCGCCGACATGCTCGGTCGCGTGCTCGATGCGCGGCTGCAGCCCCTCGACGGCATGGGCAGCGTGCGGCGTGGCACCGACCGTCCCATTCATGGCGAAGCGCCCAACCCGATGCACCGCCGCCCGATCGACGCGGCGATGGAGACCGGCATCCGCGTGATCGACGGGCTGATGCCGATTGGGATAGGTCAGCGCGTCGGCATCTTCGCCAGCGCCGGCGTTGGCAAGTCGACCCTACTGGCGAACCTCGCCCGCAACGCCCAGTGCGACGCGATCGTCATCGCGCTGATCGGCGAGCGCGGCCGCGAGGTGCGCGAGTTCATCGAGGAGACGCTCGGCGCCGAGGGGCTCGCTCGCTCGGTGGTGATCGTTGCCACCTCGGATCGCCCGGCGATGGAGCGGGTCCGCGCCGCCCACGTCGCCACCGCTATCGCCGAGGGGCTGCGCGACGAGGGCCGGCATGTGCTGCTGCTGATGGACAGCGTCACCCGCTTCGCCCGCGCGCTGCGCGAGATCGGGCTGGCGGCGGGCGAGCCGGCGGTGCGGCGCGGCTTTCCGCCCTCCGTCTTCGCCGAGCTGCCGCGGCTGTTCGAGCGCAGCGGTACCGCCGCCGAGGGTGCGATCACCGCGCTCTACACCGTGCTGCTGGAGGATGAGGACGGCGATCCGATCGGCGAGGAAGTGCGTTCGCTGCTCGACGGCCATATCGTGCTGTCGCGCAAGCTGGCCTCGCGCGGCCATTATCCGGCGGTCGATGTGCTGGGCAGCCTGTCGCGCCTGTTCCCCCGCCTTGCCAGCGGGGCGCAGCAGCGCGCTGCGCACGGGCTGCGGGCGATGCTTGCCAAGCTCGACGAGATCGAGTTGCTTGTGCAGATCGGCGAATATCAGCCCGGTCGCGACCCGCTGGCCGATCGCGCGCTGGCCGAGCGCCAGGCGATCGCCGCCTATCTACGCCAGTCCGGCAATGAACGCACGTCGCTGGGCGAGAGCATCGCCCGGCTGCGCACCTTCGAGGAGATGAACCATGCCCGCTGACAACCGCGCGCCCGTGCTGGCGCGTATCGCCCAGATGCGCGAGCAGCGCCTGACCCGCGCGCTGATCGAGGCGCGCGAGGCCGCCGAGCAGGCGCAAGCAGCGGCCAGCGCTGCCGAGTCCTCCCGCATGGCAGCAGAACGCGAACGCTCCGATGCCCGCCTGCTGTTCCAGGCAAGCCCGGCCTGCCCGCAGACGCGGCTGTGGCTCGATCAGCGCGTGGCCGAGGAGATCGGCGCGGCGGCCCGCGCCAGCGATCAGCGCGCGCGGCACGAACTTGCGGTCGATGCGCAGGGGGCTGCCGGCCGCGCGCTCGACCAGCACCGCGTCCGCAGCGAAAGCGTCGCGACGCATCACCAGAACCTCCGCCGCGCCGAGCAGCGCCGTGCCGAGGAGCTCATCGACTCCGAGGCTGCAGCCTTTCTCCTGTCGCGAGGCTGGGCATGAACGGTGCCCCTACCAGCGGCTCGGTCCAGAGCAAACCGGTGCCCACCCCGCGGGACGCACCCGCTAAAGGTGAACCGGAAGCTGCGCCCAAGCAGCGCAAGGCGTTTGCCGATGCGCTCTTCCGCCACGCGGGCAAGCGGGCGGCAAAGGATCCCGGTATGGACAAAGCCGATGGGCTGGCGGCGATGATCGCGCCGCGTGACTTCGCCGCGATGGCAATCGCGGCCCGGCCCTCTGCGGCCGGTGCCGTCGATCCGGCGCAGCATGCCCAGCTGGACCGGATCGCCGCCGCCATCGCAGAGGTCAGCAAGACGGCGCAGCCCGAGGTACACCTGTCGCTTCCCCTCGGCAGCTACAAGGTGGAAGGCGCGGTGCTGGGGCATGATCTGGCGGGGCAGGTGAACGTGCTGTTGATCCCCTCGGCCGCGGTGCCCCCGGCCGTTGCGGCGCAGTGGAGCGAGCAGCTCCATGAGCGGCTGCTGCGCCGCGAGGTTCGCGTGGGCAAGGTGGGCGTGCAGGGCAGCGCGGTGCCGATGGCGGCGCGGCGCTGAGGCCGCGTCGCTCAGCGATCGACCCGCGTCGTATCCTCGCGCAGCTGGAAGATGGCGGAATCGATCGTCGCGATGACCTTGTCGCTATCGCTCATCCCCAGCCGGCCGTCGGGATCGAGCAGCGCATAGCCCAGGCCGGACAGCCGATCGAGCACATCGCTGGTCGGGCTCGCCGCGGCCAGTGCCGCGACTTCGCTGGTGAAGTCGTTCAGCGCCCGCGAAAGCCGCCCGGCATCGGCGGGGCTCGCGTTCAGCGTTGCGGCAAGATCGCGTGCGACGCCTTCGGTGTCATAGGCATCCCCGGCCCGCAGCGGCGATCGATCGCCCTGCACAAGGCCCAGCTCCCGCGTCACGATGCCAGCGACGCGGTTGCTGAGCACCGCCATTGCCTGGCCGGCGAGTGCCCTGGGCGTGTTGCCTGCGGCACCCACCGCGCCGATCGCGCTCGCGCGGGAGCCAGTGATTCCGATGGGCTGAGTCATCGCCGAATCTCGTCCGTGGAATGGAACATGGCTGCACGGATAGCCGCTTCGCAGGCCGCGTGCGCTCCACGAATCGCTTAGGCAGGGTTGCGGAGCATCACCGCGTTCGGAGCAGGTGGCGTAACGATGGCCCACCGGCACCCGCCTGAAAGCATCGACCGGGCGGGGGCACGGGCCTTAGTCGCGGTCCTCGGTGCATCTGCAGCTATCCTTGGCTGCGGAATGGTCATCGTCAGCGCATTCTTAACCTGTTCGTCGAAAAGGCTTGCGTCGAAACCGAAGGCGCGATCGAAAGCTGTTGCAGAATTGCGGATCTCGGCGATATCATCTTTGCTTCATAAAGGATGTGCCGCATGAGCTTGAACGGCTTCGACGAAGATGCTCGACGATTGGGCGAGTTGCGGCGTCAGGCACGCGTACTCACCAGTGGCGTGTTCGGCATGCGTGGCGATGCGGAACTCTCCCGGATCGTAGAGCATGCCGCGAAGGCGACGCGTTTTCCGTTCGCAGCCGTCTCCATCGTCGACCGGTCGCGGCTGTGGCTCGCCGTCGCCTATGGCTTCGATCCCCGGGAGTTCACCCGCCCGGACAGTTTTTGTGACGCTGCCATCCAAGTGCCCGGCTTCGCACCGCTCTGCGTCGCCGATGCGTGGCGCGAGCAGCGCTTCAAATTCGCCCCGGCCGTCATCGAGATGAACGTGCGCGCCTATTATGCGGCGCCCCTGCTAACAAGTGACGGCCTGGCGCTGGGCACACTCTGCCTGCTGGACCAGAAGCCACGCACCGTCGGCGCCGATGGACTGGACACGCTGCAGACGCTCGCGGGCGACGCCTCGGCGGTCATCAATCGTGAATCCAATGTAATGGCCTATGCGGAATATGCCATCGCCGAGCTTTCCTCTCGCCTCCGCTTCGCGATGGCAGAACGCGACGAGGAGACGGTGGCGGTGCTCGATGCCGAACTTCGCCGTCTGGAGGCGTCGATGGAGCCGCAGTGGCGCTCGAGCGAGACTGCCGAGGTGGCAGCCGCTGGCCATGCCCGGAGCAACGAAAGCACCAGCTTCACCAGCTATTGATGGCTAGCCATGACAGCTACCGGTGCTGCGGTGGCGCCTGAGAGGCGCTACGGCTTCGCCGCCCGCATCCCTTCCAGCACCGAAGGCGCGACGATCATCCCCGCCTTGGCCATCGCCGGGGTCGGCCAGACGCCGCTCGCCACCCGCCGCTTGACCGTCGCACGGTCCGGCGGGGGCCAGCCGAAATCTGCGTTGCGGGCGCGTTCGACCAGCCTCGCGCGCGCGGCGAGCATCTCGGGGCTGGTGAAGATCACCGGCTGCTCGAGCAGCGCGTGCACAGCCATGCTGCCGTCGTCGGCGACGCTCCACAGCGTGCCGCCCTTCTCGACCAGCAACTCGGCGATCTCGGCCTGTTCGGCGTCCATCGCCAGGCGAACCGGATCAATCCCGAAGCGATCGGCATGGCGCGGATCGGCGCCGTGGCGGAGCAGCGTCATCACCCCGCCGACGTGGCCGAAGGCGATGGCGCTCCGCATCGGGCTTTCGCCGCCCCTGGCCTGCGGATCGGGCGAGGCCCCGGCCGTGAGCAACTGCTCTGCCATCGCCGGGCTGTCCGCCAGGATCGCCAGCGACAGCGCCGCGCCGGGTTTCACGCCATCCTTGGGCATGCCGGCGGCGAACAGCATCGTCACCGCATCCGCATCGCAACGCGCGACGGCGAGGGTGAGCAGGTCGCCATATTGGCCGGCGGGGGGCTGGGGAACCTTGGGATCGTCGACCACCACGGTGCCGATCAGCCGCGGATCGCGCACCAGCATGGCATGCGCATCCTCGACGCGGCCGTCGAAGATCGCTTCGGCCAGCGCGCGGCCCGCCGCGCCGTTGTTCAGATGCGCGAGGACGCGGGTACGGTCGGGCAGCACCACCGAGGCGCGCTTGGTGTAGCAACTGGGCGCGGCGGCCATGCATCCTCCGATCGGGGAAGCCGCCAGCATCAGCGCGGCGAGGATGCGGACGCGGCGGTTCACAAGGGTCTGCTGTAGGGAGAGGGGCGGCCCCGGGTCAATGCGCCCCCAGGCTGCTTTGCACCCAGTCCATCTGGTGCCGGGCGACCGGCGTATCCTGATACCAATGCTGGCCGGCGGGCTGCTTGGCGTCGAGCGGGATCCGCGTGCCGTACGCCTCCGGGGCGTCGGCGAGGATCGCACCGGGGATGCCGCCGAGGATCGCGCCGGCCACCCGGTCGCCGCCGTCCTGGATCGCCGAGAGGATCTCGCCGCGCACGTAGAAGGCGGCGATCTTGGGGGCAGGCGCATCGCCGCGGATCGTGCCTGCCCGGCGGATCGTGGCATCGCTGAGCCCGGCGGCGTTGAAGGTCTGCGCGTCACGCCCGCTCGCCAGCGCTGCTGCCGAGGCGAGGCCACCGCCCAGCGAATGGCCGGTGATCGTCACCTGCTCCTCCAGATGGCGGCCGATCGCCTTCGCGATCAGCAGCGCGCGGGTATATTGGTCCGAGGGCAGGCCGACACCCTGCTGGGCATTGGCCTTCCAGTCGCTGCCGTCGGTGGTGCCGCGGAAGCTGACGACATAATTGGAGCCGCCATCGCCTTCCGTCACATAGACGCGGGCGCGGAAGCTGCTCTGCGGCGAGGTCAGGTCTTCGCCGCGCAGGCCGAGCTGGGCGAGATCGTCGCTGCTCGCGACGCGGTAGCCGGCGGGCGGGGCGGGGATGTCGTTGTAGACGTCCGCCGCCATCGCCGCGAGGTCGATGGTGGAAGGTCCGCCGGTCCGTTCGGCCGAAAGCTGTGGGGCTTCGCTGCGGACGAACTGGACCGGCGGCGCGGGCTGCTGCCAGGCAAGCAGCTCGCGCGGGGGCAGGTGACGGGCCTGGAAATCGTCGTTCGCGGCGCGGTGCCGCGACGTCGCGATCGCCGACGAAGACCCGATGCCGGTGGGTCGCGATAGCTGTTCGGCTGCCGACATCATGTTCCAGGTTCCTGCTCGAAGGCCGTCGATCCCGGATGCCATCGGCGGCAGCGTCCGTCGCTAGACGATTCGTTTAGGCGGCCTACGCGATCCGGCGATGCCGCAGGCGGTCGGGGCATGGGAAGCAGCACCATATACCAACTGGCTCGCACCCGACCGCCTTTCTCAGGAGCATGGACATGACGACGATTTCGACCGCTGCTTCGACTCCCTTCGCCGCGGCGCAGTTGGCGCTGGCCGGCGGCGTGCTCGCCCAGCAGTTCAACCCGCTCGGCGCCAGCGCCTATGCCAGTGCAATGCTGCCGTCGCTGCTCTCGATCCAGCTCGGCACGATGGCGGGCACGGGGCAGTTGCAGCCCGAGGCGGGCTTCACCGCCCAGACCACCGGCCAGGGCACTGCGCGCATCGATCTGGGCGACGGCTACCATCTCGCCATCGACGAGCGGAACAGCGAGATGACGATTGTGAACGACGCGACCGGCCAGAGCACCCGCGTATGGGGCGATCCGCATGTCGACGTGAACGGCAAGCACCAGTTCGACTTCTACGGCACGACCACGTTCGAGCTGGCGAACGGCACCAAAATCACGGTGAATACCGAGCAGGGGAAGAGCAATCCCAACGTCTATTTCGCGAGCCAGGTGGTGGTGACGCGTGGCGCCAATGCCGTGGTGATCGACGGGATCAGCCAGCAGCAGCTGGGCGATCTGTCGGTGAGCGTCTCGTCCAATGGCTATGCGCTCGACGCGGCCAATCGCGACGGCTTCACCGTGCAGGAATCCGCCGGCAGTTGGCAAACCGAGCTTGGCGAGACGGTGACGCAGGCCGATGCGGACCTGACCAGGCCCGGCCAGATCTATGGGCCCGACAGCACCATGCCGAGCCTTTCCGAACTGGGCAGTGCGATGGGCGGCTTCCTGCTGTTCGGCAGCGTGCTGGGGGCTGCCTTCGAGATGAGCGCGTCCTTCCGGTCCGCCAGCGCGAGCAACGATCGCGCACCGTTACTTGCCCATCGAATTCCGATTGCCTGACGCCGCGCGGGAAGCTGGCGGGAGCGTGCCGGGACCAAACCGGCACGCGAGGCGACCTGCGCGATCGGTGCGCCTGACGGCACGGCTCCCGCGCAACGTGATACCGGTAGCTATCGCGGCGGCGGCCATGCTTCTTTGCATGATGGAATAGAAACTGGCGCACCCGACAGGATTCGAACCTGTGGCCTCTGCCTTCGGAGGGCAGCGCTCTATCCAGCTGAGCTACGGGTGCCTAGAAAGCGGCGACTAGCAAAGCCTTTGGCCGAACGCCAGCCCGTTTCGGCACGTCGCCGCGCAAAAGCTCAGGCGGGCGCGGCGGCCTTCTTCGGCTTGGGGGCGGGCGTCTTCGGCTTGAACGCGCAGAGCTCCACCACCGGGCAGCGCCAGCATTCGGGCGTGCGGGCCTTGCAGATGTAGCGGCCGTGCAGGATCAACCAATGGTGCGCGTGCAGCCGGAACGGCTGGGGGACCACCTTCTCCAGCTTCAGCTCCACCGCCAGCGGGGTCTTGCCCGGCGCCAGGCCGGTGCGGTTGCAGACGCGGAACAGATGCGTGTCGACCGCGAAGGTCTCCTGCCCGAAGGCGACGTTCATCACCACATTGGCGGTCTTGCGGCCGACGCCGGGCAGCTGCTCCAGCGCGTCGCGATCGGCGGGGACCGCGCTGCCATGCTCGCGGATCAGCGCCTCCGACAGCGCGATGACGTTCTTGGCCTTGGTGTTGAACAGGCCGATCGTCTTGATGTGCTCTTTCAGCCCCGCCTCGCCGAGCGCCACCATCTTTTCGGGCGTGTCGACCTCAGCGAACAGTGCGCGCGTCGCCTTGTTCACCCCGGCATCGGTCGCCTGGGCGGAGAGCACCACCGCGACGAGCAGCGTATAGGTATTGACCGATTCCAGCTCGGTCTCGGGATGCGGATTGTCCGCCGCCAGCCGCGCGAAGAACTCGACGACCTGCGCCTTCTTCACACGCCGAGCACTTCCGCCATGGTGTAGCGGCCCGCGTCGCGGCCGGGGAGCCAGAGCGCGGCGCGGATCGCGCCCTTGGCGAAAATCGCGCGATCGTCCGCGCGGTGGGTGAGCTCGATCCGCTCGCCGTCGCTGGCGAAGACGACGGTATGGTCGCCGATCACCGAACCGCCGCGCAGGCTCGCCATGCCGATCGTGCCGGCGGCGCGCGGGCCGGTGAGGCCGGCGCGGTCGCTCACCCCGGCTTCGGCGAGGGTGGTGCCCATCGCGCTCGCGGCGGCGGTGCCCAGCATCTGCGCGGTGCCCGAAGGCGCATCGGCCTTGTTGCGATGGTGCATCTCGACGATCTCGATGTCCCAGTCCTGCCCGAGCCGCGCGGCCGCCTCATGGACCAGCCGGGAGAGTAGGCCGATGCCGAGCGAGGTGTTGCCGGTCTGCAGCACCGCGATCTCGGCGGCGGCGGCGTCGATCATCCGGTGGTGGCGCTCGGCAAGGCCGGTGGTGCCGATCACGATCGGGGTGCGCGCGGCGCGGGCGGCGGCGAGGTTCGCCTCGAGCGCGGCCGGCGCCGAGAAATCGACCAGCACATCGGCCTTGCGGGCGAGTTCGGCGGGATCATCGCCCACGTCCGCGCCGCCTGCGAGGCGGGCGCCGAAATCGGGAAGGGCGGCGGCGATCGCCTGGCCCATCCGCCCCATGCTGCCATAGATGCCGATGCTCGTCATGCTGCGGGCTGTTGCACGATCCTGCGCCGGAGTGACAGAGACTATTTTTGCGAGTCGTCCGGCTTTTTCTTCTTGCCCCCCAGCGGAATCCGCAGGCTCACAAAGGCTGCGGGCGCCGAGGTGATGCCGGCATCGTGCTGCTGCGCCTCGGCACGCACCTCGCCGCCGCCGGGCAGGCGGATGCTGGGGTCGAACGCGCGGCGCTGGGTCGGTGCCTCCAGCCTCGGGCCGATGCGGTAGCGGTCCGGCTCGTCGCGCTTGCAGACGACGATCTCGTTGGGATCGGTCGGCACCGGGCAGCGCTGCTGGGTCAGCGGGCGCGAGACGATGCCGGTGCCGTCATCGTCGCCGGCGGGGCCGCGCGCCTGTTGCGGCAGCAGGATCGCGAGGAGGGCAAAAGCGAGCAGGGCCACGGGTTTGTCTCCGATCCTTGAGCCGCCAGAGAAACCAGACTTTGCGGCGCTGGCAAGGCGGGCCTAGGGTCGCGGCATGGCCAGCCTCCGCAATCTCGTGATTCTCACCGGCGCCGGCGTTTCCGCCGAGAGCGGCATCGCCACCTTTCGCGGCCCGGGCGGGCTGTGGGAGGGGCACCGGGTTGAGGATGTCTGCACGCCCGAGGCGCTGGCGCGCGATCCCGAACTGGTCCACCGCTTCTACGATCTGCGGCGCGCCGCGCTGGAGACGGTGCAGCCCAATGCCGCGCACCATGCCTTGGCGCGTCTCGACGCGGCATGGCCGGGCGAACTGCTGATCGTGACGCAGAATGTCGACGACCTGCACGAGCGCGCGGGGGCGACGCGGCTGCTCCACATGCATGGCGAGCTGCGCTCGGCGCTGTGCGCGGCGTGCGGCGTGCGTGAGCGCTGGGAAGAAGCACTGCCGCCCGAAAGCGAATGCCCCAATTGCGGCATGCTCGCGCTGCGGCCCGACATCGTCTTCTTCGGCGAGATGCCCTACGAGATGGAGCGGATCGAGGCGGCGCTGGCGGATGCGGACCTGTTCGTCTCGATCGGCACCTCAGGCGCGGTCTATCCCGCCGCAGGGTTCGTCCAGACCGCGCGGCATTACGGCGCGGCGACGCTGGAGATTAACCTGGAGCCCTCCGGCGGCAGCCACTGGTTCGAGGAGAGCCGGATGGGCCCGGCGGGCACGCTGGTGCCGGCCTGGGTCGACGAATTGCTCGCCACCGCCTGAGCCTGCACAACATCGCGCTGGCATTGCGCTGCATCCTGCGGAAGGATGGGGCCAAGGCGTCGCGACAGGCGCCAGCGATATGGGAGAGGCGGGCAATGCCCCAGCAGGCGATCTTCATTACCGGCGGCGCGTCGGGAATCGGGCGGGCGGTGGCGCTACTGTTCGCGCAGCGCGGCTGGCGCGTGGGGCTGGCGGACGTCAACGCCGCGGGGCTGGCGGAGACGCTGGCGATGCTCCCGGCGGGAAGCGCCACGACGCACCCGCTCGACGTGCGCGATCGTGACCAATGGGTGGCGGCGCTCGCCGACTTCGCCCAGGCGAGCGGCGGGCGGCTGGACGTGCTGTTCAACAACGCCGGGATCGGCACCAGCGGCCCCTTCGCCACCACGGCCCCAGCCGAGCTGGAACGCTGCGTCGCGATCAACCTGGTGGGCGTGGTCCACGGTGCGCATGCCGGCTTCGAGCTGCTCGCCGCGACGCCGGAATCGGCGATGCTGATCACCAGCTCGGCCGCTGGGATCTACGGCACCTCGGGCGCGGCGATCTATTCGGCGACCAAGTTCGCGGTGCGCGGCCTGGCCGAATCGCTCGACGGCGAATGGGCCTCGGCGGGCGTGAAGGTCCGCACGCTGATGCCCTCGTTCATCGACACGCCGCTGCTCGACCAGCCAAGCGGTGGCTCCAACCAGCATATCCGCGAGAATGTGCGGCGCGCCGGGCTGGAGATCACGCCCGTCAGCGAAGTCGCGGAGGCAGCCTGGGCGGCGGTGCATGGGCAGGTGCTCCACACCCGCGTCGGCAAGACCGCGCGCAAGCTGTGGTTCGCCGCGCGCTGGATGCCGGGCGCGCTGCGCAAGCAGGCGCAGCGCAGCCGGCTCGGGCGCCGCTAGGCTTGGCAGGCAGGCCGGGTTCGCGATACGGGCCATCTTCGCGTAACCAATGTAAGGGGAAAACCATGAAGATGGGGGTGTTGATCGGGCTCGGTCTGCTGGCGGCGGTGCCGGCACAGGCGCAGGTGAAGTCGACCGATCCGCAGTCGGTCGTCAAGGCGCTGCAGGATGCGGGCTACAAGGCCGAACTATCCAAGGACAGCGATGGCGATCCGATCATCCGCAGCGGCGCGCAGGGCTATAAATACACACTCTTCTTCATGAGCTGCGACAAGGGCCGCAACTGCGGCGACCTGCAATTCTACGCCGGCTGGACCAACAAGCTTTCGCCCGAGCGCGCCAATGCCTGGACGCAGAAGCATCGCTTTGCCCGCGTCTATTCGGACGACAAGGGCGAGGCGGCGATCGAATATGACCTCAACTTCGAGGACCAGCCGATGACCACCGCGCTGTTCCGCAAGAATCTGGAGCTGTGGGATTCGCTGGTCGGCAGCTTCGTGGATTACATCAACGAACCCGACGCGCCGTCCAAGAAATAGGGCGCTGCGCCGGCAGCAGGGCTAGCGGCGAGGGGGCCGCTAGCCCGATGTCGCGTGCTGCTGGCTCTTTGGCCGCGCATCGGCTAGGCGCTGGCCGATCATGCTCAATCTGACCGACATCACGGTGCGCCTGGGTGGCCGCACGATTATCGACGGCGCCACCGCCAAGCTGCCGCCGCGCGGCCGTATCGGCCTGATCGGCCGCAACGGCGCCGGCAAATCGACGCTGGTGAAGGTGATCGCCAGCCAGCTCGAACCCGATGGCGGCAGCGTCGACATGCCGCGCGGCGCCAAGCTCGGCTATATCGCGCAGGAGGCTCCCGGCGGCACCGCGACGCCGTTCGAGACGGTGCTTGCCGCCGATATCGAGCGCGCCGCGCTGCTCGAGGAAAGCGAGACCAGCCACGATTCCGATCGCATCGGCGAGATCCATGAGCGGCTGATCGCGATCGACGCGCATGCCGCACCGTCGCGCGCCGCACGCATCCTCGTCGGCCTCGGCTTCGACGAGGAGATGCAGCACCGCGAGCTGGAGAGCTTCTCGGGCGGCTGGCGGATGCGCGTGGCGCTGGCCAGCCTGCTTTTCTCGCAGCCCGACCTGCTGCTGCTCGACGAGCCCTCGAACCACCTCGATCTCGAAGCGGTGCTGTGGCTGGAGGACTTCCTGAAGTCGTACCCCGCGACGATCCTGCTGGTCAGCCACGAGCGCGACTTCCTCAACAACGTCGTCGATCACATCCTGCACCTGGAGCGCGGCAAGCTGACGCTGTATCCAGGCGGCTATGATGCGTTCGAGCGCCAGCGCGCCGAGCGCCAGGCCCAGCTCGCCGCCGCGCGCGTCAAGCAGCAGGCCGAGCGCGAGAAGCTGCAGGACTATATCGCCCGCAACTCGGCCCGCGCTTCCACCGCCAAGCAGGCGCAGAGCCGGCAGAAGGCGCTGGCCCGGATGCAGCCGATCGCCGAGCTTGTCGACGATCCGTCGCTGAGCTTCGACTTCCCCAACCCGGACGAGCTGCGCCCACCGCTGATCACGCTCGACATGGCCAGCGTCGGCTATGGCGACACGCCCATCCTCCAGCGGCTCAACCTGCGCATCGATCCCGACGATCGCATCGCGCTGCTCGGCCGCAACGGCAACGGCAAGACCACGCTCGCCCGGCTGCTTGCCGCGCAGTTGACGCCGATGGACGGCGCGATCAACAGCAGCGGCAAGATGAAGGTGGGATACTTCACCCAGTATCAGGTGGAGGAACTCGACCGCGACGATACGCCGCTGCAGCACATGACGCGCAACATGGCCGGGGCGAGCCCCGGCGCGGTGCGCGCGCAGCTCGGCCGCTTCGGCTTTTCGGGCGACAAGGCGACGACCAAGGTCGGCAAGCTTTCGGGCGGCGAGCGCGCGCGGCTGGCACTTGCGCTGATCACCCGCGACGCGCCGCATTTGCTGATCCTCGACGAGCCGACCAACCACTTGGACGTCGACGCGCGCGAGGCGCTGATCCAGGCGCTCAACGGCTATTCGGGCACCGTCGTCGTGGTCAGCCACGATCGCCACATGCTGGAGATGACCGCCGACCGGCTGGTGCTGGTCGACCAGGGCACCGCGAAGGAATTCGACGGCAGCCTCGACGATTACATCGCGTTCGTGCTGTCGAAGGATTCGAGCGGCGGCAAGGGCGGCGCGTCGAAGGCCGATCGCAAGGAAGCCCGCCGCGCCGCCGCCGAGGCCCGCGAAAAGGGCACCGCGCTGCGCAAGGCGGCCAAGACGGCCGAAACCGAACTCGCCCGGCTCCAGGCCGAGCTTTCCGCGCTGGAAAAGGCGATGTTCGATCCGAGCAATGCCGACACCGCGCTGACCAAGCTCACCATGACCGACCTGATGAAGCGCCGCGCCGACGTGGCGGCGAAGATCGAGACGGCCGAAGTGACGTGGATGGAAGCGAGCGAAGCACTCGAGGGGCTGGGCGGCGCCTAAGCCGCGGCGGATCTGCCCCGGCGCACGCAGATCGCGCGCCGGGGTACAGGTTCAGCCATGGTGGTGCCGCGGATCCCCATGCGGGCGCGGCGCGGGCGGTGCCGAGCGATAGGCGACGCGGGGCGGCGCATAGTGCTGCTGCTGCGGCGGCGGCGGTGCCCAATTCCGCTGCTGCGGCGGCGCAAAGGCACGCTGCTGCGGGCCTGGCGCGGGCTGGCGCGCATAGGCAGCGGCGGCGGCCTGTTGCGGATTGCCGCGGAACGGGCGGTCGAAGCGGCTCGTCTGCGATGGCGCCGGATAGGGGCGTGCTCCGAACCCACCCGGTGCAGCGCCCGCCGGGCCGCGACCGGGCATCGGCCGTTCCGGGAAGCGCGACGCGTCCAGCGGCCGGGCGGTGGCCGTCATCGGCGGCCGTCCATGGTTGGCCGAGGCGAAGGCGCTGGGATTGTGCCAGGCCGCGACCAGGTGCGCCTGCTGGTTACCGGTGGGCGCGACGTGGAACTCGTGCGCGGCCGCCAGTTCCTGCCCGCTCGCCCGCGCCTGCAGCCCGCCCGGCCCGCCATTGTAGCTGACCCGGGTGTTCTGGTTCACCGTCACATTGCGCTGATAGATGTTGGTCACGTTGGTGACATGGGTGACGTTCGTCACCGTGCGATTGTAATAGACGTGGCCGCCGTTCCAATAGCCGCCCTGATAGCCGAAGCCGGTATAGCCGAAGCCGTAGGAAACGCCGCCATAGAAGCCGACATGCGGCCCCCAATAGCCCGAATGGAAGATATACAGGCCGTTCGACCAGCCCCACCAGGGCGGCGTCCACAACAGACCCGGCCGCGGTGCGAGCACCCAGGTGCCCGGCACCCAGAAATAGGATTCGGCATAGTCGTCCCAGGCCCAATAGCCGGGCGTCCAGAGATAGTCCGGGCCGGGTAGCGGTGGCTGCGCGTAGACTGGCAGCGGCGGCGGCGCCAGGTTCACGCTGATGCCGATCGCGACCTGCGCCGAGGCCGTGCCCGCACACGGAAAGGCCGAGACCAATAGGATCGCGGCGGACCAGAGTTTCTTCATGGTGGTTGCTCCTGCGTGTCCCCCAGGTTGCTGGCAGGCCTAGGCCGCGCAGAATGAACGCCGACTTGCTGGCTTTGCACCTGCGAAGATTTTCAGGGCTGTGCGACTGGAAAAGGCTGCCAACGGGACGCCGCACAGCCAGGCGTACGCACCGCAGCGGCATTCGCCACACTCTCGGGCACCGGGAACACGCCGTCCGGCCCCGCCGACAGCATTGCGAACGCGACCTGCCACCGGGCCGCGGCGGCGAACTGTACGCCGTCAAGTCGCACCTCGATCGGATGGCGTGCATCGTGCCCGCGCAGCACCAGCGTTCCGGTGTCGCCGCGCACCGCGTGCAGCACGATGTCGCGATAGACGGGGATCAACGGGCCGGTCGCGCCGGCGTCGTAGCGCGTGTCGAAGTCGATCGGTCGGGCGACGGCGCGCAGACACACATCGTCGTAGCGCACGCGCTGCACGAGCCCGCCGCGGCTGGCGTCGCTCTTGATGCGCAGCCCCGAGGTGGTGCCGTCGAAGGTGACGCCGCGGACCAGAATGTCCTGCACCCCGGCATTGGTCTCGCTACCGATCGACAGCCCGTGCCCGGCGTAGAAATGGCTGTCCAGGATCGACACATGGTGGGTAGGCCCCTTGCCGGCCTTGATCGCGATATTGTCGTCGCCGGTGCGGATATAGGTGCGGGCGATCGTCACGTCCTGCGAGGCGCCGGGATCGATGCCGTCGGTGTTGCGGGCATCGGCCGACGTGTCGATGCGGACGCCCCAGAAGGTCGCGCCGCGCACGTCGTTCATCGCGACGTGGAAGTTGGCGGCGTTGCGTAAGGTGATGCGGTAGAAGGTAATGTCGCGTGCGCCGTCGACCAGGATCAGGCGCGGATTGTTCTGCTTGCCGCCGTCGCGCTGGGCACGGCGGGCGAGCTGCCACCAGGTCTCGCCGTCGCGACCGGTCATGGCCGCGCCGCCGCGGCCGTCGATGATCCCGTCCCCGACGATGCCGCCGCCGCGCGTTCCGGCAAAGCGGAGAAAGGGCCGGCAGCCCTTGCCCCGGGCATCGATCCGCCCGCAGGCGCCGTCCTCGTCATAGGCGGCGGGATCGGGGCTGGCGGCGAGCACCGCACCGGCATCGACCCACAGGTACACGCCCGACTTCATCACCAAGGGCCCGCTTTCGAAGCGTGCGGTCGCGGCGCCGGGCACCAGCCGTACCGCTTGCCCTGCGGGGCATTGATCGATCGCAGCCTGCAGGCGCCGGGTGTCGCTGCCGGGCATTGCACCGGCGGCTGCGGTGAGCACCGCGCAGGTCTTGCCCGGCAGGGTCGGTTCGGTAACCGCCCGGCGGTCCTGCGCGTGCGCCGTTTGTGCGCTCGGCAGAAGTGCCACCCAGGCGGCGAGCAGCAGGCATTCGGAGCGGCGCATCCTGTTCGGCCAAGTCGTTTCGCTTGGTTCCCCATACACCCGATCCGGTGCAGGGCACCAGCGTCGCTGCGGTTTCGCCTAACCGTCGATTAACCCTTTTTCGCTAGGCCGTGCAGGCCCTGCCGGGCGTGGTGTAAGGACCGGCCGTTGAACGACATTCGCGTACTCGACAACTTTCTGGGCGACGCGCGGCGCCAGCGCATCTGGGATTATCTCGACCAGTCGGGCTGGGCGCATGGCGCCTATTCCTCGGGCGCGCCGGATGCGCCGCGCTATTTCTACAAGCATTTCGCCGGCTACCAGAAGAGCGCGCAGGAGGATCGCGACCCCAACGCGATCGGCAACGAGCTCCAGGCCGCAGCGCCGCTGATCGCCGAGGTGTGGGAGGATCTGCTGCGCAAGCCGCTCCGCGGCCAGCGGCTGTCGCGCTGCTACGCCAACCGGATGCCGGCGGGCGTCGGCGGCGGGGTCCATCTCGACTCGGACTGCAAAGACCACCTCACCGCGATCTACTATCCGCAGGCCGACTGGAACGCCGACCATGGCGGCGAGACGCTGTTCTTCAACCGCAGCGGCAGTGAAGTGGTGAAGGCCGTGATGCCCAAGCCCGATCGGCTGGTGATCTTCCCCGGCACCATCCCGCACGCCGCACGGCCGATCTACGCGGTCCCGCCCGAGGCCGCGCGGATCACGCTGATGTTCAAGACGCTGGGGCGCCGCGCCTGACACATTGCTCCCTCGTGCGACTCCTGTAGAAGCACAGCGAGACATCGGGGGACAGGGAAGATGGCCGACGAGGGTTGCGAGCCGAGCGCCAGCGAGATGCGGATGGTGATCGGCGCGTCGTCGCTGGGCACCGTGTTCGAATGGTATGATTTCTTCATCTGGGGTACGCTGACCGCCACCGGGGTCCTCGGCCGTACCTTCTTCCCCTCGGGCAACGAGAATCTCGGCACCCTGCTCTCCTGGGCGACCTTCGCGATCGGCTTCGGCTTCCGCCCGCTCGGCGCGGTGCTGTTCGGCTATCTCGGCGACCGGATGGGTCGCAAATATACCTTCCTCGTCACCATCACGGTGATGGGGCTGGCCACCGCGGGCATCGGCCTGATCCCGGGCTATGGCGCGATCGGGGCGACCGCGCCGATCGTCATCCTGGTGCTGCGCGTGGCACAGGGGCTGGCGCTGGGCGGCGAATATGGCGGTGCAGCGATCTTCGTCGCCGAGCATTCGCCGGAGGGGCGCGCCGGCCATTACACCAGCTTCATCCAGGCGAGCGTGGTCGGCGGCTTCATCCTCAGCCTCGCGGTAGTGCTGCTGTTCCGCTTCGCCGCCGCCGGCATCTGGGAAAGCTGGGGCTGGCGGCTGCCCTTCCTGTTCTCGCTGGTGCTGCTCGCCATCTCGTTGTGGATGCGCTTGCGGCTCTCCGAAAGCCCGGTATTCCGCGCGATGAAGGAAGCGGGCGAGACCGCGCGCAACCCCTTCGTCGAGAGCTTCACCTATCCGGGCAACAAGAAGCGCCTGCTCGTCGCCTTGTTCGGCATCGCCGGCGGGCTGACCGTGGTGTGGTACACCGCGATGTTCTCGGTGCTCGCCTTCCTCTCGGGCCCGATGCGGCTCGACCAGACTGCGGCGCAGTTGATTACCGGCGCGGGCGCGGTGATCGGCGTCGGCTTCTTCCTCTATTTCGGCAGGCTTTCGGACCGGGTCGGGCGCAAGCCGCCGATCGTGATCGGCTATGCGCTGACCCTGGTGCTGCTCTTCCCCTGTTTCTACGTGATCGGCAGCGCCGCCAATCCCGGCCTCGCCAAGGCATCACGGCGCGAGCCGGTGATCGTCGCCGGGCCGCACTGCACCTATGATCCCTTCGCCACCACCCAGGCCGACGAATGCTGGCGGATGCTCGACCATCTTTCGCGGCTGGGCGTCAGCTACAAGACCGCCAAGGCGCCTACCGTGGTCGTCACGATCGGCGGCCAGGTCGTCGAGAGCAACGACCCCAAGGCGGTGAAGGCCGCGCTGGAGGATGCCGGCTATCGCTTCGATCGCATTGTGCCGGAGCCGATCGACATCGCGATGATCCTGGTGGCGATGACCGTGCTGATGGCGCTGTGCGGCGCCACCTACGGCCCGGTCGCGGCGCTGCTTAGCGAGATGTTCCCCAGCCGCATCCGCTATTCGTCGATGTCGATCCCCTATCATATCGGCACCGGCTATTTCGGCGGCTTCCTGCCGTTCATCAGCCATTACATCGTCGCGCGCACCGGCAACCCCTATGCCGGGCTGTGGTACACCTTCGCGGTGGTGGTGGTGGCGCTGGTGGTGACCGCGTTCGGCCTGCGCGAGACGGTGGCGCTTCGCACGCCGCGGCGCTAACCGACGGGGGATGACCGACTCCCCCCTTCGCCTCCGCCTCAATGCTGCGGCCCTTACCGCCAACTGGACCCTGCTCGCGCGCCTGAGCGGTGCGGCGGCGTGCGGCGCGGCGGTGAAGGCGAACGGCTATGGGCTGGGCGCGCGCGGCGTGGTGGAGCGACTGGCGCAGGCGGGCTGCCGCGACTTCTTCGTCGCCGCCTGGGGCGAGGCGCGGGCCATTGCCGATCTCGGCGTGGCCGTCTCGGTGCTGCACGGCGTGCGCGCCGAGGATCTCGCCGATCGCCCCGCCAACGCCCGGCCGGTGCTCGCGAGCGCCGAGCAGGTTCGGCGCTGGCGCGAGGCCGGCGGGGGCGTGTGCGACGTGATGGTCGATACCGGCATGAACCGGCTGGGGGTTTCCCCGCAGCAGGTGGCGGACGGGCTGCTCGAAGGCCTCGCGATCGACACGCTGATGAGCCACCTCGTCTCCGCCGACGAGGACGTGTCGCTCAACGCCCGCCAGCGCGACAGCTTCGCCGCGCTTGCCGGGCGGACATCGGCGCGGCGGATGAGCCTGGCCAACAGCGCGGGCATCGCCCTGGGCGCCGACTATCACTTCGACCTCACCCGCCCGGGCATTGCCCTCTATGGCGGCCGCCAGCGCGAGGCCCATGGCGCCATCGCCCAGGTGATCACGCCCGAGGCCCAGATCCTCCAGCGCCGGCAGGTCCGTGCGGGCGAGACGATCGGCTACAACGCGACCTACACCGCGCCGCGTGACATGGAGGTGGCGATCCTCAACCTCGGCTATGCCGACGGCTATCTGCGCTGCTTCTCGAACAAGGGGCGCGCGCATGCGGGAGACGCGGTGTTGCCGGTGGTCGGCCGCGTATCGATGGACCTGACCGCGATCTGCGTCGATGCCGCGCCCGAGCTGGCGGATGGAGACTGGGTGGCGATGGACTATGCGCTACCCGAGACCGCCGCGCTGAGCGGGCTGTCGCAATATGAGCTGCTCACCGGGCTGGGTACGCGGTTCGATCGGGTGTGGGCCTAGTCAGCCCGCGGCGATCGTCCAGGGATCAACGGGCGCCTGCCGGATCCAGCGCGTCGCGATCCATTTCGCGCCGGCGCGAACCGGCTCCCCGGTGTGCACCAGCTGCGGATCGGGCGTCCCATCGGGTAGCAGGGTATCGAACAGGATCGCATCGCCCGCGCGCGGCTGTACGGTAACGCCGATCGCCGGGAAGCATGTCTCGCCGCCGGCAAATCCCTGGTTGAGATAGAGGATCAGCGTCGCCATCCGCTGGTTGGCGGCCCCGGCGATCGTATCGAGGTGGCGGCGATATTGTTGGCCGGGCGCATAGCGCAGCACCGTCAGCGGCTCGCCGTTCTGGACGTCGGTGCCCGTTGCCGCGGCGATCCGCAGGTTGACCGCCCGGACGACCAGATCCTCGCGCGTCGGCCCGATCGCGCCGCCGTCCGAGGTCCGGATCGGGTGCGGCATGGGCTGTCCGCTGCGCGGATCGAGCACGTAGGAAGGCTCGAGCAGCGGCTGCGCCGTCGTGGCGAGGTGGGCGCACTCCTCGGGGGTCAGCAGCTGCGGGAAGCGGCGCAGACGGGGGCTGTCGTGCAAGACCTCTCCGATAGGAGTCGTCTGCGGTGTGCCATCGTCCCGCAGCGCCATCCTGGCGAGCAGGGCACGCTGCGCCGCTGCGACCGGATCGCCTTGTGCGGCGATATCCAGCGCTTGCAGCGCGCGGGGCCAATCGGGCGCCGCTTGGCCGCCATTGCCGTTGGCGAGCAGCGCGATCTCCATCAGCGCCCCGTCGACATGGCCGATCGCCACCGCCTTGGCGAGGCAGGCGCGCGCCTGGTCGAGATCGCGCGCCACGGGGGCACCGATCAGATACCAAACGGCAAGCTGCATCCAGGCTTCGGCGCTGCCCTGCGCACCGGCATCGGCGAGGAGCGCACAGGCCTGCGCGGTCTTGCCGGCACGGGCGAAGGACAAAGCGAGGTCGACAGGGTTGCGGTGCATAGGTGCTTCTATCCCGGCCGAGAGGCCAAAAAAAAGGCCGGAAGGATTGCTCCTCCCGGCCCCGATTGATTGGTTTCCGCGATCAGAAGTTGGCGCGGAAGCCCATGTAGAAGAAACGGCCACGGTTATCGTAGACGCCCGAACCGGTGCCCACGCCGGTGAGGCCGTAGGGCGGGTTCTTGTTCGCAACGTTGTTGATGCCGCCGTAGAAGTTGAAGCTCTTGTTCACCTCCAGCGCAAAGCGGACGTCGTTGTAGACGACCGACGGATACATGCGGATGTCCGCATAGTCCGGGTTCTGCGGCGGTTCGCCATTGACGCTGTTATAGTCTTCCCAGGCGTTCAGGTACATGCCGCTGATGTAACGGAGCGTGTGGCCGATCGTGAACTTCCCGAACGTCACGTCGGTGTCCACGGTGAAGCGGTCCTGCGGATCGTTCAGCTCGCCGGTGATGACGTTCTTGTAGTTCGGACGCGACGGATCGGTGTAGTTGTCGCGCTGGATCACATGGGTCCACTCGCCCTTCATCCGCACCAGAGCCCAGTCGAACCGGTGGTTGTAGGTGACGTTCGCATCGATGCCGCGCGCCTTGTAGCGGGCATAGTTCTGCGGCGCGTCCTGATACGAACCCTCGATGATGCGGTACGCCTGCTCGCCGTTCGGACCGCCGGCAGCGGGCGCGCGCTGGAAGAGCCCGCAGAACTGGTTGTTCAGCGACGGCGCGTCATAGCAGGCGTTCAGTGCGGCCTGCACCGACGGCGACGTGATCACGTTCTTGACCGTGATGTCGTAATAGTCGCCTGAGATCGAGAGACCCGGCACCCAGTGCGGCTCGAAGATGCCGCCCAGCGTCCAGGAACGCGAGCTTTCTTCCTTCAGGTTCGGATTGCCGCCGCTGAGGATCTGCAGCGACGAGGTGTAGACATAGTCATAGGACGCCGGGATGCCGGCCGCAGCGCAGTTCGCCTTGCGGTTGGCCGAGCCGGTGTTGATGTTGCGCAGCGAGCAGGGATCCGCCGGGGCCGGGGTGAAGTTCTGCCCCGCGACCGCATAGAGATCACCCACATACGGCGCACGGACGGCGCGCGAATAGCTGCCGCGGATGCCGAAATCGCGCACGGGGCGCCAGATCGCGTCGCCGCTGTAGGCGAACACGGTGCCGGTCGTACCGCGATAGTTCGCGACGCGACCCGAACCGCTTGCGGTCAGTTCCTGGAAGAACGGCACGTCCTTGAGGATCGGGACCGAAATCTCGCCGAACGCTTCCTTCACTTCGAAGGCGGGCGAACGGAAGGTCGGGATGGCGTTGTAGAACGCATAGCCAGCCTGGGTCAGCGGATCGAGGTCGTAGCGCAGCGTCTCGCGCCGATATTCGCCGCCGACCGCAACGCTCAGCGGGCCGCCCGGCAGCTCGAACAGGTTGCCGGCGACATAGCCGTTGGCCACGAACTGCGTCGCGCTGCCGGTGGCAGTGGTGTTCATCAGCAGATAGTTGCGCGCCGCGCTGCTCACCGAGCCTTCGCCGAACGGATTGAGCGGCACACAGGCCGCGACGTCCGCCGCGAGGACCGCCGGGTTTCCGGCGCGATCGGTGCCCGCATAGGCCGGGCTGACCTGCGAACGGCAGACGATATTGCCGTTGGCGTCGCGGGTCGTGTCATTCGCGAGCAGGAAGCGCTGGCGATTGACGTTGCCGCTGATCACGTTGGTTTCGCGATGCTCGCTGTACTCGGCCGACACTTCATAGTGCCAGCTGCTGGCGATTTCGCCACGCGCGCCGCCGACGAAGCGGTACACCTCGCGCTTGATGTTCTCGTCGCGCGTGCCCAGGTCGACCCAATTGCGACGCAGCGAGAAGCGATAGGTGCCTGCCGCGACCTGCGCGAGCGACGCGGCCTGCTGCGCGGCGGTGATCGCGGCGCCGGTGTTCGGGTTGACGCCCGTCGCGATCGCGGCCTGCAGCTGTGCGGTGATCGTGTTACGCGCGGCGCTGTTCAGATAGGGGTTGTCGAGGCGGATGCCCTCGCGATTCACGCGACCGGTGGCGCCACCGGTGGTGAAGTAGGACAGATCCGTGAGGCCTGTGCCCCCGATCTGATCGCTGAGCGTTTGCCCCTGCGAGAAGAACGGACCACTCTGCGAACCGAACGCTTCGGTGCGCACATACTTGGCTTCGAAGAACGGCACGAACGCGCTCGACACTTCGAAATGGCCCAGGGCGTTGAACGCATAGCGCTTCACGTTGGGCGACAGCACCACCAGCTTGCCTTCGCGGCCGGTCGAACCATTGCCGCCGACGAAGCTGCCGTTCGGGCCAAGGCCGACGCGCAGGCCCGTCTGCGGGGTGAGAGCGCCGCCCGGCTGGAACAGATAGGCGCACGTGAAGGCGTTGCCGACGGCGTCGGTGCCGCACGGGCGGCCGCCGGTGTTGCCGTAGCGGAAGCCGAGCTGGCCGCCGAGCGAGATGGTGGTGCTGCGCAGATCGCGATAGAAGATGCGATCCGGCACGTCGTCGGACGAGGCGCCGGTGTCGGTGTCGACCACGACGAACGCGTCATTGTGGCGCAGCGCCGGACGGTCGGAAGCATAGTAGTCCGACTGGTGCGAATATTCCGCCGAGACCACAACGTTGCCGCGGCCGTCGGCGAAGTTCTTGCCGGCCAGCAGCGACACGGTCTGGTTGCCGGCATCGCCATACTTGCTCACGCCGGTACGGGCGTTGAGCTGCAGGCCGTTGAAGTGATCCTTGAGGATAAAGTTGACGACGCCCGAGATCGCGTCCGAACCGTACACGGCCGACTTGCCGCCGGTGACGATGTCGATGCGATCGATCAGGTCAAGCGGAATCGTGTTCACGTCGACGGCGTTGCCGTTGTTGATGATGTCGCTGGTGACCTGGCGACGGCCGTTGATCAGCGTCAGCGTGCGCGACGTACCCAGACCGCGAAGGTCGAGGAAGTTTTGGCCACGACGGCCGAGGCCCGAGGTGGAGTTCTGCGAGCCGACCGTGCTGCGCAGCTGCGGCATCGTGTTCAGCACGTCGCCGACCGAGATGCGGCCGCTGTTGGCGATCTGTTCGGCGGTGACCGTGGTGATCGGAACCGGCGAATCCTGGTTCGCCGTGCGCAGACGCGAACCGGTGACGACGATCGAAGCGTCGTCCTCGGCGGCGGGCGCGCCGGCATCGTTCTGCGGAGTCGTCTGCGCCAGCGCCATGGTCGGAACGAGCATCGCGCTCCCGACCAGCGCCGTCGCACTCAAAAGCTTTGAAAATTTCATGGATTGCCCCTCACAGGCGATATGCCTGAGGGAGCTTTGACCCGAGATGGCCGGATTCTTACAAGAGGTTTGGTTACGTTTCTTTCATGTTTATTACGGCCTGTTGCAGCATTGTCACAGAGTGAAACGAATTGTTGCTAAAATGCAGCAAAAGCGCGCAATTTAATTACAAACAGTTGCTGAAGATAATCCAGACAAGTGCGCCCCGATGCGCTGGATAAAAAAGAGCCGGGGTTTTCACCCCGGCTCCGTCTTCCATCGCGGATTGGATACGTCAGTCGCGCTCGACGCACATCGCGATGCCCATGCCGCCGCCGATGCACAACGTCGCAAGGCCCTTCTTGGCATCGCGCTTGTTCATCTCGTGGAGCAGGGTGGTGAGGATGCGCGCGCCCGAGGCGCCGATCGGGTGGCCGATCGCGATCGCGCCGCCGTTCACGTTCACCTTGTCGGCATCCCAGCCCAGCTCCTTGCCGACCGACAGCGCCTGCGCGGCAAAGGCCTCGTTGGCCTCGATCAGGTCGAGATCGCCGATCGTCCAGCCGGCCTTTTCCAGCGCCTTGCGGCTGGCGGTGACCGGGCCGATGCCCATCACCGACGGGTCGACGCCGGTGCTCGCCCAGCTGCGGATGGTGGCGAGGATCGGCGCGCCGCGCTTCTCGGCTTCCTCGCGGCTCATCAGCACCAGCGCCGCGGCGCCGTCGTTAAGGCCCGAGGCGTTGGCGGCGGTGACGGTGCCGTCCTTCTTGAACGCAGGGCGCAGGCCGGCGACGCTGTCCACCGTCGCGCCGGCGCGGATATATTCGTCATCGGCGACGATCGTCTCGCCCTTGCGGGTCTTGACTGTGACCGGCGCGATCTCGTCCTTGAAGCGGCCGTCGGCACGCGCCTTCTCGGCGAGGTTCTGCGAGCGGACCGCGAACTCGTCCTGCTCGCCACGGGTCACCTGATATTGCTCGGCGAGATTCTCCGCGGTGATGCCCATGTGATAGCCGTTGAACACGTCGGTTAGGCCGTCCTTGATCATCGTGTCGACCAGGCTCAGGTCACCCATCTTGGTGCCCGGGCGCAGCGACTGGGCATGGGTGCTCATCGACATCGATTCCTGGCCCCCCGCGACGATGATCGAGGCATCGCCGTTGCGGATCGACTGGAAGCCGAGCGCCACCGCGCGCAGGCCCGAGCCGCAGACCTGCTGCACGCTCCACGCCGGCACTTCCTTGGGCACGCCCGCATGCATCGAGGCCTGGCGGGCGGGGTTCTGCCCCTGCGCGGCGGTGAGCACCTGGCCGAGAATGACTTCGGAAACTTCCTCGCCCTTCACGCCGGCTTCGGCGAGGGCGGCCTCGATCGCGACGCGGCCAAGCTCGTGCGCGGGGGTGGCGGCGAAGGCACCGAGAAAGCTGCCCACCGGGGTACGCTTGGCGGCAGTGATCACGACGTCGGTCATGCTGGTCTCCTGGGGTGTGTTTGGTCGCTATCTAGTGCGGGGAAGTGCAGTTAACCAGTGAGCAAGCGGCTCCCACACCGCTTTGCGCGCGCGGCCGCCGACGATCATGCCGACATGGCCGAGCGTCATCTCGCGCACTTCGCCCAGCCGCGCGGCGCTGGCGGCCGGGACGATGCGGTCGGTGGTGGAGATCAGCGACAGCGCGGGCATGTCGAGCGCCTCGGGCTGCGCGGTGATGCCTGCCACCTGCCAGCGGCCGCTGCCGGGCAGGTCGGCCGAGAGGAAGTCGTCGAACAGCTGGCGCCCGGCTCCGAAGCTGAGCGGCGCGCCGGCATTGGCCCAGTCCTCGAGTACGACGAAGGCGCGTGCCTCCGCCGCCTTGGGATGGAGGCGGCCGAAACGCTCGTACTTCACGATCGTGCGGCGGGGATCGAGCTGCCAGAAGCCGGCCTGCAGCACCTCCATCGGCACCACGCCCAGCCGTTCGCAGGTGGGATAGGCCTGGTCCCAGAGTGCTGCGAACCGCTCCAGCGCGGCGCCATAGCCGGCGAAGTGCCAGGGCGCCGCGATGGTGACGAGGCCAGCGGTTTCGATCGCCTGCGCCGCGGCGATCGCCATGGTGCCGCCGAGGCAATAGCCGGCAAGCACCGGCGGGCGCCGCAACTGGCGCAGCAAGGGAAGCAGCAATTGCTCGACATGGCCGTTGACGTCGAGCGCTGCCTCGTCAGGCACCGGGCTTCCCCAATCGACCAGCAGCGGGCGCACGCCCTGGCGCGACAGCCAGCGCAGCAAGGAATTGCCGCGCGCAAGATCAAGCACCACCGGCGGGTTGATCAGCGACGGCACGAATACCACCGGCCGGCCATGCCCGCCATAATCGCGCAGCACCGCGCGGCCGGCGCGCGCGACGATCGGCTTTTCGGGGCGCGGGGCGGGGCGGGGGGCGTGCTGATAGGCGGCCAGACCCGCCAGCGCGGCTGCCCGTCTTTCGGGCGATGTTGCCGTTTCGTTGCGCAGCAATGCGAGAAAAAGCGGCAAAGGGCGCGGTCCGTGTTGCGGCGCGTCAGAAACTGTAGTTAGGTGCGCATCTGTCACGCGCGGGGTTCCCCATGAAGAAAGCTGCACCTGGAAGCGGTCCGGTCATTATCAAGAAGTACGCGAACCGCCGCCTCTATAATACCGAGACTTCGTCCTACATCACGCTCGAGCATCTCGCAGCGATGACGCGCGAAGGCCGCGACTTCAAGGTCGTCGACGCCAAGACCGAAGAGGACATCACGCATAATGTCCTCACCCAGATCATCATGGAGGAGGAAGCCCGCGGCCAGACGATGCTGCCGGTGAACTTCCTGCGCCAGCTGATTTCGCTGTACGGCGATTCCATGCAGGCGATGGTGCCGGGCTATCTGGAAGCGTCGATGGACAGCTTCCGCCGCAACCAGGAACAGTTCAAGTCGGCGGTCGAAGGCGCCTTCGCCAACTCGCCCTTCGCGGAGATCGCCAAGCGCAACATCGCGATGTTCGAAGCCGCGGCAAGCGCCTTCCAGCCGGGTGGCGCCGCGAACCCGGCTCCGGGTGCTGCGCCCACGACGGCCCCGGCGGCGCCCGAGGCGAGCAGCGGCGGCGACGGCGACGTGTCGTCGCTCAAGGCCGAGCTGGCCCGGCTGCAGGAAAAGATCGAGAAGCTGGGGAAGTAACGCCCCCCGTTGAAGTAAGCCATATCCTCCCCCGCCAGGGGGAGGTGGCGGGGGAAGCGCGGCGGAGGGGGAGGAAGCCCGACGCTTGCGAGGTTCTGGCATCCTCCCCCTCCGAGCCGCTGCGCGGCCCACCTCCCCCTGGCGGGGGAGGATACGCCCTCCCAATACCCCCTTACGGCTTGCGGAATTTGAGCGTCATACGGTCGCTCTCGCCGATAGCGGCGTATTTGGCGCGGTCCTGGTCCTTGAGCGCATAGGTGGGCGGCAGCGTCCATACGCCGTTGGGCCAGTCGGCGGTGTCGGCCTTGTTGGCATTCACTTCCGATGCACCGACGAACTTGAAGCCCGCCGCCTCGGCCAGCCGGCGCACGGTCGACACCTTCAGATAGCCGCTGTTGGTCTCGCGCTCGTCGCTCGCGTTTTCGGGTAGGCGATGGTCCTCGATGCCCAGCGTGCCGCCCTTTTTGAGCATCGCGTACATCTGCTTGAACGCCTCGGGCGAATAGTCCTTTCCGTCCTTGCCGCCCATCCGCCAGTTATGGACGTTGCGGAAGGTGAGCACCACGTCGGCCGTGCCGTCCGGCACCTTGGCCTGGCCGGCGGCGGCAGGGAAGGCGACGACGCGGATCGGGCCGTAGAGCGCGGCATCTTTCGCCTTCAGCGCCTCGATACCCTTGGCGTTGCCGCTCGGCACGGCGGCGTAGAGGATGCCTTTGCCCTTGGTAAGCGGCGCGAGAATCTCGGTGTACCAGCCGCCGCTCGGCCAGATCTCGACGACGGTGTCGCCGGGCTTCACGCCGAAAAAGGCGAGCGTGTCGGCGGGGTGGCGATATTTGTCGCGCGCGGTATTGGCGGGCGTGCGGCTTGGTGCCTGGACCGCGGCTTCGATCGCCTGGCGCAGCGAGGCGGGTTGCTGCGCAGCAACGCTGGCGACGGCGGCGAGGGTGGTGACGGCGGCGACGGCGACAAGACGATGGCGCATAAGCGATGGCTCCCTGCTATCGGTGCGCGACTGTGACGCAACAGGATGACGATGCAACTAGAATTCTGGATCGGCGCCGGGGTTGCGCTGCTGATCGCGATCGTGGCCGGGGTGGCCGAGCATCGCCGGCGCAAGCGGCGGAATCTCGAACAGGTTGGTTGGGTGCCGTGGATGGCGATCCAGATGGCCGGGCTGTTCGCCGCGCTCGTGCTGGTCAGCGTCGCGTTGCACGCGGGTTGAGGCTTTGAAGATCCTCCCCTGAAAGGGGAGGTGGCGCGCGCAGCGCGACGGAGGGGTGTCAGCGCTGGTATCGTGGCGCGCACCCTTAGCGGGTACACCCCTCCACCACCGCCTTCGGCGGCGGTCCCCCTCCCCCTGCGGGGGAGGATCTAAGAGTTACAGGCACGCCTCCAGCAGCGCCTGGTCGAAACCGAACTGCTTGGCCTTGTCGAGCGTGTAGGGGCGCAGGCCCATCGAGCGATATTCGCCGATGATCTTCCCGTCGGTGCCCTCGTCGAGATACTCGAACTTGAACAGCTCCTGGGTGACGATCACCGGGCCTTCCATGCCGATCACCTCGGTGATGTTGGTCACCCGGCGGCTGCCGTCGCGCAGGCGCTTCACCTGGATGATCAGGTCCACCGAATCGGCGATCTGGCGGCTGATCGCTTCCTTGGGCACCTTGATGTCCGACATCATCACCATGTTCTCCATACGCGCCAGCGCCTCGCGGGGGCTGTTCGAGTGGAGGGTGCACATCGAACCGTCGTGACCGGTGTTCATCGCGGCGAGCATGTCGAAACACTCGGCGCCGCGGATTTCGCCGAGGATGATGCGGTCGGGCCGCATACGCAGCGCGTTCTTGACCAGGTCGCGGATCGAGATCTCGCCCTGGCCTTCGAGATTGGCGGGTCGGGTCTCCAGGGGCAGCCAGTGCGGCTGCTGCAGGCGGAGTTCGGCGGCGTCCTCGATGGTCAGCACGCGCTCGCCGGGGTCGATCATCTTGGAGATCGCGTTGAGCATCGTCGTCTTGCCCGAGCCGGTGCCGCCCGAGATGACGATGTTGAACCGGCTCGCGCCCGCGATCTTGAGCGCGGTCGCCATCTTCTCGGACATCGATCCGCCCTTGGCCATCATGTCGAGCGTGATCGGCTTGGCGGAGAACTTACGGATCGAGATGGCGGTGCCGCGCAAGCTGAGCGGCGGCACGATCACGTTGACGCGGCTGCCGTCCTTGAGCCGCGCATCGGCGAGCGGGGTGGTCTGGTCGACGCGGCGGCCGACCGAGTTGCAGATCCGCTGCGCGATCTGGAACAGATGCTCCTCGTCGCGGAACTGGATGTTGGCGAGCTCGAGCTTGCCCTTGCGCTCGACATAAGTCTGCTCGGGGCCGTTGACCATGATGTCGGTGACGGCGGCGTCGGCGAGCAGCTCCTCGAGTGGGCCCAGGCCGAGCAGCTCGTCGACCAGCACCTTCTCCAGCGCGAACTGCTCGCGCCGGTTGAGGGTCAGCTTCAGCTCGGCGAGCACTTCGCCGATGATCGGGCGGAATTCTTCGGCCAGCTCGTCCTTGCTCAGCGTCGCCGCGGCCTCGGGATCGACGCGCTCGAGCAGGCGCGGCAGCACCTGTTCTTTGATGCGGTGGATCGAGGCCTCGAAGCCCTCGTTGCGCGAACTGCCCTGGTCGGCGGGCGCCGCCTGACGATCGGCGAGGCGCTGCATCGCGTCGGCGCTCGCCGCGCTGGGGCCGAGCGGGTCGCGCTCCAGCATCGGGTCGGCGAAGTGGTGGCCGGGCAGGGGGACCGAGTCGAGCGGCGGGAACTGGTCGCCGCCCAGCGGCAGCGGCTCGGCACGTTGGTAACCGCCGCCCTGCATCGGCCGCGCCACGCCAAAGGCCGGACGTCCTCCGGTACCACCGCCCATGCCGCCACGACGCCCGAACGCGCTCATCGAACTTCAGTCCTCCAGGAAGGTACCGGGACTAAAGGACAAGCCTTGCGATTTGGCTAACTATGCGGGGGAGCCCCAAACGCAAACAGCCCCGCTCGCGCGGGGCTGTTGCAGGCCAGCGGCTGGAAGCCGGGCTTATTCGGCGCGTTCAGCCAGCACGGTCAGGCCGCGCTCGTTGACCTCGGCGAAACCGCCTTCGACGCGGATCAGCTCGGGCGTGGTGGCGCCGGGCTTGTACAGCTCGATATTGCCGTCGCGGATCGTCGACATGATCGGCGCATGGCCTTCGAGCACGCCGAAATCGCCCTCGCTGCCGGGGACGACGACCATGTGAACCTCTTCCGAGCGGACGAGACGTTCCGGAGTGACGAGTTCGAAGTGCAGCATCTCGGTTCTTCCTAAGCCCCTCCCCCGAAGGAGAGGGGCGAGAGTCAATTACGCCTCGTCGGCGAGCTTCTTGGCCTTGGCGATCGCGTCGTCGATGCCGCCGACCATGTAGAAGGCCGCTTCCGGCAGATGGTCATACTCGCCGTCGACCACCGCCTTGAACGAGCGCACGGTGTCTTCCAGCTGCACGAAGGCGCCCGGAATGCCGGTGAACACTTCGGCGACGTGGAACGGCTGGCTGAGGAAGCGCTGGATCTTGCGGGCGCGGGCGACGGTCAGCTTATCCTCTTCGGAAAGCTCGTCCATGCCCAGGATCGCGATGATGTCCTGCAGCGACTTGTACTTCTGCAGGATGGCCTGCACCGCACGTGCCGTCTCGTAATGCTCCTGGCCGACGACGCGCGGCTCGAGCACGCGGCTGGTCGAGTCGAGCGGATCCACCGCCGGGTAGATGCCCAGCTCGGAGATGGCGCGGTTGAGCACGGTCGTCGCGTCCAAGTGGGCGAACGAGGTTGCCGGCGCCGGATCGGTAAGATCGTCGGCGGGCACGTACACGGCCTGCACCGAGGTGATCGACCCCTTGTTGGTCGAGGTGATGCGCTCCTGCAGCTGGCCCATGTCGGTCGACAGGGTCGGCTGATAGCCCACCGCCGACGGAATACGGCCGAGCAGTGCCGACACTTCCGCGCCCGCCTGGGTGAAGCGGAAGATGTTGTCCACGAAGAACAGCACGTCCTGGCCTTCGACGTCGCGGAAATACTCGGCGATCGTCAGGCCCGACAGCGCGACGCGCGCACGGGCGCCCGGCGGCTCGTTCATCTGGCCATAGACCAGCGCGACCTTCGAACCTTCCGAGATGGCGTTGCCGTCGGCGTCCTTGGCGATAACGCCGGCGTCGAGGAACTCGTGATAGAGATCGTTGCCCTCACGGGTACGCTCGCCGACGCCTGCGAACACCGAGGTGCCGCCATGGCCCTTCGCGATGTTGTTGATCAGTTCCTGGATGAGCACGGTCTTGCCCACGCCGGCGCCGCCGAACAGGCCGATCTTGCCGCCCTTCGCGTACGGCGCGAGCAGATCGATCACCTTGATGCCGGTGACGAGAATCGCGCTGTCGGTCGACTGGTCGATGAACTCAGGCGCCTTGGCGTGGATCGGCGCGCGCAGATCGGTGCTGACCGGACCGCGCTCGTCGATCGGCTCGCCGACGACGTTGAGGATGCGGCCGAGCGTCGCCGGGCCGACCGGAACCTGGATCTGGTTGCCGGTGTCGGTCACGGTCTGGCCGCGGGTCAGGCCCTCGGTGGCGTCCATCGCGATCGTGCGGACGGTGTTCTCGCCCAGATGCTGTGCGACTTCGAGAACCAGGCGGTTGCCGTTGTTCTGGGTCTCCAGCGCCGAAAGGATCGCCGGCAGGTTGTTCTCGAACGTCACGTCGACGACCGCGCCGATCACCTGGCTGATGCGGCCGACATTGTTGGTGCCCGTGGTCGGGGTCGTGTCTACAGCGGCGGTTGCCATTGTTGCTTTCCTTGCTTCGTGCAGCTTTTAGAGCGCTTCGGCGCCCGAAATGATTTCCACCAGCTCGGTCGTGATCGCGGCCTGGCGGGAACGGTTATACTGGATCGTCAGACGGTTGATCAGGTCGCCGGCGTTGCGCGTGGCGTTGTCCATCGCGGTCATCGACGCGCCCTGCTCGCTGGCCTGGTTCTCCAGCAGCGCCTTGAAGATCTGCACCGTCAGGTTGCGCGGCAGCAGATCGGCGAGGATCGTCTCTTCGTCCGGCTCGTACTCGACCGAAGCACCCGCACTCGCCACCGTCGTCTCCGGTACCGAGACCGGGATCAGCTGCTGCTCGGTCGGCACCTGGGCCAGTGCTGAGCGGAAGTGCGAGTAGAACAGGGTCGCCACGTCGAACTCGCCCGCGAAGAAGCGGTCGGTCACGTCCTTGGCGATGGCGCGCGCCTCGTCATAGCCCGGGGTACGAACACCAGTGGTGTCGAACTGGCCGACGATCATGCCGGGGAAGGTACGGGCGATCACCGCGCGGCCCTTGCGGCCCACGAGGTAGAACTTCACGGTCTTGCCCTCGGCAATCAGCGTGCGGGCCTTGAGGATCGCCGCCTTGACGATGTTGGCGTTGAACGCGCCCGACAGGCCCTTGTCGCCATTGGCGATGATGAGGAGCTGCGTGTCCGCCTTGCCGGTGCTGGCGAGGAGACGCGGCGCATTGTCGCTGGCCCCCACCTTGCTGGCGAGGCTGGCGACCACGCCCTCAAGGCGCTGGGCATAGGGACGCGCGGCTTCTGCGGCGGCTTGCGCCTTCCGCAGCTTCGCCGCCGCGACCATCTGCTTGGCCTTGGTGATCTTCTGGGTCGACTTGACCGAGGCGATCCGGCCCTTGAGTTCCTTGAGGTTGGCCATCCGGCGGCAGTCCCTTAGGCGAAGGTCTTGGTGAAGGCGTCGAGCACGCCCTTCACCTTGTCCCGCGTACCGTTCTCGAAAGCCTTGGTGTCGCGGATCTCGGCGAGCACCTCGGCATGCTGCGAACGGAAGTGCGCGAGCATCGCGGCTTCGAAGCGGACCACGTCCTTGACCGCGACAGTGTCGAGGTAGCCGTTGGTGCCGGCGAAGATCGAGATGGTCTGCTCTTCGAACGACAGCGGGCTGAACTGCGGCTGCTTGAGCAGTTCGGTCAGGCGCGCACCGCGGTTCAGCAGCTTCTGGGTCGAGGCATCGAGGTCCGAACCGAACTGCGCGAACGCAGCCATTTCGCGATACTGGGCCAGCTCGAGCTTGATCGAGCCCGACACCTTCTTCATCGCCTTGGTCTGCGCGGCAGAACCCACGCGCGACACCGAAAGGCCGACGTTGATGGCCGGACGGATGCCCTGGTAGAACAGGTTCGTCTCGAGGAAGATCTGGCCGTCGGTGATCGAGATCACGTTGGTCGGGATGTAGGCCGACACGTCGCCTGCCTGGGTCTCGATGATCGGCAGCGCGGTCAGCGAGCCGTTGCCGTTGGCGTCGTTCATCTTCGCGGCGCGCTCGAGCAGGCGGCTGTGGAGATAGAACACGTCGCCCGGATAGGCTTCGCGGCCCGGCGGACGGCGGAGCAGCAGCGACATCTGACGATAGGCGACGGCCTGCTTCGAAAGATCGTCATACACGATCACGGCGTGCATGCCGTTGTCGCGGAAGAACTCGCCCATAGCGCAGCCGGTGTAGGGCGCGAGGAACTGCAGCGGAGCGGGCTCCGAGGCGGTCGCGGCGACGACGATCGAATACTCCATCGCGCCATTCTCTTCGAGTTGGCGGACGATCTGCGCGACGGTCGAGCGCTTCTGGCCGACGGCGACGTAGATGCAGTAGAGCTTCTTGCCTTCGTCGCCCGAGCTGTTCGGGCCCTTCTGGTTGATGAAGGTGTCGATCGCGACGGCGGTCTTGCCGGTCTGGCGATCGCCGATGATCAGCTCGCGCTGGCCACGGCCAATCGGCACCAGCGCGTCGATCGCCTTGAGGCCGGTCTGCACCGGCTCGTGCACCGACTTGCGCGGGATGATGCCCGGCGCCTTCACTTCGACGCGGCGACGCTCGGTATATTCGATCGGGCCCTTGCCATCGATCGGGTTGCCCAGGCCGTCGACGACGCGGCCGAGCAGGCCCTTGCCGACGGGAACGTCCACGATCGTGCCGGTACGCTTGACGGTGTCGCCTTCCTTGATCTCGGCGTCCGAGCCGAAGATCACGACGCCGACGTTATCGGCTTCGAGGTTGAGCGCCATGCCCTGCACGCCATTGGCGAATTCGACCATCTCACCGGCCTGGACATTGTCCAGCCCGTGGATGCGCGCGATGCCGTCGCCGACGGACAGCACCTGGCCGATTTCCGAAACCTGCGCTTCGGTGCCGAAATTGGCGATCTGGTCCTTGATGACCTTCGAGATTTCTGCGGCGCGGATATCCATCTTCTTGCCTTCAGCCTTTCATCGCGTGCGCGAGGGAGTTCAGTCGGGTCTTGATCGACGAATCGATCATCTGGCTGCCGATCTTCACGACCAGGCCGCCGAGCAGCGAGGGGTCCACCGACAGGTCGACCGAGACCTCGCGGCCGATACGGGTGCGAAGCTGCTGCTTGAGCGCGTCGACCTGTTCGGCAGTGAGCGGGTGTGCCGAGGTCACTTCCGCGGTCGTCTCGCCGCGGTGGCTGGTCGCCAGCGCGCGGAAGGTGCGGATGATCGCCGGCAGCTGCGCCAGACGATGGTTCTCGGCGAGTACGCCGAGGAACTTGGTCGTCGTCGCATCCAGGCCCATCACGCCCGCCGCAGCGGCGACGGCCTTGCCGGCGTCCTTGCGGCCGATCAACGGGCTGGTGGTGAGCGCCTTGAACTCGGGCGATTCGTCGAGCGCCGCCCGCACGGTCGCAAGGCTCGCTTCGACGGCCTCGATGGCCTTGGCGTCACGTGCCAGCTCGAAGAGCGCGGTTGCGTAGCGTCCGCTTAGGCTGGCCTGAATACCGCCGGAATTCTCCACGCGATTCGTTTCCTCTCGGAGGGTCGGAAGTGACCCCATGCACAAAAGGGGGGCGACGCAAACTGCGCCCCCGATGGGTTGCCGGGCTGCTAGCATCGCGCTTGGCCGTATGCAACCCGAGTCGCCGAAACGTCACACGCTGGTTTCATGTTTGCGTTTCGACGTGTCTGGAAGCGCCCAAGAAAAAGGGCAGGCGATGCGCTCGCCTGCCCCGAAATCATGGGATTAGCCGGCGTCAGGCGACTCGCAGCGCCGCCGCGCGCTTGCGCCGGAACATGCCGCCGACCAGCGCGAAGCCGCCGATCATCGTCGCCCAGCTGGCGGGCTCGGGCACTGCGCTGAGGAACACCTGGCTCTGCTGGTCCTTGGAGAAGAGCAGCTGCAGCTTGTGGCCGGCGATCGCGGTCCAGCCGCCGGTCGTGATCTGGGTCAGGTAGCTGTTGGCCAGCGCACGGGCATCGTCGCTGTTGCCGCCGACGGTGTAGAACTGGCCGCTGGTGGTGTCGTAGTTGCCGCTATGCTCTTCGAGGATCTCCCACACCGCCAGCTGGGTGGCGGCGGAGATGGTCTTGCGGCCGAGCAGATCCTGTTCGTTGCCCAGCAGCACCTCCGAATGGGTGAGCAGGGTGAGCAACTGCTGCTGGCGGGTGACGTCGCCGAGCACGGCGGAGATGCCGGTGCGCTCGAAGCTGCCGGTACCGATCGCGGTGAAGGCGTCGGCGCAATAGGTGAGGAACTCCACCGTCTTGCCGTTCTCGGTGCCGGTGAAGCGGAAGCGGCTCATGCCCGGCCAGTTGCCGACGAAACCGGTGGGGGTGTAGACCATCTGGTCCGCGGCGAGATAGCCGGGATCGTCGTCATAGCCGGTGATCACCACCGTCGCATGGGCGGCTGCCGGCACCACCGCGCCGAGCGCCAGGGCTGCGGCCATCAGGACATTGCGCATCGTCTTCTGTTCCCACCTGTTGTGGGGACGAGCGCTAGCGGGCGCGCGGGGGCCGGGGCTAGCTTATTGAAATTGGTGAATGACCGGCTTTGGCACAGCCGTGCCGGGTTGGGACGGGCGCGGCGCGTCCCGACCTAAATCCCCCTCCCGCCTGCGGGAGGGGTTAGGGGAGGGTGTGTGAGGGTAGCGGGCGATCCGACGTCGATTGGCCGAACAGGCGCAGCCGCGCTTCTTCGAGCGCAGCCCCCGCTTCCCTTACACACCCTCCCTCTGCCCCTCCCGCAAGCGGGAGGGGGTAAAGAGGGCAAGACTTAGCGCGAGCGACCCGCGCCGCCGCCCTGGCCGCGATTGCCGCCACCGGGGCGACCCTGGCCGCTGCCGGCCGGACGCGCGTTGAACTTGCGCTTCGGCGCACCCGGACCACGACCGGCGCCAGCGCCCGCACCGGCATGGCCGGCACCTTCGGCGCGACGCGGCTGGTCGCTGCGCGGACCACCCTCGGCGCGGCGCGGCTCGCCGGCACGCGGCGCATCGCTGCGCGGACCGCCGCGACCACGACCGCCCGGCTGGCCGTCGCCACGACGACCCGAGGCATGCTGCATCGCGCGGCCGTTGCGGCCGTTCTGCTCGTCGCGGCTCGCCGGCATCGGCGAACGGGTCGACTTGATCTTGTCGGACTCGGCCGTGAAGTTCTCCGGCAGCGGCTGCACGGTGAGCTTCTGGCGGGTCAGCCGCTCGATGTCCTTCAGGTACGGACGCTCGTCATCGGCGCAGTAGCTGATCGCGATGCCGTCGGCGCCGGCGCGCGCGGTGCGGCCGATGCGGTGGACATATTGCTCCGGCACGTTCGGCAGCTCGAAGTTGAACACATGGCTGACGCCCGACACGTCGATGCCGCGCGCGGCGATGTCGGTCGCGACCATCAGCTTGACCTTGCCCGAGCGGAACTCGCCCAGCGCGCGCTCACGCTGCGGCTGGCTCTTGTTGCCGTGGATCGCGTTGGCGGCGATGCCGTTGCCGGCGAGCAGCCGCACGACGCGGTCGGCACCATGCTTGGTGCGGGTGAAGATCAGTGCGCGGTCGATGTCCGGGTTGCGCAGCTGGATCGTCAGCAGCGCCTGCTTTTCGGCCTGGGTCACATAGGTGACGAACTGCTCGACGCGCTCCGCCGTGGTGGCGACCGGGGTCACCTTCACTTCGACCGGATTATGGATGAACTGGCTGGCCAGCTCGCGGATCGTCTTCGGCATGGTCGCCGAGAAGAACAGCGACTGACGCTTGGTCGGCAGCTCCTTCACGATGCGGCGCAGCGCATGGATGAAGCCGAGGTCGAGCATCTGGTCGGCTTCGTCGAGCACCAGGATCTCGATGCCCAGCAGGATCAGGAAATGCTGATCGAGCAGGTCGACGAGGCGGCCCGGCGTGGCGACGAGGATGTCGACGCCGCGCGCCAGATCGGTCTTGTTCTTGTGGACCGAAGTGCCGCCGAACACGGTGGCGATGCGCAGGCCGGTGCCGCTGGCATAATGCTTGGCGTTGTCGGCGATCTGCGCGGCCAGCTCACGCGTCGGCGCGAGGACGAGCATGCGGCAGCCGCGCGGCTGCGGGCGCTTGCCGCTGGCGATCAGGCGATCGATCGAGGGGAGCATGAACGCCGCGGTCTTGCCGGTGCCGGTCTGCGCGATGCCGAGCAGGTCGCGGCCTTCGAGCAGCGCGGGGATCGACTGCGCCTGGATCGGCGTCGCGTCGGTATAGCCCTTGGCGGCGAGCGCAGCCAGGACGGTCTCGGAAAGGCCGAGTTCTTTGAATTGCATGGTAAAACCTTATAGATGCGGCCGGCGCGCACGCATCTTCAAAGGGCGCACGCGAAGGCGGGGTCAACAAGTGACGCCCCGCGTGATTTGGGAAGCCGATAAGCGACGAAGCAGAGCCTAGCGGAGCAGGTCCCCGTTTGGGGCGCGCCGCCGATCACGCTGCATATAAATGCCTCGTCGTGATTTCGCATATGGCAGTGATGCTGCGTCGCGTCAAGAAGCGTGTGCGCGTTGGTCAGGCGTTAACCCCGTTTGTCGTAGAGCCGGTGTCCTGGGGCAAGGGAACAGGTGCTGGTGCTCGTCGCGAGGCTGGAAGTTTGGGGAAGCATGGACGCGCGCGGCGCGGTGCGCTTCCTGGTGAATCGGGAAACCACCGTGCGCGGCATGGACGGCCGCCCGTTCGACGCAGTGGTCGAGAATTTCTCGCGCACCGGCTTTTTGTTCAACGCCGATGTCGCGCTGCCCGAGGGGACGCTGATCTGGATCGGCATGTCCGGCGCCGGCGCGCGCGAGGCACGGGTGGTGTGGCGCGAGGACACGCGCCACGGCTGCGAATTCCTGATGCCGCTCAGCCAGCGCGACCTGCAGCATGCGTTCCGGAGCCGGGAGCGGATGGTGGAGGATCTCGAGGCGCGGCTGCGGCGGGCGAGCATGTTGCGCGAGGGGGAGTAAACTATTTGGATCCTCCCCTGCCAAAGCAGGGGAGGGGGACCATGGGCGCCAGCCCATGGTGGAGGGGCCGCCGCGCCAGCGGCGGTGCGCAGGTGGTGCAGGGAGCACCGCGCCTCGCGGCGCGGCCCCTCCACCACCGCCTCCGGCGGCGGTCCCCCTCCCCCGTAGGGGGAGGATCCGGGCAGCCCACCGTCAGCCGACCCCTTGCGACAAAATGCGACAATTTAACCGTGGTTAATTCAGAAACCCGACATGCGCTGTCGTGTTCTTTCTCGCTCTCACAATGGAGGACGAGATGACCATCAAGCATATCGGATCGATCGGCGCCATGTTCGCCGCCGCCATGATCGTGTCGGCACCGGCCGACGCCGCACCCCGCCACTATGGCAAGAAGCAGGTCTGCAAGGTCGAAGTCCGCGGCCATGGCCATCACAAGAAGCGCGTGCGCGTCTGTCACTGGGTTCGCCACCGCTGATCGCGGGCAGTTTCCAGGTCGCCAAATAGAGGGATACCCCGCGATATGAAGAACATGATCTCATCGACCGTCAAGGCGCTCGCCTGTGCAGGCCTTATCGCTTCGGCGAGCGCGCCCGCATTCGCCGCGCAGCACGATCAGCGCTGGCACGGCGAGCAGAAGAACTGGGATCCCGCCCGATCCTATCGCGACACCAACCGGTCGCCGCGACGGCTTTCCCGCAACGACCGCATCTATCGCGGCCGCGACGGCAGGACCTATTGCAAGCGCTCCGACGGCACGACCGGCCTTGTGATCGGCGGCGTGGCGGGCGGCGTGCTCGGCAACGTCGTCGGCGGCGGGACGCTGGGGACGCTGCTCGGCGCAGGCGGCGGCGCGCTGCTCGGCCGCCAGATCGACAAGGGCAACGTCAAGTGTAAGTGAGCCGTGGGAGGCGCTACGGCGCCTCCTGCCTCCAGGCCTAGCCTATCGTCGGGTCCGGCAGGAACGCCCGCTCTCGATACGCGAACCAGTCGAAGTCCGCCGGCGCGCCCATGCCACTCACGTCCTGGCAGGCCATGCCGATGAAGGCGCCGGTGAAGTTGGGCAGGCCCGGCGCGCTCGCCTCGTCGGAGAGGATCGAGGCGTCGAACAGTTCGGGGAGCCAGTGCCAGGCCTCCGCCCCGGCCATCCGCCAGCCGAAGCGCAGCCGCTCGTAATCCACTTCGCAGCGTAGCTCGACCGGACCTGCCGGCAGCGGGATCGGCGTGGTGAAGGCGTCGCCCTGCGGCGAATCGGGCAGCGCTGTCATCACGCGGAGATGGCGGCCCACATCCTCGTCATGGCTGACATGGAGATAGTGGAACTTGGTGCTGTTGTAATAGACGACCAGCCCCGCCGCCTGCTGGAAATCCTGCGGTTCGAAGTCGAGCACGCAGCTGGTCGAGGTGCAGAAGGCCTGGAGCCGCCGCGCGACCAGCGCTTGGGTAAAGACGCTGCCGATCGTCTCGCGCCCGAACAGGCGGAGATGGCCGGGCCGGGCGGTGAGGCTGAAGATCCGGTCGGGCTCGGGGGTGCGCAGCCATTGCAGGTTGATCGGCAGCGTGGCCGAGTCGAAGTCGTGGCGCTCCTCGGTCGGTCGCGCGGGCGAGGGCGTGTTGCTGAGCGCGGGCACTTCCAGTTCGGGCAGGCCGCGGCCGTCGCGGGTGTAGAGCCAGCCATCCTCGGCCCAGCGCATCGGCTGGATCGCGGTCTCGCGGCCGAGCACGCAGCGCCCGCGATTCGGCAGCGGGCGGCCGCACAGATAGGCGAGCCAGGGTTCGCCCTCGGCGGTGTGGACCAGATCGGCATGGCCCGCGCGCGCCAGCACCGCATCGGGGCGGGTGCGGCTGGAGAGGATATAGGTGTCCGGGTGCAACTCGTACGGCCCGGTAATCTCGCGCGACCGCGCCATGGTGACGGCATGGTTCCAGCCGGTGCCGCCCTCGGCGGTGAGGAGGTAATAGAACTCGCCCCGGCGATAGAGATGCGGCGCCTCGGTCAGCCCCAGCGCGGTGCCGGGGAAGATGTTGGTGCGCGCGCCGACCAGCTTCTCCGCCGCGGGATCATATTCCTGCAGCACGATTCCGGCGAAGCGGTTGCGGCCGGGGCGATGGTCCCAGAGCTGGTTCACCACCCATTTGCGGCCGTCGTCATCGTGGAACATCGAGGGGTCGAACCCGCTCGAATTGAGGTGGATCGGATCGGACCACTCCCCGTCGATCGTGTCGCAGGTGACGAGGTAGTTGTGGAAGTCGCGCAGCGACGCGCCCGAGGCGCCGCCCATCGTCGTGCGGCCGTAGCGCTTCACATCGGTGTAGAGCAGGTGGAAGCGCGTGCCGTCATGGGTGAGGCACGGCGCCCACACCCCGCAGCTGTCCGGATCGCCACGCATGTCGAGCTGCGCCGCGCGCACCAGCGGGCGGGCGATCAGCGTCCAGTTGGCGAGATCGCGGCTGTGGTGGATCTGCACGCCGGGGAACCACTCGAAGGTCGAGGTCGCGATATAATAGTCGTCGCCGACGCGGCAGATCGACGGATCGGGGTTGAAGCCGGGAAGGATCGGGTTGCGGATCATCGGGGCGCCTTGACGAGGGTCCAGAGAAGAAGGGCGGCGACGAGGTCGAGCAGCCCGAGGGCGATGAAGAAGGGGCCATAGCCCAGCGAGGCGACCAGCCCGCCGATCAGCAGCGTGAAAATGAGGATGCTGCCATTGGCGAAGGTGCCGGCAAGGCCGGCGACGGTGCCGAGCTCATTGCGCGGGAACAGGTCGGTCGCCATGGTGATGACGGTGACCGAAAGCGTCTGGTGCGCGAACCCGCCCAGGCAGAGCAGCGCCACCGCCGCCCAGGCATTCTCGACGCTGGCGACGAACACCATGCCGGTCATCAGCAGTGCGCCGAAGGTGAAGGTCCAGCGCCGCGCGTTGATCAGGCTGATCCCGCGCCGCTGGAGGAACAGCGCCAGCGCCGGGCCGAACATGCAGCCGATGTCCGCCGCGATGAACGGCAGGAAGGCGGAGACGGCGATCTCGCCCAGGTTGAAGCCGCGTACCTTCACCAGATAGAGCGGCATCCAGAAGGTGAGCGTCCCCCAGGTCGGGTCGGCGAGGAAACGCGGCAGCGCGATGCCCCAGAAGTTGCGCTGGGTGAGCAGACGCAGCGGCGAGGGGCGCTCGGCGCGTTCCTGGATATGGGCTTCCTGGCCGCTGAGGATCAGGTCGCGTTCCTGCTCCGAGATGCTCGAATGGGTTTGCGGCGTGCGATAATTGACCAGCCACAGCAGCGCCCAGAGCAACGCCAGCACGCCGGTGACGACGAACGCCGCGCGCCAGTTCCACAGCGCTATCGATCCGGCGACCAGCGGCGCTGCCAGCGCCGCGCCGGCCGAGGCGCCGAGATTGTAGATGCCGCCGGCAAAGCCGCGCTCGCGCGCCGGGAACCATTCGGACACGACCTTGAGCCCGCCGGTGTGCGAGGTGCCCTCGGCAAAGCCCAGCATGCCGCGGAGTGCGAACAGCCACTGCCAGCTGAACGCCAGCCCGTGCGCCATGCTCAGCAGGCCCCAGCCCGCGGCGAACAGCGCCATGCCCGAGCGCAGGCCGACCACGTCGAGGATATAGCCCACCACCGGCTGCAGCATGATGCCGCCCTGGAAGGCGGCGGTGATGTAGGAATATTGCTGCTCGTTGATGTGGAGATCGACCATGAAGCTCGGTGCGGCGACCGCCAGCGTGCTCCGCGTCAGATAGTTGAGCATCGTGCCCAGCATGACGATGCCGATGATCCACCAGCGCAGCGCGCTCGTGCGGTGCCAGAAGGACATGCACTCTCCAAACTTCCGCGCCGACACGCGTGTTAACGTTAACGTTGCCAGCAAAGCGCGTCGACTGCAAGAGCCGGGGCGGCTTTGCGCGCAAGCGGCGGGATGCCGCAACTACGCCAATGGGCGTATAGCGATGGCATGACCGATGCCGCTGCCCTGCAGGATGCCCGCTGGAACGCCTTCGCCGCGCGCGACCGGGCGCAGGATGGGCGCTTCGTCGTCGCGGTGACCACTACCGGGATCTATTGCAAGCCGAGCTGCCCGGCGCGGCGGCCGCGTCCGGAGAATGTCCGCTTCTTCGATGCGGGGGCGGACGCCGCCGCAGCGGGCTTCCGCGCGTGCCTGCGCTGCAAGCCGGACGAGGCGGCGCGCGATGCGATCGCCGTCGCCCGCGCCACCGAACTGCTCGATGCAGCGGAGGAGACGATCGGGCTCGAAGCGCTGGCCGCGGCGGTCGGCTACGCGCCGCACCATTTCAACCGGCTGTTCAAGCGTGCGACCGGCGTGACCCCCGCCGCCTATGCCCGGGGTCTGCGCGCACGCCGGGCGGCCGCGGCACTCGACGAGGAGGACAGCGTGACCCAGGCGATCTATGCCGCCGGCTATTCGGCCCCCAGCCGCTTCTATGCCGAGGCAGGCGCGCGGCTCGGCATGGTGCCGAGCGCCTGGCGCAGCGGCGGGGCGGGGGTGACGATCCGCTGGACGCTCGCCGACACCAGCCTCGGCCCGCTGCTCATCGCCGCGACCGACAAGGGCCTGTGCCGCATCGCCTTCGACGAGGATGCCGCGATGCTTGCCCGCCGCTTCCCCGCCGCGACGGTGGCACCCGGCGATGCCGATTTCGTCGCGCTCGCGGCCGAGGTAGTGGCGCTGGTCGAGGACCCCAACCGCCAGCGCGACCTGCCGCTCGACGTGCAGGGCACCGCCTTCCAGGAGGCCGTCTGGCAGGCGCTGCGGAAGATTCCGCCGGGCGAGACGCGCAGCTATGCTGAACTCGCGGCGATGGCGGGCAATCCGGGCGCAGTGCGCGCGGCGGGCACGGCGTGCGGCGCCAACCCGGTCGCGCTCGCCATCCCCTGCCACCGCGCCCAGCGCGGCGACGGCAGCATGGGCGGGTACGCCTATGGGCTGGAGCGGAAGAGAGTGCTGCGCGCTCGCGAGGGCGTGCGCGAGCGGAAGTAGCCTACTGCGCCCCGCCCGGCGCGCAGTGATAGACCAGCTTCTCGTTATAGGCCGGCGGCAGCGTCGCGCGCATCAGTTGCTGGAGGCTGGCGAGGCTGGCGCGCTTGGCCTGGTCGGCGGTGCACTGGTTGACCGGCACCACCGGCTTCACGTCGCGCACCTTCTGCATGTCCGCCGCCGAGAGGAAATAGCGCGTGTCGGTGAGCGTGCCGCTGTCCGGATCGAACTCGCGCACCGTCACCGTCTGTTCGTCGGCGGGGACGAGCACGCGCTGCCAGCGGCGGCCGGATTCGGCATACTGCGTGCCGCCGTCAAAGCAACCGTCGGGTCCGACATTCAGCTTCACCGCTTCTCCCGGCGAGACGGTGATCCGGCTGCGATCGGGCTGGAGCGTGCAGACCAGCGGGCCTTCCGCCCCATCCGCCGGCAGCTTGGCCTCGGCTGTCTGGTTGCCCTCGCCCGGCGCGGCGATGCTCGCCTCGTCGAAGCTCGGGCGCAGCACGAACAAGGCGACCGCACCGAGCAGAAGCGCGCCGCCGCCCACCGCGGTCCAGATGCCCGGGCGCTGCCGGTCGCGCGAGAGCAGCAGCCCCGCCGCGCCCAGCGCCAGCGCGCCGAACACCAGCAGCACCGCGGCACCCGCCATATAGGTTTCGCGCGCGGACTCGTTGGCCGCCCGCGCCTTGTCGATCGCCGCCTCCCGGGCGCGCGCCGCGGCGGATTCGGCCTGCGCATTCCGGTTGGCGATGTCGGCGCGGTCCTTCTCCTCGGCCGCCTTGTCGAGCGCGTTGCGCTGGTCGACGCTGATGCACGGCGCCGCGATCGAGACGAAGGGCTGCTTGGCCTGGGTCAGGAAGGCGGTCAGTTCCGGGTACGAGATTGCGAAGGCGAAGGTCGAATCGCCTTCCTCGCTGTTGGTGATCGCCGAGTTGACGCCGAGCACCCGCCCGCACGCATCAAGCAGCGGCCCGCCCGAATTGCCGCGGGCGATGTTGGCGGTGTGGAGCAGCACCGAAATGCCCTCCAGCGTCCGCGTGCCGGCAAAGCCGCCCTGCGAGCGCACCGGCGATTGCGGGGTGATGAAGTCGGCCGCCGAGCGCGCCGTGGCGATGTCGACATTGCCCGGATAGCCGAGCGCGAACAGCGTCTCGCCATCGGTCACCGCGGCGCTGGACAGCGCCAGCGTCGGCAGCTTGGCGCCGCTGAACTCGATCAGCGCCAGGTCGCGCTTGGTGTCGATCGCGATCAGCTTGCCCTGGAAGGACTTGCTGCCCTCGGACGGCACTACGCCGATCACCACGTTGCCGGGATAGCGCGAGGCGAGCTCGACGACATGCGCGTTGGTGACGACCCGGTTGGGTGCCACCGCGAAGCCGCTGCCATGGCCGAAGCCTACCACCTCGTCGTCGGCAACCGCGATGGTGACGATCCGCACCACGCCGCGCCCTGCCGCCGAGATGTCGTCGGCACGCGCCGGCACAATCCAGGCGAGCAGCATCGCCACCAGCATGATCACCTGCCGCATGCGCGGAAACACCCCGGTTCTAGCCATGGCCGCGCTTTCGGCGAAAAGTGCCGCGGGTTCAAGCGGCGCCGCGCCAATGCCGCTACTTCGCACCGGCAGGCGCCGGTGCCGCGGCGGCACCCGCCCGGATCCGCGCGTCGAACGCGTCGATCATCCTGGAGGCCGCCGCGCCCGCGCCCGAGGCGTGCGGATCATAGGTGAGCACCAGCAACATCGCCCGCGCCTCGACCAGCTTCTTCTCGCCGACCAGCATCCCCGCGACCTGCATCCGCAGGCCCCGATCCTGCGGCGCCAGCGCATAGGCCTGCAGCAGCCCCTTCCGCGCGGCCTCGGGCGGCCATTGGCGGCGATCGGCATAGCTGCGGTAGAGCAGGATCAGCGGCCGCGGATCCTCGGTATCGAGCCGGTTGGCGCGATCGATCGTGCGGCGGATCGCGGCCCAGGTCTCGGGCGTGTCGTCCCTGGCCGCCTCGGCGATCGACATCTGCGCCATCGCCCGGGTGCAATACGCCTCGACCAAGTTCGGGTCCGCGGCGATCGCCCGGTCGGTGGCAGCGAGCGCGGTCGCAGGATCGCCCGCGGCATAGGCCGCCCCGGCCAGCGCCTGCTGGACCTCGACATCGTCGGGGAAGCCCGCCGCGATCTTCCTGGCCTCGGCATAGAGGGCGGCGGCGGTCTTCTCCTCCAGCCCGGCGTCCGATCGAATCCGTATCGGCAGCATCGCGGCCTCGCCCGGCCGCAGCAGCCGGATGGACACCGGCGGAATGGCGAGGTTCTCCGCGCGGATGCGAAACCCGCTGATCTTGCGCTGCCGGAGGAAGCGGTCGAGTTCCTGGTCCAGCGTGTCCGGATCGCCGAACGCGGCGGCCGCCGCCTCGGGGGGGTTCCGCTGCCGGGTGATCGCATCGAGATAGGCGCTCAGCTGGCCCCTGCGGCTCGATTCGAAGCTCAGATAATGGACCAGCGCCCAGCCGCGCCCATAGAGCGCTTCGCGCTGGTCCGGGCGCAGCCTGCCCGCCGCGCCCGCCAGGATCTGCCGGATCGGTAGCGGGTTGACCGTCTGCAGGCCCTGCGCGCGGTAGAGCGGCGCGCCGCCGAATTGCAGATTGCCCGCGCGATCGAAGCTGGCGGTGGCATGGAACTCGGCCCAACCTTCGGACACCCAGGAGGGCAAGGCGGCATCCGGCCAGGTGGTCGCCAGGAAGTGATGGGCATATTCATGCTGCAGCACCTGTTGCGTGCCGAGCGCGAACGGCCCCTCGCCGAACAGGTCGCCCGGCACGAACGCCACCGAGGCCCCGGCGCGCGGGATGTAGAAGCCGGCGACATTGGCGGTACCGGCAAGGGCGGCGACGCGCCCCTTGTCGCCGACGAAATAGACGGTCAGCCGCCCGGCCTTGCCCAGCGAGGATTCCAGGATGCCGCGCGACAGGCGCAGCGCCTTGTCGAACTTCTCCAGCCGTTCGGCATTGCGCCGCAACGCCGCTTCGGAGGCATTGGCATAGACGATGAAATGCGCCGTCTCGGCGACGCGCCAGTCGGCATGGGCCGTTCGCACACCGAGAACCGCCAGGAACAACGCCAGCAAGGCCAAGCACCGCATACACGGTCCCCCGTCGCCCCCGGCCGCCACGATATCGTGCGGCGGGGCGATGGCAAATCGAATCGGCGGGGTCAGACGAAGCTATAGGGGTCCACGTCGACGGCGACCCGCACGCGGGCGCTCCAGCTCAGCCCGCCCAGCCAGTCGCGGAGCACGTCCTGCACGTCGAAACTCCGCTTGGCGTGGACGAGCAGCCGGAAGCGGTGCCGCCCGCGCAGCATCGCCAGCGGCGCCGGGGCAGGGCCGTAGACGTGCATCTCGGCCAGCTCCGGGGCCGAGCGGCCGATCATCCGCGCGGTTTCCTCCGCCGCCGCCTTGTCCTCCGAGGAGACGATGATTGCGGCATAGCGGCCGAAAGGCGGCGCATCGGCCTCTCGCCGCGCCTCCGTCTCGGCGGCGTAGAAGGCCTCGGCATCGCCCGAGACCAGCGCCCGCATCACCTGCGCCTCGGGCGCATGGGTCTGGATGAACACCGTGCCCGGCTTCTCGCCGCGGCCGGCACGGCCCGAGACCTGCATGATCTGCTGGAAGGTGCGTTCGGAGGCGCGGAGGTCGCCGCCGTCGAGCCCGAGATCGGCATCGACCACCCCGACCAGCGTCAGGTTGGGGAAGTGATAGCCCTTGGTGACCAACTGGGTGCCGACGACGATATCGATCGCGCCATGCTCCATCCGCGACACGAACTCGGCCGCCTTGGCGGGGGACCAGAGCGTGTCCGAGGTGACGATAGCTGTCCGTGCCTCGGGCCACAGCGCCGCGACCTCGTCGGCGATCCGCTCGACCCCCGGGCCGCAGGCGACCAGCGTGTCGTCGGACTTGCACTCGGGGCACATGCTCGGCGTCGGCATGGTGTGGCCGCAATGGTGGCAGGAGAGGCGGTGGAGCAGCCGGTGCTCGACCATCCAGGCCGTGCAGTTCGGGCACTGGAAGCGGTGGCCGCAGTGGCGGCACAAGGTCAGCGGCGCATAGCCGCGGCGGTTGAGGAACAGCAGCGACTGTTCGCCGCGCTTCAGGGTCTCCTCGATCGCCGCAACCAGCCGGGGTGCCAGCCAGCGGCCGCGCTCCGGGGGCTCGCGGATCAGGTCGATGGGCTCGATCTTCGGGAGTTCGGCGGCACCGTAGCGGCCGGGCAGCTTGAGCTCGGCATAGCGGCCGACTTCCACCTGGTGCCGCGTCTCGATCGCCGGGGTGGCGGAGGCGAGGACGACCGGGCAGCGCTCGAACATGCCGCGCATCACCGCCACGTCGCGGGCGTGGTAATGCACCCCCTCTTCCTGCTTGAAGCTGGTCTCGTGCGCCTCGTCGACCACGATCAGGCCCAGCTTGGAATAGGGCAGGAACAAGGCCGATCGCGCGCCCACCGTCACCATCGCCTCGCCGCTGGCGATCGCACGCCAGGCGCGGCGGCGCTCGGAGCTGCGCAGGCCCGAATGCCATGCCACCGGCTCGCAGCCGAAGCGGCCGGCGAAGCGGGTGAGGAAGGGCTCGGTCAGCGCGATTTCGGGGAGCAGCACCAGGGTCTGCTTGCCCGCCTCGATCGCGGCGGCGACCGCCTCGAAATAGACCTCGGTCTTGCCCGATCCGGTGACGCCGTCGAGCAGGAAGGGCTGGAAGGCGGCGGTCTCCACCGCGGTGCGCAGGCCGCCTGCCACCGCCGCCTGGGCGGGGTTGAGCTCGGGGGGCGCGAAGGCCGGGTCGGGGAGCGGGTAGGGGGCCTGGGTGTCGACCGTCACCGCCTCGATCGCGCCGGTCTTCACCAGCCCGCGAATCACCGCGTCGGAGACTTCGGCGATCGCGGCGAGCTCGCGCACCAGCCCCTGGCGCTCGCCGATTCGCTCCAGCGCCTGGATACGCTGCGGCGTCAAGCGGTCGGGGATTACGCCGGTAGCGCGATATTCGGTGATCGTCGGCGCCGCCTCGAACGCCGCCGAGGTGCGCAGCGTCATCGCCAGCACCGAGGAGGGGGGGGCGAGATAATAGTCCGCGGTCCATTCGATCAGCCGCCGGACGGGGGCGGGGATCGGGGGCGCGTCGGCGACGGCGAGGATCGCGCGCAGGCGATTATCGCCGATTTCTTCGGTGGGTAGCCGTTCGGGCTCCCACACGACGCCGGCAAACTGGCGCGGGCCGATCGGAACGATGACGATACTGCCGGGCTCGACCGTCATGCCATGGGGCACGCGATAGTCGAGCGGCCCCAGAGCCGGATGGAGGACGAGAATGCGCGCGCGGGACATGATCGGCCCCTCATATGGGCATTTTCGGCGGAACGGGAATCCCGTATCGCCTGTTCGTCGTCCAAGGAGACCTGCCGATGCTGTTGCTCGCCCTGCTGCTCGCCCAGACTGCGCCCGCCCAGGCGACCACCGCGTGCAAGGCGCCGGACGCCAGCCTGCCGGTTGCGCTCGCCGGCTGGAGCACGCCCGGCGACGAACTGGTGACGGACAAGGCGGTGTCGCTGGCGACGGTCGACGCGTCGACGCTCAAGGGCCTGCCCAAGGGCGCCAAGCCGGGGCGCGCGGCGACGATCGAGTTCCGCATTGCCAAGGCCGGGACCTACGGCGTCGCGCTCGACCAGCCGGGCTGGATCGACGTGGTGCCGGGCGCCGCGGGCGGCGCGCCGCTCACGTCGGTGGCGCATGGGCATGGACCGGACTGCTCGACGATCCGCAAGATCGTCCGCTTCGAGCTGGCGCCGGGGACGTATCGGGCCTTCGCCAGCGGTCTGCAGCAGACCAAGGCCAAGCTGATGCTGGTGCCGAACTGAATCGGCTTGTTCTTGGGGTGGAACGAATATAGAACAGCGACTCGCTGAACAGGGGAGTCGGCGATGCTGATACTGATAGCTGGACTGGCCATGACGGTGCCGCAGTGCACCGAGCTTCCGCGATCCTTGTCGGGCTGGGAACGCAGCGCCGACGGGCTCGATACCCGCCATGCAACGACGATCGCCGCGAAGAACGGCGCGGCGGAAACCCAGGTGACGATCCGCAAGGCCGGCACCTTCGGCATCGCGGCGGATCAACCCGGCTGGATCGACGTTTCCAAGGGAAGCGGCCGGCCCTTGCGCATGACCTCCCGCGCGCCGGGCGTCGCCTGCGCGAAGATCGAGAAGATCGTCTACTACAAGCTCGAACCCGGCACCTACCGCGTCACCATCGGCAAGCTGCAGAAGCCGCAGGTGAAGCTGATGCTGGTCTATGGCAACCGCGCGCAGGGGTTTGCCCGGCGCGGCCGTGTCGGCTAGGCGGGCGCAAACACTCCACTGGAAGGTTCTGCCATGAAGTTCTTCGCCGACACCGCCATCATCGACGACATCCGCGACCTGGCCGATGCGGGTCTGCTCGACGGCGTCACCACCAACCCGTCGCTGATCGCCAAGTCGGGTCGCAACTTCCTCGAAGTGGTGGCGGAGATCTGCGGGATCGTCGAAGGCCCGGTGTCGGCCGAGGTCGTCGCGCTCGATTTCGCGGGCATGATGCGCGAGGCGGAAATCGTCCGGAAGATCGCCGACAATGTCGCGGTCAAGCTGCCGCTGACGATCGACGGCCTCAAGGCCTGCAAGGCGCTGACCGACGACGGCACGATGGTCAACGTGACGCTCTGCTTCTCGGCCAACCAGGCGCTGCTGGCGGCCAAGGCAGGCGCGACCTTCATCTCGCCCTTCGTCGGCCGCCACGACGATATCGGCTTCGACGGCATGGACCTGATCGAAGACATCCGCCTGATCTACGACAATTATGACTTCGGCACCGAGATCCTGGTCGCCAGCGTCCGCCACCCGATTCACGTGCTGCAGGCCGCCAAGATCGGCGCTGACGTGATGACCGCCCCGCCGGCGGTGATCAAGCAACTGGTCAAGCACCCGCTGACCGACAAGGGCATCGAGTCGTTCATGGCCGACTGGGCCAAGACCGGCCAGACGATCGCGTGACATCCGGCGCGCTGGCGGCGATCAGCACGCCAGCGCGCTACTATCTAACGGCGGCACGGAGATGCGGCCGTCTTCCATGATCGCCCGGAAATACTGCATATTCGGGCGGGCCCCTTCCTCCAGATCGAGCGCAAGCCACCCGAGGTCGAGCGATTCGGGGTGCCTGTTCAGCGGAGCGACGAGATCGTCCTCTTCCTCGATCAGATCGATCTGTGCCGGATATTCGGGCATCCCCAGAAACGGTGTGGCCGCATACTGCTTCCGCCGTGCGTTCCGGAGGAACATCTTGGTGAACTGGGCCGCATTGGCGTTGGCTTCGACTGAGAAATGGCCATCGATCAGATAATGCGGCTCGGCGAGCAGCAATCGTCGGTTCGGCGAACGCTCTTCAATGAACCGAATCGGGTTTAGTACCTGGATGGCGTCGATGTGCCATCGCATCGCACTGCGACAGTAAATCGCGTTGAAAATAGCTCGGGCGACGAACGGCGGAATCACATCGTAGCTAATTTGATCCCGGCGGAATTCCGGCCGGGGGAAGCATGCGCGAGGCCCTTGTACGCGCAACCGGAACGGCATCTGTTCTCCCCTAGATCCTCCAATGTTCTATACATGTTCATGTGTGGCCTAACAAGCGCCGTACGCCCGAAACGGAGCTTTCTCTCCGCGCTTGCTGGTGGTGGTGAATGGTACTGCGACGCTGCTGCTCGCCGCCTCGGCGAGTCTATCTTGAGGAGTCCTCGCATGTTCGGGCTGAGCCACATCTCTTTCGAAATCCGCATCGCACGCCTTGCGTTTAAGCTCGTCTTTTCGGTCGCGGGACGTTCCCGTGGCTGAGCGATGAGAACGATGCTAGCGATGGACGATGACCGACCCCCCCCTCCCGCGCCGCTTCGCCGAGCATCTCGGCCGCGACCGGCGGCGTTCGGTGCACACCATCCGCGCCTATGAGGCGACCGCGATCCGGCTGCTCGGCTTCCTCCAGGGGCATTGGGGCGGCCCGGTCGCGGAGGACGCGCTCGCCAAGGTCAGCGCTGCCGATCTTCGCGCGTACCTCGCCCACCGCCGCGGAGAGGGCCTGTCCAACGCCTCCGCCGCGCGCGAGCTTTCCGCCGTCCGCGCCTTCCTGAAGTTTGCCGGGGGCGACGATGCCCTGCTGCCGCGCCTGCGCGGGCCCAAGGTGAAGAAGGGTCTGCCGCGTCCGATCGCGCCGCACGAAGCCGTAGCGCTCGCCGAATGGGCGTCGGACGAAGCCAGCGAGCCGTGGATCGCCGCGCGCGACTGGGCGGTGCTGCTGCTGCTGTACGGCGCGGGGCTGCGCATCGGCGAAGCGGTGGCGCTGACCGGCGCGGCCTTGCCGCTCGGCGCCACGCTGCGCGTCACCGGCAAGCGCGACAAGACGCGCGACGTGCCGCTGTTGCCCGAGGTCCGCGCCGCGATCGAAGCCTATGTCGAGGCCTGCCCCTGGAGCACCGGGCGCGACCTGCCGCTGTTCCGCGGCGCCAAGGGCGGGCCGCTGCCGCCGGGGGCGATCCGCAAGGCGGTGCGCTCGGCGCGGACCAGCCTGGGGCTGTCCGATCGCACCACCCCCCATGCGCTGCGCCACAGCTTCGCGACGCATCTGCTGGGTAGGGGCGCGGACTTGCGCGCGCTGCAGGAGTTGCTCGGCCATGCAAGCCTCAGTTCGACCCAGGTCTACACCGCGGTCGATGCGGCGCATCTGCTCGACGTCTACCGCGCCGCGCACCCGCGCGCCTGACGGCGGGTAGTCAACAACCAGGCTGGGGCAGGTCCTACCCGCCCCAGCCCGAACGCCTCAGTGCTTGGCCGTGTCAGCCGCCTCGCGCTTGGCATAGTCGCCGGCGAGCACATCGAAGGCGAGCTTGTGTTCGCCAGTCTCGGAGATCAGCCCCTTGCGGTTCCAGCCCTGCTGGTAGATCGGGTGCTGGCGCCGCGGCGAGCGGAAGTCCTTGAGGATCCAGGGGCTCATGCCCCGCAGGAACGGCACCTTGGCGGCCATGGCGAGCGTCGCGCGGTAATAGGCCGCCTGATATTCCTCGCTGTACTTGTGCGGGCTGGCGACCGGATCGTGATAGCCGGCGCGCGCATCCGCCCCGAATTCGGAGAAGATCAGCGGCTTGTTGGCCGGCCCGCGCCATTCCTGGCTCGCGAGATCCTCCAGTGCATCGTCGGTGTACCAGCCGTTGTACGTGTTGATCGCCATGACATCGAGGTCCGCGGCGAGCGGATCGTCGATCTTCATGATCTTGTTGCCCTCGCGTCCGCTGAGCAGCGCGGCGGTGACCAGGCGGCTCGGATCGAGGGTGCGGACGTCGCCGATCATCGTGCGCAGGAAAGCGTTGCGCGCATCGTTGGTCGGCGTTTCGTTGGCGACGCTCCACAGCACGATGGCCGCGCGGTTGCGGTCGCGGTGGATGTTCTCGGACAGGATGCGGCGGGCATCGGCCAGCGTGTCCGGGTTGTTCCAGTTGACCAGCCAGTAGAGTGGGATCTCGCTCCACACGAGCAGGCCCATCTCGTCGGCGAGGCGGGTGGTCAGCTCGCTGTGCGGATAGTGGGCGAGGCGCACGAAATTGCCGTGCAGGCCGTATTTGATCTCACTCAGCAGCGCGCGCGCCGCGGCGGGCGTCATCGCGCGCACCGGGTTCGCGCCCAGCTCTTCCTCGTGCATCGAGATGCCGCGCAGGAAGATCGGCTTGCCGTTGAGCAGGATGTCGGTGCCCTTCACCGCGATGGTGCGGAAGCCCATCCGGTCGGAGAAGTGATCGGCGCCGGCATCGATGCTGATGTCATAGAGCTTGGGGTTCTCGGGCGACCAGCGGACGAGATTGCGCGGCACCGGCAGCGTCGCTTCCCACTTGCCTTCGCCATCGGTCTTGCCGTCGAGCGTCGCGCCAAGGGTGGGGATGCGGAACTTGAGCGCGGTGTTCGCCGCCTTGGGCCCTTCGAGCTTCACCGAGACGGCGATATGGCTGCCGTCCGGCGTCAGGCGCACGAACGCGTCGTCGACATAGGTGTCGGGCACCGTCACCAGCGTGATGCTGCGGGTGATGCCGCCATAGGTTTCCCAGTCGGTCACCGGCGGCGGTACGTCGTTGGCGGTGCGCACCGAATCGACGCCGATGGTGATCTGGTTGCGGCCCGGCCGCAGCAGCTTGGTCACCTCGAAGGCGAAGGGGGTGTAGCCGCCGCGATGTTCGCCCAGCGGACTGCCGTTGAGATAGACGTACGAGCGATATTCGGCCGCGCCGATGCGCAGGAACACGCGGCTGCCGGGCTTGGGCGCCGTCGCGGGGAACTCGCGCTGGTACCAGACCAGGCCCTGGTACAGCCGCATCTCGGGCGAATGGCCGATCCACGAGCCGGGCAGGCTGGTGACCGGGGACTGCTGCATGTCATATTCGAAGAAGGTGCGCGGCTTGGCCTGCATCACCTCGGCGATGTTGACGTCGGCCGAGCGGTTGGTCCGCTGGTTGGGCGGCTCGCCATGGAAGCCGGCGAGGCCGTCGCGATACGGGTCGATCGACCAGTGCCACGGCCCGTCGAGGCTCTGCTGCTGGCGAAGATCCGCCGCGACCAGCACGGGCTGCGCCCATGCCGAAGGTATTCCGAGGCATGCGAGCCCCAAGGCTGCGAGAACGCGCAGTCGCCGCATCATCTTCTCCCTGTTCCTCCGGGAAAACCCGGAGCCCGGTATCATTGTAGACAGGGAGAGTGGACTTACAACGTGGTCTGATCAATCCGCGCCGTGGCCCTTGGCGAGATACTCGTCTGATTGCATCTCCAACAGACGGGATACGGTACGCTCGAATTCGAACCGGCCGTCACCGCTTTCATAGAGATGCTCCGGCACCGCGTCGGCCGCGGCGAGCAGCTTCACCTTGTGCTCGTACAGCGCGTCGACCAGCGTGACGAAGCGCGCCGCCTCGTTGCGATTCTCGGGCCCGAGCTTGGGGATGCCGACCAGGATCACGGTGTGGAAGCGCCGGGCGATGGCGAGATAGTCGGGCGCCCCGCGCGCCTCGCCGCACAGCCGCTTGAACGAGAAGACCGCGACGCCCTTCACGCATTTGGGCACATGGATTTGCCGCCCGCCCGGAATGGGCACTTCGCAAGTGGGGACGCGGGTGCGATCTTCCACCGGATAGTCGGTCAGGCGGAAGAAGGCGGCGGACAGCGTGGCGGTGGCTTCCGCGCCGTTGGGCACCAGCCAGGTATCGACGCTGCCCAGCCGGTCGCGGCGATAATCCACCGGTCCGTTGAGCGCGAGCACATCCATCCGCTCGCCGATCAGGTCGATGAAGGGCAGGAACAGCTGGCGGTTGAGCCCGTCCTTGTAGAGGTCCTTGGGCGGCCGGTTGGACGTTGCGACCACGGTCAGGCCATGCGCCATCATCGCGGTGAACAGCCGCGAGAGGATCATCGCATCGGGCGGGTTGTTCACCACCAACTCGTCGAAGGCGAGCAGCCGGGTGTCGCTGGCCAGCGCATCGGCAACGGCGACCACCGGATCGGCGGTATCCTTCTGCCGCTCGACGTTCAGCCGCTCGTGCACCTCCAGCATGAATTCGTGGAAATGGACGCGGCGCTTCCGGCGGATGTCGAGGCTGTCATAGAACAGGTCCATCAGCATCGACTTGCCGCGGCCGACATCGCCCCACAGGTACAGCCCGCGCGGCACCGGCGGCTTGCGGCCGGTGAGCTTCCACAGCACGCTGCCCTTGCGGGGGGCGGCCTGCAGCTCCTCGGCCAGCGCATCGAGCCGGGCGGCGGCCGCCTCCTGCTCGCGATCGGGGCGAAGCTCGCCGGCGGAGACGAGGGCGCGGTAACGATCGAGAACGCGGGTCATGGGGCAGGTCTACCAACGAAAACGAGCTGCCCGGCCGAAGGGCCAGGCAGCTCGGTGTCTCTCAAAATCGTGAAGAAAAGGCGTTCAGAGCACGCGCTCGGCCGCCAGCTTCTTCACTTCGGCGATCGCCTTGGCCGGGTTCAGACCCTTGGGGCAGGCATTCGCGCAGTTCATGATCGTGTGGCAGCGATACAGGCGGAACGGATCCTCGAGCTGGTCGAGCCGCTCGCCGGTCATCTCGTCGCGCGAATCGGCGAGCCAGCGATAGGCCTGGAGCAGGATCGCCGGGCCGAGGAACTTGTCGCTGTTCCACCAATAGCTGGGGCACGAGGTCGAGCAGCACGCGCACAGGATGCACTCGTACAGGCCGTCGAGCTTCTCGCGGTCCTTGGGGCTCTGCAGCCGCTCCTTGCCCGAAGGCGTGGTGGTGACGGTCTGCAGCCAGGGCTTGATCGAAGCATACTGCGCATAGAAATGCGTGAAATCGGGAACCAGGTCCTTGATCACGTCCATGTGCGGCAGCGGGGTGATCTGCACCTCGCCCTTCACGTCCTCGATCGCCGTCGTGCAGGCGAGGCCGTTCTTGCCGGCGATGTTCATCGAGCACGATCCGCAGATGCCTTCACGGCACGAGCGGCGGAAGGTCAGCGACGAATCCTGTTCGCCCTTGATCTTGATCAGCGCGTCGAGAACCATCGGGCCGCAATCGTCGAGGTCTACCTCGAACGTATCGTAGCGCGGGTTCTCACCCGAATCCGGGTCGTAGCGGTAGATCTTGAACTTCTTCACCCGGGTGGCTTCGGGGCTTGCCTTGTGCTCCTGGCCCTTGGTGATACGGCTGTTCTTGGGCAGGCGGAATTCGGCCATTCCTGAAACTTCCTCTTTCGCTTCGGCGCGACGCGTCGGTTTTGCGGCGCGGGCTATGCCTTTCGCGGGCGCAGCGCAAGTGTCCTTTGGGCTGGGCCCTCAGATCACGTCGAGCACGAGCCCCAGATCGCGGGCCTCTTCGGCTTCGATATACCAGTTATAGGGCGCGCGGCGGCGAAGCTCCTCGAAATCGACGCGCGAGCCGGCGACCAGCGCCTTGAAACCTTCTTCCTCGATCGCGATCGAATGCTCGATTTCGGCGAGCTTGGCCTTGAGGATCGCCGGCAGCATGCGCAGCGGGCCGGACAGTTCCAGCGAGGACTGCATCTGCCGCTCGTGCAGCATCAGCCGGGTGCCGCGGGTGAGGAAGCGCTTGTCGACGGGGAAGCCCGACATGAAGGTGGCACCCGCAGAATAGACGGCGACCTTGCCGAGAAACAGAAGCTCGCGTCCCGTGGTTTCGCGGAGCAGCCGGAGCTCGTCCGCCATCAGCCGCGCGACTTCCGGATCGCCGCCGAGCGTGGAAAGCGTGACGATCAGCGGGCCGTCGCTGGGCGCGCCGAGCAGCTGGTCGCGGAAATTCTGGTACATCGAATCGTCCACCGTACCCTGCAGCCGCACATGCGGGGTGGCGAGCAGCGGGTAGCGCTGGAGCGGGCTCTGGGAATCGGACATGCGCGGCCAACCGGCGAAGGGCGGGGGAGTTCCGCTCTTCCTCCATCCCCCTCCCACAAGCGGGAGGGGCGAATTGAGGTTCAGGGCTTCAGCGCGTCCGTCGCCGGTGCGCCCACCGGCGCCGTGGGCGTTTGCGGCATCCGTGCCTCCAGCGGTGCGAGCCACGCGCCCACCCCGTCGCCGATCGTCACCTGCGGCATCGACGGATCGAGCCGCCCCGCGCGCTCCCAGCCGATGATCGTCTTGCGTGCTTCGGCGGCCGCGTCCGCCAGCGGCTGGGGCTTGCGCAACGCGTGGTTGACCAGCGCGTCGCCGAAGAAGGTCCAGTCATTCTCCGCCCGGCAGCCAAAGGAGGAGCGCGTCGCCGAGGCGGCGGTGAGGATGGCGGTGGTGTTGCTCATCAGTCGCTTGACGAACGCACCCGAATAGCAGGCGGAGAGCAGCAGCAGCCGGTTGCGGATGCCGAGTCCGTCGAGCAGCGCGGCGAGCCGTTTAGGCGGCAGCACGCCGAAGCCCTGGTCGCCATCGTGATAGGCGATCCCCGCATCGGGCGCGCCATGCGCGGTGACGTAGAGGATCAGCACGTCCCGATCGCGGTCCATCAGTTCGGCAATGCGGGCGAGCGCCAGCGTCAGGGACGTAAGGCTGCCGACGGGAAGGGGTGCGCCGCCGCGTCCGTCCGGCCCCGCCAGCACCAGCGCCCGGCCCTCGGCATCGTAGCGATGGGTTAGCACCCGGCCGCTCTCGCGCGCCTCGCGGGCGAACACCGGATCGCTGTCGAGCGCGACGCTGAGCACATAGGCGTCGACCACGCCCTTGCGCTCGGGCTGGAGGCCGGCGAGCGCCGTGCTCAATCGCCGCTGCTCCGCGAGCATCGCCCGGGGATCGCGTCCGCGCTGGAGTTCCGGGCCGCTCTCCATGCCGTCGATGCCATCGTTGCCGGAAACCAGGCCGGGCCATTCGGTGCGGTGTTCGGGCGGCGCTTGTTGCGCGAAGGCGGGGCAGACGCCGCAAAAGGGAAGCACCAAGGCAGATGCGCGCAACCAGAACCGCATTCGGGCCGATCCCCCGGAACAGGTGAACCGACACTCTTGCCCGCGCCCGTGCGAAGTCAAGCGGCCGTCCGCAGAATCGCATTGGATTTGCGCGCGCTGCCCCTTATCGCTGGCGCCATGCTCAAGCGCCTCCTGATCGCCCTCGCCATCCTGATCGTCGCTGGCGGTGCCGCCTGGTACTGGCTCGGTCGTCCGGATATCGCCTCGCTCCCCGAGATCGCCGTCACCGGGCGCGAGCCCGATATCAGCGCGCCGCGCTACCAGACCATCCCCACCGTGGGCGTCGCCAAGGCGGTCGGCTGGGCGGCGGGTGCCGCGCCCAAGGCCGCCGCGGGCCTCAAGGTACAGCGGTTCGCCGACAAGCTCGATCACCCGCGCTGGCTGTACCAGCTGCCCAATGGCGACATCCTGGTGGCGGAGAGCAACTCGCCGCCGCGGACCAACGGCGGCATCACCGGCTGGGTGATGGGCATCCTGATGAACAAGGCGGGCGCGGGCGGCGCCTCGGCCAATCGCATCACCCTGCTGCGCGACAGCGACGGCGACGGCGTGGCGGATATGCGCACGGTGTTTCTCACCGGGCTCAACTCGCCGAGCGGGATGACGCTGGCCAACGGGTCGCTCTACGTCGCCAACACCGATTCGCTGGTCCGCTATCCCTATATCGAAGGGCAGACCAAGATCAGCGCCAAGCCGGAGAAGATCCTGTCGCTGCCCGGCGGCGGCAATCACTGGGCGCGCAACGTGGTCGCGTCGCTCGACGGCAAGCACCTCTATGTCAGCATCGGCTCCTCGTCGAACATCGCCGAGGACGGGCTGGCAGCCGAGGGCCCGATCTACACCGCAGAAAGCCCGGGCCAGATGGCGGCAGCCGCCGCGCAGCCGACCAACCGCGCGGTGATCCTCGAGGTCGATCCCGCGACCAAGACCAGCCGCATCTTCGCCTGGGGCATCCGCAACGCCAACGGCATGGCCTTCGAGCCCAAGACCCAGGCGCTGTGGGCGGTGGTCAACGAGCGCGACATGCTCGGTTCAGACATGCCGCCGGATTATATGAGCCGGGTCGATCTCGGCGCCTTCTTCGGCTGGCCCTGGCAATATTGGGGTGGCTATGAGGACAAGCGCGTGGAGCCGGGCCGTCCCGATCTGCGCGAATATGTCCGCCGTCCCGACTTTGCGCTGGGCGCCCACACCGCGCCGCTGGGCCTGACCTTCGCCGACGGCGCGCGGCTGGGCGGTGCCTATGCGAACGGTGCGTTCGTCGGCCTGCACGGTTCGTGGAACCGCCAGCCGCCGTCGGGCTACAAGGTCGTATTCGTGCCGTTCGGCGACAACGGCTTCCCGGCCAAGGGCGCCAAGCTGCAGGATGTGCTCACCGGGTTCCTCAACGCCAAGGGCGAGGCACAGGGCCGCCCGGTCGCGGTGATCACCGGGGCGGGCGGCGCGCTGCTCGTGGCGGACGACGTCGGCAACATGGTCTGGCGGGTGAGCGCGGCGCGCTGACCCATCCAGGGGCCCTCAGGCGAGCAGCCGGGGGCCTTCCTTGGCCAGCATCTCGCGGATCTTGCCCGCGAACAGCGCGAGCATGCCGGGCAGGGCGATCTCGGCATGAACCTGCGTGTCCTGCACGTCGAGCCGGCTGACCACCTGCTGGCCCATGGCTGCGACGGTGAAGTGGAGGCTGTCGCCGTCCCAGCGATGCTCGACCGTGGCGCCGCCGGGGATCTTGTCGGCAAGCCGGCCGATCTTCGAATCGATCCGCGCCCGGGCGCCCTCGCGGCCGAGCTGGTGGGGAATATCGACGCTGATCGTCTGCGGGATCATTTTGCGAATACCATGGCGTCATCGGCAAACGCCTTGAATTCCAGCGCGTTCCCGCTGGGGTCGCGGAAGAACATCGTCGCCTGCTCGCCCGCCTGGCCCTGAAAGCGGATATGCGGCGCGATCCCGAAGGCGACGTCGGCTGCCTCCAGCTTCGCGGCGAGCGCGCGCCAGTCTTCCATCGTCAGCACCACGCCGAAATGCGGCACGGGCACGTCATGGCCGTCGACCGGGTTGGTGGTCGCGACCGGCTTCGCGGCGGCATCAAGATGCGCGACGATCTGGTGGCCGAACAGGTCGAAGTCGATCCACTGCGCCGACGAGCGCCCCTCGGGGCAGCCGAGCAGTTCGCCGTAAAAGGCGCGTGCGGCGGCAAGGTCGTGGACCGGGAAGGCGAGATGGAAAGGACGTGGCATGGGCCTGGCTTAGCCGCCTGCCACTGTCCCGACAACGCTCAGGCGTCGGCGATGCTCTCGCCGCGATGCCACCGCCGCAGATTTGCCCGCGCCTCTTGCACGAAGGCCGAGCGGCGCAGCACGCCCAGCAGCGTGTCGGCGATCCAGCGACCGGGGTTGCGCAAGGGGCGGCGGAACTGGATCAGCAGCACGATGCGGGTATGGGCGCTGTCGTTCCACACTTCGTGATCATAGGTGTCGTCGAACACCAAAGTCTCGCCCTCGGCCCAGCGAAGGGTGCGGCTGCCGATCCGCATGCGCACGTCTCCGTCGCGCGGCACGACCAGCCCCAGATGGCAGGTGATCAGCCCCTTGGTGACGCCGCGATGCGCCGGGATGTGCGTGCCGGGCGCGAGGATCGAGAACATCGCGCTGTTGAGGCCGGGCACCTGCTCGATCAGCCGCGAGGTGCGCGGGCAGCGCGCGAGGTTCTCGTCGACTCGGTAGCCATAGCCGCATAGGAACAGGCCGCGCCATTTGCCCAGCGGCGCGATCGCGCGGTGATCGGGGGAAATGGCGGCGAGCGACGGCGCGCCCGGCTGGGTGCCGATGGCTGCCAGCGCCTCGTCGCGGATCGCTTCCCATTCTGCCCGCAGCGCCGCGGTCCACGGAAAGGCGCGCATGTCGAGCACCGGCGTGTTGGGCACCAGCGAGGAGGTTGCGATCAGCCGATCGAAGGTGCCGCGCAGATGCTTGCCCCAGCGCAACAGCAGCGGGCGGGGGCGCGGGCGAGACTCGGGGAGAAGGGCAATGTCGCCCATCCGCCCGACCGGCGCCTCGCTGGTGGCAATGTCCACGCGCAACTTCCCCGCAGCTTCCACGTTACGCCCGCAGTTCGGTGCTGCAACGCAACAATCTATGGCTCGGGTCTAGGCCGTCACTTGGGTCCAAAACATGGCGGGTCCATGGATTCTTGTGGCGTACATCCGGCAGAAAGGTTGCCGGTGGCATGCCGCGCCACTCGCCTCTAGAAAGGGCTTCATGTTCTCACGTCCGCGCATGCCGCGCTTCGCCCTGCTTCTCCTCGCACTCGCTGCCCCGTCGCTGCCCACCCCGGTGCTGGCGCAAGGCCGGCCCGAGGGGGTCCAGACCGCCGAGGATCCCTGGCTCTACAAGGGCAGCGACCTCGTTCATGACGACAAATGGAAGTTCGGGCAGCTTTCCAACGGCGTGCGCTATGCGGTGCGCAAGAACGGCGTGCCGCCGGGGCAGATCTCGATCCGCGTCCGCATCGACGCCGGCTCGCTGATGGAGCGCGACTCCGAACGCGGCTTCGCCCATTTCCTCGAGCATCTCAGCTTCCGCGGCTCGACCTATGTGCCCGATGGCGATTCGAAGCGGATCTGGCAGCGGCTGGGCGTGACCTTCGGATCGGACAGCAACGCCGCGACGACGTTCATCAGCACGACCTACAAGCTCGACCTGCCCAACGCGACGCCCGCGGGGCTGGACGAGAGCTTCAAGATCCTCTCCGGCATGATGGCCAATCCGGCGATCACGCAAGCGTCGCTCAACGCAGAGCGGCCGGTGGTGCTGGCCGAGGGCCGCGAGCAGCCTGCGCCGCAGAAGCGGATGCAGGATGCGCTCTATCAGCTGATCTTCGCGGGCCAGCCGCTCGCCGATCGCGAGCCGATCGGCACGGTGGAGGCGCTCAACGCCGCCACGCCGGCCAGCGTGCAGGCCTTCCACGATCGCTGGTACCGCCCCGAACGCGCCACGGTGATCGCCATCGGCGACGTCGATCCGGCGGTGCTCGAGGCGATGATCAACAAATATTTCTCGAGCTGGCAGGGCAAGGGCGAGGCGCCCAAGACCCCTGATTTCGGCAAGCCCGAGGCCGATCACCCGATCGCGGCCAGCATCGTCGAACCGGCGCTGCAGCCGATGGCACTGATGGCGATCGTGCGGCCCTGGACGGTCTATGCCGATACGGTGATCTTCAACCAGAAGCGCATGATCGACATGGTGGCGATCCGCATCCTCAATCGCCGCCTTGAATCGCGCGCGCGTTCGGGCGCGTCGTTCATCGCCGCGGGAGCGGATCTGGACGACATCGCGCGTTCGGCCAACGTCACCACGCTTAGCGTCCTGCCCACCGGCGACGATTGGGAAAGCGCGTTGCGCGACGTCCGCGCCACCGCCGCCGAGCTGATGGCCGCCCCGCCGAGCCAGGCCGAGATCGACCGCGAGCTTGGCGAGATCGACTCGGTGATGCGCAACCGCATCTCCACCGCGCCGGTGGAATCGGCGGTGTCGCTGGCCGACGACCTCGTCCAGGCGGTCGACATCAACGAGACGGTGACGACGCCCGAGGCTTCCTATGCGATCTTCAAGGGCGCGATCGCGGCGCGCATGTTCACGCCGGCGGCCGTCCAGGCCTCGGCCAAGAAGGTGTTCGAGGGCACTGCGACGCGCGCGCTGGTCAACACCCATGCGCCCGATCCCGACGTGGTGCGAAAGGTGACCACCGCGCTTCAGGCGGATGTGAAGGCGGCAGCGATGAAGCGCCGTTCGCTTAACGTGAAGTTCGATCAGCTGCCGCGCATCGGCGCACCCGGCAAGGTGGTGGAGCGCAAGCGGATCGACCCCGATCTCGCGATCGATGAAGTCACCTACGCGAATGGCGTCAAGCTGCTGATGCGCGAGGACACCTCCGAGACCGGCAAGGTGTGGGTCAATATCCGCTTCGGTCGCGGTCTCCGCGCGATGCCGGGGGACAAGCGCGTGCCGGGCTGGGCGGGCAAGACCGCGCTGATGGCCAGCGGCATCGGCAAGTTCGGCCAGGAGGAGCTCGATGCGCTCACCGGCAACCGCCAGATCGGACTCGGCTTCGATATCGAGGAAGACGCCTTCGTCTTCCAAGCGCAGACCAACAAGGAGGATCTGGCCGACCAGCTCCGCCTGTTCGCGACCAAGCTGGCCGCACCCGGCTGGGACCCCAACCCGATCACCCGCGCCAAGGCGGCGACGCTCGCTTCCTATGCCGGCCTGTCGGCTTCGCCCGACGCCGTGCTCGGTCGTGACCTCGACGTGTTGCTCCACGACGGTGATCCGCGCTGGGGCGTGCCGAGCCGTGAGGAAGTGGTGGCGCTCACCCCGCAGGCGTTCCGCGCCTTCTGGGAGCCGCTGCTCCAGACCGGCCCGATCGAGGTCGAGATCTTCGGCGACTTGAACGCCGACGCGACGGTGCAGGCAGTGGCGGCGAGCTTCGGCGCGCTCAAGCCGCGCGCCGACGGCAAGGAAAGCGGTGCCCCGGTGCGCTTCCCGGCGCACGTCACGACGCCGGTGGTGCGCACGCACACCGGCGCGGTGGACCAGGCCGCGGCGGTGATAGCCTGGCCGACGGGTGGCGGCAGCGCCGGCCTCGCCGAGAGCCGCAAGCTCGAGATCCTGACCGCGGTGTTCCGTGATCGGCTGATCGAGCAGCTGCGCATCCAGGCGGGTGTCAGCTATTCGCCCAACGTGATGAGCGATTGGCCGCTGGGCCTGTCGACCGGCGGCAAGATCGCTGCGCTGGGCATGGTGCCGCCGGACAAGACCGACTTCTTCTTCAAGCTCGCCCGTGACATCGCGGCGGACCTGGTGGCGAAGCCGATCGACGCCGACGAGCTCAACCGCGCGCTGACCCCGCTCAAGCAGCAGCTGCTGCGCATGTCGAGCGGCAACATGTTCTGGATGAACCTGGTCGAGGGCGGTACCCAGGATCCGGCACGGATCGCGGGCATGCGCAGCCTGGCGAAGGACTATGCCGCGACCACGCCGGCCGAGCTGCAGGCGCTGGCGGCCAAGTATCTGCGGCCGGACAAGGATTGGACCATGGTGGTGCTGCCGGAGAAGGCTGCGAAGTAAGCGAGCGAGCTACTATTCCCCCTCCCGCTTGCGGGAGGGGGAACAAGGTCAGTACAGCGCGCCCAGCTGCTCGCCGTACACCGCCTTCAGCACGTGCCGCCGGATCTTCATGCTCGGCGTCAGCTGCTCGTTCTCGATGGTGAAGGCCTCGTCTGCGAGGATGAACTTGCGTACCCGCTCGACCACCGAGAGGTCGCGGTTCACCCGCTCCACGGCGGCGCCGATCGTCGCCTTGAAATCGGCGTCGCGGGAGAGGTTACGGAACTTGCACGGCGTTGCGGTCTTGGCGCAGAATTCCTGCACCCATTCGGGATCGGGCACGATCACCGCAGTCATGTAGGGCCGCTTGTCGCCATAGATCATCGCCTGGAGAATCTCGGGCTGGAGCGTCAGCATGCCCTCGATCTTTTGCGGCGAGACATTGTCGCCCTTGTCGTTGACGATGATGTCCTTCTTGCGATCGGTGATCTTGATGCGGCCCTTGGCATCGATCTCGCCGATGTCGCCGGTATGGAGCCAGCCATCCTTCAGCACGCGCTCGGTCTCGGCCTCGTTGCGCCAATAGCCGTGCATCACCAGCTCGCCGCGCACCAGGATCTCGCCGTCCTCGGCGATGCGGACCTCGACATCGTCCATCGGCGGGCCGACCGTGTCCATCTTGAGCCCGACCTTGGGCCGGTTGCACGAGATGACCGGCGCGGACTCGGTCTGGCCATAGCCTTGCAGGAAGGTGAGGCCGAGCGATTCGAAGAAGATGCCGACTTCCGGGTTGAGCGGCGCGCCGCCGGAGACCAGCGCCTTGATCCGTCCGCCGAAGCGCTTGGCGAGCTTGGGCCGCAGTGTCGCGCTCAGCAGCAGGTTCATCGGCGCGTCGGCGATGCGGGACTTGCCCGCCGCCTTGCGCCCGCCGATCGCCACCGCCTTTTCGAGCAGGAAGCTGGCGACGCTGCCCTGCTTTTCCACCTGCTTGGTGATGCGGGTGCGCAGCACCTCGAACAGCCGCGGCACCACGACCATGATGGTGGGGCGCACTTCCTCGATGTTCGAGGCGAGCTTCTCCAGCCCCTCGGCATAATAGATCTGCCCGCCAAGCGCGATCGGGAAGAACTGGCCGCCGGTATGCTCATAAGCGTGGGAGAGGGGGAGGAAGGACAGGAACACCTCTTCGCCCCAGCCAAAATCCTCGGAGATGATCGCGGTGCAGCCCTGGCAATTGTGCAGGATCGCGCCGTGATGCTGCATCACCCCGCGCGGCGATCCGCCGGTGCCGCTGGTGTAGATGATGCAGGCAAGGTCTTCGCGCTTGAACGTGGCCTGCGCGGCTACGGTCGCGACATCGGTCGCGTGGGCGGCGATCAGTTCGCGAAAGTCGTGGAACTCCAGGCTGCCCTGCTGGGCGAGGCGAACGTCGTCGATGCCGATTACGATGCGTCCCGCCGAGGAGCGCAGCATCGCCGGCAGCAGCGTCTTGGCGAGCTTGGTGTTGGAGACGATCACCGCGCAGGCGCCGGAGTTCTCCAGGATATGCTGGTGATCGCGTTCGGTATTGGTGGTGTAGGTGGGGACGGTGACGCAGCCCGCGGCCATGATCGCGAGGTCGCTGATGCAGAATTCGGGGCGGTTCTCGGAGACGAGCATCACCCGGTCGCCGGGCTTCAGCCCCAGCGCCTTGAGCGCGGTGGCGAGGCTCGCCACATGCCGCGCCGCCTCGGCCCAGCTGGTCGGGTGCCACGTCCCCCCGGTCTTGTTCCAGAGGAAGGGCGCGTCGCCCTTCTCTTCGGCACGCCGGAAGAACATCGTCACCAGATTGTCGAAACGTTCGAGCTTGCGCATTCCTACTCCCCCTGCAGGCGCCCCATCTTATCCTTGGCGTCCCGCGTCATTCCGACGGGCGGTTGGGCTTGGCGCCCACCCGCTGTATAACCGTTACCGTGCCGTCCTGATCCATCGCCACGCCTTCGCTGCGCGGATCGGCGGCGCCGACCCAGCGGCCGCCCACGCGCTCGATCGCATTGGCCTTGAGGCCCATCGGCGCGGCGCGGACGTCCTCGCCCAGTGCGCGCAGCGCCGGCAGCATCGCATCGAGCTGGGTGCCCTGCTCGGCGGTCGCGGTCTTGCCCGGCGCGTAGAGCAGCCCGAGGCCGATCGCGTTTTGTGCCGATAGCTTCCAGTCGACGACGCCGACGATCGCCTTCGCCACCTGCGCGATGATCGTCGACCCGCCCGCGGCGCCGACCGCGAGGCGCACCTTGCCGTCGGGCCCGAACACGATCGTCGGCGCCATCGAACTGCGCGGCCGCTTGCCGCCCTCGACCCGATTGGCCACCAGATACCCGTCCTTGACCGGCACGATGTCGAAATCAGTGAGCTGGTTGTTGAGGATCATGCCGTCGACGGTCAGCCCCGATCCGAACGGGCCTTCCACGGTGGTGGTCACTTCGACGACATTGCCTGCGCCGTCCGTCACCGCGAGGTCGGTGGTGCCGGCGACTTCCTGCACCTTGGCCTTCACGCGCTTGGGTGCGCCCGGCGGCGTGCCTGCGGCGATGCTGGTCATGGTCTTGGCAGAGTCGATCAACTTGGACCGGCTGGCGATATAGCTGCGATCGAGCAGGCCCTTCAGCGGCACCGACACGAAATCCGGATCGCCGAGATACAGGTCGCGATCGGCATAAGCCAGCCGCGAGCTTTCGGCGAACAGGTGCCAGGCGGTGGCCGAGTCCTTGCCGAGATCCCCCATGTCGAAGCGTTCGAGCTGCGCCAGGATCATCAGCACGGTGATGCCGCCCGAGGACGGCGGGCCCATCGAGCAGACCTTGTAGCCGCGGTAGCGCCCGCACAGCACCGGCCGGGCCTTGGCGTCATACGCAGCGAGGTCACCGGCGGTCATCTTCGAAGGATTGCGCGCGGCACCGTTCACCGTCGCGACCAGCTTGGCCGCCTGCGGGCCGACATAGAAGCTGTCGGGGCCTTGGCTTGCGATGCGTTCGAGCAGTGCGGCCAGCTCTGGGTTGCGCACGGTGGTGCCCGCGGGCAGCGGCTTGCCGTCGGTGCCGAAGAACAGCGCGCGATAGGCTGGATCAACATGGCCCGAGAATTGAGTCAGCGAATTGTTCATCCGCGGGCTCAGCACGAAGCCGTCGCGGGCAAGGCGGATGGCGGGGGCGAACAGCCTGGCCCAGGCAAGCTTGCCCGACTGGCGATGCGCCAGCGCCATTGCCCGCAGCGCCCCCGGCACGCCGACGCTGCGCCCGCCGGGCACCGCGGCGAAATGGCTGAGCGGCTTGCCGGCGGCGTCGTAGAACCAATGGTCGTCGGCGGCCATCGGTGCGGTCTCGCGACCGTCCACCGTCGTCATCGCCTTGGTCTTGGCATCGTACAGCACCAGGAAGCTGCCGCCGCCGAGCCCCGAGCTCTGCGGCTCGACCACGCCCAGCGCCAGCATCGTCGCGATTGCCGCGTCGGTGGCGCTGCCGCCTTCGCGCAGAATCTCGACCCCCGCCGCCGCGGCGCGGGGGTCAGCCGCGCTCACCATGCCCTGAGCATGGGCAAGCAGCGGCGTGAACAGCAGGAGGAGCAGCGCGACCGTTTTTCTCATGGGCCTAGGCGTAGCGCGCTTTGCCCCGGAGGCAAGCCGTCAGGCGAGTGCCCTGGCGATGTCGCGTGCCAGACCGGTCCCGCGATAGAGCAATGCCGAATAGACCTGCACCAGCACCGCACCCGCCTCGATCCGGCGCTTGGCCTCGTCGGGGCCGTCGATGCCGCCTGCCGAGATCAGCGGCAGCTGCCCGCCCGAGACGTCCCGCGCCTCGATCAGCTTGGCGCGGGCGAGTTCCTTGAGCGGCTTGCCCGAAAGCCCGCCGGCCTCACCCGCATGGGATGAGGCGAGCGGCGGGCGCGAAATGGTCGTGTTGGAGACGATCAGCGCATCGACATGCTGGTCGATCGCCGCGCGCACCGCGCCTTCCAGCCCGGCGCGATCGAGATCGGGCGCGACCTTCAGGAACAGCGGTGTGGTGCCGCGCGCTGCGTGTGCGGCGGCCAGCAGCTCGTCGAGCGCGGGCCGCGACTGGAGATCGCGCAGGCCTGGGGTGTTGGGCGAGCTGACGTTGATCGTGATATAGTCGGCATGGCGCGCGGCCTTGGTGACGCCCAGCGCATAATCGGCGACGCGGTCGGTCGACTCCTTGTTGGCGCCGACATTGATGCCGAGGATGCCGGGCCGCTGCTTCAGCCGCGCGACCCGTGCCAGCGCCGCGTCGATCCCGCCATTGTTGAAGCCCATGCGGTTTATAACCGCCTCGTCCTCGACCAGCCGGAACAGGCGGGGCTTGGGATTGCCCGGCTGCGGGCGCGGGGTGAGCGTGCCTACCTCGACCGCGCCGAAGCCCAGCCCGAACAGGCCCGCGATCGCTTCGGCATCCTTGTCGAGCCCCGCGGCCAACCCGACTCGGTTCGGGAAGGTCAGTCCTGCCAGCGTCACCGGCGTCGCCGATTCGGGGCCGCTACCGAAGGGCGCGCCGGCGCCGCCCCACAGCGCAAGCGCGCGAATCGCCGCGCGATGTGCCCGCTCGGGATCGAGCGCGAAGACCATGTTGCGAAGAATCTTGCCCATAAAAGCGCTCATGCATCGCAAGGCAAACGTCGTCAAAGGCGAGAATGTCGATTCCGTACAATACCGGGCCTCCCGAATCGGGTAGAGCATCCCTGCGACCCGAGGGGTTCCGCTTAACGGGGGGAACCCTTTCCTTTGGGCCCGGCCGGGTAACCGGCCGGGCCTCTTTTCCGTTGCGCTTTCTGCGCGAGCATGCTCCAGCTGTGCGACGAACCGAGGCACAGGGGAACAGCTTCGCATGCGTGGCACCGAAGAGGGCCAGGTGGCAATTGCTGCGCGCGAGAGCGCCGCGGCACGCGCTCTCGATATTCGCTTTCAGCCGTCCACCGGGCGGCTGATACCGCATGTCGAGAGCTTTTATCTCGCCCATATCGACGCGCCGTGCATTGAGGGCGTCGAGCGCGTCGATCTCGGCCAGTGGCGCTTCTGCCTGCAAGGTGGCGGTTCCGTGAAGTTTCCGGACGGCCATAGCGAGACAACGTTGCCGGTAATGGTCAACGGCCCGGGAACGGCGCACTGGACCTATCGGATCGAGGGGCCGTTCCGCTGCTTCGGCATCTCCTTGCGCGGCATGGGCTGGCGCAGCCTGGTCGGCCGTCCGGCGGACCAGGTGGCGGACCGGCTGGTGGACGGCGGCGACATCTTCGGGCCGGAAGTCCACGCGCTGCACGCGCAGCTTCGGGATCTCGATACGCTGGAGGATATGGTGGCCGTGGTCGAGCCGTTCCTGCTGCGCCGCATCGATGCCTCCCGGCGCGTGCCCAAGGCGCATATCGCCTTTCTCCGCATCGTTCGCGAATGGGCGGCCTCGGGCGATCCAACGATCGACGCGCTGTACGACGCGATGGAGGCGGAGACCGGCATGGGCCAGCGCCAGGTGCAGCGGCTGTGCAAGGAATATTTCGCGGGGCCGCCCAACCATCTGCGCCGCAAGTTCCGCGCGATCGGCGCGGCGATGCGCATCCACCAGGGCGCGCCGCTCGCCGAGGTGATGGCGCCCTTTGCCGACCAGTCGCACATGATCAACGAGATCAAGCATTTCACCGGCCAGACCCCGGGCTCGCTGCGCGACGGCATCGATCCGGTGCTCGCCGTCACGCTCGAGCACGAGAAGTTCCACTTTCTCCCGGATGTGATCCCCGAGACAGTTGACCTAAGCGGTCGCTAGGCCCACATGCCAATCGGATCAACTTTGTCCGATTGGGAGTCGATGCGTCTTTCGAGCCTTGCCGACTATGCCGTGGTGATGCTGGCCGCTGCTGCGCGCCACTGCGGTGCGTCGTGCCGGCTGAATGCGACGCTGCTGGCGGGCGAAACCGGGCTGCCGCTTCCGACCGTTCAGAAGCTGGTGAGCAAGCTCTCCGCCGCGGGCCTGATCGAGAGCGCACGCGGCACCGGCGGCGGCTTCCGGCTCGCGCGCCCGCCCGCAGCGATCAGCCTTGCCGATATCGTCGAGGCCATCGAGGGCCCGATCGCGCTGACCGTCTGCGTCGATTCGGCCCGGCATGATTGCGCCGTCGAGGGCGCTTGCCGGGTGAAGCCGCATTGGGGCGTGGTGAGCGACGCGGTGCGCTCGGCGCTCGCCCAGGTCAGTCTCGCCAGCCTCAGCAATCCCCCGGCGCTTGCGGGGCTCGCCCCGTCGTTGCATGGGCACGCGCCTTCCGCTTCCGACCTTTCTTCTCCTTCTCCGGTGCTCGCCGGGGAAAGCCAGGTATCTTTCTGATGGCCACCAAGAATGCCGAGGCGCTCGCCGCCGCGAACAAGAAGTATGAATGGGGCTTCGCCTCCGACGTCGAACAGGAGTTCGCGCCCAAGGGGCTGAGCGAGGATACCGTCCGCTACATCTCGGCCAAGAAGAACGAGCCCGAATGGATGCTCGACTGGCGTTTGAAGGCCTTCCGCCTGTGGCAGACGCTGGAGGCGCCGGACTGGGCCAAGCTCGACGTGCCGCCGATCGACTATCAGGACGCGTATTATTACGCCGAGCCGAAGCAGAAGAAGACGATCACCAGCCTCGACGAGCTCGATCCGGAAATTCGCCGGACGTACGAGAAGCTCGGCATCCCGATCGAGGAGCAGAAGGTACTCGCCGGCGTCGAGGGCGCGCGCAAGATCGCGGTCGACGCGGTGTTCGACAGCGTGTCGGTCGCGACGACCTTCCGTGCCGAGCTGAAGGCGGCGGGTGTCATCTTCCTGTCGATCAGCGAGGCGATCCGCGAATATCCCGAGCTGATCCAGAAGTGGCTTGGCAAGGTGGTGCCGCAGCGCGACAATTATTTCGCGACGCTCAACAGCGCGGTCTTCTCCGACGGCACCTTTGTCTATGTGCCGGAAGGCGTGCGGTGCCCGATGGAGCTTTCCACCTATTTCCGCATCAATGCGGAGAATACCGGCCAGTTCGAGCGCACGCTGATCGTCGCCGACAAGGGCGCCTATGTCTCCTATCTCGAAGGCTGCACCGCGCCGATGCGCGACGAGAACCAGCTGCACGCCGCCGTGGTGGAACTGGTCGCGCTCGACGATGCCGAGATTAAATATTCCACCGTCCAGAACTGGTATCCCGGCGACGAGAACGGCAAGGGTGGCATCTACAATTTCGTCACCAAGCGCGCGCTGTGCCAGGGCCGCAACTCCAAGGTGAGCTGGACCCAGGTCGAGACCGGCTCGGCGATCACCTGGAAGTACCCGAGCTGCGTGCTCGCGGGCGAGAACAGTGTCGGCGAATTCTACTCGGTGGCGGTGACCAATAATCGCCAGCAGGCCGATACCGGCACCAAGATGATCCATCTCGGCAAGGGCAGCCGCTCGACCATCGTGTCGAAGGGCATCTCGGCCGGGCGCAGCGACAACACCTATCGCGGGCTGGTCCGCGTGGCGGCGAGCGCGGAGAATGTCCGCAACTTCACCCAGTGCGACTCGCTGCTGCTCGGCGACCAGTGCGGTGCACACACCGTGCCGTACATCGAGGTGAAGAACCCGAGCGCGCAGATCGAGCATGAGGCGACCACCAGTAAGATCAGCGACGACCAGCTGTTCTACGCGCTCCAGCGCGGGCTGGACCAGGAAGCGGCGGTGGCGCTGATCGTCAACGGTTTCGCCCGCGAAGTGCTGCAGCAGCTGCCGATGGAATTCGCGGTGGAGGCGCAGAAGCTGCTCGGCATCTCGCTCGAAGGCTCAGTCGGATGATCCGTTCCGCTGCCTCCGCTCAGCCTGCGCTCATGTCGGCTGACGTAATAACGACGCTGGGCCGCGTTCCGGGCCTGCAGGAGTATCGTGCATGTTGAACGCCCTTCTCGCCGTTGCCTTCGCCTTCCAGGGCGGCGTCGCGATCGACAGCTCGGCCCAGTTCGGCGCGGCGACCAACCATGCGCGCTGCATCGTCCGCGCGATCGGCACCGCGCCGGCCGACGCGGGTGCGCGCGCTGCCAAGGTCGCCGGTGCGATCAAGCAGTGCCGCGATTTCCTCGATTCCGATTTCCAGGCCGGCCGCCTGCTGCTCAACGATCGGCCCTACCAGCCGAGCGCGTGGCACAAGCTGACCCCGGTGCTCGACGCGATCGAAGCCGATATCAAGGCCAGCGTGAGCGCGCCCAAGCAGTACAAGATCATGTGGAAGCTGCCCGACGGCTCCCTGGTCGATGCCTATGACGCGGGCGCCAAGCCCAAGACCCTCTCTCTCGTGACCGTGGCGATCTGAACCCCATGCTGAACATCCAGAACCTGCACGCCGAAGTCGACGGCAAGGAAATCCTCAAGGGCCTGACCCTGTCGCTGAACGCGGGCGAAGTGCACGCGATCATGGGCCCGAACGGCGCCGGTAAGTCGACGCTTGGATACGTCCTTGGCGGCCGGGGCGGCTATGAGGCGACTAGCGGCAGCGTCACCTTCGATGGGCAGGATCTGCTGGAATTGGAGCCCCACGAGCGCGCCGCCGCCGGCCTGTTCCTCGGCTTCCAATATCCGGTCGAGATCCCCGGCGTGTCCAACGTCCAGTTCCTGCGTGAGGCAGCCAATGCCCAGCGCCGCAACCGCGGCGAGGCGCCGCTCTCGGGTGCCGAGTTCCTCAAGCTGGCGCGCGCCCAGGCGGCAGCGCTCGGCATGGATGCGGAGATGCTCAAGCGGCCGGTGAATGTCGGCTTCTCGGGCGGCGAGAAGAAGCGCAACGAGATGGTGCAGATGGGGATCCTGAACCCCAAGCTCGCGATCCTCGACGAGACCGACAGCGGCCTCGACATCGATGCGTTGAAGGCTGTGGGCGAGGGCATCAACCGCATCATGCGCGCGCCCGACAAGGCCGTGCTGCTGATCACCCATTATCAGCGCCTGCTCGATTATGTGCAGCCGGACTTCGTCCATGTGCTGGCAGGCGGCCGCATCGTCCGCTCGGGCGGGCCTGAACTCGCGCTGGAGCTGGAGCGCGAAGGCTATGGAGCGCTGGCGGCGTGACCGTGGCGCTCGATCTCCCCACCAAGAAGGCGGAGGCGTGGCGCTGGTCCGACATGGACACGCTGCGCGCTGCCGCCGAGAGCCCACAGGCACAGGCGGGCGTCGATCCGGCAAGCCTGTTCCTCGACATCGACGGCCCGCGGCTGTGCTTTATCGACGGCGTGTTCGAGCCCGCGCATAGCCGCCCGGGTCCCGTAGAAGTCACCCGCCAGATCGCCGCGACCGATCACCCGCTCGGCAGCCTTGCCGTGGGCGAGGGCTGGGCGCTGCACCTGGGTCCCGAGCATGCCGCGACCTGCATCCAGATCGTCCACATCGGCACCGGCGGCGAGAATCATGTTCCCGCGCGCATCCTGCTCGCCGACGATGCCGTCGCCTCGGTGGTCGAAACCTTCGCCGGCACCGGCTGGGCGAACCGGCTGACCGCCATCGCGCTCGGCAAGGGCGCGCGGCTGATGCGATCGGTGCGGCTGGTGCAGACCGGCGGCTTCGTCTCGATCCGCGACGAGGCCGAGATCGGCGAGGCGGCGAGCCTGGTGTCGATCTTCCTCGGTGCCGGCGGTATGGGCAGCCGCATCGACGGCGCGCTGACGCTCACCGGCAAGGGCGCCTTTGCCGAAATGGGCGGCGCGCTGCTCACCAGCGGTACGCAGCGGCAGGAAGCCGCAGTTGCGGTACGCCACGAGCAGGTCGAGGGCAGCTCGCGGCAGATCTGGCGCGCGGTCGCTGCCGACCAGTCGGTGGCGAGCCTCGCCGCGCGGGTGGAAGTAGCGCGCGGCGCGCAGAAGACCGACGGCGAACAGTCGCTGCGCGGGCTGCTGCTCCAGCGCACCGCGACGGTGAACCTTAAGCCCGAACTCGAAATTTTCGCCGACGACGTGAAGTGCGCGCATGGCGCCACCGTCGGTGAGCTCGATCGCAACGCGCTTTTCTATCTGCAGAGCCGGGGCATCGAGGAAACGCAGGCCAAGGCGCTGCTGACCCATGCCTTCGTCGCGGACGCGCTGGCGCGGATCGGCGAGGAGCCGGTGCGCGAGGCGTTCGCAGCAGATGCGGCGAAGTGGCTGGAGGCGGCGCTGTGAGCGTCCTGACCACCGCCGCCCCGCTCGACGTGCTCGCGGACTTCCCCGCGATCCCCGCAGGCTGGGCCTATCTCGACACCGCCGCGACCTCGCAAAAGCCCCGTCCGGTGCTCGACGCGATCGCGCGCGGCTATGGCGAGACCTATGCCACTGTGCATCGCGGCGTGTATCAGCGTTCGGCCGACATGACGCTCGCCTTCGAGGCGGCGCGGGCGCGAGTGGCGAAGTTCATCGGTGGCAAGGCGCAAGAAGTCGTGTTCGTCCGTGGCGCGACCGAGGGGATCAACCTCGTAGCGCAGTGCTACGCGGCTACCCAGCTCACGGCCGGCGACCGCATCCTGCTCTCGGCGCTCGAGCATCATTCGAACATCGTGCCGTGGCAGATGGTCGCCGAGAAGATCGGCGCGCAGATCGACGTGGTGCCGCTCACCGCCGACCACCGCATCGACCTCGACGCGATGGCGGCGATGCTGACCGGCCGGCACAAGCTGGTCGCGCTCGCCCATGTCTCGAACGTGCTCGGCTCGGTGCTCGACGTCCGCCGCGCGACCGAGCTGGCCCATAGCGTTGGCGCCAAGATCCTGATCGACGGCTGCCAGGCGGTTGCCCGGCTGCCCGTCAACGTCGCCGAGCTCGGCTGCGACTTCTATGTCTTTTCCGGCCACAAGCTCTATGGCCCGACCGGCATCGGCGTGCTGTGGGGCCGCTACGAGCTGCTCGACGCGATGCCCCCTTATCAGGGCGGCGGATCGATGATCGATCGGGTCAGCTTTGCCAAGACCACCTATGCGCCGCCGCCGGGACGCTTCGAGGCGGGCACCCCGCACATTGTCGGCGTGGTCGGGCTGCATTCGGCGATCGACTATGTCGACGGCATCGGGCTGGACCGCATCCACGCGCACGAAACTGCGCTGGTGACGGAGACGCGCGCTGCGCTCGCTGGCATCAACAGTGTGCGGCTGTACGGGCCGGCCGACAGCGCCGGCATCGTCAGCTTCGCGGTGGAGGGCGTGCACCCGCACGATGTCGCGACGATCCTCGACGAGGGCAATGTCGCGATCCGTGCCGGGCATCACTGCGCCCAGCCGCTGATGGAATTGCTGGAGGTCCCCGCCACCGCGCGGGCGAGCTTCGGCGTGTATAACGGGCCGGCGGACGTCGCCGCGCTCGTCAAGGGTATCGAACGAGTGACGAGGATCTTCGGATGAACGAAGAACGCAGGATCGTGGTGGAAGAGGTCGAGGCCGTCGAGGCACCGCCTAAGGCGCGCGTCGACGAGGCCGTCGCAGAGCCGGCCGCCGAGCGGCAGCGCGACTATCTTTCCGGCTTCCTCTCGCAGAAGCCGGTCGAGCCCGGTGCCGGCGAGCCGGGCGGACCCCTGTACGAGGCGGTGATCGATGCGCTCAAGGAGATCTATGACCCGGAAATCCCGGTCAATCTCTACGATTTGGGGCTGATCTACGGCGTCGATATCACGGCGAACGGCCATGCCGCGATCACCATGACGCTGACCACGCCGCATTGCCCCGTCGCGGAATCGATGCCGGGCGAGGTCGAGCTTCGCGTGAGTGCGGTGCCGGGCATCGCGACGGCCGACGTCAACCTCGTCTGGGATCCGCCCTGGGACCCGCAGAAGATGAGCGACGAGGCGAAGCTGGAACTGGGGATGTTGTAATTCCTAGCCCCCTCCCGCGTGCGGGAGGGGGTTGGGGGTGGGCCCCCGGCACCCAATATCCGGAGCGCTCGCGGAGGGCGGGCGCCACCCCTCGGTCCCCTCCCGCACGCGGGAGGGGAAGAAGGTAGAAGAGACGATGACCACCGCGACCACTTCCCGCCAGCGCCCCGCCGCGCTTCTCCTGACCCCCGCCGCCGAGGCGCGCATCGCCGCGCTGATGGCGAAGGCGCCGGAAGGCACGGTCGGCGTCAAGCTCTCCACCCCGCGCAAGGGCTGCTCGGGGCTCGCCTATTCGGTAGACTATGTCAGCGAGGCCAAGCCGCTCGACGAGAAGATCGAGACGCCCGGCGGCACCTTCTTCGTTGACGGCGCCTCGGTGCTCTATCTGATCGGCTCGACGATGGACTGGGTGGAGGACGACTTCACCGCCGGCTTCGTCTTCACCAACCCCAATGCCAAGGGCACCTGCGGCTGCGGCGAAAGCTTCATGGTCTAATTGCGCCGGCTGGAGTAGATCCGGCGAAATGACTGAAGCTGCGGACACTGCCGCGCTGCCGATCTGTGTGGTGGCGCTCTACCAATTCACCCGGTTCGACGATCCGGCGGCGCTGCAGGGGCCGCTGGCGACGCTCTGCTGCGCGCAGGGCGTGAAGGGCACGCTGCTGCTCGCGCGCGAGGGCGTGAACGGCACCATCGCCGGCAGCGACGACGCCATCGCCGCCGTGGTCGACCATATCCGCGCGTTGCCGGGCTGCGCCGGGCTCGATGTGAAATACGCCCGCGCCGCCGAGCAGCCCTTTTACCGGATGAAGGTCCGCCTCAAGCGCGAGATCGTGACGATGGGCCAGCCGGACATCGATCCGCTCGCCAGCGTCGGCACCTATGTCGCGCCCGAGGACTGGAACGACCTGATCGCCGATCCGAACACGATTCTGATCGACACGCGCAACGATTATGAGGTTGCCGCCGGTACCTTCCGCGGCGCCATCGACCCGCACACCAAGAGCTTCCGCGACTTCCCCGACTGGTTCCGCGCGCACCGCGAGGAACTGTTGGGCAAGGGCGAGGCGGCACCCAAGGTCGCGATGTTCTGCACCGGCGGCATCCGCTGCGAGAAGTCGACCGCCTTCCTCAAGTCCGAGGGCATCGAGGACGTGTTCCACCTCAAGGGCGGCATCCTCAACTATCTGGAGAAGGTGCCCGAGGCGCAGAGCCTGTGGGACGGCGAATGCTTCGTGTTCGACCAGCGGGTGACGGTGGGCCACGGCCTGGCGCCCGGCAGCTATGAACTCTGCCATGCCTGCCGCCGCCCGGTCAGCGCCGACGACCGCCGCTCGCCACGCTATGAGGCGGGGGTGAGCTGCGCCGCCTGCTATGACGAGCGTACCGACGAAGACCGCGAACGCTACCGCGAACGCCATCGGCAGGAGCGCTTCGCCGCCACCCGCGGGGAGCCGCATGTCGGCAAGGTCTATCCCGCCGCCGAGCCGGACGCGTGAACGGAACTTCAGCACCGGCAACACAGGGTTTCCCGCGCGCGGCTTGATCCGGCGCAAGGACACGCCCATGTGAGCGGCATGCTCATCGAGACCGAAGCCACGCCCAACCCCGCCACGCTCAAGTTCCTGCCCGGCAGGATCGTGATGGAGGCGGGCACCCGCGACTTCGCCAGCCCCGAGGAGGCGGAAGCCTCGCCGCTCGCCACCGCGCTGTTCAGCCTGGGCGACGTGACCGGCGTGTTCTTCGGCCGCGACTTCATTTCGGTCACCGCCGCGCCCGGCGTCGAATGGCTGAGCCTCAAGCCCGACGTGCTCGGCATCCTGCTCGATCATTTCTCGGCCAACATGCCGCTGTTCATGGCAGGCTCGGCCGCCGGCTTCACCGTGCCGCCAGAAAGCGCCGATTTCGGCGACAATCCCGAGGATGCCGACATCGTCGCGCAGATCCGCGAGCTGATCGACACGCGCATCCGCCCTGCGGTCGCCAATGACGGCGGCGACATCGTCTATCGCGGGTTTAATGAGGGCAAGGTGTTCCTCCAGATGCAGGGCGCCTGCTCGGGCTGCCCCTCGTCCACCGCGACGCTGAAGAACGGCATCGAGCAGCTGCTCAAATATTACGTTCCCGAAGTTACCGAGGTGCGCGCGATCTGATCGCGCACCCGCTTCCCGCCTTCCCTACACGAAAGGACCGCAGGCCATGGGCCAGCCGCTGAACGACGTCGCCCTCGATACGATCTTCCGCACCGCGCGGAGCTTCAACGGCTATACCGACCAGGCCGTGACCCAGGCCGATATCGAGGCGATCTATGACCTGCTGAAGATGGGGCCGACGTCGGTCAACCAGCAGTCGGCGCGGTTCGTGTGGGTGCTGGGCCAGGACGGCAAGGACAAGCTCGCCAGCCTGTCGAGCGGCAGCAATGCCGACAAGATCCGCAAGGCACCCGCCAGCGTGATCATCGGCTACGACATCAACTTCCACGAGCATCTGCCGGAATTCTTCCCGCACGCGCCCGAGGCGAAGAACTGGTTCCCGAGCGAGGAAGGCCGCCGCGAACAGGCGTTCCGCAACTCCTCGCTGCAGGGCGCCTATTTCATCATCGCCGCGCGTGCGCTGGGCTTCGATACCGGCCCGATGTCGGGCTTCGACAATGCCAAGGTCGACGAGGCGTTCTTCGCCGATCAGCCGGGGGTGAAGTCGAACTTCATCTCGACGCTGGGCGTTGGTGATCTCTCGAGCGTCCACGCGCGTTCGCCGCGTCCGGCATTCGATCAGTTCAACCGGGTGATTTGACCTGCCCCCACTTCTTTGGGTAGCGCGGGGCGATGGCTGAAGCCCCGCGACTGCTCGTGATCGAAACCGCCACTGCTGCCTGTTCGGTAGCCTTGCTGGCGGACAATCTCGTTCTTGCCGAACGGCACGAACTGGTCGGCCGCGGCCATGCCGAGCGGCTGATCCCGATGATCGGCGAGCTGCCCGGCGGTGGCCGTGCCGACGCGATCCTGGTCGATGTCGGCCCGGGCAGCTTTACCGGCGTGCGCGTGGGCCTTGCCGCCGCGCGAGGGCTTGCGATCGGCTGGGGCGTGCCGGTGCACGGCTATTCCTCGCTCGCCCTGATCGCGGCGGCCGGATTCGCCGGTGACCCTGCGCTGGATCGGCTATCGGTAGTGCTCGAAGGTGGGCACGGCGAAGTCTTCGTGCAGCATTTCGCGACACCGCTGATCGAAACCGCGCCGCTCGCCTCGCTGCAGCCGGAGGCGGCGCTGGCCGCGCTCCACGGCCGCCCCGCGTTCGGCAGCGGCGTCCGTCGCCTCGCCTCGCTGGCCGAGGGGCTGGACCTGCGCGACGCGCTGCCCCGCGCCGCCGACGCCGTGCTGCTCCCGCCCGACTTCGCCACGCTGCCGCCGCGCCCGCTCTATGGCCGAGGACCCGACGCCAAGACGCTCGCCGAGCGGGGGCTCGCATGAGCGCCGCGCCCGAGGCGATCGAGCTCCGCGAAGGCGGGGTGCACGATCTGATCTCGGTCAACCGGATCATGCAGGCCGCCTTCGATCCCGAATTCGGCGAAGCCTGGACCCAATCGCAATGCGTGGGGATGATGGCGCTTTCGGGCGTGTGGCTGGTCGTTGCCAGCATCGGCGGCCGCGATGTCGGCTTTGCGATGGCGCGGGCGATGCTCGACGAAGCCGAATTGTTGTTGCTGGCGACCGGTCCCGGCGCACGCGGTCGGGGCGTGGGCGGAGCGTTGTTGCGCGCGGTAATCGCGGAATCACGCAATCGCGGTGCCGCCAAACTCCATCTCGAAGTCCGCGCAGGCAATGGAGCAATCCGCCTCTATCAGCGTGAGGGTTTCGAGAAGATCGGCGAACGACGCGGCTATTATCGCGGTACTAGTGGCCTGACATCAGATGCTCTCACTTTGGCACGTCCGCTTGCGTAAAAATTGCAACCATTGCGACGTAGATCTCTTGCCAATGACGATGCTTCGCACGATAGGACGCTGCAGGCGACATCCAGAATAGTCGCCATGAACGGGTCGAAAGGAATATCATGGAAGCTTCATCTGAAATTCAGGAAACCCTGATTGCGCTGACTGCTGATATTGTCGCTGCGCACGTCAGCAACAACAGCGTCGCCGTATCGGACCTGCCGCAGCTCATCCAGAACGTGCACGGCGCGCTCACCGGTCTCGGTACCGTGCAGCCGGAGCCGGAAGTGAAGCAGGAGCCGGCCGTTTCGGTGCGCGCTTCGGTGAAGCCCGACTATATCGTCTGCCTCGAGGACGGTAAGAAGCTGAAAATGCTCAAGCGTCACCTGATGACCCATTATCAGATGACTCCGGAACAGTATCGCGCCAAGTGGAACCTGCCGGCCGACTATCCGATGGTCGCTCCGAACTATGCCGAGCAGCGCCGCAGCCTAGCGAAGAAGATCGGCCTCGGCACCAAGCGTCGCAAGACCCGCTGATCGCCCGTCCCTAGGGACAGGTATGAAGCGCCGGCCCGGACCCCCGTCCGCGGCCGGCGTTTTCGCATTTGCTCGATCAGCGTTAGCGATCGGCTTGCCCTTTTCCGATGACGCCAATGGCGCTACAGCGGTGTCATGGTTCGCAAGATTGATCTCGAAGCGCTCTGCCACGAAAAAGGGCTGCGCATCACCGAACAGCGCAAGGTGATCGCGCGCGTGCTTTCCGATGCCGACGACCATCCCGATGTGGAAAAGGTCTATGAGCGCGCCGCCGCGATCGATCCCGGCATCTCCATCGCCACCGTCTATCGCACGGTGCGGCTGTTCGAAGAGGCGGGCATCCTCGATCGCCACGATTTCGGCGACGGCCGCGCCCGCTATGAGCCGGCGCCGGAAGCGCATCACGACCACCTGATCGACGTCGAGAGCGGCAAGGTGATCGAATTCGTCGATCCCGAGCTGGAGCTGCTGCAGAAGCAGATCGCCGAGCGTCTCGGCTTCCGCCTCGTCGACCACCGCATGGAACTCTACGGGGTTGCGCTCGAGCGCAAGAACTGAGCGCGCCCGGCGCCGCCGCGAGGAAGCGACCCAGGGGCTGCCGACCCGGTTGACCGGGGCGGAGCTGGCGCGCGTCTGGTTCCGCATCGCGCGACTGGCGCTGGCGCTGCTGGTGCATGTGCCGCTCCATTATCTGTTCCGGCTGGTGCGGCTGCCCTCGCCCTGGCCGCGCCTGTTCCTGGGTAGTGCGGCGCGGATTGCCGGCGCCAAGGTGAAGTGCGTCGGCACGCCGCTCAAGCGCGACGTGTTCTACGTCTCCAACCATCTCAGCTGGATCGACATCCTCGCGCTGGGCGGGGCGAGCGGCACGGCCTTCGTCGCCAAGGCGGAGATCGGCGCCTCGCCGCTGGTCGGCTGGCTCGCGAGCCTCAACCGTACGGTTTATGTGAAGCGCGAGAATCGTATGGGTGTCGCCGAGCAGATCAACCAGCTGCGCGAGGCGCTGGCCGATACCTGGGCGGTGACCATCTTCCCTGAGGGCACGACCACCGATGGCAAGTCGCTGCTGCCGTTCAAGACGCCGATGCTGCGCGTGCTGGAGCCGCCGCCGCCGGGCGTGATGGTGCAGCCGGTGATGCTCGATTATGGCGCGGCGGGCGAGGACATCGCCTGGATCGGGCAGGAGCGGGGGCTCAACAACGCCAAGCGCGTGCTGGCGCGCAAGCAGCGCTTCCGGCTGCGGGTGCATTTCCTCGAACCCTTCGACCCGCGCGACTTCCCCGGTCGCAAGGCGATCGCGGCCGAGAGCCGCCGGCGGATCGAGGAGGCGCTGGTGCGCACGCTCGGGCATCCGCTGCGGCCGTTCCGGTTCGCTGAGGATCCGATCGGGTACAAGGCGCCGGTGCAGCAGCAGGACTGAACGCTATCTGCGTCTCCTGGGCGCGCGCAGGTGCCACAGGCCTGTTTTCTGCCGTCATTTCCGCGTATAGGCGCGCCGATCATGACCACCCCCAAGACCTATCACGTCAAGTCGTACGGCTGCCAGATGAACGTCTATGACGGCGAGCGCATGGGCGAGCTGATGGCCGCCCAGGGCCTTGTCGCCGCGGAGGCGGACCAGGCCGATCTCGTTGTCCTCAACACCTGTCACATCCGCGAGAGGGCGACCGAGAAGGTCTATTCGGAGATCGGCCGGCTCAAGCTGCGCGAAGCGGGCAAGCCGATGATCGCGGTGGCCGGCTGCGTCGCCCAGGCCGAAGGTGAGGAAATCGCCCGCCGCGCCAAGGTGGACGTGGTGGTCGGCCCCCAAGCCTATCACAATTTGCCGGAGCTGGTCGACAAGGCTGCCAGGGGCCAGCTGGGCCTCGACACCGACATGCCGATCGCCAGCAAGTTCGGCAGGCTGCCCGCGCGCCGCAAGGTGGGGGCGAGCGCGTTCCTCACCGTGCAGGAAGGCTGCGACAAGTTCTGCACTTATTGCGTGGTGCCCTATACCCGTGGCGCCGAAGTCAGCCGCCCCTATGCGGCGATCGTCGACGAGGCGAAGGCGCTGGTCGATGCCGGCGCGCGCGAGATCACGCTGCTCGGCCAGAACGTCAACGCTTGGAGCGACGACGATGGGCGGGGCTTGCACGACCTGATCGTGGCGCTCGATCGGATCGAGGGGTTGTCGCGGATCCGCTACACCACCAGCCATCCCAACGACATGGCCGAGGGGCTGATCGAGGCGCATGCCCATGTGGCCAAGCTGATGCCGTTCCTCCATTTGCCGGTGCAGGCGGGCAGTGACCGCATCCTCAAGGCGATGAATCGCAGCCATACGCGCGATTCCTATCTCCGCATCATCGAGCGCGTCCGCGCCGCGCGGCCGGACATCGCGCTGTCGGGCGACTTCATCGTCGCCTTCCCCGGCGAGACCGAGGCGGAGTTCGAGGAGACGCTGCAGCTGGTCGACGCGGTGCGCTATGCACAGTGCTTCAGCTTCAAATATTCGCCGCGCCCGGGCACCCCGGCGGCCGAATGGGTCGACCAGTATCTGCCGGACGCGGTGGCCGACGAGCGGCTCCAGCGGCTGCAGGCGGCGCTCGGCCGCCATTCGCAGGCATTCAACGAGGCCAGTGTCGGCCGGCGCTGTTCGGTGCTGATCGAGCGGGTGGGGCGCCGCCCCGGCCAGATGATCGGCAAGTCGCCCTGGCTGCAATCGGTCCATCTGGAAACCGACGCGAAGATCGGCGACTTGATCGAGGTCGAACTGGTCAGCGCCGGGCCGAACTCGCTTGGCGGGCGGGCGCTGGCGCCGGCCTTGGTTTGATCGCGAACGTGTGCGCGATGGTGCGCCTGTAAGCGGGGCGGGCACGGCATCGCCGCTCCCGCCCCGCTCGCCTTTTCAGGCCAGTGCCGCTGGGCGCTTGCGGCGGGCGCGGATCGCGCCGCCGGCGAGGCCGAAGCCGCTGATCAGCATCGCCCAGCTCGCCGGCTCGGGCACTGCGCCGCCGGTCACGCCGTCGATCTGCACGCCGAGCGCCTGCTCGCGCAGCGACTGCCAATCGCCGTCGGTGCCGCGCTTATAGGCGACCAGCGGGTTGGGGGCGCCGCCGGGCATATAGGTGTCCGGGCCCAGTGCACCCTTGAACACCACCCAGTAGGAACCGGCTTTGAGCGTCCAGTTCAGCGAGTCCGTGCCCTGCCAGGCGACCGGATCCTGAGTCGAGAACCGCGTCGCATAGAGCTGATCTGCCGGCGTGAAATCGATGTCGCTATAGATGCCGGCAACGACGAGTCCGCCCTCGTTGCCGCCCAGCCAGCCGCGGATGCCGGTGATCGTGACGTCGTTCTTCAGGACGATGTACCCGGCAAGATTGCGCCCGTCGGCAAGCGTCATCGCGCTGCCGATGCTCATGGAGCCAGCCCCTGTGTCGATGATCGGCGCGGCCTGGGCAACGCCGCTGGTGGCGAGCAGGGCGGCAGCACATGCTGCCATGGCGAACTTCATTTTCTTTCCCCCATGTAACTAGACATGGAGAAGCTTGTACAAGCTGCCGCCAAGGGGTTCGACGGCGGCGTTGGGGGAAAGCGTCTCACCTGCATGGGTCTGCGTATCAACGCTGTTCCAGTTTGATCGCGATACGCGGGCTCTAGGCGAGCGAGGAACCGGCGTACAATAGCAGCGCGCATGCGAACGCGCCCCGAAGCAGATACTTCATGGAAGACCTTGGTTGTTACTGATGTGTGGCGACGCAGATAGCGATTGCCTGCCGCAGTTCCAACCCCAAGGCCGGCCCGCATCGTTCCCGTTTCGGCACGTGCGGGGCACAGGGGCGACTCTGCGGGAGGTCGTGGGGTGTCGCAACCACGTCACATCCCCGCGGCATTGCAGAGCCAACGCACGCTCCCCCTGTGCAGCCGCGTCTCCGTCTGCCATCTTGTTTGTCGACATGCGCCAAGGAACCTCCGCACGATGCCAAGGTTTGCCCCTCCGGGGCCGCGTGATCCCCGCGCCCCGCGCCAACACCGAAAGGACCGCATGAGCCGCAAGCCTGTCCCAGCCCAGTCCGGCGAACGTTCCCGGGTAGAGGTTACCTTCGACAAGCCCCAGCTCCTGCCGCAGCTCTTCGGAGAGTTCGATTCCAACCTGCTGATGCTCGAGGAGCGGCTGGGCGTGTACATCCACGCGCGCGGCCAGCGGGTGGTGATCGAAGGCGGCACCGAAGCCGTGGCGCATGCCCGCGAAGTGCTGCAGGAACTCCACAGCCGGGTGATCCGCGGCGAGGAAGTGGATGGCGGGCTGATCGATGCGGTGATCGCGATGTCGACCGAGCCGATGTTCACCGGCATCGTCCGTGCCGAGCCGAGCGGCAATAGCGGCCCCAAGCCTTCGATCATGATCCGCACGCGCAAGAAGACGATCGTGCCGCGTTCGGTGACGCAGACGCATTACATGCGCGAGCTTGCCTCGAACGACCTGATCTTCGCGCTCGGCCCGGCGGGTACCGGCAAGACCTATCTGGCGGTGGCGCAGGCGGTGGCGCAGCTGATCACCGGCAGCGTCCAGCGTCTGATCCTGTCGCGCCCGGCCGTCGAGGCGGGCGAGCGGCTGGGCTTCCTGCCGGGCGACATGAAGGAGAAGGTCGATCCCTATCTCCGCCCGATCTACGACGCGCTCTATGACTGCCTGCCTGCCGAGCAGGTGGAGCGGCGCATCGCCTCGGGCGAGATCGAGATCGCGCCGATCGCCTTCATGCGCGGCCGCACGCTGGCCGATGCCTTCGTCATCCTCGACGAAGCGCAGAACACCACGCCGATGCAGATGAAGATGTTCCTGACGCGCTTCGGCCAGAACAGCCGGATGGTGATCTGCGGCGATCCTAACCAGACCGACTTGCCCGGCGGCCCCAACGCCTCGGGGCTCAACGACGCGGTCAACCGGCTGGAGGGTGTCGAGGGCATCTCGATGGTGCGCTTCGGCGTGGGCGACGTGGTGCGCCATCCGATCGTCGGCCGCATCGTTGCGGCCTATGAGGGCGAAGGTTGAAGGCTGGGATATCCCGTCCTACATATCGGATATCCCCTTTGGAGACACGGCGTGGCTTCGCTCTATATCAAGGATAGCGAGACGAACGAGCGGGTTAGCCGCCTGGCGACCCGCCTGGGCCTTTCTAAGACCGAAGCGGTTCGCCGCGCGGTTGAGGCGCTGGAACAGCGGAGCGGTGACGACAAGCTGACACGGGCGCGTAGTTGGCTGGCACGGTTCGACGCACGCTTCCCGGTGCCAGAAGCGCGAGACGCTTCAGCCGACAAGGCGTTCTTCGATTCGCTCTCGGGCGATCTGTGACGCTGTTCGTCGATGCATCGGCCGCCATCGCAATTATGGGCGGTGAACCCGAGCGTGAGACGATGCTGGCCCGCCTCCTTGACGAGGACGCGATCTGGTCGCCGGTCGCGCGGTGGGAGACGATCGTCGGGCTGCACAAGTCGTATCGCCTCACGCTGCCGGAGGCGACGCAGCGTGCCTTCGCCTTTGCCGAGGCGTTGCGCATTCGCATGGTTGCGATCGGCGAGCAGGAAGCCGATCTGGCCCTGCGGAGTTATGCGGTCTACGGCAAGGGTGTGCATCCGGCCGCGCTCAACATGGGGGATTGCTTCGCTTATGCCTGTGCGACCGCGAACAATGCCCGCTTGCTCTACAAGGGAAATGATTTTGTCCAGACGGACCTCGCCTGATGCTTGACGTTGCCGCCCTCCTCGAATCGCCCTGGCCGGAAGGCGAGTGGGAAGCGCTTGCCCTGCGCGCAGCCGAGGCAGCGATCGCGCAGACGCCCTATGCCGAATGGAAGGGCTGGCCTACCGCGATCGAGGTTGCGGTGCGCTTCACCAGCGACGACGAAGTCCATACCCTCAACCGCCAGTATCGGCACAAGGACAAGTCGACCAACGTACTGTCCTTCCCGATGATCCAGCCCGATCTGCTCGATGCCGTCACCCAGAACAGCGATGATGGCGAAGTATTGCTGGGCGACATCGTGCTTGCGCACGGCGTCTGTTCGGTGGAAGCGGAAGAGCGCGGCGTTTCCGTGGAAGACCATGCCACGCATCTGATTGTCCATGGCATGCTGCATCTGCTAGGCTATGACCATATCGAGGATGGCGAGGCGGAAGCCATGGAGGCGATGGAACAGGCCGCCATGGCGGCGCTGAACCTGCACGATCCCTATCCCGTACGCGAGGACTGACCACCAACATGAACGAGGGCCCTAGTACCGGCTCGCCCGAACACCGACACGAAAATGGGGGCATCTGGCGCAGTCTGCGCGCACTCCTGTTCGGCGAGGAACAGGAAGAAACGCTGCGCGAGCGGCTGGAAGAAGCCATCGACGAGCATGGAAGCGACGGCAGCACTGCGCCCGCCGGCGACCTTGCCCCGATCGAGCGGCAGATGCTCAAGAACCTGCTGCATTTCGGCGAGCGCGATGCCGGCGACGTGGGCGTGCCCCGCGCGGACATCATCGCGGTGGAGGAGCAGACCAGCTTCGCCGATCTCGTCCAGCTTTTCGCGGAGGCAGGCCATAGCCGCCTGCCGGTCTATCGCGAGGAGCTCGATACGATCATCGGCATGGTCCACATCAAGGACGTGTTCGAGATCCTCGCCAAGGGCGAGGCGCATCCGCCGAACATCGCCGGGCTGATCCGCCAGCCGCTCTACGTGCCGCAATCGATGGGCGCGCTCGATCTGCTCGCGCAGATGCGGGTGAAGCGCACGCACCTCGCCGTGGTGCTCGACGAATATTCGGGCACCGAAGGCCTGATCACCATCGAAGACCTGATCGAGGAGATCGTCGGCGAGATCGAGGACGAGCATGACGAGGCCCCCGCCGCGCTGATCGTTCCGATCGACGGCGGCGGCTGGGAAGCCGATGCGCGTGCCGAGCTGGAGGACGTCGCCGAGACGGTCGACCCGCGGCTGGGCGAAGTGGAGGAGGATGTCGACACGATCGGCGGCCTTGCCTTCGTACTCGCGGGGCACGTGCCCGAAGTCGGCGAGTGCCTGGAGCATGAAAGCGGCTGGAAGCTCGAAGTCATCGATGCCGACGAGCGCAAGGTGAACCGCCTGCGGCTGCATCCGCCCGAAGTGCGGGTGGAAGACGCGGTCTAGTCCTCCTGCGAACGAACTTTGTTTCGTTCAGGGAATGTTTATATTGATCGCATTAGCTTAAAGTTCTCTGAGGGGGGAGGGCGTCATCTTGCGATTGATAGCAACTGCCGTCGCGCTGTTCGGCGCGGCGACTGCCCATGCGCAGCAAGCACCGTTTGCCGGGACCTATGCCGGCATCGAAGCCGGGGTGATCGAGCACCATTTCTACCTCGACGTTACGGTGAACGATCGGCCCTATTCCAGCCGCTACTATCGCGACACCGGCTTTGGCGGGGGTGGCTTTGCCGGCTACGACCTCGCGATGGCCCCGCGCTGGCGGATCGGCGGCGAAGTGGAGGGCACCGTCGGCGGCGGCTCGCCCGAGGCGGTGATCCGCGACGACTATCGGTACGGCCAGTCGCCGCGCGTCGGCTATCGGGTTACCGGACGGCTGGGCTTCGTCGCGACACCCACGCTGCTGCTCTATGGCAAGGGCGGCTATGGCGGCAATCGCTACCGCCTGACCGGCAATGCCGGGGTGCAGGACGCGCATGGCTGGAGCAGCAGCTTCGTCGTGGGTGCGGGCGCGGAATGGCGCGTGACGGACCACGCCGGGTTGCGCGTCGACTATACCCATGTCGACAATAGCAGCCACCAGTTGATGCTGGGGGTGCCAATCCGCTTTTGATGCCTAGCCCGGAAGCCCGATCAGGCTGATTTGCCGGCCGTAATCGGGTTCGCTGCGATGCGTCGCGCGGCGGAAGCTGAAGAAGCGGGCCTCGTTCGCATAGGTGTCCAGGCCCAATGCCTCGATCGTGCGCAGGCCCGCCAGCGCCAGCCGGTGGACGACATAGGCCTCGAGGTCGAACTGGAAATGCTCGGGGCGGCCATCGGCGAAGAAGCGTTCGTTGGCCGGGTCTTGCTCGCAGAAGCGCTGGAAGAAGCCGGCATCGACTTCGTAGCTGGCGCGGGCGATGCAGGGCCCGATCGCGGCGGCGATCCGCTCACGGCGGGCGCCGAGCGCTTCCATCGCGGCGATCGTCGAATCGGTGACCCCGCCGATCGCGCCCTTCCACCCGGCATGCGCGGCGGCGACAACGCCGGCCTCCCGATCGGCGAAAAGCACCGGCGCGCAGTCGGCGGTGAGGATACCGAGCACCAGCCCGGGCTGGTTGGTGACCAGCGCGTCGGCCTTGGGGCGCAGCGCCTCGTCGAACGGGGCGATCACCGTCACCGCATCGGCCGAATGGACCTGGTAGACGGTGACCAGCCGCGCACCCGGCAGTACCGCCTCGACCGCGCGAGAGCGGTTCTCGGCAATCGCCGCGGGATCGTCTTGCGAGCCCGTGCCCACATTCAACCCGGCCACCACGCCCGTCGAGACGCCGCCGATCCGGCCGAGAAAGCCGTGCGGCATACCGTCCAGCGCGCGGGCGCGGGTGATTTCGACCTCGCTCACAGCGCGAGCCGCATCAGCCGATCCTCGTCGGCATGGTTGCCCACCATGAAGGCATAGGGCCCGCGATCCTCGAAGCCGTAGCGCTGGTAGAAGCGCTTGGCGCGGTGGTTGTCGATATAGACGGAGAGCCAGAGCTCCGTGGCCCCACGCGAACGGGCGGTGCCAAGTGCCCAGTCCATCAGCGCCTGCGCCGCGCCGCTCCCCTTGGCGCGATCGAGCAGATAGAGTTGGCGGAGTTCGAGCGCGGGGCCCTCGGGCGTGGCGGGCAGGCTGATCGGCCCGAGCTTGCAATAGCCGGCGACGCACTCCGCATCCTCGATCACGCGGAAAGCGAAGGCGGAATCGGCGATCTCCTCCGCCCAGCCCTCGACCGTGAACTGGGCGAGGAAGGTCGCGAGGTCCTCCGGCGCATAGAGATGCGCGAAGGTCGCGTGGAAGCTATCCCGGAACACCGCGTCGATCGCGGCGGCATCGGCGGGGGTGGCGTCGCGATACTTCATGCGAACCCCGCCGGTACCGGCCAGCCCGGTGCGGTGAGCGCGATCACCTTGAATAGCGAGCCCATCTGGTCGTCTCCCACGAGCCGATTGCGATCGGCGGCAATCGCATCGCCGCGTTCGGGCGCCACGCGGGCAAGTGCCCGGGCGCGTTCGTCGATGCCGAGCGCCTTGAGGAAATCGCCCTGCGTCACCGGGCCGTGGACGGTCAGCCCCTCGGCCTCGGCGGCTTCCTTGAGCGTGCCGAAATCGACATGCGCGGTGAGGTCCGCCTCGCCCGGCGCGTCGAACGGATTGGCAAAGGCATGGCCGCGCACTGCCTGCAGCGTGTCGCCGATCGCCGGGCCGTCATAACCATAGTCGAGGATCAGCGCCGCGCCGCCCTGCGCGAGCAGCCGCTGGGCGAGCGCCCGGAGCAGCGAGACGCTAGCGGGCGAAGTTTCCAAGATCGATCCCGGTGCGGCATCGCGCAGCGCCTGCGGGATCACTGGATCGAAGCCGCGATCGCCGGTCACCGGCAGGAACAGCGTATCTTGGCAGGCGACCAGCCGCTCGCGCCACCCTTGCGCGGTGTGGACGAGCTGGCGGATCGGCAGCGCGTCGAAGAACTCGTTGGCGACAACCATGAGCGGCGCATCCTCCGGCAGCCCGACCAGATCGAGGTGCCATTCGGCGTGCGGCACGCGTTCCTTCTGCGCGGCGCGGAGCACCGGGCTCGTTTCGAGAAAGTCGACCGGCGGTGCGAACCCGGCCTTGCCCATCGCCCGCAGCGCATCGCTCGCCAGCGTGCCGCGGCCGGGGCCGAACTCGACATAGCGTGTGGCTTCGGGCCGACCGGCGCGGTCCCACAGATCGGCCAGCCACAGCCCGATCAGTTCGCCGAACATCTGGCTGATCTCGGGCGCCGTGGTGAAGTCGCCGCGCGCACCCAGCGGATCGCGGGTCGCGTAATAATGCGCGTTGGCCGCCCCCATGAACTGCGAGAGTGGGATCGGCCCGGCAAGCGTGATCGCCCGCGCCAGCCGCTCGGGGAGCGCGGGTTCGGCGGCGTTGTCGCGGCGGTCGTCGGGCTGGGCGTCGAGAGGGTTGGTCATGGCGGTCAGGTCACGCGACGCTCGGCCCGGTGATCGCCTCGATCCGCTTGCGGCGGCCCGGCGCGGTGGCGATCAGGAACAGGCCGCCCGCGATCATCGGCAGGCACAGCCACTGGCCCATGTGCAGGCCGGTGAGATCGACCAGCCAGACCAGCTGGCGATCGGGCTCGCGGAAGAACTCCACGAAGAAACGACACATGCCGTAGCCCAGCAGGAAGATCCCGGCGAGCTTGCCCGGCTGGTAGCGCGCATCGGTGCGCCAGAAGAAGAACCACAGCACCGCGAACAGCAGCAGGCCTTCCAGCCCCGCTTCGTAGAGCTGGCTGGGATGGCGCGCCGGCTCGGGAATACCCGCCGGCACGGTGCCGCGGAATACGATCGCCCAGGGCACGTCGCCGGGTTTGCCCCACAGCTCGCCGTTCACGAAGTTGGCGAGACGGCCGAAGAACAGGCCGAAGGGCGCGCAGCACACCACATAATCGTGCACGCGCAACCAGTTGAGCTTGTTCTGCCAGGAGAGGTAGATAATCGCGAGCGAGGTGCCGATTACCCCGCCATGGAAGCTCATGCCGCCTTCCCACAGCATCAGGATCTGCAGTGGGTTACCGAGCATTTCCGGCGCGTAGAACAGCACATAGCCGATGCGGCCGCCCAGGATGATGCCCAGTGTGGCGTAGAACACCAGATCATCGGCATGCCGGCGGGCCATCGGCGCACCGGGCTGGGCCAGTAGCTTCATCAGATACACCCAGCCGAGCAGGATGCCGGTGATATAGGCCAGCGAATACCATTTGATCTGGAAGAAACCCAGATTGATCGCCACCGGATCTAGGTGAAGATCGGTGAAATGCAGATGTCCGCCGGCAGCGGCGAGCAGGGTTGGCAGCACGGTAATCCCCGGCGTGAGAAGCGACTTTGCCCCGCGATAGAGCCAAAACGCCGCAAACCCAAGGGGGAGCGATCAGGCTGATCGAAAGCCCATGCTGGCGTGGGGCCTCGGCGCGCGATAGAGCCGGGGGATGGCTGGCAAACCTCCACCCCGTATCAGGCTCGATCGGCGCAGGCTGTTGATCGGCGGCGGCGCGGGACTGGGTCTGGTGGTTGCCTGGGGACTGTGGCCGCGCAGTTATGCGCCGAACCTCAGCGAGGGGCCGGGCGAAAGCCTGTTCGGCGCCTGGCTGAAGATCGGCAAGGACGGGCAAATCCGCGTCGCGGTGCCGCAGGCGGAGATGGGGCAGGGGGTCTATACCGCGCTTCCGCAGATCCTCGCCGACGAGCTGGGCGCGGACTGGAAGCTGGTCGGCGTCGAGCCCGCGCCGCTCAATCCGCTCTACGCCAATCCGCTGGCGGCGCAGACGCTTTTTGCCGCCGCGCTGGGCGGCCTGCCGGAGAAGATGCAGCGCAGCCATGCCGCGCGCGCCGACCTGATGCTCACCGCCGCCTCCACCTCGGTCCGCGCCTTCGAGGAGGATTTGCGCCAGGCGGGTGCGGCGGCGCGGGTGCTGCTGTGCAAGGCGGCGGCGCGGCGATGGGGTGTCGACTGGCAGGCCTGCGGCACCGCCGGCAGCATGGTGATCCACGGCAACCAGCGGCTGGGCTTCGGCGAGCTCGCCGAGGCGGCGGCCCAGGAAAAGGCGCCGACCCAGCCTCCCTTCCGCGGCGGCGAGGCCGGGCGGCTGCTCGGCCAGTCGCTGCCGCGGCTGGATGCGCCCGCCAAGCTCGACGGCAGCGCCAACTTCGCCGCCGATATCCGGCTGCCGAATATGGTGTTCGCCGCGATCCGCCAGGGGCCGGTGGGCGAGACCGAACTGGTCCATGTCGATCGCGAGGCCGCGAACCGCGTGCGCGGCATGCTTTCGATCGTCACCACCAAGCAATGGGTGGCGACGGTGGCGAGCAATTGGTGGGCGGCCGAGCGCGCGCTCCAAGCGTTGCGGCCGCGCTTCCGCAACCCGGCGACGGTGGTCAACGAAGACAGCATCGACGCCGCGCTCGATGCCGCGCTGGACGGCGAGGGCGCGCGGATCGAGGCAAAGGGCGACCTCGCCGCCGAGTTTCGCGGCGCGCGGGTGGTGACGGCGGAGTATCGCGTCGGGCTCGCCCCGCATGCCCCGCTGGAACCGATGACCTGTACTGCGGACTATGCGCATGGCCGCTTGTCGCTGTGGCTGCCGACCCAGGCGCCGGGCCTCGCGCGGGCGGCGGCGGCCAAGGCGCTGGGTATCGATCCGGCGCGGGTGACGCTGCATGCAATGCTCGGCGGCGGATCGTTCGGCGAGAAGCTGGAGGTGGATGCGGCGGTGCAGGCGGCGCTGATTGCGCAGTCTGTAAAGCGCCCGGTGCAGCTGACCTGGCCGCGTGACGAAGATCTGCGCCGCGATCGCTTCCGCCCGGCCGCCGCGGCGCGGCTAACCGCCAAGCTGGGGCAGGGCGGCACCGTCTCCGCCTGGCTGGCCAAGATCGCCGCGCCGTCGACGGGCCGCGAGCTTGCCGCCCGGCTGCTTGCCGGCGACACCGTCGCGGCGGCGGGGCTGGCGCTGCCTGGCAGGCACGATCCCTCTGCCGTGGAGGGCGCGGTGCCCGCTTATGCCATCCCGAACCTCGCGGTCGACCACCACCCGGCCGAGATCGGCGTGCCGACCGGCTATTGGCGCTCGGGTTCCCACAGCTACACCTGTTTCTTCGCCGAGAGCTTCGTCGACGAGCTGGCGCATGTCGCCAATCGCGATCCGCTGTCGTTCCGCATGGCGATGCTCGGCAACCAGCCGCGGCTCGCCCGCTGCCTGCAGACTGCGGCGCAGCTCGGCGGCTGGCAGGGCGGCGAGCCCGGCAGCGGCCAGGGCATCGCCGCGCATGCCTTTCGCGGCTCCTACATCGCCGTGATGGCCGAAGCGCATCTGACCCCGCAGCGCGAAATCGTCGTCGAGCGGCTGGTCGCGGCGGTCGATTGCGGGCGGGTGGTGAACCCCGACCTTGTTCGCCAGCAGATCGAGGGCGGGCTGTTGTTCGGCCTGGCAGCCGCGCTGGGGGCGCCGACCACGTTCAGCGAGAATATCGCCGAGGTGCAGACCTTCGCCGATCTCGCCCTGCCCACGCTGGCCAACACGCCGGACATCACGGTCGAGATCGTGTCGAGCGGATCGGACCCTGGCGGGGTGAGTGAGCTCGCCGTGCCACCGACCGCGCCCGCCATCGCTAACGCGTTACAAACCGCCACCGGCACGCGATTCCGTCGCCTGCCCCTGCTATCGGATGCCGAATGACCCTGCCTGCCGACCATCCGAAGATCCCGCCTGCCCGTGTGGGCGTGCTGCTGGTCAATCTCGGCACGCCCGACGCGCCGGATCCCGGCGCGGTGAAGCGTTATCTGGGCGAGTTCCTCTCGGATCGCCGCGTGGTGGAGATCCCGCCGTTGCTCTGGCAGCCGATCCTGCGCGGCATCATCCTGCGCACCCGGCCCAAGAAATCGGCGCATGCCTATAGCCAGGTGTGGCGCGAGGACGGTTCGCCGCTCGCCGCGATCACCAAGGCGCAGGCCCGCGGGCTGGAAGGCGCGTTCGGACCGGGCGTCACCGTTCTGCACGCGATGCGCTATGGCAAGCCTTCGGTGGGCGAGCAGATCGCGGCGCTCAAGGCGCAGGGCTGCGAGCGCATCCTGGTGGCCCCGCTCTACCCGCAATATTGTGCGGCGACGACGGCGACCGCCAATGACGTCGCCTTCGCCGCGCTGATGGCGATGCGCTGGCAGCCGGCGCTGCGCACGCTGCCGCCTTATTATGACGACCCAGCCTATATCGCGGCGCTCAAGACCAGCGTGGAGGAAGGGCTTGCCGGGCTCGACTTCACCCCCGATGCGGTGATCGCCAGCTTCCACGGCATGCCGCAGCGGACGCTGGAGCTGGGCGATCCCTATCATTGCCACTGCCGCAAGACCGGGCGGCTGCTCGGCGAGGCGTTGGGGCGCGAGCTGATCGTCACCTTCCAGTCCCGCTTCGGCCGGGCCAAGTGGCTGGAGCCGGCAACCGACACGACGCTGGAAGCATTGCCCGCCAAGGGCATTCGCCGCGTCGCCATCATCGCGCCAGGTTTCTCGGCGGACTGTCTGGAAACGCTGGAGGAACTGTCGATCCGCGGTCGCGAATCCTTCCTCCAGTCCGGAGGTACTGATTTCGCATATTTACCTTGTCTCAATGACAGCCCCACGGGCATGGAGTTGCTGCGACAGATCATCGGGCGCGAACTTGCCGGCTGGGTGAACCCCGCCTAGCCAATTCTTTGGTTTGATGTGGAGAGGAATGTTCATGGCACGTGTAGCGGTCGTCACTGGCGGTACCCGCGGTATTGGCGAGGCGATCAGCCTTGCGCTCAAGGAGGCCGGCATCACCGTCGCCGCCAACTATGCCGGCAATGACGAGAAGGCCGCCGCCTTCACCGAACGCACCGGCATCAAGGCGTATAAGTGGGATGTGGGCGATTTCGACGCCTGCGCTGCGGGCGTCGCGCAGGTGGAGGCCGAGCTCGGTCCGGTCGACATCGTCGTCAACAATGCGGGCATCACTCGCGACGGCACCATCCTGAAGATGACCCGCGAGATGTGGGAAGACGTGATCCGCATCAACCTGGGCGGCTGCTTCAACATGGCGCACGCCGTGTTCCCGGGCATGCGCACGCGCAAATGGGGCCGCATCGTCAACATCGGCTCGATCAACGGCCAGGCCGGCCAATATGGCCAGGTGAACTATGCCGCTGCCAAGTCCGGCATCCATGGCTTTACCAAGGCGCTGGCCCAGGAAGGCGCGCGATTCGGCGTGACCGTCAATGCGATCGCGCCTGGCTATATCGACACCGACATGGTCGCGGCGGTGCCGGCGGACGTGCTGGAAAAGATTGTCGCCAAGATTCCCGTAGGCCGTCTCGGTCAGGCGCACGAGATTGCGCGCGCGGTGGCGTTCCTCTGCGCGGAGGAGGGCGGCTTCGTCACCGGATCGACGCTGTCGATCAACGGCGGGCAGCACATGTACTGAACGAACAAGGGGGCCGGCGCCTTGCGGTGCCGACCCCCAACGTCTCTCGATACGCTACGCGAGAGCAACTGTACGCGTACAACACGTTCTGGATAGAGCGGTTCCCTTGAGCGAACGCTGAACGACTTGGTTATTTGCCGTTCATCTTCGCAGTTGCAGCACTGGCGGGCGGCGCGACAGCCGCTAAGAGGGACGGATGCGCTTCCGGCTCCGTTTTCTCGCTTATCCGCCGCTGGTGCTGTCGGTCCTTTTTCTCACCGCCTCGGGCAAGGAATTGCGGACGCCGCTGGGCAGTGACCCGGTGATGCATGCAGCGCGCGTGCCGCTCGTCCCCGGTGACCAGGCGCGGCAGACCATCGGCAGGCTTCGCTATCTAGGCGGGGTGCGGCTCACCAGCCCGGACCTCGGCTTTTCCGGCTATTCGGCGCTGAGCGTGGTGGACGATCAATTCACCCTGCTGAGCGATCGCGGCAATCTCGTCCGGTTTCGCATGGGTGCGGACTGGCGGCCGTTCGATATCCGATTCGCGGATCTTCCCGGCGGGCCCGGGAGCAGTGCCTATAAGGGCGACCGCGACTCGGAGTCGCTCGCGCACGATCCTAATACGGGCACGTTCTGGGTCGGCTTTGAATCCCACAACGCGATCTTCCGATTCGACCGTGATTTTCACGCCACACGCGGCGAGGCCTATCCGCGGGCGATGAAGCACTGGCCGCAAAATGGTGGTCCCGAATCGATGGTGCGACTCGCCGATGGCCGGTTCCTGGTGATCGGCGAGACCGCCCGCCCGCGCGGCGGCAAGGTCGACCAGCGCGAGATTTTAGTGTTCCCCGGTGATCCCACGATCGGCGATCCGCAGCCGATCCATTTGGCCTATGTCCCGCCTGACGGTTATGATCCGAGCGACGCGGCGCTGTTGCCCGATGGGCGGCTGCTGGTGCTGGTGCGTCGATTCGCGGTGCGCACGCTGTTCACGGTGAAGATCGAACTGGTCGACATCCGCGGCGTGAAGCCCGGTCAGGTGCTGCACGGCACCGAGCTTGCGGACTTCTCCCCGCCCTTCCAGCACGACAATTTCGAGGGGCTGGCGGTACAGCGCGAGGGCGAATCGCTCGTGCTGTGGATGATCTCGGACGACAACGAGCAATGGTGGGAGCAGACGCTGCTGCTCAAGTTCCGGCTGGACCTCTAGGCGCGCTGATCCCGAACCTCGGACACGGCAAAACCCGCCACTGCCGTGCAGTAGCGGGCCAAACCGTTGATCTGAAGGAAGATCAGGCCGCTTCGGCGGTGCCGGCGGTCGCCTTGCGCACTTCGCGCTTCAGGCGACGTGCGCGCAGCGACAGATCCTCGTCGCTGCTCTTCAGCAGCCAGTTGTCCAGGCCGCCGACATGCTCGACCGAACGCAGGCCGTGCGTCGAGACGCGGAGACGGATGCTCTTGCCGAGCGAATCCGAGAGCAGCGTCACATTCTGCAGGTTGGGCAGAAAGGTGCGCTTGGTCTTGTTGTTGGCGTGGGAAACATTGTGTCCCACCTGCCGGCCCTTGCCGGTCAGCTCGCAAATGCGCGACATCGCTTCAAATCCTGAGTTGGGCGGTAAGCCGGAAAGGCCGCGCTGTTAGCGTCGATGTGCGTCGTAGTCAACCGATTCACGGCCGAATGCGCGCAACCTGCTCGCCACCAGGGCGTTGGGCAGGTGAAACAATAAGAGGAGATTGGGATGCGCGCAATCCTGGGGTTGTTGGGAATTCTCGTGCTGGTCGCCGTCGTGCTGATCGCGCTGGGTTTCCTGAATGTCGATGTGCGCGGCGGCAAGCTGCCGACAGTCGCGGCGGAGACCGGTAAGGTCTCGGTCGGCGAATCGAACAGCACGGTGCGCGTGCCCACCGTCGAAATGAAGGACAAGCAAGTGAAGCTGCCCACCCTCGACGTGCAGAAGGCGCCCGAGCCGACGGCGACGCCGGCACAGTGACGCCGAGCGCGGGGCGAATCGCGGCGGCGGCCTTGCTGCCGCCGTTCGGCATCTATCTGGAGGAGGGCGCCGGTCGCCCCTTCCAGATCGCCTGCGGGCTGACCCTGCTCGGCTTCCTGCCGGGCGCGGGCTATGCGCTGTGGCGGCTGTTCCGCCGTCCGGAACCTGCTGCCGCCTGAGCAGGGCGTGACCGGGCGGCACGGGGCGGCTAAGCGGGGCGCGATGTTTCCCTTGCCCCCTCCGATGCGTGCCGCGCTTGCCGCCGCCCAGGCTGCGGCCGGGCAGGGCGAGGTGCCGGTCGGTGCCGTGATCGTGCGGCACGGCGCGGTGATCGCCACCGCCGCCAATGCCCCGCGCGCGCTCCACGACCCCACCGCCCATGCCGAGATACTGGCGATTCGCACGGCGGCGGCGCTGCTCGGCCGCGATCGGCTGGAGGATTGCGACCTGTGGGTGACGCTGGAGCCCTGCGCAATGTGCGCGGGCGCCATCGCCCATGCCCGAATCGCCCGGCTCTATTACGGTGCCAGCGATCCCAAGGGCGGCGCGGTCGAACATGGCCCGCGCCTGTTCGGTCAGCCGACCTGCCACCATCGCCCGGAGGTCTATGCTGGCATCGGGGAAGGCGAGGCCGGCGCGTTGCTGCGCGCCTTCTTTAGCGCCCGCCGCTGAGTCGATTCCGCTTCTGCACCGCAAAAGGTTGTGAACAGGCCGCCGCTGCGGATATGAGGGCGGTGCACCATGAGCGCACCTTTTCCCTGGATCGACGTAGCGATCATCTTCGTGCTGATCGCAATCAACGGCATTTTCTCCATGTCGGAGTTGGCGATCGTATCCGCCCGCCCGGCGCGGCTGGAGGCGCTCGCCCGGCTCGGCAACCGCGGCGCCAAGACCGCGATCGAGCTCGCCGAGGATCCCGGCAAGTTCCTCTCCACCGTCCAGATCGGCATCACGCTGATCGGCATCGTCTCGGGCGCCTATTCGGGTGCCAGCTTGGGTGAGCCGGTGGCGCAGCGGATCGAGGCGTTCGGCATTGCCGCCGGCCTTGCCCACACGCTGGGCATCACGTTGGTCATCGGCTTGACGACCTATGGCTCTCTGGTGATCGGCGAGTTGGTGCCGAAGCAGTTCGCGCTGCGCTCGCCGGAGCCGATCGCCGCCGCGATGGCGCTGCCGATGCGCTGGCTCTCCTGGGGTACCGCGCCGATCGTGTGGTTGCTCGATTCGTCGAGCGGGCTGGTGTTCCGCGTGCTCGGCCTCAAGCGCGAATCGGAGAATCGGGTCACTGCCGAGGAACTCCACCTGATCGTCGCCGAGGCGAGCAAGTCGGGGGTGATCGAGGAGCATGAGCGCTCGATCATCTCGGGCGTGGTGCGTCTCGCCGACCGCCCGGTCCGCGAAGTGATGACGCCGCGCACCCAGGTCGACTGGCTCGACGTCGATCTGGACGGCGCCGGCATCCGCGAGGAGCTGCTCGCCACCCCGCACACCCGCCTGCCGGTGGCGGAAGGCTCGATCGACGCGGTGATCGGCGTGGTCCAGGCGCGCGACATCGCCGCCGCGCTGTTCCGCGGCGAACCGCTCGACCTGCGCAAGCTGATGCGCAAGGCCCCCGTGCTGCCCGACCAGGTCGACGCGATGGACGCGCTGACCGCGCTGCGCCATGCCGAGGTGCCGATGGGTCTGGTGCACGACGAATACGGCCATTTCGAAGGCATCGTCACGCCGGCCAATCTGCTCGCGGCGATCGCGGGCGAATTCGCCTCGGACGCGGAGCCCGGCGACAATCCCAATATCGTCGAGCGCGAGGACGGCTCGCTGCTCGTCGCCGGTGCTACGCCGGCGGACCAGCTGGCCGAGCGGCTCGGCATCGATCTGCCCGAGGACCGCGACTATGCGACCGTCGCGGGGCTGGCGCTCGCGGTGTTCAAGCACCTGCCGGTCGAAGGCGAGGTGTTCGAGCAGAAGGGCTGGCGCTTCGAGATCGTCGACCTCGACGGCCGCAAGATCGACAAGCTGCTGGTCAGCCGCGAGGGGTAAGAAGAACCCGATCCTTCCCCTGGCGGGGGGAGGGTACGCGTTAAGGCTGGCGCACGAGCAGCATCGTCCAGTTGCGGAAATCCCGCCCCCGCCCCTTATAGTTGCGCCCCACCCCAGTGCATGGTAGCGCCCGCGGCTTGAATGGGGCCATTCCGCGTCCCTAACTTCAGGCTTTTCGGGAACCCATGTTCGCCACTCCAGCATATGCACAGGCCGCAGGCGCGGCTGGTCAGGGTAGCACTCTGGCCGGGATCGCGTCGGTAGCGCCGCTCGTCCTGATCTTCGTCGTCTTCTACTTCCTGATGATCCGCCCGCAGCAGAAGCGGATGCGGACGCTGCAGGATTCGCTGAAGGCGGTGAAGAAGAGCGACACCGTCGTTACCGCCGGCGGCCTCATCGGCAAGGTCACGCGCGTCGACGAGACCGAGGTAGAAATCGAGCTCGGCCCGAACGTGAAGGTCCGCGCGATCAAGTCGACGCTCGCCGAAGTGCGCCCGCACGGCGCCAAGCCTGCGAACGACTGATGCTGGATTTCCCGCGCTGGAAGGTCTGGTCGATCACCCTCGGCCTTGCCCTGATGGTCCTGCTCGCGGTGCCGAGCCTCGTGCCGGAGAGCATCCGCAACACTTGGCCGAGCTGGGTGCCCAAGCCGGCCGTCAACCTCGGGCTCGATCTCGCGGGCGGTTCGTACCTGCTCCTTGAGGGCGATACGAGCGACGTGCAGCAGACCAAGCTCGAGCAGATGCGCGAGCAGGTCCGCCTGGCGATGCGCCGCGATCCGCGCGTGGAAATCGGCGACATCTCAATCGCTGGCGGCAAACTCAGCTTCATGGTCCGCGATCCCGGCAAGGTGGATGCGGCGCGCGAGAAGCTGCTGCCGATGACCAACGGCGTCGGCACCACCGGCCAGCGCGACTGGGAAATCTCCGTCGTCGATTCGACCCGCTTCGTGCTGACGCCGACCCAGGCGGGGCTGTCGCAGCAGATCGAAACAGCTATGAACGACGCGCGCGAAGTGGTCGACAAGCGCATCAACGCGCTCGGCACCCGCGAGCCGACCGTCATCCGCGAAGGCAGCAACCGCATCGTCGTGCAGGTCCCCGGTCTGCAGGATCCCAGCCAACTCAAGGCGCTACTCGGCAAGACCGCCAAGCTCGAGTTCAAGCTGGTCGACCTGAGCGTGACGCCGCAGCAGATCGCCGCGAACGACATCCCCGTCACCTCGCAGCTGCTCCAGTACGAAAATGGCGCGCCGATCGTGGTCAACCGCACCGCCATGATCACCGGCGACATGCTGGTCGACGCCAAGCAGAGCTATGACGAACAGGGCCGCCCTGACGTGACGCTCCAGCTGGACGGCGCCGGCGCCAAGCGCTTTGCCCGGGTGACCACGGAAAATACCGGCAAGCCCTTCGCGATCATCGTCGACAACAAGGTGATCTCGGCGCCGAACATCAACACGCCAATCCTCGGCGGCAGCGCTTCGATTTCGGGCGGCTTCACCGTCGACAGCGCGAACCAGCTGGCCGTCGCGCTGCGTTCGGGCAAGCTGCCGATCAACCTGAAGGTCGTGCAGGAATCGACGGTCAGCCCCGAGCTCGGCGCCGATTCGATCCGCGCCGGCATCACCGCGTCAGTGATCGCGATCGTCGCGGTGATCGTGTTCATGGTGCTGACCTATGGCCGCTTCGGCGTCTATGCGAACTTGGCGGTGACGCTGAACGTGCTGGTGATCCTGGCGGTGATGGGCATGCTCAAGGCCACGCTGACGCTGCCCGGCATTGCCGGCTTCGTGCTGACCATCGGTACCGCGGTCGACGCCAACGTGCTGATTAACGAGCGTATCCGCGAGGAACGCCGCCGCGGTCGCAGCGTGATGCAGGCGGTCGAGCTCGGCTACAAGGAAGCTAGCCGCACCATCTTCGAGGCCAACGTCACCCACGCGATCGCCGGTGCGATCATGCTGGTGCTCGGTTCGGGCCCGATCCGCGGCTTCGCGGTGGTGCTGCTGATCGGTATCGCCAGCTCCGTCTTCACCGCCGTGGTGTTCACGCGCATGCTCGTCACGCTCTGGCTGCGCCGCAAGCGCCCGAGCGAGATCCATATTTAAGGAAGCGCCGACATGCGGCTCCTCAAGATCGTTCCCGACAACACCAATATCGGCTTCGTCCGCATCCGGTTCATCGCGTTCGCGATCACCGCGCTGCTGACCGTCGCCGCGATCGGTCTGGTCGCGGTGCATGGCCTTAATTTCGGCGTCGACTTTGCCGGCGGCGTGTCGATCGAGGAAAAGTTCACCTCGGCCCCGCCGCTCGACGAACTGCGCTCGACGGTGAACCAGCTCGGCTATGGCGAGGCGGTCCTCCAGGGCATGGGCGGCAAGAACGTCGTCACCATCCGCCTGCCGGTACCGAAGTCGAACGATGCGGGCGCGACCAACGCGATGGTCGAGCGGGTGAAGGGCGCGGTCGCGGCCAAGTTCCCAGGCGCGACCTTCTCTACCTACGCCACCGTCTCGAGCAAGGTGTCCGGCGAGCTGATTCGCAATGGCGTGCTCGCCGTGGCACTGGCGATCATCGGCATCGCGATCTTCTCCTGGCTGCGCTACGAATGGCAGTTCGGCGTCTCGACCGCCGTCGCCATCCTGCACGACGTGCTGATGACGCTCGGCTTCTTCGCGGTGACCGGCATGGTGTTCGACCTGAACATCGTCGCCGCGGTGCTGACGATCATCGGCTATTCGATCAACGACAAGATGGTGATCGACGACCGCATCCGCGAGAACATGCGCAAGTACCGCAAGATGGGGATGAGCGAGCTGATCGACCTGTCGGTCAACGAGACGCTGCCGCGTACCGTGATGACCTCGCTCACCATCCTGCTCGCGCTGGCGTCGCTGCTGGTGTTCGGCGGGCACGTGCTGCGCGGCTTCACCGCGGCGATGATGCTCGGCATCGTGGTTGGCACCTATTCGTCGATCTACGTCTCGTCCTCGCTGCTGATCACGCTCGGCCTCAAGCCCGGCGTGAAGCCGGAGAAGGCCGATTCGATCGCGAACAATGCCGAGCGCGTGGCGCCGCGCGAGCGCTCGTAAGGTGAAGATCGAGCGGCGCAGCGCCGAAGGGCCGCTGGTCTCCGGCTTTTCCGGCGGCGGCTTCCGCGTCGACGAGAATGTCTATCACGGACTGATCATCACCCCGCAGCGGGCCGACGGCTGGTCGCCGCCGGCCGTGGCCGAACTGACCGAGGCGGACCTCGAAGCGGCTTTCGCGCTGGATCCTCAGCCGGAGTTCCTGCTGCTCGGCACCGGCGCGACGCTGGTGCGCCCGCCGCTCAGTCTGGTGAAGGCGCTGGAGAAGCGCGGCATCGGCATCGAGGCGATGGACAGCCGGGCGGCGGCGCGCGCTTGGGGCGTGCTCCGCGCCGAACTGCGTTGGGTCGCGGGCGCGCTCTACCCGCTCGCCTGAGCGGGTTCGGCGAACAGGGCCGGCAGGGTGCGTTCCAGCCGCGCCAATGAAGGCCCCCAGCGCGCCGGATCGAACGGCCGGGTGAGCCGGCTCAGCGGATCGTCCATCGAATCGAGCGGGTCGAAGGCGTCGTTCAGCAGATAGTGTGCGAACCACAGGCGCGCTGCTTCGGCATCCGGGCGTCGAGCAGCGCCGGCGGTGACGTCGGCCACGAAGGGGTCCAGCGCGGTATAGGCGTTCAGCCAGGCGCTGCTCTCGAACCGCGAATGACGGTGGATCGGCACGCCGAAAAAGGCCGCCAGCGCGAAGGTCTTCGAATCGCCCACCAGCATCCCGTCCGCATGGCGCGCCATGGCTAGCGTGGCGGGCAACATGCCGATCCGCGGCGGCAGCAGCACGACATTGTCGCAATCGCCAACCGCCTCGATCAGCGGCGCCGCATCGACATGCGCGTCGTTGAGCGGATGGTTGGTGATCGCCAGCGTGCACCGATCCCCCAACCGGGCGGAGAGCGCGCGTACCAGCGCGGCGTTGGGCTTGATGTCCAGCCGGTGCATCGCGAAGAAATTATCCTCGGTCTCGCATTCCAGCGGCAGCAGCAGCAGCGGCCGGTCCTGCGGAATGCACAACCGCGCGAACAGCGCCGAGCGCTCCTCGGCTTCAGGCGCCAGGCTGCGCTGTAGCCGATCCCAGGCGGGGGCCAGCAGCGCGCGCAGCCGATCGGCCTCGGCTGGTGTCATCTCCGCGAGCAGGCCGTGATCGTGCGGGCGCTCGGTGATCAGGATCCAGCGGGGTGGGGGCGCGAAGGGCTCGTACCGCCCCTCCATCAGCAGCCGGACGGTGCCGGGGAAATGGCGTACCGTCTCGTGATCGGCGGTGCGGCACAGCACCACGTCAGGCGCCAGATCGCGGACGAAGCCGATCAGCCCCTCGGCATCCTCGGGCACGGTGCGGGTGCTGGGATGGTCGGGGCCGTCCATGATGTACCAGCGCAGCTCCGGCAGATCGGCACAGCGGGCGAGTTCCTCCGGCCCGATGCCGGTGCCGCACCACAAGGCGGGGGCGAGGACGTGCACCTCATGTGCCGTCGTCAGGCGGCGGAGCATCGGCTCAATGATGTGGACGAACCACCAGTTGGTTACCATCGGCAGGTAGAAGAGGATCCGCTGGCGCTGCTCGGGTTGCGGGAGAGGCGGCACGGGAACTCCGTCGGCGAGGGTACCTGCCTTGCTTATAGGCTCACACGGCCCCGGAAGACATGCGTTCGGCGCAATTTGCCGCGGCCGGTCAGCACGTGAGTCTCAGGCGTGGCCTACCGATTCGAGCGCTGCTTCGGCAGGCGCCGCATCGGGCGCCAGCAGCCAGGCTTCGGCGCCTTCGACGCTGTCGAAATAGCGCGCGTCGCGTTCGCCCGCCGCCCGCTTGATCTGCAGCCGCGCCAGCGACTGCGCGACGACGATGGCGAGTCGGCGCGAGGCGAATTTGGGGTTGTTCAGCACGTGCCTGAACGACTCGACGCTGTCCTGCGACTGAATCTTCATGCCGCGGATGTCGACCAGCGTGACATGCGCATTGGGCGCGGACTTCAGCAGGTGATGCGCCTGGTCCCGCGCCGCCACGAAGCGGACGATGTCCTCGATCGCAAAGAAGCCGGACATCACGATTCGGACGAGGCTCCTGGAAGCGTCGACGTCGATGGAGAAGGCAGCTTCCATGGGTTCCGATCCGGCAGCGTCGCGAACCCGCGAGGACGGGCTTGGCGACATAAGCCTATGGATGCACGGCGCGGGACTCAATTCCGTATCGTTCCGAAGGGGTTGCGCGCCACGGCTGGGACCGGCGCCGGCCGCGGCTCAGCCCGGCTTCGCCTGATACTTCGCCCGGAAATCATTGGCGAACGCAGTGAGTCGCTGTTCCTCGATCGCCGCGCGCAGATCGGCCATCAGGGTTTGATAGAACCAGAGATTATGCTCGGTCATCAGCATCGCGCCCAGGATCTCGCCGGCGCGGACGAGGTGGTGGATATAGGCGCGGCTCCAGGTGCCGCAGACCGGGCAGGGGCAGGCCGGGTCGAGCGGGCCCTGATCCTCGGCGAACTTGGCGTTGCGGATGTTGATCGGACCGGTGCGCGTGAACGCCTGGCCGGTGCGGCCCGAGCGGGTCGGCAGCACGCAATCGAACATGTCGATGCCGCGCTCGACCGCCCCGACGATATCGTCGGGCTTGCCCACGCCCATCAGGTAGCGCGGCTTGGTCTCATCGAGCTGGCCGGGGGCATAGTCGAGCACGCTGAACATCGCGTCCTGGCCTTCGCCCACCGCCAGACCGCCGACGGCATATCCGTCGAAGCCGATGTCCTTCAGTGCGTCGGCGCTGGCCTTGCGCAGGCCCTCGTCGAGCGCGCCCTGCTGGATGCCGAACAGGGCGGCGCGGGCGGCATGTTGCTCGCCCGAATCGAAGCCGGCGCGGCTGCGCTTGGCCCAGCGCATTGATCGCTCCATGGCCTTGGCCTGGACGTCACGGGTCGAGGTGGTCGGCACCAGCTCATCGAATGCCATGACGATGTCCGAGCCGAGCAGCCGCTGGATCTCCATCGAGCGTTCGGGGCTCATCATGTGGCGCGAGCCGTCGAGGTGCGAGGCGAAGGCGACGCCCTCCTCGCTGCGCTTGGTCAGCTCGGACAGGCTCATCACCTGATAGCCGCCCGAATCGGTGAGGATCGGCCGATCCCAGCCCATGAACTTGTGCAGCCCGCCCAGCCGCGCGACGCGCTCGGCGGTGGGGCGCAGCATCAGGTGATAGGTGTTGCCGAGCAGGATGTCGGCGCCGCTGGCGCGCACGTCCTGCGGCTTCACCGCCTTGACGGTGGCGGCGGTGCCGACCGGCATGAAGGCGGGGGTGCGGATCTCGCCGCGTTGCATGGCGATGGTGCCGCGACGCGCCTTGCCGTCGGTGGCGTGGATGGTGAACTGGAAACGGGGCATGCGTAGCTATTGGCGCGTTTGGGGCCGGAATCCAAGGGAGGGCCGTGTGGCGGAACAGGACGACGAACTGCGGGCGATGGCAACGCATCGCGGGCTGAAGCTGGTCAAGTCGCGGCGGCGAAAGGCGGGCGGGGACTTCGGGCTCTATGGGCTCAAGGATGCGGGCGGGGCGGAGGTGTTCGGTTTCGGGGCGGACGGGCTGACGGCGGATGCCGCGGCGATCCGTGGATTCCTGCGCGGCGGGATGCGCAGCGACTGGAGTACGTCAGTCGAGACCACGCCGGGGCCGAAGCGCGCGACCAAGCCGAAACCGGCGCCGAAACCAAAGCCCGCGCCCCCGCCCAAGCCGCGTTTCAAGCCCGAGGTTGCGAACCTGCTGCGCGACCTGCCCGAGGCGAGGGACGACGAGGTGTTCACCGATCTGCTCAAGCGCCCAGGCGTGCGGATCGAGCGGATCGTCTCGCGCGGGCAGGCGACGCCCGAGCATGCGCCGATGGCGCAGGACTGGGACGAATGGGTGGTGCTGCTCGAAGGCGCGGCCGGCATCCGGATCGAGGATTCGGCTGAGGTCCGGCTGGGGCCGGGCGATCACCTGCTGATCCAGGCGGGCCAGAAACATTGGGTGACATGGACCGCGCGCGACCGGCCGAGCGTTTGGCTGGCCGTACACCTAGACGGATAGGAGCAGGACCCATGGCCGAACCCCTCAACCCCGGTGACGACGCCGCCCCCGGTACGCCCGGCACCGGCGAAGACATCTGCCGCCGCTGCGGCGGTTCGGGCCGGATCGATGGCGGCGAATGCCCGAACTGCGGCGGGACGGGCAAAGTGGTGGAGGGAATCGGCGGGGGGTGACGCTTATTCTCCCCTCCCGCTTGCGGGAGGGGCAGGGGGAGGGTGCGTGCGGATAGCGGGCGAACCCGGTGAAGATAGAACCTCCACGTCGCACCCTCCCCTAACCCCTCCCGCAAGCGGGAGGGGATGAGGAGCTTACGGCAGCAGCAGCCCCGCCAGCGCCGCCGACATCAGGTTCGCCAGGCTCCCCGCGATCAGCGCCTTGATCCCCAGCCGGGCGATCACCGGGCGCTGGTTGGGCGCCAGGCTGCCGGTGGTCGCCATCTGGATCGCGATCGAGCTGAAATTGGCGAAGCCGCACAAGGCAAAGGTGATGATCGCCTTGGAGCGTGGCGCAAGGTCGGCCGCCTTGCCGAGTTCGATGAAGCCGACGAATTCGTTGAGCACCACCTTAGTGCCGAACAGCCCGCCAGCGGTCAGCGACTCGTGCCACGAGATGCCGAGCAGGTACATCACCGGCGCGAAGATCGCCCCGATGATCGCCTGGAAGCTGAGGTGCGGATAGCCGAACCAGCCGCCGACCATGCCGAGCAGACCGTTGGCCAGCGCCACCAGCGCCACGAAGGCGAGCACCATCGCACCCACCGCCACCGCGATCTTGACGCCGGTCGACGCGCCATTGGCGGCCGCCATGATGATGTTGGCGGCGCGTTCCTCCTGGAAATCCTCCTCGGCGACGCGAATCACCTCGTCCTCGCCGGACATCGGCGCGTCGATCACCGCCGGCTCGTCCGGCATGATGATCTTGGCCATCATCAGCCCGCCCGGCGCCGCCATGAACGAGGCGGCGAGCAGATAGGGGAGCGAGGCGGGCCCGAGCAGGCTGGCATAGGCGGCGAGGATCGTGCCCGCGACGCCCGACATGCCGACGCTCATCACCGCGAACACCTGCGACGGCGTGAGGCGGGCGAGATAGGGGCGGATGACCAATGGCGCTTCGCTCTGGCCGACGAAGATGTTCGCCGCCGCGCAGAGCGATTCGACCTTGCTGACGCCGGTCACCTTCTCGATCGCGCCGCCGATCCAGCGCACCACCAGCTGCATGATGCCGACATGGTAGAGGATCGAAACGAGCGCTGCGAAGAAGATGATCACCGGCAGCGCGGCGATGGCGAGGCTCTGTCCGCCCAGCTCAGGCTTGGCGAGGTTGCCGAACAACAGCTGGGTGCCTGCGCTGGCATAGCCGAGCAGTGCCGAGACGCCGTTGGCCATGCCGTGCAACGCCACCTGGCCCCAGCCGGTGCGCAAGACGATGATCGCCATGCCGGCCTGGAGCAGGAATGCGGGCACGACCACGCGCAGGCGGATCGCCCGGCGATTGCTCGAAAGCAGGAAGGCGATGCCCAAAATCGCCAGCACCCCGAAAATGCCAATCGGGAAATGAGTCATTCTGAAGTCGTAAGTCCCCACCGCCGGCGGAATTCCGGCCAGCAAACCGATCGACCATACACGCGGCAGCGCATCTTGCCACCTGCTTGCGTTGCCCGCCGGCGGGACAGATCCGCCGTCCTAGTCGTCCAGCCCGACGGCGAAGGCGAGCCGCAGCGCTTCGGAGAGGCTGCGCGCCTCCAGCTTGGCCATCGCATTGGCGCGGTGGACCTCCACCGTGCGCGGCGAGATGCCGAGATCATAGGCGATGGTCTTGTTCGGGTGGCCGCGCGCCAGTCCGCGCAGCACGTCCTGCTCGCGCGGGGAGAGCAGCGCGATGCGCCGCGCCGCCTCGGCTTGGCTGGCGAGTGCGGCATCGCCTTCCTCCAGCCGCTCGAAACCACGCTCCAGCGCCTCGACCAGCGCGCCCTTTTCAAAGGGCTTTTCGAGGAAGTCGATCGCGCCGCCCTTCATCGCAGCCACCGCGGTGCCGACATCGCCGTGCCCCGTCAGCACGATCACCGGCAGCTTGACGCCGCGCTTGGCCAGCTCGGCCTGCACCTCTATCCCATCCATCTCCGGCATGCGCACGTCTAGCAGGATGCAGCCGGGCTTGGCATCGCCCACCTTGCCCAGGAAATCCACGCCCGAGCCATAGGTGTCGACGTCATAGCCCGAGGTGCGCAGCATGAAGCTCGTCGAGCGGCGGACCGATTCCTCGTCGTCGACCAGGTGGATGCGCTTGCGCTCGCTCATGCGGGTTCCTCGTTTGCGGACATCAGGGTGAAGTTGAAAATGGTCCCGCCCTCGGCGCGGGGCTCGGCCCAGATGCGGCCGCCATGCGCCTCGACGATGGTTCGGCAGATCGACAGGCCGAGGCCCATGCCGCGCTCCTTGGTGGTGGCGAAGGCCTGGAATAGCTTCGGCGCCTGTTCGGGCGCGATGCCGGGGCCGGTATCCGCCACCCAGACGCGGACCAGATTGCGCGGCGCCACTTCGGAGCCGATGGTGATCTCGCGCACCGGGCTTTCCGCCATCGCCTCGATCGCGTTGCGGATGAGGTTCACCAGCACCTGCTGGATCTGCACCCGGTCGCACAGCACCGCGGTGGCGTGCGGATCGAGCGCGTAGAAGGCGCGGACGCCCAGCTCGCGCGATCCGGTGAGCGCCAGCCGGCTGGCCTCGTCGATCAGCCGCGGCAGGTCGACCAGCCCCATGTCCGCCTCGCCGCGCGCGACGAATTCGCGCAGGCGGCGGACGATGTTGCCCGCCCGCAGCGCTTCCTTGACCGATTCCTGCATCGCCTCCTGGATCATCGCCTGATCCTCGGGATCGTCGCTCTCGCGCGCCATCAGGTTGCGGCCGGCTTCGAGATAATTGGCGATGGCGGTCAGTGGCTGGTTGAGCTCGTGCGCGAGCGTCGACGCCATGGTGCCCATCGCCGAGAGGCGCGAGACATGGATCAGTTCGGACTGCAGCTCCTTGAGCCGCAGCTGGGAGCGCTGCTCGTCGGTCAGGTCGCGGATGAAGCCGGTGAAGATGCGCTGGCCTTCGCTGCTCGCCTCGCCGACCTGCAGCTCCATCGGGAAATCGGTGCCGTCGCGCCGCTGGCCGACGACGATGCGGCCGATTCCGATCACCCGCCGCTCGCCGGTGGTGAGGTAGCGGGCGAGGTAGGAGTCGTGCAGTTGTGCGTCGGGCGCGGGCATCAGCATGCTGACGTTGCGGCCGATCACCTCGGCCTCCGTCCAGCCGAACAGCCGTTCGGCTGCGGCGCTGAACGAGAGCATGGTGCCTTTGGCGTCGATCACCACCATCGCCGAGGGCACGGTGGCGAGGATCGAGCGCAGGTGCAGCGCGCTGCCGGCAAGCGCGGTCTGCGAAGCCTTGTGGTCGGTGATGTCGCGGAACACCTCGGCATAGCCGCGCAGGGATCCGTCCGCATCGACCAGCGCGGAGAGCTGCACTTCCGCCAGATATTCGCTGCCGTCGCGGCGAATGCGCCACCCTTCCTCGATCAGCCGACCGGCGGCGCGGGCGCGTTCCAGATCGCGCGCCGGCTTGGCCGCGGCGGCTTCGGCCGGGGGGTAGTGGAGCGCGACATCGGCGCCCGTCAAATCGGCGGGCGTCCAGCCGTCGAGCAGCTCCACGCCGCGGCTCCAGCTCGCGATGCGGCCGTCCGGATCGAGCAGCAGCACCCCGCGATCGGTCGCCGCTTCGAACAGCAGCGCCATCGCCGCGGGATCATGGGCGGGCCGATCGTTCATAAACTCCGATGCTTGTCTGGCTTCCTTCGCATGTCTCTACGCGCCCTCCTGCGCACAGGCTAGGATTTGATCGCGGTCAAAGTAAAGGACGGGCAAGTACGGGATGCTTCCGCTCTTCTCGATGGAGGCGGTCATGCTCGACGTCATTGGCAGCAATTACCTGTATATGGTGATGGGCGCGATGGGGGTGTTCACCCTCGCGCTCGCGTTCGTCAGCCTCAGCGAGTACATGCATCCGCGCGATCAGTGAGCGCGCATGGGCTTCCCCCGCGCGGCGCGGGGCGCTAGCGCGGTTGCATGACTGCGAACCTTTCGATCGCCGGCCTCGAACTGGGCGGCACCAAATGCGTGGCAACTTTGGGCAGCGGCCCCGGGGACGTGCGCGAACAGCATGTCGTGCCGACCACCGATCCGGCGACCACGCTGGCGGCGATCGAGGCGGTGCTCGATGGCTGGACCTTCGATGCGATCGGCATCGCCAGCTTCGGCCCGATCGAGCTCAATCCGGCGCGGCCGAATTTCGGCGCGATCATCGCGACGACCAAGCCGGGGTGGAACGACACCGATCTCACCCGGCGCCTGACCGCGCGTTATGGCAAGCCGCTGGCGATCCAGACCGACGTCAACGGCGCTGCGCTGGCGGAGGCGCGCTGGGGCGCTTCGGCGGGGCTGTCGACCCACGCCTATATCACCATCGGCACCGGCGTGGGCGTCGGGCTGGTCGCCAATGGCCGGCCGATCATGGGCTATGCGCATGGCGAGGCGGGGCACATGCGCTCGGCCCGCGCGCCCGGTGACACGTTCCAGGGCTGGTGCCCCTATCATGGCGATTGCGCCGAGGGGCTGCTCTCCGGCCCGGCGCTGGCGGCGCGATTCGGCCGGCCGGGGCAGGAGGTCGCCGACGACGCGCCCGAATGGGATTATTTCGCGCATGACTTGGCGGCACTGCTCCACAATCTGATCGTCAGCCTCGCGCCCGAGCGGATCGCGATCGGCGGCGGGGTGATGACCCGGCGGCCGCAACTGTTCGACGCGGTGCGCGCCAAGGTGGCGGCGAGCATCAACGGCTATGGCGCGCTGGCAGGCTATTGCGCCGAGCTCGACACCCGCGTCGGCCCGCCGGGGCTGGGGGATATGGCGGGGCCGCTCGGCGCGATCGCGATGGGGCTCGAAGCGCTGGATCGTTGAGCTTCGGCGCTTTGGGGGTTGCGTCCTGCCGACAAGCGGCATACAGGGCGCACCCTCGGTCGGGGCGTAGCGCAGCCTGGTAGCGCATCACACTGGGGGTGTGGGGGTCGCAGGTTCGAATCCTGTCGCCCCGACCAAGCCACACCCAAGAAATCCTGAAAATCGCCGGATTGTTGCGCGGACGCGGCCTTAGGGGAACTCCCCCTTTGCACGCCCGTGCACGGCACCCATATGCGCGTCCATGAGTGACAAGAACACTGCGTGGCACGGCACGACGATCCTCTCCGTGCGCAAATCCGGAAAAGTAGTCATCGCAGGCGACGGCCAGGTTTCGGCCGGCAACACCGTGATGAAGCCCAACGCCCGCAAGGTCCGCCCGCTGGGCGACGGCAAGGTGATCGCGGGGTTTGCCGGCGCCACTGCCGATGCCTTCACCCTGTTCGAGCGGCTGGAAGCCAAGCTGGAGCGCCACCACGGGCAGCTGCTGCGCGCGGCGGTGGAGCTCGCCAAGGACTGGCGGACCGACAAATATCTCCGCAACCTGGAGGCGATGCTGCTCGTCGCCGACAAGGACGTGACGCTGGTAATCACCGGCAATGGCGACGTGCTGGAGCCCGAGGCGCACGAGCATGGCACCGTCGCGGCGATCGGCTCGGGCGGTAACTTCGCGCTCTCCGCGGCGCGCGCGCTGATCGAGTATGAGCCCGATGCCGAAGTCGTCGCGCGCAAGGCGATGGCGATCGCCAGCGAGCTGTGCGTCTACACCAACGACCGGCTGACCGTGGAGACGCTGGACGCGGCCCACTGACTTCTTCTCCCCTCCCGCGTGCGGGAGGGGCCGGGGGTGGGCGCTCGCTCTCCTCCAAAGACTTCGCTCGCGGATGGCGGGCGCCCACCCCTAGCCCCTCCCGTAAGCGGGAGGGGGATGAGTACGACATGAACCAGAACCTCACCCCCAAGACGATCGTCGCCGCGCTCGACGCGCACATCATCGGCCAGAAGGATGCCAAGAAGGCCGTGGCCGTCGCGCTGCGCAACCGCTGGCGCCGGCAGCAGCTCTCGGCCGACCTCCGCGACGAGGTGACGCCGAAGAACATCCTGATGATCGGGCCCACCGGCTGCGGCAAGACCGAGATCAGCCGCCGCCTCGCCAAGCTGGCCGACGCGCCCTTCGTGAAGGTGGAAGCGACCAAGTTCACCGAGGTCGGCTATGTCGGCCGCGACGTCGAGCAGATCGCGCGTGACCTGGTCGAGGAAGCGATCCGGCTGGAGAAGGAGCGTCGCCGCTCCGCGGTGAAGGACAAGGCCGAGGAAGCGGCGATGGGCCGCCTGCTCGACGCGCTGACCGGCAAGGATTCGAGCACCGCGACCCGCGAGGCGTTCAAGCAGCGCTTCAACGAAGGCCTGCTCGACAATACCGAGATCGAGATCGAGGTGGAGCAGGCGCCGCAGATGCCGTTCGACATCCCTGGCGGCGCGCCGCAGATGATCAACCTGTCGGAGATGATGAAGGGCCTGACCGGGACGCCGCTCAAGCGCCGCAAGCTCAACGTCCGCTCTGCCTGGGACAAGCTCGTCGAGGAAGAGGCCGACAAGCGGCTCGACCAGGACGAGGTGAGCCGGGTGGCGCTGGCCGATGCCGAGGCGAACGGAATCGTCTTCCTCGATGAAATCGACAAGATCGCGGTGTCCGACGTGCGCGGCGGATCGGTGAGCCGCGAGGGCGTGCAGCGCGACCTGCTGCCGCTGATCGAGGGCACGACGGTGGCCACCAAGTATGGCCCGATGAAGACGGACCATATCCTGTTCATCGCGTCCGGCGCCTTCCATGTCGCCAAGCCCAGCGACCTGCTGCCCGAGCTGCAGGGCCGCCTGCCGATCCGGGTGGAGCTCAAGGCACTCACCGAGGAGGATTTCGTCGCGATCCTTTCCGACACCAAGGCGAGCCTGGTGCGGCAATACGCCGCGCTGCTCGGCACCGAGGGTGTCTCGATCGACTTCACCGAGGATGGCATCCGCGCGGTGGCGAAGATCGCCGCCGAGGTGAATGCCGAGATCGAGAATATCGGTGCCCGTCGCCTGCAGACGGTGATGGAGAAGCTGCTCGAGGAAGTCAGCTTCGAGGCCGAGGACCGCGGCGGCAGCGCCGTGGTGATCGACGCGGCCTATGTCGACCAGCAGCTGGCCAGCGTGGCGCGGAACACGGATCTGAGCCGGTACGTGCTGTGAGCTTCTAATCTTAAGCCCCTCCCCTTCAGGGGAGGGGTTTGGGGTGGGGCAGTGTCTCACAGAGACCAACCTGCGTTCTGGAATCTCTCCACCCCAACCCCTCCTCCAAGGAGGAGGGGCTTGAGTAGCATCTACCCCAACGTTCTGGCAGGTTCCCGGCATCGACTCGATCCGGGGGATTGCATGAAGAAGCTCGTTCTCACCGCGCTACTGGCCGGTGCCGCCGCCGCGCCGCTATTGGCCCAGACCGCGGCGCCCGCCCCGCCGGTCGCCGCGAAGAAGCCCTACACCGTCAAGGCCCCCTTCGGCGCGACCCGCGAGGATCCCTATTACTGGCTCCGCGACGATACGCGGAAGAACCCCGAGATGCTCGCCTATCTCGCCGCCGAGAACGCCTATGCCGATGCGGTACTGGCGCCGACCAAGCCGATGGCGGACACGCTGTATCGCGAGATCATCGGCCACATCAAACAGGACGACGCGAGCGTCCCCTACGCCAAGCACGGCTATTTCTATTATACCCGCTTCGATACCGGCGCCGATTATGCGGTGGTCGCGCGGCGCAAGGGCAGCATGACCGCGCCCGAGCAAATCCTGTTCGACCAGCCGGCGATGGCCAAGGGCAAGGGCTTCTTCCAGATCGGCAACTGGCGGGTGAGCCCCAACAATGCCCGCATCGCCTGGGCCGAGGATGTGGTCGGCCGCCGGCAATATGTGCTGAAGGTCAAGGACATCGCCACCGGCGCGCTGCTCGCCGACACCGTGCCCAATATCGAGCCCGGCCTCGTCTGGTCCGCCGACGGCAAGACGATCTTCTATGTCGAGAAGGATCCCGTCACCCTGCTCGGCACGCGGGTGAAGGCGCATGTGCTCGGCACCCCGGCCTCGGCCGATCGGCTGGTCTATACCGAGAAGGACGACACCTTCTACATGAGCATCGGCGCAACCACCGACGAGCGCCATATCTGCATCAGTCTCCATTCGACGGTGAGCGACGAGCAGCGCTGTGCCCCGGCTGCCAATCCGGTGACCTTCACGCCGGTCGCGCCGCGCGAGCGGGACTTCCTCTACACCGCCGATCACCTGGGCGGGCGCTGGATCATCCGTACCAACTACCAGGCGCCCAACTATCGGATCATGGTGGCGCCGGATGCGAAGGCAGCGGCGGGGCGCGCCGCCTGGACCGATCTCGTGCCGACCAGTGACACGGTCTTCATCGAAAATTTCCAGCCCTTCGATCGCTTCCTCGCCATCGAGGAGCGCTCGGGCGGCAACAAGCGGCTGCGGATGCTGACCCCGGCCGGCAAGAGCAGCTTCGTCAGCGCGGACGAGCCGGCCTATGTGATGGACCTCGGCACCAACGAGGATCCGGCCAGCCCGGTGCTGCGCTACACCTATAGCTCGCTGGTCACGCCGACCACCACCTACGAAGTCGATGCCGCCACCGGCAAGCGCACCGTGCTGAAGGTGCAGCCGGTGCCGGGCTATGACGCGTCCAAATACGACACCGAGCGAGTCTGGGCGACTGCGCGGGATGGGACCAAGGTGCCGGTGAGCCTGGTCTACGCCAAGGGCTTGCAGAAGAACGGCACCGCCGCGCTGTTCCAATATGCCTATGGCAGCTACGGCTATTCGACCGATCCCAGCTTCAACCCGACCCTGCCGAGCATGCTCGATCGCGGCATGGTATATGCCATCGCGCACATCCGCGGTGGGCAGGAAATGGGCCGGCGCTGGTATGACGACGGGAAGATCTTCCACAAGAAGAACAGCTTCACCGACTTCATCGACGTGACCCGCTTCCTCGTCGACCAGGGCTATGCCGCCAAGGGCCGGGTGGCGGCGATGGGCGGCAGCGCAGGCGGGCTGCTGATGGGTGCGGTCGCCAACCTGGCGCCGCAGGACTATCGCGTGATCGTGGCGCAGGTGCCGTTCGTCGACGTGGTGACGACGATGCTCGACACCTCGATCCCGCTCACCACCGGCGAATTCGACGAATGGGGAAACCCGGCCGAGAAGCGCTATTACGACTATATGCTGAGCTACTCGCCCTACGATAACGTAACGGCGCAGGCCTATCCGGCGATGTATGTCGGCACCGGACTATGGGACAGCCAGGTGCAATATTACGAGCCGACCAAATGGGTGGCGAAGCTGCGCGCGACCAAGACCGACCAGAACCCGCTGGTCTTCCGCGTCAACATGGAGGCGGGCCATGGCGGCAAGTCCGGCCGGTTCGAGCGCTACAAGCAGAATGCCGAGTATCTCGCCTTCGCGCTCGACCAGCTGAAGGTGCAGTGAGCGCGAAGGGGGGCGCTCAGCCCCCCTTCGCCCGGGTATAGGGCGTGAACTTCCCCAGCCGGCAATAGCCGCTGGGGATGCTCATCCCTGGGGTCACCACCCGAAACAGGTCGTTGCGGCAGAGCTGGCTGCCGCGGATCTCGACGATCACCGTGCTCAGCGGCGCGAGTGAGGGACATTCGGAGACGAGATCGTTGCGATAGAGCCGCGCGCCCTGGCGATAGACCAGGGTTCGCGAATCGATGATCTGCGGGCCGTCGGTGAAGCCGGGATTGATGCAGTCCTGCGGCTTGCCCGGCACCCGGTCGCCCAGGGTGCTGGCCAGCTCGCGCCGCGCCTGGGCATCGCGCTGGGCCTGATAGTCGGCATTCTGGACGCATCCGGCGAGCATTGCCGCGCCGATAGTGATGATGGCGAACCGCATCGTCTCTCTCCTCGCCGACCCTACGACTCAGCCGGCAAAACTATCCTTCGCGGCGCGGCGTTCGGCGAGCATGCGCGCATCGGCGGCGCGGAGAAAGGGGTTGGTCGCGCGTTCGGCGGCGATCGTGGTCGGCACGGTCGCCTCGCCCGCGGCACGCAGTCGTTCGACCTCGGCCATGCGGTCGCGGATCGCAGCGTTATCCGGCTCCGCCACCAGCGCGTAGCGGCCGTTCGACAGCGTATATTCGTGCGCGCAATAGACGATGGTATCGTCGGGCATCGCGGCGAAGCGCTGCATCGCCGTAAACATCTGCGCCGCCGTGCCCTCGAACAGCCGCCCGCAGCCCATCGCGAACAGCGTGTCGCCGACGAACGCCAGCGCATCCCCGGCGAAGTGATAGGCGATATGGCCGGCGGTGTGCGCGGGCACTTCCAGCACCGTCGCGACATGCGCGCCGATCGCCACCGTGTCGCCCTCGGCGACTAGCCGATCGGCCGTGGGGATCTTGGCCGCCTCGGCCGCCGGGGCGATCACGGTGCAGCCGGTCGCCGCCTTGAGCGCGGCATTGCCGCCGGTGTGATCGGGATGCCAGTGGGTGTTCCAGATCGCCGAGAGCTGCCAGCCCTGTTCGGCCAGCGCCGCCAGCACCGGATCGGCGTCGCCCGGATCGACCACGATCGTCTCGGCCGACACGGGATCGTGGACGAGCCAGATGTAATTGTCGGTGAAGGCGGGGACGCGAACGATCCGGAGCGCGGTCATGGCCTCACCACTCGCCCGTGTTCGGCATCGAAGCCCAGGGCTCCTGCGGGGGCAGGCTGCCGTTCTGGAGCAGTTCGATCGAGATCTTGTCCGGCGTGCGGACGAAAGCCATGTGGCCATCGCGCGGCGGGCGGTTGATCGTCACGCCGGCATCCTGCAGCCGCTGGCAGGTTTCGTAGATGTCGTCGACCTGGAAGGCGAGGTGGCCGAAATTGCGGCCGCCGGTATAGTCCTCCGGATCCCAGTTATGGGTCAGCTCCACTTCCGCGGTGCCGCGGCCGGTTGCCGGATCGATGTCCGCCTCGCTGGCCAGATAGATCAGCGTGAAGCGGCCCTTCTCGCTGGTGATGCGATGCGTTTCCTTCAGGCCCAGCAGCTCGAAAAATCGGATCGTCGCGTCCGGATCAGTGACGCGGATCATGGTGTGGAGGAACTTCACGGGGCACTCCCTGGCTTGGCGTTTCCTGCCAGATAGGGGCGGGGAGCGCCCCGTGCCACCCGGCTATTGCGCCGGGGGCGGACCGAACTGGGCAAGCGCGGCGCGGGCGGCGGTCGCCTGGGGGCTGCTGGGCGCAGCGGTAACCACCTTGTTCCAGGCTGCCTTGGCGCCCGCTTCGTCGCCGCTCGCGGCGGCGATGTTGCCCGCCTCCAGCTGGACCGCGGCATCGTCGCCGGCGCGCTTCACCGCCTCGGCGATATCTTTCTGCGCGCGGGGCAGGTCGTTCATCCGCCGGGCGAGCGTTGCCGAGAGCAGCCAGGCGAGCGGATCGTCGCCGGCTTTTGCGATGGCCACGTCGATATCGGCACGCGCCCCGGCATTCTCGCCCGAGGCGACGGCGGCGCGGGCGCGATCGATATAGGCTTCGCCCAGCGCGAGCCCCTGCAGCTGGCCGCTCGCCAGCGCGGCGTTGATCGCGGCGCGCGCCTTGGGCGGCTTCTTGGCAGCGAGCCAGGCATTGCCCGCCTGCGTCCAGTAGGTCGCCGCGCGGGGGCTATCCTTCGCGGCTTCGGCTTCGCCCGCGGCTTCCTCGAACGCGGCGGCGGCCGAGTCCCAGCGGCCCTGGTTGGTGTAGGCGACGGCGAGGCACTGGCGGGCGAACATGCCGCCCTTCTCGATGCCCCATTTCACCGCCTCGTTGATCGCCGCGCCGGGGTCTGCGGTGGCGAGATCCATGCATTTGGTGAAGCGCGGCGGCTCGCCCGCGGGCGCCGGCGCGGCGGCCTTGGCAGCGGCGGCGCGGGCGCGCTCGGCATCGCGCAGCACGGGGCCCGATTTGGGCGCGATGGCGGCGGGAGTCTGCTGCTGGGCGATCAGCAGGAGGAGGGGGAAGAGCATGCGATCAGTACGTCCTCGGTAGCCCGGAGCAGCAGGCGAATGTCGGCGTCGCGCGACAGGCGGTGGTCACCGCCCTTGACCAGCGTCACCTGCACATCGTCTGAACGAAGCGTGTCGGCAAGCCGCAGCGCCAGTTCCCACGGCACCTCGGCGTCGTGCTGGCCCTGGAGCAGGCGGACGGGGCCGTCAAAGGCGATCGGCGCTTCCAGCATCAGGTTCGCCTCGCCCGAGGTCCAGAAGGCCAGGGTGGTGACCATCGGTTCGGGGCCATAGTCGCTCGGCTGCTCCAGCCGGCCCTCCGCCGCGAGCGTCGCCTTTTCGGCATCGGTGAAGCCCCAGCGGGTGAAATCGGGTGCGGCGGCGATGCCGACCATGCCGATCACGCGCTCGGGCCGCGCCTGCGCGACCAGCAGCATCAGCCAGCCGCCCATCGACGAGCCGACCAGCACCACCGGTCCTTCCACCAGCGTGTCGATCATCCGCAGCGCGTCGTCGCGCCAGCTCGCCAGCGTCTGGTCCTCGAAATCGCCCGGGCTTTCGCCGCAGCCGGCATAGTCGAAGCGGAGGAACGCCTGTCCGCGGTCGCGTGCCCAGGCCTCCATCGCCAGCACCTTCGATCCCTGCATGTCGGAGCGATAGCCGGGCAGGAAGACGAGGGTGGGGCCGGCGCCGGGCGTGTGATGATGGGCGAGCATGGTCATGGCCGGCGGTGTAGCCGCTCGCGCCTTTAACCGCCAGCGACGGAACCGATCACTGCCATCGGGATTGATCGTAGGACAACGGTCTCGGCAAGGAGCATCTAAGCGTCATGAGCAAAGTCGAGAAAGCCATCGCCCTGCCGGTCCGCCGGTTCGTCCCCAGCAGCCAGCTCATCTTCGGTGCAGCGATCGCCGTTTCGGGCCTGTCGGTCCTCGCCGGCAAGCTGATCGGCGCGCTCGCCTAAACGGGCGCCTAGGACGCGGTCTTCGGCCGATCGCCGCACATCGCGCGCAGCGCCTGCCACTGATCGGGGCGGAGTGCGGGCACATAGGCGGCACCGGGCTTCGCGCTTGCCTGGAACGCTTTCTCGCGCGACGTCGATAGCGGGTGCGAGGAGAGATAGGTCATCAGCACCGCGGCATTGCCGGGCGCTTCGTCCTGCCGGGCCAGCCGCGCGAACAGCCGGGCAGTGGGAAGCGGCGAGATGTCGGCGGCCTGTAGCCGCCCGATCGCATAGCCGTCCGCGCCTGCCTCGGCCTTGCGCGAATAGCGGGCGTTGAGCAGCGCGTTGCCATAGCCGCTGATATTGGCGTCGAACCCGCCGAGCAGCAGCTGCAGGCCATATTGGCGGATCAGCGATTCCATCCCGTCGCGGTGGGCGACATGGCCGAGCTCATGCGCGAGCACCCCGGCCACTTCGTCCGGCGACTGGGCATTCTGGATCAGTCCGTCGAACAGCACCACCTGCCCGCCGGGAAAGGCGACGGCGTTGATCATCGGTGCGTGGACGACGCGGATCGTCACGTCGCCGTCCTGGCGCAGCCGCGCGCCGAGCGCCCGTAGCGCCGCTTCTCCCTGCGGGCTGGCGCAGGCATAGGTGCCGAGATTGCCGACGATCAGCTGGCCCATCCGCTGCTCGACCGATTGCGGTACCAGCCGCGCCAGCAGCGGCGGCAGCTTGAGCGTGAAGGCGATCACCAGCACCGCGAGAATGGCGAGGACGCCCGCCGAGCGCCACAGCCCGAAGCGATCGATCCAGGCGCCGTAGCGTGCCGGCTTGGGCAGCTGCACCGCGATTTCGGACGGGGGGAATTCTAGGAAGGTGATCCGCCACCCCGGCCGTCCCTTCAGCCCGAAGGCGCGTTCGTGGTGGGAGGTGCCGTGCGGCTCCAGATCGGCAAAGGCATAGGGCCCCGGATCGGCGCCGTCGCCCTGCAGGGTGAACCGCCGCTCGTCCGCGGTCGGCACGATCACGGGCATGCGCCGTTCGCCGCTGCGGCCGTCATAATGCCAGACCCGGGTTTCCACCTGTTGCCCTCCCTCAGAACGCGCCCATGTCGAGGCTGTCGAACAGCCCTTCGCCCTGGCCCGGCGCGCGCGTGTCCGACTGCGTGAACTGGTCGAGCTCCAGCGTCCCATAGGCGCGCAGGTGGCGGATGAAAAAGGCCCAGTTGCGATAGCCGATGAAGATCGAGCCGACGCCCAGCGTGCACACCACGAGCGCGAGCGTGCCGAGCATGAGCTTCAGCCAATCCCTGGTGCGCGCGGTGAATTCGAATTCGAGATTCCCGAGGGTCAGCGCGCCGATCGCCTGGCGAAAATAGGCCGCGTAGAAGGAAAGGCTGATCAGCCCGAACAGCGCCAGGAACAGCAGGTAGAACAGCACGAAGCCGACGATCAGGAACAGCGGGGCGACAGGGCCTGCCCCCATCCGCGGACTGACGCCGAGCATCAGGCTGATCACCACGAGCAGGATGCCGCCCAGTGCCAGCGCGACGGGCAGCAGGTAGAACAGCAGATAGCGCCGCATCAGCCCGTCGGAACTGGCGCCGGAGCGGAACGGATAGGGGCCGAAGCTCATCGCGTTCCAACGCTCGTTCCACAGGCTCACCAGCGCCCAGGGAACCAGCAGGCCGAACGCGGCGCTGCCCAGCATCATCCGCCAGAGATAGGTAAAGCCGTAGCGAAACCCCTGGTCGTCGCTGCCGCCGCGGATGCCGTGCCAATAGGTGCGGCTGAGCCGGTAGCGCAGGGCGCGGAAGATCGCGACGCCCCCCAGCATGAACAGGAACAGGTAGAGCAGCAAGAACAGCAGGGCCGCGGCCGCGGCGCCCGCCGGCGTGCCCCGCAGCGCCAGCACCCCGACCAGCAGGTTGAGCGCGCCCAACGGCACGAACACGAGCAGCATCGCCATGAAATAGCCAAGCATCAATTCGCGCCCGGTACCGGTCCATTCGAGCCGGTCATCGATGAAGCGCGTCTGGCTCCACAGATAGCGCCGCGTCCGCGTCCGCCCCCAGAAATTGTAGAGGCCGAGCGTCACGATGGTGAGCAGCAGGTTGGTGAAGGCAATCGGCGCGTATTCGCGCCACGAGCCGTAAAACTCGAACGCCCCGCGCTCGCCTTGATCGTGCATGATCGTCCCCCTTGGCCGCCATCCAATAGCGGCCAAGGGTTGACGTCAAGTAACCTTTATAGCGCGCTCTTGAAGGTGTCGCACTGGCGCGGGTCGCCGGTTTCGATGCCGCGCTTGAGCCACGCCATGCGCTGCGCCGAGGTGCCGTGGGTGAAGCTGTCCGGCACCACGCTGCCCTGCGCTTCCTTCTGCAGCGTGTCGTCGCCGATCGCGTTCGCCGCGGTCATGCCTTCCTCGATGTCGCCCGGCTCCAGCCGGTCGCGGTTGCGCGCCGCCCAGACGCCCGCATAGCAGTCCGCCTGCAGCTCCAGCTTCACCGAAAGGCGATTGCCCTCGGTCTTGGAGGCGCGGGCCTGGGCCTGCGAGACTTCGGTCGAGGTGCCGAGCAGATCCTGGATATGGTGGCCCATCTCGTGCGCGATCACGTAATCGCGGGCGAAATCGCCCTTGGCGCCGAAGCGGTTCTGCAGCTCGTCGAAAAAGGCGGTGTCGAGATACACGCCGTCGTCGCTCGGGCAGTAGAAGGGGCCGACGGCCGAGGTCGCCGCGCCGCAGCCGGTATTGGCGCCGCCCTTGAAGAAGTTGATCGTCGCGGGGCGATAGTCGTTGCGGCCCATTTCCTGGAATATCTTGCCCCAGGTCTGGTCGGTGCTCGTCATCACCCGGCATGCTTCCAGCCGGCGCTCGTCGACGCGGCAGACCTGCTGGCCGGACTTGCCCGCGGTGGGCGAGCGCCCGGCGCTGCCGCCGCCGCCGCTCTGCCCCAGCATGCCGCCGCCGCCGCCCATCGCGAACATCACCAGCGCGATGATGCCGATCAGCACGATCCCGCCACAGCCCATGCCGCGGCCGAGGAACATCGGCAGCAGCCCGAGCAGCGGAAAGCCGCCGCCGCCACCGCCGCCCGAACCGAGGTCGCGCGCGTTGTCGGTAGGATCCAGATCGTCGAGCCGCATGGGGCCTCCCCTTGATTTGATTGCCGTAACAATGCGCCAATCGTCGGCGCGTTGCACGCGTCGCTATCAAGGTTCGTATTGCTCCGCAGCATGGGATGCGCCACAGCGCAACGCATGGCCGATGCTGAGTCCCGCCCGCACCGCCGCCGCCATGCCGGACCCGGCATGCCGCTGCCGGATACCGTCGCGCTGGTGCTGCAGGGGGGTGGGGCGCTCGGCAGTTTCCAAGCCGGCGTCATCGAGGAACTCGCCACCGCCGCGATCGACGTGGACTGGGTGGCCGGCATCTCGATCGGGGCGGTCAATGCCGCGCTGTTCGCCGGCAACCCGCCCGAGAAGCGGCTGGGGGCTATCCGCGCCTTCTGGGAGCAGGTGACCTCCGCCCTGCCCGAATTCTCGCTGCCGATGAACGATCAGGCGCGCGAGATCAGCCATGAATGGGCCGCCGGCGCGGTGATGCTGGGCGGCGTTCCCGGCTTTTTTCGCCCGCGCCCGATCCCGCCCGCCTTCGCCGTGCCGGGTACGCCGGGCGCACTGAGCTTCTACGATACCAGTCCGCTGCGCGAGACGCTGGACCGGCTGGTCGACTGGGACCTGCTGAACGACGGGCCCGTGCGGTTGTCGGTCGGCGCGGTCAACCTGCACAGCGGCAATTTCCGCTATTTCGACACGCGCGACGAACGCATCGATGCGCGGCACATCATGGCGTCTGGTGCGTTGCCGCCCGGGCTACCGCCGGTCGAGATCGACGGTTGCTGGTATTGGGACGGGGGACTCGTCTCCAACACCCCGCTTACCCATGTCCTCGATCGGCAGGAGGCCGAGATGCTCGTCTTCCAGGTCGATCTCTTCCCCGCGGAGAACGAATTGCCGCGCACGATCATGGACGTGATGGGCCGCGAGAAGGAAATCCGCTTCTCCAGCCGCACCCGCGCCATTTCCGACGAGCGGCTGCGGCTGCGCAAGGCGCGCGAGACGGTGCGGCGGCTGCTCGACAAGCTGCCCGATCATGTCGCCGACGCGCCCGAAGTGCAGGCGGTGCGCGATCTGGTGACCGAATATCCGGTCAATGTGGTGCAGCTGATCTACCGCGCGAAGCTCTGGGAAGGCGGCTCGCGCGATTTCGAATTCTCCGCGCGGACGATGCACGAGCATTGGGAGGCCGGCCGTATCGCGGTCGCCGAAACCATGGCCAACTCGAAGCTCGTCGCGCAGAACATCCTCGACGGCAAAACTGCCGCCTTCGATCTCACCCAGCGTTAAAAGGAGTATGCCGATGTTCCTCAAGGGCAAGTCCGCGATCATCACCGGGTCCACATCGGGCATCGGCCTGGCCTATGCCAAGGCGCTGGCGGCCGAGGGCGCGAATGTGCTGATCAACGGCTTCGGCGACGCCGCCGCCATCGAGAAGGAACGCGCTGCGCTGGCCGAGACCAGCGGCGGCAAGGCGCTGTACGACGCCGCCGACATGACCAAGCCCGATCAGATCGCGGCGATGGTTGCGCGGGGCGAGGCCGAGTTCGGCGCGGTCGACATCGTCATTTCCAACGCCGGCATCCAGCATGTCGCGCCGATCGACGAATTCCCGCTCGACAAATGGGATGCGATCATCGCGATCAACCTCAGCTCCACCTTCCACCTGATGCGCGCGGCGATCCCGGGCATGAAGCAGCGGAAATGGGGCCGGATCATCTCCACCGCCAGCGCGCACAGCCTGGTCGCCAGCCCCAACAAGTCGGCCTATGTCACCGCCAAGCACGGCCTGGCCGGCCTCACCAAGACGGCGGCGCTGGAAGTGGCGACGCACGGCATCACGGTGAACTGCATTTCGCCGGGCTATGTCTGGACCCCGCTGGTCGAGAACCAGATTCCGGACACGATGAAGACCCGGAACATGACGCGCGATCAGGTGATCAATGACGTGCTGCTCGATGCGCAGCCGACCAAGCAGTTCGTGCTGCCCGAGCAGGTGGCGGCGCTGGCCGTGTTCCTGTGCCGCGACGAGGCCGCGCAGATCACCGGTTCGAACTATTCGATCGACGGCGGCTGGACGGCCGAATGATGCTGCGCATGGTGGTTGCCTTGGGGCTGGGCGCTGCGCTGGCCGGCTGCAGCGTCTATCACGAGGCGACTTCGCCGGGGATGGACACGCGCCTGCCCTGGCGCCGGATCGCGACCGATGCGGATCGCACCAAGCTGCGCGACTGGCGCAAGGCGTGGAGCGAGGCGCTGCCGCTCGCGCGCGCTGCGGATGTGAAGCTGATCGAGGGCGATCCCGCCCTGTTCGATCCCGATCGGGCGCTGGATACGGCGATGCCGCCGGCCGGCGCCTATCGCTGCCGAACCTTCAAGCTGGGCGGCGGCGGCACCGCGGTCAGCGCGATCGTCACCTATGACTGGCGGCCCTGCCCGATCACCGCGGAAGGCGATCTGCGGCATTTCCGGATCGAGGGCGGCGTGCAGCGGCCGGACGGCAATTTCTTCCCCGATGTGAGCGCGCGGGTGACCTTCCTCGGCACGCTCGAGGTGGGCGACGACAGCGCACCGCTTCGGTACGGGATCGACGCTCGTCGCAACCTGATCGGCTATGGCGAGCGGATCGGCGACGAGCGCTGGCGGCTGGTGCTTCCTTATCCGGCGTTCGAATCGAAGGTCGACGTGATCGAGATCGTCCCCGCGGTTTGACAGGTGGACGGGCAGGCGTGACACTCGGACTCATGATGACAAAGGGGGTCCGATGTTCACGTCTTTCCTGCTGGCCGGGGCGATGAGCCTCGGCACACCTGCCGCTGCTGCCGCCGCCGATCCGGTGCGGGATGCCACCGCCAAGGCGATGCCCCAGCTGATGGCGCTCTATCGCGACCTTCACGCCCATCCCGAACGCAGCCTGCACGAGGTGGAGACCGCCGCCAAGCTCGCTGCCGCGGCGCGCGATGCGGGCTATGCGGTGACTGAGAAGGTGGGCGGCACCGGCGTGGTCGCGGTGCTGCGCAACGGGCCGGGCCCGGTGGTGCTGATCCGTGCCGACATGGACGGGCTGCCGGTGGTCGAGAATACCGGTCTGCCCTTCGCCTCCAAGGTCCGCGCGACCACCGACGAGGGAATCGAGAGCGGTGTGATGCACGCCTGCGGGCACGACACCCATATGGCGAGCTGGGTCGGTACGCTGCGCAACCTCGCCGCGATGAAGGATCGCTGGCACGGCACCGTGGTGATGATCGCCCAGCCTGCCGAGGAGCGCGGGCGCGGCGCCAAGGCGATGCTCGACGACGGGCTGTTCACCCGCTTCCCCAAGCCGGGCTATGCGATCGCGTTCCACGACAGCGCCAGCCTGCCCGCCGGGCAGATCGGGGTCACGCCGGGCTATGCGCTGGCCAATGTCGATTCGGTCGACATCGTGGTGAAGGGGGTGGGCGGCCACGGCGCCTATCCGCACACGACGCGCGACCCGATCGTGCTCGCCGCGCGGATCGTCACCACGCTGCAGACCCTGGTCAGCCGCGAGATGGACCCGCAGCAGCCGGCGGTGGTCACCGTCGGCGCGATCCATGGCGGATCGAAGCACAACATCATCGGCAACGACGTGACGATGCTGCTCACCGTGCGCAGCTTCACCCCCGAATCGCGCCAGCAACTGCTCGACGGCATCGCGCGCATCGCCAAGGGCGAGGCGATCGCGGCCGGCGTTCCGGAGGACCGGATGCCGGTAGTGTCGGTGAAGGACGAATATACCCCCGCGACCTTCAATACCCAGCCGCTCGCCGGGCGGCTGCAGGGGCTGTTCACCGCGCGCTTCGGCAAGGACCGGGTGGTGGAGACCAAGGCGGTCATGGGCGGCGAGGATTTCAGCCGCTACTGGCTCGCCGACAAGAGCATCCAGAGCACGATCTTCTGGGTAGGCGGGGTGCCCCAGGCCAAATGGGACGCGGCGCAGGGCGGCAAGGCGATGCTGCCCTCGCTCCACAGCGCCGAATGGGCCCCCGATGCCGAAGCGGTGGTCAGCACCGCAACCGAGGCACTGACCGCGGCGGCACTGGATATTTTGAAGCGCTAGGGCTGCGCAATCCTCCCCCTGGCGGGGGAGGATGAAGTAGGGATCAAAGCTTGCCGAACACCGCCTCGTAGCCAGCGGTATCCCCGGCGGCGAGGAAGCGGGCCTGTTCGGTCCAGCGGTCGCGGGTCATGCGGCCCTGGAAGCTGCCGAGTTGCGCGTCGAGCGCCTTGCCGCTGGCCTCGTCGAGTGCGGCGAGCTGGGCGAAGCGGGTGATGCCCAGTTCGTTGAGCCGCGCCGCCAGCTTGGGGCCTACCCCCTTCAGCCGGGTGAGGTCGTCGCCGCTGCTAGCGGGCGCAGGCTCCGGTTCGACGGGCGCCGGTGTGGCATTGGTGTCCGCGGCGAGCGCGGCCGACGGGGCTGCGACCGGTGCAGCGGCGGCGATCGGCTCGTCGGCGAGGGGGCCGGGCTCGGGCGTGGGTGCCGGCGCTTCGGGTGCGCTCGGGATTTCCGACACCGGTTCGATCGGCTGGGCCGGATCGACGACTTCCAGTTCGCCGCGCTCGTCCAGCTCCTCGCGCGCCTTGCGGCGGCGGATCGCCAGTCGCGTCCCCCAGATCAGGATGAACACCGCCAGCGCCGCGCCGAGCGCGATGAGGACGAAGGAGGTGGTCAGCCAGCCGGTCTCGGCGGTCGCGGCGACCGCGCCATAGCCCTGGGAAACCTGATCGTTCATGCGTGCCGCTCCAAGGTTCGCTTGCCTTGCCCCTCCCTTAGCGTGCGGTGCGCGCGCGTCCACCCATCTGCGCGGCGGCGCGGGACCTTCCGGGGTTAGCGGATCCGAGGTTCGGGCGCGCCGCGCGCCCGCAGCCGCAGCGCCAGACCGTAGATTATGATCGCCACCCCGGCGAACAGGAACCACTGCACCGCATAGGCGAGGTGGTTGTTGGGCACGTTGGAGATGTCGGGCGGCGCGCTGGGCTGGAGCCCCGGCGCGCCCTGGTCGGACACCAGCATCAGCGGCTGCGGCGCGGAATCGAAGATGCCGGCGATCAGCGGGCGGTGATCGGGGGCGCGGGTGAGGGTGCCGCTGACGATCCCGCCGGGCCATTGCGGGCGGAACATCGGGTCACGGGTCACGCCCATGTCGACCAGCAGCGTCGCGTCGGTATGGGTGCGACAGGTGGCGATCTGGCGCCAGCCTTGGAGCCCCTGCACGCCGCGGCCGCCCTGGCGCACCCAGCTGGTTACCGACTGGCAGGCCGAGCGGGCGTGACGGAACAGCAGCGAGGCATCTGCCGCGCCGCTCTCGATGGTGATCGTCGGCTGCATCGTGTTGGCCGCGAAGATGGCGAGCGCGGCCTCTTTCTGGGTCTTCCGGTCAAGCTGCCAGAAGCCGAGCGCGATCATCGCCGCGACCGCCAGGCCGACGAGCAGGGTGGGGATCGGCGGAACGCGGCGCATCTCAGTCCTCGGCGATCCGACCCTCGTGGGCCCGGTTGCGATATTCGAGTGCGAGCAACAGCCCCTTGGCCAGGCGCAGCGATCCCACCACCATCGCCAGCGTAACCGGCGGCCAGAGCAGCAGATGGACCCAGAAGGGCGGGGAGAAGCTGAATTCCACCCACAGCGCCAGGATCGTCACCAGCGTGCCGATGCCGAGGGTGAGGAACACCACCGGGCCATCGCCGACGTTGAATGCAGCGAACTCGAGCCCGCAGGCCGAGCAGCGATCGGCAAAGGCGGTGAAGCTGCGGAACAGCGTCTTGGCGCCGCAGCGCGGGCAACAGCCATAGAGGCCGGAGGCGATCGGGGGCGGCAACGCAGCGCTGCCGCCCCCTGTGGGATCGGGGGTGGGTGCGGTCACGTCAGCCGGCGTGGACCGGCGCGCCCCAACCGCCCCAGACATAGATCGACGCGAACAGGAACAGCCAGACGACGTCGACAAAGTGCCAGTACCAGGCCGCCGCCTCGAAGCCGAAATGCTGGCGAGGGGTGAAGTCGCCGCGATAGGCGCGCACCAGGTTTACGATCAGGAAGATCGTGCCGACGATCACGTGGAAGCCGTGGAATCCCGTCGCCATGAAGAAGGCGCCGCCATAGCTGGAGCCATGCTCGCTCGCCGCCTTGAAGGGGAAAGGAGCCTCCATATACTCATAGGCCTGGAGGCAGCTGAAGGTGAAGCCGAGGATCACGGTGAGCCACAGGCCCTTCTTCACCGTATCGTTCTCGCCCACGCCGATCAGGCCCCAGATCCCGCGCAGCTCGCCGCCGCGCTCGTTGTGGATCAGGCCGTGGTGCGCCCAGGTGACGGTGCAGCCCGAGCAGAGCAGGATCAGCGTGTTGAGCAGCGGGAACTGCCAGGCGTCGAGCACTTCCATGCCCTTGGGCGGCCAGGTGCCGCCGACCGCCTCGACGGTGGAGGGAAAGAGCGAGAAATCGAACCAGGCCCAGAACCAGCCGACGAAGAACATCACTTCGGAGGCGATGAACAGGATCATGCCGTAGCGCAGATGGAGCTGGACGATCGGCGTGTGATCGCCGGCATGCGCCTCCTGGATCACCTTGCCCCACCAGCCGAACATGGTGAGCAGCACCAGCAGGAAGCCGGTGGTGAGCACCAGCGTGCCGTTGGGATATTTGTGCATCCACATCACGGCGCCCGAGGCGAGGGTAAGCCCACCCAGCGAGCCGAGCAGCGGCCAGATGCTGGGCGGCAGGATATGATACTGGTGGTTCTTTGCTCCAGCCATGGGCGTATCCCAATCCTCTCTCTATTTTGCGCGATGCTAGCTTGGTGTCTTCGGCGAATCCACTGGATAAAATGTATAGGACAAGGTGATCTCTTGGACGTCGCGCGCGTCCGGATCATTCAGGATTTTCGGATCGACGAAGAAGATCACCGGCATGCGGACGGTCTGGCCGGGCTGCAGCGTCTGCTGGGTGAAGCAGAAGCACTGGATCTTGGTGAAATATTTGCCGACTTGCGCGGGCGTGACGTTGAACGTCGCTGTGCCCGTGATCGCGCGATTCGAAGTATTGGTGGCGGTGAAGAACGCCATGTCGCGGCCGCCGATGTCGATAGTGTCCTCGCGGCGCTCGGGCGCGAACTTCCAGGGCAGCTTGGGGCTGACATTGCTGTCGAAGGCGATGGTGATCTTCTGGCCCGTGGCACCCGGCGCGTGCAGGCCCCGCTGGGTGGTGCCGTTGAGCCCGGTCGCCTCGCAGAAGATCCGGTAGAGCGGCACCGCGGCAAAACCCAGCCCGGTCATGCCGCACACCAGCACGGCACCCATCAGGCCGACGCGCAGGTTGCGGCTGATCCTCATCCGCCGTGGCCCAGCTGCATCTTCACGATCGAGATCGCGAACACCAGCACCACGAATCCCCCGAGCAGCAGCGCCATCACCCGCGCGCGGGCGCGCTGGCGGGCGCGGATCAATTCCAGCTCCGATGCCGGCATGTGGTTCACATCCTCTCCGCGGGAATCGTTCATCCGATCCACCTGTCGATCACGAGCGCACCGAATAGCACGAACAGATACAATATCGAGAATTTGAACAACCGCTTTTCCGGAATCATACGGTCTTCCGGCTCGGTGCGGCGCGTGGCGACCTGGATCGCCATAGCGAGGAAGATGCCGGACATCAGCGCGGCGGTGAGGCCGTAGATCATGCCGCTCAGCCCCAGCGGCCAGGGCGCGGCGGCGGCGGCGATCATCGGCAGCGTGTAGAGGCCGATCTGGATGCGCGTCGTGCGCTCGCCCGCCACGACCGGCAGCATCGGCACGCCGGCATTGGCGTAATCGGTCTTCACGAACAGCGCGAGCGCCCAGAAGTGCGGCGGCGTCCACAGGAAGATCAGCGCGAACAGCAGCAGCGGCAGCGTGGCGACGTTGCCGGTCGCCGCCGCCCAGCCGATCAGCGGCGGGAAGGCGCCGGCCGCGCCGCCGATCACGATGTTCTGTGGCGTCCGGCGCTTGAGCCAGATCGTGTAGACGAACACGTAGAACAGGATCGAGACGGCGAGGATCAGCGTCGCGACCAGGTTGATCGCGACATACATCAGCACCACGCTGAATACCGCGAGACCCACGCCGAAATGCAGCGCCGACTGGCGGTCCATCCGGCCGGCGGGGAGCGGACGGCCTTGCGTCCGCTTCATCTTGGCGTCGAGATCGGCCTCATACCATTGGTTGAGCGCGCCCGCGGCGCCCGCACCCAGCGCAATGCACAGAATCGCGGTGAAGCCGAGCACCGGGTGGATCGGCACGGGGGCGGCCAGCATGCCGCAAAGCCCGGTGAAGACGACCAGCGTCATCACCCGGGGTTTGGTGAGGGCAAGGAAATCGCGCCAATCGGCGGGCATAGCGGGATTGGCGTTGGTCACGGACATCATCGTTCCCGATATACGGCGCACGGCCGGCGGGCGAAAGAGGTCAGCCGAGCCGCTTGGCGTTCGCCCGCACCTTGCGGCGATAATGCCGCAGAGTCTTGCTCGCCTGCGCCTCGGGCGTGCTGCCCAGGCGGCCGGTGGCGGCGGCGACCTGGAGCTCCCAGGCGGCCTGCATCTTCTCGGCGACCATGCGCTGTGCCTCGGCCGTGGCGCCGGGGCCGCCGGCGGCGAGCTTGGTCAGGCGCATCCCGATCACGGTCGAGGCCTCGATGCCCAGCATCCAGCTGTCGAGGCCGATCTTCATCCAGTCGGCATAGGGGCTGCGCATAGACGTCTCCAAAAACTGCCGTATCCCAGATTGAACGCACCAGCGACGCGTACGGGGGCGTCGCGCAGGATAGCGGATACACGTTACCGAATTCGCTGATGCGCCGATCGCCGCGGCGAGGCCAGCCGATTCGGCCTCGGCCTGCCGCGCTGCGCTCAGATGCTATTGCAACTGATTATTAACATGCTTATGCGGCCCGCAAATAAGAACATCTGCATCGGGGCGCATCCATGAACCTATCCTCTCTTCGCCGGCCCAGCATCCTGCTGGCCGCGCTGGCCAGTGGCGCCGCGCTGCCCGCGGCGGCACAGGCGGTGCAGGGAGGGGACGACATCGTCGTTACCGGGCGCGGGGCCAATGCCAGCATCCTCGGCGCCGACGTGCCCGCGTTCACCTATCCGCAATCGGTGCGCGCGCTCGATCGAGACCTGATCGACGCGGTGAACCCGACGCGACTCGGCGACCTGTTCGATCTGGCCGGCGGCGTGGCGCGGCAGAATGATTTTGGCGGCCTGTGGGACAAGGTGTCGATCCGCGGCTTTGCCGGCGACGAGAATGCCGGGCCGGACATCCGCCTCAACCGCTTCAGCAGCAATTTCGGCTTCAACGCGCCGATCGATTCGGCAACGATCGAGCGGGTCGAGGTGCTCAAGGGCGCCACCGCGGCGCTGTCGGGGATCGGCGAGCCGGGCGGGGCGATCAACATCGTCACCAAGGCGCCGCTCGATCACTTCCAGGGCAGTGCCGATCTGAGCGCGGGCAGCTGGAACAGCTGGCGGACGAGCGCCGACGTGACCGGGCCGCTGGCCGAGGGGCTCTCTGCCCGGCTGATCGGCGTGGCGGAAGGGCATGACAGCTTCCGCGACCATGTCGACGGGCCGCGCCGGTTGATCGCGCCGTCGCTCGCCTGGGTGCCGGCGGAAGGGCTGCGGCTGCTCTACCAGGCCGAATATATGCGCAACACCAGCGTGCTCGATCGCGGCGTGGCGGCGGTGGGCGGCGATGCGCGGGCGATGGACCGCAGCACCTTCCTCGGCGAGCCCTCGGACGGGCACATCGTGCAGAACGGCTTCTGGCAGCAGGGCAGCCTGTTCGCCGATCTCTCCAAGGACGTGCGGCTCGAGCTCGGCGCCAGCCAGCGCGACGGATCGCTGCGCGGGTTCGGCACGATGGTCGATTTCGGCCCGCGCGGGCTGCAGGCGGACGGGCGTACTGCCGGGCGCGACCGGCGCTATCACGATTTCGCCTGGAACGACCTGTCGCTCCGCGCCGAACTGGCTGCCAAGGCCACGCTGTTCGGCATGACGCACGATCTGCGAGTCGGCGCCGACCGCGTCCGCTACCACATGGACTTCGTGCTGGACCGCGCGCGCGGCACCCCGACCCGGCCGCTGCTGCCGATCGACCTGTTCGACCCGGTCTATGCCACCACCGCGCTGCCCGTGCCCCCGCCCTTCGCCAGCCGCGACAGCCACTTCCGCAGCGAGAGCGTCTATGCGCAGGACCTGATCGGCGCGGGGCCGTTCACGCTGCTGCTCGGCGCGCGCTGGAACAGCTTCCGCGAGACGGTGAACAACCGGCTGACCGGCGCGCGGTTGAACACGGTGGACAAGGGCGTGACGCCGCGCGCCGCGCTGACCTGGAAGGCGAGCGAGGCGCTGGCCTTCTATGCCAGCTGGGGCCAGTCGCTGCGGCTCAACCCCTCGGACGGCACCAGCACCTTCCATGCGGAGCGCAGCCAGTCGATCGAGGGCGGGGTGAAGTTCGCGCTGTTCGGGCAGCGGCTCACCGGCCAAGCGGCGCTGTTCGACATGATCAAGCGCAACGTGCTCAATCCCAATGCGGTCGATCCGTTCGAGAAGACGCAGATCGGGCGGCAGCGCTCGCGCGGGGGCGAGCTGGAGCTGAACTGGAAGGCGGCGAACGACCTGCTAGTCACCGGCACCTATACCCATCTCGACGCCAAGGTGCGCAACGACGTCAATCCCGCGCTGATCGGCACCGCGCTGAGCAACGTGCCGACCGACATGGGCAGCCTGTTCGTGCAGAAGACGCTGGGCCCGGTGGCGCTGGGCGGCGGGGCGACGCATGTCGGGGCGCGGGCGGGGGATCCGTTCGGGACCAGCTACCGCCTGCCGGCCTACACGATCGCGCGGGCGAACCTGAGCGTCGCGGTGAACGACCGTCTCACGCTGCGCGCGGACGTCGATAACCTGTTCGATGCGTACTACATCGCCAGCTCCTACGCGAATGTCTGGACCACGCCCGGCGCACCCCGCAGCTTCCGGGTGACGGCGTCGACGCGATTCTAGCGCCCGGAGCGCTGACCTCGTGGCGAGGGACGATGACGACAAGCGTGTTCCAGTTTCGACCCGAGTGGAAGGAACGGCTGGTGGTGACGGGCCCCGGCGGCGCCTTCGAGCTCGATCTGCCAATGGGCATCCTGTCCGCCCATCTGCCGAGTGCGATCGCCTGGGCGGAAACAGCACCAGACTGGGCGCGGGACCTGTGGCCGGTGCTCCACGAAGAGCTCGCCCAATGGTGTCTCGACCATGGCGCCGATCTTTATGTGAGCCACGCCGCCACGGCGATCTGGTTGTAGCGTCGGCGCCCCGACCACCGGCATAGAAAAAGCCCCGGAGGTCTCCCCCCCCGGGGCTTTTGTCGTTCGGCTGCGGCCCGATCAGTCGATCTTGGGCAGCGTCTCGAACTGGTGGAAGGGCGGGGGGCTCGACAGCGTCCACTCGAGCGTCGTCGCGCCTTCGCCCCAGGGATTGGCCTCCGCCTTCTTGCCGGCGAGCAGCGAGTAGATGATGTTGACGAAGAACACCGCCATGCCCGCCGCCATGATCATATAGCCCACGGTCGCCGTGTGATTCCAATAGGCAAACTGGTCCGTATAGTCGGGGATGCGGCGCGGCATGCCCTGCAGGCCCAGGAAGTGCATCGGGAAGAACAGCAGGTTCACGCCCACGAAGAACACCCAGAAGTGCAGCTGGCCGAGGAATTCGTTGTACATCTTGCCCGTCATCTTCGGGAACCAGTAGTAGAAGCCTGCGAACAGGCTGAACACTGCGCCTAGCGAGAGCACATAGTGGAAGTGGGCGACGACGTAATAGGTGTCCTGCATGTAGTCGTCGACGCCGCCATTGGCGAGGACGACGCCGGTCACGCCGCCGACGGTGAACATGAAGATGAAGCCGATCGCCCAGACCATCGGGGTCTTGAAGCTGATCGAGCCGCCCCACATCGTCGCGATCCAGGAGAAGATCTTCACGCCAGTCGGCACCGCGATCACCATGGTGGCGGCGGTGAAGTACATCTTCACCTGCACCGGCAGGCCGGTGGTGAACATGTGGTGCGCCCAGACGACGAAGCCGACCAAGCCGATCGCCACCATCGCATAGGCCATGCCGAGATAGCCGAACACCGGCTTGCGGCTAAACGTCGCGATGATGTGGCTGACGATACCGAAGCCCGGCAGGATCATGATGTACACTTCGGGGTGGCCGAAGAACCAGAACAGGTGCTGGTAGAGCACCGGATCGCCGCCGTACTGCGGATCGTAGAAGGCGGTGCCGAAGTTGCGATCGGTGATCAGCATGGTGATCGCCGCGGCCAGCACCGGCAGTGCCAGCAGCAGCAGGAAGGCGGTGACCAGCACCGACCAGGCGAACAGCGGCATCTTGTGCAGCGTCATGCCCGGCGCGCGCATGTTGAAGATCGTGGTGATGAAGTTGATCGCGCCGAGGATCGACGCCGCGCCGGCCAGGTGGAGCGAGAAGATCGCGAAATCGACCGAGGGCCCCGGCTCGCCATAGGTGGAGAGCGGCGCATAGACCGTCCAGCCCGTACCCGCGCCGACGCCCACGAACGGCGACAACATCAGCAGCACGAAGCCCGCCACGGTGAGCCAGAACGAGATGTTGTTCATCCGCGGGAAGGCCATGTCCGGCGCGCCGATCATGATCGGCACGAACCAGTTGCCGAAGCCGCCGATCATCGCCGGCATCACCATGAAGAACACCATGATCAGGCCGTGCGCGGTGATCAGCACGTTCCAGAAGTGCATCGCCTCGTCGAAGGTGCCTTCGCCGTGCAGCTTGGCGACCCACCAGGGCAGATACTGGATGCCCGGCTGCATCAGCTCGGCGCGCATGATGCCCGAGATCGCGCCGCCGATGATCCCCGCGAAGATCGCGAAGATCAGGTAGAGCGTGCCGATGTCCTTGTGGTTGGTCGACATGAACCAGCGCGCGAAGAAGCTCGGCTTGTGATCGGCGTCATGGTCGCCATGCGCTTGGTCGTGCGCGGCGGAATAGGGGAGCGCGGTATCGGTCATGGCTCAGTTGCCCGTGTTGCCGGCGCCGGCGGGGTTCGCGGTCGCAGGCTTGTTGGACGGTGCCGGAGTGGCGGTGGCGTCGACGGTGGGGGCCTTGTCCGCCGCGCTGTTGGCGGTGGGGTCGCTGGCGTCGTTGCCCAGCGCGGTGGTGCTCGCCGGCTCTGCCTTGGCGCCCGGCATGGTGCCGCCCTTGGAGGCGACCCACTGGGCGAACTTGGCTGGGCTCACCGCCTCGACCGCGATCGGCATATAGGCGTGGCGCGCACCGCACAGTTCGGAGCACTGGCCGAAATAGACGCCTTCCTTCTGGATGATGAAGCTTGTCTCGTTCAGCCGGCCGGGGATCGCGTCCAGCTTGATCCAGAAGGCCGGCATCGCCCAGCTGTGGATCACGTCGGTCGCGGTGGTGACGAGGCGGATCGGCACGCCCACCGGCAGCACCACGCGCTGATCAGTGGCGAGAAGGCGGGGACCGTCGGCATCGGTGCGATAGCGCTGACCCTTGCCGACCTGCCCCTCTTCCTTGAGCATGTTGGCGGTCAGCTGGATGTTGCCGTTGTCGGGATATTCGTATGACCAGAACCACTGGTTGCCGATCGCCTTCAGCGTCACTGCGTTCTTCGGCGCGGGCTTGAACTGCGCGGCGAGCAGCTTGATCGAGGGGATGGCGATCGCCACCAGGATCAGCACCGGCGCCAGCGTCCAGACGATCTCGATCGCGGTGTTGTGGCTGGTGCGCGACGGCGTCGGGTTGGCGGCGCGGCGATAGCGGACGATCACCCATACCAGCAGCAGCAGCACGAACACCGAGATGATCGTGATCAGCGGCAGCAGAATGGTGTTATGGAACCAGTGTGCTTCCTGGCCCGTCGGCGTTACCTGTTGCTGGAGATAGAAGGCCTTGTCGACCGGCTCGCCGATGCCCGGCTGGGCGGTGTGCAGCGGCTTGCCCGCGGCATCGAGCGTCGGATCGGCAACCTTTGCGGCGGGCGCGGCCGCAGCTGCAGCGGGCGCCGGCGATGCGGCAGGGGCCGGGGCGGCGGGTTGCGCCAGTCCCGGAGAAGCGAAGGCCAGCCCAGTGGCCAGCAGGATCGTCGGTACCAAGAAACTGCGCATAATGGTGTTGTCACCCCTCTCCAGGAACGCACAACCGGGGCATCCTAGCGGCCCTTTGTACCAAAGGTATAGCTGGGAAAAGGCCATGCTCAACCTTTTTCGCGTGCGGTTGCGGTAGCAGCCCCCGCCACTTAAAGGATCGTTCCACCGTTGACTTCAGGAGCCCAGACATTGACCGGAGACGCCATCCTCGACGAATTTCGCGACGCAGGCGCGTTGCTTGAGGGGCATTTTATCCTGTCTTCGGGTTTGCGCTCTCCCGTATTTCTCCAGAAGATGCGCATCTTCGAGGACCCGGTCCGCACCGAGCGGGTGTGCGGCGCGCTCGGCAAGCTGATTCGCGAGAGCTTCGGCGAGGTCGACATCGTCGTCTCGCCCGCGATCGGCGGGATCATCCCCGGCTATGAGACGGCGCGCGCGCTCGGCTGCAAGGCGGTGTTCGTCGAGCGCGAGGACGGCGAGTTCCAGCTGCGCCGGAGCTTCGAGATTCCCGAAGGTGCACGTGTCGTGATGGTGGAGGACATCGTCACCACCGGGCTCTCCTCGCGCGAGTGCATCGCGGCGATCCGCAAGCATCCCGGCACACTGGTGGGTGCGGCGTGCATCGTCGATCGCTCGAACGGCAAGGCCGATGTCGGCGTGCCGCTGATTTCGCTGACCAAGCTCGACGTGCCCGCCTATCCGGCCGACCAACTGCCCCCCGAGCTGGCGGCGATCCCGGCGATCAAGCCGGGGAGCCGGGCGATCACCGCATGACCGGCAAGCTGCGCCTCGGGGTCAATATCGACCATGTCGCGACCGTGCGGAACGCGCGCGGCAGCGGCTATCCGGATCCCGTGCGCGCGGCACTGCTCGCCGCCGAGGCCGGCGCGGACGGGATCACCGCGCACCTGCGCGAAGATCGCCGGCACATCACCGATGCCGACATCGCCCGGCTCTCGGCCGAGCTCACCGTCCCGCTCAACCTCGAAATGGCGGCGACCGAGGAGATGCTGGCGATTGCGCTGAAGCATCGCCCGCACGCCGTGTGCATCGTCCCCGAGAAGCGCGAGGAGCGCACCACCGAGGGCGGGCTGGACGCGGCGGGCATGTTCGAACTGCTTGCGCCGATGGTCGCCAGGTTGCGCGACAATGGCAGCCGGGTGTCGCTGTTCATCGAGCCCGAGGCGCGCCAGATCGATGCGGCCATCCGGCTCGGTGCCCCCGTCGTCGAACTGCATACCGGCCGATATGCCGAGCTGGACGGCGAGGACCTCGCCGTGGAGCTGAAGCGCCTGTCCGATGCGGCGGCGCTGGCGGCGCGCAACGGCATCGAGCCGCATGCGGGCCACGGCCTCACCTTCGACAATGTCGTGCCGATCGCCGCGATCCCGCAGGTGATGGAGCTCAACATCGGGCATTTCCTGATCGGCGAGGCGATTTTCGACGGGCTCGGCCCGGTGGTCCAGCGGATGCGCGCGCTGATGGATTCGGCCCGGTGAGCTTCGAGCCCCTTCTCCCTCTCCCGCTTGCGGGAGAGGGGCGGGATGAGGGTGAGTCAGGTGTCTTCAGGCCGACGATTTCGTCGAACCCACACACCCTCACCCTTCCGCCGCCTGCGGCGGCTCCCTCCCTCTCCCGCAGGCGGGAGACGGCAATATGATCCTCGGCCTCGGTTCTGACCTGTGCAACATCGAGCGGATCCGCAATTCGCTCGATCGCTACGGCGCGCGGTTCGAGCAGCGCGTGTTCACCGAGGTCGAACTCGCCAAGGCTGCCAAGCGCCCGCACAATTACGCGCCCACGCTTGCCAAGCGCTTTGCGGCCAAGGAGGCATTTTCCAAGGCGGTTGGAACCGGGTTCAGCCGGGGCGTGTTCATGAAGGATATCGGCGTGGTTAATGCACCGTCTGGCGCACCCACGCTGGCGCTGACCGGCGGGGCCAAGGCGAGACTTGACGCCATGACGCCACCGGGACACGTGGCCAAGGTGCACCTGACGCTTACGGACGACATGCCCTGGGCGTTCGCGATGGTGATGATCGAGGCCGTGCCGGCGGAAAAGGAAGTGTAATGGGGGCGGACGAACTGGCGTTGAGCAGCAAGCGGAGCGAGCGACGCCAGAGCGCCACACGCCAGGGTACCGATTGGTGGGCCGAACTGCGCGGCCTCGTCTGGCTGGTGCTGGGGGTGCTCGCCTTCCACAGCTTGATCGCCAAGCCCTTCTACATCCCTTCGGAATCGATGCTGCCCACGCTGCGGGTGGGCGATCAGCTGATCGTCAGCAAATATCCGTACGGCTATTCCTTCGTAACGCCGACCTTCCATCTGCTGCCGCCGATTCCCGGCCGCATCCTCGGCCGGTTGCCGGCGCGCGGCGACATCGTGATCGTTACCCCGCCCCAGCACAGCACCGACTATATCAAGCGTGTCATCGGCCTGCCGGGCGACACCATTGCGGTGCGGGACGGCATCGTCTGGCTGAACGGCAAGGCCGTGCCGCGCGAGCCGCTGGGCGAACGACTGGTGCCGATCGACGGCAACACCCACTGTGATCCCGATCCCGAGCGCGGCGGATCGATCTTCTACGAAGGCCGCCGCGTCGTCCACCAGGGCAAGGCCTATTGCAGCCTGACGCTGTTCCGCGAGACGCTGCCGAACGGCGCCAGCTACGACATCGCCGACCTCGGCGACTCCGCCGGCGACAATTTTCCGCCGACCGTCATTCCCAAAAACCATGTCTTCCTGATGGGCGACAATCGCGACAACAGCGCCGACAGCCGTTTCAGCCTCGAACAGGGTGGGCTGGGCGGTCCGGTGCCGTGGGAAAATCTGGGCGGGCGTGCCGAGTTCATCACTTTTTCGCGCGACGGCTCGTCGACATGGAACCCGCTGACGTGGTTCACGGGTTTCCGCGGGGATCGGTTCGGCATTTCGCTGCACCCTACCCACGAGGATAAATGAGCAACGATCCGCTGGAATCCGCGCACGTCCGCGTCGTGCGCGAGCCGGGCCCGAACGAGTTTCGCGATCCCGCCACCCGCGCCGAATTCAAGAAGGCCGCGGTATGGCTGGGCATGGCGGTGGGCATTGCGCTGATCGTCCTGCTGATCCAGCCGCTGCTGATCATCTTCGCCGGTCTCGTCTTCGCCTCGATGCTCGATGGCGGCGCGCGGCTGCTCGGCAAGGTACTGCCGATCCCGCGCGGCCTGCGCATCGGCCTGGTGCTGCTCCTCGTCTTCGCCTTTTTCGGCCTCGTCTTCTACCGCACCGGCATGCAGATCTCGGCCCAGGCCGAGCAGCTGCGCACCACGCTGGAAACCCAGGCCAACCGCGTCGCGGGCTGGGCATCGAACATGGGCCTGATGCCGGGCAAGTCGGACATCAACGGCATGCTGCGCGAGGCACTCGGCTCGGTTGGCAAGCTGACCAGCGCCGTGGGCACCGCGATCGGCGCCGTGACCAGCATGGTCATGATCCTGATCCTCGGCCTGTTCATCGCGCTCGAGCCGCGCATCTACGAACGCGGGCTGCAATGGATGGTGCCGCTCGACCAGCGCCATGCTTTCGCCCACATGCTGGGCGGCATGGCGACGACGATGCGACGGCTGCTCGCCGGCCGCCTGCTCGGCATGGCGTTCGAAGGCGTGCTGACCTGGATCCTGCTCAGCGTCGCGGGCGTGCCGATGGCGCTGCTGCTCGGTATCATCACCGGCGTGCTGGCCTTCATTCCCAATGTCGGCGCGATCATCTCTGGCGTGCTGATGGCGGCGGTGGGTTTCAGCGCGGGCCAGGAAACCGGCATCTGGGCGCTCGTCATCTATTTCGCCGTGCAGAATTTCGACGGCTATGTCGTGATTCCGATGGTCGCCAAGCGCACCGTCGACCTGCCGCCTGCGCTGACGCTATCGTCGCAGATCCTTGCCGGCACGCTGTTCGGCGTGCTCGGGCTGGCGCTGGCCGATCCGATGGTGGCGATGATCAAGGTGGCGCTGGAGAGCAACGCCCGCCTCAATGGCAAGAAGCCGAAGAGCGACGACGACTCCGAAAAGGACTGAGCCGATGCTCGTGCTGCACGACTATTTCCGCTCCTCGGCGGGGTATCGGGTGCGGATCGCACTCAACCTTAAGGGCGTGGACTATGTGCGGCACGAGGTGCCCTTGCTGGAGAATGCCCAGCGCAGCCCCGAGCATCTCGCACGCAACCCGCAGGGGCTGGTGCCGGCGCTGGAGGCGGACGGCCGCGTGTTCACCCAGAGCCTCGCGATCCTCGACTGGCTCGATGCGCGCTATCCCGAGCCGCGGCTGATCCCAGCCGATCCCGATGCACGCGCCGACGCGCTGGCGCGGGCGATGGTGATCGGGATGGACGTGCACCCGATCAACAATCTGCGGGTGATGCGCCATCTGGAGCATGGCGTGGGCGCTGATGCGGCGTCGCGCTCGGCCTGGACGGCGTACTGGATGACCGAGGGTTTTTCGGCGCTGGAGGCGATGGTGCGCAACTCCGGCGGCGACGGCCCGTTCCTCGGCGGTGCCGCACCCGACATCTCCGACTGTTTCCTGGTCCCGCAATTGTTCAACGCCCGGCGATTCGCCGTGCCGCTGGACGCCTACCCCCTGCTGCGCCGTGCCGAAGCGGCTGCCGTCTCCCATCCGGCGTTCGTCGCCGCCCATCCGGATACCGTCGCACCACATGCTTGAAAAACTGGGATGTGCCGTCGCGGCGCTGTGCGTGGCGGCGCCTGCCGTCGCGCAGGACCGTTCGCAGGACGAGATCGTCGTCACCGGCCGCGGGCTCGATGTGCCGCCGGGCGATGCCGCGTATGACGTGGTGACGATCGACCGCGCGCGGCTTGCCGATACCGCGAGCAACCGGATCGAGGACGTTCTGGCCGATGTCGCCGGGCTGGCGCAGTACCGCCGCTCGACTTCGTCCTCGGCGCATCCGACCAGCCAGGGCATCACCCTGCGCGGCTTGGGCGGCAATGCCTCGAGCCGCGCGCTGCTGCTGCTCGACGGGGTGCCGCAGACCGATCCGTTCGGCGGCTGGGTGCCGTTTCCGGCGTACATGCCCGGTCGCCTCGCCGGCGTGCGCGTGACGCGTGGCGGCGGCAGCGGGTTCGCCGGTCCGGGTGCGCTGGCGGGCACGGTGGAGCTGGAGAGCGGCAGTCCTGCCGAGCTGGGCTTGCTGAACCTTGGCGCTTTCTACGGCAGCCGGAACAGCGTCGACGCGAACGCGGTCGCCGCGGTGCCGGTCCGCAGCGGCTTCTTCACGGTCGCGGGACAATATGGCCGCAGCGACGGCTTCGTGCCGATCGTGAATCCCGGCCGCGTCGACCGCGCTGCGCCCTATGAGCAGGCGAGCCTCGCGGTGCGCGGCGTGACGGATGTCGGGGGCGGCACTGAGCTGCAGACCAACCTTTCCGGTTTCACCGACCAGCGCGATCGCGGGACCGCCTACACCGACGTGCTCAGCAAGGGGGCCGATGCCAGCGTGCGGCTCGTTCACCGTGGCAATGGGCAGAAGGGGGAGTGGGGCTGGTCCGCGCTCGCCTATCTGCAAGTGCGGCAGTTCGAGAGCGGCTTCGCCAGCATCTCCGCTCCACGCGACACGGTGAGCCCGGTGGTGCAGCAGGAAGTGCCCGCGACCGGCATCGGCGGCCGCATCGAAGTCGCGCCGCCGGTGGGCGGCGGCGTCACGCTGCGACTCGGCGGCGACCTGCGCCGCGTCTCGGGCGAGACGCGCGAACTTTACACCTTTGTCGGCACCAACCCCACGCGGCGGCGCATCGCTGGCGGCGCGAGCCTCACCACCGGCGGCTTCGCCAATGCCAGCTACAATAGCGGCGGCCTGACGCTCGATGCCGGGGGGCGGCTTGACCATTGGACGATCTATGACGGCAGCCTGTTCGAGGCGCCGCTCGCTGCCGGCCCGGTGCTGACCGATTCGCGCTACGCCAACCGCCATGGTTGGGAGCCGACCGGGCGGCTGGGCGCGGCCTATGCGATGGGCCCGGTGACGCTACGCGCGGCGGGCTATCGCGGCTGGCGGCTGCCGACGCTCAACGAGCTCTATCGCCCGTTTCGCGCCGGTGCCGATGCCACCGCGGCCAATCCGGGGCTTGATCCCGAGCGGCTCTGGGGCGGGGAAGTCGGCGTCGACCTGCGCCCGCTCCCCGACCTCGTCTTCCGCGCGACCGGCTATTGGAACCGGCTCGACGGCGCGATTGCCAATGTCACGCTGGCGCGCGGGCCGGGGACATTCCCCGGTGTCGGCTTCGTCTCGGCGGCGGGGGCCTATCGCCAGCGGCAGAATCTCGATGCGGTCGAGGCCAAGGGCATCGAACTCGACGGCCAATGGACGCTGGGCGCCTGGAGCCTTGCCGGCTCCTGGGCCTATGCCGACAGCCGTGTCCATGCCTCGGGCGCGGCGGTGTCGCTCGACGGGCTGCGCCCGGCGCAGACTCCGCGCTTCCAGGGATCGGCGACGCTCGCCTGGCGCGCCGCGCTGGCCAACGCTTCGGTGACCGCCCGCTATGCCGGGGCGCGGTTCGAGGATGACCAGAACAGCGCCCGGCTGGATCCGGCATGGACCGTGGATGCGACGCTGGGCGTGCCGGTCACCCGCGCGCTGCGGATCGAGGGGCGTGCCGAGAATCTGTTTGATGCCGAGGTGCAGGCGGGAATCAGCGGCGGCAACGTGATCGAACGCGCGACGCCGCGCACGCTGTGGATCGGCCTGCGCTACGCGATGCGCTGACGAGCCAGCCGGCTGAACAGCGCGAGATAGTCGCCGACCGGATCGCCTTCGTCGGCGCGCGGCGTGGGGCGGGGGCGGCCGGGGACGATCCAGTGGTCGAGCGCCGCCGCCAGCGCATCCCCGTCCTCGCGCGGGACGACGGTGCCGAGCACCGGCGAGTCGATGAGCTCGCGCACCGCCACGCTCGCCTCGGTCGCCACCACGGGCGTGCCTTGCGACAGCGCTTCGCGCACCACGCCGGGCACGCCCTCAAAGTCCGAGGTCAGCGCCGCCACGGTCGCGTGCTTCAGCGCCGGCAGCGGATCGCTGACATGGCCGGGCATCGTCACCCGGTGCGCGAGGCCGAGTCGCGCGACCTGCGCCTCCAGCGGCGCGCGGGCGCTGCCCTCGCCGAGCAGCAGCAGCCGAATCGCCGGGTCCGCGAGCCGTGGCAGCGCGTCGATCAGCCGGTCCCAGCGCTTCTGCGGCTCCAGTCGGCCGACACCGACGATATAGCGGCCCTGCGGCAGCGCGATCGGCACGGCATCGGCGATGCGTTCGGCCGGGGGATTGGCGATCACGCTCACCCGGTCGGCGGGCAGGGCCATTTCCGTCATCGCCTCACGCGCCATCGCCGGCGTCATCGCCACGACGTGATCGAGGAACCAGGGGTGCCAGCGCAGCCAACGGTTGTAGCCCCACGCCACCATCCGCCACATTTCGTGCCGCACCAGCGCGTTCGAGACCTTGGCGATGATCGGCGGGCAGTCGCGGCCGAGCCGGAGGCGGATCATCGCGGCGGCGGCGGTGTAGTAGTTGCCCGGGCAGAACACGATGTCGGGATCGACCTTGCGGACCACGCCGGGCAGCCGCATCAGGATCGGATAATGCGGGCTGCCCAGCTCGATCATCTCGATGCCGGCGGGCACCTCGGCTGCCAGCGGCCCCTCGCACGCACCCAGCACCAGCGTTACCCGGTGTCCCCTTTCGAGCCACCCCGCCGCCATGCGCAGCAATGCGCGTTCGACGCCGCCGCCCTGCAGAGTCTCTGCGAACGCCAGGATGTGGAGCGGCGTGGAGGGGGGAGAGCGGTACAGCATCTACTTGCGGTTTGCCTTTCTAAAGCCCAAATCGCTGCCGGAATAAACCGCAATGTGTTGGGAAAGCCGAGCGTCGCGCGACGCACCCCGGAGACGGGATACGCCAAAACGCGGGAAGTGAGTGATTGTTTCGATCTTGTCGGTGGCGCTTTTGAATCGATTGAACAGGCAGGCAGGGGAGGCTTCGGTGAATACGCGCACAGCCGAAGCTGCGATTCCGGCTGCACCCGATCTTGCAGGGCTCGAGCCCGTCGAGAAGATCAAGCGTCGCTGGCCGATGTGGCTGGGCGCTGGGCTCACGCTGCTGATGGTGGCGGGGCTGGCGCGCGAGCTGTTCGGCGGCGGGCTGACCGGGCTGGCGCGGGCAATGCCCACCAACCCGCTCTTCTACCTCGTCTTCGTGCTGTATTATCTCGGCTCGCCGACCTTCGACTACATCATTTTCCGCAAGCTGTGGCGCATCCCGATCGACGGGATGATCGCGCTCCACAAGAAGCGGATCGCGAACGAAGTGCTGCTCGGCTATTCGGGCGAGGCCTATTTCTACGCCTGGGCACGCCAGCGCACGCAGATGGTCGCGGCCCCTTTCGGCGCGGTGAAGGACGTGACGATCCTTTCCGCGATCGCCGGCAACGCGATGACGCTGGCGGTGGTGGCGATGGCGCTGCCATTCGGCATCGACCTGCTGAAGCCCGCTGAGTTCAATACGCTGATGGGCTCGATCGCGGTGATCTTCGCGATGTCGCTGCCCTTCCTGATCTTTTCCAAGCGAGTCTTCTCGCTGCCCCGCGGCGAGCTGTGGTGGGTGTTCAGCATCCATTGCATGCGCATCATCACCAGCTCGGTGCTGATCGCCTTCGCCTGGCATTTCGCGATGCCGCAGGTTTCGATCGGCATCTGGCTGCTGCTGTCGGCAGGGCGCCTGCTCGCCTGGCGCCTGCCGCTGGTGCCGAACAAGGAACTGCTGTTCGCCAGCTTCGCGATCATGGTGATCGGTCAGGGCGAGGCGCTATCCGAACTGATGGCGCTGATCGCCGGCCTTTCGCTGGTCGCGCACATGGTCCTGATTGCCGGCTTCGGCCTGCATGCTTTGCTTACGAGGAAAACCGCATGAAGCGCACCGTCCTTCTGGCCGCGACGCTGCTTGCCGCCGCTGCTGCGCATCCGGCCTTTGCGCAGACGCTGGGCGAGGACGCCGGCGCCTGCACCAGCGGCCACGGCCCGGCCATCCAGGCCGAGATCGTCGGTCTCAAGGACCGCACCGGGCGGCTGAAGCTGGAGCTGTATCCGGCGACCGAGGAAGATTTCCTCAAAGACGACCGCGACCTGATCAAGGAAGGCAAGACCTTCCGCCGGATCTGGGCGAATGCGCCGCCCTCGGGCCCGGTGATCCTGTGCATCCGCGTGCCGGCGCCGGGCGAATATGCGGTGCTGTTCACCCATGATCGCGACGGCAAGAACAAGTTCAACTTCTGGTCGGACGGCGCCGGCTTTCCGTCAAACCAGCGCCTGGGCCGCAGCCGTCCCAAATTGCGTCAGGCGATGGTGCGGGTCGGGAACGGTGTGACGACCGTGACGATTAGAGCGCAGTATCTGCGCGGCCTGGGAGGATTCAGCCCGCTCGATTGAGGAGCCGCATGCGCATCGTCGACGTCAACGAGTTCTACTCACCCACCGGCGGCGGGGTGCGCACCTATCTCGATCGCAAGATGGGCCTGATGGCCGATCTGGGGCATGAGCTGATCGTCGTCGCCCCCGGCGCCGAGAATGCAGTGGAGGAACGCCCCGGCGGCGGCGCGATCCACTGGATCAAGGCGCCGCCGCTGCTGCTCGATCGCAACTACCGCATCTTCGTCAAGGACGAGCCGGTCTGGGCCGCGCTCGATCGGCTCAAGCCCGATATCGTCGAGAACAGCTCGCCCTGGCTGCCCGCCTGGACGGTAGGGCGCTGGCAGGGCGACGCGCTCAAGGTCTATTTCGCGCATGGCGACCTGGTCGGCACCTATCCGCAGCGCTGGCTCGACACGGTCGCTACGCCGCTGCAGGTTGAGCAGGCGTTCGGCTGGTACACCAAATATATGGCGCGCTTCCTGGCGCACTACGACGCGTTCGTGACCAACGGCCCGGCGCTCGCCAAACGGTTCGAGCGGCGTGGGCTCAAGGTCGATGCTTCGGTGCCGCTGGGCATCGATCGCGGGTGGTTCTCTCCCGATCTGCGCGACGAGAAGCTGCGGGTGTCGCTGCTAGCGCAGCTGGGCCTGCCGCCCGAGGGGCATCTGCTGCTCGGGCTCGGGCGCCAGCACAAGGAAAAGCGCTGGCCGCTGGTGGTCGAGGCGGTGGAAGCCGCCGCCAACGATCTGCCGGTGGGGCTGATGCTGCTCGGCGACGGGCCGCAGCGCGCGCAGCTCGAGGCGCTGATCGCCGGCAGCCCCCACATCCGCATCTTCCGCCCCGTCTATGACCGGCTGCGACTGTCGCGCATCGTCGCCAGCTGCGACGCGCTGATCCACGGATCGGATGCCGAACCGTTCGGGCTGGTCGCCTGGGAGGCGCTCGCCTCCGGGCTGCCGCTGATCGGCCCCGACGAGGGTGGCTTCGCCGAGATCGCCGAGCCGCCCTTTGCGGAGACCTATGCAGCGCGGGACACGCGGTCGGCGGCGGAAGCAATTCGGCGGCTGTTCGCGCGCGACCAGACGATCCTGCGGCACGGGGCTCGGGTAGGCGCCAGGAAGGTGCGCAGCGACGCCGATCACGCCGCCGCGCTGATGGACTATTATGCCGGCTTGCTGGCGGCGCGGCGCGGCGGCTCGGCCGCCGAAGTCTCGGGCGCGGCATAGACGGTGGTCGGCACCGTGCCGATCATATAAGTACCGCGCGACGCATAGCCTAGGCGGTGGAGATAGTGCTCCACGCGGCCCCGCACCGCCAGCCGCTCGCCGCGAAACGGCGTGCGCATCACCACGACTGCCGGGCGCTGGGCGAAAATCCGATCCACCTCGGCGATCTGGTCGACCCCGAGCGCGCCGTTTTCGCGCTCGCGCGACAAGTGATCGGGGAATAGCCATGGGCTCAGTGCGCAGCGCCCGGTTGCGCCATACAGCATCGAATTGCCCGAATGGACATAGAGGCAGCCGTCTCCCCGTCCGATCGCATCGGCGATCGTCGCCAACTGGACGGCGTTGCCGCGCTTGGCCTGGGCGGTGAACACGCAGACCGTTCCCGCGACGAACGCCGTCGCCAGCAGCAAAGGGGCGACGATACGGCGGCCGATACGCTCGCGGGCGAAGAAGGCGGCGCAGCCCAGGCTGCCTGGCACCATCGCCGGCAGCGCGTAATGCGGATACCAAGAACCGAACACGATCAGGCCGACCAGCGCCGCGATCAGCCAGCCGAACAGCAATATATGGGCGGGACGAAGCGCGCCCGCGCGCCGCACGCCGATCCATCCTTTGCAGCTCAGGACCACCAGCGGCGCGAGCGGCACCGACACCTCGAAGAACGCGCCTACCAGATCGATGAACGGGTCACTCCTGCGGTCGAGGATCGAGCCGAAATTCGCATACAGCCACGAATCGAAATGGCCGAGCCAGGCATAGACTCCGGCCGCGAGCAGCGTCGGAAGGATCGCCACGCCGGCATAGCCGAGCCCGCGCCGCGCGACATGGTGCAGGCTGCCGCCGAGCATTGCCTCGCGGTGCAGCAGCCACATCCCAAGGAACAGCCCCTCGAACAGCACCGTGTACTTCACCTGCAGCGCCAGCCCGATCAGCAGCATCGCCAGCAGGTTGCGGCCGATGCGGACGGGATCGCCGTCGCGATCGTCGGCGCGGGGCAGCAGCAGCGAGACTGCGCCCATGGTGAGGAGGTTGTAGAAGACCGGCGCCTGCCCGCCTTGGCCGTCGGCCACGTTGAGCATCAGGATGTAGAGCAGGGCGGCGGGCAGCGCGCCGGCGCTCCAGCCGACCCGGTCGGCCGTCCGCGCGATCATGCCGGCGGTAAGCACCACGCAGGCCAGCGCCATCAGCTGATAGGCGAGGATGCCCCAGGGCATGCCAAGTGCCGCGGCGGGAAGGTAGAGAAGGAACAGGCCGACGGGCTTGCGGTCCCAGATGTCGACAAAGGGCAGCGCGCCGTGGAGCAGGCGCTGGGCGGTGACCAGGTAGAATTGCTCGTCTACCCCCACCAGCGGGTTGCCGAATGTGACCGCGCGCACCGCCATCGCCGTCGCCAGCAGCGTGATCCAGCGCGGCAGGGCTGCAGCAGCGGCGGCAAAGCCTACTTTCGGCTCGGCAATGCCGAGGGATGCGATACGTGTTGCCATCAGCGGCCGGCGCCTGCCGTAAAACGGGAAAAGCTCACGTGCGTCTTTCGTCTCCGTGCTGCCATCGGTGTATTACCGCCCAGCAGGTTGCGCCCCCATTATCAACGCCCCGAAATCGACTCGGGGCTCTGCCTAGCCGAGCTAGGCGCGCCTGTCACGAACACGAACCCAATCGCCGCCCCCTAGCGGCCGACCGAAAAAGGGACGCGACCAGACGATCCTGAGTCCAAAGCGACGCCGAACATGCGGGCGCGCGCGCATGGATTAGTAGGAGGCGCCGCTGGCCACATACCGCTCGGCGCTGCGATCGTCGACTGCCGCCCCATAAACCGAGATGTAGTCATCTCCGATCGGATAGCGTCCGCGCAATCGATAGCCGTCGCGCTGCAGGTACTGCAGAACCCGTTCGCGCACGACGCGGCGCTCGCCGGAAAAGGGCGTGCGCATCGCGACGACTGCCGGATGACGGCGGAAGATCCGATCCACTTCCTCCAACTGGTCGACTCCAACCGCGCCATTCTCGCGCTCGCGCGCGAGATGACTGGGGAAGACCCATGCCGAGGCAGCACATCGCCCGGAAGCGGCGTAGATCGCGGTGTCGCCGGAATGGAGGTAGAGGCACCCTGGGCCGTGCCCGATGGCTGCGGCGATCGTCTCCAGTTGCGCGTCGTTTCCGCGGCGCCAGGCCGAGGTCACGACAATCGTCTCGCCGGCGACGAGGGCAACCGCCAGCAGCGCCGGTGCGACGATCCGTCGACCCTGCGGCGCTGCGCCGAAGAAACCGGCACAACACAAGCTCGCCGGCATCATCACCGGCAGCGCATAGTGATTGAACCAGGATCCGAACAGGATCAGCCCGACGACCGAAGCGATTAGCCATCCGAACAGGAGGTTGCGGCGTTGTTCGGTAAGGGCATCCGCCGGTGGAAGCCGGCGGGAAAACCAACAGACCGTGAGCAGCGGGCCGAGAAACAGCACCATTTGCAGGAAGGCTAGCGCAAGCTCGCTCGCCGGATCGCTTTTCCGATCGAGTATCGACTTGAAGTTAGCGAAAAACCACGCGTCGAAATGGCCCAGCGCGGCATAGACGGCGCCGGCAAGGACCGTCGGCACCATCGCCGCCAGGGCGTAGGCGGCGATGCGGATGGCCCATTGCAGCGGCGTCGCGCCCAGGCGCCATTCGCGCACGGTGAGCCACAAGCCGAGGAACAGGCCTTCGAACAGGACCGAATATTTGACCTGCATCGCTAGCCCGACGAGGAGCATGGCGCCCATCGCTCGGGCGATCCGCCGCCAGTCCGCCGCCGCGTCGTCGGCGCGAGGCAGGACCAGTGCGATCGCGCCGATCATCATCAGATTGTAGAAGATGGGCGCTTGCCCGCCCTGGCCGTCGGCGATGTTCAGCATGAAGATGTAGAGCAGCGCGGCCGGGGTCGCGCCCCGATGCCAGCCAGCGCGATCGGCGAGACGGGCGATCATCACCGCGGTGAGCACGACGCTTGCCAGCGCCATCAGCTGATATGCGAGGATCCCCCACGGAAAACCGAGCGCCGCGGCCGGCACGTAGAGCAGGAAGAGCCCCACCGGCTTGCGATCGAAGATGTCGACGAAGGGCAGGGCGCCGTGCAGCATGTGCTGGGCGGTGACGAAATAGAATTCTTCGTCGACATGGACGAGGGGGTTGCCGAAGGTGGGGCTGCGGACGAGCGCTGCGGCCACAAGCAGTACCAGCCAGCGCGGCAGCGCTGCGGTCATGGAACGCCAGTCCTTGCGGGCGACGGCGGCGCCGTGCGTTTCGATCCGCGCCGTCATATCAGGGCCTTGCCGGGAGCAAGTCGAATAGATGTCACCTGCGTATTCTTCTCCATGCCGCCGGCGGGTCTGCCCCTGCCGCGCGGGTGTGCGTTCCCGCCTATCATGCTCCGAATGCGATGCGCGCGCTCGCCTAGCCGAGTTTTCCGGCGCTGTCACGAACACGACACCAATCGCGGTCACCTACCGGCCGACCGAAAAAGGGACGCGACCAAATGACTCTTCGACTCGACCGCCGTTCGCTGCTGCTCACTGGAACGCTCGGCATCGGCGCGCTGGCGCTGCCGGGCGCTGCGCTCGCGCAAGCGACTGCGCGCGGCTTCACCCATTCGGTGGCGAGCGGTGAGCCGGGGCCGGACACGATGCTGCTGTGGACGCGCTACGTCCCCGCCGATGGCGGCGCGGTGAAGCTGCGCGCGCAGATCGCCACCAGTGCCGATTTCACCCATATTGTCGCCGAGGGCGAGCAGATCACCGGCCCGTGGCGCGACCATACCGCCAAGGTGACCGTCGCCGGCCTCGCGCCCGACACGCGCTATTTCTACCGGTTCGTCGCGCCCGACGGCAGCTTCTCGGCCGTAGGCCGCACCAAGACGCTGCCGCTGGGCGAGGCCCGCCGCTTCGGCATCGCGATCTTCTCCTGCTCGAACCTGCCGTTCGGCTATTTCAACGCTTATGGCCATGCCGCGGCGCGCGACGACATCGACCTGTGGGTGCACCTCGGCGACTATCTCTACGAATATAAGCAGGGCGGCTATGCGCCGGCGGGCGGCGCGATCGGCGGCCGCTGGCCGGAGCCGGCGGGCGAGATGATCCATCTCGCTGACTACCGCCTGCGCTATGCCAGCTACCGCGCCGATCCCGACCTCCAGGCGCTCCATGCCGCCAAGCCGATGCTGATCCAGTGGGACGATCATGAAAGCGCCAATGACAGCTGGGAGGGCGGCGCCGAGAATCACCAGCCCGATACGGAAGGCGATTGGAGCGCCCGCAAGGCAGCGGCGATGCAGGTGTTCCGCGAGTGGATGCCGGTTTCCGAAACGCCCTGGGGCACCTATGAGATCGGCACGCTGGCGACCTTCTTCCGCACCGAGAGCCGGCTGCTCGCGCGCAGCCAGCAGCCCGATGTTGCGCCGCTGTTCAAGGACGCCGATCCGGTCAAGGCGCTCACCGCCTTCCGCGACGGTGCCTGGCACGATCCCGCGGTGACGATGCTCGGCAGCGAGCAGGAAGTGTGGCTCGACCATGCCATGCGCCGCTCGGTGAAGGCGGGGCAGCGCTGGCAGGTGGTCGGCTTCGGCACGATCATGGGCAATCTGTCGACCCCCGCCGCGGCCATGGACTGGCTGGCGCCCGACGCCGATCCGCGCGCCAAGGCCTATGTCCAGGCCGGCGTGCTGGCGGGCAAGCTGGGCCTGCCGCTCGGCTATGACAGCTGGGGCGGCTATCCGGCGGCGCGGGCGCGGTTCCTCAAGTCGTCGCAGAGCATGGGCGCCAACCTGCTGGTGGTGTGCGGCGACAGCCACAATGCCTGGGCGTTCGACCTGGCGCAGGATGGCAAGGCGGCGGGCGTGGAGTTCGCCGGACAGGCGGTGACCTCGCCGGGCTTCGAAAGCGCGCTCAAGACCGATCCGAAGGTGATCGCCGCCGCGATGGTGAAGGCGAACCCCGAGCTGAAATGGTGCGACACCAGCCGCCGCGGCTACATGGCGCTGACGCTCACGCCGGACCAGGCGCGCAATGACTGGGTTTTCGTCGACAACGTCACCGAGCGCAGCCTGAAGGCCAGCGTGGGGCATAGCGCCATCGTGCAGCGCGGCCGTAACGTGATGGGGTAAGAAAAGCTAAACCGTATCCTCCCCCGCCAGGGGGGGGCGGCGAAGCCTGACGGAGGGGGAGGAAGCACGCAGGCTCGAGAGGTTCTGGCATCCCTCCCCTCCGTCGCCTTCGGCGCCACCTCCCCCTGGCGGGGGAGGATACGCTGTTTCAGTGCAGCCAGAGTGCGGCTGCCACTAGCCCAGCACCCGCCACCAGCGCCGTCGCGATCCACCCGCCCGCCTTGGCGATCGCCTGCGCCACGCCGGTATCCACCACCGGCGCCTCCAGCCGTGCCGCCGCCGCGCGCAGCAGGCGTGGTGCATCTTCGCCGAGCTCCACCAGCGCCAGCGCCAGTGCCGCCGAACTCGCCGCCATCCGCGCCGGGCCGAAGCGGTTGGCGAGCAGCGCCACCTGCGCCCGCCCGATCGCGCCCGACAGGTCGAAGCCCGGTGCGATGCGATCGAGCACGCCGTCCATCGTCACCATCGCCTTGAACACCAGCAGCAGGTCCGGCGGCAGCACCAGCCCCTCCTCGCGCAGCAGCCGAAGGAAGTCCGGCATCATCGCGGAGAGGACGAGCGTGCCGCCGCCATGGCGCTGGACGATCGCCTCGGCGGCGCGGTCGATCGTGCGGCGGGGGACGCCGTGTCCCTCGCTCCACAGCGCCAGCGTGTCGGCAAGCGCCCGCGCGTTGCCGCCGGTCAGCGCGAGCACGAAGGCGATGAACTCGTCGCGGCGCTTCGGGCCGACATGGCCGATCGAGCCGAGGTCGAGCAGCGCCAGCTTGTCGCCGGGCAGGCAGAGCAGATTGCCCGGGTGGGGATCGGCATGGAAGCGGCCGTTGACCAGCACCATCGCAATCACGGTGTCGGCGCCCAGTTCGGCAATCGCCTCGGGGTCGACGCCGGCAGCGCGCAGCGCTTCGCCCGAGACCGGCTTCACGCCGGCGATGAAATCCATCACCAGCAGCGTCTCGGAGGTCCATTGCCAGTGGATCTCGGGCACCACGACCCGCGGCGTGCCTGCCATGTCGGCGCGGAGCAGATCGGCGTTGCGGCCCTCGTTGGTGAAATCGAGTTCTTCGAGCAGCGCCTGGCGTAGCTGTCGCGCCAATGCGACGGGTTCGAAACGCCGCGCCTCCGCGCTGCTCCTGGCGACCAGCGCAGCCAGCTCGCCGATCAGCCGAAGGTCCGCCTCCATCGCCGCGCGGATGCCGGGGCGGCGGATCTTCAGCACCACCTCGCGCCCGTCCGCCAGCCGCGCACGATGGACCTGCGCCATCGAGGCGGCGGCGAGCGGCGTGGGATCGAACCAGGCAAAGGCTTCTTCCGGCGGCATGCCGAGCGCCGCTTCCACCTCGCCGCGGATTGCCTCGAAGGGCAGCGTCGGCGCGGCGCTCTGGAGCAATTCCAGCTCGGCGATCCACTCGGGCGGCAGCAGGTCGCCGCGGGTGGCGAGGATCTGGCCGATCTTCACATAGGTTGGACCCAGCGCCTCCAGCGCCAGGCGGGTGCGGCGGGGCAGGGGCAGTGCGCCGGTCTCGGCATCGGCCGCATCGGCCTCGCCTGCAAAGCCGAGCTTTTCCAGCAGCACGCCCAGCCCGAAGCGCGCCGCCACGGCGGCGACGGTCCGCACGCGGGCGGAGTCGCGCACCGTGGCGGTGAGCAGCCGGAGCATCAGTCGAGCGACTTGGTGGCCTGCTCGAACATGTCCTTGCTGAGGCCCGGGCTGGCGACGATCCGCTCCAGCTCGCCCCGCATCAGTGCGGCGCGGGTGGGATCGAAGCGCTTCCAGCGGCCGAGCGGCGGCACCAGCTTGGCGGCGGTCTGCGGGTTGAGCTTGTCGAGCGCGATCAGCTGGTCCGCGACGAAGCGATAGCCTCGGCCCGAAGGATCGTGGAACGCCCGCTGGTTGATGCTGAACGCGCCGACCAGCGCCCGCGCCCGGTTGGGGTTGGCGAGCGTGAAGTCCGGGTGCCGGGCCAGCTTCTCGACCGCGGCGAGCGTATCCTCGCGCGAGGACAGCGCCTGGGTCTGGAACCACTTGTCCAGCACCAGCGCGTTGCCGGCATAGCGCTGGTAGAAGGCCTCGATCGCCTTCTCCCGCAGCGGCGACGTGCCGTTGACCAGGGTGGCGAGGCCGCCCTGGCGATCGGTCATGTTGTCGGCCGCGTCGAACTGGGCAAAAGCGAGCTCCGCCGCATCGGCCGCGCCGCTAGCGGCGATATAGCCGAGCGCCACATTCTTCAGCCGGCGCGCGCCCTTGGCGGCCGGCGAATATTCGAAGCGATTGGCGCGTGCACCCTCATAGGCGGCACGCCATTCGGCTTCGAGCAGGTTGCCGAGATCGGCACGCAGCGCTTCCCGCGCGCGGAAGATCGCGTCGGGATCCACCACTGCCATCTGGTCGCCGATGAAGCTGTCCGAGGGGAGCAGCACCGCCTCGGCGATGAAGGCGCGGTCGAGCGACGGATCGGTCAGCGTGTTGCGGACCGCGTCGACCAGCGCGCCATGCTCGCCCTTGCCGGTGGTCACCGCGGCGACCAGGGTATCGAGCATCAGCTGCTGCATCGCCTCGTAGCGCGCGAACGGATCGTCGTCATGCGCCGAAAGGAAGGCGAGGTCGGCCGCGCTGCGATTGGCGTCGACGATGACGGGTGCCGAGAAGCCGCGGTTGATCGAGAGCACCGCGCGCTCGGGAAGGTTCTCGAAGTGCAGCGCCTGCTCGGGCTTGTCGAGCAGCACCAGTTGCTCGTCGGTCAGCGGGGCGCCGCTCTTCTCGCCGAACAAGCGGATCTTGAGCGGCAGCACCATCGGCTCCTTGACCGGCTGCCCCGGCGTCGGCGGCACGGTCTGGGCGAGCGCGAGGCGGGTGGTGGTGCCGTCCTGCACCAGATTGGCGGAAACCCGCGGCGTGCCCGCCTGGCTGTACCAGCGGCGGAACTGGCCGAGATCGACCCCGCCGGCCTCCTCCATGCTCGCCACGAAATCCTCGCAGGTGGCGGCGGTGCCGTCGAAGCGATCGAAATAGAGGTCGGTCGCGGCGCGGAACTTCTGCGGCCCCAGGATGGTCGCCATCATCCGGATCAGCTCGGCGCCCTTGTTGTAGATGGTCGCCGTGTAGAAGTTCGAGATCTCGATATATTCGTCCGGGCGCACCGGGTGGGCGAGCGGGCCGGCATCCTCGGGGAACTGGCTGGCGCGAAGCGAGCGCACATCCTCGATCCGCTTGACCGCCGCGGAGCCCTGATCGGCCGAGAAGCTCTGGTCGCGGAAGACGGTGAAGCCTTCCTTGAGGCTCAGCTGGAACCAGTCGCGGCAGGTGACGCGGTTGCCCGACCAGTTGTGGAAATATTCATGGGCGACGACGGCGGCGATGGCGTCATAGTCCCAGTCGGTGGCGGTATCGGGATCGGCGAGGATGTAGCGGCTGTTGAAGACGTTCAGCCCCTTGTTCTCCATCGCGCCGAAGTTGAAGTCGTCGACCGCGACGATGTTGAACACGTCGAGATCATATTCGCGGCCATAGACCTCCTCGTCCCACTTCATGCTGAGCTTCAGCGCGTGCAGGGCGTGGTCGGTCTTGGGCAGGTCGGGCGCGCGGACATAGATGCCGAGTTGTACCTCGCGGCCGGACATGGTCGTGAAGGTGCCGGTGTTGGCAACGAGGTCGCCCGCGACCAGCGCGAACAGATAGCTCGGCTTGGGGAAGGGGTCGTGCCACTCCGCCCAGTGGCGGCCGCCCTCGGCATCACCCTGCGCGATCGGATCGCCATTGGCGAGCAGCACCGGGAAGCGCACCTTGTCCCCGGTCATGCGGACCTTGTACTTGGAGAGCACGTCGGGGCGATCGGGGAAGAAGGTGATGCGGCGGAAGCCTTCGGCCTCGCACTGGGTGCAGAGCATGCTCGACGAGGCATAGAGGCCCTGGAGCTGGGTGTTGCGCTCCGGCGCGATCACCACTTCGGTCTCGATGGTGTGGCTGTCGCCGGTGAGCGGGATCACCAGATCCTGCCCTTCCATCCGCCAGTTCTGCACCGCTGCGCCGTCGACCTTCACCGCGGCAGCTTCGAGCCCGTCGCCGTTCAGCACCAGCGCGCGATCATGCGTGCCGTTGCGGGTGACGTGGAGCGTCGCCCGAACCCGCGTAGCAGCCGGGTCGAGGTCGAAATCGAGCGCGATTTCGGGCACCAGCCAGTCGGGTTGACGATAGTCCTCACGGCGAATGGCCTGGGGGGCTGCGGCGGCGATGCGGGCGTCACTCATACCGGTTCGATATAGGACAAGCGGCCCCGGCTGCTACTCTATTCTCTCGATTACCTTCAGCGGAAACGTCGTCGGTGCGTTGGTGTGACGTTACGGAATCGAAATGTCGCGGCGGCGGCGCAGGTGGGAATTGACCGCTCTAGCATCCCTGCTAGGCTTGAAATATTCTTGCGATCCACAGGGAAACCCGATGCTTCGACCGACTGCGCCGCTTGCCCTTCTCCTTGTCGCGGCGTCGCCCGCGTTTGCCCAGACCGCCGCTGAGCGCAATGCCGTCATCACCGCGCCGCTTCCCGCCGACCAGGCCGCGCTGAAGAGCCATGTGATGTTCCTCGCGTCGGATGCGCTGAAGGGCCGCGAGGCGGGATCGCCGGAGTTCGAGATCGCGGCGAACTATGTCGCCTCCCAATTCTACGCCGCAGGCCTGAAGCCGGCGGGTGATGACGGCGGCTATCTGCAGAAGGTGCCGCTGATCAGCTACAAGCTGGACGGCAGCGGCGCGATGTCGATCGGCCGCGCCAAGGGTGCGCCAGTCACGCTCGAAGCGGGCAAGGACTTCATCGCCGGCGCCAACCCGGAAAAGCCGGAATACAGCGTCACCGCGCCGGTGGTGTTCGTCGGCTACGGCATCGTCGGGCTGGGGCGCGACGACTACAAGGGCGTCGACGTGAAGGGCAAGATCGTCGCCTTCTTCGGCGGCGCGCCGTCGAGCTTCCCGGGTGAGGAAGGCGCGCACTTCCAGAACCCCGCCGCCAAGGCCGAGATCGCGAAGAAGCACGGCGCGGTCGGCTATGTCACGCTCGAATCGCCGCTCACCGCCAAGACGCGGCCTTTCGCGATGTACGCCGCCTATGCCAACCGGCCGCGCGTCACCTGGGGCAATGCCGATGGCACCGGCCATATCGCCGCGCCGGGCACGCCGGGCCTGGGGCTGCTGAGCCTCGCCGGCGCCGAGAAGCTGTTCGCGGGGGCGAAGACGCCGTGGTCGGCGATCGCCAAGGCAGCGGCGGTGGACGGCGCGACCTTCAAGGCGATCCAGCTGCCGGGCACGCTGACGATCGCAACCAAGACCGTGCTGACCCCGATGCCGAGCTTTAACGTCGCGGGGATGATCGAGGGCAGCGATCCCAAGCTGGCCGGCGACGTCGTCGTGCTCTCCGCCCATCTCGATCATATCGGCGTGGGCAAGCCCGACGCGAAGGGCGACACGATCAACAACGGCGCGCTCGACGATGCGATCGGCACCGCCTCGCTGATCGAGGAGGCCAAGCGGTTCAAGGCGGCCGGCACCAAGCCCCGCCGCTCGATCCTGTTCCTGGCGGTGACGGCGGAGGAGAAGGGCCTCGTCGGCTCCGACTATTTCGCCAACAACCCTACGATTCGGAACACCATCGTCGCCGACGTGAACCTCGACATGCCGATCATCACCTATCCGTTCGAGGATATCGTGGTCTACGGCGCCAACCATTCGACGCTGGGGCCGATCGTCGCCAAGGCCGCGGCCGAGATCGGCGTGAAGATGTCCGACGATCCGCTGCCCGGCGAGAATATCTTCGTGCGTTCGGATCACTACAATTTCGTGCGCAAGGGCGTGCCCTCGGTATTCCTGTGGCCAGGTGCGGGTGGCCCGGGTCGCGCGGCGATCGATCACTTCATGAAGAACCATTATCACCAGCCCTCGGACCAGATCGACCAGCAGCCGGCGATCAACTGGCAGTCGGGCGTACGCTTCGTCGACGTGAACTTCCGCATCGCAAATGCGATCGCCAACGGCGACGCGAAGCCGGTGTGGAACAAGGGCGACTTCTTCGGCGTCACCTATGACGGTCCCGGCGCGAAGTAAGCCCTGGTGAAGCGTTCGCTGCTTGCCCTGCTCCTGCTCGCCGGCCCCGCACTGGCGCAGCAGGCGCCGCCGCTCACTCCCGAACAGGCGGCGATCAAGGCGCATGTCCAGTTCCTCGCCTCGGACGCGCTGCGCGGGCGCGAGGCCGGGACGCGCGACTTCGACGTCGCGGCCGAATATGTCGCGGCGCGGATGCTGGCCATGGGCCTCAAGCCGGGCGCGAATGGCGGCTGGTTCCAGCCGGTGAAGCTCACCACCTATCGCCCGGCCGAGAAGGCGGTGTGGACGCTGAAGCGCGGCGGCAAGGACGTGCCGTTCGCCTTCGGCAAGGATTTCGTCAACGAGCCGGTGCCCTCGTCGCCCGACTTCAAGGCGGAAGGCGAGCTGGTCTTCGCCGGCTATGGCATCGTCTATCCGCAGGGGAAGCGCGACGATTACAAGGGCCTGGACGTGCGCGGCAAGATCGTCGCGATCCTCGACGGCACCCCCAAGGGTCTGCCCAACGAGGTCAACGCCCATTTCGGCGACGACGGGCAGAAGGCGCGGCTGGCGGCGGCGCGCGGCGCCAGGGCGGTGCTGGTGGTCGAGACGATCGCGCGTGCCAGGGACTTCAGCGTCGAAAAATTCGCGCCCTATTATGCCTATCCGCGCACCGGCTGGGCGGGGCCGGACGGCATCGCTAACGCGATGTCGCCCCAGGCGCCGGTGGTCGGCCAGGTGAGCCAGGCCGGCGCGGCCAAGCTGTTCGAAGGTGCCCGCATCCGCTGGGCCGACGTGCTCGCCGCACAGACGCGGGGCAGCCGCATGCCGACCGGGCCGCTCACCGGCACCTTGGCGGTGGCGAGCAAGACCCGGCTCTCGACCCGAGACAGCCACAATGTGGTGGGCAGAATCGAGGGCAGCGATCCCGCGCTCAAGGCGCAGACGGTGGTGCTCTCCGCCCATCTCGACCATGTCGGCGTCGGCGAGCCGGTGAAGGGCGACACGATCTACAACGGCGCGATGGACAATGCGATCGGCGTGTCGATGCTGCTGGAGATCGCCAAGGCCATCGAGGAAAGCGGCAAGCGGCCGCGCCGCACGCTGCTGTTCGTGGCGCTCACCGCTGAGGAGAAGGGGCTGATTGGCTCCGATTATTTCGCGCATTTCCCGACGGTGCCGAAGGGCTCGATCGTCGCGGACGTCAATTTCGACATGCCGATCCTCACCTATCCGCTGGTCGACCTCGTCGTGCTGGGCGGCGAGCGGTCGAGCATCGGCCCGGTGGTCGCCGCCGCGGCCAAGGCGGAGGGGCTGGGCGTGGTGCCCGATCCCGAGCCGGAGGAGATGTTCTTCGTCCGCTCCGACCATTACAGCTTCGTGCAGGCGGGCATCCCGGCGGTGTCGATCGATACCGGCCCCGGCGGCACCGGTGCGGTGGCGGCGCGCAAGTTCCTCGACGAGAATTACCATAAGCCGTCGGACCAGATCGACCTGCCGTTCGACTGGAATTCGGCGGTGAAGTACAAGCATGTCGGCCTGGCGACGGTGCAGGCGCTGGCCGATGGCGACGCGCGGCCAAGTTGGAACCAGGGCGACTTTTTCGGGATGCTGTTTGGGAGCGTGCAGTGAGCGTCGTTCGCCTGCTGGTCTTCGGCCCCGGCTATACCGCGTCGCGGCTGATGGCGGCGGTGGAGGCTGGCGGCGGAGTCGTCGCCACCGTCACCCGCGCTACCTTCGCCGATCAGGCGCGCACCCGCGCGGAAATCGCGATGGCGACGCACATCCTCTCCAGCATTCCGCCGGGCGAGGCGGATCCGGTGCTCGCCGCCTATGGCGCGGATCTCGCAGCGAGCCGCAAATGGCTCGGCTATCTCTCCTCGACCGGGGTCTATGGCGATACCGGCGGCGGCTGGGTGGACGAGAGCGCGCCGCTCCGGGGGCGACGCGGCGGCCGGGTCGAGGCGGATCTCGGCTGGGGGGCGCTGCCCAATGCGCATGTCTTCCGCCTGCCGGGCATCTACGGCCCCGAGCGCTCGGCGCTGGAGCGGATGGCGGCGGGGGCGACGCGCGTCTATTTCCCCGGCCAGGTGTTCAGCCGGGTGCATGTCGACGATCTTGTCGCCGGCGTGATCGCAGCGTTCGACGGGCCGCCCGGCGCGTACAACCTCGCCGATGATCTCCCCGCGCCCCAGGCCGAGGTGCTTGCCTATGCCGCCGAGCTGCTGGGGATCGATCCCGGCCCGCTGGTGACGCCCGACGAAGTGGAGCTCAGCGCCGCCTCGCGCGCCTTCTATGCCGAGAACCGGCGGGTGGCCAACGGCAAGGCGAAGCGGCTGCTCGGCTGGCAACCGCGCTACGCCGATTACCGATTAGGCCTGCGCGCCCTCAAGGCCAGCACCAGCCCGACCAGCACCAGCACGCCGCCGCCGACCGCGAGCAGCGACCAGCGATAGCCCTCGAACAGCGTCGACAGCAGCATCGCTATCACGGGGATCAGCACGCTGGTGTACGCCGCCTTGGCCGGGCCGATGGTGCGGATCAGCTGGAAATAGATGGTGAAGGTGATCGAGGAGCCGATCACGCCGAGATAGACGATGCCGAGCAGATAGGCAGGCCGCGTCTCGATCACCGGCGGCCCCACCGTGGCGAGCGCAAAGCTCGCATCGAGCGCCGACCCGATCAGCATCGCCCAGCCGAGCGTGGTCGCCATCGGATAGGCCTTGGCGGTGCCGGTCGCCTGCATGACGTTGGCGACCGAGGCGGAGAGCACGCCCGCCAGTGCGATGCCGATGCCGAGCAGCGCCTCGTGCGGGCCAACCGGGTTGAGCCGCGCCTCATGGAGGAACAGCAGTGCCACCCCGGCCATCGCGACGATCGAACCGATCAGCAGCTGCCGCCCCATCTTCTGGCCGAGGAAGATGCGGGCAAGGATCGCATTCGGCACCAGCAGCAGCGCATAGACCACCGCGACGACGCCCGAGGTGACGTGCGATTCCGCGCGGTAGACGAAGTTGAAGTTCAGCACGAACTGCGCGAGGCCCAGGCACGCGGCGAAGAGGAAGCCGCGCGCATCGAGCAGCAGCCGGTCGCGCCGGAACGCCGCCCAGAGCAATGTCGTCACGCCCGCGACGAGGAAGCGATAGCTTACCGACCAGCTGGGCGGCACCACTGCCAGCTGGTCCTTGATGACGAGCCAGGTCGAGCCCCAGATCAGCGTCACCAGCAGGAAGGGGATCAGCACGGTGATCCGCGCCGAGCGCGGCAGGGCCGGTGCCCCGATCACAGCGCCGCGATCGCCTGGGCCAGTGGGCGGATCGCGTCCTCCGCCTGGTCCCAGCTGGTGACGAGGCGGACTTCGCCCTCGGCCCAGTCGTAGAAGTCGAAGCCGAGCGCGCGCAAGGCTTCGGCTTCCGCCGGGTTCGCTTTCAGGAACACCTCGTTGGCCTGCACCGGGTGGACCAGCCGGTCGCCGGCAGCCTCGGCCAGCAGCCGCGCACCGGCATTGGCGGCGCGGGCATTGGCGAGCCACACATCGTTCTCCAGCATCGCCAGCAGCTGCGCGGCGAGATAGCGGCCCTTGGAGAAGAGCAGCCCCGCCCGCTTGCGGCGGTACAGCGTCACGTCGGCCAGTTCGGGCCGGAAGAACACCAGCGCCTCGGCGCTCATGCCGCCATTCTTGACGAAGCCGAAGCTGAGCGCGTCCACCCCGGCGCGCCAGGTCACATCGCCCGGATGGCAATCGAGATGCGCCACGGCATTGGCGAAGCGCGCCCCGTCCATGTGCAGGCCCAGCTTGCGGGCCTTGGCCAGCTCGCCGATCGCCGCGACTTCGTCGGGCGTATAGACCAGGCCATATTCGGTGGCGTTGGTGATCGAGATCGCGTGCGGCTGCACTTGGTGCACGTCGTTGCGGATCGGATCGACGACGGCATGGATCGCCTCGGGCGTCAGCTTCGCACCCGGCCCGGCGGCGGTCAGCAGCTTGGCGCCGTGGGTGTAGAATTCGGGCGCGCCGCCCTCGTCGCAATTGATGTGCGCGTCGCGGTGGCAGACGATCCCGCCATGCGGCGGGCACAGCGCGGTCAGCGCCAGGCAGTTCGCCGCGGTGCCGGTGGGCACCCACAGCGCGCGCACTTGGGTGCCGAACAGGTCGGAAAAGGCGCCGTCGAGCCGCTTGGACCAGGCATCGCCGTCATAGGCGGTATCGAGCGTGTTGGCCTCCACCAGTGCCTGGAGCACGGGCGGGCAGACGGCGGCGGCATTGTCCGAAAAGAAGCGCATGGCCAGACCCTTGCGGCCTGGCACACGCCCGGTCAACGGTCTGTTACGGCGCCCGGCGCAGCGGCTGGGCTTCGCACAGGATCAGCGCGAACCAGTCCTTCTCGTCGGTCCATTGCTCGATCGGGGTCCAGCCGCCCGAACGGAGCAGCTGGCGCGCGCCGTTGGGGCCGTATTTGTGGCTGTTCTCGGTGTGGATCGTCTCGCCTGCCGCCATCGTGAAGGGGCGGCCGTCGACGGTGAAGTCGACGTTACGCTGCGCCTCCAGATGCATTTCGATCCGGGCATAGTCGGTATTCCAGATCGCGCGGTGGCGGAAAGCGTCAACCGGGATGGTGCCGTCCAGCTCGCGGTTGATCCGGGTGAGCAGGTTGAGGTTGAACGCCGCGGTCACGCCCGCCGCATCGTCATAGGCGGGGACGAGGATCTCGGGCGACTTGACCCGATCCATGCCGATCAGCAGCCGCGCGCCTTCGCCGAGCCATTCGCGCATCGCGCGCAGCAGGTCGACCGCGTGCCAGGCGTTCATGTTGCCGATCGTCGAGCCGGGGAAGAAGCCGAGCTTGGGCAGCGTCGTCACCTGCTCGGGCAGCGGCACCGGCCGTAAGAAATCCGCCTCGACCGGATAGACAGGCAGGCCCGGAAACGCCTGGGAGAGCTGCGCCGCGGAATGGCGCAGGAACTCGCCCGAAATGTCGATCGGCACATAGGCGGCCGGCTCGATCGCGCGGAGCAGTCGCGGTGTCTTCACCGAAGAGCCCGAGCCGAATTCCACCACCGCCGCATTCGGGGCGGCAAGGTCGCCGAGATCGCCAGCGATCGATTCGAGCAGCGCCGTCTCGGTGCGGGTCGGGTAATATTCCGGGAGCTCGGTAATCTCCTCGAACAGCTCCGAGCCGCGGCGGTCGTAGAACCAGCGCGCAGGGATCGCGCGCGGGCTGGCGGCGAGGCCGGTCAGCACATCCGAGCGGAAATGGGGGTCGGCAAGGCTCGCCTGGCCGTCTTCGAGTTCCTGCTTGAGCATCAGAGGTCCTTCGCCAGACGCACGCCGGTGAACTGCCAGCGCTGGTGGGGATAAAAGAAATTGCGGTAGCTGGCGCGGACATGGCCGCGCGGGGTGGCGCAGCTGCCGCCGCGCAGCACGAACTGCCCGCTCATGAACTTGCCGTTATATTCGCCGACCGCGCCCTCCGCGGTGCGGAAACCGGGATACGGGCGATAGGCGCTGCCGGTCCATTCCCACACGTCGCCGAACCAGGCGGGGCCGCCGGTGGACGGGCGCGGCTCGACCGGGCCAGCGGCATCGAGCTGGTTGCCGCCCAGCGGATCGGCACCCGCTGCCGCGGCTTCCCATTCGAACTCGGTAGGCAGCCGGGCGCCCGCCCAGCTGGCATAGGCATCGGCCTCGAAGAAGCTGACATGCGTCACCGGCGCGGCCGGATCGATCGGGCGGCGGCCGTCGAGTCCGAAGCGGGTCCACACGCCGTCGATCTCCGCCCAATAGAGCGGGGCGGCAATGCGATTGGCCTGCACCCAGGCCCAGCCGTCCGAGAGCCAGTGGCGCGGGTCGGCATAGCCGCCATCGGCGATGAACGCCGCCCATTCGCCGTTGGTGACGGTACGATCGGCGAGCGCATGCGGGTGAAGAAGGGTGGGGTGGCGCGGGGTCTCGCAATCGAAGGCGAAGCCCGCCAGATCCTCGGGCATGTCGATGCCCGCGCTGGCTTGACCCGTCGTGCCCTCGATCCAGCCGATCGGTCCGGGCATCGCTACCGGCACCTTGGCCGGGGCCGGCCACATCGCGGGTTCGAGCGGGTTGGCCGAGAAATGGTGGAGGATGTCGGTGAGCAGCAGCTCCTGGTGCTGCTGCTCGTGCTGGCAGCCGAGCCCGATCAGCGCCAGCGCCTCGGGCGGCAGAGTCGGCATCGCCGCTACGATCGCCGCATCCACCGCGGCGCGATAGGCGTGGACCTCGTCCAGTGTCGGGCGCGAGAGCATGCCGCGGCGGGGGCGGGCATGGCGCTGGCCCTCGGCCTCGTAATAGCTGTTGAACAGGAAGGGCCAGCGTTCGTCGAACAGACGATAGCCGGGGACATGATCGCGCAGCACGAAGGTTTCGAAGAACCAGGTCGTGTGCGCGAGATGCCATTTGGCCGGGGAGGCATCGTCCATCGACTGGAGCGTCGCATCGGCATCGGACAGCGGCGCCACCAGCGCGGTGCTGAGCGCGCGAACGCCCGCGAACTGCGCCGCCAAGGCGTCCGGGGTGGCGGCATTGGCGGGCATCGTTCGCATTCTGTTCTCCTACCGCAGGCCGGTTGCGCGGGCAACCCATACGGAGGGATGCGCGCGGAACGGGCTATTGGTTACGAGGTCCCCCAGGGACCCACAAAACGTCCGCAGCGCCCTTTTGGTTCATGGTGCGCGCCGCCACGAACAAAAAATCTGAAAGTCTATTGAGATAGATGAGGGCATTGCTGCTCAGCGTGCCCTGGTCGTTGGCGGCCACCGCGGCGCGTTCGGCACGGCGGGTGATCGCGCGGGCAAGGTGGATCGCCGCCGCCGCCGGGCTGCCGCCGGGCAGCACGAAGCTGTTGAGCGGTTGGAGATCGTCGTTGAGCGCGTCGATCGCGGCCTCCAGCCATTCGATCTGTTCGGGCGTGATCCGCAGCACGCCCTCCCGCTCGCCCGGCGTGGCGAGATCGGCGCCGAGATCGAACAGGTCGTTCTGGATCCGGGCGAGCGTCGCATCCAGAGGGTCGCCGGCCACCAGCGTGGTGCGGGCGACGCCAATCGCGCTGTTCGCCTCGTCGATATCGCCGATCGTCTCCATCCGGGCCGAGGCCTTGGAAACGCGCGAGCCGTCGGCAAGGCCGGTGGTGCCGGCGTCGCCGGTGCGGGTGTAGATCTTGTTGAGCTTGACCATGGCAGGGGAGGTAAGGCGAATGGGCTGCCGGTGCTAGGGTGCGAAGGTGCAGGTGCCGACAAACCCCCGCTGCCGGTCGCTAGCGCGGCCAACCACCCCTTGGACGCGTTGGCCGATCTGCTAGGGACGGCGCAGAGTTGATCCGCAGGAGCCCGTTGCCGATGTCCACCGCCACCCCCAAGCCCCGCTGGACGCTGGCGATTCACGGCGGTGCCGGCAGCATGCGGCGCGGCGAACTGCCGACCGAGCAGGAGGCGGGCGCCGAGGCCGGGCTGAACGCCGCGCTGGATGCCGGTGCGGCAGTGCTCGACGCCGGCGGCTCGGCGGTCGATGCCGTGCAGGCGGCCGTGCAGGTGCTGGAGGACGACCCGCACTTCAATGCCGGGCGCGGATCGGTGTTCACCTGGGAAGGCGGCCACACGCTCGACGCGGCGATCATGGACGGCAGCACCCGCGCAGCCGGCGCCGTGGCCGGATCGACCACCACGCGCCACCCGGTCGATCTCGCCCGGGCGGTGATGGAGAAGAGTCAGCACGTTCTGCTCGCGGGCGAGGGGGCGGACCAGTTCGCGCGCGAGCAGCAGCTCGAGCAGGTCGACAACGCCTGGTTCGGCACCGAGGAGCGCCGCCAGCAGCTGGCATGGATGCAGGCAGATACCGCGCGGGGCGGCTTCGACGTCGACATGAAATACGGCACGGTCGGCGCGGTGGCGATGGATGCACAGGGTCATGTCGCGGCGGCCACCTCCACCGGCGGGCTTACCGGCAAGCGCTGGGGCCGCGTGGGCGATTCGCCGCTGATCGGCGCGGGCACCTATGCCGATGATCGCGCCTGCGCGGTTTCCGCCACCGGCTCGGGCGAGTTCTTCATCCGCGAAGGCGTCGCGCACGAGATCTGCGCACGGATGCGGTTCAAGGGCGAAACCGCGAAGCAAGCTGCCGACGTGGTGATGGCCGATGTGAAGGCGATGGGCGGCGTCGGCGGGGTGATTCTGGTCGCACCCACCGGCGAGCTCGACTGGACCTTCACCACCCCCGGCATGTATCGCGGCAAGGCCTCGGCAGGCGGCGAGCGCACGGTGGCGATCTACGAGGATCGGCGCGACTGAACCCCCTTGCCTCGCGGAAATTCGCGAGCAACAATATTGCCCGATCCGCGCCGTTTCGCGTTCGCGAAGATCAATCAAAAGGGGCCGTCACATCATGGTTCGTGCCATTTCGTTCGCCAGCCTGTTGCTGGCCACCGCCGCGCCTGCGCTCGCGCAGAATTCGATGCCGCAGCCGGTGCCGATCGTCGACACCATCCCGGCGGCGCGCGACGTGGCGTATCCCGGCACGCTCAAGATCGACGTGGACGCCACCGATACGATGCGCGGCATCTTCCGGGTGCGCGAGACCATCCCGGTCGCCAAGAGCGGCCGCCTGACGCTGCTCTTCCCCGAATGGCTGCCGGGCAAGCACGGCCCCCGCGGCGAAATCGAGAAGCTGGCCGGCCTGCAGATCAAGGCGAACGGCAAGCGCCTCCCCTGGACGCGCGACACGGTCGACGTGTTCGCCTTCCATGTCGACGTGCCGGCCGGTGCCAAGACGGTCGAGGCCGAGTTCCAGTTCGTCTCCGCGACCGATGGCAACCAGGGCCGTATCGTGATGACGCCCGAGATGATGAGCGTGCAGTTCAACTCGCTCAGCCTCTATCCGGCGGGCTATTTCACCCGGCGCATCCCGATCCAGGCGACGGTGAAATATCCCGAGGGCTGGGCCGCCGCCGGTGCGGTGCCCGCCAAGGTCACGGGCTCGACCTATGCCTATGAGACTACCAGCTACGAGATCCTGATGGACTCGCCGGTGATCGCGGGCCGCTATTATCGCAAGTTCCCGCTCAGCGAGCGCGTGACGCTCGACGTGGTGGCGGACAGCGCCGACGAGCTGGAAGCCAAGCCCGAGCAGATCGAGGCGCACAAGCGGCTGGTCGAGCAGGCGGTGAAGACCTTCGGCGCCCAGCATTACGACCATTACCACTTCCTCCTGTCGATCAGCGACAAGATGGGCGGCATCGGCCTCGAGCATCACCGCAGCTCGGAAGACGGCGTCGGTCCGGGCTATTTCACGAAGTGGGCCGAACAGGCGGGCACGCGCAACCTGCTGCCGCACGAATATACCCATAGCTGGGACGGCAAGTATCGCCGCGGTGCCGAGCTGTGGACGCCGGACTTCCGCATGCCGATGCGCGACCAGTCGCTGTGGGTGTATGAAGGCCAGACCCAGTTCTGGGGCTATGTGTTCCAGGCACGCTCGGGCCTGGTCACCAAGGAAGAGACGCTGGAAGGCTATGCCAACATCATGGCCAGCCTCGACAACCGCGCCGGCCGCAAGTGGCGCCCGATGATCGACACCACCAACGATCCGATCATTACCGCGCGTGCGCCCAAGGGCTGGACCAGCTGGCAGCGCAGCGAGGATTATTACAACGAAGGCCTGCTGGTGTGGATGGAGGTCGATTCGATCCTCCGCGAACAGAGCAAGGGCACCAAGTCGATCGACGATTTCGCGCGCGCCTTCTTCGGCGGCCGCGACGGTGATTTCGGCGAGGTGACCTACAGCTTCGACGACGTGGTGAAGACGCTGGAGGGCATCCAGCCCTATGACTGGCGCAAGCTGCTCACCGCGCGCCTGCACGATGTGTCCGAACACGCACCGCTCAGCGGATTCGCGCGCAACGGTTACAAGCTCGTCTATACCGAGGTGCCGAACAAGATGAGCCGCCCGGGCACGGCGGACCTCAGCTATTCGCTGGGCCTCGCGGTCGGCAAGAAGGGCATTGCCGGCGTGATGTGGGACGGTCCGGCATTCAACGCGGGGATCACCGTCGCCGACGAGATCGTCGCGGTGAACGGCCGCGCCTATGCCGTCGACGCGCTGATCGAGGCGGTGAAGGCCGCCAAGGGGACCAAGGCGCCAATTCGGCTTACCCTGAAACGGGACGATAGTTACCGAGAGGTTGCCATCGACTATCATGATGGGCTGCGCTATCCGCATCTCGTCAAGTCGGTTGAAGGAGAGGCTGGCCTAGACAAGCTGCTGCAAGCCCGCTGAGACGGGCGGGGCTGCCAACCAAGGTTTAGAGAAATATGCGCATCGATCTGATTCCCATTGGCGATGATCCGCCGAACAACCTGAACGTCATCATCGAGGTTCCCTCGGGCGGCGAGCCCGTGAAGTATGAGTTCGACAAGGCGAGCGGCGCGCTGTTCGTCGATCGCATCCTGCACACGCCGATGCGCTACCCGGCGAACTACGGCTTCGTGCCGCACACGCTGTCGCCCGACGGCGACCCGCTCGACGCGCTCGTCATCGCCCGCTCGCCCTTCGTGCCGGGCTGCGTGGTGCGTGCACGCCCGATCGCGGTGCTGAAGCTGGAAGACGAAGCCGGCGGCGACGAGAAGCTGGTCTGCGTGCCGGTCGACAGCACCTTCCCCTATTATTCGGACGTCGGCGAGCGTTCGGATCTGCCTTCGATCGTGCTGCAGCAGATCGAGCATTTCTTCACCCACTATAAGGACCTGGAGTCCGAGAAGTGGGTGCGGATCGGCAATTGGGGCGATGCCGCCGAAGCGCGCCGGATCGTCCTCGAGGCGATCGAGGCCGCGAAGAAGGCAAAGGCAGCCTGAGCCAGAAATTGCGGCGGCGTGGGGCGCGACCCCGAGGGGTCGGCAACGTCCTTGCGCCGCCGCGTTTCCTTGCCTTTGCCGTGACGACGATCGCGGCAGGGCTTTTTCTGGTGCCGCAGTTCGGCATCCGGATGGGCGCGATGCTCGCCTTCGACATCGGCGCGGCGCTGTTCCTGGCGCTGTGCGTTCCGATGCTCAAGCACCAGTCCGACGCGATGCGGCGCTCGGCCTGCAATAATGATGCGAACCGTCTGGTGTTGCTCGGCGTCACCGGCGCGGTCACCATCATCATCCTGATCGCGATTGCCAGCGAACTGATGGAGCGCAAGGCGCCCCAACCGGCGCAGCTCGCGCTGATCATCGGCACACTCGCGCTCAGCTGGACGTTCAGCAACGGGGTCTATGCGCTCCACTACGCGCACCTGTTCTACAGCGAGGCGCCGGGCGGGCGCGACAAGGGCGGGCTGGATTTCCCCAAGACGCCCGAGCCCAATTACTGGGACTTCATCTATTTCGCCTTCTGCCTGGGCATGACCTTCCAGACCAGCGACGTCTCGGTGGAGACGCGCCAGCTGCGCCGGGTGGTGACGCTGCATTGCCTGGCGGCCTTCGTGTTCAACCTGGGCGTGGTGGCCTTCACGATCAACGTTCTCGGCGGTAGTTGAGGAGCCGGGCGTTCGCCCGAACCCAATCTGCCGGAGAAGCCATGTTCCGTGTCGCCGCCCTCGCGCTTGCCGCGCTGCTCGTGCCTGCCGCCGCGTCCGCCCAGACCAACGACAAGTTCGTCGTTGCCAGCCTTACCGACGGCGTGTGGATGAAGGGCGACCTCCACGTCCACTCGCGCCACAGCAAGGATTCGACCAACCATAGCGAGGCGCGGATCATTGCCGATGCGGAGGCCGCCGGCTTCGACTTCCTGCTGATCAGCGACCACGACAACCATGTGAACGGGGACACCGCTCACCACACATGGAGCGACCCCGAATTCCGTTCGGACAAGCTGCTGCTGCTCTACGGCGCGGAATGGACCACGGTGCGCGGCCATGCAGTGATACTCTCGGCCAAACCCTATGATCACCAGAAGCTGTTCGATATCCGCGATGCCCGCGACGTGGCTGTGCAGAAGGTGAAGGAGGGGCTGGGCGTCCACCTCTCCGCCAACCACCCGACCAACAAGGACCATTTCGGCTATTCCTACGACCTGGTCGATTCGATCGAGGTGTGGAACACCGTCCGCTGGGCGCCGAACAAGACCAACCTGATGGTGTGGGACGACATGCTCAGCTCCGGCCGCAAGATCGCGGCGCGGGGCGGCAGCGATTCGCACCATGGCACGGTGCCGGGTGGCACCACTCCGCAGGCGTTGGAGGCGACGGCCAACAATGTCGGTACGCCGACCACCTGGGTGTTCGCCCCGGCCCGCACGCGCGAAGCCGTGATCGCGGCGATCGGTCGCGGCCGCGCGTCGATCAGCGCCAATCCCTATGCGCCGCGGGTGGAACTCACCGCCGATGTGAACGGCGACGGCAAGGCGGACATGCTGATGGGCGACAATGCCACGGCGCCGGCGGGGCCGGTGCGCTTTACCGTGCGGCTGGCGGGCAAGCGGGAGACCGGGGCCTATCACGTCCGCGTGGTGAAGAATGGCGAGGTGTTCGCAACGCTCGACATCGGCGCGGACGGGAGCGTCGGCTTCACCGACACGCCGGACGGCAAGGCCCGCAGCTATTATCGCGTCGAGGTGGAAGGGCCGCAGACCCCGTATCCGGGTGTGGAAAATTTCACCAAGGTCGCCGGGCCGATGGTGGCGATCTCCAACCCGATCTTCTTCAACTTCGACCCCGCATTCTGAGGCTGCCACGCCCTCTCCCGCCCGGGGGAGGGCGCGCCGACCGGGGCCGCGTTCGCGGGCCTCGGCATATACGAAAAAGGCCCGCCTCCTTTCGGAAACGGGCCTTTTTCTTTGCCGGTATCCCGTGCCTCAGGCGACGGGGGCCTCTGCCTCGTCGCTCTTGGTGGTGCGGCGACGGCGGGGCTTCTTCGGGGCTTCCTCGTCCTCGGCCGGGGCGGGATCCGCACCGATTGCCGGAGGGAGGATCGCAACGTCGATGCCGTGCGTCACTTCTGCTTCGACCGGCGCCTCGCGACGGGGGCGACCCCGACGGCGGGGTGCTTCGGCCTGTTCCTCGGCAACGGGCGCTTCGAACGCAGGCGCGGCCTCGGCAGCCGCGGCTTCGATCACATTGCCGTTGGCATGGCCGTTCGATGCACCGTCGGTGCGCTCGCGACGGTCTTCGCGATAGGTGCGCTGCTCGCGGGGCGCGCGCTCCGCGCGTGCTTCGCGGGGCTCACGCTCGGCGCGCGGTTCGCGGGTCTCGCGGTCGCCGCGGGGTTCGCGCTCGCCACGGGGTTCACGATCGGTGCGGGGTTCGCGTGCTTCGCGCTCGTAGCGGGGCTCGCGCTCGCGACGGGGCTGCTGCTGGCGGGGGGCGTCGCCCTCGTCCTCGCGGCCGGCTTCGCCTTCCATCTCGAACTCTTCCTCGTCGCCGTCGAATTCCTCGCGCGGGCGACGCTGCTGGTTCTGCTCTTCGAAGCGCGAACGGTTCTCGTTCAATACGCGGAAATAATGATCGGCAAACTGCAGATAATATTCGGCGTTGACCCGATCGCCCTGCATCTGAGCGTCGCGCGCTAGATTCTTGTATTTCTCAAGCAACTGCGCGGCGTTGCCACGGGCACGGTTATCGATGCGACTGCCATTGCCCTGATTGTTCGAGCTTCCGCCCTGGCGCTGTTGCTGGCCGCCCCGGCCGCGACGGCGGCCGGCCTGACGATTGTTGATCAAGGTCTTTGTGTCCTGTCTTTACAAAGCCGTACGTCGATCCATCGAGGTTCCGGATGCAGGGTTACGTTCGCGGGAGGTGCCGGGGTATCCCAGCGCCTACCGCTTGCCATGGCCGCCGGACTGCAGCGGCACACATGACCATGGAGTCGGGCCTCAGCCCTTTATCTCAACAACTTGGTTGAAGGTGCCTCGCCCCGGCCTTCTTCTAGCCGCTGGCGTACCAATCTCCAAGCACAAATATGTGACGGTTGCGGGTAGTTTCAAGTCAGCCGGACCACGCGCGGCCTTCCACCCATGTCTTTATAGACGCTTGAAGACAGGCCCTGTTCCTGGCCGAGCAAAGAAACTGCATCGCCTTGCGTCCATCCGATTTCGATCACGGCCGCGCCGCCGGGGGCGAGCAGGGCGGGGAGGGCGGGCACGATGCGGTGATAGTCGTCGAGCCCGTCCGTGCCGGCGAAGAGCGCCTCCGCCGGTTCATGGTCGAGCACTTGCGGGGGGAGGGGCTCTTCCGTCCCGATATAGGGTGGATTGGCGAGGATCAGGTCGAAACGGCCTTCGATGCCCGCGGTCCAGTCGCCCAGGCGGAAGTCGGTGCGGTCCGCCATGCCGAGCGCTTCCGCATTGCGCCGGGCATAGCCGAGCGCGGTCTCGGACGCGTCCACGCCCACTCCCTGTGCCTCAGGCCATTCGGCGAGCGCGGCGAGCAGTAGCGTGCCGGGGCCGGTGCCGAGATCGAGGATTCGCGACGGTGCGCGGCCGCCGAACCAGGCGAGCGCGGTCTCGATCAGCGTCTCGCTGTCGGGGCGCGGGATCAGCACCCCGGGACCGACCGCGAGGTCGATCGTCCAGAAGGCGCGGGTGCCGGTGATATAGGCGATCGGCTCGTGCGTCAGGCGGCGCGCGACGAGTGCGGCGAAGGCTTCGGGCGCGGGGTCGTTCAGCCGGCCGAGCAGGAGCCTGTCGCGGGTGGTGCCGAGGGCGTGGGCCATCAGCAGCTCGGCGTCCAGCCGGGGGGTGTCGGACACCGCTTCGAGCTGGCGGGTCGCCTCCACGATAGCGGCGCGCACTCCCCTCCCGCTGGCGGGAGGGGGAAGGGATGGCGGTTCTTGGCCCGACGTCACAGCATCGCTTCCACGTCAGTCCCTCCCCTAGCCCCTCCCGCGAGAGGGAGGGGAACTGAAGGGAGCATCTCAGCCATCCAGCTGGGCAAGCCGGTCGGCCTCGTCCTGCGAGACCAGCGCGCCGACCAGTTCGTCGAGCTCGCCTTCCAGGATTTCGGGCAGGCGGTGCAGCGTCAGGTTGATCCGGTGGTCGGTCACGCGCCCTTGCGGGAAATTATACGTCCGGATCCGCTCCGAGCGATCGCCCGAGCCGACCATCGAGCGCCGCGCGCCGACGCGCTCGGCCGCCAGCCGTTCGCGCTCGGCCTCGTACAGGCGGGTGCGGAGCACCTTCATCGCCTTGGCCTTGTTCTTGTGCTGCGAGCGCTCGTCCTGCTGGATCACGACGATGCCGGTGGGCAAGTGGGTGATCCGAACGGCGCTGTCGGTGGTGTTGACGCCCTGGCCGCCGGGGCCGGAGGCGCGGTAGATGTCGATGCGCAGATCCTTGTCGTCGATCTGCACGTCGGCCTCTTCGGCCTCGGGCAGCACCGCGACGGTGGCGGCGGAGGTGTGGATGCGCCCGCCCGCCTCGGTGGCCGGCACGCGTTGCACCCGGTGCACGCCGCTCTCGAACTTCAGCTTGGCGAACACGCCGGTGCCAGTGATGCCGATCACCACTTCCTTGTAGCCGCCCGCTTCCGAGCTGCTGGCCGAGATCAGCTCGGTCCGCCAGCCCACGCGGTCGGCATAGCGCTGGTACATGCGCAGCAGATCGCCGGCGAACAGCGCGGCTTCGTCACCGCCCACGCCCGCGCGGATTTCGAGCAACGCGGGGCGCTCGTCGGCCGAATCGCGTGGGAGCAGCGCCAGCGCCAGCTTGCGTTCGGCGTCGGCGAGCGTGCCTTCGTTGGCGCGGAGTTCCTCCACCGCCATCGCGCGCAGCTCGTCATCGGCGTCCTGCGTCATCTGCTGGAGCGACTGGCCCTCGGCGCGCAACTGCCGGACCTTGCCCGCCGCGACCGCGACCGGCTCGATCTCGGCATATTCCTTCGAGACCTGGACGAAGCGATCGCCGCCGAGCTCGCCCGACGCCATCAGCGCCTGCAACTCGTCGCGCCGCGCCTCGATCGCCGCGATGCGGTCCGGCGGAATACGGGTCATTCGGTCGGGCCGCCCCAGGCGATGCCGGCCAACACCGCGTCGATCGCGGCGGCATCGCCGGCATTGACCTTGAGCCGCTTCGAGGTGGCGCCGTCCGTCACGGCCAGCGACAGCAGTGCATCGGGGTTGCTCTTCATCGCCTTGTCGAACCGCTTGCGCGGCGAGCCCGTGGCAAGCAACTCGGCTGCCAGCCCGGCGCGACGCAGCGCGGAAACGGCGCGGACGCCGTCTGCCTGCACGCGATCATCCTCGACCACGACATAGACCTGGATCGTGGCTGCCTTGGGCTCCTCGATCAGCATCGCCAGCCGTTCGACACCTGCCGCCCAGCCCACGCCTGCCGTCTCGGGACCGCCTAGCGAGCCGATCAGCCCGTCATAGCGGCCGCCGGCCAGCACCGTGCCCTGCGCACCCAGCCGGTCGGTGACGAACTCGAACGCGGTGTGGCGGTAGTAATCGAGCCCGCGCACCAGCCGCGCATTGCGCGTCCAGGCGACGCCGGCGGCATCCAGCCCGTCAGTCACCGCCTTGAAGAAGGCGGCGGCTTCGTCGGTCAGATAGGCGTCGATGTCCGGCGCGCTGTCGGCGATCGGGCGGTCGCGCGGGTCCTTCGAATCGAGGATGCGCAGCGGGTTCTTCTCGAGACGGGCCAGGCTGTCCTCGGAGAGCTCCGCCTTGTGCGCCTCAAAATGCGCGACCAGCGCGGTGCGCCAGGCGTCGCGCGTCGCGGCGTCGCCCAGCGTGTTGAGCTGCAGCGTCACGCCCTCGGCGATGCCGAGGTCCTTGAGCAGCTGGTCGGCCAGCACCAGCAGCTCGACATCGGCGGCGGGTTCGGGCGCGCCGAGGATCTCGGCGTCGATCTGGTGGAACTGGCGATAACGGCCCTTTTGCGGGCGCTCGTAGCGGAACACCGGGCCGGACGTGGCGACCTTCAGCGGCGCGAACTGCTGCCAGCCCTCGCTGATATAGGCGCGGGCGATACCGGCGGTGAACTCCGGGCGCAGCGTGATCGAATCGCCGCCGCGGTCCTCGAAGGTGTACATCTCCTTGGAGACGACGTCCGAGGTCTCGCCCATCGAGCGGGCGAACACGCCGGTGGCCTCGAAGATCGGGATCTCGAGCCGCTGGAAGCAATAGAGCTTGCGCACCTGGTCGAACTTCTCGAGCACCGCGGCGAAACGCCGCTGGTCTTCACCGAAAATGTCCTGGGTGCCCCGGATGCGCTGGGGGGTCTGGATACGTGCCATTTGGGCGCGGCTATTAGGCCGGTTTGGAGCGCGCCGCAATGTGGGTGAGGGAAGTGCCGCCATGTTGATGCGGACGCGCGGCGAGCCTAGGGCGTGCCCCATGAGTCGCATCCTGTGTATCCTCGCCGCGTTGCTTGGCTTCGGCGCCGCTTCGCCCGCTTCCGCCTATTGGGAATATGGCCACGAGACGGTGGGCGCGATCGCCTACAAGAACGTGACGCCCGCGGTGCGCGCCAAGATCGACGCGCTGCTCAAGCGGCAGGCGCTGCTCGAGACGCCGACCTGCCCGGCCAACACGATCGAACAGGCGGCGGTGTGGGCGGACTGCGTCAAGACGCTCGGGCCGCGCTTCAGCTATGCCTATTCCTGGCACTATCAGAATATCGACATCTGCAAGCCGTTCGACCTCAAGCCGCCGTGCCGCGACGGCAATTGTGTGTCGGCGCAGATCGAGCGCGACGTGAAGCTGCTCAAGGACCGCAAGGTGCCGGTGCGGGAGCGGGTGATGGCGCTGGTGTTCCTCGTCCATTTCGTCGGCGATCTCCACCAGCCGCTCCACGCGGGCGACCATAGCGATCTGGGCGGCAACCAGGTGAAGACCAACTATGGCGCCTTCACCAGCGCCAAGCTCAACCTCCATTCGGTGTGGGACGGCTATCTCGCCGAGCGCGGGATCTCGCAGCCGCCCTCGCCGGTGCGCACCTATAGCGCGGCCGAGCGCAATGCGGTGTGGGGCGGCAGCGTCGCGGACTGGAGCCGGGAGAGCTGGCAGGTCGCGCGCGACGTGGTCTACCCTAGCGCGGTGGGCGAGGCGGTGTGCACGCCGGGCGACCATCCCGCGCATCTCGACGAGGCGACGATCGCCAAGCTGGTCCCGATCGCCCGCCAGCAGGTGGTGCGCGGCGGGCTGCGGCTGGCCAAGCTGCTCGACGAGGCATTGGGCTGACGTTTCGCTCCTTCGGACGGGCTGCTATATCCCGTCCATGAAGAAAGAAACGCATGTGCTGGAGAGGCCGCCCGAGGGCGCGGCGGCGGACTGGACGATCCCGCAGGACTGGGCCGCGTACACGGCGGAAGAGCACGCCACCTGGGACAAGCTGTTCGCCCGCCAGGCAAAACTGCTGCCGGGGCGCGCCTCCTCGGCCTATCTCAAGGGGCTGGAGGCGCTGCGCCTATCCGAATCGGGCATTCCCAATTTCGAGGAATTGTCCGAACGCCTCATGAAGCTCACCGGCTGGCAGGTGGTCGCGGTGCCGGGGCTGGTGCCGGACGACGTGTTCTTCGATCACATGGCGAACCGCCGCTTCGTCGCCGGCAATTTCATCCGCCGGCCGGACCAGCTCGACTATATCCAGGAGCCGGACGTGTTCCACGACGTGTTCGGCCATGTGCCGATGCTCGCGGATCCGGTATTCGCCGATTATCTCGAAGCCTATGGCCGTGGCGGCATGCGCGCGCTGGAGCTGGGGGCGCTCAAGCAGCTCGGCCGGCTTTATTGGTACACGGTCGAGTTCGGGCTGGTCGAGGAGGCCGAGGGGCTGCGCATCTATGGCGCGGGGATCGTGTCGAGCTCGGCCGAGAGTGTGTTCGCGCTGGAGAGCGACAGCCCCAACCGCCTCCGCTTCGACATGCAGCGGGTGATGCAGACCGAATATCGCATCGACGATTTCCAGCAGAATTATTTCGTGATCCCCAGCTTCGAGGCGCTGCTGCACGAGACGCTGGAGACCGATTTCGCGCCGCTCTACGCCCAGATCCTCGCGCAGCCGGATATCCCGATCGCGGCGATCCTGCCGGGGGACGGGGTGATCACGCGGGGGACGCAGGCGTACGCGGCAGGGAAGGCCTGAAGCGGAAGCGCTTGAAGGGGCTCGCAATCTGAAACCCCGCCCGCTACCCGACCCTCCATGTCCGGTTCGCCCCGCCTTGCCTTTCTCGTCGCCGCGCTCGGAATCGCCAATTATTCGGTGATGGATGCGGTGATGAAGGGCATGTCGATCGCGCATGGTGCCTATAGCGCCGTATTGTGGCGCTCGGTTGGGGCGATCGTGCTGCTCGGGCCGATTTTCCTGCTGCGGCGGACGCCCTGGCCGAGCCCCCAGGCGCTCAAGCTGCATTTCGCCCGCGGCGTGCTGGCGGGCAGTTCGGTGGTGCTGTTCTTCTGGGGGCTCGCCCGCGTCACCATGGCGCAGGGCATTGCACTCACCTTTCTCGCGCCGCTGATCGCGATGTTCCTCGCCGCCGCCTTTCTCGGCGAGCGAATCCGTCGCGCGGCGATCGGCGGCTCGCTCGTGGCCAGCCTCGGCGTACTGACCATCGCCGCCGGCCAGGCGCAGGCCCATGCCTCGACCGAGGTCGTGCTCGGCTCGATCGCGGTATTCGCCGCCTCGATCCTCTATGCCGGCAGCCTGATCCTGCTGCGACGCCAGGCCCAGATCGCCGATCCGATCGAGGTCGCGCTGTTCACCAGCCTCGTCCTCGCGCTGGTAATGCTGCCCGGTGCCCCGTGGTTCTCGGCAATGCCTTCAATAAGCCTTTGGCCCTGGATCCTCGGCGCGGCGCTGGTCGGCTCGGTCTCCGCCGTGCTGCTCGCCTGGGCCTATGGCCATGCCGAGGCGCAGGTGCTGGCGCCGGTGGAATATACCGCCTTCGTCTGGGCGGCGCTGCTCGGCTATGTAGTGTTCGACGAGCGCGTCTCGGCCTGGACGGTCGCGGGCGCGCTGCTCATCATCCTCGGGTGCCTGGCCGCGATCCGCGGCCGCGTGGCGCCTGCTCCCCAGACCGAGGCCGCTGCATGACCCAGATCCGTTTCGCCACGCCCGCCGACGTGCCCCAGATCCTCGGCTTCGTCCGCGAACTCGCCGAATTCGAGCGCGAGCCCGACGCCGTGCTCGCGACCGAGCCGATGCTGGAAGCCGCGCTGTTCGGCCCGCGCCCGGCCGCCGAAGCGGTGATCGCGGAAGATGCGGATGGCGCCCCTCTCGGCTTCGCGTTGTTCTTCCAGAACTTCTCCACCTGGACCGGGCTGCCCGGCATGTATCTGGAGGACCTGTACGTCACTCCCGCCGCGCGCGGTGCGGGCGTCGGCAAGGCGCTTCTGCGCCATTTGGCCGATATCGCCGTCACGCGCGGCTATGCCAGGTTCGAATGGTCGGTGCTCGACTGGAACCAGCCGGCGATCGATTTCTACCGCGCGATGGGGGCCGTTGGCATGGACGAATGGACGGTGCAGCGGGTGACCGGCGATGCGCTGGCCAAGCTGGCCGGGCGCTGATGGGCTGGATCTACCTGCTGCTTGGCGGGCTGTGCGAAGTGGGCTTCACCACCTGCATGCGCTTCACCGACGGCTTTCGGAACATCCCCTGGACGCTGGCCTTTCTCGGCTGCATCGCCGTGTCGATGGCGCTGCTCGAGATGGCCTCGCGCACCGTGCCGCTGGGCACCGCCTATGCGGTGTGGGGCGGGATCGGCGCGCTCGGCACGGTGATCGTCGGCATGCTGTGGTTCGGCGAGCCGGTGAGCGCGGTGCGTATGCTGCTAATCCTCGGACTGGTCGGCTGCATCGCCGGGCTGCGGCTGGCAGGCGGCGGGCACTAAGACCCCAACGGGCTAGGCAGGTCTGATCTAGTCTGACAAGATTGCGGCAAGACCGTCGTGTCAGGGGAGAGAATGTCTGTGAAAGCCAAGTCGCTTCTGCTGCTGGGGGCTGCGCTCGCCGCGACTATTGCGCAGAGTTTTGCCGCGCGGGCCGCGCCTCTCCAGGCCGCCGCTGCCGAGGGCGCGACGCTGCTCGCGCAGAACCCGACCGGCGCCACCTTCCGCACCGCGCAGGGCGTGCTCGCGCTCACCATCTGGGGCGACCGGATCGTGCGGGTGTCGCTGCTGCGCGAAGGGGCCGAACGCACGCCCGACCTCGCGCTGATCGGCCACCCGGCGAAGGTGGCGTGGACGCTCGACCAGCAGCCCGATCGCTATCTGCTCGCCACCCCGGCGATGCGGATCAGCGTCGATCGCAAGACCGGCGCGGTGGCGCTGCTCGGCGCAGACGACAAGCCGCTGGTCGGCGAGACCGATCTCTATCGCCGCAAGCTGGGCGGCACCCCCGACGCCGACGGCGCGGTACGCACCGCCTTCACCCTGCCTGAGGGGCGGGCGGTCTACGGCCTGGGCCAGCACCAGGCCGGGCTGCTCGATTATCGCGGCGCTATCGTTCGGCTGCAGCAGGCGAATACCGATGTTGGCGTGCCCGTCCTGGTTTCGCCCGCAGGCTTCGGGGTGTTCTGGAACAATGCCTCGGTCACCGAGGTCGCGGTGGATACGCCGCAGGCGGGCAACCGGGCCGTGTTCCGCTCGGCGGCAGGCGAGGGCGTCGACTATTTCCTCTTCGCCGGGCCCGATGTCGACCAGGTGATCGGCGCCTATCGCCAGCTCACCGGCGCCGCCTCGCTGCTGCCGCGCTGGGCCTGGGGGCTGTGGCAGTCGAAGGAGCGCTATGGCTCGCAGGCCGAACTGCTGAGCGTCGCGGCCGAATATCGCCGCCTCGGCATTCCGCTCGATGCGGTGGTGCAAGACTGGCAGTACTGGCCGGCCGGCCGCTGGGGCAGCCATGAGATGAACCCCGCGCGTTATCCCGATCCCAAGGCGATGCTCGATACGCTGCATCGGCAGAACCTGCACAGCATCGTCTCGGTCTGGCCGCGGCTCGACGTGGGGCTGGAAAATACCAAGGCGCTCGACGCGATCGGCGGGCTCTACCCCAAGACCTACCCCAACGTGTATCCGGCCGGCGAAGGCCGCTGGTACGACGCCTTCTCGCCCAAGGCGCGCGCACTCTACTGGAAGCAGATCTCTGACCGGCTCGGCAAGACCGGGTTCGACGGTTACTGGCTCGACGGCAGCGAGGCAGAACTGGGCGGCCATTGGGGCGAGATGGCCGAGGTAAACACCGCCGCTGGGCCGGGCGCGCAGGTGTTCAACGCCTATCCCTTGATGCACACGACCGCGGTGCACGACGGCATGGCCGCCGATTATGCCGCCAAGCGCCCGCTGCTGCTCACCCGCTCGGCCTGGGCGGGGCAGCAGCGCAACGGCGCCTTCACCTGGTCCGGCGACGTCAGCGGGCGGTGGGACGTGTTTGCCAGGCAGATCCCGGCCGGCGTCAATTTCTCGATGACCGGCAATCCTTTCTGGTCGGCGGATATCGGCGGCTTCTTCGGCGGCAGCCCCAAGGATCCCGCCTATCAGGAGCTGTTCACCCGATGGCTGCAGTTCGCCGTGTTCAATCCGATGTTCCGCATCCACGGCACCGGCGAGGGCAAGGAAGTCTACAGCTTCCCCGAGAGCGTCCGCCAGCCGCTGCTCGACGCGGTCGCGCTGCGCTACCGGCTGCTGCCCTTCCTCTATGCGCAGAGCTGGCAGGTGGCGGACCGCGGCGCCTCGTTCCTCTATCCGGTCGGCATGGTCTTCCCGCAGGACCGCGCGGCGCAGGATCTGCGCGACCAATATCTGTTCGGCCGCAATCTGCTGATCAGCCCGGTGATCGAGCCGGGCGCCACGTCGCGTTCGGTGTATCTGCCCGCCGGCGCCGAATGGATCGATTTCTGGACCGGCACCCGCCATGCGGGCGGGGCGAAACTCCAAGTCGCCGCGCCGATCGGGCAGATCCCGGTGCAGATCGCGGCGGGCACGATCCTGCCGCTGGGATCACCTGTCCAATATGCCGACCAGTCCCCCGATCGCCCGATCGAGCTGCGAATCTATCGTGGTGCCGATGGCCGCTTCACCCTTTATGACGATGCCGGCGACGGCCAGGATTGGCGCCGCGGCGAGCGCGCAACGATCGCGCTGGCGCTGGATGACAAGGCCGGCACGCTGACGATCGGCGCGCGGCAGGGCCGCTATCCGGGCATGGCGAAGACGCGGCGGTTCCGGGTGGTGACGGTGGCGCCGGGCGTCGGTGCCGGGCTCGCCGAAGCGGCCGGGCGCGAGGTGGTGTATGACGGGCGGCAGCAGGTGGTAACGCTGTAGAGGTAGAGAGCGTATCCTCCCCCGCCAGGGGGAGGAAACACTAGCGGCGGCCGCCTCATCTGCTACGATCCTCCCAAGCAAGGGGGAGGATGAGTATGCGGCGTGCGGTGTGGCTCTTGGCGGCGGCATGGCCGACGCTCGCGCAGGCCCAGCAACTTCCCGCCCCGGACAAGACCGCGCAGGGCGATCTTGCCATCACCATCTACCAGAACGGCCAGGCGCTGGTGCAGGACGCCCGTACGCTGGACCTCGCCGCCGGCCGTACCCGCCAGGAATTCGCCGACGTCTCCGCCAAGATCCGGCCCGAGACGGTGACGCTCGCCGGCCCCGGCATCGGCATCGTCGAGCAGAATTTCGATTACGACCTGCTCACGCCCTACAAGCTGATGGAAAAGGCGGTCGGCTCGGTCGTCACCATCGTGCGCACCAACCCCGCGACCGGCGCCGAGACGCGCGAGCAGGCGCGGGTGCTCTCGGCCAATGGCGGCATCGTGCTCCAGATCGGACCGCGCATCGAAGTGCTGCGCGACGACGGCCTGCCGGTCCGGGTGATCTTCGACAAGGTGCCCGAAAATCTCCGCGCCCGGCCCACGCTGTCGGTGACGCTGCAGGTCGCTAGCGGCGGTCGGGTGCCGGCGACGCTCAGCTATCTCACCCCCGGCCTCGGCTGGACCAGCGACTATGTGATGCTGTTCGACGAGGCCAAGAGCGCGATCGACGTGCAGGGCTGGATCACGCTCACCAACGATACCGGCACGTCGTACCAGAATGCCGCGGTGACGCTCGTTGCCGGGGCGCCCAGCGGCGCGAAGGCTTTCGGCCGGCTCGGAGGAGATGACGCAACCATCGACCAGCCCGGCACCGAGACCGGCCCGCGCGAGCGGCTGGGCGACTATATCTTCTATCCGCTCGCCCAGCGCACCACGATCGCCAATGCCCAGCAGAAGCAGGTCAGCTTCCTCGACGTGAAGGCCGCCCCGGCGCGCAAGACCTATGAGTGGATCAATGGCTGGCTGGGTGCCGACACCGATCCGCGCAGCGCGTCCTCGGTGCTCAAATTCTCGACGTCGAAGAATGGCGGCCTGGGCGACCAGCTGCCGAGCGGCACGATCCGCGTCTATATGCGCGATCGCAAGGGCGAGCCGCAGTTCATCGGCGAGAGCCGGGTCGATGCGGCGCCGATGGGCTCGGCCATGTCGATCCGCACGGGAGAGGCGTTCGACGTGAAGGGCGCGGCGGTGGTGGTCGAGCGCAAGAAGCTCTCGGCGCGGCGCTGGAAAACCACGATGCGCTACGACTTCACCAATGCCCGCACCGAGCCGGTCACCATCGATCTCGCCCAGACCGGGCTGTGGGGCGATGTCCGTGTGATCGACCAGACCCTCGCCGGCGAGCGTGTCTCGGCCGATCGGATGGAGTGGAAGGTGCCGGTGCCCGCCAATGGCAAGGCATCGGTGACCATGGTGTTCGACAGCCGCGACTGATCCGATGCTCGCCCGCATCGCCTTTGCTGTTGTCGCGCTGCTCGCCGCTCTGCCGGCGGCGGCGCAGACGCTCGTCGTCTCGGACAAGCCCGATGCGGTGGCGGTCACGGTCTATCGCGATCCGAACCGCGGCGAAGGCGCGATCCGGCGAAGCTGGCCCGGGGGCTATGCGCTGGTCACCGAAACCCGGACGCTGCAGCTCCCCGCGGGTGCGGCGGTGATCCGCTTCGTCGGCGTGTCCGAGGGGATGATGCCCGAGACCGCGATCGTCACCGGTCTGCCGCGCGGGGTGGGCGAGAAGAATCGCGACGCCCGGCTGCTCGGCCCGGCGACGCTGGTCGATGCGTATCTCAAGCGCCGCGTCACCGTCCGGCGCACCAATCGCGCCACCGGCAAGGTCCGCGAAAGCGAGGCGGTGATTCAGGCCGGGCCCGAAGGCGGCGTGCTGCTCACCACCGAGCAGGGGGTGGAGGCGCTGGGCTGTTCGGGGCTTCCCGAGGCGCTGGTCTATCCGGGCGTGCCCGCCGATCTCGCCGCAAAGCCGACCCTGTCGGTGACGACCAACAGCCCCCGCGCGCAGACGGTGACGGTGCAGCTTTCCTATCTGGCGCAGGGCCTCGACTGGTCGGCCAATTATGTCGCGAAGCTGGGAGAGGGCGATATGCTCGATCTGTTCGGCTGGATGACGGTGGTGAATGGCGGCAGCCAAGGCTTTGCCGATGCCCGCACCAGCGCGATGGCCGGCCAGCCCAACAAGGAGAAGGCCGCGCGGCTGCCGCGCGGTGCCGCGACCGCCTTGCAGCTGGAGTGCTGGCCGATGGGGAAAACCAGCGATGCCCCGGCACCGGGTGCGCCGTTGGCGCCGCCCCCGCCGCCGCCGCCAGCGCCGGAACCTGCGCCGATGGACCTTGCCGGAAGCATCATCGTTACCGGATCGCGCATCGCGTTCGCGCCGGTGATGATGGCCGAGCAGGAGGATCTGGGCGACCTCAAGCTCTATCGCGTCCCCGAGCCGGTGAGCGTCGCCGCGCGCGCCACCAAGCAGGTCGCGCTGCTCCACCGCGAGCGCGTGCAGATGGCGCGGATCTATGCGGGGACGTTTCGGCCCTTCGCCTATGATCCCGACCGCGACGCCGAGAGCGAACCCGCCGCCATCCTCCTGCGCGCCGAGAATCGGACGAGCGCCGGCCTAGGGCTCCCTCTGCCGGCCGGATCGGTCGCGCTGTTCGCGGCGCGGGGCGACCAGCCGGTGCTGCTCGGCGAGTCGACGCTCCAGGATCGCGCGATCGGCGACGAGATCGAGCTGCACCCCGGCGACAGCAGCGAGGTCCGCTATGCGGTGGTCGGCAAACCAGGCTCCAAGCGGCGCGCGAACTACCAGATCGAGGTGACCAACGCGCTTGCCACCCCCGTCACCTTCGAGCTGCCGATCCCCTATCGCGACGCCAAGGCCGGCGCGCCGCTCGTCTCGCACAAGGGCGTGCCCACCTGGCGGGTAACCGTGCCGGCGAACGGCACCGCGAGCCTCGACCTCACCCTCAAGCGGGCGCGCTGAGGCTTCAGTCGAGGTCGACCTGGTCCTTGAGCGGGTCTTCCACCTGCGCGTCATGGCCGCTGCCCGAGCTGAGGAACATCAGCCCCATCAGCGCCGCCGCCATCATGATGGTGAAGAACACGCCCAGAAAGGTGGCGATCGCGGTGACGATGTGCAGCTCGCCCATCGTCGCCCACAGCCAATATTCCGCCACGCCAGCGGCGAGCACCGCCACCGCCGCCATCCCCCACAGGATGCGGCGGAACCGCCCCCAGGCGAAGGCGGCATAACCTGGATCATCGAGTCCGTCGGGCTGTTCCATCGCTTTGCAAGTTGGGCCGATTCGTGGGATAAACAACGCCTAAAAAATGAAAGCCAAGGAGAGAAGGCGATGACCATCGCGGCAATCCTCGAAGGCAAGGGGCGAGACATCGTGTCGATCGCCTCGACCGGCACCGTCGCGGAGGCGGTGGCACTACTCGCGGCCCGCCGGATCGGCGCGGTGCCGGTTCTCGAAAACGGGCAAGTCGTCGGCATCTTTTCCGAGCGCGACGTGATCCACTGCATCGAGCGCGAAGGCGCGATCGGGCTCGAGCTCCCGGTCGGCCGCGTGATGACCGCGCCCGCGATCACCGTCGGGCCGGAAGAGACGGTGCTCGGCGCGCTGGCGCTGATGACGCGGCGGCGCATCCGCCATCTGCCGGTGATCGACGGGCAGGCGGTGGTCGGTTTCATCTCGATCGGCGATCTGGTGAAGTACCGCATCGATCGCATCGAGTCCGAGGCCGAGGCGATGCGCGCCTATATCCAGGCGGCCTGACGCGGCTCAGCCGGCGCGGTTGCGCACCAGCGCGATCGCGCCGCCGAGCGTCTCCCGCGCAAAGGCGAACAGCAGCGCGCCATAGCTCGCGCTACCCACACTGACGAGCAGTGCCAGCCGGGGCAGGGGGGCGAGCGGCGGCAGTTCTCGGTCGACGAGGGTGACGATCAGGCCCATCGCCAGCGCCGCCAACACCGGCGCCGCGATCGCTCGGCCGAGCCGCGCATAGGAAACCCCGATCGCTGGCAGCGTGCGGTGCGCCGAAAAGGCGAGGTACAGCGGATAGGCGACATACCAGGCGGCAACGAGGCCGAGGATGCCCCAATGCACGCCGACCAGGAAGGCGATCGGCAGGAACAGCGCACCGGTCGCCCCGTTGCGTGCGCTGATGCCGGGGCGACCCCGCGCATCGCTGGCGGGCGCGAACAAGATCTGCAGCGTCATCAGTGGCATCACCAGCGCCAGGCCATGCACCACCGGCGCAGCTTCCGCCCATTTCGGCCCGAGCACCACGGCGACCAGCGGCTCGGCGGTCGCGGCCAGCCCGATATAGAAAGGCATGGCGGCAAGCAGGATCAGTTGCGCCCCGCGTACGAACGCCGCCGCCACCGCCTCGGGATCGTCGCGTATCCGCGCATAGGCCGAGAAGGCGACCTCGTTGAGCGGCGGCACGAACTTCGAGACGAAGATCTGGGTGAGGAACAGGCTGGTCGTATAGATGCCGAGCAGATGCGGGTCGAACATGCGCCCGGCGATGAACACGTCGGCCTGGCTCTGCAGGAACCAGAAGACCTGCCCCGCCGCCATCACCCCGCCATAGCGCGCCATGTCGCCCGCGCCGCGAAAGTCGAAGCTCGGCCACACCAGTGCGCGGGCCGCCACCGTCATGCCGATCGCGCGGCTGGCGAACAGCACGATGGGGGCGGCGACCAGGGTCCACACACCCCAGCCGGCATAGGCCCCGGTCAGCGCGGTGATCGCGCCCGCAA